>NZ_LLYY01000006.1 GCF_001484965.1 Shouchella shacheensis | reverse complement strand
GTAGACATTTTATGTCCAAATCCACCTGCTTTAGCAGGTGGTCGTTTAATTCTCTTGTAATGTACTTTCATTCTGCAATAACCTCATCGTAATTACGTCCCATACGATCAAGGGCATCCATGTAGACAATGTCCCCTTCGTTGAGGACCTTGCGTAGCAATTGGTATTGTGGGCGTTCAAAATTTTTTCCACTTGCTCGATCAACAAAAATGCGGCGTGCCTCCACACCCCTATCCATCATTTTATGTAACTGACGCTGTTCATTCTGATCCTTGGAACTCACCCGTATGTATCCATAAGTAGCTGCCATATTCATTTCTCCCCTGCCTGCTTTTTTATAAAAAAATTTAACCACATTTATAAACTTGATTTGACGCGCCTTTTGAAACGTTACTTACATTGCCTTAAAGGTATACGTTTATAAACACTAACAAAAATCTATTCCATAATACGATTGGACTATTGTGGAACAAAAAAACTGTAAAAAAATTTTGGAATGGATTAAGGGTGTTTTGACCATCCTATTTGCTATTCAAATAAGCCTCCGTTTTTTGTGAAAACAGACTAAATGACGAGAGGCCAAATTTGATAAAAAAACCTATGGGGACCGTAATAACGGGCTTTCCTGACGAAAAACTTTATTCTTGACAGGTGATACTATTCTGCGTTACTATATACCTGTAATCATCAATACTAAGTACCGGTGTCATGAAATACTTATGGTACAGAGTACTGAAAAAATATAGTGAAAGACAAATGGGGGGGTAAATTTGGAAAGAAATTCAGAAATGCTGAAAGGGGTGCTTGAAGGTTGTGTGCTTGAGATCATCAGCCGTGGCGAAACTTACGGCTATGAAATCACGCAAAAGCTGCGGGAACTTGGCTTCACTGATGTGGTTGAAGGCACCGTTTATGCGATTACCATGCGGTTTGAGAAAAACAATCTGGTGAACATCAAGAAAAAGCCTTCCACTAAGGGGCCGCCAAGAAAATTTTACACAATCACCGTAGCAGGTCAAGAGCATCTGAAAGTTTTTTGGGAAAATTGGGAGTTTGTTTCAAGTAAAATTAACGAACTCAAAACTAATATAAAATCAAAAGGAGAAGTACTATGAGTATTTTTGAAAAAATTATCGGAAGTCTGGATGAAAAGCGGGAATGGAAGGAGATGGAGGAACGTGCAAAGGTACTTCCAAGTGAGTACCGCAACGCTTACAACGCTATTAAAAAATATATGTGGACCACTGGTGCTGCACCCTCGAACTGGAAGGATATTAGCCGTATTTTTGGCGGCATTCTAGATCTTTTCGAGGAAGGTGCAGCAGAAGGCAAGAAAGTCACTGATCTTACGGGTGAGGACGTGTCCGCTTTCTGCGACGAACTAGTAAAGGATGAGAAAACTTGGAAGGACAAATATCGCGCGAAGTTGAACGATACGATTTGATTGTGGCTAACGGTGGGATCCTAGTGGATTTTCGCCTAGCTAATATCGTGAAGATCTGAATCAAAGTATTATGAAGAGATTAGAAAAAGGTAAATTCAATAGATAATACCGACTGAATAGCTGGTTACAAATATGAATGGCCACCTTCACTATTCAGTTCTATTTTTAACCTGGTAGTAAGTTACACAGGTTATCAGTTAGACTATATAGAGGGATGTAGGCAATCCAGCTTCGCAAGGCTCTCGACCGGATAATGACTCCGCTTTGTCTGCAGGCGAGCAACCCGATCTCTATCAGATAAGGCCCCTTAATTTCCGGATTTGCAAGCAGTCTTGCTGTGCTATTTATACGAGGAGGAAAAAGTATGAACAATGCAGCGATTTCTGTCCAAGATCTTGAAAAGTCTTATAAGAAAGTGAACGTTCTGAAGAAAATCGATTTTACCGTAAAAAAAGGCAGTATTTTCGCCCTGCTTGGCTCTAATGGGGCAGGGAAGACAACAGTTGTCAAAATTCTCACCACGCTGCTCAAACCAGACAGCGGCAGAGCCACCGTAAACGGGTACGATGTTTTGTCCAAGTCCGATCATGTGCGGCAGGCGATCAGTCTGACCGGGCAATTCGCCGCCGTGGACGAAATATTGACCGGACGGGAAAATCTGATGATGATTGCCAAGCTGCGGCACCTCAAAAATCCGCGGCAGATTGCGGACGATATGCTCAATCGTTTCGGCTTGACCGATGCCGCAGATCGCAAGGTATCCACATATTCAGGTGGTATGCGCCGCAGGATCGACATCGCCATGAGCCTTGTGGGAAAACCACAGGTCATTTTCCTCGACGAACCGACTACCGGGCTTGACCCCGAGGCACGAATCGAGGTTTGGAAGATTGTCAAAGAGCTTGCCGACGGCGGCACGACGGTATTCCTGACCACGCAGTATTTGGAGGAAGCCGAGCAGCTTGCCGACCGAATAGCTATTTTGCACGAGGGTAGGATTATCGCCAACGGTACGCTCTCGGAGCTAAAACAGCTGTTCCCACCCGCAGAGGTGGAGTATGTTGAAAAACAGCCGACATTAGAGGAGATATTCCTCGCAATCGTCGGCAAAAAGGAGGAAAAGTAAATGGAGACGGCAAAGAAACACTTTTTCAGTGATCTGGGCGTTATGCTTGGACGTTCCATGCGCCATATTTCCCGCAGTATGGACACCATCATCACGGTCACCATCACGCCGATCGCGTTTATGTTGCTGTTCGTTTATGTGTTCGGCGGTGCCATTCAAACCGGAACGGATAACTATGTGAACTACTTGATGCCCGGCATATTGCTGATAGCGATTGCGAGTGGTATATCTTATACGGCTTACCGCCTGTTTTTGGATAAGCAAAGGGGTATATTTGAGAGGTTCCACTCCATGCCGATTGCGCGTTCCACCGTGCTGTGGGGACATGTGCTGACCTCCCTCGTATCCAACGCCATATCGGTCGTCGTCATCGTTCTCGTAGCGCTCGTTATGGGCTTTCGTTCGTCGGCGGGGCTACTGCCATGGCTTGCAGTAGCCGGCATACTCGCACTGTTTACGCTTGCCTTGACATGGGTCGCGGCGATTGCCGGACTGTCCGCAAAAACAGTGGATGGCGCAAGCGCCTTTTCCTACCCGATTATCTTTCTGCCGTTTATCAGCTCGGCGTTTGTGCCGACCGAGTCGATGCCGTCGGTCGTTCGAGCCTTTGCCGAAAATCAGCCGGTGACCTCGATCGTGGAGGCTATCCGTGCGCTACTCTCAAGTCAACCGGTGGGCAATGATATATGGGTTGCTCTTGCGTGGTGTATCGGGATTATGCTCGTAGCCTATTTTTTTGCTATGAGGGTGTATAAAAAGCGGGTGTGATTTAGTTAAAGAAGGAAGCAGCAGTCTAGCTAGAACTTTATTTTCACGTTAGCTGCTGCTTTTTCTATGATCAGTCAAGTGTTTTGTGCATTTTTTCTATAGAAATCTCGTTGAAAGTCTAAAAGGTTTCTTGCAAAACGCTTTTGACCCTTGAAAGGACTGATATTTTTTAGAATGAAATCTCAATGGACAGAAGAAGAGCTTGTTGAACATTTTATATTACTCCCCACGGAGAACCAAATTGGTAGAAAAAAAGAGAAGTACAACCCGGCTCGGCTTTATATGGGACCCGGACGTGCAAGCAAAAAGACATTGGAATGGGAGATCAAAAAGCTAAAAGACTTAAAAATGTTGGAGCTTCCCGATGATTTATTTATATAGACGGCACTTAAGAATTTATAACTGAACACAGAGCCGATCAATGACCTTTTTCGGGTTTTTGTTAATCTCTGTGACAAAAGACTGAACCGCTTTGCGTATTTCTAAAACGGTTGAATAGAACACATTGTAGATCACTGATTTCTTCATCCATCCCCATAGCCCTTCAATCAGATTAAGTTGAGGGCTGTAGGGGGGTAAAAAAAGTAATTGCAAGTGGTCTTGATGCTCCTCCAAAAACGGTTGGATGAGTTTAGCGTGGTGAATGCGTGCATTGTCGAGAACCATGACAATCTTTTCACCCTGATAGTGGATGACGACTTTCTCTAAAAAAGACAGGAAGACTTGGGCGTCGTATTTTTCGTCTTCCATAACAAATCACTTCACCCGTTTCATAATCTAACGTGCCGAGTCATTTGACGCCCCGATGTTGGCCATACGTGGGGATGAGTTTTTGCTGGCCTTTTAAGAACCATGTAGGGCTTAGCGCTTGGTAGTCTCGAATCATAGACTCGTCTTCAAACAAGATTCGATCAATTTCGCCATCCATCATTTTTTTTAGCTCGTTCGAATTCTTGTTTGAAGGCTTCTTGTTTCTCGGGGTCAGCCTTGGCCAAAGTATAGGTCGGTTTCGTATAGCTGAATCCCAATCGATGCAAGAGTTTGCGGACACCGCGCTCCGCATAAGGAATCCCATATTCTCGTTCGATCCACTCTCGAATGAGCGGAGCGTTCCAGTTCATCTCAGCAGGGAAACCGACATCGGCAGGTCTTTGTTCCACAATCAATTGGCGCAATTCTTCCTCTTGTTCTTTCGTGAGGAAATGGGGACGCCCTGGAGATTGGCTCATCGTCAATCCGTCTAGGCCACCTTTTCGATGAGCTTTGACGTAACTGCCAATAGTGACCGTAGAACGGCCCACGATCTCCGATATCGTCTTGTAACTCTCTCCCTTGAGGTGGAGGAGGATCGTTTGGTATCGCTCGAACAAGCGTTTATCTTTGGTCGCTTTCATCGCCGCTTTCGCCTTTTGCATCTCTATTGTCTCGTGATCTGACTGCACGCTGGTCATGGGAAGCCCTCCTAATGGTCATAAGTTCTATTACCTATAGGAGTTAGACAGAAAACGCTAAAATCCTTTAGTACCTTTGATATAGTCACATTCCTTCCAAGATGTTACGAAGGTACCGGTTGAGATCTATCTCGGAAAAGGCGAGTGAACGACGCTGTCATCCCCCAGAAGTTCGCTATACCTTGCTAGCGGCTTTCTTTTGGTCCCGTTGGCGGGAGATTACGGATTCGTTAGTTGAACTACTGATGACGATTACGCATAATATTAACGGGCACGCTGAAAAGAAGGTGGATCGGGAGTTGTTGAAAGAAATCAAACAGGTCCGCGGGAAAAATAATATTCTAGCTACATTGCTCGAAGACATGTTGGATAAACAAGAACATGTTGTCAAGGATGTATTATTCTCGGTTATGGACGAAGAAACCGCACAGGATCTGTTGAAAGAACTCAAATATAATAAGAATGTATATCGCGAAAAAGTGTACTACAAAATGCGAAGCTCCTACAGCCATTCTTATCGCACGGCGATTTCCGAGCTGTTACGTATTTTGGATTTCCGTTCCAATAACCCTACACACCGGCCTGTGATTGAGGCATTAGATCTGGTGAAAAGGTACATAGGAACCAAACAAAAGTATTTTCCCGTTGACCATGATGTCCCAATTAGCGAAGTCGTTCCACCGAAATTCATGAAGGTTGTTCTTGAGAAGGACACGAAAGGAAACCCGAAGGTCAATCGCATCAATTATGAAATTGCCGTCTTGCAATCCCTGAAAGATAAACTTCAATGTAAGGAAATTTGGGTCGTAGGTGCTGATCGATATCGGGATCCTGACGAAGATTTGCCCATCGACTTCGAGGAAAATCGACAGGAATATTATGATGCCCTGGGTCTTTCCGTGGATGTGGAACCGATCATCTCGAAGTTACAGGATGAGTTGCACAATAAGTTAGAGCAACTGAATCAAACGATTCCGAAAAACCCTAAAGTCTCGATTACGAACCACCGTAATGGCTGGATTTCTGTCTCACCCTTGGAACCCCAACAAGAACCGGAACGGCTCAGACAATTCAAACAAGTAATAGCGAAGCGTTGGTGGCTGATGGAACTGATAGATATGTTTAAGGAAACGGATTTAAGAACGGACTTTACCAGTGCTTTTCACAGTTTAGCGAAATACGAACGGTTGAATCGTGCAGACGTACAAAAGCGACTGTTATTATGTTTGTACGGAATGGGTACCAACATGGGGTTAAAACGGATGGCTGCGGGGAATCCTGATGTTACTTATGATAATTTACTTTATGTGAAGCGGAAGTATATCCATCCTGAAATTTTAAAAGCAGCTAATGTTCAAGTGGTGAATGCTATCCTTAAGGAGCGTTTGGAAGACGTATGGGGGCATGCGACAACATCTTGTGCTTCTGATTCCAAAAAGGTTGGCGCGTGGGATCAGAACCTTATGAGTCAATGGCACCCTCGCTATCGCGGTACAGGCGTTATGATTTATTGGCATGTTGAAAAACAGTCTGTCTGTTTTCACTCTCAATTAAAAACATGTTTATCTTCGGAAGTCGCTTCAATGATTCAAGGCCTTTTGCATCATGCGACGGACAAAGATGTGGGTCGTAACTATGTCGATACGCATGGTCAAAGTGAAATCGGATTTGCCTTTTGCCACCTGTTGGGATTTAAACTGATGCCTCGCCTTAAAAATATTGGTCGACAGAAATTATATAAACCTTATCATGGCATGACGGACTCCTTTCCGAATTTGGAGCCGGTTATCGCTCAAAAACCCATTGAATGGGACCTTATTCGACAGCAATATGATCAAATGGTGAAGTATGCGACAGCTTTAAAATTTAATACGGCTGAAACAGAAGCCATTTTGAAACGATTTAGCAAAAACAAGAGCCATCCGGTTTATAAAGCGTTGAGTGAACTCGGAAAGGCTATCAAGACCATTTTCTTGTGTGATTACTTAATGCACGAAGAAATTAGACAGGAAATTCAAGAAGGGCTAAACGTCGTAGAAAACTGGAACTCTGCCATTGAGTTTATCTTCTTTGGACACAATGGTGAAATCCAAAAGAACCAGGACGAAGATCAAGAAATCGCGGTACGTTCCCTTCAGCTTCTTCAGAACTGTTTGGTGTATATTAACACGTTGAAGATTCAAAACACGATGAAGGAACATGGATGGCTTGAGAAGATGTTGCAAGAGGATTTACGCGCACTTTCTCCTTTAATTTATAATCACATTATCCCTTACGGACGATTTGAGATGGATTTAGATAAAAGATTGGCACTATGATTTTTGGTGTATAGATGAAAGCCCGCCTTTAAGGCGGGCTGAATTATTTATATCGAGAAATGGCGGCAAAAACGACAGATGCTACCTTTACCCCTTCTAGCTCCGACGGGTAGAAGCGTCGAGATTTTTCAGTCCTCCGCTGTTCGTTTGTTGTCATAATGAAATTTTATTTCGCATATTAATCCTATTATATTGACTTTTGGTTTCTTTCATTGAATAATGGAGGCAAGAATAGGGGGCCAAAGATGCTAAACAAACTAGGGACAGAAGCTCGTCATAGGGAGACTATGCAGCTGGATGGCATGTCGATTCAAACCATCCTGCAAACCATGAATCGTGAAGATCAATCGGTTCCAAAGGCGGTTGCAAAAGAACTTGAGTCGATTGAAGCTGCTGTCAAACGTGTAATCGCTTCCTTTGAAGTGGGGGGACGGTTGATTTATGCAGGTGCAGGCACAAGCGGACGTCTTGGGGTGCTTGATGCTGTTGAATGCAGGCCGACCTTTGGCACATCGAAGGAAATGGTGCAGGGGCTCATCGCTGGTGGTGGAAAAGCTTTTACGGAAGCCGTGGAAGGGGCCGAAGATGATGAAGCGGCCGGGGCCAAGGACGGTGAAGCCTTGCACATCAATGAGAAGGATACGGTTATCGGGCTCGCCGCAAGCGGGCGGACGCCGTATGTGATTGGGTTGCTGAAAGAGGCGCAGGCGCGGGGCGTGCAAACGGTGAGTATTAGCTGTAACACGCAGGCGGAGATGAGTTCCTATGCCGATGTGGCGATTGAAGTCGAGACCGGGCCGGAAGTGTTAACCGGGTCAACGAGACTGAAGGCTGGCACGGCACAGAAGTTGATTTTGAACATGATCTCAACCACCGCCATGATCGGCATTGGCAAAGTCTATCAAAATTTGATGGTCGACCTGCAGCCAACGAATCATAAACTGGTAGAGCGCTCGAAGCGAATCATCATGGAAGCGACGGAGGCGAGCTACGAAGAAGCAGCCGCGTACTACAAGCAATCAGGCGGCCACGTCAAGGCTGCAATCGTCATGAGTTTGCTTTCATGCAGGTACGAAGAAGCGGTAGAAAAGCTGGAGGAGAGCAACGGATTTATTCGCAACACGCTTTAGGGATGGCTTTTTAATCACGAGGGGGGAAGCATGGTGAAAAAAGAACAGCGCATGGCCTCTGAAATCCTAGAACACGTCGGGGGCAAAGAGAATATCGCGTCACTCACACATTGTATGACGCGGCTCCGTATTGCCCTGAAAAATGAAGACCTTGCTCATATCGAGAACATCAAGAAGATCGATGGTGTTATGGGGGTCGTAGAGGACGACACGTTGCAAGTTGTGATCGGACCGGGCACGGTGAAACTGGTAACGGAAGAGTTGGAAACACTGGCGAAAGTAGAAGCACAAGAAGGCGAGGATCCATCAGAGGATGAATTGACCTTCTCTGAAAAAGCGGAACTCTCTAAGCAGGAGCGCAAGAGAAAGAATCAAACGCCGTTCAAACGCTTCCTGAGAAGTTTGGGAAACATCTTCATTCCACTGATCCCGGGGCTGGTGGCGTCAGGGATTATTAACGGTGTTGCCAATTTCGCGCAGAATTCTGGAATGGACCCTGCGGAACACACATGGCTTCAAGTGATGCTTGTGCTCGGCGGCGGACTGTTTGCTTATTTGGGCATCCTTGTCGGTTGGAACACAGCGAAGGAATTTGGAGGAACCCCTGTACTTGGGGCAATTGCGGGCATGTTCATCTTTAACCCAGCGCTTGCGGATATCACGATTTTCGGAAGTGCGCTTGAGCCCGGACGGGGCGGATTGTTCGGCGTGATTTTTGCCGCCTGGCTGATGGCCTATTTAGAAAAGCGAATTCGCAAAATCATTCCGACATCCGTCGATATTATCTTTACGTCTCTTTTTACCGTATTGATTGTGGGCTTTCTGACCATTGTTGCGGTGATGCCAGCCGCAGGGGTCTTGTCGGACGGAATCACGTTAGGCATTTACTGGGTGCTTGATGTCGGCGGGGCATTTGCGGGCGCGGTCATGGCTGGATTCTTCCTACCGCTTGTTATGGTTGGGTTGCATCACGGGTTAACACCAATCCATCTCGAGCTTATTAACGTATATGATTTTACCACACTGCTTACAATTTTGGCGATGGCTGGTGCTGGTCAAGTAGGAGCAGCGATGGCGATCTATGCAAAAACAAGGAACCAGAGATTGCGTAACATTATTAAGGGTGGTCTTCCAGTTGGCTTTCTCGGCATCGGTGAACCGCTTCTTTACGGTGTAACGCTGCCGCTTGGGCGCCCGTTCATTACGGCAAGCCTGGGAGGGGCCGTTGGTGGTGCGTGGCAGGCTGTCTTTGCCACGGGTGCGGGAGGCATCGGTGTATCTGGACTCTCGCTTACGCCTCTTATTGCGGAAGGGGCCTATCTCACGTACCTAGGTGGCCTTGGACTGGCGTATCTCTTTGGCTTTATTTTTACCTACCTGTTCGGGTTTAAAGAACATATGGCAGACGGCATCTAAAAAGGAGAGAAACGATGAGTCTAGGATTCTCAGTCTACCTGTCTCGCCCGTTCGAAGAGCAGCACGACAGGGTTCGGAACTTAGTGGCCCATGGGTTTGACACGATGTTTACGTCGCTTCACATTCCCGAGGATGATGTTGCGCTTTACGCGGGCCGACTGCAGGAAGTGGGCGCCTTTGCGAAGGAGCACGGGCTTCGCTTTATCGCAGATGTTTCCACGAAGTCTTTGCAGCATTTGGATAAGAGGTGGGACCAAGCACAGGATGTAAAGGCGTGGGGGGTGACAGGTCTACGCATTGATTACGGAATCGAGCCAGAGACGATTGTTGCGGTATCAACGCACATTCAGGTGGTGCTCAACGCAAGCACGCTCACCGCTGCGGACGTGTCGCTATTAAAGGGAAAAGGACTGAACCCAGCTGAAACTGAGGTGTGGCACAATTTTTACCCTCGTCCTGAAACGGGTCTCGCCCGAGAAGACTTCAGAGAATGGAATGAGTGGCTCAAAGACGAGGGGTTTCAGGTCATGGCTTTTGTTCCGGGCGATGAGAAACGTGGGCCCCTCTATGAAGGGTTGCCGACGATAGAGGAGCATCGCGGTGTCTCCCCTTTTGCCGCGTGGTTGGATTTAACCTTTAGAGAGCAAGTGCCTACCATCCTTGTGGGGGATGTTGGTCTGGAAGACTCGACACTGGAGCAGTTCCAAGCGTACAGGGAGGAGGGGCGGATCGTGCTTCGAGCAAAGCCTGTGGAGGAAATTCCGGATATAACGTGCGATCACCAAAATCGCAAGGACGCGGCGCGAGATTGCCTGCGCTCCGAAGCCTCCCGCTCCTTGTACGGAACCCGTGAGATCGCCCCGCGTCACACGCTGGCAAGACCTAGGGGTACGATTACGATCGACAACCAGAAGTATGGTCGCTACCAAGGAGAGGTACAGGTCACGAAGCGTGACTTGGCACGGGATGATAAGGTCAACGTTCTTGGTCGCGTCATTGATGAGGATCTGCCCCTGCTCTCTTTGATTGGCGGCGGGGTCAAGTTTACGATTCGGTGGTCTTAAAGAACCCCCCTCAAAGATGAGGGGGGTTCAATAGTCTTCAATAAATTACCGTAAACTGTTAATTATTCGAGCCTTGAGGGTCACGGTCCGAGCTCTTGCACTCTCTTTACTTCACTCGTTCACGAACCTATCATGTTGCGTGCCCCGTCTTCTCGCCTATATTAAGCGAACAAGGGTGCAGGGATTACTGAAGCATGCTGGACGACGGCGGTTGACTGGCAAAAAGTATAAAAAGCAACAGCCTGATATCGTTGAGAAAGCAGGATATTGATTTTCAGTTCAATTCGCTTTTCATGTAATTGATTTCAAGCGGAACCTCTCTATTAATCAATTTCAACGCTGAAAGTGGTTTGAATCCTGCCTATAAGCTGATTGTCTGAGTCTTCCCAGTCCGTGTATACCGTATAAGTCCTGTTCTCGTGACCCTCGACCTCAAAAGAATTTCCTTCTAAATCTCTTTCCTGTGAAGAAGAACTGTTCTCGGAAGTTATTAGATAATGTGTCGTTTCGAGAGAGTCATTAGTAGCGACAATACCTTCATGATTGATTTCAACCGTAACAAGTTCTCCTTTTTCTAAAGAAACAGCTGGAAGGCCTTCCACTTCTTTTTGTGCATTTCTCGAACTTAATTCATCCTGATTACAGTAGTTCCAGCAGATTGCCCTGCTATTAATCCCCTCTTCTATTTCATCTTCCTCTGAATAAATGCTTATTGTAGGAATTTCTCCGAGAACTTCTGCAGGCTCTTGAGCAGTGTCATTTGCCTCTGGTTCTTGGCCTGAGTCTTGACATCCGGATAATGCAACAAAGCCAATAAATAGAATTCCTATCCGCTTGAAAATGTCCATAATAATCTCTCCAATTTAACTTGTTTTAAGGTCAATAGTAAGTGATTTTTAAAAAAAACGCAAAAAATATATTTTATGAAAACTACGTCTGATCCTACAATCAGTTATATGGCCCATGAAATTTTAGAACAGGGTAATGAAGAATTGAACGAATACTTAGCTGATAGTGAGAATCAGGTAATTTTCTATAAATACCTAAATGAGAAGTAAGCATTTAGCCGCGTACTTTTTTCTGATTAGTCTTTATCTAGCTTATTTCCAACGCGTCTACTTTCTGGTCTACTTTGCTAGAACGCTAAAACCGAGCTCTTGAACCTAGTCCTCGAATTTCAAGACTCTCAACTTGGTTTGCTAAGATAGGGTTTTGTTAGAACTCACTCATTCAGAAGAGTAACGAGTCTTTTGTGTTTTTCCCCTTACTGACCTACACAATTCCCCATGATCAGCCGATGAAGAGGGGAGAATGTTTTTTAGGGGGAGGATGCAATGAAAGGACGGAGAGGACTCGGGTTAAAAGGCAAGTTATTGGTAGCGTTTGCTTTATTCTTACTTGCTCCAAGTCTAGCGATAGGCGTTGCTTCGTATCAGAGCACGAAAGCTAACGTCGGAGAAACGATGCAAGAAAATGCAGAACAGACTACGGGGACTTTGCACAGTTATTTGCAACAATTTGTTGCAACAGAGACAGACAGCATTGCGTTTTTGGCTTCAACGATCGATCTTAGCGATGGCATCAATGACGAAGTGGAACAACGGCTGGTTGCTTTCTCGGAAGGGAACGACCGGGTGGAGGAAATGTATCTTGTTACCAGAGAGGACGACTCGATTTCTTACAGTGAAGATTCAGGTGTTCAGGCCGTCAATGATCTTCAGTCCAACCAGTGGTATCGGGACGTTATGGGCAGGCAGGTGGACGTTTCTGTCAGTGAACCGTTGATTAATGAAGAGACCGAGGAAGTAACCCTTGTGATCGGCGCACCAACGCCGGGGTTTGAAGCAGTGGTGGGAGTGGAGCTAGACATCGCTGAGGTGCTGAACCGGATTGAGGAGACGACGATTGGAAGCACAGGCTATGTGTTTTTAGCGAATTCTGAAGGGCGGGTGTTAACGCATCCGGAGCGAGAGGTTGGCTCGTTTTTGCCGGCCGATCTATCCGTTCAGATTAGTGAGGAAAGCGGGGAATTGACGTACGTTCAAGATGGGGTCGAACGGGAATTCTCCTTTCAAACGGTACAGCCGGTGAACTGGAAGCTTGTTGGAGCGATGCTTCCAAATGAAGTAGAGGCACTCGTTGCTCCGATTGTGCGCACGGTCATCATCGTCAGCGTGGTCACGCTTTTGCTCGGGGGAGCAATTGTCTATGGAGTCACGCGTTCGATTGCCTCCCCGATTGGATCCCTCGCACGTTCGGCGCAAACGATCAGCAAGGGCGATTTGCGGGAACAGGAGGGCTTTATGCGGGCAAGCAATGATGAAGTCGGCGTGCTTGCTGCATCGTTCAATGAAATGCGACTGTCGATTGTGAAGATGATGAGTCAAATTCGAGAGAAGTCTATGTATTTAGCGGCTTCTTCAGAGGAACTTCAGGCTAGTACTGAGCAAAACATGAGGGCGACGGAGCAGATCACGATGGCGATGCAAGAGGTATCCACGGGCGTCGACGAGCAGGCGGCAAGCATCGAGCAGGGCAATGTAGCTGCTACAAACGTCTCTCAAGGCGTAACGGATATTAAATCAAGCGCGCAGCAAGTGAATTATGCAGCAGAAGAAGCAGCGACGGCCGTTCATGAAGGCCAGGAAGGGATACACAAGAGTGTGAGGCAAATGGATGTCATCCATGCTCATGTGTCAGACATTTCTTCGACGATTGATGAGCTCCGGAGTCAGTCGGAGACGATCACGCAGGTCATTCGCGTAATTTCCGAGATCTCTGAACAAACCAATCTCCTTGCGCTCAATGCCTCGATTGAAGCGGCCCACGCAGGTGAACATGGACGAGGCTTTGCTGTGGTTGCCGAGGAAGTGCGGAAGCTTGCCGAGGAGTCGGCGAAAGCGGCTCAGACCGTACAGGGCCAAATATCGGCCGTACAAAATGGAACGATTCGTGCTGGAGCAGCAATGAAAAAAGGGAAGTCGGAAGTAGAAAGAGGCGTAACAGTGATTCAACAGGCCGGCGAAGCCTTTTCGTTGATTCAAACAAACGTGGATGACGTGCGTGCAAAAATTGCCTCTGTGACGAGCGAGGCCGGGCAAATGTCTGAGGGCACTGAACAGTTTCTTCTCTCCTATGGCAAAATTTCAGAAGCGGCAGAGACGACTTCTTCAAGCGTTCAAAATGTTTCAGCGGCGACAGAAGAACAGCTGGCCTCCATGGAAGAAATCTCAAGCTCCTCGACGAACCTAACGCAGCTAGCAGACGAACTAGAAGAAATGGTCAAAATGTTTAAATGGTGATAGAAAAGCGGAGGCGGGTTGAACAGGAGCGAGAATTTTGGAGGCCTGACAAAAGAAATCCCGACCTTGGATTTCGTTGTCAGGGCGAAAAATCTCGACGCTCCTACCCGCCGCAGCTGGATCGAGAAAAGCGGAGGCGCCCTGCACACGAGCGACAAGTTCTGGAGCGACGGCAGATCAAGTCCGCCCTTGACTTGAACTGGCGGCGTGAAGAAACCTCGAGCGAGTGGGCGGCGCAGCTGGATCAAGAAAAGCGGAGGCGGGTTGAACAGGAGCGAGAATGTTGGAGGCCTGACAAAAGAAATCCCGACCTTGGATTTCGTTGTCAGGACGAAAAATCTCGACGCTCCTACCCGCCGCAGCTGGATCAAGAAAAGCGGAGGCGCCCTGCACACGAGCGACAAGTTCTGGAGCGACGGCAGATCAAGTCCGCCCTTGACTTGAACTGGCGGCGTGAAGAAACCTCGAGCGAGTGGGCGGCGCAGCTGGATCAAGAAAAGCGGAGGCGGGTTGAACAGGAGCGAGAATGTTGGAGGCCTGACAAAAGAAATCCCGACCTTGGATTTCGTTGTCAGGACGAAAAATCTCGACGCTCCTACCCGCCGCAGCTGGATCAAGAAAAGCGGAGGCGCCCTGCACACGAGCGACAAGTTCTGGAGCGACGGCAGATCAAGTCTGCCCTTGACTTGAACTGGCGGCGTGAAGAAACCTCGAGCGAGTGGGCGCCGCAGCTGGATCAAGAAAAGCGGAGGCGCCCTGCACTGCAGCTTGATTAGGTAGAGGGCCTGCCTTCTCCTACCCAACCTCAAACGAATCATCAAAGACCATAAAAATAACACGAGATACGTTTGAGAACCTTTTCTGGTGGTAAAGAAAGAGTATGAAAGGAGGTATTAAATGAACCGTTTAAAGCTTGGTTTGAAAGAGGAAGGCAAAGAGCTCGTTTCGGTCTGGGAGAAGGAGTCCGAGGACGACGTTGCCAATAATGAGTTATTTGAAGTTGCTTGGAAGCAATATGAGCACGAGATGGTGGAGCAAGACCCAAAGAACGAACCGCTCGTGACCTTAAAGTTAGAGCCGGTGAATGAGAACACCGACGTTGCCTCTTATACGCGTGATTTCAGCGTGAAGGCTGAGAAGCAGGAAGAATTAAAAAGGCTGCTCCAAAAACAAGCATAAAAGAAGCAAGGGTAGCCACCCGTGGGCTACCCTTTCGAGATTTTACGATCCGGTAACGAAACCCAAGATCGGGATTTCTATTATCAGGCCTTCCAAAACCCTCGCTTTTGTTCGACCCGCCTGCGCTTTTCTATACTAAAAAAAGTCAGGAAAACGCGGTTTCTCCATTGGCACAATGGAGGAGAGCGTCGCTAGCTCGGCTTCGTTGCCTTTCAACTCATCGGCCGTTTCTAGAAAGGATACATTCTGATATCCGAGGAGGAGGGCTGAGAGGGCTTGGATGGAGACATCGATTCCTCTTTCATCTTCCCCCTGCTCGACAGTGGTTTGTCCGTTTTCCCGCTTAAGGTGAAAAATGCCGTTGTTCCAAGGCGCATAGTCATCATGGATGCGAAGTGTCAGTGCCGCATCTCCGCCCTGGAATGGATAGGCTTCTAAGAAACGCACAACGTTCACAATGCGCCCCATAAAGTAAGGGGCAATCTCCAGCTCAATTTGCGGGTCGGCTAAATAATAATGCAGCGCCTCGCCCGCCGTGTACGTCCCGGTTGCTTTTTCGATCATGGAATCATGTTGGCCGATAAAGGAAAGCATGGCTGATAGAGCCTCACGGTGGGCGTAACAAAGCTCTTCCATTTGAAACTCTTCTTTTTTCACTTCATAAATAAGGTAAGCTCTCGGGACGCGTTCGTCGTCTACATAGAGCGCGACCTTTTTCCCTTCATATTTCCGCTCAAGCCCCTTCCACCACTTGGCATCACGAACAAGCATCCCGTTCTGTCGCGCCTGGTTGTACACTCGATGCAGACGCGTGTCTGTTATGTCTACGCGCATGATCTCCCCAGAAGAAAGAAGGCTTGGCTGCGGCAGCTGGCCTCGTTCCATTTCAAAAGAGACTTCCTCACAAAGAATTTCCCAGCCAAACTTTCGGTAAAAGCCAACCGAGAATGGATGCAAGTAGGAGAGGAGCTGGCCTCGTTTATTCATCTCTGAAAGGGCATGAACAAGAAGCTGTCTGACAAGCCCTTTTCGACGCTGTTCTGGATAGGTCGCCACTCCAGCAATCCCGCCCATAGGCATAATCGCTCCATGAATATCAACGTCTAAATCAAGCAACGTCAACTTTGCAAGCAGTTGATCTTCTTCCATATGGCCGTACGTTTCGCCTTCTTTCCATGCGGCTTGAGCCCGCTTACGGTTGGTTTCATTGTCATCAAATTGAAACGCATAACTTCCTAGTTGAAAGGATTGTTCAAATTGGTCATACGTTAATGTTTGGATCGCCACGCTCTACCTCCTTCTTTTGCCATTGTAGTGATTCGCTCTCTTTGATTGAAATTCCTTCTTCGTATATAGGATCGCCTAGATTGGAGACGCCCCCATTTTCATATTCGGAAAAAAATTATGATACAATCATTCTATTAGATAGTTGCTAAAGGAGAGAGATTGACGATGACAGATCGCGTAACCGAAATCCTGCAAAGCAAGCGAGATACCTATGTACAGGAGTTACAGGAGTACCTTCGCATTCCAAGCATTAGCTCTATCTCTGAGCATAAGGACGATGTGAAAGAGGCTGCTGAATGGACGGCGAATGCGTTGAGGAATGCTGGAATGGAGAAGGTGGAAATCCTTGAGACGAAACGACATCCAGTCGTCTATGGCGAGTGGCTAAAGGCAGAGGAAGCTCCCACCATTCTAGTCTACGGTCATTACGATGTGCAGCCGGTCGACCCGCTTCACCTATGGGAAACCGAGCCGTTTGAGCCGACGGTTCGCGATCATAAGCTTTACGCACGCGGGGCCACGGATGACAAGGGACAAACGTTTATGCACATCAAAGCGGTGGAAGCGATGCTTGAAGCAGAAGGAACGCTTCCGTTCAATGTGAAGTTTTTAATTGAAGGCGAGGAAGAGATCGGCTCCCCCAATCTTGATGATTTTGTGGTTGCGGAGAAGGAGAGACTTTCTTCAGACATCCTTGTAATTTCAGATACGCCGATGCTTGAGGCTGGAAAACCGGCCATCTGCACAGGGCTGAGAGGCCTTTGCGCGCTGCAAATCGACGTTCGCGGGGCGAGCGGCGATCTGCACTCTGGACTCTACGGAGGGGCGGTGCAGAACTCGCTGCACGCGCTTGTGCAGCTGCTTGATTCGATGCGCGGTGAGGATGGTCGGGTGACGATCGAAGGGTTTTACGACGGAATTGAAGCGCCAAGTGAAGAAGAGCAGGAAAGCATGAAGGCGCTCGGCGATGGCGATGAGTCGATGAAAAAAGAGGTTGGTGTTTCTGAACTCTTTGGAGAAGCTGGCTATACCTCTCGTGAGCGGACCTGGATTCGTCCGACGCTTGAGCTGAACGGGGTCTATGGTGGTTTTCAAGGAGAAGGGGTCAAGACGGTCATTCCGGCTGAGGCGCATGCGAAAATCACATGTCGCTTAGTGCCGGGCCAAGACCCAGATGATGTGCTGGAGAAGATCGAGGCTCATATTGAGGAACATACCCCTGCGGGTGTCACGGTGTCGACCACGCGGCATGACAAAGGCAAGCCGTTTGCAGCGCCTGTGGATCATCCAGCGTTTGAGGCTGCTGCTAAGGCATATGAAAAGGTGTACGGAACAGAGGTGGCGTACACGCGCATGGGCGGTTCGATTCCTGTTGTCGAAACCTTTGATGCCCAGCTGCAAGTGCCGATTGTCCTCATGGGCTTCGGACTGCCGGGCGAAAACTTCCACGCGCCCAATGAACATTTTCACCTTGAGAATTTTGACAAAGGCCTAGAAACGATTGTAGCGTTTTGGCGGGAGCTTGCCGAGCAACAGAGACGGTAAACCGGCCCCTCCATGATAACATAATGGCTGGATCGCTTACCTTCAGTGCACAGGAATTGGGCAAAGGCAATTGCACAGCGCAGTTGCCTTTCGGTGTGTGCTCGAAAAAATGCTTTTTTTGGCGAATGGCCAGACAGGCAGACGTAACGTCCTTGTTATGTAGTAGAATAGAGGAGAATGAATATCGGACGAAAGGATGGTACGTTTATGAGCAATGCATCACACGCTACGCTGGAACAAGAAGATGCCCCCGAGATTAAGCTAATTGCCTTAGACATGGATGGGACCTTGCTTAATCCGTCACACGAAATTTCAGCCGGAAACAGAGAGTCGATCGCAGAGGCACAAGAACACGGTGTGCACGTCGTCCTTAGTACCGGAAGAACACTGATGACGTGCGGGAAATATGCGGAATCGCTTAATTTAAACTCCTATTTAGTCACAGTCAATGGAAGTGAGATTTGGCATAGCAGTGGAGAGCTTCTGTGGCGCAATGTATTGGATCGTGATGTGATCGAGCATATATATGAATTACATAAATCAGCAGATATTCACGTTTGGGGGGCGACAACGAAGGACATATTCAGGGGAGAGCTTCCCGATAATCCACACGATCATGAATGGATGAAGTTCGGCTTTGACACGAATGATGATGAGCTTCGTGCGTCGATTGTGGATTCGCTTCGAACCAAGGGAAAAACGGAAATCACCAATTCCAGCCCGACCAATTTGGAAATTAACGCCCTTGGCATCAACAAAGCAAGTGCGCTGAAGCGTGTTTGTCAGGAGCTGAATCTATCGATGGATCAGGTGATGGCCGTTGGCGATAGTTTGAATGATATTGCGATGATCCATGAGGCGGGCCTTGGCATAGCGATGGGCAACGCACAGGAAGCCGTAAAGGAAGTGGCCAATTGGGTCACAGCCACAAATGACCAGGACGGGGTCGCAGCCGCTATTCAGCGCTGGGTCGTGATTCCGCGGCTTTGATGAAGGCACCCCTTCTAAATATGTAGAAACGCTCGTGAGACATCAAGTTCTCATGAGCGTTTTTTTGTCTAGCTCCGGAAATAAAAATTCTTGACAAAGTTGGTACGGGCTATTAAAGTTGGTTTAAAGAAACATTATTGTTTAGAAGAAAGTAGTCAAGCTTTGTTGCATATCTTAACATCAGAAAAACGAACCATCGTCAACAACGATGAAATTAGTGGAGGAGGAGTTTCAGTGAAAAAGGGATTGCCTACAGCTGCGCTAAGCGCCGTTTTGCTACTAGCAGCTTGCAATGAAGAAGGATCGACAGGAGAAGCAAACGAGGGCGCTGGGGATGAACCCATCCAAGTTGTCACAACCATTGCGCAAATTGGCGAACCAATGGCCACCATCGGCGGTGACCGTGTGGAAGTGACCAACTTAATGGGACCCGGCGTGGATCCGCACTTATATGAAGCGACACAGGGAGACATTTCGACGTTAACCGATGCAGACCTCATTCTTTATAGTGGGCTCAACCTTGAAGCGCAAATGAATGATGTTTTTGAAAACACCGATGTACCAGCGGTTGCCCTAGGGGAAAGCGTCGACCGTTCCGTACTTCTGGAAGATGAAGAGGAGGCAGGCGCTGACGATCCGCATATATGGTTTGATGTCGAGCTTTGGAAGCAGGCGCTGGATGCCGGGGTGGAAGAGTTAAAGGAGCTTTCCCCTGATGATGCCGAGGTCTTCGAGGAAAATAAACAGCAGTATTTCGCAGAGCTTGATGAGCTAAAGGGATACTCCGTTGAAACGCTTGCGGAAATTCCCGAAGAACAGCGGGTGCTAGTGACTGCGCATGACGCTTTTCAATATTTTGCCGAAATGAATAACATGGAAGTGGTCGCTCTGCAAGGGCTTAGCACAGAAGATGAAGTGGGGATTTCCGATATTCAATCCACGATTGATGCAGTTGTTGAAAAAGACGTCCCCGCGGTATTTGTCGAAAGCAGTGTAAACGACAGCTCGATTCAAGCGGTGATTGAAGGCGCCAATGAAGCGGGTACCGAACTTGAGCTTGGTGGGGAACTATATTCAGATGCAATGGGCGAGGATGGTACCGAGACAGGGACATATATAGGCATGTATCGTCACAATGTTGATACCATCTATGAGGCTCTTAATCAGGGAGATGAGTAATACATGAACGTGTTGAATGTGTCACAAGTTCGGGCGGCGTACCGAAAGAATACCGTGCTTGATGGTGTCACATTCTCCGTGAAGCCGGGTTCGCTGACCGGAATTGTAGGCCCAAACGGAGCCGGTAAGTCGACGCTAATTAAAACAGTTCTTGGCCTGCACCCGCGCCTGGCCGGAGAGGTCTCTTTTTTCGGGTCCGCGTTTGAGAAAGAAAAAAAGCGCGTCGGCTATGTGCCACAGCGGGGCTCCGTCGACTGGGATTTTCCTACAAATGCGCTAGACGTCGTGATGATGGGCTTGTACGGCAAAATCGGCTGGCTAAAATGGCCCACAAAGCGCCATGCGCAAAAAGCATACGAGGCCCTTGAAAAAGTCGGGATGACCGACTTTGCGAAGCGACAAATCAGCCAACTTTCCGGTGGCCAGCAGCAGCGCGTGTTCCTTGCACGCGCCCTTGTTCAAGAGGCTGACCTGTATTTTATGGATGAGCCGCTTGCGGGTGTGGATGCGGCAACCGAGCGTGCAATTATGGCGATTCTTGCGGAACTGAAAAACGAGGGGAAGACCGTGCTTGTGGTGCACCATGATTTGCAGACAGTTGCGGATTACTTTGACCATGTGCTGCTCTTAAATCGTCATGTGGTTGCTTACGGACCAACCGACGCGACCTTCACGGCAGAGAACATTGCCAGTGCCTACGGGGGAGCCGTTCGCTTCATGAAGGAGGGAGCGCACGATGTCCATTTTAGCGTCCGCTAACTTTCAGTGGGTGTTGGTCAGTGCGATTTTACTCGGCCTAGCGGCAGGAATGTTTGGCACGCTCGCTTACTGGCGCCAGCAAAGCTTAATGAGCGATGCGCTCTCTCATGCGGCCTTGCCTGGCGTGGTTATCGCTTTTATGATCCTAAACGAAAAAAACTTATTATATCTAATCATCGGTGCAGCCGTCAGTGCTCTTTTAGGTGCGGTTTTTATCCAAGTGATTAAAGCAAATAGCCGCATTAAGGAAGACGCGGCAATGGGCATTATTTTGTCCGTGTTCTTTGGGGCAGGCATCGTTCTGCTTACCATTGTCAACTCTTCAGGGGGTGGCAATCAAAGCGGCTTGGATAGCTTTATCTTTGGTCAGGCCGCAAGCATGGTCAGGCAGGATGTCTACATCATGTCCGCACTTGCTGGGCTGGTGATTTTCATGATTGCCATTGCTTTTAAAGAATGGAAACTCTTTCTGTTTGATCCTGACTTTGCAAAAGGTCTTGGGCTGCCAATGACGACGATGAACGCTCTCTATGTGTTCGGCCTTGTGCTGACGATTGTCATTGGCATTCAAGCGGTCGGGGTGATTTTAATGGCTGCTCTACTCATTATTCCAGCTGTAAGCGCGCGCTACTGGACGCACTCGTTTCGGTCGATGATGATGCTCTCAGCGGCTTTTGGTGGGATGTCTGGGGCGCTCGGAACTTTTTTTAGTGCGCAGGGAGCAAGCTGGCCAACGGGCCCATTCATTGTTCTCTCAGCAGCAGGGTTTTTCCTTGTCTCCCTTTTTATTGGCAAAGAAAAAGGACTGCTTATTGAATACGTGGAGTTTCGGCAGCAGAAAAAAGCAGGCGCTTCCCACGCTACCCCCATGAAAGAAGGTGATCGCTCGTGATTTCCTATGAAGGATGGATTCTGATCACGGGGGCGTTTGTAGGCATGACCTGCGGCATTGTTGGCGTCTACCTCATCTTGCGGCGCATGGCGATGATGGCCGATGCGATTAGTCACACGGTTCTTCTTGGGATTGTGCTTGCCTTTATGATCACGCACACGCTTGAAGGCGTGCATATGCTCATAGGCGCCACGCTTGTGGGGATTTTGACGACGTTTCTCGTCCAGTGGTTTCATTCCAAAGGCGTGCAACACGATGCCTCGATTGGCGTTGTGTTTACCACGCTGTTTGCGGTGGGTGTCATTCTCATCGCCACACAAGTCGGCAATGCCCATCTTGATGTGAAGCACGCGCTGATGGGGGAAATTGCCTTTATCCCTTGGAATACAACCGAGGTTTTCGGGATAGGCATTCCGGTGGCTACGTTGATGCTGTTCCTTGTCTTCACCGTTGTAACCTTCTGCGTTCTTGCTTTTTATAAGGAGTGGAAAATTACCGCCTTCGATCCAGCACTTGCAGCAAGCATCGGATTGCCCGTCGCTTTTTTGCACTATCTGTTCATGACACTTGTCTCGATCACGACGGTGGCTTCCTTTGATGCGGTCGGAGCGATTATGGTCGTAGCGATGTTAATCACTCCAGCGGCAGCCGCCTATTTATGGACAGATCGGCTCTCGGTCATGCTTTTTTTAAGTGCCTTCTTTGGGATTTTTTCCGCGGTCGCTGGGTATTATTTTGCCGTTTGGATCGATAGCTCCATTTCCGGCTCCATGGCCCTGATGACCGGGGCGGTGTTCCTGTTCAGCTTTCTCCTCTCCCCTACGCATGGCCTTCTCTCGCGCTGGGTTCGGCCGAGGGAGGCGGCTAGTTAAACGATAAGAAGCACATGAGAAACTCTCTTCTCATGTGCTTCGTTTTTTCTCTGAACGTGTTAGAGGACCTCCGTTTCCTGCAAGCTCCGGAGCTCTCTAGAAAGTGCAGCGAAACGTTCGTGATCCCGGTCGTCCAACGCTTTGTCAATCGCTGCTTTCAGACGGTCGACTTTGTTGGTTTTTGAGATGTGATGGAGAAGATCCTTCGTCTCGGCTTCGAATGCTTCAAACCGCTTGTAATGCTGAAACGACTGGCGAATCGGACGATCAATGAGCTGTTGATAGTGGTGATTGAGTTCTTTTCCATAAAAGTGAACAATCATGTAAAAGGGGGTGGACGGATGGTTCATTAAGTCATCCATCGCCCGAGCTACATCCTCTGTCCTTCTGCGGCCATCTGTGTAAAGGAAGCCTTGTTTATCCGATTGTGTACTGGCAATGACGATGGTACGAGTACCCGGGGGGATGGATTCCGTAAAATGAATGTGTTGGAGCAGATGGGGGTGGGCTTGGATATAGGCCAACAGTGAACGCACTTCTCTATGCTTGAAGCGGTGATGTCGCATGAACCAAGCAATGAACTGCTTTTTTTGCATTTCCTTCACGAATGTTCCCTCCATTTCTTGCACCCTTGCCCTCTTGTCTCTCTCTTTAGTATAACGCATGAAGGAGAACCGGCAACCTTAAACGCAAAAAACCGTCCTCGCAGATGGAGGACGGTCGATCTATTTGCAATTACAACGTAAAGCCTTCTGTCTGGTTTCTCACAACCACAAGCACTTTCCCTTGGTCTAGCTTTTCCTCAAGCTGCTGCGCTTCGTCCGCATCAAAGCCTAGTTCTTCAAACTGAGCGCGAAGCTCGTCGCCTTTTTTGCGGAACATGTTCTTGATGGATGTCCCGAGCCCGGTTTCTTGTGCGGAGACGGTATTCGCATCGGCGTTATCCGCCACTCGCTCGGTACGTTCATCATCATGGGTGATCACATAGATGTCATCCTCGGAAATGTTTTGGACTTTCAATGCATTCACCGTTTCAACGACTTTTTCATCATTCAACAATTCTTTGTATACTGGTTTCATTCGTATCGCCTCCTTAGTTACAAGGGATACCCGGACGAAAAAAACGTAAAACATCTCTTTAAAAAATGGACTGAAGCTAGGCTATCGGGCGCTCCTGTTGCTTCAACCATCTTCCCTCAAAAACAAACGTGCCGAACGGGAGGACGGAGGCGACACTACCGAAAACGGTCGTCTTAAGCGACCACTTACGACCAAAGAAAAAGCCAGCCACAAAGAGCATGTAGGCGATGAAAAGAACGCCATGGGCCATCCCGACAATCGATACAGCTTCAGGAACATTCATCATATACTTCATCGGCATCGCCACAAAAAGCAGCAAAAGCAACGAAGCGCCTTCTAGATAACTGATCAGTTTAAACATCGTTTCCCGCCTTTCTTCTCCCTTAGTATATCAGTCCCTCCTGCCCGCTATGCTGAACGTTTTGTGAACGGGTGTTTAATAGAAAAGACGTAAGGGAAGTCCATTCCATAGAAGATATACAAGAAAGGGGAACTTGGAATGAATCCACATACGCTTTACATTAACGGACAATTCATCACGTCGGCATCAACAGAAACCATCGATGTCATCAACCCGGCGACAGAAGAAGTCATTTCCCAAATCGTCGATGCCACGGAGGAAGAAACGAATCAAGCGATTGAAGCGGCGGCACGAGGGCAGAAAGAATGGGAAAAGGTGCCGCAGGTGGAGCGCGGGCGTGTGGTTCGCGCCATCGCGGATGCGATCAACGCAGACAAGGAACGCTTTGCGACGATGCTTAGCGAGGAACAAGGCAAGCCGCTAGAAGAAGCAAGAGGCGAACTGGAAAATGCGATTCAACTTTTCTATTATATGTCCGAATGGAACCGAAAAATCGGCGGGGAGATCGTGCCGAGTGATAACCCGAACGAGCAGCTGTTGATTCAGCGCAAGCCAATAGGCGTAGTTACAGGAATCGTGCCTTGGAACTACCCGGTGTTCATCTTTGCTCGTAAAGTAGCGACGGCTCTGATCACCGGGTGTTCTGTGGTCATTAAACCTTCTCAGCAGACGCCGAATACGGCTGTAGCGCTTAGCGAGATTTTACATGATAGTGAGCTCCCAAAAGGAGTCTTTAATCTAGTGACAGGCAAAGGCTCAACGGTCGGTAACAGACTGGCCAAGCATCCAAAGGTCGCGATGGTCAGCATGACAGGCAGCGTTGGCGCCGGGACACAGGTCATGCAGGCAGCGGCCGAGAGCATCGTGAAGGTGAATCTCGAGCTTGGCGGAAAAGCGCCAGCGATTGTGAGCAAACATGCGGATCTTGACCTAGCCGTTGAAAATATTAAACTCTCCCGTCTGGAAAACGCGGGGCAAGCGTGCATTTGTGCAGAACGTCTCTACGTTCACGAAGATGTAGCGGATGAGCTTAACGATAAGCTCAAAAACGCGTTTGACGATACGAAACTAGGTTATTCCATTCAAGAAGAAGGTGTGGACATGGGGCCCCTTTCCAGCTCGGAACACCTTGATCAAGTCGCCGATGTGGTCGAGGCCGCAAAAGAACAAGGCGCTAAAGTGCTCGCGGGTGGCAAGCGGGGCAGCCAGGACAAAGGCTATTACTATGAACCCACCATTCTCACAAATGTGGAACACGATATGGAGATCATGAAGGAGGAAATTTTCGGTCCTGTTCTTCCAATCACGACATTCACGACCTTAGAAGAAGCGATTGACCTTGCCAATGACTCCATTTATGGCCTGTCCTCGTCGCTTTACTCCGATAACTACAACGAAGTGATGCAAGTTGCTCGTGACTTGCACTACGGAGAGACGTACGTGAATCGCGAGAACGGGGAAGCGATACAGGGCTATCATGCCGGCATGCGACAATCAGGCATTGGCGGCACGGACGGAAAGAACGGCATTGATGATTTCCTCTCCACGCAAGTAATGTATTTGCAGTTTAAAGAGCAGAATTAAAGGTCGAAGAACCCCCTAAAGTGGATGTCGCAACTCGTAGGACTTGCGCTCTATTTTAGGGCGGCTATTTTGGTATGTTTTATGAAATGCCGTATCGAAAAATATGTATCAATTTTCGGTGTTTAATATATATTGTATATACAAGGCAGAGCAAGGCCATTAACGATCAAAGGACAAGCCCCAGATGAAGTAACAGAAACATGTGTTAGGCGAATTCAGACTTTTTTATTTGTATAGAGGGGTGGGTCATCATTAGGAAGGAGTGGAGTTGAATCATGAAGGGCCAGCGCTTAGGGGTTATTCTCTTGTGTCTCCCCTACGGATTCATAGCCATGTCTGAGGAATATATCTATGGCTCTCTTTTTGCTTATGGGGTGTGGCTGTTTGCGTTCCTTATTGGAGGATGGTTGATCGCGAAAGTCAAAGGTATGTTATATATGCTGGTTCCTTTTGGGGTGTCGTACTTAGTTTCCAGGCTCCTTTTGTTTCTATTCGCCGGGGACTGGGGCTATTATTTTGTGCCGTTAGGAGTAAGTGGAACATTGGTTTTCATGACATGTCTTTCGCTATTGCCATTAGGAATAGGTGCATTAATAGGAAGAGCGAAAAAGCATTAGAGAGATGAAAAGGGACTAATGGCACCATGTTCTGCTTGAGCACCTCGCCCTCAGCCCACAGTGCGGGTTCGCTTCTACCGAAGAAGGAAATCTCTTGAGTGAGGAACAACAATGGGCCAAACTGGCTTATGTTAAAGAGGTCGCTAGCGAAGTGTGGGACGACGAATAATAAAAAACCAGCGCCGCGCTGGTTTTTTCTGTGTGGAGAACGGAAAAGGGGGAGTATATATTAGGACACCCAAAAATACTCGAGCTAATCGGAAAAAAAGTGCATGGGTCAAAAGGGTACCATGTTTTATATATTTATAATCGGTTATGGGTGTTTAAGAGCTCAAGAGAGAGGAGAGACAGCAGTGAAAAAATTGTACACCCCCATAATGTTGGCAATTATTGGCGGATTTTTGACGTTTGTCTCGATGAACGAACTACACGGCTTGGTCATTACTAACACACTGTTAGGTGCAATACTTGGCTATGCGATTAATCATGGAAATTCACTGGATTAGTTCTATCCGCTATGGCATTGATTATAACTGTCCTTTGGCCTTGTCAACACTTTTCCAGCCCTATTCGCTGTAATGAAACGATGCACGAACCTCCGCCACACTCATAGAGACTTCTTCTGACAAACATAGATCATTTGCTTGCTCCCCTCTGCAAGTGGCGCCTTGTCCCAATTCCCATAAACATGAAGAATCTTGAATCCATTGCCCACTCGAAAATAAGGGGGAGATCCTCCGAATAGTGGTCATTCATAGCATCATAGCGTTTCGCGTTTTCGTATTTTTCTAAGTTAGAATGCATAGGTTCTCCTTTCGTGCGACGCGAAAGCCGCATCCTCTCTATGTTATAATGGCGCATAAGAGGTGAGACGATGACAAGCGATGAGGTTGTACTACCCGTCGACATGAAAGCAGCGAAAAAGTTGCGTGACGGCTATCCCCTTTTACATAAAGAACTTTTTGATCCAAGCCGCCATCTCTTGAAGGAGGGCACGCTCCTTCGGCTTGAAGATGAGCGCGGCCGTTTTATCGCGCGCGGTTATTTCGGCAAGCAGAATAAAGGCTTAGGCTGGGTGCTAACGCAAGAAGAGGCGGAACCGATTAATTTGGCGTTTTTTACAGGTAAGCTAAAAGCCGCTCTTGCACGCCGTTCTGACCTTTATCGTAGCACACATACGACCGCTTTTCGCGTGTTTAACGGCGAGGGCGACGGGATTGGCGGGCTGACCATCGATTACTATGACGGCTTTTATGTGTTGACCTGGTACAGCGAAGGCATTTATTCTTTCCGCGGTCCAATTATAGAAGCGTTGACGAATGTCGCCTCATATCAAGGCATCTATCAAAAGAAAAGGTTTGCCACGGACGGGAAGTATGTGGATGATAAGGACTTTGTCTGTGGGCAAGAGGGGGAGTTTCCCCTCTACGTGAAGGAAAACGAGATGCTGTTTGCTGTGTACCTAGATGATGGCCCGATGACGGGGATTTTCCTCGATCAGCGCGACGTGCGGAAGCAAATTAGAGATAAATACGCTAGAGATAAACGCGTACTTAACACGTTTTCTTATACGGGCGCTTTTTCTGTCGCAGCCGCACTTGGTGGGGCAAAACAGACCACGAGCGTTGATCTTGCCAATCGCAGTCAGCCACGGACGGAGGAGCAGTTTCTCATTAATGACATTCAAGTCGAAGACGAGCGAATTGTCGTGATGGATGTGTTCCGCTATTTTGCTTACGCGCGGAAGAAGGAGCTGAGGTATGACCTCGTAATTCTTGACCCACCAAGCTTTGCCCGCTCCAAGAAGCGAACGTTTACGGCGGCAAAAGACTACACGAATTTACTACGAGATGCGATTTCTGTAACAGCAAAACATGGCGTGATTGTGGCCTCCACGAATGCAAGCACATTTGATAGGAAGAAATTCAAACGTTTTGTGGCAGAGGCCTTTAAGGCGGAAAAATGCAGTTATACCATTCGGGAAGAGTACGGCTTGCCGGAGGATTTTAAAACCTCCTCCAGCTACCCAGAAGGAAACTATTTAAAAGTTTTATTTATCGAGCGAACGTAATCGTTTCACGTGGAACATGTTGTCGAAAGGAGTGTTGTTATGACAAAAACAGTGGTACTAGCAGAGAAGCCTTCCGTGGGCAGGGACCTCGCCCGCGTGCTGAAATGCCAGCAGAAGGGCAACGGCTTTTTTGAAGGAAAGTCGCATATTGTCACATGGGGGCTCGGGCATCTTGTCACTCATGCCGACCCGGAGCACTACGGCGAGCATTATAAAACGTGGAAGCTGGAGGAACTGCCGATGCTTCCGAAACGTTTGGATCTCGTTGTGATCAAGCAAACGTCGAAGCAGTTCCATACGGTGAAAAAGCAGCTGCATCGCGGTGATGTCAAAGATGTCGTCATTGCGACCGATGCTGGGCGAGAGGGGGAGCTTGTTGCCCGCTGGATTTTAGCGAAAGCGAATGTGAAAAAGCCGGTGAAGAGGCTGTGGATCTCCTCAGTAACCGACAAGGCGATTCGCGATGGCTTTAACAAACTTAAGGACGGCAAGGCGTATGAGAATTTGTCTGCCGCAGCGGAAGCGCGCGCCGAAGCCGACTGGTATGTGGGCATCAACGGGACGCGCGCGCTCACGACCAAACATAACGCCCAGCTTTCCTGCGGGCGTGTCCAGACCCCAACGCTCGCAATGATTGCCTCCAGGGAAGATGATGTTCAAACATTTGTTCCGAAGCCGTTTGAAACGATTCGGGCCAACGCAGAGGGTGGTGTGACCTTCCGCTGGGTTGACGGAAAGTCTGGGGATGAGCGGATATTTGATGCGGATCGAACAGAGGCGTTAAAAAAGAAGCTAAAGGGCGCGACGCTTAGCATTACGTCCGTGCAGGCGAAAAGCAAACGTACGCCGCCGCCAAAGCTGTATGACTTAACCGAGCTGCAGCGCGAGGCGAACAAACGCTACGGCTATTCAGCCAAAGAAACGCTCGGTTCACTTCAACGGCTGTATGAACAGCATAAGGCGGTTACCTATCCGCGAACCGATTCGCGCTACCTCTCCTCTGATTTAGTGGAGACGCTAAATGAGCGCTTGAAGGCGTGTGACGTGCAGCCATTTCGCAAAACGGTAGCCGGAGCAAGGAAACAGCCGCTCACTCAAGCGAAAAAGCATATGGTCAACGACAAGGAAGTCTCCGATCACCACGCCCTGATTCCAACCGAACAAGCACCGGTGCCGAGTGCGATGAGCGACAAAGAATTTAAGCTCTATCAATTAATCGTGCGCCGTTTCCTGGCCAATTTCTTTCCGGCAAGCGTCGCTGAGCTGACGACGGTGCAAGCGGAGGCAAACGGTGAGCTCTTCCGGGCCAAGGGAGAGCGTCCGGTAACGACGGGATGGCGTGAGCAGGCGCTTGAGGAAGCCGGAGAAGAAGCCGAGGCCACACTTCCTGCGTTTTCCGAAGGGGAGACGAAAAAAATCACCAAGTTGGATAGTAGCCGCGGAGAGACCAGCCCTCCGCCGCGCTTCAACGAAGCAACGCTGCTGTCAGCGATGGAGAAGCCGGCGCAGTATATGAGCGAGAAAGATGAAAAGCTCGCCAAAACACTTGGCAAAGCTGGTGGAATTGGCACCGTGGCTACACGCGCCGACATTATTGAAAAGCTCTTTTCCTCGTTTTTAATCGAAAAAAAGGGCAAGGATCTTTTTGTGACATCCAAAGGCCGTCAGTTGCTTGATCTTGTCCCGTCTGAGTTGAAATCTCCCGCGCTGACTGCTGAGTGGGAGCAAAGGCTTGAAGCCATTGCAAACGGAAAGCAGAAGAAGACAGCGTTTATTGAAGAGATGAAGCAATACGCGGGAACGGTCGTCCGTGAGATCAAAAATGGCACGAAGACATTCCGCCACGACAACAAGACCGGCGAGAAATGCCCGGAATGCAGCAAATTTCTTTTGGAAGTGAACGGCAAGAAGGGCAAGATGCGTGTCTGCCAGGATCGGGAGTGCGGCTACCGCAAAAACATCGCGATGGTCACCAACGCTCGCTGTCCGAAATGCAAGAAGAAGCTTGAGCTGCGTGGCGAGGGCGAGGGGCAAGTGTTTGCTTGTGTTTGTGGCCACCGCGAGAAGAAATCGCAGTTTGAGGTGCGGCAGAAGCAGAACAAAAATAAGAACGTCTCGAAGCGTGAAGTCCAGAACTATATGAAGAAGCAGCACAAGGAGGAGGACTTTGCGAATTCTGCGCTTGCGGATCAGTTGGCGAAGCTGAAGTTGAAGCAGGAGGAGTAAGTGACTCGATGAAAAAGACAGCTTGTGAGAGGTGGTTCTCGCAAGCTGTTTTTCGTTCGATTGAGGGAGGATCGTTTGTCAAATTTGAGAAGGGCCCGGTGACGTAGGCATGGGCACAGCTGCTTGAGAGGAAGCAGGAGGTGTCATTTTTAAGCAATGCTACTGCATGGGAAAGACTCCCTGCCTTCTAAAAGAGCGGGTGTTGTTATGTATAATTTTGTTGGAGCAGTGACGAAAAAAGCCGGGGAATTGTTCTTAGCAGTTAGGTAGTAGGGATGTGCGTGAAATCAATCAAACCCAAATAGAAAAAACCCGAACGAGGGGAGACCTCTGGGTTCGGGTTTTCGTTTCACCTTCGCTTACGACTTCTGCGAAAAGTTTTCAATCAAATCTTTCACATCAATTCCGGAAGACGCTTTGAGCGATTCTTGTAGGGAGGACATCAGGTCAGTGGCATAGCCAGTGACCTTGTTGGCACCGCCGCCCTCGCCGCTTGAGCCTGTGTCCACAACGGTGATTGTATCAATGTTGGACAGTGGGGCAGCGACTTCTTTCGCATATTCAGGGAGCATCTCGAGAATCATGTTGAGCATTGCTGCCTCGCCGTACTTCTCGAAGGCTTCGGCAATTTTCTCTTTCGCCTCGGCTTCAGCGAGACCTTTGAGGCGGATTACTTCGGCTTCCGATTCCCCGCGCGCACGGACCGCTTCCGCTTCAGCAAGACCGTCAATACGGACTTTCTCAGCATCAGCTTTCGCCAGCGCTTCGATACGGTATTGTTCAGCGTCCGCTTCGGCCAGCTGTCTTTGCTTCTGGGCAGCGGCTGCTTGCTCAACAGAGTAGCGATCGGCATCGGCTTTCTTTTTCACTTCAGCATCGTATTGACGCTCACGACGTACAATCTCTTTCTCTTCAAGCTCAATTTGCTTTTGACGCTCGATGATTTGTACTTGCATTTGCTGCTCGGTGACTTCTTGTTTCGAGCGTGCTTCTTGGAGGTGATAAGACTGGTCGGCACGAGCTTTGGCCTGCTCTTGCTCGCTACGATATTCGGCGACTTTAAGCTGATTGGACTTCTCGGATTCGGCCACTTCGGTGGAACGCCCAAGTTCAGCACGTTTTGCTTGCGTGTGCGCGTCCGCTTGGCGAATGCGTGTTTCTTTTTCGGCATCGGCTGTCGCAATGTCGGCATCTCGTTTTACTTGAGCAATTCTCGGTTTCCCAAGGGATTCTAAGTATCCATTTTGGTCGCGTATATCTCTTATGGTAAATGATACGATAACAAGTCCCATTTTCGCGAGGTCCTGGGAGGCGACTTTTTGCACTTCCTGAGAAAAGCGCTCGCGGTTTTTGTAAATTTCCTCAACGGTCATCGAACCAAGGATGGAACGCAAGTGGCCTTCGAGGACTTCCTTCGCTTCTTGTTCGCGGTCATCGCGAGTTTTGCCAAGAAACTGTTCGGCTGCGGTGGCAATTTCTCCGATGGAGCCACCGATTTTAATGATCGCTGTTCCGTCGGCGATCACCGGCACCCCTTGTTCCGTGTACACTTCCGGTGTCTGTACATCAAGTTTGCTAGATAAGAGACTGAGAGGTTTGGCTTGCTGGAACACGGGCATCACAAAGGTTCCGCCCCCACGGACAATTTTGATCCGGTTTCCACTTTCGTCCATATTGACATTTTTTCCGCCTAAGTAACTACCCGTAACAATGAGTGCTTCATCCGGACCAGCGGTGCGATAGCGCGAAACGAACACACCGACGAGTGCGAGTACAATCGCAACCACGACGCCAATCACAATTAACAGTTCCATTTGCATCTCGATCTTCCTCCTTCATCAAATCAATTCTTCCCCAAGAAAGGTATCCTTTGCGGCCACATACGCCACGCCTTGCTTGACTTCAATCACCAGTACGTTTGTGCCTGCTGCGATCGGCTCCCCTTCAAAGCTGGCCGCCGTCTTGGCAATCGTGCCGCTATCCTCTCGCAAGACCACTTCGCCAAATCCATCCTTTGGAATCGATAGAATCACTTCTCCGCGCCGTCCCTGCAAGTCTTCATCGCTGTACGTATTGGATTCCTCTGCGTTCGCCAGTGGTGTCAAAACAAAGACGTGTAGAACGGATACGAGGGCAAGGGAAAGCAGAGCGGATATGCCGACGATCACAAAGCTGTTCATCGACGAGAACCGTTCAAGCAAGTACCCTCCTGCACTTAGAAAGGTAATAAAGGACAGAATTAACGTCGGCGAAAGCCACCCTTCGAATATATCAAATATTCCGTCGAGAACGTCAGCGAGAAGCACGTAGATGAGCGTCAGGCCGCCGCCCACAAGCAAGCTGATTAAGTACAGTTGATCAAGCTCCATTTGCGATGCGCCTCCTTTCTTGAGTCGTTTCACTGTCTTCTACGTTGCTTGCGCCCAAAAAGTTGCAGCCTTTTTTATGGTATCATCTTTTTGTTGGGAAGAGTTGGGATGAAATGATTTTTTTCAGGAGATTGTCAGGAGCCGGAATGCCGAGAGAGCACCGTGGAATGCCGAGAGAGGGCCGGAACGCCGGAGAGAGGGACTCGGAACGTCGAGAGAGGGGCTCGGAACGCCGAGAGAGGGCCGTGGAACGCCGAGAGAGGGGATCGGAATGCCAAGAGAGAGGCGTGGAACGCCGAGAGAAGGGCTCGGAACGTCGAGAGAAGGGCTCGGAACGTCGAGAGAGAGGCTCGGAACGCCGAGAGAAGGGCTCGGAACGCCGAGAGAAGGGCTCGGAACGCCGAGAAAAAGCCCTGGATCTGGGTCATCCTCTCTCAAGAAAAAAGAGAGCAGCCCGATCCTTTGGGCTGCTCTATTCTTTGTCTAGCCCCGGCGGGTAAGAGCTCGGGATTTTTCAGTCCTGTACCGAAATCCAAGACCGGGATTTCTAGTCCAGGCCTTCCAAAATCCGCGCTTCTAAGCGACCCGCCTGCGCTTTTCGGATTGTCTAGCTCCGGCGCCCACTCGCTCGAGGTTTCTTCACGCCGTCAGATCAAGCCGAAACCAGACTTGATACTGCCGTCGCTCCAGAACTTGTCGCTCGTGAGCAGGGCGCCTCCGCATTTCGGTCTTCACTTCAATGTCTTCAGCGGCTTTTTCGCTGGTCCTTCTATGACCTCGCCCTTATAGGAAAAACGTGAGCCATGACATGGGCAGTCCCAGGTGGAGTCGCCGTGGTTCCAGTTCACCTCACAGCCCATATGGGTACACGTGGTATCCACGAGATGAAGATCACCGCTATCATCGCGGAACGCACCGGCACGTTTTCCATTGTGTTTGATTACGGTGCCTTGTCCGGGGGAGAGTTCATCTACCTGCTCAGCGACGTGTTCGAGTTTGCCGCTAATCAAATGTTTGGCGACATTCATGTTTTCGTTCAAGAAGTGGCGAATGCTAGGGTCCGTATGGAACCGCATCGGCTTGAACAAGTCGCTGTAGAGGCTGTTGCCATCGACAATGAGGTCTGTTAATAGCTGCGCCGCCATTGTGCCGCCGGTCATCCCCCATTTTCTGTAGCCTGTAGCCACGTACACATGGGACTGCATACTGGAAAGCTGGCCGACGTACGGGATATCATCAAGCGTAATTAAATCTTGAGCCGTCCATTCTTGCTCCGTTTTAAAGTTGGAGAACGTCGTATCTGCAAACTGATGCAAGGCGTCGTAGTGTTTTCTCGCGTCCATCCCTTGCCCGGCTTTGTGACTTTCACCATTAATAACGAGGTGGGTCTCTCCATTTATCGTTGCGCTTCGCACAGAGCGTGGCTGGCGCTCGATGCTCAAGTACATGCCACCTGGCCAAGAATCAGGTGACGTGCCAGAGATCACATAAGAACGGTCCGCACGCAGGCGTGACATGTACAAGCCACCGCCATCGACAAATGGAAAGTGGGTAGCAGAAACAATGGCAGAAGCACTAATCCGAGCGCCATTTTTGGCGACAACGGCAGGGGTGTTGCCATGCTCGACTCGTTCACAGACGGTTTGTTCATAAATTTGCGCGCCCTGTTGGGTCATTTTTTTACAAAGGTGGGCGAGATACTGTAGCGGGTGGAATTGAGCTTGTCCCGGAAGCTTGAGTCCTGCTCGAATTGTGATATTAATCGGAAGGCTCGTAACCCACTCTCCAGGAATGTCTAGCTGTTGGTACGCCTCGTACTCGCGCTCCAAGCGGTGTTCGCTGTGATGCGAAGTGGCGTACAAATAATTGTCTTCATCAGAAAAATCGCACTCAATGCCTTCTTTCTTGACGGTGTCGCGGATGAACGTGAGCGCTGCATCTTGTGCCTTGAAATACTGTTTGGCCTTCTCTTGCCCAAGGTGGGAGAGGAGCTCATGGTAGATGGGGCCGTGCTGGGCTGTGATTTTTGCTGTTGTGTGGCCAGTGGTTCCGTTGCAGATTCGATCTGCTTCAATAATAGCAACCTTTTTGCCGGCCTGAGTGAGCAAATACGCCGTCGTGATGCCTGTAATCCCGCCACCAACGATCGCGACATCAACATGAATGTCTTTTTGCAAAGGCTCGTAGGTCGGAAGGTTGGAAGATGTTTGCCAGATGGATGTTAAGTTAGCGTGTGAATCTGTCATTGAAAGGCCTCCGTTTCTTACGTTCTGTTCTTAGGATGGACAATGTGTCTAGTAATTATGAGCGGGGCGGATATTGTTCGAAGTTTTGCCATTTGCAACACTGAAGATTCTGTACTACTCTTAACTAGATGTTTGCATGCGGAGAACATAGGGATGGGAGGGACCCTTGTGAACAAACAGGTGGAAAATGGGCTGCTCTTTGCATGGATGACGTCTCTGGTTGCCACTCTTGGCTCCCTGTATTTCTCGGAAGTTCGCCAGTTTGAGCCGTGTGCCTTGTGTTGGTATCAACGTATCTTGATGTATCCACTGGTGATCATTTTAGCGATTGGGGTGGTTCGCAAGGACGCAAATGCGGCGATCTATGCGGCCGTCCTTTCGGGAATTGGGTTTTTCATATCCGCGTACCATTACTACGTTCAGAAGATGCCGGCAACGGATGATGACGTATTAGGGTGCGGGACCGTCTCCTGCACGGGTGCTTACATTAATTGGCTAGGGTTCATTACCATTCCTTTTTTGGCGGGTATTGCCTTTATGGTTATTTTTATTGTCAGTATGTACGTCTATAAAAAACGGTAAGGAGTGGAATGCAGCAATGAAAAAACTTGCCATTATTGGCGGAGCAATTGTTGTCGTTTTTATTGCCCTTGTTCTTATTAACAATATCGGTCAAGATCAACAGCTAGCGAATAACGATCAATATGATACCGACGACTTGCAGCAGGCGACGATTGACCAGCTCGACGATCCGAACTATCAAAACATTATCATGCCAGATGAACTTGAGGAGAAACTCGCAAACGGGGAATCTGCGACCGTTTATTTCTTTTCGCCAGTGTGTGAGTTTTGCCGGGCAGCCACGCCGGAGCTCATGGAAGTCGCGGAAGAAGAGGATGTTCATATTGATCAATACAACGTGTATGAATACGACGATGGGCCTCATAACATCACGCATACGCCAACGATTATTCATTTTGAAGACGGCGAAGAAGTTCAGCGTGAAGATGGCAATCTTGGCAAGGAAGGGTACCGACAATTTTTACAAAATGTAGTGAACCAATAAAGAAGAACCCGTCGCTTAGACACGCGACGGGTTTTCGATTTCGCTATTGCTTCTTTGCATACGATGTGCTAAAATTGATTGTCTGAGTACAACGAAGCGCCTTTTGCGCGAACGTGCTTTAAATGAAGCACCGTCTTCTAGTCGGAACCTGGAAGGCGCGTTTGTTAGGGCTGTCTCGATGTAAAAAGCGAGCCGTGTATGCAATCTGGCTTTTTGCATCAAGGCAGCCTTTTTTCCTCGTGTGAACGGGCGTTTCAGTAAATAAAAAAGGAGTTTTTACCACTTGGCAACTTTTGAAGAATTTGGCTTGAATGAAAAAGTCGTTCAGGCAGTCACGAATATGGGCTTTACAGAAGCCACGCCGATCCAAACAGAGACGATTTCACTCGTTCTTGACGGAAGAGACGTTATTGGGCAGGCACAAACAGGAACAGGGAAAACAGGGGCATTTGGCATTCCTCTCATTCATCGTATTGACCAAAGCAACCCAACAGTTCAAGGGCTTGTTATTGCGCCAACACGTGAGTTAGCGAACCAAGTCGACGGAGCCCTCAAACAGTTTGGGCGCGTCAAAGGCGTTCGCACCACCGTTGTCTACGGGGGAGAAGACTTTGGCAAGCAAATCCGTTCGCTTAAACAAAAGCCGCATATCATCGTCGCCACGCCGGGGCGTTTGCTTGACCATATGCGCCGTCATACCATTCGACTTGGAGATGTCTCCACCGTGGTCCTTGATGAGGCAGATGAAATGCTGAACATGGGTTTCATTGAAGACATTGAGACGATTTTGGCCGCTACGCCAGAAGAAACGCGTCAGACGCTCCTTTTCTCGGCGACCATGCCGAGACGCATGGAAGCTCTCGCAAGCAAATTTATGAATGAGCCGACGCGCGTAGCCGTCAAAGCCAAAGAAGTCACGATGGAAAACATCGCGCAGCAAGTCGTGGAAGTGCATGAGAAAGAAAAATTTGATGTCTTTTGCCGTCTTCTTGACTTGGAAACACCAGAGCTTTCCATCGTCTTTGGGCGCACGAAGCGTCGTGTTGATGAGCTTTCAGAAGCGCTCATTAAACGCGGATACCGTGCCGAAGGGCTGCATGGCGACTTGAACCAGGCGAAGCGGAACAGCGTGCTTCGCAAGTTTAAAGAGGGTTTAATTGACGTGCTCGTCGCCACCGATGTGGCTGCACGTGGGCTGGACATCAGTGGCGTCACCCACGTCTTTAACTTTGATTTGCCTCAGGACCCAGAGAGCTACGTACACCGTATCGGACGTACAGGCCGTGCTGGGAAATCAGGCATTGCGATCACACTGGCCACCAAACCAGAGCGAGACCATGTACAATTGATTGAGAAAGTATCGAAAAAGCGTATGACATCGCGGCCAAAACCGACACTTGCGGAGGCGCTTGAAGGTCAAAAGCAGGTCGCTCTTAATGAGCTGCGCGACCTTGCCTCTGACGGAGAGCAATCGGACTACCGCGTCGCGGCGAAAGAGCTGCTTCAAGAAACCGATGCGGTAACGGCTGTTTCTGCAGCGCTCAAGCTCCTAACCAAAGAACCCGATCAAACACCGGTGAAGCTCACAGGCGAAGCACCTCTTCGAGCGAAAAAGCGTCACGGTGGACATTCAGGTGGAGGACGTCGTAGGGACAATCGCCGACCATGGCCGCAGAAGCGCGGTCGTGATGACCGTCGCGGCGGCCAACGTAAATGGACGAATCATTCCAACCGAAGTGGCGCCCGGCGCCCTTCGTAAGACGCAGGAGGCCCTCGTTTCAGCTAACGCTGGACGGGGGTTTTTCTAACTCTGAGGATAGAAGCTCGGGATTTTTTAGTCCTGCCCTGAAACCCAAGATCGGAATTTCTAGTCCAGGCCTTCCAGAATCCTTGCTTCTCAGCAACCCGCCTGCACTTTTCGGGTTGTCCAGCTCTGGCGGGTAGGAGCGTCAAGATTTTTCGTCCTGACCAACTTGCCTCCGCTTTTTCTTCTGATCTGCTGCGGCGCCCACTCGCTCGAGGTTTCTTCACGCCGCCAGATCAAGCCAAGACCGGGCTTGATCCTGCCGTTGCTCCAGAACTTGTCGCTCGTGAGCAGGGCGAACTGCGCTTTTCGGTACTTTGATGGTTTTGGACGAAGGGGGTAAGGATATAAATAGAGGGATAGGCAAGCGCGGAAGAATTTGAGCGGGGGTTTCTATTTTTGCGAGGGAACGCATAGCTTTCTAGAACGTACTTATAGTGGTACCATTTATTTGAACCTAAGGTGTGTGCCGGTGCTTTACAAACTTGAAAGGGTGAGTCAGCTTGAAACGAACAGCAGAGAAAGTTTTGGGAATTATAGGGTTGGTGTTGTTTTTCATTGGGGCGGCGTTAATCGCTTTGTTAGCTGGTGCTATGGGAAATGAAAATTTTCAACAAACATTTGTTGAGGTTATTGAACAGGCAGAGGGATTCGAAGACCCTGAGACGGGTGAAGTTTATAATTCTGAGGAGATTGCTAACGAGGTTGAGGCCGGCTTTGATGAAATGGGGTCCGGGCTCGGGCTTAGCTTGGGCTTATATGCAGGGATCGGCGCATTAGTTGCGATCGCTGGAATTGTAGCTGTCGTTCTCGTTAAGAAAAAGCCAATTGCTGCTGGGGTGATTTTTCTCGTGAGTGCGGTCGTCGCAGGGTTCTTCTTTGCCATTATGATTTTCCCGCTCGTTCCAATTATTCTCTACATCATTGCTGGTATTATGGCTCTCGTCCGCAAGCCGCCGAGAGAACAGATTGCATAGGAAAAAACCGTGCCCCAAGGGGTGCGGTTTTTTTGAAGCTCCCTTGAGACTCTAACTACGAGATTATCTGAAAATTAGGCTGTTAGATTATCTGACATACTTATTGCAGCATCTCACAAAGCGCCGTAAGCTAGTAGAAACAAAACGATGAAGTGAGCCTTCATCCATTTTTAGGGGAGTGTGCGAGATGACGACGCAAGCACCAACACGCGAAAGCCTTTTAGAGACCATTAAAGAGACGGTTGAAAAGAAAAATGTCGAGTTGCTGCATATGCAGTTTGTAGATATTGAGGGGATTCTCAAGCATGTGACCATTACAGCCGAGCAGCTTGACGATGCGGTTGAAGGAAAAACAATGTTCGACGGTTCTTCCGTCACAGGATTTACGCCGATTAACCAATCCGACCTATACCTTGTGCCAGACCTATCCACATTTGCTGTTCTGCCTTGGACAGAAGAAGAAGGCTATTCAGAAGCGCGTTTTCTCTGTAGCGTAAAAAAGCCGAATGGTGATGACTTCGACGGCGACCCGCGCAACATTTTAAAAAAGACCGTTGAAAGAGCCTCAGACAAAGGGTATTCCATCAGCGTAGGGCCTGAGCTTGAATTCTTCCTATTCGACACCGATGAGTTCGGGCGCCCAACGATGCGTACGCAGGATGTCGGTGGGTATTTCGAGCCATCGCCAAAGGATGACGGGGAAAAGGTGCGTTTGGCAATCTACAAAGCGTTGAAAATGATGGGTTTCACTGTTGAAGCATCCCACCATGAAGTGGCCGTAGGGCAGCATGAAATCAACTTCAAGTATGCCGATGCGCTTGGTTCAGCGGATGCGGCAACGACCTATAAATGGGTCGTAAAAACCGTAGCGAAGCAATTTGGACTGCACGCGACCTTTATGCCGAAGCCACTTGGTGGAGAAAATGGAAACGGCATGCACGTCAATATGTCGTTATTTGATAATGAAAAGCAAACCAATAGTTTCTACGATGAGAGCGACCAGCTGGCGCTTTCTAAAACAGCCTATCAATTCATTGCCGGGATGCTTGAGAGTGTGAAGGACTTTGTAGCTGTCACCAATCCGCTTGTAAACTCCTACAAGCGTCTCGTTCCTGGCTACGAAGCGCCTTGCTACATTGCCTGGTCGGCCTCCAACCGCTCCGCTCTTGTGCGTATACCAGCGACTCGTGGCCAAGGGACTCGTGTGGAGATTCGCTGCCCGGACCCGTCAGCGAATCCGTATCTCGCCTTTGCGATTATCGCTTCCGCTGGTCTTGACGGCATCGATAATGAGCTTGAATGCCCGCTATCCACGGACGCAGACATTTTCAGCATGAATGCAGAAGAAATCGACGCTCGTGGCATTGAGAATTTGCCGACGAGTCTTGAAGCGGCCATTGATTGCTTTGAAGCTGGAGAAATTGGAGCGAAGACATTTGGTGAGCATGGCTTTAACGAGTATATCAGCCTGAAGCGCGGGGAGTGGGATGAGTTCCGCACAAGTGTCCACGCCTGGGAAATTGACGCGTATCAAGCGAAATTTTAAGAGAAAAGCGAAAGCGCACAGAGCCCGAGGCTTTGTGCGTTTTTTCGATTTTGGGTGTATGGATAACGATACATATGTGTGTTCGAGCTGCATGCCTTTGACCGCTGTTACTGGGAAAAGATTCAACCAATGAGTCGAGCGCTAGTTTGACACCAATGAACCATTTTCAGGTACAATAGGAAGGTCGATTGGCCTTGAATGCGGCGTCTCAAGCATCCAAGGCCCATTAGTGCTGAAAAGGAGGAAACCATATGCTTTTAAATGCAGTCATTGTCTCCGTGGTCGTCATGACCGTGTTGAGCTTGCTGCGCATTAATGTGGTACTCGCCATCTTGCTTGCAGCGATTAGCGCGGGATTAACTGCGGGTATTCCCCTCACGGATACAATCAATCTGCTTGTCGATGGAATGGGTGGGCAGGCGAATACAGCGCTGAGCTATATCTTGCTCGGAACGTTTGCGGTCATGATTGGGTATTCAGGGATTACGGGGGTTCTTGTCCGTCATATGCTTTCGTTTTTAAAAGGAAAAAAGGGGTTCTTGTTGCTAAGCATTACAGCGGTTGCCTGCCTTTCGCAGAATCTTATCCCTGTGCATATTGCTTTTATCCCTATTCTTATTCCGCCACTGCTCCACTTGTTTGATCAAATGAAGCTTGATCGCCGTGCGGTGGCAACAGGGCTGACGTTTGGCTTGAAAGCTCCGTACATCCTCATTCCAGCAGGCTACGGTCTTATCTTTCAAACGATTATTATTGACGAAATGACAGCAAACGGAATGGACGTGCAGCTCAGTCAGGTTCTTCCGGCAATGGCCCTGCCTGTGGCTGGCATGCTGGTCGGTCTTTTGGTCGCTTTTTTCCTCACGTATCGAAAAGACCGCGAGCTTGTGGGAACGGCAGACAAGCCCCCTTCCCCGGCAGCGGAACCACAAGAGAATGGAAGCTTTCACATTCGTCATGCAATCACAATCGTAGCGATCATTAGTGCTCTCGTTGCTCAGCTTATGTCTGATTCTCTCATTATCGGCGCACTAACAGGCATTGCCTTGATGATTGTTTTTCATGTCGTTCCGTTTAAAAAGATCGACCGTCTCGTCAATGATGGAATTGCAATGATGGGGATGATTGCGTTTGTGATGCTTATTTCTTCCGGCTACGCCAACATCCTAACGGAATCAGGCGCCGTTGAAGAGTTAGTCGATTCAACGGTTGGAATCATCGGCGATAGTCAGGTGATTGCTGTTCTTATTATGCTTTTCATTGGGTTAGTGATTACGATGGGCATTGGCTCTTCCTTTGGAACCATTCCGATTCTTGCGGCGCTGTTTGTTCCGCTAAGTGCAGCCATGGATATGTCCATCCTTGCGACCATTGCCTTGGTGGGGACTTCCGCGGCTCTTGGAGATGCCGGGTCGCCTGCTTCTGACAGCACCCTTGGTCCAACGGCTGGTCTAAACGCAGACGGCCAGCATAATCATATATGGGATACCTGTGTGCCGACGTTTCTGCATTTTAATATCCCACTGATCCTCTTCGGGATGATCGCTGCGCTAACGTTGTAAGTAAAGAACCACCTGAGCGAATTCTGTTCTTAGGTGGTTTCTGTAAAAGTTAGCTTTCCGAGTGATACGCGCCATGCGCCACAGAACCGACATACTCGTTCAAGCGGGAGCCATGCTTAATCGCTGCTGTCACAAAGGCTTTTGCTGTTCGAATGGCTTCCTCGGCCGAAGCACCTTTCGCAAGGGTAGCGGTAATCGCTGCGGCAAAGGTACAGCCGGCGCCGTGCGTGAACGTCGTGTCGATTTCATCCGATTCAAGCAGCGTAAAGGACTCACCGTCATACCACACATCCACTGCATTGGGGTGATCGAGCTTGCTTCCGCCCTTAATAACGACATGGTTCGCACCAAGCTCGTGAACCGTCGCCGCTGCTTGTTTCATTTCGTCCACGGTTTCTACTTTCTGTCCGGAGAGCTGGGAGGCTTCAAATAAGTTTGGCGTCACAATAAACGCTTTTGGAACGAGTACGTCACGAAGGCAGGCGTCCGTCTCGGGATTCAGCGCTTCGTCGGTGCCTTTACAGACCATGACGGGATCGACGACGAGATGTTCTACCCGGTACTCGTCCACTTTTTTAGCGACAAGCTCAATTATCGCAATCGAACCGAGCATTCCCGTTTTAGCCGCATGAACACCGATGCCTTTTAAGACGGTGTCAATCTGTTTGCCGACCAGCATCGGGTCCTGGGGGAACACTTCATGAGCCCAGTTGGAAAACGGGTTTTGTGCCACAATCGTGGTTAGGGCGTTCATCCCATACACGCCTAACTCTTGAAAGGTTTTTAAATCTGCTTGAATGCCTGCACCGCCGCTTGTATCAGAGCCAGCGATCGTCAAAGCTTTATAACGGTCCATGCTGTGAAAACTCCCTTTTTCTCGTAGGTACTACCCATAGTATACAAGAGAACTGGGTAGTGAACAAATGGGCTTCTTCATCGGGGCGACTTTATATAAAAATCAGTGAAGGGATGTGACCGCCTTCGTCGAATTCAACGAGTAGTGAAAAGCCAGAGAAGGTGAGGTGAACGAACCCTAAGGAAGTCGGAATAAAGCAAATAAAGGAATTCTAGCCAAAGCTATAGGCAAATAAAGTCGATGTGTGTATAATGATACGAATTGATACATTCTTATACATTTGGGGGATAGCATTTATGGCGAAGGAATTTACACTAAACCGTTTCCTTATCTTTTTAATCCCGTCTGTAATCGGGATCTTCCTATTCTTAACGCCGCTCACGAATGATGCTGGGGAAGTGACGCTTCCGGTAGCAACGACGGCCGACTGGTTACTCAATCTGCTTGGTGGGGCGGTTGAACCAACGATTGTGGTGATATTGGTTGCATCAGCGATGGTTTCGACAATCGCGACAGTTGTCAAACCAAAGGCCATTGCGGATAGCTCGTTCTGGAACAGCATTTTTATGGTGAGCCCAGTGTGGCTGGTGATCCGCATCCTAGGGGCTGTGTTTGCCATCCTTGTACTCTTTAGTGTTGGGCCGGAGTGGGTCTCGTCTGACTACACGGGCGGCGTACTTCTGTTTGAGCTTTTGCCATTTCTCTTCGCGATTTTTCTATTTGCTGGTTTGTTCTTGCCGCTCTTGCTTAATTTTGGATTGATGGAACTAATGGGAGCGATTCTGCGCAACATCATGCGCCCGCTCTTCCGTCTACCAGGCCGGGCGTCTATTGATACGATCGCCTCATGGATCGGCGATGGTACGGTAGGGATTATGCTTTCTAATCAACAGTATGAGACAGGGAAATACACGCAGCGTGAGTCGGCGATTGTGGCTTCTGCCTTCTCGATTGTCTCGATTACGTTTAGTATCTTCATTCTTGGCGAACTCAATTTATCGCATATGTTTTGGCCCTTCTTCTTAACCGTTTTTGTGGCTGGGGTTGTAGCAGCTTTCATTTTGCCGCGAATCCCCCCGTTGTCGCATAAAGCGAACACATACATTGATGGATCTGAGGGGACAGTTGAGCCAAAGGATCCGCATGTGTTTAAGAATGGGTTTGCAGCTGCCTTAAACCGCGCGGATGAGAGCAGAAGCGTGAAGCCCCATGTGTTAGGTGGAACGAAGAATGTGCTCGACCTCTGGTTCGCCGTCATGCCTGTTGTCATGACGCTAGGAACGCTTGCGGCGATCGTTGCTGAGTATACGCCTGTATTTGAGTACTTAGGGGCCCCGTTTGTCCCGGTCCTAGAATGGATGCAGGTGCCCGAGGCTGATTTAGCAGGACAGACGGTGCTTATTGGTTTTGCGGATATGCTGTTGCCGACCGTTCTTGCGGGTAGTCTTGGGATTACAAGTGAAATAACGCTCTTTATCATTGCGTGTCTTTCCGTTTCACAGCTCATTTATATGTCAGAGACAGGCGGCGTTTTAATTGCCTCCAAAATTCCTGTCTCCTTTTGGGACTGTGCGGTCCTCTTCTTGATTCGAACCATTATTACGCTGCCAATCATCGTGGCGATGGCTCATTTGTTTTATTAAAACGGCTACAGCCGACTTACGGTAACAGTGTAAGTCGGTTTTTCTAGCTTCAAAAGCTCGTGATTTTTCAGTTCTGCCCCTGAAACAGCGGCCAGAACTGTAAGCAAGCCCTCCTGCTAGTAGTCACACGTGTGAAAAAACATGTTAAGCTAAGAGAATAGAAAGAGGGGACAAACCATGTCAATTTTACATAACGATTGGAACGAACTAGTCGGGAACGAGTTTACAAGATCCTACTACTTAGAACTACGTGAATTTCTGAAGCGGGAATTCGAAACAGAGACGGTCTACCCGCCAATGGGCCAGCTCTATGAAGCTTTGCACACCACTTCCTATCAACAAACCAAGGTAGTGATTCTAGGCCAGGACCCGTACCATGGACCGGGGCAGGCGCACGGGCTTAGCTTTTCTGTGAAGCCCAACGTGAACGTTCCTCCTTCGCTTAAGAATATCTACAAAGAACTTGCCGTTGACATTGGCTGCACACCCGTCGACCACGGGTACCTAAAAGCATGGGCCGATCAGGGCGTGCTGTTGCTTAATACCGTCCTTAGTGTTCGCAAAAAACAACCGGGCTCTCATCAAGGGAAAGGGTGGGAGAGGTTCACAAACAAAGTCATTGAGGTATTGAACGAGCGTGAGCAGCCCGTCATTTTTCTACTATGGGGACGGCACGCACAGGCGAAAGAATCCATGATTGATACTTCTCGACACTACGTACTAAAATCCCCCCATCCGAGTCCGTTTTCCGCGAACAAAGGGTTCTTCGGAAGCCGGCCATTTTCGACGATCAACCGCATTTTAGTGAAAATCGAAAGAACACCCATCAACTGGCAATTGCCTATGAAAGCAGAGCTTCCTACCGATGCGGGATAAACTTCTTTTTCTTACCGTTGCCTACGCCTTTGGCTGGCTGTTTCAATCCTTATCGATTCCCGCAGGCTGGCTCATTGGGGCGCTCGTGGCGGGAATGATCTGCTCGTTCTTTGTAAAAAAACTTTATTTTTCAAGCGAACTCTTTACGATTGCTCTCGCGCTCGTTGGGCTAAATATTGGCTTCATGGTGATTCCAGAGGAGCTATGGGCGTACCGTATGCTTTTGCCTGCCTTTGGGTTAACGCTTCTGTTAACGCTTGTCGGCGGGATTCTTCTCGGCAAAATCTTTCGGAAGTGGTCCAAGACCGAAGCCAATACAGCCTTTTTCTGCTGCTTGCCGGGCGGGGCTTCTGAAGTGATTGCCCTTAGTGAGCAGTACGGGGCAGACCAGCGAATTGTGGCGGCGTTTCATACGGCGCGCATTACGTTGTTTGTTTTTACGGTTCCTTTTCTTGTTGGAGTGGGCACAGACACGAGCGGAGCTCTTCCACCTATGAGTCAAAGCATCAGCTCTCAGGCATTGCTTGTTTTTCTTGCCATTGTTGGGGTCGTGCTCACTTTTTGGTTCAGCAAGTATATTCGGTTTCCAGGAGCGCCCATGTTTGCGGCCATCGCTCTTGGATTTGCTTGCCATCAGCTGATTGTTCCAAGTTACGAAATGCCCGGGTATGTGATGGGGAGTGCACAAGTGCTCATTGGTGCCATGATTGGCATGCGTTTTGACCGGGAGACGTTGCGTGAGTTGGCTCGCATTGGCGGACCGAGCCTCGGTTCACTCGGGTTGTACGTCGTGATGAGCGTCGGCCTGGCCTTGATTTTCTTTGCCCTCACCCCGCTCTCCTTTTATACGTCGCTGCTCGCGATCGTGCCTGCCGGAGCTGCAGAGATGGCCTCGACCGCAGCGACCTTACATTTAGACGCCACCGTTGTGGCCACGCTGCAGATGCTGCGCGTGCTTGCCTTGTTTTTAATGCTGCCTTTTCTGATACGCTGGTTTGCGAAGAAGCCGGATGTATTGGGGGAGTGAGGCCTGAGGGTGATAACCAGGCGTCCAACAGATAGAACGTAGAAAGAGGCTGAGCCCCGGGCCAGCCTCTTTTCCCTTTCATCCAAATATGATGTTAGGTAATCTTACACAAGTGTAGAACAATGATGACAACACTTTATAATAAGGCTAACAGTCATTTTGAAAGACGAGGGGGAAGGAATAATGGATGCAATTGAACTAATGGATCATTTATGGCTAACGATTGCGGCCGTGCTCGTCCTGCTCATGCAGGGAGGCTTTATTCTTCTTGAGGCGGGTTCAACACGAATGAAGAATGCTGGGCATATTGCCGGGAAAACCATTTTTACAGTGGGGATCGCCTCACTGATGTTTTGGGCTGTCGGCTATGGGTTTATTTACGGAGAAGGGAATGCTTTTATCGGATTATCGAATTTTTTCTATGGCCATTTTGATGATGGCGTTGGCGCTGTTGACTTCTTCTTCCAGCTTACGTTTGCAGCAATTGCTCTTACAATTGCGTTTGGCGGGTTTGCTGAGCGTGGCAAGCTTGCCGCTTATGCCATTTTTGCCATTCTATTTTCGGCTGCGGTTTATCCGGTGGTCGCCCATTGGATTTGGTCCGATGAAGGCTGGCTCGCGAATCTTGGAAAGCAGGATTTTGCTGGTTCAACCGTTGTTCACTTAACGGGCGCAGCGGGCGCACTTGCAGCAACGATTCTGCTTAAGCCACGCCTCGGGAAATACGGCAAGGATGGCAAGGTCAATGATTTGTTCGGACACAACCAAGTGTTTACGGCTCTCGGTGTTCTCATTCTCTGGGTCGGGTGGTTCGGTTTTAATGCCGGTAGTACAGGCGGCGTTGAAGGGGCATTCTTCGGGTATGTCGCTCTCAATACGCAGCTCGCGGCCGGTGCAGGAACAATCATCGCTCTTTTTGTTATTTGGGCGATTGCCGGGAAAGCGGATGTGCCAACAACGCTTAACGGCACACTCGCAGGACTAGTGGCCATTACCGCCTCCTGTGCGTTCGTTGATCCCTGGGCAGCAGTTGTGATTGGAGCGATTGGCGGAATGATCGTCGTCTTTAGTATGAAGATGTTTGATAAGCTCAAAATTGATGATCCGATTTTTGCTTTAAGCGTTCACGGTATTGCGGGGATCTGGGGAACGATTTCTACAGGGTTTTTTGCCACCCCCGAACTTGCGGCAATGAACGGCGGGGAAGCGGGACTCCTTTACGGAGGCGGTTTTGGTCAGCTTGGTGTTCAAATTCTAAGTGTAGCCGTTTGTGGGCTGTTTGCCTTTATTGCTTCTTATCTTCTTCTTCTCATCACGAAAGGACTGTGCGGAGGGAGCCTGCGTGTCTCTGAAGAGGAAGAAATTCTTGGTCTTGATATGACCGAGCACGGGTCTTATGGCTATCCGGAAACCATGGACCCTCAGGCAAAGAACATACGGACGGGTTCCTAGCGTGAGAGAAGAGCAGTCTCGTACGAAGGCGCTGCATGAAGCACACGAAAGGAAATTGTCCCAAGCCTTTCATCAGGCATTACGACAGATCAAAAAGGAGCGGGGGGAGATTCCCGCTCCGTTTGCCTTTTTTGTTATGGGTAGTGCCGGACGGATGGAGCAAATGCAGGAAAGTGATCAAGATCATGGACTCGTTTATCAAGGGGAAGAGGCGCGCTGTCAGAGGTACTTCCTCTCGCTTGGTGAGGAAATCGTGAGAAGGTTAGAGAGAGAAGGGTATGCGCGTTGCGAGGGTGGAGTGATGGCTTCTAAAAATAGGTGGTGCAAATCCAAAAAGGCGTGGCATGGGCAATTGGAACGTTGGATGGAGGATGATTCATTTGAGAACATCCGCCATACGCTTACCTTTTTTGATGCGAGGACGGTGTACGGCGAAGAAGAGTTAGTTTTTGAGTTGAAGGCCGAAGTATTTTCAGCGATTCGCAAAAAGAACACGCTCATGCGTCGCTTTGCAGATAATACTGGTCGTCTCCCTAAAGGCCAGAACCTCTTCGGGCAGCTGCTCGTGAAGCAGGCAGGGGAACATCAAGGGACACTAAGTGTGAAGCAGCAGTTGCTCTTTCCTTTCGTAAACGGCCTGCGCCTCATCGCGCTAAAAGAACAAATGGTCAGTGCTCCAACGTTGGAGCGGTTTCGAGCTCTGCCGCGAAAATATGCAGAGATTCAGGCGTATGAGTCCACTTTTCAGGAACTGCTGGAAAAAAGAATGGAATGGGCGGAGCGGCAAACGACCTACAGCGAGGTTCACAATGTCTATCCCGACCAACTCTCCAAAAGTGATCGGCAGCGAATCAAACGTTGGATGAAAGAAGGTAGGAACCTGTACGAAGTTATTGATCAAGTGATTAAGGCAGGCGAGTCGCGATGATGAATCAAATGATGCACTATATGCGTCAACTTTCAAGCCGGCTGCATCCCAGTGCATCTGCGTCCACCCCGGAAAATGCTGCGCAGCTGGCTCGGCTTCGGAAGTATCAAAAGGAAGCGCAGGCGGATGTGCTCGGGGTGTCGTTTGCCAAGTTGCCGGTCGTTGTCTTTGATTTCGAGACGAGCGGCTTTTACCCAGATCAAGGGGATACAATCCTCTCTATCGGTGCGGTGAAAGTGACTGGCTCCACCGTCCATCGTGAACACTTTTATCAAACCATCCGCTCGAAAAAGGAACCACCTCCTGCAATCCTCTCGCTCACAGGTCTGACCAAGGAGGAGCTTGATGATTCCGAGCCTCTTGAGGAAGTGCTGCTCGCGTTTTACGATTTCATTGGCAGTGCCACGCTTGTCGCGCATCATGCCTCGCACGAGAAGCGTTTTTTGCGCCATGCGACCTGGCAGGAATTAGGTCGAACCTTCACGCACCGTCTTGTCGACACCACTTTTTTAACATCGATCACGGCGAGCAATCGGAAGTGCCAGACACTTGAGGAATGGTGTGAAGCCTACAACATCCCCGTCACCCAACGCCATCACGCGCTTGCGGATGCACGAATGACGGCCAAACTTTGGGCCACACATGTGACCAAGGCCGAGCACGGCGGGTATACGTGTCTGCATGATATTTATAAAGAGCTTGCTCTGAGGAGATAGCGTGACGGTATGTGAGACACATGCGGTCACGCTATTTCACCTCTACAATTATTCTTCCTCGATCAAGCACGCCATCCATGCTAAACTATTCACACACATGCAAAGACAAGGGAGCGACCAACGTGAACATAGATGCAAACGATGTAATCGTACAAATGGAGCAACAGCTGGCCCTGCTGCGCAAGGCGGTTGAAAAGGACGAGCCATTCGAACGAAGGGAAGCCGCTGCTGTGATTGAGAGCTACTGTCAGCTTCTAAAAGGGAAAACAGGCAGCTGCACAGCGGTGCAGCCGCCCTCCGCGGAGCAAGCGGCTTCTCCTGGACAACCACTGCAGCCTCCAGTCGCCAAGCCTCCATATGTCAAAGAGGGATCGGAGGGCGAAAAGAGGAACTTGCTTGATTTTTAGGAGGTTTACGAGAAAGCCCTTGAGACGAGCTCAAGGGCTTTCTCTGCATTTAAGGCGTCCACTCGACCAACACACCAACGTTCATGGACTCTTCGTCATCTAGATAGCCAGGCATAACAAGGATTGGCTTCATCCCCTGCTTTAACATAAAGGAGAGGACAAGGTCTTTGCGAATTCCGGCGACCACAGAGTCCACGTACTGTTCAGGGCTGAGCCGATCGGCAACGTGATGGTAGCCGGGAATGCGGCAGCCAGCGACTAAGCGGGCGAGCCCGAGGTCGCGAACCGTTTGTTTTCGCGCCTCATAGAGGTCATGAGCAATGCCGAAATTCCGGTATGTCGGTCGTACGCACAGGTCGATTCCATAGAGCGTCTCGCCGTCAGGATCATGGCTGCCCTTGATATAGCCGTCATCGCTGACCTCTTCCCAGGTGTGGGGTTCACTCGAATGCTTTAGAAGTAGGGAGGTGGCTGAACCTACGACGGTTCCATCGATTTCAGCAAGAAGCGCGCCTTCAGGAAAGGTCTCGACATGCGCCTTGATATGCTCCCTGCTCCACCAGAGGTCTTCTGGAAAAGGAGGGGGAAAGGCTTCTTTTTGAACGGCGAGCAGTCCTTCATAGTCTTCCTCTTTATAAAGTCGAACAGTGCTTTGTTTGATCATGATCCCTCCAGTTTCGTTTGTCCCGTATGTGAAGAGGTCCTTCCTGGCTAGGTAGACACCAACACAGTGTCTTAGAAGGTCGGTTGGGACATAAATTCCCTAGCCAAACGATAGCACACGTCCTGTGCGCAAGCCAGTCTGATTTCGTTTTCTATGAGCGCGTATGCTATGATGAGGGCAATGGATTTTGTTTTCAAAAGGAGAGTTTGTCAAATGGCTCGATTGTTTCTATTCATTGGTTCGATCGTTATGGCGGCGTCGGTGGTCATCGGGGCCTTCGGTGCTCACGGCCTTGAAGGGCGCTTGTCTACGCGGATGATGGAGAACTACCAGACGGGGGTACAGTATCACATGATCCATGGACTCGGTATCCTTGCTGTCGGACTGCTTATGACGAGAGTAGGAAGCACAGGACTGTTAAGCGGATCAGGATGGGCTTTCTTAGCAGGAGTCGTTCTTTTCTCGGGAAGCCTGTATGTGATGGCATTAACAGGAATGACCAAGCTAGGCGCGATCACGCCGATCGGCGGACTGGCCTTTATCGTTGGCTGGGTGCTACTCGGGATCGCAGCCCTTCGCCAGCTCTAAGAAGCTTGTCTTTTCTCTCTTTCGGGGAGGGGGAGACGGCTTCTTTGTATATGGCACATATACGAACACCATACGAAAACCGGCAAAGAAATTCCTCTGCCGGCTGTTTGCTCGATATTACCTTGGAGGATATTGAGATAGGCTCGGTCCGCCCTGAGCAAAGGGGTATTCGTACGTAATCGGTTCATCAAAGGTAATGAAATCAAGATTCACCATCAATAGCAAATAATGTTCTCCAGTTTCTAAGTTTCCAATAATTAAATGATCGCGTCCTGCTTCCTCAATTCGCCCGCGAAAAACCCTCGCATTCCACTCTTGATTGTACTCGAAGGTTTGGTGGACGGTCACCATTTTTCCACGGTTTAAGCGGAGGATATTCTCAACATAGGACTGCTCCATGGGCAACATGCCACCGTTGCCACCGCCTTGCATCTGCTGAGGCATTTGCTGCTGAGCAAAGCCAGGGACTTGATAGTTTTGCGACGAAAAATAGCCTTGAGGCTGCTGTTGCTGCATCTGTTGCTGAGGCATTTGCTGTTGCATGGGCTGCATTTGTTGCTGAGGCATTTGCTGGTAGCCTTGCTGGTTATAGCCTTGCTGCTGTCTGCCCTCATCATACCAATCTTCTGGATACATTATGGACTCGCTCCTTTTCCTATAATCTAGAATTAGTACGTGCTAAAGATTTCATTGCATTCAGCTTGTATCGGTTGATAGAAGCAGTGTGATTTATAACGCCCTGTATTTGTCTGCCCCCACCAATCGGGGGGACACGGGCCTTCTGGTCTGAAAAACCAAAGGGCATATTCGGCTGGGTTCGTTCGTTCCCCGTTGACTAAGCGTCGGGCAAGGCGCCTTTCTTTTTCGCGTGCTCGCTGATAAAAATAGCCTTTTTGTACAGCCTCAAATCCACCCGGCGATTGAAAGGCCATGCGGGGGATGGTATTGATATTTTCAAAATCGGAACATGCGACGCGTACTCGATTGACCATGACGTTCCCCGCGGTCAACATGCCGATCTCGCCTTCCCCTTCTGCCTCTGCCCGAACTAAACGGGCAAGCATGTCAATGTCACTGGATGAAGCTTGAATGACCGCCATTGAACCACCTCCGTCTTAGACTGCTGACGCTCTTCTCCATGGCAATTCCCTCCTGATGTTCACGCGTAAAAGGACAGACGAATTCCTGGCTTTTCAACCTTTTTCAATGTATGAGGAGGGGGCAGAAGATATGACCACAGAAATTTCTAAAAAAGGGTTGCCGCTATAAACAGTGTGTGCTACTGTGTATATAGATATTAACAGTTATGGTGCACAAGGATGGTGAGGAACATGAACTGGGGGCAGTGCAGGGAGTTACTCTTCTATGAACTTAAACATACGCCAGTTTATTTTTACATAGGCAATGTTCTAATGGCAGGAATGATGGGTTGGGTCTTTGCTCAAATTTTGCTTCCTTTAATGATTGAGAGAGAACAGACAACGATAATTGTTGATTCTTTACTGGTGGTTGGTATTAGTGTAAATGCTTATTTGTTTCGTCCGTACTCCTACTTTCTTAGAGAGATAAAAAGCGGGTTTTATGTCGCGCCCTTGCAAGTGCTTTTAAGGCAAATGCCTATAGATGCACAAACAATCATTATCAGCAGGCTTGTGATGACGCTTATTCTCAGCTTCGGGACTTGCTGTATCTTTCTCATGACGCTTTATTTTTCTTTACCAAAAGATCACCTCGCCTCCGTCTTTCCGAACTATCTTTTCTTCTCACTCGTGTGGCTTCTTTTAACCCTAAGTCTAGCAGGTGGAATTGCTGCAGCAGAGCCGGGAGCTAGCATGACGAAATCCTATATAACGATTTGGTGGGGAATGGTATTCGTCGGATTTGTTGGAGGATCGTTACTCCTAAAGTTCTTTACTGGGTTATTCATCTTTGAATGGCTGCTTGAGAGTGTCGCCGAGTGGCCAGTGCTCTCACTGCTCGTTGTGTTTTTGCTAACCGTGCTCATTCTTTTAGCTTGGGCAAAATACATGCGCCGCTATATGAAGAGTACAGACTATCACGTCTAAGTGTCGGTAATTGCCCCATCTAGAAAGGAGGGAATGCTTTTGCAGACGCTATCTCTTAGTCTCTGTGAATTTACGTACACACCATTTGGGCACATTGCTTGGCTTCTCTCCTGGATGTGGCCAATGACTCGCAGCATGAAAAGAGTCGATCTCCATGCCTAGCTTACTCCCAATTCAAGTAGATGAAACAAGCCGCACGCCGATCTATGACCAAATCGAATCGCAAATTAAGGCGCTGATTGTTAGCGAACAGCTGCCTGCGGGTGCGTCCCTGCCGTCGATTCGTAAGCTCGCCACCTCGCTCTCGTGCAGCGTAATTACGACGCGCCGTTCCTATCAGAACCTGGAGCAGAAAGGCTACATCAAGACAATCCAAGGGAAAGGCACGTTTGTTGCTGAGATCGATACGGTCGATCAGGACACGCAAAAGCGGGAGGCGGTGTCCAAGGCTTTACACCATGCGGTGAGCGTGGGAAAAGGCTACCGGTACACGAATGAAGAGCTTTTGAAGTGGTTCGAGGCGATTTTAAAGGAGGCAGACAACAATGATTGATCTGAGAGAAGTCACAAAAACCGTCGATCAAGGCATTCACATCGGCCCGCTCACATTCCAGATCGAGCCGGGAACGGTGACCGCATTGGTTGGGACAAATGGTGCTGGGAAGAGTACACTAATCCGCTTGCTGACAGGAATGGTTTTTGCTGATGGAGGTTACATTTCCCGGTTCAACGATGCCTACAAAGGAGAGGCCTGGAAGGAGCATGTCGCCTACGTACCGCAAACGAGCCTTGGGTATGAGCGGTTTACGCTAAAGCAGCTGGCAGAGCTTTCTCAAATTGGCTATGAGCAGTGGGACCAGGCAAAATTCGTGCGGCTGCTTGAGCGGTTTCAACTTCCGCAGAAAAAGCGTTTTGATTCGCTGTCCGTAGGGATGCAGCGAAAAGGCCTGGCGGCGCTCGCCCTTGCTCGTAAAACGAAGTTGTTGATTATGGATGAAGCCTTATCCGGCGTGGATATTGAAGGTCAAGAGTTGCTAAGGGAAGAATGGGTTTCCTATTTAGATGAAGATCCGGACCGTGCCCTGCTTTTTGCGACGCATGTCCCGGATGAAGTGAGGGAGTTCGCTGATTACGTGGTCTGTATGAATGGTGGTGCGCTTACAGGTCGATATGAAAAGGATGAGTTGCTTGCAAGGTACGGACGCCTGTGGACAAAGGGAAAACCGAATCTAATCCGAAACATTCCAGGCGTTGTGGACGTACAAGTAAGCGGAGGGCACTGCGAAGTAGTAACAGAAGACAAATGGACAACAGAGCAAGCACTAGAGAAAGAATCCCTTCCGGTTTTGATGCAGCAAGGGCTTCGTTTCTCTGAAATTTTACGCTTGCTCCTACGCGAAGGAAAAGGAGTGGAGATCCAGTGACATTGGTTATTAATGAAGTGCAAAAGCAATTTGGGAACCACAAGGCCGTGGACGGTGTGACGCTGACCGTTGAAAAAGGGGAAATGTTTGGCATGCTCGGGGCAAATGGAGCAGGAAAAACAACGACCTTTCGGATGATTTTAGGCTTGCTTGATCCTACAGGCGGGTCTGTCACCTGGAATGGGGAGCGTTTGTCTTATAAGCGCACCCATTTGGTTGGCTATCTCCCAGAGGAGCGGGGGCTTTATCCGAAACTAACCGTTAAAGACCAGCTGATCTACCTTGGCCGTTTAAAGGGAATGAGGAAAAATGAGATTCTTACAGCGATGCGGGAGTGGCTCGAACGCTTCAGCGTTCCTGAATATGAAAACCAGAAGATTGAAGAGCTTTCAAAAGGGAATCAACAGAAGATTCAATTCATCGCTGCCGTCTTACATAGACCAGAGCTTCTTATTCTAGATGAACCGTTCAGTGGCCTTGATCCTGTGAACTCAGATATGTTGAAAGAAGCGGTCCGAAGCCTGAAGCAAGAGGGAACGACCATTGTTTTTTCTAGTCACGAGATGGCCAATGTCGAAGCGCTCTGCGAAGATTTGATTATGCTCAAGCGCGGAAAGGCAGTATTGCAGGGGAATTTGAAGGAGATTAAGCGATCGTACGGCATTAAAAGTGTCAAGGTTCGTGCCGATTACGAGTTGGATTTTCTTCGTTCGATCAGCGGTGTGACGGAGCTTCAAAAAACACAGGATGGTGGGATTCTCCAAGTGGAAGATGCCGAAGTCGCCAAGGCCGTCTTTGCGGCGCTCTCAGAAAAAGGATATGTGCAGAAATTTGAAGTCGATGAGCCGTCCCTACATGAGATTTTCATCGATAAGGTAGGAGGGGATGGAGATGAATAATTTCTGGACGATTGTTGGGCACACGGCCGGGAGAAGGATTAAGTCGAAAACCTTTGTGTGGTCCACGGCCATTATGATGGTGCTGGTCGTAGGACTGATCAATATGAATAACATTATGTCTACGTTTTCCGGCGATGATGAGACGGAAGAGGCACAAACGGTGGCCGTGGTTGAGGAGACGAGTGGGGGAGCGGCGGTAGCTGAGCTACTCTCTGCCTTTGAAGAGGGCTCGTTTACGTATGACGTCTACGAAGAGGGAACGCTTGATGAGGCGATGGAAGCAGCAGAAGCGAATGAGTATACATATGTTCTCTCACTGAGAGGAGAGGCGGCTCAGCTCGAAGCTGAATTCTATGGGACCGGGGATGATTTTCAAACCGCAGAAGAAGTGAACCAAGACGTTCAGCGTGCCAAAGAGGCCGTTGTGACCAATGAGCTTGACTTAAATGAAGAAGAGCTTGCGCAAATTTATGCGCCGATTGTCTTTAACGAGCAGCCCTTAAGTGAAGGAGAAGAGGTGCAAACAGAGGAAGCACATATGCAGGCGTACTGGATGGTGTATGTGCTTGTTTTCGCGATTTACCTTATTGTCATTACGCTTGGATCAATGATTGCGACCGAGGTAGCGACAGAGAAATCGTCGCGTGTGATGGAGCTGATTGTCTCCAGTGTCAACCCCGTGACTCAGATGCTTGGAAAGCTTGTAGGAATTGGGCTCGTGGGACTGCTGAATTTAGCGGTGCTTGTAGGCGCTGTTTTTATTGGCACCACTCTAAGTGGCGATGATATCGTTCAATCGCTTCTCGGGGAAGTTCTGGATGTTCGCTTGTTGATCTATGCGCTCTTTTTTATCATTTTGGGTTACTTTGTGTATGGGGGCATTGCCGCGATGCTTGGCGCACTTGTCAGTCGTGCCGAAGAAGTCAATCAGGCCATTCAGCCGCTGATTTTCTTGGCGATGATCGCGTTTTTTATCGCCCTCTTCGGACTGAACACCCCGGATTCGCTGTTCATCCAGGTGCTGTCCTATGTGCCGTTTTTTACTCCGCAACTCCTGTTTTTGCGCATCGGCATGGGGACGGTTCCTACATGGGAGGTCCTGTTAATTAGCCTCATCCTTATCTTGAGCGCGGTTTTGATCAACGTTCTTGCTGCACGCATTTACAAAGGAGGCGTGCTCATGTACGGCAAATTCTCCTTCAAAAATGGCATCAAGCAGGCACTAACGATGTCGAAAAAAGAGAAATAAACGCATACGAAATGGGTTTGTCCCACCTCCTCTTGTGTGATAAGATAGAAATACTTTGTGATAGAGAGGAGGCGAATGAGTGTGCTTGATTTGTTGTTTGAGTTGCCTTTTCTGTGGGCATGTGTGGCGCTAATGGTTCCTGTTCTGACGGTTCTGACGCTAGAAACCATTCAGACCCATCGCTTGCGAGTGCAAGTGCGAAGGGCCGTCCTCGATACAGACGAGGCCAACCGCGTGAACTCACCACTCATTCGCCCTTTATCGATACGAGTACGACCGAAGATTCCGTATTTCCGCGATAAAGTTTCTCAAGATGACGATGATCCGCTCCTTGTTGTCTAGAGCACGCAAAGCACTGACAATAAAGGAGGAAGGATAGTAGGTATGCGGAAAAAGACGTTTTTATGGCTAAGTTTAGTAGTGATGACCGTGGTGCTATCGGCCTGTGGTCTTGACGAACCCATTACATCGGAATCGGAAGGGTTCTGGGATTCATTCTTTGTTTATCCAATGGCTTGGTTGATTCAAACGGCCACGGATTTAACAGGGGGACATTACGGTTGGGGAATTATCATCGTTACGTTATTGATTCGTTTTCTGATCTTTCCTTTAGCGCTTAAATCACAGAAGAGCACACGGGCGATGCAGGTGCTGCGGCCGGAGATGCAGGAAATTCAGGAGCGCATGAAAAAGGCGAAAGGCACCCCTGAAAAGCAGCAGGAAGTGCAGCGTGAAATGCTTTCGCTTTATCAAAAGCATGGAGTGAACCCGGCAGCGGGGTGTTTGCCAGCACTTGTACAGATTCCGATCGTGATGGCCCTTTATTTTGCGATTATGCGTATGGAAGAGATTCGAGCGGGCGGAGAAGCAAGTGTGTTCTTATGGTTTAATCTTGCACAAACCGATTATATTTTACCAGTTATTGCCGGTATTACGACGTTCATCCAATTTAAAATGTCGATGAGCCAAATGCCGCAAAGCAATCCACTGGGCGAGGATATGCCAAATCCGATGAACATCATGCTTTGGATTATGCCAGTCATGATTATCGTCGCTGGTTTCAATCTCCCGTCAGCCCTTGCTCTATACTGGGTGATCGGGAATGTCTTTATGATTGTGCAAACGTACTTTATCGTTGTGCGACCGAACATCACGAAGAAAGACTTGGAAAAATCAGAAGCATAAGAGGACAAACCGTCAGAGGGGCAGTGAGCTCTTCTGGCGGTTTTTTGTGATGCTTCTCTTGGAGCGGGCTTCAATGAAGCAGGTAAATGGAGGGAGGAGGAAGGTAAGTGGAATGGAAAAGCAGGTAAACCAGTGAATTGGCAGGTATTCAGAGGAGGTTGCCGGTAGTTTTTCGAAATCGGCCGGTAAAATTCACAAATCAGCAGGTAAAATCGCGAGATCGGCAGGTAATCCACTAAAAAGCTCCAAAATGAACGGAAAAAGCGCCACCCTCAGGCGGCGCTTTCGCTCACACGTAAAAATAGGCCTCAATCCTACTAGCTTCTAAAATATTCCCTACATAGAACGAACCGAAATCGCCGTAGCGAGCGGATACTTCATCAAAGCGCATTTCATAGACGAGCTTCTTAAATTGAAGAACGTCATCCGAGAAAAGCGTCACGCCCCATTCCCAGTCGTCAAAACCAATAGAACCAGAGATAACCTGCTTCACAAGCCCGGCATAGCCGCGGCCGATCATGCTGTGGGATTTCATGAGATCCTTACGCGCCTCCATTGGCAGCATGTACCAGTTGTCGTCGCCGTCGCGGCGCTTGTCCATCGGGTAGAAGCAGACGTGCTTCCAGCGCGGCAGTTCTGGATAGAGGCGGGCGCGTACATGTGGATTCTGATAAGGGTCCTCGTTTGACTCGCCGGCCAAGTAATTGCTCAATTCAACGACAGACACATAAGAGTAAGCGGGAACTGTGTAGGCAGCGAGTCCGGATTTGTTAAAGGCGTTCTCAATTTCATTCAACTCTTCCATCGTCGGGCGAAGAAGCATGATCATCAAATCTGCTTTTTGACCGACGATCGAGTAGAGCGCATGACTGCCTCCTCCCTGTTTCTCGGTCTCTTCCCATTTGCTAATCATCGTTTGGAACTCAGAGAGCATCTGCTGGCGTTTCTCTGTTGGAACTTGTTTCCATGAGGCCCAATCAATTAGGCGAAAATCGTGAAGCACGTACCAGCCATCGAGCGTCTTTGCTGCTTCGTTCATATTCATAGCCTCCCGTTATGCAATCTCACCTTACTATATCACAAGCAAACATCGATATTCACCAGAGTCGGTTTAGCGAACGCTTTTGTTCACAAATTGTTCAAGCGCCACGCGATGATCCGCTGATTCACTTGCTGCTCGCTGTGCCGTGACTTCCATTTCCAAAAGTTCTGCAAGGTGATGATCAAAACTTTCACGGAAGTTCTGTTTCATCAAACGGAACGCGTCGCGGGGGAGGGCCTTTGTTTTGTCAAGCCAGAGGTCAAGCTCTCCAATGGCCGTGATCAAACCAAGCTCCTGTGCTTCCTCAGCGGTAATGATTCCTTTAAGTGGAAGTTCGAGCGCTTTGGGATAACCGACAATTCGCGGCAGGAAATAAGAGGCTCCTGCATCTGGAACAAGGCCAATATTTAAGAACCCTAGGCCAACGCGCGCATGCGGGGCCGCAATTCTGTAATCGCAGGCAAGAGCAATGCTTAGACCAGCGCCAAAGGCAATGCCATTTACGTACGCAATAATCGGTTTTCCAATGCTAACCATACGTGTAATCAAGCGGTTGTAGGTTTCCCTTAATGCTCGCCCGTAGTTAAACGATTCCATATCGCTAGGATCAATGGATGTTAAATCGGCACCAGAGCAGAACGAATCACCACTCCCTGTTAGCACGATCACTCGGACCTCATTATTTTCACTTGCTTCCTCGAAGGCGTTGTACAGCTGCTCGTGTGTGGCATCGTTGAGCGCATTTTTCACCTCGGGTCGGTTTAAGGCAATTGTTGCGATTTGATTTTCTACATGTAGCGTGACAAGTGCTTCGTTCATGAACGTGTCTCCTCCTTTGTTATACCACCACTTTTCGCGATAAATCAGCAGGAATCCTCCCAGTTAGCTGAAAGCGTAATCTAAATGTCAATTTTTAAAATTGATTCTTTCTGTAAGTTGGTTTCCTTTTCAAGCAAAGCGGGGTATCCTATTATAGAAGGAAGAAATCTTTGAAGGAGGTCCTCAACTTGGGCGATTTGTTTGCTGAAATCAAGCAACATGTAGGTGGACACCAGCCGAAAATTGTCTTGCCTGAAGGAACGGATGAGCGCGTTTTAAAAGCAGCCGTTCGCCTGGCAGAAGATAAAGTTGTTACGCCAATTGTGATTGGAAAGAAAACGGACATCAATGCGGTTGCTACAGAGCACGATTTACGTATAGATGAAGTAACGATATATGACCCAGCGACGTATGAGCATCTAGATGCGATGGTAGAGGCGCTCGTGACACGTAGGAAAGGCAAAGAAACCGAAGAATCCGCACGCGAGCTTTTGAAGAACGTCAACTACTTCGGAACCATGCTTGTGTATATGGAAAAAGCGGACGGTCTTGTGAGTGGTGCTGCTCATTCAACAGGCGATACCGTTCGACCAGCTTTGCAAATCATTAAAACGCAGCCGGGTATCAAGCGCACATCCGGTGTTTTTGTCATGGTCAAAGAAGACAAAAAATTTGTCTTTGGAGACTGCGCGATTAACATCTCCCCAAATGAAGAAGAACTAGCCGAAATTGCCACCGCTACCGCGGACACGGCCAAGCTGTTCGGCATTGATCCGAAAGTGGCGATGCTCAGTTTCTCGACGCTTGGTTCAGCGTCATCACAAGAAACGAAGAAGGTCTCAGCAGCGACGAAGATCGCGCAGGAATCACGTCCGGATCTTCTGATTGACGGAGAGTTCCAGTTTGACGCGGCGTTTGTGCCGGCCGTTGCACAAAAGAAAGCCCCGGATTCCGTGCTTAAAGGAGCGGCGAACGTCTTTATTTTTCCAAGCCTCGAGTCAGGAAACCTCGGCTACAAAATCGCACAGCGTCTCGGTGGCTATGACGCGATTGGACCGATCTTGCAAGGATTGAACAAGCCGGTCAATGATCTTTCCCGCGGCTGTAACGTTGATGATGTGTACAAACTTTGTTTAATTACTGCAATGCAGGCGATTGATCAGAGGGTTGGAGTGTAATGGGAAAGGACGGCTTCTGTGGTTAGCGGAAGCCGTCCTTTTTTTGGCGGGTAGGAGCGTCGAGATTTTTCGCTCCTGACCAACCCGCCTGCGCTTTTCGTGTCTAGCTCCGGCGTAGAAGCTCGGGATTTTCAGTCCTGCCCTGAAATCCAAGATCGGGATTTCTAGGTCAGGCCTTCCAAAATCCTCGCTTCTGGGCGACCCGCCTGCGCTTTTCGGTTCATCTGTTCAAACAACGATGATGCCGCTCCGTCACGCGTTCAAGCTGGGTGCTGTATAGCTGCTCTTCTTCTAAGGTAAACGCTGAAGGAATCAACGCAAGTCCTTCCTTCTCAAGTACGGTACATGCTTTTTCTACTACATCGTTGACGCTCAGGGCGCCAGCTGTCAACTCACTCAGCGAGGCCATCACCTCGGGTCTGATTTGCGGATATTCAAACCGAGTTTCTTCGGTCTGAACAGCCTCTTCGTAAAACTGGCGTACGGTTTCAGCTCTATCGCTTCCGGTGCCTGTCACGCATAAATAAATCTGCACAGCAATTCCCCCACGAACACGGCGCTGGGAGATGCCAGCAAACTTTTTTCCATCGATGCTTAAATCATATTTCCCGGGACAGTAAGAACCCACAATTTCACGCGCTTCAATTGTCTGCAGTGGAAACATTTTCTGAATGAGACCGCTCATTAACTCATAACCGCCATCAATTGTCCACGATTTATCACCAGGAAACACGAGCGACAAGTTAAGGACCCCTTGATCTAATAAAACCGCTAGCCCCCCAGAATTACGGACGACGCTGCGATAGCCCTTGCCCTTGAGAAGATCAATGCCTTGATGAACAAAGGGTAGGCGGCTGTCTTGCGTCCCGAGGACGATGGTCGAATCATGGACCCAGGCCCGTAAACTGACATGTCCTTTTGAGCCGGCTAACTGGCATAGCGTATCGTCAGTAGCAAAGGAGCGTAGGGCACTGCTTTTTTTCTCGTCTGTATCGTCCATAAAGCGCCACGTCGTCGGCAGCGTTGCCATCGTAGTGTGTTTCATCGAAAAGTTCTCCTTCAACTAACATTCTCCTTAGTATAGCACGGAATGAGAAAATAATTGTTGCGTCCGTTTCTAACAAAAGGTATACTTTGAAAAGTTATTTTATCAAAGTAATAGCATGAAACACCCGAAGTGAGCATAGTTTCTATCATTTATTAAAATGTAAAGACTGTTTTTAAAAAACATAAATTCCGGGTGAGTTGCTTTTACCATTTTTTTGAGGAGGGGGATTTATGAATAAGCTTACTAAGTGGATTTTAATTGCCTTAGTTTTAGGGGTATTTGTCGGGCTTGGCATGAATTTATTGGCTCCGGAAGCGTTTGGCATAGTAGATATGTATGTCTTTACTCCAGTTGGAGACATTTTCTTAAGTTTAATTATGATGCTCGTTGTTCCGCTCGTTTTCTTCTCCATTTCCGTTGGAGTCGCTGATTTAGGGGATCCGAAAAAGCTAGGACGCATGGGCGGAAAAACGATTCTGTTTTTTATGGCAACATCAGCAATCTCACTATCCATTGCCCTCGGAGCCGGCTTACTTGTACAACCCGGAAGTCCAGGTTTACTAAGTGAAGAGGTCGCTGAGGATTATGAGGTGGCGGAAGCTCCTCCAATCATGGAAACGCTCGTGAATATTATTCCTGATAATCCCATAGCGGCGATGTCATCCGGAGAGATGCTACAAATTATTGCATTTGCGATTTTTATCGGTCTGGCGATGGCTCTCCTAGGCGAGAAGGTCAGCGGTGTCAAATCGCTCTTTAGTCAGGGCAATGAAATCATGATGAAGCTTGTGACGATTGTGATGTACGTCGCTCCGTTGGGTGCGTTTGCATTGATTGCTTCTGCCCTGGGTTCTGCGGGATTGGAAGCGGTAGGTTCATTAGCCGCTTACATGCTGACGGTTGTTGGAGTTCTTGTGATTCAGTGTCTTCTTGTCTACAGCTTGTTGCTCTACTTCCTTGGTAGGATGAACCCGCTAACGTTCTTCAAAGGGTTTTATCCGGCAATGGCAATGGCCTTTAGTCTATCCAGTAGCAATGGCACCCTACCGCTTTCAATGAAATCGGCTCAAGAAAACTTGGGCGTGTCAAAAGCCGTTTCAGGGTTCGTTCAGCCACTTGGCGCCACCATCAATATGGATGGAACAGGGGTGATGCAGGCGGTCGCTACGGTCTTCATTGCGCAAGTCTATGGCGAGAACCTCTCCCTTTCGGCGATGGTTGTCATTGTACTCACAGCAACACTCGCAAGCATTGGGACAGCAGGAGTTCCGGGTGTAGGCATGATTATGCTCGCGATGGTACTCACACAGGTCGGCCTGCCTACGGAAGGCATTGCTCTTGTTATCGGAGTCGACCGCCTCTTAGATATGCTTCGCACGTCGGTGAATATCACCGGAGACGCAGTGTGTGCGGCGATTGTCGATCGCGGTGAAAAGAAAAGAGGAGCAATACATGAGTCCGCATAGGAAAAGAAGGGAAGGGGCTGGCAAACGCCAGTTCCTTTTTGCGTGGGTTGTCCACTTAGGCTTATAATGGAAATATAGAGAAACGGACGAAAGGGGAGGTCACGTGATTCGAGCGTTTGCGAAACTGCATGAAGAGAAAGTGTTTAAAGACCCGGTGCACCGCTACATTCATGTGCGCGACCAGCTCATTTGGGATTTGATCGGAACGAGTGAATTTCAGCGCTTGCGGCGGATCCGGCAACTCGGAACGACCTATGTGACTTTTCACGGGGCTGAGCACTCACGGTTTAACCACTCCCTTGGCGTGTATGAAATCACGCGACGAATGACAGAGAACTTCAAAGGTCGTTCTTATTGGAACGAAGACGACCGGCTGCTGGCTCTTTCAGCAGCGCTTCTTCACGATGTCGGCCATGGTCCTTTCTCTCATTCTTTTGAGAAAGTCTTTCAAACGGATCATGAGGAGTGGACGCGGGCCATCATTCTTGGCAATACAGAGGTTAACAGCGTGCTTAGACAAGTCGATGAAACATTTCCAAGGGCTGTGGCCGATGTGATTGAGAAAACGACCACAAACAAGCTCGTCTCAAGCATGATCTCCAGCCAAATCGATGCGGATCGCATGGATTACTTGTTGCGAGATGCGTATTACACGGGTGTCAGCTACGGCCAATTTGATATGGAGCGAATTATGCGGGTGATGCGGCCGACGAGTGAACAAATGGTGGTCAAACAAAGCGGTATGCATGCGGTTGAAGACTACATTATGAGTCGCTACCAAATGTATTGGCAAGTCTATTTTCACCCGGTGACGCGTAGCTCTGAAGTGGTTTTGAGCAAAATTTTTCATCGAGTGAAGGAGCTCAAGCAAAGCGGCTATACGTTTAAACAACCGCCCAATCATTTTTATCCCTTTTTTAATGAAAAACGGACCTTGAGGGACTATTTGCGGCTAGATGAGTCGATTGTGCACTATTACTTTCAAATTTGGCAGGAAGAGAACGATCGCATTTTACGTGATCTTTGTGTACGATTTCTAAATAGACGTTTGTTTAAATTTGTTGAATTTCACCCAAAGCAGCGTATGAATGATTGGCTAGAGCTTAAGCAGCTGTTTGCAGAAGCAGGATTGGATCCCGCTTATTATCTTGTGATGGATTCGTCGTCTGACTTGCCGTATGATGTGTACCGTCCTGGGGAAGAGGAACGCCTGCCGATCCATTTGCTCATGCCAAATGGGGAACTAAAGGAACTCTCCCAGCAATCGGATGTCGTTGAAGCCATTTCAGGGAAAAAGCGAACCGATCATAAGTTGTACTATCCGGAGGACATGTTGCTCGAATCGAACGGAGAAGCGAAAACAAAGCACCGAATTCAAGAGATTTTGCATAAACAGTAAGGGGGTTGGCAAGGTGTTAACGGAACATATGAAGTTAATGGCCTTATTTTCAATGACGGGGGAAGTTGTTGGTCGAAAGAAGTTACAGAAGATGGTCTATATCGCGAAGAAGGCCGGCATTCCTTTTTCTGAACGCTACCACTTTCATCGCTTTGGCCCGTATTCGGACGAGCTTACCGTTCGAATGGAAGAACTATGTAATCTCGGGTTTGTTGAAGAAATGACCGAGGACAAAGGCCATTATTCTCAGTACCGCTATCAGCTTTCGGAGGAAGGGCGGACCTTCCTAGAGATGTATGGATTGGACATGCCGCTTTTCCCCCAGCTGGCCGAAAGCCTTAACGAGCAAAGCGCCCGCTTTTTGGAGTTGGTCTCGACGATGCTCTATTTCTCGGAAACGGAAGAAACGGAGCGCAAAGAAAGAATACAGAAACTGAAACGGAAGCAAAATTATACAGAAGCGGATTTTGCTGAGGCCACTACATATATTCGTAATCTTATTGCTGTACCAAAGAGCCTGATGCACTGAGGCTCTTTTGTCTAGCTCCGGCGGGTAGAAGCGTCGAGATTTTTCGTCCCGATAACGAAATCCAAAGGCGGGATTTCTTTTATCGGGTCTCCAAAATTCTCGCTCCTAGCAACCCGCCTGCGCTTTTCGGTATTTTCTAGCTCCGGCGGGTAGAAGCGTCGAGATTTTTCGTCCCGATAACGAAATCCAAAGGCGGGATTTCTTTTATCGGGTCTCCAAAATTCTCGCTCCTGAGCAACCCGCCTGCGCTTTTCGGTTTGCGCTAAAAGGGAGGTCCTTTGCATTATTACATGTTTTTTTACACCATTTTCGTATCGTTTCTGCCATCTTCTCCATACAATTAGAAGAGAAGACAAACAGTGCCTCCCCCAGTAGAACAAAAGTTGGGAGGGTGTTCTGTAAAAAAGAAGGGTGGGTCTCATTCGTGGTCAGCTACGTGCTGCTTCTATGTTTGTTTGCAGCTGGACTGCCGTTATTGCTCATTCTCTTACTTCTCCGCCCGGCGATCGGAATCAGTGTTCTTACAGCTGTATTAGTCGTTTGGTCCGTCACAACGCTGCTGATAAGGCGCCAAAAAAAGCAGCAAGAATATATGCATAAGAAAAACGGCTTATGAGCAATTCGCCATGCTCCTAAGCCGTTTTTGCCCGTTTCGTGTCGCTTTCCACCGACCGCAAAGTTCGTGACCTGCACTCATAAGTGACGAGTGAAACCTCGCTTAGCAGAGACACCGGTGGAGTAGGGGCACTTTCTTTTGCTTGTCTGTATGGCCTTTCAGCTTGATGGGGGCTCATTTGCTGTGTTGCCAGTAGTCCTTGTAAAGTTGGTGTAGCTGATGAACGAGTGCGAATGTGATACACTAGCGATACAGATTTTGAACGAGAGGAGAGATAGACGTGGATTTGCTCAATAACAAGAATCTTAAAAAGCAGACGAAGAAATCAGCGAATTTTACGATACTAAGCAACGATTCAACAGATGGGCACGGAGGGTACGGAGCGGGGACCATGAACCTGGATAACGTTACACCGTTGTTCATTGACGTAAACGAGCAGGAAGCTTTCGTGGATATGGGCGCTCTTCATGCGCGTTCACAAGTGGAAAAACGGGTGAAGTTCGTTTCTGATGAAACCGAAGTGCCCACAGATGGAATGAAGCCGTATTGGCTTGTTTGGGTGACGATTGGAACTAAAAAGCAGAAACCTTATTATAGCGGCATCACTGGATGTTACATGACCGTGAATAAATCAGCGAAGCGCGGCTACAAAAGCCTGCCTGAGCACGTGAACCATATGGATAAGTCGCTGAAGGGAAAAATCCTTGTGGATCATATGGATAAGGAGTCGCGAAAAGTGCTTGCTGACTATTTAAAGGGACATAACGAAGAGATGTGGAATCATTCCGATGCAGAGCTGCATGAAGGCCTTAGCAAGTAATTATGAACAAATCATGAACAAAAAAGCCCTCGTCTTGTTCTTGGGGGCGTTAACGAGTAAACTTGAGGTAAGTACACAAAAGTACTAGGACACGAAAGCAGGCGAGAGGATCCCCTCTCGCCTGCTTTCATGTCTAGCTCCGGCGGGCAGAAGCTCAAGATTTTTCAGGCCTGCACCGAAATCCAAACCCGTGATTTCTAGTCCAGGCCTTCCAAAATCCTCGCTTCTAAGCCACCCGCCTGCGCTTTTCGAGATGTCTAGCTCCGGCGGGCAGAAGCTCAAGATTTTTCAGGCCTGCACCGAAATCCAAACCCGTGATTTCTAGTCCAGGCCTTCCAAAATTCTCGCTTCTAAGCCACCCGCCTGCGCTTTTCTTCGTTATATCTTTTTTAATTCTTCAACCGTTTCGGCAAATCGTTTCATGGCTGCTTCGACTGGCTCTGAAGTGGTCAGGTCGACACCGGCTTGTTTTAGCAGCTCAAGTGGGTCGTCGGAGCTCCCGCTTTGCAGGAAGGTCATGTATTTCTCTAATGCGCCTTCCTCGCCCTCGAGTATGCGGGTGGCAATTTGAATCGCCGATACGAAGCCAGTTGCATATTGATAGACGTAGAATGCCCGGTAGAAGTGAGGAATCCGTGACCAGCCGTATTTAACTTCATCATTAAAGACAATGTCAGGACCATTGTAGGTGCGGAACAATTCTTCATACAGCTCATTCAAGCTTTCGGCGTTCAAAGGCTCTCCTGCTTCAGCCCGTTCATGGGTTTGCTTTTCAAAGTCTGCAAACATCACCTGTGTAAAGAACGTCCCGCGGAATTGCTCGATAAAGTGATTCAGCAAGTACGCCCGCATTTCCTCATCGTTCGTTTCTTTAAGAAGATGCTGAATAAGCAGCACTTCGTTCACGGTTGAAGCGACCTCTGCTACAAAAATACGATACTGAGCGGTGATTTGTGGCTGGTGCTTGCTTGAGTAATGGCTGTGCATCGCATGCCCCATTTCGTGGACAAGCGTAAACAGGCTGTTTAAGTCATCGTGGTGATTGAGCAATACGAATGGATGCACGCCGTACAGCCCCATGTTATAGGCACCAGAGCGCTTGGCTGGTGTTTCCCGCACGTCGATGTAGCGCTTCTCTTTAAATTCGTTGAGCGTGTTGATGTAGTCTTCACCAAGAGGCTGGAGCGCTGTCAGCATGGTTTCATACGCTTCTTCATAGGGGATGTCGGCTTTCGCTCCCGGCGTAAGTGGGACATTTAAGTCGTACTGGCGCAGCTCCTCAACCCCAAGCTTTTCTTTTCTGAATGCCGTGTAGTCATGCAGTGGCTGGATGTTCGCTTTAGCTGAAGCGAGCAAGTTCTCGTAGACATCGGTTGGCACATTGTCAGCAAAAAGCTCCTTTTGCAGAGTGGATTCGTAGTTCCGCACCTTCGCAAGCGTCGCATTCGTTTTTACTTCAGAAGACAAGTTCGATGCAATCGTGTTGTTTAGCTCAACGTACGGTTTGTAGTAGGCTACGTATGCCTCCTTCCTCTTCTCGCGATCTTCATCTTCAATTAACTTGGAATACATGCCGCGTGTGAGTTGAACGTTTTCCCCGTTCTCATCTGTGACGTATCCAAATTGGATATCTGCATTGTTTAGCATTCCGTACGTCTCACCGGGGGCCTGAAGCGACTCGCTGAGCTGAGAGAGCAGCTCCTCTTTTTCCTTTGTTAGCACATGATCCTTAAAACGGAACGATTTCCACAACTCATCTTCAAAATACTCCAGCTCTTTGACTTCTTTGATGTAATGTTTGAGCGTGTCTTCGTCTAGGCTAAGGAGGAACGGCATGAAAAATGCTGTCGCCTCGCTCACCTTCACACTGACTTGTGTTGCTTTAGCGTTTAACTTTTGTGCATGCGAATCTCTGGTGTCAATATCGGTGAGGAACATCGAGTAGGCAAAGACTTTGCGCAGCTTAAAGGAAAGCTTCTCCTGTGTGGTCAGGAAGTTAAGCAAAGAGGCTCCACTATCGATCTTACCGTTGTAAGAAGAAAGATCTTTCGCCAGTTCAAGACTTGCGTCGACATCTTCCTTCCAAGCTTCCTCGGTTTCATAAATGTCGGTTAAATCCCATTTCTCCTGTTCAGGCACATCTTTTCGCGTCGTATACGTCGTCATTAAAAATCACTCCTGTTTAAAATAACTGGTAAAATCGCCTACCTGTAGTGTAGCACAAGCAAGGAAATTTAAACCTTTTCTTTGCTTACGTATACGCAGAGTGGTGGTTGTTCATGTCCGGTGAGCTCAAGCTGTTTTTTCAAATGCGTAGCTGTACTATTGAAATCAAATTCAAAATGGAATCCCTTATGCTATACTGAAAAGAAAAGGGGGCGGGGCTTTGCTTACGTCGGAACAGAAAAAAGCGATTCGGCAGCTGCAGAAAAAGGTTCAGCAAAAAGATGCCATCAAGCTCAAGCTTAACTGGGACTTGTTAGCGAGCGAACGCGCTGAGACGAAGATGCAGGGCTTCTTTCACTACGATGCAGAAGGCAACCTGCTGGGGTTTTTTGCTGTATTTTGTTTCGGAAATAAGGTGGAATGCGTCGGGATGGTCGACCCAACGGCTCGACGGCGCGGAATTGCCCGGGTATTGCTTGAGTCGGTTATGGAGGAATGGCGGGGGCATGTGAAACGATTTCTCCTCAATACGCCAGAGAATTCCACGTCGGGGCACCTCTTTATTGAAGCCGTTGGTGGGGTCTATGCCTTCACGGAACATGAAATGATGTGCAGCGAGGTTCCGCTTCCGGCGAGTCTAACGGGAATGCGTATTCGTCCGGCCGTCCTGGACGATGGTGAAGCCATCTACAGGCTGGATGCCGATGGGTTTGGCATGACCACAAATGAGGCCAGAAGTTTGTATGCGGGGGATGGGGCAAGGGTAGGAACGTACATGATTGAAGAGCATAACGAAGTGGTGGGAAAGCTTAGGCTTGACCGACAGAAAGGAGAGAGTTGGATCTTTGGCTTTGTTGTTGCTAAGGAGAAGCGCGGCAGAGGAATCGGGCGCGCGGCTCTAACGGACATTGTGCACCGTGAAGTAACAGCGGGAAATCAGGTCTGGCTCGAGGTGGCGGTAAACAATGCTTCCGCCCTAAGCTTGTATCAGTCCTGCGGATTTAAAAAAGTGCAGGGCGCTCAGTGTTACTATGATATGGCCTAACATTAAATAGCCGCTGCTCCGTCTGGAGGCAGCGGCTGTTGTCTAGCTCCGGCGGGTAGAAACTCGGGATTTTTCAGTCCTGCCCTGAAATCCAAGTTCGGGATTTCTAGTGCAGGCCTTCCAAAATCCTCGTTTCTAGGCAACCCGCCTGCGCTTTTCGGCTATTCAAGAACCTCTTCCTCTGTTTCATCGGTGGAGGATACGTCCCCGTCATCGTCATCGGCGCTTATCCATTTAAAAAGCCGATCAAAAAAGCCTTCTTCCGGTTCTTCTGGCTCCTTCTGCATCTCGTCCGCAGCGTCAGGCTCTGTGCAGGCCTCCACAGGTGCCGTGCCCTCTAGGAAATACGTCGTTCGACCACCGGGGCAGGCATCATTTGCAAGCAAGCCAGTATGCGGATCAATTTCGGCAGCGACCACACCATCTGGTTCTTTGAATGGAAGCGTCAGCTCGTCTTCCAAGGCCTCATTTAAAAAGTTGGACCAAATATGCTTGGAGATTTGCCCCTCAGCAGCGTGGGTGATATTTTTGCCCTGATCATAGCCAACCCAGACACCTGTGACAAGCTGAGGCGTATAGCCAATCATCCAGCTGTCTCCCGGCGTTGAGCCAGACTTCCCGGCTACCGGCCGGTTGAGCTCTCCTGCAAGCGAGCCACCAGTGACCGACGTGTAGCTGTTGAGTTCCGGTTCAAACATTGCCTGCATTAAGTTCGTTAACACAAATGTCACATCCTCATCGAGCGTCGGCTCAAGCGTAGGTTCCTGTTCATAAATCACGTCACCACTTGCATCCTCCACACGTGTAATGAAGCTGGCTTCCCCGTAGTTGCCTCCGTTGGCGAGAGGGACGTAAGCGTTGGTCATATCAAGAATGTTCACTTCCTGAGCCCCAAGGGCGAGCGATGGGTGATCAAGCAGACCATGGAGCCCAACGGCATCTGCTGTATGGACTAGCTCATCTCCACCAATGGAGAGGTGCGTCTTCACCGCATAAATGTTATCCGAGTAGGCGATGGCTTCGAGCATCGTAATATAGTCATCCGCATAAATGTCATTAAAATTTCCAGGCTCGTATTCTTCGCGTCCGTCGTCGTATGTGAATGATGTGGCTTCGCTTAAAAAAGTTGACATCGGTGTAAAGCCATTCGTTAACGCTGCATAGTACAGAAGCGGTTTCATGGTGGAACCGGGCGCACGGCTCGCTTGGGTGGCTCGGTTGTACGAGCTTTCCTCATAATCTGTCCCCCCGACCATAGCGCGCACCTCTCCGTCTCTTGGGTCGATGGCAACGAGTGCTGTCTGCAGTTCAGAGGCAGGCATCTCTTCCTCGACAATTCTCTCTGCTTTTGCCTGCATCGCTGGATCAAGGGTTGTGTAGACATGAAGCCCCCCGGCATCTACCACTTCTTCCTCAAGACCAATATCCTCAACGAGACGATGTTTCACCATATCCTGGAAGTAGGGGCCCACCTTAACGCTCTCTTCTTCCTTGGGCTCGGCGAGCTCGATGGGCTCTGCTTTGGCCTTAGCTGCCTCTGCCTCCGTGATCGCCCCTGTTTCCACCATGCTATCCAAAATCAGTTCCTGCCTTGCCTTCGCCCGGTCGAAATCGACTTCGGGTGAATAGTAGCTCGGACCTTTGGGAATGCCGGCAAGCATGGCCCCTTGAGCGAGCGACACGTCTTTTGCGGAAGTATCAAAATAATGAAGGGCGGCCGCCTCGATCCCATAAGCGCCATGCCCGTAGTAGACGGTGTTCAAGTAGCCTGAAAGAATCTCTTCCTTTGAAAAATTCATTTCAAGCCGAAGAGAATACAAGAGCTCGTTCCACTTTCTGAGCCATGTCTTGTCGTGGGACAAATAGAGGTTACGGGCATATTGCTGGGTGAGAGTGCTCGCTCCTTGCGATCTTGAGCCAGACTGAATGTTTGCAAGAATCGCTCCGCCAATACGCATGGGATCAAACCCATAATGAGAAAAAAACTTGCGATCCTCAATGGAGATGGTCGCATCAATAATAGAAGGGGAGATCTCCTCAAGTGAAACACTATACCGATCTCCGTGCTCGCTTTCATTGCCAATGACGGTGTTATCAACCCCGTAAAATTGGGTGGTCTGAGCCACTTCAATCGGCGGTGGCCCTTGCATACGCGTGTAGGAAAGCAGGGCTACAAGAGAAAGGGCTATAAGAACAAATACGATCAGCATTATCCGCAAAAACAAACGAAATTTACGCAGGCGCCGCTTGGACTTTCGTTGGGGTGTGGCGAGATCCATGGTACTCCTCCTTTCACAGCATTTTTTAGTCATCGCTTATGGAAAATTTCTAGTAGCCAGTTTGGGTAAAGAAACGGACTTTTAAACATGAGTTGCAATTCTTGTTGCTTCGGATATACTTGCTTTGTGCACGCTGTGTGCGGAACAAGAGTTCAAGAGGTGAAGGAAAATGGAATTTTGGTTTACGGAGAAACAAACCGAGCGTTTTGGCATCACAATGAAAGTAAAACGCACGCTTCATACAGAAAAAACGGAGTATCAACAGCTCGATATGGTGGAAACAGAGGAGTTCGGAAACATGCTTCTGCTAGACGGGATGGTGATGACGACGGAAGTGGACGAATTCGTTTACCACGAAATGGTCACGCATGTCCCGTTGTTCACGCACCCGAAGCCAAAGCATGTCCTTGTGGTTGGCGGTGGAGATGGCGGCGCGATTCGCGAAGTGATCAAGCATCCATCTGTGGAAGAGGCGACCCTTGTGGATATCGATGGAAAAGTAATGGAGTACTCGAAAAAGTACTTACCGACCATCGCGCGGGCGCTGGACGATGAGCGAGTAGATGTTCAAGTGGACGATGGCTTTATGCATATTGCTCAATCAGAAGGTGCGTATGACGTGATTATGGTGGACTCCACCGAACCTGTCGGACCAGCGGCGAAGCTTTTTGAAAAAGGTTTCTATGAAGGCATTTCAAAAGCGCTAAAAGAGGACGGGATCTTTGTCGCCCAAACAGACAATCCGTGGTTCCATCAAGATTTAATCCGTCAAGTGTACAAGGACGTATCGGACATCTTTCCGATCACCCGCTTGTACACTGCGAACATTCCGACATACCCAAGCGGCATGTGGACGTTCACCATCGGTTCCAAAACCTACGACCCGCTTGCAGTCAGCAATGATCGTTTTCACGACATTGAGACCAAATACTACACCAAAGACTTGCACAGCGCCTCGTTTGTTTTGCCGAAGTTTGTGCAAGACTTAGTGAAATAGGAGGAGGGAAACTATGAGGTTTGATGAAGCCTACTCAGGAAAGGTTTTTATCATGAGCCGCGCCTCCTATGAGGAAAGCGACGCCGTGATTTACGGAATGCCGATGGACTGGACTGTGTCGTTCCGCCCCGGTTCGCGCTTTGGGCCCGCGCGTATCCGTGAAGCCTCTTTGGGACTCGAAGAATACAGCCCGTATGCGGACAAGCATCTGGAAGAAGTTTCGTATTTTGATGCTGGGGACATTCCCTTGCCATTCGGAAACGCGGCTCGGAGCCTTGAACTTGTGGAAGACTATGTTGAAAAGCTGCTCGCCGATGGAAAGTTCCCGCTCGGCCTTGGGGGAGAGCATCTATTGTCATGGCCGATTTTTAAAGCCATGTACAAGAAGTACCCGGACCTTGCGATTATTCATATTGATGCGCATGCAGATTTGCGTGAGGAGTACGAAGGAGAAGCGCTGTCCCACTCCACCCCGGTTCGGAAAGCATGTGAGTTAATTGGACCAAGAAACGTCTACTCCTTTGGCATTCGCTCCGGGATGCGCGAGGAATTTGAATATGCGCGGACATCAGGCATGCATATGTCCAAATTTGAAGTCGCCGAACCGCTTAAAAAAATACTGCCAGAGCTGGTGGGGCGCCCTGTCTATGTGACGATTGACATCGATGTTCTTGATCCTGCCTACGCGCCAGGTACCGGAACAGCCGAAGCAGGTGGCATTACCTCCAAGGAGCTATTGCTCGCCCAGATTGCGCTTGCACGAGCGGAGATCCAAATCGTTGGCGCTGACTTGGTCGAAGTCGCCCCCGCCTACGACCCGACCGAACAAACGGCGATCGCTGCGAGCAAATTCGTGCGGGAGATGCTGCTTGGGTGGGTGCACAAGAAAAGGAGATAGTCCAAAAGCCACCTAGAAGTGAAGAGTTGGAAGGCCAAGACTTGGATGTATGCAGAGGGTTAAAAACAGGCACAATGTAAAAAGATCCATAGACGTTGATGGTCTATGGATCTTTTGCTTTTTATTCTGCACTGAGGTCAGAATTTTACGAGTCGTCGTACGACGTGACAATGGCTCAGCGTTCTTCGCTTTTGTTCTTCTCGTTCCCGGATGCGTCTTGAACCGAGCCTTTGATCTTATCCTTTTTCCCACTAGCCTGCATTTTCTTGTTATCCGTTGCGTTTCCTACTTGATCTTTTACTTCACCTTTGGCTTTGTTTACCGCTCCTTTGACTTTGTCGGAAGCTCCGTTACTCATTTGAACGCCCTCCTTAGTTTATGCTACTTATTGAATAGACGTTTTCCGTTAAAGTTAAACGTGTTTTAGGGTGCATCGCTCTCCACTTGCAAGCTAGTGACGGACTCGGGTAAAATGAATAGTGACTCAGAATAGGATCAATTAGGGCAAAAACGATGCTTGTGAGAGGAGGAGGTCACCAGTTTCAGGCTAATCCATGCGAGAGCTGACGTGACACAACGGAATGAAACCACTATCAAAACGCAAAGTGCGTATAATTTTTCATACAACCACGCGATCGGAGGGGGAGTCGCCTGAATCCTTCCAGTTCGAGACTGCGGGAGACTTGTATACCAAGGGCGGGTCCGACTATTTAAGGTTCCAGGAGCAGCACGGTGATGTACAGAACATACAGACCACGATGAAATGGGATGGCGACGAGCTAATGCTCATTCGCCAAGGAGAGATTTTAATGAGACAAGCCTTTAAAGCAAAGAACGAAACCTATGGACGGTATGTGATGCCTGAAGCGTCGTGGGAAACACGTGCTGTGACCGATACACTTCTTGTGCAATGGCCAACGAACACTCGTCCTAAAGGAAAGCTTTATGTTCGCTACCGTTTTTTTCTGCAAGGGCAGGACACGGGCGACCATGAAATTCGGCTGACGATCGAGCAAGTGGACTGAAGGGCGGGGGCCACGTGCTGATAAGCAAGTAGCCCTGAATGCTCGACTTCCTCTAGAACCTTGCAACTTCCCGCACGAATCGCTAAACTAGACAGTATTGACAGGCGAACGAAAAGGGAGATCATCAGATGAACAGTGTGGAAGAATTAAAAAAGCAGTTAAGAGCGGAGATTAAAAAGGCGGTCCTCGCAGCTGACCTTGCAACGGAGGCAGAACTCCCCGACATCATTCTAGAAAAACCAAAAGAGAAAGCGCATGGGGACTATGCAACGAACACAGCAATGCGACTGGCGAAAGTTGCCAGGAAAGCGCCGCGGCAAATAGCGGGTGAACTCATCGCTCATCTTGACAAAGAAAAAGCAGGCATCATCGATGTAGACATTGCTGGTCCTGGCTTTATTAATTTCTTTGTTGATCACGCGTATTTACGTAAAGTGATACCTGCCGTTCTGCAAGCGGGAGAGGCATATGGGGAGAGCGAGACAGGGAAAGGAGAGAAGGTGCTCATTGAGTTTGTTTCAGCCAATCCGACCGGGGCCCTACACCTTGGCCACGCCCGAGGTGCGGCCGTAGGAGACACGCTCTCTAACATTATGGACAAAGCTGGCTATGAGGTTTCCAGGGAGTATTATATTAATGATGCCGGCAATCAAATTCATCACCTTACTCTTTCCTTGCAGGCGCGCTACCTCCAGGAGCTCGGGCACGCGGCGGTGCTCCCTGATGACGGTTATCAGGGTCAGGACATTGTTGACATAGCGAAGGAGCTAGTAAGTGAGGTTGGGGACAAGTACGTTGATGAAGAAGAAGCGATCGCTCTCAAAGCCTTCCGTGAATACGGTCTGAAAAAAGAGCTTGAACGAATTGAGGCTGACCTTAAGGAGTACCGCGTCTCTTTTGATCACTGGTTTTCCGAGTCGTCCCTTTACGAGTCCGGCCAAGTAGAGAAAGGGCTTGAGGTCTTGTGTAAGCAGGGGGAGACGTTTGAAGAAGACGGAGCAACATGGCTAAAGTCGACGAAGTATGGCGATGATAAGGACCGCGTTCTTGTAAAACAGGACGGTTCGTACACCTATTTAACGCCGGATATTTCGTACCACCTCGACAAGTTTGACCGTGGGAATACCCGCCTGATCGACGTTCTTGGTGCCGACCATCACGGCTATGTGCCGCGGATGCGAGCGGCGATTCAGGCGCTTGGCTATCAGGCCGATGCCTTTGACGTACAGATCATTCAAATGGTGAGCCTCTTCCAAGGCGGAGAGAAAGTGAAGATGAGCAAACGTACAGGCAAAGCCGTGACGCTGCGCGATTTAATGGAGGAAGTGGGCATTGATGCCACGCGCTATTTCTTCGCGATGCGCAGTCCCGATACCCACCTTGATTTTGATATGGATCTTGCTGTCTCCACGTCAAATGAGAACCCTGTCTATTACATTCAATACGCCCACGCCCGCGTGTGCAGCATGCTGCGGCAAGGAGAGGCACTAGGTTTAACGTTTGACGAAGAAACTGATTTGTCCTCTGTATCCAGTGAGAAGGAATATGATTTACTCAAACTCATTGGCGATTTTCCGGGGGTCGTGGCAGAGGCGGCAACAAAGTTGATTCCACAACGCATTTCGAATTATGCGCAAGAACTTGCTGCGGCGCTGCACAGCTTTTACAATGCCGAGCGAGTGATTGACCCTGAAGACGAAGCGAAGAGCCGCGCACGTCTTGCTTTAATGAAAGCAACACAACTAACGATTCATAACACGCTGGCGCTTATTGGGGTTAAAGCGCCGGAAAAGATGTAGTATGGAAGAACTTTGGTGGCTTCTGATTGCCGTTTGTTTGCTTGCTAGCTATGTAGGATTGGTTTTCCCGATTGTGCCTTCGGTCCTTGTGCTCTGGATCGCATTTTTGATCCATTTGTTTGGGCTTGGCGGGGGTCTTTCCGTCTGGTTCTGGGGAGCGATAATCGTGTTGACCGTGTTTTTACTAGTGGTGGACTTGATCGCGAACGTGCTTTTTGTAAAGAGAACGGGTGGCTCAAAGTGGGGCGAGCGGGCAGCACTGATTGGGGTGCTGGTCGGCTCATTCGTTTGGCCCCCGTTCGGCATCATCATTGTTCCATTTGTGCTCGTGCTCGTCGTAGAATACGGGATTCACCGTGATTTGCAGGTTGCGCTGCGGGTAGGTTTTGCTTCATTCGTTGCTTTTATCAGCGGCACGTTTGCCAAAGGGGTTGTCCAGACCGTGATGGTTGTCTGGTTTTTGCTTGAGGCACTGTGAAAAACGAACCCGAGCATATCTAAGACGGTTTCATGCAGCGCTAAAAAAGATCGACAATCACCATCGCAACGCGCTCCTTGCCTCGATCGAGGAGGGAGCGTTTTTTTAATGTCTCTAAGCTGACGCGTGTGGAAATAGAAAAATCGTGCTCAAGCACGTCGTATACCTCTTTTGAGAACGCTTCTCCTTCGATATAGCAGCTCATCTCATGATTTAAATGAAAGCTGCGGCGGTCAAAATTGGCTGTACCCGTAAGGCAATGTTTCCCATCGACGACCATCGCTTTTACATGATAGAAGCCACGGTAATAGTGAAACACACGAACCCCTGCTTTAATGATCTCGATTAGAAAAGGGGTGGCTGCGTGCTTAATGAGGGGATGGTCTGCTTTTTCTGGCAGAAGGACTTGCACGTCCACGCCTCGCTTAACGGCTTCAATGACCGCCTTTTGCAATCGTTTTGTTGGAACATAGTAAGGCGTTCCGAGGAGAATTTGTGTCTTTGCTTCTTTAATGAGGGGAAGCAATGTTTCCTCCAAGTAGACGCCGTTGGTTCCAAGGAGGCGGAAGCGGTGCGGGCCTTCCGAAAGCACTGGGTAGTATGCTTGCCCCTCTATGGCTTTCCCTGTGGCTCGCTGCCAATCGCTCACGTATTGGCGTTGAACTTCCTGTACGCCTTCTCCTGTTAGTTTTAAATGGAAATCACGCCAGAAACCAAATGTTGGATCACGGCCGAGGTATTCATCGCCGACGTTGTACCCGCCTATGTAGGCGGTGTGCCCGTCGATGACTGCGATTTTTCGGTGGTTCCGCTTATTAAGAGAAAAAAACCAGTAAGGGCCTTTGGGTTTGTCTGAGTAGACAAAGTGAACCCCTGCTTTTTCTAACTTTTTTCGACTTGAGCGTTTAAGTTTGCAACCAAAGCGATCGATGAGGAGACGCACGTCTACTCCGTCCTCCGCTTTCTTCATCAGCTGATCGATTACACGCTTACCAATTGCATCGTCCCTAAAAATATAAAAAAGAATATGTACATGGTGACTAGCCCCACGAACATCACTAAGGAAGACGTCAAAGAAATTCTCTCCCGTCGTTAGCAACTCGAGCGAACCATTGTGAGTCAGTGGTTTAAAGGGCTCGGCTTGATTTCTGAGCTCTTGCAAGCCGTGAACATAATCGTAGCGCAGCCAGACAAGCAAGAGGACTAAGAGGATGACGGCGATAAGAATGGACAGAAAGATGGTCACTACTAAGCACTCCCTTCGAATGATGTTCCTCTTTGCTAGAGTACCCAGGTTATCCTTTTTCATCCACCACCTCTTCTTGTTTGCCGTGTGATCAATGTAACGGAAAAATGTTTTAAAAATTTCATCCGAGTGAATGCTCATTCACAAAACTTGTGGTATACTTACAAAAAGACAACTAGAGGTGAGGGGGAGAAAATCGTGGAAGCTTTTTTAATCGTTAATTGGATAGTGTTCATTCTTGTAACCGGTTACGCAATCTATTTATTTTCCTCAGTTCTCATGACCAGGGTCCGCTTTATTAAGCTTGGTCGAAAAGTAGAGTTTGAGCAAACGTTAAACGAACGCCTGCATGCGATCTGGACGAATGTGTTTGGACATAAGAAGCTGTTGAAAGACAAAAAGAGCGGCATCATTCACGTGATGTTCTTCTACGGCTTTTTGCTTGTGCAATTTGGCGCGATTGACTTGATTTGGAAAGGACTGGCACCAGGGTCTCATCTGCCGCTCGGTCCCGTTTACCCATATTTCACGTTGTTCCAGGAAATCGTTGTTGCGATGATCTTAATTGCGGTAGTCTGGGCGTTTTATCGCCGTTATATGGAGAAGATGGTCCGCCTGAAAAGAGGCTGGAAAGCTGGTCTTGTCCTGATTTTTATCGGTGGACTCATGGTTTCAAAGACCATCGCTAAAGGGATGGAAATGATTTGGCTCGACAAGCCGTTGACTGGCTTTGAGCCTCTGGCTACGGCGGTAGCTTCGGTGACGAGTTGGTTGCCAGTTGAAGCAGCGATGGTGCTGTTTTTTGTCTTCTGGTGGTCTCACTTATTGTTTTTGTTAGCGTTCCTTGTCTATGTTCCCCAGTCCAAGCATGCGCACTTAATTGCTGGTCCGGCGAATACATTCCTAGGACGGACCCATGAAGTTGGACGTCTTGCGCCGATTGACTTTGAACAGGAAGATGTTGAAGAGTTTGGTGTCGGTAAGGTTGAAGATTTTAATCAAAAGCAGCTTCTGGACCTCTATGCCTGCGTGGAGTGCGGACGCTGCACGAATATGTGCCCGGCCACAGGAACGGGAAAAATGCTTTCGCCAATGGATCTGCTCCTGAGAATGCGGGACCATCTAACGGAAAAAGGGGCAGCGATTACCTCCCGTTCACCATGGATGCCGGCTTTCGCCTTTTCTAACACGACGGCGAACACCTTGGCCGCCCAAGGGGCGCAAGATGAAGCAGCCGCGGGGTATGACGTACGTTTAATTGGCGATGTCATTACAGAAGATGAAATTTGGGCATGCACAACGTGTCGAAACTGTGAAGATCAATGTCCAGTAATGAATGAACATGTTGACAAGATTATTGATCTGCGCCGTTACCTTGTTCTAACGGAAGGGAAAATGGATCCGGATGCACAGCGGGCGATGCAAAACATTGAACGTCAAGGAAACCCATGGGGCATCAGCCGTAAAGAACGTGAAAACTGGCGCGATGGGCGCGACGATATTGATGTGCCAACCGTGAAAGAGCTTAAGAAAAAAGACGAAGAATTTGAGTATTTGTTCTTTGCTGGCTCCATGGGTGCATATGATAACCGTAGCCAGAAGGTTGCCCAGTCGTTTGCGAAACTGTTGAATCTAGCAGGGGTAAAGTTTGCGATTATCGGGAATAAGGAAAAGAACTCTGGTGACACACCACGAAGGCTTGGAAACGAGTTTTTATTCCAGGAACTCGCAACTGCTAACATCGAACTCTTTCAAAAGAATGACATCCAAAAAATTGTCACGATTGACCCACATGCTTACAATACATTCAAGAATGAATACCCGGAATTTGGGCTTAACGATGTCGAAGTTTACCATCATACGGAGCTGCTTGCAAAGCTTCTGCAAGAAGGAAAGCTCAAGCCAACAAAGGAAGTGAACGAAACCATCGTCTTCCACGATTCCTGCTACCTAGGACGCTATAACAACGTCTACGATCCTCCACGTGAAATTCTATCGCATATCCCGGGCGTTAACGTTGTCGAGATGGAGCGCAACCGTGAGAACGGCATGTGCTGTGGCGCTGGAGGGGGCATGATGTGGATGGAAGAAGACAAAGGCCAGCGGGTGAACGTTGCGCGGGCTGAGCAAGCGCTTGCAGTCGCCCCATCGGTCATTGGAAGCGCGTGCCCGTATTGCTTAACAATGCTAAGCGACGGCACAAAAGCGCTTGAGCAAGAAGACGATGTCCAAACGCTTGATGTTGTAGAAATTCTCGAGCGTTCCATGGAGGAGCCAAAAGAAGCATCCGCGTAGTCAAAAGCAATACGGGGAAGACACAGAGTTTATGCTCTTGTGTCTCTCCTTATACAGTATAAATGACTGAGCGTTCGCTCAATAAGAAATAAGGGGAGATTGTTGAAAATGAAAACCGTAATCGTAAGCGGCGCACGGACGCCTATTGGCAAGTTTGGTGGAAGTTTGGCCTCGTTTAAGGCCGCGGAGTTAGGTGGGGTGGCACTAAAGGAAACGTTGACTCGAGGGGACTGGCAAGCAGAAAACGTGGACGAAGTGATCATGGGCAATGTGCTACAGGCCGGGCAAGGTCAACTTCCGTCTCGGCAAGCACAGGAAGCAGCTGGCATCCCATGGAGCGTGCGAACGCAAACCGTGAATAAGGTCTGTGCGTCTGGGATGCGGGCGATCACGCTTGGAGACAACTCAATACGAGTTGGAGAGTCAGAAGTCGTGTTAGCAGGCGGCATGGAGTCGATGTCCAATGCGCCTTACTATGCGCCTAAAGCCCGTTTCGGCGCTCGCATGGGAGACGCGAAGCTTGTCGATGGCATGGTGTATGACGGGTTGACCTGCTCCTTTCGGGATGTGCATATGGGGGTATACGGAAGCCAGACCGCAAAAGAGCTCGACATTTCCAGGGAGAGTCAGGATAGGTGGGCCTTGCGCAGTCAACAACGCGCCGGGCTTGCTGCCCGAGCGATTGCCGAGGAGCTGGTTCCTGTTGATGTTAAGGATCGCAAAGGAAACGTGACGACGGTTGATAAAGACGAGGCACCGCGAGCAGATGCAAGCTATGAGAAACTTGCACGCTTAAAGCCAGCTTTTGAAAAAGACGGTACCATCACGGCAGGCAATGCACCGGGTGTGAATGACGGCGCCTGCGCGATGCTGCTCATGAGTGAAGAAAAGGCAGAGGCAGAGGGAAAGATCCCTCTTGCGACGATTGAAGCGCACACGTCTATTGCAGTGAAACCAGAAGATTTTCCGAAGACGCCGGGGCTTGTGATCACCGAACTATTAACCAAGGCGAAGCTAGACGTTAGCGAGATCAAGTTATTCGAAATTAACGAAGCATTTGCGACCGTGGCGCTTGCGAGTCATCAATTAGCAGGGCTAGACCCAGAGCGTGTCAATGTGAACGGAGGCGCTGTTGCGTATGGTCACCCAATTGGGGCGAGCGGCGCGCGTATTGTGCTGACGCTTGCCTATGAACTGAATCGTCGAGGTGGCGGATACGGGATCGCCTCAATTTGTAGTGGCGGCGGTCAAGGGGATGCGGTATTGATCCATGTGAAGGAGGAGGCGTAGCATGAACATCAAAACAGTTATGGTCGTTGGCGCGGGGCAAATGGGGGCCGGGATTGCGGAAGTTCATGCGGTTAAAGGCTTCACGGTTTATTTGCATGATCAGAAGCTGGAGTTATGCGAGGAAGGCAAGAACGGGATTGAGCGTCGCCTGAATCGGTCGGTAGAAAAAGGGAGAATGAGCGAAACGGAAAAAGTGGAGGCGCTTCAACGAGTGACACTGACTGCTGATCTTGTGGATGCGGAGCGTGCCGACATCGTCATTGAAGCGGCAACAGAAAACACAGAAATCAAGAAACAGCTTTTCAGAGCTCTTGATGAGTTTTCGAGCGAGGGGGCGATTCTTGCTACCAATACGTCCTCTCTCCCAATCACTGACATTGCCAGTGCCACCAATCGCCCGACGCATGTGATCGGTATGCATTTTATGAATCCAGTCCCAAAGATGAAGCTTGTGGAAGTGATCCGCGGTCTAGCAACGGATCGAGAGGTTTTTGAAACGGTTGAAGCATTGGCAAGGCAGCTGGATAAACAGCCGGTGAGCGTGGAAGATTTTCCTGGCTTTGTTTCCAACCGTGTGCTGATGCCAATGATCAACGAAGCGATTTTCACCGTGTACGAGGGCGTTGCTTCTCCCCGTGACATTGATGAGGTCATGAAGCTAGGAATGAATCATCCGATGGGACCGCTGACGCTTGCGGATTTTATAGGGCTTGATACATGCCTGTCGATTATGGAAGTGATGCATAACGGGTTTGGCGATGATAAGTACCGACCTTGTCCATTGTTGCGCAAATACGTGCAAGCTGGCTGGCTCGGTAAAAAATCGGGCAGGGGGTTTTATGCGTATGAGTAACGGTTTCTTCAATGATGAACAGACGATGATGCAAAAAATGGTCCAGGATTTTGCCAAGGAGCAAATTGCCCCCGCTGTTGCTGATATGGAAGAACATGAAACCTTTCCTCGCACTGTCATTGAGAAGATGGGCGAGCTCGGTTTGATGGGCATCCCCATTCCAGAAGAGCACGGTGGCGCGGGCATGGACTTTACTTCCTACATCATTGCCGTCCACGAGGTTTCAAAAGCGAGCGCTGCACTTGGCCTCATTATGAGTGTGCATACCTCGGTTGGTATTATGCCTATTGTCGATTATGGCACAGAAGCACAAAAGAAAAAATACGTTCCTGATTTAGCGTCAGGAACTCAGATTGGCGCTTTCGCTTTAACGGAGCCGAATGCTGGTAGTGACGCCAAGTCTTTGCAAACGAAGGCTGAGCGCGTGGGCGAAGACTATGTGTTAAACGGAGCGAAAGTATTCATTACAAATGGTGGGGAGGCCGGGTCTTATATTGTTTTTGCTGTCACCGACCCCTCCGCTGGCTCAAAGGGAATTTCTGCGTTCATTGTGGAAGCAGGGACAGAGGGATTGGTGATCGGAAAAAAAGAGAAGAAGCTCGGCTTATACGGTTCGACCACAACGGAGATTTTATTTGAGAACTGCCGCATTCCCGCTGATCAGCTGCTTGGCAAGGAAGGCGAAGGATTGAAAATCGCTCTCTCAAACTTAAACTCGGGAAGGATTGGGATCGCCGCACAGTCGCTTGGCATTGCAGAAGCCGCGCTTGAAGCCGCGACCACTTATGCAAACGAACGAAAACAGTTTGGCAAGACCCTCTCTGCCCACCAAGGGATGGCGTTTAAGCTTGCAGACATGGCGACGGAGGTCGAGGCAGCTAGACAACTCACCTATTATGCTGCCTCCCGTAAGGAAAAAAATCTCTCTTGCTCCAAAGAAGCCTCCATGGCAAAGCTGTTTGCCTCTCGGACGGCAATGGAAGTGGCAACAAAAGCGGTTCAGGTATTCGGAGGCTATGGGTATATGAAGGAATACCCGGTTGAACGCTTCTTTCGTGATGCCAAAGTGTGTGAAATTTATGAAGGCACGAGCGAGATTCAGCAGATGGTGATTGCCAGACATCTTGCTGGGTAACAGTTTTTTGATAGAGACAGTGGTCCATGTTACGATGAAAAAAATGGTTTCGTTTTAAGGAAGTAGGTTACAGCGATTGTCTAAAAAAATTGTGCCTTCGATGGTGAAAGACCAGCAGCTGATTAAAAAGCGGCGCGAGCAAATGATTAAAGGAGCGGTCCGTCTTTTCATCGAAAAAGGGTTTCACCGAACAACCACACGTGAAATTGCGAAAGAGTCCGGCTTCAGCATTGGCACCCTCTATGAATACATCGGGGCCAAGGAAGATGTGCTTTATCTTGTCTGTGATTCCATCTACGATCAAGTAACGGAGCGCCTGCGTGTCCAGCTCGAAACGACAGGAACAGCTATGAAGCGGCTGGAAACCGCCATCCGCGCGTACTTTTCCGTTGTTGATGATATGCAAGATGAAGTGCTCGTTATGTATCAGGAAACAAAGTCTCTCCCGAAAGAAACGCTTCCCTATGTGTTAAACAAAGAACTAGAAATGGTGGAAATGATTGAGACCATCATTCGGGAATGCGTGGCTAATGGGGAGCTGGATCGGAAGGAGCAGGAAGTAAAACTGCTTGCTCAGAACATTCTGGTTCAAGGGCAAATGTGGACCTTTCGTGGCTGGGTCATACAAAAACAGTACAGCCTAGAAGAGTACACAGAGCTACAAGTAAGGCAGCTGCTCGGCTGGTAACCGGGTGGTAAAAAGCGCACAATGGGAGTGCGCTTTTTTCATGGACATAAAGGCTTTATTCCCATGGCCCCCAGGGGAGGTGAACGACGCCGCTAGATCAAGCCAAGTTCGGACTTGATACTACCGCCGCTCCAGAACTTGTCTTCGTGAACAGGGCGCCTCCGCTTTTCTTGATCCAGCTCCGGCGGGTAGAAGCTCGGGATTTTTCAGTCCTGGTCAGAAATCCAAAACCGGGATTTCTAATCCAGGCCTTCCAAAATCCTCGCTTCTGTGCGACCCGCCTCCGCTTTTCTTGATCCAGCTGCGGCGGGTAGAAGCTCGGGATTTTTCAGTCCTGGTCAGAAATCCAAAACCAGGATTTCTAGTCCAGGCCTTCCAAAATCCTCGCTTCTGTGCGACCCGCCTTCGCTTTTCTTACTAGCTTTCATTATTGAAATATGTTTATAATGAAACGTATGATTTCATGGGATCGTGGAATAGAATAGGAACATTAGATTAAATTGGATTGATTGGAAAGGGCGTGCTCCTGTGGTGGACTTGAATTCCTTGACGAACGAAGAGCTAAATGAAATGTCAATGGTTGAAACCGCATATGTGTTAATGAAAGAAAAGCGACAGCCGTATAATTTCTTTGATTTGCTGGAAGAGGTTGCTGCTGTAAAAGAATTATCCAAGGCTCAAGTGGAAGAGCGGATTTCCTTTTTATACACTGATTTGAACATTGATGGTCGCTTCCTTACACTTGGTGACAATACATGGGGACTAAAGGTCTGGTATCCACAAGAGCAGGCAGAGGAAGAGATTACACACTCGGCAAAGCCCGCGAAACGTCGGAAACCTGCGAACGATGAAGACGAAACCTTTGATCTGGATGGTGAGTTTGAAGAAGAGGATGAATTCGAGGACTTAGAAGATGAACTCGATGAACTAGCCGATGAAGAGGATCAAGACGAAGGTGAAGAGGTGGACGGCGAGAAAGAAGACCTTTCTGACTTTGATGATGATGAAGAAGGGGAAGAACGAGAAGACGATTAATGGTTTCTGCTATTGACTTATTAAGTCGTTCTAGGTAAAATCATTTTTGGGCTTCTTACTACCGTTTTTAAAGCTAAACTAGATAAAATACGTTGTAAAAACAAAAGTGTGCCCCCTCCTTTTGGGGGTGGTGTCACTTTTGTTTTTTTTATGTTTGAGAGGGTAACACTACTAGGAAATTCCCCTTATTGTAGCGAGGAGGAGCGTGCATATGACAGCTAAGTATATTTTTGTGACAGGTGGAGTCGTGTCTTCGTTAGGAAAAGGAATTATTGCCTCTTCTTTAGGTCGTTTGCTGAAAAACCGTGGGTTAAAGGTGACGATTCAAAAATTCGACCCATACATTAACGTTGATCCAGGGACCATGAGCCCGTATCAGCACGGAGAGGTATTCGTAACCGATGATGGAGCAGAGACGGATCTTGATCTTGGGCACTATGAGCGCTTTATTGACATTAATTTAAGTCAGAATAGCAACGTCACCACTGGACGTGTGTACTCAACCGTTCTAAAGAAAGAACGCCGCGGAGATTATCTTGGAGGCACCGTTCAGGTCATTCCTCACGTCACGAATGAAATCAAGGAACGTGTATTTCGAGCCGGTCGTGAAACAGGGGCTGATGTGGTCATCACAGAAATTGGGGGGACGGTTGGAGATATTGAAAGTCTTCCGTTTCTAGAAGCCATCCGTCAAATTAAAAGTGATGTCGGTATGGAAAACGTGCTTTATTTGCATTGCACGTTAATTCCTTATTTAAAAGCTGCGGGGGAAATGAAATCAAAACCTACCCAGCATTCGGTAAAAGAATTGCGGTCTCTTGGTATTCAACCGAATGTCATCGTTGTACGAACGGAACGTCCTGTACCACAAGAGATGAAAGACAAAATTGCGCTTTTCTGTGACATCCGCAAGGAAGCTGTGATTGAGTCCGAGGATGCTGATTCTCTCTACCAAGTACCGCTCCATATGCAGGCGCAAAAGCTTGACCAAATTGTCTGCGATCACCTGAATTTGCAAAGTGGTGAGGCAGACATGAGCGAGTGGCAGGCGCTTGTTGACCGTGTGAAACATCTAAGCAAAAATGTGCGTATTGCCCTTGTGGGAAAATATGTGGAGCTGCAAGATGCCTACTTGTCTGTAGCCGAGGCACTTAGACATGCTGGTTATCACGTCGACGCGGATATTGACATTGACTGGGTTTATGCAGAGCAAGTCAACGACGCCAATGTGAAGGAATGGCTTCAAGACGCTGATGGCATCCTCGTTCCTGGAGGGTTTGGCGATCGAGGCGTGGAAGGGAAGATTTCGGCTATTCGCTATGCGCGTGAAAACCAGGTGCCGTTTCTCGGGATTTGTCTGGGCATGCAGCTAGCATCTGTTGAATTTGCACGAAGCGTGCTGAGTCTAGAAGGGGCGCACTCTGCTGAGCTAAACCCTGAGACTCCGTTCCCGATCATTGACCTTTTGCCGGAGCAAAAGGACGTGGAAGACCTTGGGGGAACGCTGCGTCTCGGCCTATACCCTTGTAAGCTGAAGGAAAATACACTCGCCCGCCAGGCGTACGGTGAAGAAGTCGTCTATGAGCGTCACCGCCATCGTTATGAATTTAGCAATGAATATCGCGAACAAATGGAGAAATCCGGGTTTATTTTCTCGGGGACAAGCCCGGATGGCCGCTTAGTCGAAATCATTGAACTAGAGAATCATCCCTTTTTCATTGCTTCCCAGTTCCACCCAGAGTTTGTTTCCAGGCCGACTCGCCCGCAACCACTGTTTCGCGAGTTTGTGGCTTCAGCACTTGCGGTCAAAGAATAAGTCTGCAATGGTTAGCCGTCTTTTCGCATTCTTATGTGTGAAGGGCGGTTTTTTGTTCTAACTGACCATTAGGTTTGTTTGCACAAAACGCATTTGTCATTTTTGTTCATCAAAGCTCTTCATTATCTGATAAGATGTCATGGATGGTTAAATAGAGGCAGCGGTAAGCAAAGAGTCCTGCTAGCGCAGCGGGATCTCCGATGCGATGCCCACCATCTGTAGGCACGAGGTTGCCGGTGACGCCTAAATCAATGAAGACATCGGAGACCTCCTCAAACTTACGATTTGAGGCGATAACAATAACAGGAACCTGCATCGATTGGTAGAGCTTGGCAGAAGTAATCGCGTCCTGGTCGTATGCACTTGTAGTGAAGAGCAAAACGCGATCACGCCCATTTAGAAGGGAAGAGCGATTCATTCTTGTGATGCCTTGTATTTGTTCTACGCCGTGAACGGCTGCTTCCTCACAAGACTTCATTTCCCCAAAGCCTTGTACATAGATCGTGCCTCCAGCGACGATGGATTGCGCAAGGAGGCGCCCGGCATCCTCGAGGGTTTCCTCTTGCTGCTCGTGTAATTTCTGGAGAAGTCCAGTGAGTTGGGTGGTGAACAGTTTATGCATGCACGTATTCCTCCTATCTGCTTGCTTCTATCTTAGCAGATTCTAGCGGATTGCTAAAGACTAGCAGGGATTAGGAGCAGGGAACACGAACTCTAGTAGTAAAAGGTGGATCGGGGGGAGAGCTATGGAGAGTAAGGTGCTAATTGTAGATGATCAGTACGGGATACGTGTGCTGTTGAACGAGGTCTTACAAAAAGATGGGTATGTGCTTTATCAAGCCGCCAATGGGGAAGAGGCACTTGAAGTGCAAGAGTCGGAAAAAATCAGCATGGTTCTTCTCGACATGAAAATACCGGGGATGGATGGGATTGAAATTTTAAAACGAATGAAGCAAAACGATCCAGACATTAAGGTGATCATGATGACGGCGTATGGGGAATTAAACTTAATTAACGAGGCACTCGAACATGGGGCACTTACGCACTTCTCCAAACCATTTGACATTGACGATGTGAGAGGAGTGATCAGACGCTACTTAAGTGAATGAACATATAGTAGAGGTTGAGATCGCTTTCTTGAAAATCCCTCGCCAATTCTTGCTTTACGGCGCTCAAATGTAAAGATTATATGCTATAATGAACACGATAAAAGCAAACGCTTGGGCGTGTAGTAAGAAGTCAAAACGTTATTAGGAATGTCACCAAGAAAGCGGGGCATAAATTCCCTAGTCTAGGGCATCTTCTTAACAGGACTCAATTGTACATTGCACGATAAGCGAATTTGAGGAGGGTCATTATGCCTTTAGTTTCAATGAAAGACATGCTAAACAAAGCAAAAGCGGAAGGGTATGCAGTTGGACAATTTAACTTGAATAATCTTGAGTTTACTCAAGCCATTCTCCAAGCCGCTGAACAAGAGAAATCTCCAGCCATTTTAGGGGTCTCTGAAGGCGCGGCACGTTATATGGGCGGCTTCAAGACAGTGGTAGGACTTGTAAAAAATTTAATGGAAGAATATAACGTTACTGTACCCATTGCGATTCATCTTGACCACGGCTCAAGCTTTGAAAAGTGTGTAGAGGCGATTCACGCCGGGTTCACTTCTGTCATGATTGATGGATCACATTACCCGTTAGCTGAAAATATTGCGTTAACCAAACGCGTAATTGATGTTGCGCACACGCTGGGCGTTTCCGTGGAAGCGGAGCTTGGACGTATCGGTGGACAAGAAGATGATCTCATTGTCGAAGATGCAGAGGCTGCTTACGCGATTCCGGAGGAGTGTAAAGAGCTCGTTGATGCTACCGGTGTCGACTGTTTTGCGCCTGCTCTTGGCTCTGTACACGGGCCGTACAAAGGGGAACCAAACCTGGGCTTTGATCACATGAAGAAAATTTCAGGCCTTGTCGGCATCCCACTTGTTCTTCACGGCGGGACAGGAATCCCGACAAAAGACATCCAAAAAGCGATCGAGTACGGCCACGCGAAAATTAACGTCAATACAGAAAGTCAAATTTCTTCAGCGAAAGCCGTTCGTGAGACGCTCGCTGCTCAGCCTGAGCAATACGACCCACGTAAATATCTTGGACCTGCACGTGATGCGATTAAAGCAACCGTTGCCGGCAAAATGAAAGAGTTCGGTTCTTCAAATAAAGGCTAATGGTTACTTTGAAAGTTATACTAAAAAGCAGTTCAGTACTGGACTGCTTTTATTATCATGTGTCTAGCTCTGGCGCCCACTCGCTTGAGGGTTCTTCACGCCGCCAGATCAAACCAAAACGGGCTTGATCCTGCCGTCGCTCCAGAACTTGTTGTGAAAAGGGACGCCTGCGCTTTTCGGATTGTCTAGCTCCAGCGGGTAGAAGCTCGGGATTTTTCAGTCCTGAACCGAAATCCAAAACCGGGATTTCTAGTTCAGGCCTTCCAAAATCCTCGCTTCTGTTCAACCCGCCTGCGCTTTTCTTGTCTAGCTCTGGCGGGTAGAAGCGTCAAGATTTTTCGCCCTGACAACGAAATCCAAGATCGGGATTTCTTATGTCAGGCCTCCAAAATTTGTGCTTCTGTTCAACCCGCTTGCGCTTTTCGGGTATAATTGAAACCGTTTCACATCACTTGAACAGGAAAGGTTAGGTGTTTCTTTTGAAATTTTTTATTGATACCGCCAATCTAGCAGAAATCAAAGAGGCTAAAAATCTTGGAATTCTTGCGGGGGTCACAACAAACCCTTCGCTTGTGGCAAAAGAAGGTGCAGATTTCCATGAGCGCATTCGTGAAATTGCCTCACTTGTCCCGGGTAGCGTCAGTGCGGAAGTGATTGCCTTAGACGCGGAAACCATGATTGAAGAAGGAAAAGAGCTAGCGGCCATTGCTGAAAACATCACGGTGAAAGTGCCAATGACGGAAGACGGGTTAAAGGCGGTCCATGCGTTTTCAGAGCTTGGAATAAAGACAAACGTGACGCTCATCTTCTCTGCTCCTCAAGCCCTCCTAGCTGCTCGTGCCGGAGCTACATACGTTTCTCCATTTTTAGGAAGACTTGATGATATCGGTCAGGATGGGATGCAGTTAATTGCGGACATCTCTAAAATTTTCAATGTCCATGAAATTGGTGCTGAGATTATTGCTGCTTCCGTACGCCACCCCGTTCACGTGACAGACGCGGCCAAGTTAGGGGCGCATATTGCTACGATTCCGCTTAAAGTAATTCAGCAGCTCACGAAGCATCCTTTAACCGATCAGGGGATTGAGCGGTTCTTAGCAGACTGGAACAAGTAGGGGCAGACGGGAGAATGGCCTTTTGCACCGCATAAGTTCTCGGCACCAAGCTCGACGCAGAGAGAATTCTGTCGAAATTTGTTCCGATTTCGTTAGTTTTAGTGACACTCTGGCTATACTGGATGCTAGGTATTCAGCTATGAAGGAAGGGATTGCAATGGATAAATTAATGATCGAAGGTGGTCATAGGCTTGAAGGAAGTGTACAAATTAGCGGGGCGAAAAACAGTGCTGTCGCCCTCGTGCCAGCTGCTATACTTGCCGACAGCTCGGTGACTATTGACAATTTGCCCGTCATTTCCGACGTGGATTTGCTTGCGGATCTGCTGCGCGAAATTGGAGGGGATGTGACCCTTAAAGACCAGACGATTAAAATAAACCCGGCAACTATGATGGCGATGCCGCTTCCAAATGGCAGAGTGAAAAAACTGCGAGCTTCGTACTACCTGATGGGGGCCATGCTTGGCAAGTTTAAAAAGGCTGTTATTGGTTTGCCCGGCGGCTGCAACCTCGGCCCACGGCCGATTGACCAACATATTAAAGGATTTGAAGCGCTCGGTGCGAAAGTGACCAATGAACAAGGGGCAATCTATTTGCGAGCGGATGAACTACGCGGTGCGAGAATTTATCTTGACGTTGTTAGTGTGGGAGCAACCATTAATATTATGCTTGCCGCCGTTCGCGCGAAAGGCCAAACCATTATTGAGAATGCGGCAAAGGAGCCGGAAATTATTGATGTCGCTACTCTTCTCACAAACATGGGCGCGCGTATTAAAGGTGCGGGGACCAATGTGATTCGGATTGAAGGAGTGGAATCTCTTTCAGGTTGCCGTCATTCGATCATCCCTGATCGAATTGAAGCAGGCACATACATGATCCTAGCTGCTGCAGCAGGCCAGCGTGTGCTTATTGATAACGTCATTCCGATTCACTTGGAGTCGCTCACAGCAAAGCTCAGGGAAATGGGTGCAGAAATAGATATCAAAGACGACCAGATCATCGTAGGCGGCATTCGCGATAAACGCGGTGTCGACATTAAAACTCTTGTATACCCAGGGTTCCCAACCGATTTGCAGCAACCGTTCACAAGTCTGCTTACTAGTGCTAATGGCACAAGTATCGTCACTGACACTATTTACGATGCTCGTTTTAAGCATATCGATGAGCTTAGACGTATGGGCGCTAACGTCAAAGTGGAGGGGCGCTCAGCGATTATTAATGGCAAAACGGAACTTCAAGGGGCGAAGGTGCGAGCAAGCGACTTACGTGCAGGAGCAGCCCTCATTATCGCGGGCCTCATGGCCAGGGGCGTGACCGAACTTTCGGGCCTTGAACATGTCGATAGAGGCTACGAGCATTTAGAGGAAAAGCTTATGGGGATTGGCGCTGTGATTTGGCGTGAACAAATGTCAGAAGAAGAACTAGAAGAAGTCGAAAGCTAAAAAGAAAAGCGGAGGCGGGTTGAACAGGAGCGAGAATTTTGGAAGGCCTGCCCGAGAAATCCCGGTTTTGGATTTCCGGCAGGACTGAAAAATCTCGAGCTTCTACCCGCCGCAGCTGGATCAGGAAAAGCGGAGGCGGGTCGAACAGGAGCGAGAATTTTGGAGACTTGACAAAAGAAATCCCGACTTTGGATTTCGTTGTCAGGGCGAAAAATCTCGAAGCTCCTAGCCGCCGCAGCTGGATCAGGAAAAGCGGAGGCGCCTCGCTCACGAGCGACAAGTTCTGGAGCGACGGCAGTATCAAGCCCGGTCTTGGCTTGATCTGGCGGCGTGAAGAAAGCTCGCAACTGGATCAAAGAAAGAGTGTGCCTTTAAGTGAGGAGGCATAGGATAGCGTTCGTGCTTGTACACAAATTAAAGATGGAGTGAGGGGAAGCAGGTTATGGAGAGAAGTCTGTCTATGGAGCTTGTACGTGTCACAGAAGCGGCGGCGCTCGCGTCTGGGAGATGGATGGGCTTTGGCAATAAAGAAGAAGCAGACCGTGCTGCAACAGAAGCAATGCGCGATGTTTTTGATACGATTCCAATGAAGGGGACGGTTGTCATTGGTGAAGGCGAGATGGATGAAGCGCCTATGCTGTACATAGGAGAAAAACTTGGAAATGGGTATGGATCGCGAGTGGATGTGGCTGTCGATCCGCTGGAAGGGACAAATATCGTCGCTTATGGTCAGTGGAACGCGCTCGCCGTGCTAGCAGTGGCTGACCATGGCCAGCTTTTGCATGCACCGGATATGTATATGGACAAACTTGCGGTTGGCCCGGAGGCCGTAGGGAATGTTGACATCGATGCCCCAGTGATTGACAATCTCAAGGCTGTGGCTGATGCGAAAAACAAGGACATAGAGGATCTTGTCGTCGTCATTCTTAACCGAAAGCGGCACGAAAAGCTCATCCACGATGTTCGTGAAGCGGGCGCACGTATCAAGCTTCTTCCAGATGGAGATGTTGCGGCTGCTGTGAATACTGGTTTTGACGACACGGGCGTCGATCTCTTAATGGGTTCCGGCGGTGCACCAGAAGGAGTACTTGCGGCTGCCGGCTTAAAATGCTTAGGGGGAGACTTTCAAGGACGTCTCTTGCCCCAAAGTGATGTGGAAATGGAACGATGCAGGAAAATGGGCATCGAGGACGTGAATAAGCTATTTCGTATGGAAGATCTTGTGGGCGGCGATGACTGTATATTTGCGGCAACGGGAGTCACGGACGGTGAACTTTTGACGGGTGTTCGCTACAAAGGTTCCAACGCGGCAACACAGTCCATTGTGATGCGCGCAAAATCGGGTACAGTTCGTTTTGTGGACGGGACGCATAGTATGAAAAAGAAGCCTCGACTCGTGATTCGTTAACTTTCAGAAGGGACCGGGTAGTTTTTCCACCTGGTCTCCTTTCTTTTGCTACGAAAAATCATTTGATTATTTATGGGAAATGTGGGTAGAATAAGAGTATAGTAATTCACCGATCTTCTTACTAGGCGCATAAAATAGATTTTCTCCAACGTCCCTCCTTACACAATTCCGAACGTCTAATTTACGTATGGTCTTTACGATGGATGGCTGTGAGGTCATTTGAACGATATAGCTTTATCGTACTTCACTCGTTTAAGCGTTTAAGCATGCGATAAACGTGTTTTTTCTGCTTGAACGTTGCAGTGTATGTACGCATTTATGAAAAAGCGTGGTGCTAAAATGAGCGTAAGTATTTCCGATTTGGAAAATATGAAATTAAAAGATTTGTATGAGCATGCGAAAGCATTCAAAGTATCCTATTACAGCAAACTCACGAAACGTGAGCTGATTTTTGCGATCTTAAAAGCACAGGCTGAGCAAGACGGTCTCCTCTTTATGGAGGGGACGCTGGAAATCATTCAATCAGAGGGATTCGGTTTTTTGCGTCCGATTAACTACATGCCGAGTCGAGAAGACATTTATATCTCTGCTTCGCAAATTCGACGGTTTGATTTACGGACGGGAGATAAAGTGTCAGGGAAGGTTCGACCGCCAAAAGACAACGAGCGCTATCACGGGCTGCTTCACGTAGAGGCTGTGAACGGAGATGCGCCTGAAACGTCTCGCGACAGACCTCACTTCCCAGCGCTGACGCCTCTCTACCCTGATCAGAAAATCGAGCTGGAAACAAAGCCTGGACGCATTTCCTCGCGAATTATTGATATGATTTCCCCTGTAGGGTTTGGACAGCGTGGGTTGATTGTCGCTCCGCCAAAGGCAGGAAAAACCTCCTTAATGAAGGAAGTGGCGAACAGCATTGCAGAAAATCATTCCGACGTCGAGTTAATGGTTCTTTTAATTGATGAGCGCCCGGAGGAAGTGACGGATATGGAGAGGTCTATCAAAGGCGAGGTGATAAGCTCCACCTTTGATGAAGTGCCAGAGAACCATATTAAGGTGGCTGAACTTGTGTTGGAGAGGGCCATGCGTATGGTTGAACATAAAAAAAACGTAGTGATTCTCATGGATTCCATCACACGCTTGGCCCGTGCGTATAACCTGGTCATTCCACCAAGTGGACGAACGTTGTCTGGGGGAATTGACCCGGCTTCCTTTCACCGTCCGAAGCGCTTTTTCGGGGCGGCTCGTAATATTGAAGAAGGTGGCAGCTTGACGATCTTAGCGACCGCTCTTGTCGATACCGGTTCCCGGATGGACGATGTCATTTACGAGGAATTTAAAGGCACAGGCAATATGGAACTTCATTTGGATCGCCGTCTGGCAGAACGTCGCATCTTCCCTTCCATTGACATTCGTCGCTCGGGGACGAGAAAAGAAGAGCTCCTTCTGCCGAAAGAACAGCTCGATAAACTATGGACAATTCGTAAAACCATGAACGATTCGCCTGATTTCACCGATCAATTCATTCGACGAGTGAAAGACACAAAAACCAACGTCGAGTTTTTTGAGGCGATGCAGCAAGACATGGCTGGAATGAGCACGCGCCGAAAATAGACAGGAAACGTACGAATGAAAAAATACAGTTGCAAAACGCCCTTGTCCTTGATATAATTTCAACCATATGTGAGTAGAAACTCTGTCTCGGAAGATTCAGGGCAAAAGGAGTTGAAACGTTGTGAAACAAGAAATCCATCCAACTTACCAAAAAGTCGTATTTATGGATACAAGCACAGGGTATAAATTCTTAACTGGTTCGACTCGTGGTTCCGGTGAAACGATTGAGTGGGAAGATGGGAACACGTACCCTCTGCTTAAAGTAGAGATTTCGTCGGATTCGCACCCATTTTACACTGGCAAGCAGAAGCTTGCTGATGCAGGTGGACGTGTCGATCGCTTTAAAAAGAAATACAACCTTTAAGCGTTATGCAGGCAGGAGTCTTCTCCTGTCTGTTTTTTCTATTTAAAATGGATCCATAGGTAAAGGGTGAGTAAAATGCCATTTGTTCAGCACTCCGGCTGGGTTGAGGTGATTTGCGGTGGCATGTTTTCTGGGAAGTCTGAGGAACTGATTCGTCGTATTCGTCGAGTAGAATATGGCAAGGGAAAGCTTCAAGTGTTTAAACCAGCGCTTGATAATCGTTACTCAGAAATGGAAGTGGTCTCGCATAACGGTAATAAAATCATGGCGCAGCCGGTGGGACATTCCGGTGAAATTTTCGAATCGGTTGTGTGTGACACAGACGTTGTCGCCATCGATGAGATTCAATTTTTTGATGGAGGATTAATTGAAGTCATCACCAATCTTGCGGAGAGTGGAAAGCGCGTCATTTGTGCGGGTCTCGATCTCGACTTTCGAGGAGAGCCATTTGAGGTAACGGCTCGTCTGATGGCGCTTGCTGAAGAGGTTACCAAGCTTCAGGCCATTTGTGCCATCTGTGAAATGTCGGCCAGCCGTACGCAGCGCTTGATTGCCGGGGAACCCGCTGCCTATAGCGACCCTGTTGTTCTTGTGGGTGCGGACGAGACGTATGAACCACGATGTCGTCACTGTCATACCGTGCTGATTGGAGAGAATTAACGCTCATGTTTCCCCCTGTAAGATGGAACGCTAGAACTGTCGGGTATACACTCGGCGATGTCGGCATGAGGGGGAGACGAATGAGAAAGCAGGTAGCGGGACTAACTGTTTGTGCATTCCTTGCTCTGACAGGGTGTTCAAATGGAATGAACGCCGAGCAGGCGGAAGGGAACGTGAGTTATTGGCGTGGTGCCTTTGGTCCGGGGCCGTTAAACTACGAGCATATGCAAAGCGATCCACATGAGCCGGGCGAAGTCAATACAGGCACGAGCTATAAAAATATGTCCTCCAACAAGCAGTCGCTTGGCGATGATCAGGACCAGGTCAGGGAGATCATTGAAACGCACGGTTTCCGGTCGGGCATGGTTATTTTACATGGGTCGGATGTGTATGTAAACGTGCATAACGATCAGAACTGGGATGCCGGGGAAGAGGAAACGCAGTTGAAAAATCTGCGCAAGGCGCTGCAACGAGAAGTGCCACGCTACGATGTGCATCTCAGGAAATAAAAAACAGAGAACCGCTTTCGGTTCTCTGTTTTTTAACGCCTTCGTGCTGTTTGTTGCAGAGGGTCCCATACGCTGTTGTAGGGTGGGGCATAGCCGAGGTCGAGCTCTTCTAAGTCCTGCATGGTTACACCGTGGTATAAAGCCGTCGCCAAGACGTCGAGCCGCTTATCGGCGCCTTCCTCGCCGATGAACTGACCGCCAAGCACCTGCTCGGTACCGGCATGATATTGCAGACGAATGAAAAGCGGTTTTTTGGTTGGGTAGTATCCGGCAACGTGAGGCAGCTTCGCCTGAACGCATTTGTACGGATGCCCTAACTCATCGAGTTCGCGCGAGGAAAGGCCTGTGCGTGCTAGTGTTAAATCAAAGAACTGATAAATTTGCGTGCCCACAATGCCCTGGAATACGCGGGGGGTTCCGCACATATTTAACCCCGCAATTCGTCCTTGCTTGTTTGCATGGGTGCCAAGCGGGAAATAGGTGTCTTTTTTTGTTAGACGGTGGTATTGTGTCGCACAGTCTCCTGCTGCATAAACAGAAGGAATGCTCGTCTCCATATAGCGGTTGACCTTCACGGCTCCGCCAGAATCAAGCTGGATCCCACTTCCTTCAAGAAAATCGGTGTTTGGTTGGACACCAACAGAAACGATGACGAGATCAGTCTCAAAGGAAGAGAGGTTCGTTTTCACCCCGGTAACACATCCGTCTTCATCCCCTATAAACCCAAGCACGTCCTGGCTGAGTTCCAAGTGGACCCCTTGTTTGAGAGCCTCTTCATGAATGTAATCCGTCATTTCTTTATCAAAATTCATCGCGAGCCGCGGAGAACGTTCAAGGATTGTCACCTCGTGACCAGCACCTACCAGGTTTTCTGCGATCTCGAGACCGATCGAACCTCCACCAATAATGGTGACTTTCTTCTTCTCTCCAAGCTCTCTGTGCAATTGCTCGCCATCAGGAATGGTCTTTAACGTGTGGATGCCTTTGAGGTGGACGTTCTCCCACTCAGGCACAAAAGGGCTTGCCCCTGAAGCAATCAAGAGCTTGTCGTAGCTGAGCTCGAAATCTTTTCCGGCCACCGTCTTCTTGTCGGGGTCAAACGTAGTCACTTCATGGTTAATACGAGCATCAACGCCGTGTTTGGTTCGGTATGTGTCCACGTCCCGGGCAATCAGCTTATCCTTGGACTCAATGTCTCCTCCTATCCAATAAGGCAATCCACACTGCGCGTAGGAGTAATGCTCTCCTCTTTCAAGCGTGATGATCTCCGCTTGGGAATCGTTTCGTACAATTTGCATCGCAGCGCTCATTCCCGCCGCGTCTCCACCAACAATGACGTATCTCACAGTGTTCACCTCTTCTAGTTTCTGCTATGTGTACTATTCCCTGAAAGGCATAAGACAAACCGAAAGAAAGGACAATGGCATTGCAAACAGCTGATGGCCAGTGAAAAGCGCCGGAAAACGCCGAGATCCGGCCGTGGAACGCCGAGAGTGAGAGCGGGAACGCCAAGAACGGGAGGGGAAAAGCCAAGAGCGAGAGCCGGAACGCCGAGAGCGAATGCAGAACGCCAAGATCCAGCTCTGAACTCCAAAGCTCGTTTGCAAAAGCAAGGGGGATAGGATTAATCAGGGAGGAGAGCCTAAGGGAAAATGGAGGTGTAGAAAATGTTTTCGTTTCTCTGGAGCTTGATTATTGGTGGCTTGATTGGATGGGCGGCTGGTGCAATTACCGGAAAAGGAGTGCCGGGTGGAATTATAGGGAATATTATCGCCGGCTTTGTCGGTGCGTGGCTCGGTTCGCTTATTCTAGGAGACTGGGGCTGGACCTTAGGTGGGTTTGCGGTCTTCCCAGCATTGATTGGAGCAATTATCCTAGTGCTGATTGTCAGCTTTATTATGCGTTCTGCGCGGAAATAAAAGGGGGGCCACATTAGGTCCAAAGGGAGTTACTGATCTTTTTTCGCAAAAAAGATCAGTAACAAACAAGAAGGTTAATGACGTTTACTCCTTTAACCTAAATAGAAATCCACTGATAAAGGCGAGGACCGTGTACACGATGACCCATATAAAAAAAGAAGAGTTAAAAACTGTAAACATCAACAGCCCAGAAACGAGGGCGACAATGCCAGGTGCTAAGTAGACATTGCCAAGAAAACGATATCCTAGTAAGCCCAACAGAATTGCTAACAACGGGCCTATAATTAAAAGGGAAAGAAAAGTATTCATTTAATCAGCTCCTTCGCTAGGGACCTTATTGGGCAACTTTTTACTCATCTGTTTGTTATCTAGCATAAGTGTCATGCCTGTAATATTCTTTGCGACAATCAAGATTTCCTTCTGACACTACCCAGAAAGCTGAATGATTAAGGGATATTTCAACGTTTGTTAAAAACCATCTCCATCCCTTCCTCACATTGACCGCCTACAAACCGTATACTATAATAAGACTGTTATACACTGGAATTATACAATGAGGTGAACGGTGTGTTAGAGCGGTTACAAGCAGTGGAGGATCGTTATGATTTCTTAAACGAACAGCTCAGCGATCCTGATGTGATAAGTGATGCAACAAAGCTACGGGAATATTCCAAGGAGCAGTCAGATATCGAGGAAACGGTTCAAGCGTATCGTGAGTATAAGGAAGTGACCGATCAGCATCGGGAAGCGAAAGCGATGCTCGAGGAAAAGCTTGATGATGAGATGCATCAAATGGTCAAAGAAGAGTTGGATGAGCTCACAGAACGTAGCGAAAAGCTGGAAGAGCGTTTGAAGGTCCTGCTTCTGCCGAAGGACCCGAATGATGATAAAAACGTGATTGTTGAGGTTCGTGGTGCGGCTGGGGGCGACGAAGCGCAACTGTTCGCTTCCGATTTGTATAAAATGTACCACCGCTACGCAGAGGCTCAAGGGTGGAAGACGGAAGTGATTGAAGCAACGGCGACAGAGCTTGGCGGTTATAAAGAGATTATCTTTATGGTCAACGGCGCCGGCGCTTATTCGAAGCTGAAGTATGAGAACGGCGCTCATCGTGTTCAGCGTGTTCCGCAAACCGAATCTGGCGGGCGGATTCATACGTCCACGGCCACCGTTGCCGTGCTCCCAGAGGCGGAAGAAGTGGAAATTGACATTCATGAAAAAGACATTCGTGTCGATACGTTTGCCTCCAGCGGTCCAGGCGGACAAAGTGTCAACACGACGATGTCAGCCGTGCGTCTAACGCATCTACCGACCAACACCGTGGTGTCCTGCCAAGATGAAAAATCGCAAATCAAAAATAAGGAAAAGGCGATGAAAGTGCTGCGCGCGCGCATTTATGATAAAGTTCAGCAGGAAGCGCAGGATGAGTACGCGGAAAACAGAAAGGTGGCCGTTGGCACAGGGGACCGTTCGGAGCGAATCCGTACCTATAATTTTCCGCAAAGTCGTGTGACGGACCACCGCATTGGCCTTACGATTCAAAAGCTTGAACAAATTCTGCAAGGCAAGCTCGATGAAATCATTGACGCCCTTATTGTGGAAGATCAAGCAGAGAACATGCAGAAGGCTGCTGAATAAATGGAAACGACGACCATTCACGAAGCTCTTAGATGGGCTTCGTCTTTTTTAAATGAACAGAACCTGGAAGCGACCGCTGGAGAGTGGTTGCTTCGTCATCACATGGATATGGACCGGGCCTTGCTCCTGGCTTCCTTGCGAGAGCCGCTTGCGCCCGGGGTTTTTGAAGACTTCCAAAGCGACGTTCGCGCCTACGCATCCGGGGTGCCGGTCCAGCACCTCACCGGCTATGATGAGTTTTTCGGTCGCCGATTTATGGTGAATCCGGACGTGTTGATCCCTAGACCCGAAACAGAGGAGCTGATTGTCGCTGTTCTTGAGCGGCTGCCCAAGAGAACACGCACCATCCTGGACGTTGGCACTGGAAGTGGGACGATAGCGATTACAGTGGCATTGGAGCTACCCAACGTCGCAGTGACAGCGGTGGATCTATCCAGCAAAGCGCTTGACGTTGCGAAGAAAAACGCATCCGCACTGAATGCGAGTGTGACGTTTAAACAGGGCGATTTGCTTACACCTGTTTCTGCACAGAAATTCGATGTGATTCTCTCCAACCCGCCGTATATTCCAGAAGGGGAGAGGGACTCTCTGGCTGTCCATGTCCGTGATTACGAACCGTCTTCGGCTCTATTTGCTGGAGTCGATGGGCTCGACATTTACAGGCGATTGGTAACGGAACTCCCGACGGTGATGGAGCCGCAAGGGCTGATTGCTTTTGAGGTTGGCGCAACTCAGGGAGAGCGGGTGCGTTCTATGCTTAGTTCAACCTTTTCAAAGGCAGAGACGGAAGTCCGGTACGACATCAACGGCAAGGATCGCATTGTTCTTGCGTATGGCGATATGACCACATAATTTTTGTCGAACGATTCATTGTTTAATTTTCGCGCCCCTGGCCAGACTTACGGGTGAAGGGGCGGTGCAGACGATGAAACCAAACGTTATTATCTATCTATTATTCTCTTTATTTGTAGGTCTTATGAGCTGGGAATCGCAAAATGCACAAGCAGAGAGTCAGTTTCATCAGGACATTCAGGAGGAAGAGGCGATTCGCCTTCGAATTCTTGCCAACAGCGACTCGATTTCGGACCAGGCATTAAAGCGTTCGATCCGCGATGAGGTCAACGAGCAAATTCGTGTGTGGGTAGACGGGATCTCTGACCTGGAAGAGGCGAAAGAGGTGATCGCTTCTGAGGTGCCAGAGATTGAGAAGATCGTAGAAGAACAGCTAGCCAAAAAAGGCATCGATCAGTCGTTTTCCGTTGATTTTAGCGATGTAGAATTTCCGACAAAGTTATACGGCAATATGGTTTACCCGGCGGGTGTGTATGATGCGGTTTTGATTACGTTAGGAGAAGGCAACGGAGAGAATTGGTGGTGCGTACTTTTCCCACCGCTTTGTTTTCTCGATATGGAAAATAGTGAAGCACAGGAACAGGTGGAGGAGAGCGATGAAGCTGAGGAAGAAGTGGAAACGTCCTTCTTCGTTGTCGAGATGGTTGAATCGGTTTGGGATCGACTTTTCGGATAAGCAGTCATGAAAGGTATAAGCCTCGCATATCGTTGAAGAAAGAAACGATTTAAGGAGGACGGGCCTTATGGGAATGGTTGTGCGCAAATCTGAACCAACGGATTTACTTCCCTTGCAGAGGTTGATTGCAAAAGCGAGCAAGCAGGAAGAGGGAATTGAAGAGTCGCTGGACCGGTTTCTTGTGGTGGAAAATGAGGAAGGGGCACTTGTTGGAACCGTCGGAATGGAGAAAACTGGCGCATACGGGCTTTTACGCTCATTGATCGTTGACGGGAACGTTGCCACTGGAGGCCTAATGATTGAATTCTTACAGGTGGCCCTTGCCTATGCGAAGTCTGAAGAGGTTGAGACGGTTTTTGCGCTAAGCGCAAATAATATTGCTCTTTTTGCGCCCCTTGGCTTTGAGAAGGTTGAAGAAGAGAAGGTGCCCGAAGCGATACGATCTTTAACGCATTTTAAAAACGTCAAGACAGCGGATGTTGATGTATGGGCGTATCGCTGTTCGCATTAGTGCAGTCGGGTGTGGATTTGTGGACAAAAACTGTGTAAAACGATAACAAACAGAGGGTAAATGTAGTTTTATTAGGTTATAAACAGGTTATCCACAGTTGTGGGTAACCTGTTTCGCGGTGTTTTTGAACGATCGGTTGTAAAAACAGAGACTGCTATGATAGGGTTCATGTTATGGAAAGAAAAAGAGAAAGGAGGCGAACAGGATGAGTTATAAACATACAAAGATATGGACTGTGGATAAAAATATTGAACGTGAGGAATGTTCCACTTCTATAGAGGAAGCAGCGCTGTGGATAAAAGGAGGGGAGCTTGTAGCTTTTCCAACAGAAACGGTATACGGCCTTGGAGCGAATGCTTTATCGCAAGAGGCCGTAGCGAAAATCTTCCTCGCAAAGGGGCGACCGAGCGACAATCCATTGATCGTACACATTAGTCGCCTGGAACAGCTGGAAGGGCTTGTCATAGATGTTTCAGAAGACGCTCGGAAACTGATGGATGCTTTTTGGCCGGGCGCTTTAACGCTCATTCTATCTGCCAGTGATCAGGTCGCTACGAATGTGACCGCTGGCCTTTCGACAGTGGCTGTACGAATGCCCTCTCATCCTGTGGCGCTTACGTTGCTCGACGCCTGTGGCGTCCCTGTGGCCGCCCCGAGCGCGAATCTCTCGGGCAAGCCGAGTCCGACGACGGCAACACATGTACAACGCGATTTAGACAAACGAATTGCTGGGATTGTAGATGGCGGCCCAACGGGGATTGGCGTAGAGTCAACGGTTCTCGATCTAAGCTTGCCAGAGCCGGTCCTCTACAGACCGGGCGGCGTCACAAGGGAAGAGATTGAAGCAATCGTTGGCCCGATCTCTGTAGACCCTGCACTCACAGACACCGACTCTTCGCCAAGATCGCCCGGTATGAAGTATACTCACTATGCACCAAAAGGAACGCTCACCCTTGTTCGAGAGACGAAGAAGATTCGCGAACTCGTGGAGGCGGATAGAAGAAGTGGGTTGAGGGTGGGCGTCCTCGCAACTCGCGGGGAGAGAGCAGTCTATGAGGCGGATGTCGTTGTCTACGGAAAGGATTCTCGTCATGTCGCTCACTCTCTCTACGATTCCCTGCGGCGTTTTGATGATGCAGAAGTCGATGTGATTTATGCCGAGACACTCCCTGAAGAAGGGATTGGCATGGCGGTTATGAATCGCCTGCGAAAAGCTGCCGGAGGACGGATTCTATAAAGAAAGTGGGTAGACCTGAGGCTTGTGCTTCAGGTCTTTTGCTATTTTTCATTCCTGACTTGAAATCCAAAACTGGGGCTTCTAGTGCAACCCGGCCAACATTCGCGCTTCAGTTCGACCCACCCACGCTTTTTTTGAAGGACTATGAAAAATGGAATGAATGAGGGGACCGATGCTTTTTTAGCCTGTCTAATTTCTCCTGGACGTGCATACATTCGAAAGAGCATGTTTTCTAGGAGGGTCAACCCCATGCATGAGATTCTAACGATAGGTATAATGGCTATTGCTCTCGGAATGGATGCTTTTTCTGTGACGTTTGGAATGGGGATGCTTGGGCTTCGGGCTCACCAAATTTTCAAGATTGGCTTAACCATTGGGGCTTTCCACCTAGCCATGCCGCTTTTAGGGATGGCTGTTGGCAAATGGCTCTCGGGCCATTTTGATGTGATTGCCACCTACATTGGGGGAGGGCTTTTGCTCGTGATCGGCATTCAGATGATGCTTAATTCTTTTTCCCCTTCGGATGAAAAATCACTTAAACCCGTCGGCATTGGGCTTTTCTTTTTTGCCATCGGTGTGAGCTTGGATAGTTTTTCAGCGGGGCTTTCATTTGGGATTCTCGGAGCGAAAGCAGCGTTAACCATAGTTATGATTGGAGCTGTGAGTATGATCATGTCTTGGCTTGGGCTTGTCATTGGCTCACGTTTTCAGTCGTATCTTGGTTCCTACGGAGAATTGCTTGGTGGGTCCGTCCTCATTGGCTTCGGATTGAAAATTATGTTGCCTCTTTAATTATGATAAACTAGGCAAAGAGAAGGCTAAGGCTAACGAGGGGGCTTAAAAATGAAACAGAGGATCCTATTTGTGTGTACAGGCAATACATGCCGCTCCCCGCTCGCGGAATATTTTTTGCGCAAGCAGGACAAAGCGGGCCACTTTGAAGTCGCCTCGGCGGGGATCGTTGCCCAGGAAGGGAGTCCGATTTCAAGCGGCTCAGCGTCTGTGTTAGAAGAGGCATGTATTGAACATGACCATAGGGCTCGTCCTGTCTCGGATAAGTTGGTGAACTGGGCAGACATTATCCTTACCATGTCCGAGAGTCATAAGCGCGTGCTCCAGAAGGATTATTCTAATCAAGAAGAAAAGGTGTTCACGCTGAAGGAGTATGTTCAAGTGGATGGTTCAACAGATATTGCCGATCCTTTTGGTGGAGATGAACGCGCCTATGCACAAACAGCAAAGGAGATTGACCACCAGCTTAAACGGTTGATAAAAGGGGATCATCTGTAGGCGAAAGCGCCCAAAGATTGAAGCGTTTGCGCGAAAGGAGTACAATCGTTTTAAAAGAAAAATGACGAATGCGAGTGGGGCGTCGAGCTCCAGGGTTCGGACTATTTGTATAAAAGGAGTGCTTCTAAAATGAAAGTGGCCGTTGCTTCAGACCATGGGGGAATCCATTTAAGGCAAGAGATCACGAAACTGTTAGAGGAGCTGGACATTCGCTATGAGGACTTCGGCTGTAACTGCGAAGGGTCCGTCGACTATCCAGATTTTGCGTTGCCTGTATCAGAAAAGGTAGCGGCAGGGGAGTTTGACCGTGCGATCTTAATTTGTGGCACCGGCATTGGGATGTCAATTGCGGCGAACAAAGTGAAAGGCATTCGCTGTGCGCTTGTTCATGATGTCTTCAGTGCGAAAGCCACGAGAAATCATAATGATACAAATGTGCTTGCCATGGGCGAGCGTGTCATCGGGGCAGGACTTGCGAGAGAAATCGCTACTACCTGGCTTGGTGCTGACTATGAAGGGGGTCGACATGCGACGCGTATTGGCAAAGTGAGTGATTATGAGGAGAGAGTGGAGCAATGAGTCTTTCGATCAGAGAACAAATCACTCATGTCTTAGAGGACTTGCAAGCTGCAAGACCGCTAAAGCAAGGGGAGGTTCTCGTTATTGGGGCCAGTACAAGCGAGGTGGGCGGCACGCGTATTGGCAAGGGCGGCTCAAGCGATATCGCTGCCTCCCTTTATGAGGGCTTTTCAGACTTTCAAGCACAAACCGGGGTTTTTCTTGCTTTTCAATGTTGTGAACATTTGAACCGTGCGCTCGTGATTGAGCGAGAGCTCGCCCTGCGGTTAGCGGAACCAGAGGTCGCGGCTATTCCTGTACATAAGGCTGGTGGAGCGATGGCGGCCTACGCCTATGAGCAGTTCAAAGATCCGGTCTTAGTGGAACAGATTCAGGCGGATGCTGGCATTGACATTGGCGACACGTTGATTGGGATGCATTTAAAGCATGTGGCTGTTCCGACGCGGGGAAGAGAAACGGCTATCGGAAGCGCGCATGTGACCATGGCGTATACACGGCCGAAGCTGATTGGCGGCGTTCGAGCTGTGTATGAACGTCCGGACGTTACTGAATAATTCTGTTAGATTTCACGGAATCACCTAGGCATGTGCTTTAATTTGAGGTAAGATAAAGAAATAGACAAGCCAAAACCGAATGTTTTCCTGGAGAGAGGGGTTTGACAATGGAACAAGTAAAAGCACAGGATCCACAGATTTTTGAAGCAATTGAACTGGAACTAGGTCGCCAACGGGATAAGATTGAGCTCATTGCCTCCGAGAATTTCGTTTCAGAAGCGGTAATGGAAGCACAGGGCTCTGTTTTGACAAATAAATACGCCGAAGGGTACCCGGGTCGCCGCTACTATGGCGGCTGTGAGTATGTCGACATTGCGGAGGATATCGCTCGTGATCGTGCAAAAGAGATTTTTGGCGCCTCCTACGTGAACGTTCAGCCTCATTCCGGGGCACAGGCAAATATGGGCGTATACTACACCGTTCTTGATCCTGGCGACACCGTACTTGGAATGAACCTGTCTCACGGTGGACATTTAACCCACGGCAGTCCGGTTAACTTCAGTGGCGTGCAATACAACTTTGTGGAGTACGGCGTGAGAGAGGAAGACCAGCGCATTGATTACGACAAGGTACTTGAAATTGCTAAGGAAACCAAGCCGAAGCTTATTGTCGCTGGAGCAAGTGCCTACCCGCGCGAAATTGATTTTAAGAGATTCCGAGAAATTGCCGATGAAGTAGGCGCTCTTCTTATGGTGGACATGGCTCACATCGCTGGTCTTGTGGCGGCTGGCTTGCATCAAAACCCTCTACCACACGCCCATTTTGTCACGACAACCACGCACAAAACACTTCGTGGTCCTCGTGGAGGAATGATCCTTTGTAATGAAGAAACAGGGGACAAGTACGAAAAACAGTTGAATAAATCCATTTTCCCTGGTCTTCAAGGCGGTCCGCTTATGCATGTGATCGCTGCGAAAGCCGTTTCCTTCGGGGAAGTGCTTAAGGGTGATTTTAAAACATACGCTCAAGCGGTCATCACCAATGCTAAGCGTCTTGGTGAAAAGTTACAGTCTGAAGGCGTGGATATTGTTTCAGGCGGAACGGACAACCATTTGCTTCTTCTTGACCTCCGTTCGCTTGGTGTCACCGGGAAAGTTGCAGAGAAGGCGCTAGATAAAGTGGGGATTACCACAAATAAGAACACGATTCCTTTTGATCCTGAAAAGCCATTTGTCACAAGCGGTATTCGTATCGGTACGGCAGCGGTAACCTCACGAGGTCTTGACGAAGAGGCGATGGATGAAATTGGCGAACTGATCGCCATCACGCTTAAAAATATCGAAAATGAGGAAGAACTTGCCAGAGTCAGCGAACGTGTAACTGCGCTTACGAGCAAGTTTCCAATGTATCCGAATCTATAAAGCAACTAGAGCAGTCATCTTTCAAAGATGGCTGCTTTTTGTCAGGCCTTCCAAAATCCTCGCTCCTGACCAACCCGCCTGCGCCTTTCAGTTTAAATTTCCTCTTGAATCCTTCGTGAGTATTCGGGTAAAATCTTTAGGAGTGTGTCGAAAACTGACGAGATGTGATCAATGAAGGAGTTGGAGCAAATGAGCAATGTGCATGTACTTAATCATCCCCTCATTCAGCATAAGCTAACGTATATTCGTGACAAACAAACGGGAACAAAAGAATTTCGCGAGCTTGTGGATGAAGTCGCTGCCTTGATGGCCTTTGAAGTGACACGAGATTTACCCCTTGAAGAGACGACCATTGAGACGCCAGTAGGACCCGCAATATCAAAGCGCATTGCCGGAAAGAAGCTCGGGCTGGTGCCGATCTTGCGAGCAGGAATTGGGATGTCGGATGGGATTCTGCGTATGATTCCTGCGGCTCGCGTTGGCCATGTCGGTTTATACCGCGACCCGGAAACGCTAAAGCCTCATGAGTATTACGTGAAGCTTCCGAGTGATATGGAAGAGCGTGATATTCTTGTCATTGACCCCATGCTCGCCACAGGAGGGTCCGTCGTTGAGGCCATCAATAGCTTGAAAAAACGCGGCGCAAAGAGCATGAAGTTGATTTGTCTCGTTGCTGCTCCTGAAGGGGTCGACTACGTCCAGCGGGAACATCCAGATGTGGACATTTATCTGGCGGCTTTGGATGAGAAATTGAACGAGAAAGGCTATATTGTTCCTGGTCTTGGCGATGCCGGAGACCGTCTGTTTGGAACGAAATGATGAATTCGAAGGGCTGCCCAGTGATGGGCGCCCTTTTTCTTGTTTCATCTTCCCGATGTATGGGTAGACAAGGAGTAGAATGAAGACGCAAGGAGGTCGTTACCGTGGCAGATGTCGATGGTATTTATGGAATTAACGTGAAAAAGGCAAGTGGAGAAGAAAAAAGTTTGGGTGATTACAAAGGCAATGTGCTCTTTATCGTCAATGTCGCTTCAGAATGTGGGTTTACCCCACAATATGAACAGCTTGAAGAGCTTCACGAAACGTACAAAGACAGAGGGTTTCATGTGCTAGCCTTTCCATCCAATGATTTTGGGGGACAAGAGCCGGGTTCCATTGAGCAAATTCAAAACTTCTGTGAGACGAACTATGGAGTGGAATTCGAAGTCTTTGACAAAGTTCACGCTAAAGGCAATGAACAACACCCTTTGTACACTTGGCTGACAACGAAAACAGGTCCAGACAACGAGATTGACTGGAATTTCGAGAAGTTTTTGATCTCGCGCAGCGGTGAAATTCTAGGAAGTTTCAAAAGCAAGGTGGAACCAACCGATCCTCAGATTAAGCAGTTGATTGAACAAGGCCTTGAGCAAAAGTAAACCAGAAATGATCAAAAAGGGCGGTGCGCACCGTCCTTTTTTGCTGTGCATAACTTGTGTGTACTCGCAGTTCTTTTGCTACATATCCACAGAAATCTCGAAAATCACCCACAATTGTGCATGGAACTATAAACGAAAGGCTTTCTTTCGCCGGTGGATTATACACATCATACACAGATTTTATCCACATGACTCAAAAAGAAAAACGGAGAATAATCACTTTCCTAAAGAGAATACTACGAACTATGACACTTTCTGCTTAGGAGAGATTTTTATGAAGAATGTCAGAACAATCATCCACGCTCTCTCCCTTGTTCTTCTCCTCACCAGTCAAACAGGGTGGAACGTCCAAGCGGAAACGGCGCAATACCCAAATCGCCCAGCGGTAGAAGCCTCGAGTGAAACCAATAAGAATGAGCGAAAAATCGTCATTGTCTCCGCTGCTGGTGATGTCGGACAAGCGGTGCAAGAGGTAGAGGAATCGTTGCCGTCAGCAGAAATTAGACAGGTGTATGAGACCGTCTATGGAGGTTTTTCCCTTGACTTGCCTGAGCGAGACATTCCGAAACTGGAAGCCCTTAGCTCAATCGGACGAGTCGACGATGTGGCGATTTATCAAGCGCGCTTAGAAGGAAGTATTCCTTTTGTAGGTGGTGGGCGTGAGAGCGCCAAACATGAGGACGCCGGTGGAGAGCCGATTACGGGAAAGGGAGTAAAGGTAGCGGTGATCGACACAGGGGTTGATTATCAGCATCCAGATTTGCAGCGAAACTTCAAAGGTGGGTATGACATCATTGACGAAGATGAGGACCCGATGGAAACCAAACCAAAACAAGGAATTCCTACACTTCATGGCACGCATGTAGCAGGGATCATTGCTGCGAATGGGCGTATTCAAGGGGTAGCTCCTGATGCTGAGATTTACGCATACCGGGCTTTGGGTCCAGGTGGGCAAGGAACGACCGAACAGGTCCTTGAAGCGATTGAGAAAGCAGTCGAAGATGAGGTTGATGTGCTGAACTTATCGCTGGGTAATACGGTCAACGGGCCGGACTGGCCTACGAGCCTGGCACTAGATCGAGCTGTGGATAAAGGGGTGGTGGCTGTGACCTCGAGTGGAAACAGCGGCCCAAACATGTGGACGGTGGGTTCCCCTGGGACATCAAGCAAGGCCATTTCTGTCGGTGCATCTGTTCCTCCGATTCAAGTTCCTTACATCACCTTATTCAAGCAGGAGCGCAAAATAGAGCTAACGCCAATGACTGGGACCAGGCCTTGGGAGCTTAAGAAAGATGTTGAGCTTGTCAATGTCGGGCACGGACTGGAAGAAGATTTTCAAGCGAATGATGTGAAAGGAAAACTTGTTCTGGCGAAGCGAGGCCGTACAACATTTGAAGAGAAACTGAAGGCGGCCAGAAGTGCAGGGGCAAAAGGGGTGCTGATCTACAATAATATAGAGGGGACTTTCGCTGGGGGGACGCTAGAACAGTTGGATATCCCTGGGGCAAGTATAAGCAAAGCAGACGGCGAGTGGCTACTTGAACAATCTGCAAAAGACGCCAAACCGTCGTATATACGCACGATGTATGAACGAAAACAAGACGTGATGGCGCCTTTCAGCTCCAGAGGACCGGTTACAGAAACATGGGAAGTCAAACCGGATCTCGTCGCACCTGGAGTAGCGATTGAAAGCACCATCCCGAATGGGTATTTAGGGTTAAATGGCACTAGCATGTCCTCGCCGCATGTGGCGGGAGCGGCTGCGCTGCTCGTGCAGCTCCATCCAGAGTGGACACCAGAACAAATTAAGGCGGCGCTCATGAATTCGACAAAAGCACTTGTTGATGAGGATGGGAGAAGCTATATGCCTCATGAACAGGGGACGGGACGGTTGGATATATCGAAGGCGTTAGAAGCGGAAACCCTTGTTTACCCAGGCACACTTACTTTTGGAATCTGGTCCAAGGAAGCGATTCGCACGAAGCGGGAACTCCAGGTAACGATTGAGAACACGTCGGATGCCGCTCGCACCTATCACATTACTCCACCGATTGGAGAGCTTGATGGCGTGCAGTGGGAAACGCCGTATGCGACTGAAATTCCAGCAGGGGAGATGCGGACAGTGCAGCTAGCTGCCGACATTATGCCTGCACTCCTTTCCGAAGGGCTGCACGCCGGTCAGATTGAAATCACTGGAGACAAAGATTCGATCCGTGTCCCGTACGTACTGTTCATGGAGGAACCAGACTACCCGCGAGTGATGGCGTTCCAGTTTGCTCACGGAGATGAGAAAGACTCGTACTACTATGAATACTACTTGCCTGGCGGGGCGGAGGAGTCCGGAATTGCCCTATACGACCCGGATACGTATGAGTTTATAACATATCTTGTTTCGAACACGGATTCAGACCGCGGGATGATCAGTGGGGAACTCCATCACCCAAAACTCAAACCAGGGAGCTACAAAGCGCTTGTATTCGCGAAGCAAGACGGAGTAGAGGATACTGTTGAGGCCATGATCGAAATAGGCGAGGACGTGCTGTTGAACGAGCCATGACTCACCGTCAGTGGGGGTCTCTCCCACTGATTTTTTGTCTAGCTCCGGTGGGTAGGAGCGTCGAGATTTTTCGCCCCGATAACGAAATCCGAGACCGAGATTTCTTTTATCGGGTCTCCAAAATTCTCGCTCCTACCAGCCTGCGCGTTTTGGGGGCTGTCCCTGAGTGTGTATTCCAACCAGTTAAGCAGTCGCAAAACAGAGCAAGGAATGTTCCAATCAACAATTCTCGAAGTTCCTTGTCCAAAATGTGAACAATAGAAAAGGGAAAAAGAAGTACGTGCATTTCCTCATAAAACTCGTTGACATGGGGGGTTCGCTATTGTACGATTACAAAGGGTTAACATGATAAGGGTTACAAGATCGATTTCAAACGGGTTTGCACTTTGTAACGAAGGAGGACCCGCACATGTCTAACAACGATCGGAAGTCTATGCGTGCGTTCGTGTTAGTTTCCACCATTACCTCCTACGTACTTGGAGGCATTCTGGGTGGCGTATTCCTTGGATTGTGGCTCGATAACATGTTTGGGGCAGAACCATTATTTCTTATCGTTTTTTTGTTATTCGGTATGGGTACGAGTACATACGGCATTTACAAAGTAGTTCAGCCCTTTCTAGGAGACGATGAGTAAATGTCGAACACTGGTGACGCTCACTTGCTGCACAAGCAACTGAGGCACTACATACTTTTAACGGTTCTAGCTGTTTTACTATTGCTGATTGGCTATGTTGTGACCCCTTATTCAGCATTTTTCCTCGGTCTCATACTGGGACTGTTTACTAGTCTTCTCAATCTATGGACAACCTATCGTAATGCGCATATCATTGGCGGGACTCACTCGTCCTCCAAATGGCTCTCCATGATTCTAGTAAGCTTTGGCTTCATCTTCAGAATTAGTATGGCCCTCGTAGCTATTTGGTTTGCTCTTGAGTATCCAGAACTTTTTCATGTACTAGCCGTGGTCATTGGTCTTGGGTTGATGTATGTCATTATGATGTTGGATATGTTAGTAAAAGCTTTAAGGCGAAAGAGGTGAAATAATGGATCATCAAGATATGCTCTGGACTGACCCCTGGATAGGACTGACATTTAACCTTACTACTGTTATAACATCAACTATTGCTTTTGCAATCGTATTTGTTCTCACAGTGATAGGTGCTAGGAAACTTGCCATGCGGCCATCCGGTTTGCAGAATTTTATTGAATGGGTCATTGACTTTGTTCGCGGAATTATTAAAGCAAACATGGATTGGAAAGTAGGGGGGCGTTTTATCGTCCTTGCCTATGCGTTGCTCTTCTACGTATTTGTCGCCAACATGATGGGGATTCCGTTTGAGTTAGCCACATCTGATTCCAACCACTATGTTCTTTGGAGGTCCCCGACATCCGACCCCGTCCTCGCTTTAACAATGGCTGGGTTTGTCATTCTCTTAACTCACATTTATGGGTTAAAATTGACAGGGACGAAAGCATACCTCAAAGGTTATGTGACACCAAAGTGGTTTTTGCTTCCTTTTAAGATCATTGAAGAGGTGTCCAACTTCCTGACGCTTGGTATGCGTCTGTTTGGGAACATTTACGCAAAGGAAATTCTGATGATTTTGCTTGTTATGCTCGGAACCTCTGCACTGTACTGGGGAGTATTCTCCTTTGTTCCATTAATGGTTTGGCAGGCATTCAGTATCTTTATCGGCTCGATTCAAGCATACATTTTTGCGATGCTTGCAATGGTGTACATGGCGCATAAAGTTGAACAACATTAACCCGTGCTCATTTATTTGAGCCATTTTAAATAAAACATTAACCAATACAAGGAGGAATATTTACGTTATGGATGCTACAGGGTACGCTTATTTGGCAGCAGGCATAGCAGCAGGTCTTGCTGCGATCGGTGGCGCGATCGGCGTTGGTATCATTGTTAAGGCGGTACTTGAAGGGGTGGCGCGTCAACCAGAACAACGCGGTCCGCTTCAAACGCTAATGTTTATCGGGGTGCCACTTGCTGAGGCGATTCCAATCATTGCAATTGTTGTATCATTGCTCTTAATTTTTGTGGTTTAACACTGAATCGATGGTTTGAACAGAGAGGCGACAGCGTTCTAATTAGAACCTCTCGCCTTTCCTTATGTAAGGTATGACTTCTTTTAAAGGGGTGTAGAAGAATGGAGATTGCATGGGGTTCGGCCCTTTTTCAACTACTAGGGTTTACAGTATTGCTCTTGCTTCTCAGCAAATTTGCCCTCAGACCACTACTCGGCGTCATGCAAAAACGCCAGGACATGGTGAACGAGCAAATTGATTCAGCTGAAAAGAATCGCAAAGAAGCAGAGAAGCTGATTGAAGAACAGCGCAACGAAATGAAGAACGCGCGCGTGGAAGCACGCGAGCTGATTGAAAATGCGAAAAAAGCAGGCGAACAACAAGGCCAGGACATTGTCCGGGCGTCAAAAGAAGAGGCACAGCGGATTCACGAACAGGCACTTGCTGAAATTCAAAACGAAAAAGACCAGGCTGTTGCCGCTCTTCGCGAACAGGTTGCGTCTCTTTCTGTCCTCATTGCACAGAAAGTGATTGAAAAAGAGCTTGATGCAAGCGAACAAGATCAGCTTGTACAAGAGTATCTCAAACAAGCGAGCGAAGAGCTATGAGCAACAAAGCGGTAGCCAATCGTTACGCTGTTGCTCTTTTTGAGTTAGCAGAAGAAAGAGGACAGACAGAAGCATTCGCTGAGGAACTTGAACTTGTGGACGCTGTGTTGATGGAAACGCCTGAATTGCTTGCCCTTCTGGAACGTCCAGGTGTGGCGATGACAAACAAACAGGCTCTTCTGAAACATTCGTTTGGCGAAGGCCTTAGCGAAACCGTATTAAATACGATTATGCTTCTTGTAGAGCGTAATCGTTTCGGAGCACTTAAAGAACTATCGAATGAATTTAAACAGTTAACCTTTGATAAACAAGGGATTGCAGAGGCCGTTTTTTATTCAGCGAAGCCGCTCACAGACGAAGAACGAAGGCAGATTGCGCTTACTTTTGCACCGAAAGTCGGCAAACGAGGCCTAAGTGTGGACAATGTCGTTGACACGAACTTGCTTGGCGGGGTGAAAGTACGAATTGGCGATCGCGTCTATGATGGAAGCGTTCAAGGTCAGCTGAAGCGACTAGAAAAACGCCTGCTAAACTAGAAACATTGCTTGGAAATTGAGAGACAGGGGTGAAAAACGAATGGCAAGCATTAAAGCGACAGAAATCAGCTCGCTGATTAAGCAGCAAATCGATCAATTTGAAGCAACTGTTGATGTACAGGACGTCGGAACGATCATCCGCGTTGGGGACGGGATCGCATTCGCCCATGGCCTGGAAAACGTCATGGCTGGTGAGCTTCTTGAATTCTCAACCGGGGTTATGGGGATGGCTCAAAACCTCGAAGAAGACAGCATCGGGATTATTATTTTAGGACCTTATACAGGCATTCGTGAAGGGGACGAAGTGAAGCGTACAGGACGCATCATGGAAGTACCTGTTGGGGAAGAACTCCTTGGACGTGTGGTCAATCCACTTGGTGCGCCGATCGATGGTCTTGGACCTGCAAACACAACAAAAACACGCCCAATTGAAGGAGAAGCGCCTGGGGTTATGGCGCGTAAGTCCGTGCATGAACCACTTCAAACGGGGATCAAGTCAATCGATTCCATGATTCCCATTGGCCGCGGCCAACGTGAGCTCATCATCGGTGACCGTCAAACAGGGAAAACCTCCGTTGCCATTGACACCATTCTAAATCAAAAAGACCAGGACATGATCTGCGTATACGTAGCGATCGGTCAAAAAGAGTCGACCGTTTCAGGGGTCGTAGAAACGCTACGTCAACGTGGTGCGCTTGATTACACGATCGTTGTATCGGCAGGTGCTTCGGATCCAGCCCCTATGCTCTACCTTGCTCCGTACGCAGGTGTGTCCATGGCTGAGGAATTCATGTACGATGGCAAGCATGTGCTTGTGGTCTATGATGACCTGACAAAACAAGCGGCTGCTTACCGTGAAATGTCCCTTCTGCTTCGTCGTCCACCAGGTCGTGAAGCCTTCCCGGGGGATGTTTTCTACCTTCACTCTCGCCTTTTAGAGCGTGCCGCGAAATTATCGGATGAACTCGGAGCCGGTTCGATTACTGCGCTTCCATTTATTGAAACGCAAGCAGGGGACGTATCCGCGTATATTCCGACAAACGTTATTTCGATTACGGACGGACAAGTTTTCTTGCAATCCGACCTGTTTCACTCGGGTGTTCGTCCAGCAGTAAACCCAGGGATATCCGTTTCTCGTGTAGGGGGAAGTGCGCAAATTAAAGCCATGAAAAAAGTGGCCGGTACGCTGCGTTTAGACTTAGCAGCCTATCGCGAGCTTGAGGCGTTCTCTCAATTCGGTTCGGACCTTGATGCCGCGACGCAGGCTCGTCTAGCCCGCGGTGTTCGCACCGTTGAACTTTTAAAGCAGGATTTAAATCAGCCACTACCTGTCGAGAAGCAAGTCGCCATCATTTTTGCTTTAACGAAAGGTTATGTCGATGATGTTCCAGTAGAGGATTGCCTCCGTTTTGAAGCAGAATTGTTCACTCACCTTGAGGCGAATAACAAGGATTTGCTTGAGCATATTCGCACCACTGGCAACTTGCCAGAGGAACAAGACTTTAAACAAGCGATCGAAGACTTTAAAAAGGGCTTCGTCGCATCAAACGAATAAGTGAGGCTCACATTCTTGAACGTTAAGGTGGTGAACACAGATGGCTTCTTTACGTGATATAAAGAATCGAATTAATTCTACGAAGAAAACCAGGCAAATTACAAAAGCGATGCAAATGGTTTCAGCAGCTAAGCTAAATCGTGCCCAAGAAAAAGCTCAATCCTACGAACCTTATGCGAAAAAGATGCGTGAAGTCGTTACAGGAATTGCCCAGGGAGGGAGCGAGGTCTCTCACCCAATGCTTGAAGAGCGTCCAGTGAAAAAAACAGGCTACATTTTGATCTCTTCTGATACCGGTCTTGCCGGCGGATACAACTCCGGGCTCTTGCGTGAGATGATGAACACGATTAAAAGCCGGCACCAGTCTGCAGATGAATATGCCATTATTGTCCTAGGGCGTGTTGGCCGAGATCTTCTTCGAACTCGAGAGCAGCCGATTATTCAAGAGATGATTGAGGTGCCAGATCGGCCTCAGTTCTCTGATATTAAGAATCTGGCTCGTACATCAGTAGATATGTTTGCGGACGGCGTTTATGATGAACTGTATATTTGGTACAACCACTTTATTAGTGCAATGACGCAAAAAGTCACCGAGCAAAAACTTCTGCCACTCACATCAAGTGAGAGCGAGGCGACGAGTGGACCGACAAGCGTTTATGAGTATGAGCCAAATGAACAAGTCATTTTAGAAACATTGCTTCCACAGTATGCAGAAAGCTTAATTTACGGAGCGCTCCTCGATGCAAAGGCAAGTGAGTTTGGCGCGAGAATGACGGCGATGAGCGCGGCAACGGACAACGCGGATTCATTGATGGATGACTTGAATCTTACGTACAACCGCGCACGTCAAGCGGCCGTTACTCAAGAGATTACGGAAATTGTCGGCGGGGCAGCCGCTCTCGAATAGCATTTGTTCTAAAACAAGGTTGCCGGTTTTCGGTTTCGAAACGGGAAGCTCCTTGTTTTAAGGCAATTAGACATCGTGAAACAGGAGGGAAAAGAATGGCCACAGGGCGTATTTTACAAGTTACGGGTCCGGTTGTGGATGTGAAGTTTCCAACCGGTCAGCTTCCTGAGATTAACAACTCACTAACCGTTGATCAAAAGGGCGCTGCCCACAATGCAGCAGATGTGCGCGTTACTCTTGAAGTAGCTCTTCATCTTGGAAATGACACCGTTCGTACGGTTGCAATGGGGTCTACAGATGGATTGATGCGCGGAACGGAAGTAGAAAACACTGGTGCTCCAATCTCCGTTCCGGTTGGAGAGGCGACACTAGGACGTGTCTTTAACGTTTTAGGAGACGAAATCGACCTGCGCGAAGGGGTTGGGGCAGAGGTTCGTCGTGATCCCATTCACCGCGACGCGCCTAGTTTCGAAGAACTAACGACCTCAACGGAAATTCTAGAAACAGGGATTAAGGTTGTTGACTTACTCGCTCCTTATACGAAGGGTGGTAAGGTCGGTTTGTTCGGCGGTGCCGGTGTTGGAAAAACCGTTCTTATTCAGGAATTGATTAATAACGTCGCCCAAGAGCATGGTGGGATTTCCGTTTTTGCTGGTGTTGGAGAACGAACGCGTGAAGGAAACGACCTCTATCATGAAATGACGGAGGCCGGCGTTATCAAGAAAACGGCGATGGTCTTCGGACAAATGAACGAGCCACCTGGTGCGCGTATGCGTGTCGCCTTGACGGGACTGACAATGGCGGAATACTTCCGTGATGAACAGGGCGCAGACGTACTACTCTTTATCGACAATATTTACCGTTTCACGCAAGCAGGTTCAGAAGTGTCTGCCCTACTTGGGCGGATGCCTTCAGCGGTAGGGTATCAGCCGACACTTGCGACGGAAATGGGTCAACTGCAAGAGAGAATTACATCAACGAAAAAAGGTTCTGTTACCTCAATTCAGGCGGTCTATGTGCCAGCGGATGACTACACGGATCCGGCTCCAGCTACGGCATTTGCCCATTTGGATGCGACAACCAACCTTGAGCGTAAGCTAACAGAGCAAGGGATTTACCCAGCGGTGGATCCTCTCGCGTCAACATCACGTGCCCTTTCTCCAGAGGTGGTAGGGCAGGAGCATTATGATGTCGCACGTGAGGTTCAGCAAACGTTGCAGAAGTATAGAGAATTGCAAGACATTATCGCCATCCTGGGGATGGAAGAGCTCTCTGAAGATGACAAATTGGTGGTTGCGCGTGCGCGCCGTATCCAATTCTTCTTGTCTCAGAATTTCCATGTCGCTGAGCAGTTTACAGGGCAGCCTGGTTCTTATGTTCCTGTCAAAGAAACCATCCAGGGCTTCAAGGACCTTCTTGCAGGCAAGTACGATGATCTTCCAGAAGATGCCTTCCGCCTCGTCGGTCGCATCGAGGAAGTTGTCGAGAAAGCCAAGCAGATGGCTTAAGCCATCAAGGGAGGGTGACTCATGCAAACTGTTCAAGTAAGTGTCGTGACGCCTGATGGCGCAGTATACGAAGACAATGTTGAACTTGTCATCGTGAAAACTGTGGAAGGGGAGCTCGGGGTGAAAGCAAAGCATATCCCCCTCGTTGCACCACTTACAACGGGTGCTGCTCGTTTCCAAAAAGAAGGCACGGAAGAGCAAGTAGCCGTCAGTGGCGGTTTCATTGAAGTGAGACCGGATAAAGTAACGATTCTAGCCGAAGTGGCAGAACGACCTGACCAAATCGATGTTGAGCGTGCACGTGTAGCGAAACAACGTGCCGAAAAACGAACACAGTCAGAAAATCAAGAGCTTGTCAATACTGCACGGGCAAAGGCCGCTTTGCTTCGAGCCACCACGCGCTTGAGAGTAGCTGGCAAGGAATAAACGTGGACCATTCGTTCTATGTATAGCGAGAACGAATGGTCTTTTTTTGTTCCTTGAGCTCATGCACATTTTTTATGATTAACACAACCACTGAGCGGGTAAAGAGTGAACAAGGGAAGCATAGTCATCCTGGCCCGTCTTCTGTGACGAAACGTTCATAAAATAGGTCCGAACAACCAGAAAATAGTGGTCAAAAGCTATAGCTTTTTTGCCGAAAATCCGTTAATATGAGAGATGGATTGCAAGGTTTTCATTGACTTTTTCAGAAGGGCAATCCAAACAAACGTTGCACACAAAGAGGGGTTTTACGATTGACAGGTGGATTTGGTCAAGATGCGTTTGTACATATTGTCGTGAATGTAAGCTGCATCGGCATCGCATGGTGGGCGCTTCAAGCGTTTCGCTTTGACTTGTTTGTCAAAAATCCAAAAAGCAGACAGGCTGTTCTTTTGAAAGTGCTGGTTACACTTGCTCTTGGATACATGATCGCTAGCTTTTTTCTCGACTATTTGTATTCAGCGCGAATGCTTCCGTACATTCTTGACTAAAAAACCTGAAAGGAACTTCAACTTCCATGTATGCTTTCTCTCCAAGCGGAAAAAATGGTACTAACAAAACCATTTATGACTAAGGGGAGAGATTGTACATGAAGGTCATGTTGAAGGCTAGTGTCTTTGCTGTTATGGTGATTCTTTTGGGGGCAGTTTATGTTTCTTCGGAGGAAAAAACTCAAGCTGACTTACTCAACGATCAGATGGAATCCATTCATACGCTTCTTGCACAAGAGGAAGTAGCGTTGGATCAGTTTCAGCTAAGAGCTAGAGCAGAAAGTGGAACGGTAAAGACACAAAAGGCATTCCATGATCATGTACATACTCTGGAAGCAACCCATCCTGAGTTTCAAGCTGAGACGGTGGATACTCAGGGAACGGAGTGGACGGCCTTGCTACGTGTGGACGAGGGAGAAGCGTTGAAGGTCATGGCTCAAGAGACAAGTGGCCCTTCCGCCTTGACGTACTCGTATGAACGTAGTGGGGAAGCGGGCGACGATTCCTTCGAAGAACTTCAAGAAACCTTAACACGTCGTTTAAATCAGTTTGAAATGGAAGATGTACAATTGTTCTACCAGATTTCTGCAAAGAAGACCGATTCTTTGGACGCACCGTTGTATGACGAAGCAAAGCGTTACCTCGATGAGCTTGGCGCCGCAGAGCAAGAAGCGCTGAAGGAAGAAACCTTTGTGTCCTTATCCGCATATAATGGAGAATGGAACGAGAACCTTGTCACAGGTGAAGGAAAAAAGATGAACGTTCAGGTTGCTGTCAGGCAAGATCCAGAAATGGGCTCAAAGGCGACAGTGACAATAGGAACGCCTATTATTACGACTGAATATTGATGATATAGAAGAGACTATAACTTGACGCGGAGGGGAATACGTTGGAAAAAATTATTGTCCGTGGTGGCAATCAGCTACGCGGCTCCGTGAAGGTAGAGGGCGCCAAAAACGCTGTGTTACCCGTAATTGCTGCTTCAATTTTAGCTGACCAAGGTGCAAGTACAATTGAGGATGTACCGGCTTTAACAGATGTGTATACAATGAAAGAGGTCTTACGCAATTTAAATGTCGATGTGACCTACGACGACAACGGTCGTTTTGTGGTAAAAGCGGATCGCCCGCTCAAAACAGAAGCTCCGTTTGAGTATGTTCGCAAAATGCGCGCCTCTTTCTTAGTAATGGGACCTTTGCTCGCTCGTGTAGGAAAAGCGCGCATTGCTCTTCCAGGTGGCTGCGCCATTGGCTCGCGACCAATCGAACAGCATTTAAAGGGTTTTGAAGCCATGGGAGCATCTGTGGAAATAGGCAATGGCTTTATTGAAGCAAGGATTGATGGCAAACTTCAGGGAACAAAGATCTATCTGGACTTTCCTAGTGTAGGGGCGACGGAAAACATTATGATGGCCGCTGTTATGGCTGAAGGTACGACCATCCTAGAGAATGTCGCAGAAGAACCAGAAATTGTTGACTTGGCTAACTACCTCAATGCCATGGGTGCAAAAGTGCGTGGCGCAGGTACTGGCGTGATTCGCATCGATGGGGTTGAAGAGTTGCACGGGGCCACTCATGCGGTCATCCCGGACCGTATTGAAGCGGGCACGTTCATGGTAGCTGCCGCCATCACACAGGGAGATGTGCTCGTGGAAGGCGCGATTGCGGAGCATATGCGTCCTTTGGTGGCCAAAATGAGGGAAATGGGCGTTACGATCGAGGATAAAGAAACGGGATTGCGCGTCATTGGCCCAGAGACATTAAATGCGGTTGATATTAAAACGATGCCACACCCAGGATTCCCAACAGACATGCAGGCACAGATGATGGCCTTGTTGCTAAAAGCAGAAGGCACAAGTGTCGTAACGGAAACGGTATTTGAGAACCGTTTTATGCACGTAGAGGAATTCCGTCGCATGAACGGCAACATTAAAATTGAAGGACGCTCTGCCATTGTTTCTGGACCGAACAGCTTACAAGGTGCAGAAGTTGGTGCTACGGACCTTCGCGCAGGGGCAGCTCTTGTCATTGCTGGGCTTGTGGCGGAAGGTTATACACGGGTGACGGAACTGAAACATCTTGATCGTGGGTATATTCAGCTGACAGAAAAGCTTCAAGCGCTCGGAGCGGACATTGAGCGAGTAGAGGAACAAGTAGAAGAAGAACCATTGAAAGCAGCAGAGCTACTCTAAGTCGTATTTCCGAGGAAATAGTCGAAATGACGCGGGACTGTTCGATATGCGTGAAGCATTCGTGCAGTCTTTTTTTTGTCTAGCTCCGGCGCCCACTCGCTCGAGGTTTCTTCACGCCGCCAGATCAAGCCGAAACCAGGCTTGATACTGCCGTCCTTCCAGAACTTGTCGCTCGTGAGCAGGGCGCCTCCGCTTTTCGGGTTGTCTAGCTGCGGCGGGTAGAAGCTCGGGATTTTTTCAGACCTGCACCGAAATCCAAACCCGGGTTTTCTAGTGCAGGCCTTCCAAAATCCGTGCTTCTAAGCGACCCGTCCTATGTTGTCACATCGAAAAGTAGAACCACTTTTTTGCACGCTCTTAACGTCTATTCTTTTGCTGATCCTCATAAAGTAGAGGAGGAAGAGAGAATGGAGGTCTGCCATGAAGCGTATTTTTGTCTCAGTCGCGGTTCTTTTTTCAGTTGTTCTCGTCATTCCCACCTTGATGGTTGCCTTCGCATCCGGTCAAGGCGAAGGGTCAGGTGGGGTCGGACTAGCTTTGAACCAGCACGCAGCAGGAAGTGAAGCGAATTCTGAGGTGGAGGAAGTTGGGACCGAGGAAAATGATTCCTACAATGAAGAGGATGACATGGAAATAGCCGTGTACCGAAGCAAGACGGAAACAATCGAAGAGGTTCCCTTGGAGAAATATATAATGGGTGTGGTGGCATCAGAGATGTCCCCAGAGTTTGAAGTGGAGGCTCTTAAAGCACAGGCGTTGGCGGCTCGAACGTACATTGTGACACATATGGCGCATAGTGGCGATGGCGATATTCAGGTTCCTGACGGAGCGATGGTCACTGATACAGAGATGCACCAGGTATACCAAAACGATGAAGAGTTGAAAGAAAGCTGGGGAGAGGAATATGAGGAAAAGAAGGCTCGTGTCTCTGAAGCTGTTCTGGCAACGCAGGGAGAGGTGTTAACGTATGATGGGAAGCCTATCACTGCCTCTTTTTTCTCTACAAGCAACGGCCACACAGAGAACTCTGAAGACTACTGGGCCGATGACATCCCATATTTGCGAAGTGTTGAAAGTCCATGGGATGAAGTGTCTCCGAGGTTTGCAAATGAAGTGAGAATGAGTGTGAGCGAATTCCAAGCAAATCTCGGGATTAAGATGCCCGAAGATGGGTCTGTCGGGACCATTGTCTCGCGCACGGACGGGGGCCGCGTCGAGACCGTCCAGATTGCAGACAAAGAATTTACGGGGCGCGAGGTACGAGACGCACTTGAGCTGGACTCTTCCGATTTTCAGTGGCACAAAAGCGGGGAAGAGGTCGTAATTCAAACCAAAGGCTGGGGTCACGGTGTCGGCATGAGCCAATACGGAGCGGACGGAATGGCCAAGGAAGGAAAAAGCTACGAAGAGATCGTGGCGCATTATTACAACGATGTTGTGATTAGTGAGGCGGAGCCGATCTTGGCGCAAGTAGCAAAAAGTGAGTAAACCTTTTATAAAAAGTCTACAAAAAGGCGAGCACCTACTATTTGTAAGTGCCTCGCCTTTTTTTGTTGCAACAGGATCTCCTTTGACGAATGATAGAAAGCAGCAAAGGGGTATTTTCGGATGTAAAACTAGCAGGATCGCTTGGTAGCCGGCTTGTATAGTAGAAATAAAGCAGGTAAAAAAAAGAAGGGGCGTGTATTCGCAAGAGGTTGCGGGTGAATCCTCGAAATCGGCATGTGTTTCTTTAAAATCAGCAGGTAAAACGTTTAAATCGGCAGGTAAACCGAAAAAAAGAGGGATTGATAGGACCTGTTCGCTCAAAAACGCTTTTCATAGACTCTTCTCCCTCCCCGCCGCGAAGCGGATAAAAAATTTTTTCACACCTGATGTATAGATTTCTAGTAATTGGCTCAGAATGGTTGGCAGAGGTGATGAGAAATGAGAGAAGAAGAAAAAAATCAATCTTCTAAGAAAGTGAATGTGCAGAGCATTTTGCGTAAGCGTTGGTTGTTGCCTGCTGTCTATCTGGTTGCTGCTGCTGGAATCTTAAGTTCTGTCTTTTTCATGCAAAGTGGTGAGGACAGTGCTGATCCTGAGGAAGCCAATGATGTAGCCGAGAATGACGCCGAGTATGCCGAAGACCCTTCTGTTCCTGTAACTGCAGGGGATGAAACCTTGCACATGCCAGTTGCTGAAGAAGGAGAAACAGAAACAGTTGGTTTCTTCTATGACAGCAATGCGACGGCTGAAGAGCAAGAGTCTGCCCTAGTGTTTTATGGCAATGTGTATCGTCAAAATAAAGGAATTGATCTAGCAAGTAAGGATCAAGAAGCGTTTCCAGTGACGGCTTCCATGAGTGGAACCGTTGCAAAAGCAATGAAAGATTCTGTGCTTGGCCATGTTGTCGAGATTGATCACGGCAACGATGTCCTTACCCACTACTCTAGTTTAGAAGAGTTAAATGTCGAGCAAGGGGACACGATTGAGCAAGGCGATGTTCTTGGGGAAGCTGGACGCAACGCGTATAATGAAGACGCTGGTGTCCATGTTCACTTTGAAATTCGTCATGACGGAGTAGCGGTAAATCCAAATGATGTGGTTGGGCAAAGCTTGGAAGAGGTTCTCCAGTTGATTGAAGACGAGGCAGCTGCGACAGAAGAGTCAGAGCAAGCGACTGACGAAGGAACGGAAGAAGAAGGTACAACAGAAGAAGAAGGTACAACAGAAGAGGATAGCGCTGGAGAAGGACAAGGGGAAAATGGAGCTAGTGAAGACGAGTCTCCTGAGGAAGACGCGGAAGAAGAGGATGCAGCCGATGAAGATAACCAATCGGATGCAGACACTGACAGCGGATCCCTTGTTGATCCAGCGAATGCAAATTCATAAGATTAAGCACCTGCGCTCTGCAGGTGCTTTATTTTTCTCTTGAAATGTCGTCTATTCCGCGCTAAAAAGAAGCAGTCATGTCCCATCAGTACGAATCATAGTCTGAATAAAGCAGCTCGGGGACAAACTGGTTTCTCGGGCTGTTTTTCTTGTCTAGCTCCGGTGCCCACGCACTCGAGGTTTCTTCACGCCGCCAGATCAAGCCAAACCCAGGCTTGATACTGTCGTTGCTCGTGGTCAGGGCGCCTGCGCATTTCGGATGGTCTAGCTGCAGCGGGGAGAAGCGTCGAGATGTTTCGCCCCGATAACGAAATCCAAGCTCAGGATTTCAAGTCCAGGCCTTCCAAAATCCTCGCATCTAAGTAACCCGCCTGCGCTTTTGTGCAAAAAAAAGCGCTAAATATGAGGAATTATAAAGCATGCGTGAAGATTATGGTATATCTAAAGCGCCTCCCTAATACACTTTATCAATCACCTATACAGAACTAGGGAGGCGAGTCGTGTGCACGATTACATCAAAGAGCGAACCATCAAGATTGGCAGGTACATTGTCGAGACGAAGAAAACCGTGCGAACCATCGCAAAAGAGTTTGGAGTCTCGAAAAGTACCGTACACAAGGATCTCACGGAGCGTTTGCCTGAAATTAACCCTGAACTTGCGAACGTCGTCAAAGAGATTCTTGAGTACCACAAATCTATTCGCCACTTGCGGGGTGGTGAAGCGACGAAGGTTAAATACAGGAAAACGATTGAAATGCTGGATGAACCTATCGTAAAAACAAGGCAATAAAAATTTCGACAAAATCTTCCCTGTAGTGAATTATATGGTACTATTTATACTAGGCATAAGTGCGTATTCACATAGACTCATTATAGCGTTGCTTCCTCTTCTACATAGAAGCAATGGTTATCAGTGTACACTAAGAGAAGTAGCCCTTTTTTAGCGCGCAAACTAGTAGAAATGTTCATTTCAAACAGGGAGTTGTTAGACATGTTTGGTCGGGATATTGGAATTGATTTAGGCACGGCGAATGTTCTCATTTACGTAAAAGGGAGCGGAATCGTGCTGAATGAACCTTCTGTTGTGGCACTGGATACGACCTCAAACCGAGTACTGGCCGTTGGGGAAGAAGCGTTTCGTATGGTTGGACGTACACCTGGAAATATTGTAGCGACTCGTCCAATGAAGGACGGAGTGATTGCCGACTTTGAAATGACGGAAGCCATGCTCTCGCATTTCCTCGGGAAAATTAATGTAAAAGGAATGTTTGCAAAGCCTCGGATTTTAATTTGCTGTCCGACAAACATTACCTCTGTTGAGCAAAAGGCGATTCGAGAAGCAGCGGAAAAAAGCGGTGGCAAGAATGTGTACTTGGAAGAAGAGCCAAAGGTTGCAGCTATTGGAGCTGACATGGATATTTTTCAACCAAGTGGCCATATGGTCGTCGACATCGGTGGAGGTACAACCGACGTTGCCGTCCTTTCCATGGGCGATGTTGTCACCGCCTCCTCCATTAAGGTTGCCGGAGATCGGTTTGATACCGATATTCTCACCTATGTGAAGAAAGAGTACAAGCTTCTCATCGGTGAACGCACAGCAGAGGAAATTAAAAAACAAATCGCTACAGTCTTTCCAGGTGCACGTCAGGAAGAAATGGATATCCGTGGGCGTGATATGGTCAGCGGCTTGCCACGTACCATGACGATCACAACAGAGAAAATGGAAAAAGCCCTCACGGAGGCGATCTCCTACATTGTGCATGCGGCCAAGCAAGTGCTTGAGCGGACGCCACCAGAGCTATCTGCGGACATTATTGAACGTGGAGTGATTCTCACAGGTGGTGGAGCTCTCTTACACGGAATCGACCAATTGCTCGTTGATGAGTTGAAGGTACCGGTGGTTGTTGCGGAAGAGCCGATGCACTGTGTCGCTAAGGGCACAGGCATCATCTTGGAAAATTTAGATAAAATGTCGAGCAAGAAAATACGTATTTAAATGAAGGAGGACTAGTGATGCTACGTGGGTTTTATACCGCAGCCAGTGGGATGCTTGCCGAGCAGCAGCGTCAAGATATGTTGGCTCATAATTTAGCGAACGCCCAAACGCCTGGATACAAGGCGGATCAAAGTGCCACTCGCGCGTTTCCAACGATGCTTTTGCATGCCATCTCTGGTAACGAGCGCCCGGCACCCATTGGCGAGCTTTCCACCGGTGTCTACATGCAAGAGCAGATGCCGAATTTTCGTCAGGGAGATATAAAGGAGACCGGTAACTCTACCGATGTTTCCATCGTGCAAACAGGTGGGGGGGACGAGCAGGTACTGCTTTTTGCCGTTCAGACAGAGGGTGGAATACGCTACACGAGAAACGGTAATCTGCAAGTCGACAGCGAAGGCAGGCTTGCGACGACTAATGGGTGGATCATTCAAAGCACAGACGGAACCCCGATCCAAGTAGACAACGAGACGTTCACGATTGATTCAGAAGGAGTTGTGACGGCAGAGGACGGCACGAACCGAGGGACAATCGAAATTGTGGTAGAAATGGACCCAATGGCTTTTAGGAAAGAAGGAGACGGCCTTTATTCGTTTGAAGGAGAGGCGCCTGAGACCGCCCATGGCAATGCAGAGACACCGTTCATTCTGCGTCAGAATGCCCTTGAACAAAGCAACGTCAATCCAGCACAGACGATGAATGATATGCTCAGTGCTTATCGCCTATTTGAAGCGAATCAGAAAGTAATACAGGCGTACGATCAAAGCATGGACAAGGTTGCCAACGAAGTCGGGCGACTGACATAATGGAGGTGTAGGCAGGTGACTTACTCGCATATAACGTCTAGTACAACCTTAACTCAATTGCAGCATAAGCTTGATACCATCGCTAACAATATCGCGAATACGGAGACCGCAGGATACAAACGGCGTTCCGTAACCTTTGCAGATGTGTTATCATCCGAGTATCTAAATCAACCGAATGAGGAGGGGCGTCTAACCCCTCATGGCCTCCGTGTTGGAACAGGCGCTAGGGCTTCCGCTACACAATTAGGGCTTGAGCAAGGGCCGTTAAAGGAGACCAATCGTGAGCTTGACTTTGCCCTAACGGAAGCCGATCTTTTTTTTCAAGTTCAAACAAATGAAGGCATGAAGCTCACTCGTGATGGCTCCTTTTACTGGTCGACCACACCCGGGGATGAGGGACTGATGCAGCTCGTGACAAAGAACGGGGAGCAGGTCCTGGCAGCCAATGGTGAACCGGTTGCAGTGTCTACAGATACATCCTCTCTCTCTCTCTCATCTGACGGGACACTTCTCGCAACGCTAGCGGATGGCACCGTGGAAAATGCCGGGGCGTTCGCTCTTTCACGAGTGTTGAAGCCGCAACTACTCGAAAGCGCGGGTCAAAATCTTTACACGGTTCCAGATGGGGATGAGGTTATAGAAGGAGCCGCTGCAATAGACGCAGGGATTGAGCAGCGTAAGCTTGAAGGGGCCAATGTTGACCTTGGAGCAGAAATGACGGAACTCATTGCGACGCAGCGACAATATCAGTTTCAGGCGAGAGCCTTTTCTCTCGCAGATGACATGGCTGGTCTAGTCAATGGCATCCGTCGCTAATCACGAAACACGAACTAGGGGAGTAGAACCATGGAGCAACGTCGCGAGGAAGAACAAGCAACAGGCAATCATAATGAAGCTTCGGAAAAACAGGAGGAGCAAGAGCAAGCTTCCTCCGCTGATGGTGAAGACGGCTTCGCTGAGTCCACGAATCACAGACGCGGGGACTCCCCTGCACCAATACTCGAAGACGGGTCACTCTCGAAAGAGGCATCGGAAATCGAAGAGCTGGTTTCAGAGGCGCAGGAAAGCCCGACAGCGTCTGCGGAAGCGTACGAGGGTCCAGTAGAGCCGAGGGAAAAAGGTGAGGCAGAGGAGCCGAGCCTCGAGCTCGAGGGAGATCTCACGGCTTCGGCTGGAGCAGTGGAGCTGAAGAAAGAAGGCGAAGGCGAGTCGGAAGCGGCCCAGTCAGAGGAGCCGAGTTTCGAGCCCGAGGAGGACTCCGCAGCGTGGGCTGGAGCGTCAGTGGGGCTGGAGGAAGAGGAGCCGAGCCCCGAACCTAAGGAAAGCGCCACGGCGCTAACAGCGGCAAATGAGGGAGCAGAAGAGCAGGACGAAGCGCCTGCCAATGTTGCCTCTGCAGAAAAAGGGTCAGCAAAAAAAGAGGACCCTGCTTCGGCTGGAGGGGGAAAGCGGATTGAAAAAGAACGGAGGCGCCGTGTTCGCCTGATTCCGATTTGGTTGCGGCTTCTTGTCATCACCATCTTGGCTGGAGGTCTGATGATCATCGGCTTAATCATTGGCTTTAGCGTCATTGGCGACGGAGGCAATCCATCAGAAGTTCTAGATCCAGACACATGGTATTCGATTATTGACTTTGTCAATGGAGACTGATGGGACGGTGACGTTGATTTTAGTAAAGTAGATAAAGGTCTAGGCCAGTCAACATCCTTGTATTTGGCCTACCTGCGCTTTCCGGCTTGTCTATGCTAAAATGGAGGCATCAAATGCGCCACTGGGAGGAAGTTTATGTTACATATTGAAGAAATTAAGGAACTGATTCCGCACCGTTATCCGTTTCTGCTTGTTGATCGGATTGAGGAGTTGGAGCCAGGAAAAAGCGCCGTCGGTTTAAAAAACGTAACGGCGAACGAGGAGTTTTTTAACGGTCATTTTCCTGAATACGCCGTGATGCCAGGCGTACTCATCGTAGAAGCGCTAGCGCAGGTTTGTGGAATTGCGGTAATGAAGCTGGAGGAGCATCAAGGCAAAACGGGGTTGTTCGCCGGCATTGATGGGTGCAAGTTCAAGAAGCCTGTCCGTCCGGGGGACCAGCTTCGGCTGGAAGTAGAGATTACCCGTATGAAAGGGCCTGTAGTAAAAGCAAAAGGCATTGCAACGATTGAAGGCGAAATTGCTGCTGAAGCAGAAATGACATTTGCCTATAAGAAATAGCGACCAAGCGGCCCTTGAGAAGATCTCGAGGGTTTTTTTGTCTAGCTTCGGCAGGTAGAAGCGCCGAGATTTTTCGCCCTGACAACGAAATCCAAGACCGGAATTTCTTTTGTCAGACCTCCAAAATCCGCGCTTCTGTACGACCCGCCTGCGCTTTTCGGTTGAGGAAGCGCCAAAAACATGATGGAGGGCAGAGGCGACGTTGTGGCATACAGCAAAAGTCAGAAAAGGAACGGCAAAAATCTCAAAAAAGGACTCTCTCAGAGCGCCAACTTGTGGTTAATTGTGGGAGAAGTCGAAACTCTGCTATGACATTTTCAAAAAGCCGCAAAGTCCATAGACGGGGGTGCAGGTCTATTGATACGATGTAAGCAAGTTAACGAGACAGGCAACATCCCGTTAACTTATGGTTACTCAACGAAACGGAGGTTGATATCGTGAAAAAGAAATTGCTCATGACAACAGCCGCATCGGCGTTATCACTAGGCGTTCTCGCCGCATGTGGCGGCGAGGGAGAAGACCCGTCGGAAACACCGGGAGATCCGCCAATGGAAGACCCAGCCGGAGGTGAAGGTGAAAGCGCAGAGTAAACCGTCTTTTTAGATTTGGTTCCCATTCCCCCTTAATATAAATGGAGAACAGAAGCAGCGAACTCCCCCTAGTTCGCTGCTTTTTAGCGTTGGTTTGGGATGACGAGGAAGAAGGGACGTACGGGAGAGCGGGAACGCCGAGAGAGGCCACCAATGCAAAGGGAAATGCGAAAAATACTACGAGTAACGGAAGAACGAGCTCTAGAAAAGCAGAGATGCCACGCTTTGCCCTGGTAAACGCTAGTTTAGTGTCTAGGTACATGATGAGGTGGGGGGAGGAGGTATCGCCTGATTCGGGAGTTTCCTTCTTGTTTTAATTTGAGCTGAGAGAGAAGGTAATGCATGGCCTTTCTGCATTCGATTCCCAGAAACCTCCTTGCTTCTCCATTGGTAACCGTATGGTTCACCAGAAGCGAATAATCCTGTAAGCTCTCAACATACGCCCTATTTGAAGTAAACGAACAGTGTCTGCATTCCCAAATCCCAGAGTAGAGTCTCCGGAACATAGGGAGTTCTTGACAGGATGGGCAGTGAACACCTGCGCGTATGTCATGGTTGGTCAGTTTGTAACGCTTCAAAATGCTAAAGGAATCGGGGGTGTGGGAATGAAGCAGAAGGGAAGACAATTTGGCTAATTCTCCTCCAGATAGCCAGGAGTGCTTGCTGTTTTGCTCCAGTTCTAAGAGGACTTGTGGGAGAGCTTCGGCACGAAGAAGTGATTTAGGAAGGCCGGACTGGGAAACGCTTGGTGCAATGGTTGTGTAGGGGGAGCTGAGCACAACGAAAGGAATGATCGGGAGCGGTGGAAAGTGGTGTCGGTGCAACCAATGGTCGAGCTGAACCTGCTGACGCTGAACCTGGAGGAGTGGATTGGCGAAGCTTTCTTGTTTGCCATTATGGACGCGTCTGAACTGCTGCAAGTTCCCATCAAAATGAATGGTGCCTTGATAATTTTTCACTTCAAGGATGAGGCCAAACTGGGAAGAGAGAAGGAGGGTATCCATTTGAAAAAAGCGTTGCCTCTCCCCTTGTAAACGGAGATCTTGGAGCGCAAAATAGTGGCTGCTTGTTCGCACAAATTCGGACAGCACATAGTCAACGGAACGTTCTCCCCTGTAGCCAGCCTGCCATTTCATTAAATCCTGAAAAATCTGGTCTTTCTTTGCGTGGTGTTCCGGCAGACGTCTAAGCAGTGCCTCAAGGCGAAGCGATTGTAGCGGCAACCCGCGGTTTTTGACCATTTGCAAAGTGAGCTCCTCCTTGATTAAGGGTATTCACGGAATTGAAGTGGGCCTCGCTCTCGCATGCCTCCCCATTTCCGCTATATATAATTTCCACACTTGCGACCAAAACCCTCTCAACCCACATAAAAAACCAGCCACCCCTCAAAGGTGGCTGGTGCTCAATCTCAATCTCAATCTCAATCTTGTTCTTGCTCAGCCTCGACAATATCTTGCTCGGCATCAAGCTCGTAGTCCACACCTTCTGTATAGTCATTAGCCGCGTCCCACAGTAGAAACTCGTGAATCCCATTATCATAGAGGGCTTGAATTTGCGCTTCTACTTCCTCTGCGCCATACTCCTGAAAGTCTCCGTCCGGTAAATAAGAGGCGGTGAAGTCCTGGAGCCAAGGTCTGGAAACCGGTGGTTCCTCTAGGCCGGCGAGAAGCTCATTTTCCACCTTAGAGTATTCATCCACAAGCTTGTAGGGTTCTAAGTCAGGCTTATCGATCCCGAAATAAGGGCCCCAATGGCTTGGGTAAATCATCGACGAAATGATGTCTACGTTCTCGGAGATCTTGCTGAAGTTTTGCCCAATGCCAGGTGTTTCCGGGATGGTCGCGGCATAGCCGAAAATATCGGCGGAGACTTTCACACCGTAAGGCCTGAGTTCTTCGCGCGCGTACTCGACAAAGTCTGTGACCGCTTCGACACGTTTCTGTGTGGACTCGAGGTCGAGGTCTGCATAGTCTCCTTCGGTGTATTCAAGTGTATCTTCCCTTGTTTCAAACCCTTCGGCAAAGCGGATATAGTCAAATTGAATTTCTTTAAAGCCAGCCTTTGCCGCTTCCTTCGCGACTTCAATGTTGTAGTCCCACACTTCCTTAGAAAATGGGTTTACAAACGATTCGTCACTCCCATTGGCCCAGACCTCCCCATCCTCCTGGAAGGATAGATCGGGTCGTTCTTCTGCCAACACCGTATCTTTAAACACAACAATACGAGCAATTGGGTACATTTGAGACTCCTCAAACGTATCCATCATTCCTTCCGGATCGGAAATAAAATCTTTGGTATTGGCCTGAACAAGCTCGTCCTCGGATTCTGTCTCAAAGGTGATGTAGCCGTGATCGTCTTTCACGTCGACGACCATACTGTTTAGGCTGGAGTCATTCACAAAATCAACAAGAGAACCGAACTGGTCTCCACCGGCAGAATAAGCCGTCGCATAGATTCCTTTCACACCGTCTTCTGGGTACTCAATGTCAACGCCGCTATCGTACGTAAACCGGTCCGGCATAAGACGTGGAACGGTGAGCAGCGGCTCGTCGCTCATTGGAAAATATGTCTCTTCTTCGGTGGCTTGTTCCGCATCGTTGTCATCCGTTTCGGCTTGTACGTTTAGGCCGCTTGTGCATACAAAAAAACAGGCAAGTGTCGCAAAGCTGGTTTTGAATTTCATGTTCTCCTCCTATTCTGCATCAGTAGGTAAACTCGATTTAACTTCTGTTAAAGTGGCTATAGAAGCTTCAAGGTCCGCATGAATGTCTTGCATGGCTTTCGTGGTTTCCTGGTGGGACTCATTAATCGATTCGATTCCATTCGCAAGGAATTCAAAATCCGCATTTTCCCCTCCAAGCTCTGTAAAGAAACGTTCCTCTGCCTCCAGTTCTCCCTGGTACTGGTCGACATACGATTCAACATGCGTTTGTAGAGATTCTACTTGCTCCTGCAGATGCTCCAATTCAGTCATGGGCAGGCCCTCCGTTTCCTCACTGCTAGTAGCCGAGGCAAGTTGGTCGTTTCCCTCTTGCATCGCTTCGTTGGCCTTAGCCAATTCCTCAATCTTTTCGCCTCGTTCGGCGACATTGGTAAAGATGTTCGCTTCCCCAGAGGACAAAGCTTCGCCGCTATCCTCGGCCAAATCGCTTTCCATGTCTTCCTGCACGTTCGATTCAAGCGCCACCACCTCATTGAGAGCGGAGACAATGGTCTCTTTTTGCGAATCGATCGCTTCTACAGCCTTGGACGCGTCTTCCGTGGGGCTGCTGCACCCGACAAGCGCGAGTATGGCAGTTATGAAGCCTGTAAAACGTAGAAATCTTTTCATACATATCCTCCCATTGAAACATACGGTTATGTTCATTGTTAAATAGGCTAGGAATGTTTGTCAATCGACACGAATATACAAATTCATTCAGGGAAAAAGGCTCAATGATTTTCCAACGCTTTCATACGTTCAGCGTTTTATTTTACGCTAAAAGAGGAAAGACTAAAGAAGAAGGAATAAAAGGGGATGAGAAGATGAGTGAAGCGATTTATGGGAATACGCCGCCGTTCTTAGGGGCAATAAATGGAGTGAGAAACGATTTCGATCATGCAGATGTTCTCATTTACGGAGTGCCATGGGAAGGGGCGGTGACATGGGGCGATTACACGGGCTGTGAGCTAGGACCAAAGGTGATGCGTCTGTCTTCTGCTCGTTACTCCGGGTATTTGCCGGAACTCGAGCACATCGACGTATTTGAACATTTTCAGCTTGCCGACCTAGGCGATGTTGATGTTGTGCCAGCGGATGTTGGTGAAACCATGAACCGAATTCAGCAGTTCTCTCAACAGGTCTGGTCGAAAGAAAAATTTCCGATTGCCTTGGGTGGGGATCATGGGATTACTTATCCGATTATCGCGGGCCTTGCCAAGCAGCATCCAGAAAAGAAAATTGGCATCCTCCACTTTGATGCGCATTATGACAACATGCCGCATCATGAGGGGCAAAAGTATGCGCGTTCTACGCCATTCGCACGTCTTTACGAGCTTGATGCTGTTGAAAATCAGAGTTTGTATCATATAGGCATTCACGGGCCACGCAACAAACCTGAAACGGGACGCTATGCACAAGAGGCCGGAGCCGAAACGATAACGATCACCGACATCCGTGAAGCAGGAGATATTCGCAAGCTTGCTGCCAGCCTTCACGAAGAAGCGAGCAAGCATGTCGATGTTCTCTACTTGTCCATCTGCAGCGACGTGCTGGATGTCGCCTTTAACCCGGGAGGCCCCGTAGATACAAATGGCCTCACGCCGTATGAACTGTTGACAATGGTCCATGAATGTACGTCCCGAGGCGTAGTGGGCATGGATTTTGTGGAAGTCTATCCGCAGCAAGATCCGAGCGATGTTTCCTCCCACTTTGCCTCGACGCTTGTTCTTTATGCACTGGCGGGTCTCGCCAAGCATCGTGCATGAAAAAGAAGGCCTCCAGCGGTTTCGGAGGCTCTTTTTAGCTCGAGCTGTTTCGCCCTAACAAGCGTTGTCCAAGTTCGGGATTATCTTGTGCAGGGCCTAAATTCTCGCTCCGTACCAACCCGCCTGCGCTTCTCGTGCTCCAGCCGCAAGGCCTCCTCCGCCTTGCAAATCACCCGACATATTTTTCGAGAAAGAGGCGAACGGCTCGCTCGTAGCCATCCGGGTCTTTGGCATAGCTCATACGGTGAGTGGCAGTGGCGACAGCGAATTCTTCCTGAGGCCCTTTGGTGGCGGCCTTAAGCGATTCGACCATCGTATAAGGAACAATCGGATCTTTTTTCCCGTGAATAAATAAGACCGGTATCGTGTTGTTGGCCAGCTGGTTGAGGGGGCTGGCTTGTTTAAAGGAATAGCCATGTTTCGTCTTAACGACGGTGCTTGTTAAAGAAACAAAAGGAAACGCTGGCACGTTGTAACTTGTCGGCAGCAAGTTTGTAAACAGCTCATGAAGACTCGTAAACCCACAGTCTTCGATAATTGCTTTCACGTTTTGTGGCAAGGCTTTTTCGCCAGCGGCACTCATCACTGCCGCAGCCCCCATGGAAATTCCAAAAAGGACCACTTCGCTTTGATCATCCACCCTTGCTTTGATTTCATCCAACCAGGAAAGCACATCCAATCGATCCGGCCAACCGAAGCCACTGTAGTCCCCTCCGCTTTTTCCATACCCGCGAGCATCCGGGAGCAGGACATGATAACCGAGATCATAGAAAAGACGTGCAAACGTAAAGAGGTGCGGTCCGATGCCTGCGTGATCATGACAAAGCATCGCGGTTTTGCCCGTTCGTGAAGCTTCGTTGTAAAGGAACGTTGCGTGGAGAGGGAGGCCGTCCTTGGAGCGGACATGCCATGACATTTTCGTGTGTTTTGCGAACCAGTCGGTGGCACTGCTTGGAAACCGGTGGGCTAGCTCATTGCGTCTGCGCGTTTCGCTTTCGCTGGATTCGTCTTTTCGAACCATCGCTTTGTGGTAGATCAGGCCCGTCCCAACAGCGAGAGTGGTAGCCGCAAGAGTGGCCGAGAGTATCCCGAGTGAATAACGCCGCTTCATTGATATCCCTGCTTTCATGATGTAGTTATGTTTAGTTTAATAGAAGGAGTCTTTGAAATACAAACGTTCTCTATTATCTATGAAAGATAGTAAAGAGTCTCAACAGTGCTTTCTAGATTGGAAAAATTGACACTGATCGTCTTCATCCGTTGTTTCCCAACAAAATAGTTTATTACATTTTGATTACATCGATAGAATCAGACATCGTTTTCGTGTAAAATCTAGTCATATTCACTCTATGAAAACGGAAGACCGTACATACGAATTTCTTAGACAAAGAAAGAGAAGGAGGCATTTTTTTGACACGCTCAACGACCTTACAAAAAGTTCTTTTCTCGTCCACTATTGCTGCTGGGATTGCTGTTGTTGCCCCACAAGACGCGGATGCTGCACTTGGAGATCAAACCCTCCGTCAAGGGATGTCTCACTCTGATGTGACCGAGCTACAAAAGCAGCTTAAAGAAAAAGGCCATTTTACATACAGCGAAGCAACCGGCTATTTCGGACATATCACGCGTGACGCGGTTCGTTCCTATCAGCGAGCCAATAATCTACAAGTAGATGGCATTGCTGGCCCACAGACGCTAGGATCTCTAGTAGGAAAAAGCGCTAGCAGTTCTACCAATCAAGCGAGTGGATCGAACGCTTCGGCAGGTTCGACATCTAGCGTCATGCGTATTGGCAGCCGTGGCAATAACGTCACCAACCTTCAGTCAGAGCTACGTTCGCTGGGCTATTTTAACCAAAGTCCAACCGGCTACTACGGAACGGTGACACGTGATGCGGTTCGGGAGTATCAGCGCGCCAACAATCTAGCTGTCGACGGAATCGCAGGTCCAGCTACACAAGGCTCTCTTAACAGTGGTGGAAGTGCTGCAAGCTCTGGTTCTAATTCATCCTCTTCCACGTCCAATTCCCAAGCAAGTGCCAGCCATTCAAGCAGCGCTTCGGCTGTGATGCGTGTGGGCAGTCGCGGAAATAACGTGACGAATCTTCAAACAGAGCTACGCTCACTGGGCTATTTTAACCAAAGCCCAACAGGCTACTTTGGGACAGTGACGCAAGAGTCTGTTCGTGCTTTTCAACGAGCCAATGGTTTGGCAGTAGACGGAGTTGCGGGCCCTGCTACACAAGCGAAGTTAAACGACAATCCTGCAGCTGTGAATAAGAATGAAACGACAACCAACAATGGCCATTCAACGCAGAACACAAGCACGGCAACCCCCGGCGGTTCTGTCAGTGGCATTGTCGCCGAAGCGCAGAAACATGTGGGTACACCGTATGCATGGGGCGGGACATCGCCATCTGGCTTTGATTGCAGTGGCTTCATTCAATACGTGATGAGTCAAAACGGGGTGTCGGTTCCACGTACGGCGGCTGCCCAATGGAGTGCAGGAACGAGTGTTTCTTCCCCTCAAGTTGGCGATATTGTCTTTTTCGAAACGTACAAACCAGGACCGTCGCATAATGGGATTTACCTTGGAAACAACAAATTTATTCATGCCGGTTCATCCAATGGCATCGTCGTTCAGGACATGAACAACAGCTACTGGGCACCAAGATACCTTGGTGCTAAGCGGGTGCATTAATCGTCCGCCTCCAAGGGTAATTACAGAATAAAGAGCAACGAAAGCCCCTTCCTTCAGGTGGGGGCTTTCGTTGCTCCTAAATAAATAATGATGAGTGATGTTTCCACGAATTTTTGTTTGGTGTACTGGTAACAAAGGCGGTGAACCCTGTGGCCACCATTTCCCTAAAACTCGAGTTCCTGATCATGCTGTTTTTATTTGGACTTTTTGTTCATCCCTCGAGTCGTAACCAAATGCCCCTTTCATTCGTATACATATAGTAGGGAGCGTTCTATCAACTTTTGCTTCAATCGCCTGTTCTGGCAACAGGTCGATCAGTAGAAGAATTCCCCCTGCTCGTCGCGATGACAGCGGGAAAAATACCGTTCTTTATTTTCTTCCTAAGTACTTCTAAGCGTCCTATTTATTGAATAGTGGGATTTTTTATCCTTTTTTTGGCTTTCTGAACGAGATTGCCCAAAAATAGCGAAGGAGGGCGAGCTTTATGCGAAGAAATAAAGGTTTCAAAAGGCTGTTTACTGTCACGGTTGTCTCTTTACTTACGTTTTTATTTTTGTTCGCTTCACTCTCCATCTTGATTGGGTACAAAGTAACGAACCCTCAAACGGACCAATTAGGAAGGAGTCCAGCAGACTATGGGTTGGCATTTGAAGATGTACGCTTTTATAATGAAATCGATCATCTCATGTTAAGCGGTTGGTGGATTCCTACCAGCGATCTAAGCGTATTCGAAACGCAGAAAGCAGTCATTTTTTCCCACGGGTACGGCTATAATCGAGCGAATATGCCGTTTAGCAGTTTGCAGTTAGCGAAGCGCATGCATGAGGAGGGATACCACATCTTGATGTTTGATTTTCGTAATTCAGGGTCATCGGATCAAGCGCCAACGACCATTGGCAGACATGAAAAGCTGGATTTGCTCAGTGCGGTTCATTACGTAAGCGAAGAGAAGCAGGTGAAGAAAATGGCATTAATGGGGTGGTCGATGGGCGCTGTTTCTGCCATATTAGCAGGGGCTGAAGCGGAAGAAGTCAAGGCAGTTATTGCCGATAGTCCTTTTGCTGATCTACATCAATACGCGAAAGATAGTTTTCACTATTGGACGGGTCTCCCCCCATTCCTCGCGACAGGGATGACGAAAATCACAGAGGTGGTGATCCCTGAATTTAAGACAGGTGAGGTTCGCCCTATTTATACGGTAAAATCGTACCCTGAAGACAAAGGGTTGTTTTTAATTCATAGTAAACAAGACGGAGCCATTCCTTATTTAGAATCGAAGCAAATACACAATGAATCTAAGAGTAGTGAACTGTGGCTTTCAGAAAAGGGCGGGCATATGAGAAGCTATTACCATTTTCAAGAAGGATACGAAGAAAAAGTATTAGACTTTCTAGAAAGGATGTTCCAAAAGCACAATCGCTACGTAACTGAGGCGCGGGCCATAGCGTGAACGAGAAGACATTGACAAAAAAGGAAACAAAAGTAGGGACAGCGATGTAGTTCTATGTACCCTCCTTTGCTTACACAAAAAAAGTGGGGTCTCCCCCACTCAACCATTTTAGGAATACGCCGGCAAATACTCCCCATGCGCCTCAATTAACTCATCGCAAAGCTTGACGGTATCATCAATCGACAGCTCGGCAGCGGTATGCGGATCAAGCAGCGCGGCTTGATAGATGTGCTCTCGTTTTTTCGTCATAGCGGCTTCCACGGTGAGGAGCTGCGTGTTGATGTTGGTGCGATTCAAGGCGGCGAGTTGTTCAGGCAGCTCGCCTACATACGTAGGCGCAATCCCGGAACGATTGGCCACACATGGCACTTCTACGCATGCTTTCTCCGGTAAATTGGAAATCAAGCCTCCGGTGTTCAAGACATTGCCGCCGAATAAAAACGGCGCGTCGGTTTCCATCGCTTCGATAATGCGGGACCCATACTCAACGGAGCGTTCATGAGTAATGTTTTGGTTCTCCACAAGCTCTTCCTTCATGCTTTCCCACTTCTCAATTTGATCAACACAGCGGCGCGGGTACTCATCAAGCGGAATGTTATATGCATCAATCAGCTCTGGGTAACGCGACTTGATAAAATACGGGTGATACTCGGCGTTGTGCTCCGATGACTCGGTCACATAGTAGCCGAAACGCTGCATGAGTTTAAAGCGGACCATGTCGTCATGTGTTTCTTTGCTCTTTTCTTTCGCGCGGCGCTTAATTTCTGGATAAAGATCCTGGCCGTCTTTTTTCACTTCAAGCAACCAGGCCATATGGTTGATGCCGGCAATTTTTTCTTTGACTCCCGTAGGATCCATATCGAGTCGCTGAAATAAATCTTTGGTGCATACTTGAACGCTGTGGCAAAGTCCGACATTGTTGACGTTCGTGTGATGCGACATCGCCCCGGTTAGAGTGACCATGGGGTTGGTGTAGTTCAAGAACCACGCGTCCGGTGCGACTTCCTCGATGTCTTTGGCGATATCAAGCATGACGGGAATCGTTCGGAGCGAACGGAAAAGGCCACCGATGCCAATGGTGTCGCCGATCGTTTGCCTAAGCCCGTATTTTTTCGGAATTTCAAAATCAATCATGGTACTTGGCTTGTATCCGCCAACTTGGATGGCGTTGATTACATAGCGAGCGCCTTGGAGAGCTTCGCGACGGTCATCGTAGGCCTTAATCGTAATCTCAGCGTTCACGTTTTCCTTTAAGTGAGAGAGAAGCTGCGCGGACTCTTGTAAGCGAACGGGATCAATATCGTAGAGTGCAAATTCAAATCCTGCTAGAGCGGGTACATGCATACAGTCCCCTAGTACATTTTTGGCAAAAACGGTGCTTCCGGCGCCGATAAAGGTCAGTTTTTTCAATGGTTACCCTCCAGTCAGTCGTTTCGTTGTTCTTAGTATAAATCGCTTTCCATACGGAGTAGTAGAAAATTGCTGTTGTATTTAAGGAAAATATTGCGGTGTTTTTATGATTGAATGACCCTGCTCGGATAGAGTAAGCTTAGGAAGAAGCGGGGGGATTCTATGGCGGAATTAGAACAAAAAACAACGTATGGCTTCCGATTCCAAGACACTTCCTATCCGTTCATGATTAATATTTGGAACGTCGGATGGGAGGTCCAAGACAAACCAAGCTACAGCTGGGATGGCCAGCAACGCAATGACAAAGATAAAGTTGTTTTTCAGTACACACTTTCGGGGACAGGGGAGCTGGAGCTCGAGGGCCAGTTGTATACTATCGGCCCACAGCAAGCGTTCTTTGTTTCTTTGCCAGGCAACCATCGCTATTATTTTCCTGAGAACGCGGGGGAACCGTGGGAATTTATTTATGTGACGCTTGAGGGAGAGGAGGCTTTGCGGATGCATCAGTCGCTGACGCGCCAGTATGGCCCGGTGTTAACGATGAACCGGGACGCTGAACCAATACATCTGCTTTTCCAGCTCTATTTTGATACCGTTGCTGGGAAGGTTGATGATGCGTATCTTGGCTCAAACAAAGCCTACGAATGGCTCACTTCTTTGTTTCGCTTGATGAAGGGACGCGGCGGACGGACGTTGAAAGATCCGATCGCAAAGGCGGTTCATTATATTGAAACGTCGTTTGCCGAACCGTTAACAGTGGATCGCCTTGCCGATCGAGCAGGGCTCTCGAAGTATTATTTCATTAAGCAGTTTAAAGAGGAACTGGATATTACGCCGATGCAGTACGTGGCGATTGTACGGATGAAAAAAGCGGCGGCGCTCCTTTCACAGACAGATGTTCAGGTTGCGGAAGTGGCGCACGCGGTTGGATTCGATGACCCCAACTATTTTAATAAGGTGTTTAAAAAAGTTGTGGGGACTTCGGCAAGTGTCTTTCGGAAAACAAAGGAGAAGAATATTGTTACTGAATGGTAGGGTTGGCCGTGTGCCAACCTTTTGTCTAGCTTCGACGGGCAGAAACTCGTTAATGAACATTTACTAAATAAAAGTTACTATTCGATCTGATTGAAGAATAATTGAAGAATTCATCGAAAAATAATGATTGAAAGCGTTTGATTTAACTGGTATGATGTCTATATATTTAGTAAATATAACGAATAAATTTACGTATAGGTGTTCAAGGAAGGGAGCTGCCGCCGTGGCGACAATTCAAGATATTGCTCTTCGTTCGAATGTTTCTAGATCGACGGTTTCACGTGTGTTGAATAGTGACAAAACACTTTCCGTTAGTGTGGAGACAAGAGACAGAGTGTTAAAGGTTGCTAGGGAGCTGAACTACACGACGGTTCAACAAAGGAAAAGACAGCGAAACGCGAAGGTAAACCTACACGCACGAGTAGGGGTCTACATCGCACTTTCCAAAGAAGAGGAGCTGGGTGACCCTTATTTTCTCTCGATTCGCAAAGCGATAGAGCGGGCTTGTGATGAGCAAGGTCTACTAGTAACAACCTTATTTTCGTTTGCAAATCTTCATGAACGTAAAACCAACGAGCAGTTAGATGGATTTCTTGTCATCGGGCGGATTCCTGAAGAATTGATTGAACGAGTAAAAGATACGAAGACGCCTATTGTTTGCATTGATTATTCTCCAAATGTACGTAAATATGATTCCGTTGTGCTTGATTTTGAAGCGGCAACGAATGAAATCATTGACCACTTGCTCTGGGGAGGGTACAAACGAATTGGTTATATTGGCGGGCGACAGTTTGAACATCGAGAAAAGAAGCTGAAGGATGATGACCCACGGCAGCTGGCCTTTCAACAGCGAATGGAGCGAGAAGGTCTCTTTTGCGAGAATGATATTCACGTGGATCAATTTACGATGAGCCATGGCTATGAATTAATGGGGGCTGCCATTGAGCAAGGGGATTTGGCAGAGGCCTATTTTGTTGCCAGTGACCCCATGGCAGTGGGGGCATTAAAAGCCATCTCTGACGCTGGCTTGCGTGTTCCTGAGGATGTGGCGCTTGTAGGGTTCGATGACATCGAAATCGCGACATTCGCTAGTACGCCCCTTACGACGGTGCGTGTGCCTACAAAAGAAATGGGGGAAATTGGCGTTAAACTCTTGATTGAACGGATGGAAGGTCGAGAGCTCCCTCTGAAGATCATCGTTCCGACAGAGTTAGTTGTGAGAGAGAGTTGTGGCGTAAAGCTAAAACAGGAGAGGGAGGACGGACAATGACCGAAGGGTGGAACTGGGCGGTAGGGCTTAGCCCCTAACGCTTTGTATGCTTATGCTAGGCTGATCGAAGGCGGCCTTATCCGTTTAGAAGAAGATAAACCATTTTTGAAATCGTTATCATTTTTTTGAACCCACTGTTCTTTCCCGAACTGCAAATGCGTCACAATACGTTGAGGAGGGATCGTATGATAAGGAGAGTTTGTCAACTTGGCAGTGTTTTGATGTTTAGCACAGCTTTGGCCGCGTGTAGCACAGAAACAGAAACGGAAACGGAGTCTGTCGATTCCCAGGGAGTCAAGCAGCTAACATTTTCGGCCTGGGGGAACCCGGCGGAACAAGAAGTGTACCAGAGGGCTGTGGATGAATTTAATGAGATGCATGACGATGTCGAAGTCTCCATGACGGGGATTCCAGCCGATAGTTATTTTCGAACGATTATGACTCGGCTCCAAGGAGGGCAAGCGCCTGATGTATTCTATGTAGGAGCTGAAAACATTTCCACGTTAATCGGGAATGAGACCATTGTGGAGTTATCGGACTTTTTAGAAACGGATGCGTCTCATGTAACGGCGGATGAGTTTCCAGAGGATATTTGGGGAGCGGCCAAGCAGGACGATCAGATCTACGGACTATCGGTGGATTCCAACCCCATGTTGATGTACTACAACAAGACGTTGCTTGAAAACGCAGGCGTGAAGTCGCCTCAAGAGCATTATGAAGAAGGCAACTGGAATTGGGAAACGTTTGAACAGGTGACTGGTCAGTTGAGGGATGCTGGATATTATGGCTTTGTGCAAGAAGGAGGTCATGCTGATATGCTCAGCTGGGTCTGGACAAACGGAGGAGAATTTTCCAATGAGAACGATGAGATCGTCGCTGACCAGGATGAGCGTACGCTGGAGGCCCTTGAATATGTGCATCGAATGGTGCAGGAAAACCATTTCATTTTTGCGGGCACGTTGCCACAAGGCCAAGGCGGGGATGCGATGTTTGTCTCTAATCAGGTTGGTTTTGTCGCAGCCGGACGCTGGCTCACGCCCCTTTTCAGCGAGTCTAATTTGGAGTTTGACTATATTCCGTGGCCGACAAATACAGGCAATCAGATGGAGCCTGCAAACATCGCCACCGCTTATATCGCCGCCAATCAAGAAAGCGATCACTTAGAGGAAGCGATGCAGTTTATTAGCTACTATGCTTCACAAGAAGGGCAATCCATTCGTCTCGAGGATGACGGGAATGCCGTTCCTTCGGTTGAAGGCATTGAAGATATTGTTACGGAAGCACAGGTACCAGAACATAGTGAGTACTTGATCGAGGCCCGAGATATCGGGAACGTCATCTCGCTTGAGTACCAGGCAGCGGGTCTTGATGTCGACTTGGCTGACATTTACGAGATTATGCTAATTGGGGACATGGAGCCAGAAGAGGCGGTGGAGCAGGCGGCTGATCTTTCTAGGCTGATGCTTGAGACCGAATAGTGAAAAGATCAAGAAGAGAGGTGTGAAGAACCTTGAATAACCATAAACGAAAATGGTGGGGCTACTTTTTTATTGGCCCTCAGTTGATTGGATTGCTTGCGTTTTCTCTTATTCCGCTTGTGAGCTTGTTTGTTCTCAGCTTCATGGAGTGGGACGGATTTGGGACCGTTGAATTTATCGGCTTTACCAACTATATTCAGCAGTTCAACCACCCGCATTTCATAACGGCGCTCTGGAACACGGTTTATTATTCAATTCTCGTCATTCCAGGAGGGATCATTGCAGCCTTGCTTGTGGCTCTTGCCTTGAACAAGGTGAAGGGGAAAGAAGTCTATCGCGTGTTTTACTTTATGCCGGTGGTGACGAGTGCTGTATCGATTGGTGTAATTTGGATGTGGCTCTTGAATTCAGACTTTGGATTGATCAACCAGCTTCTAGGCTATATCGGGATTGATGGTCCGGCTTGGCTGGTTAACACCGATCTAGTGCTGCCTTCCATTGCCGGTCTGAGTATCTGGTGGGGGCTTGGCACCAATATGGTCATTTTTCTTGCAGGTCTTCAAGGCATCTCGCGCAGTTATTATGAAGCGGCGGAGATCGACGGAGCCAACGCCTTTCAAAAATTCCGTCACATCACCATGCCACTGCTTTCACCGACAACGTTCTTTGTCGCGATTATGGCCGTTATCACCTCGTTTCAAGTATTTGACCAAGCGTATGTGATGACTCAGGGAGGGCCCGGGAAAGCGAGTTACACACTGGTTTATCATATCTACGACCGCGCGTTTGACCGCTTCACGTTCGGAGCAAGCGCCGCCTCAGCGATGGTGCTGTTTGCGATTATCTTAGTCTTCACGTTGATTCAATTCTCCGTATCAAGAAAGTGGGTGCATTATGAAGACGGCGGAAAATAACATCGAACGTCCACTAGGTAAGAAGCCCAACATGAAACCAAAGCAGAAGCGTAAAGTGAAGCCGAGCACGATCCTTTTGCATATCGTTCTTGTACTTGGAGCTCTTGTTATGGCAGGCCCTTTTATCTGGATGGGGTTGAGTAGTTTAAAGTCGTTCGAGCAGATTTTTGCGATTCCGCCGGTCTGGATTCCTGATCCGTTTGTTTGGAGCAACTTCACGGAATCCTTGCAGGCAATGCCCTTTGGCCGTGCCTACTTTAACAGCTTCTATATCTCTGCGATCGTTGTCGGAAGTCAGCTATTAACCTGTTCAATGGCGGCCTACGCTTTTGCTAAAATCTCTTTTCCAGGATCGAAAGTCTTGTTCATTCTTTTCTTGGCGACGATGATGGTGCCGATGCAGGTGACACTGATCCCACTTTATTTGATCATTGACTGGATTGGCTGGCTCGATAGCCATCTTTCCATCATCGTACCCAATGCACTCTTTAATGCGTTTGGCGTCTTCTTGCTTCGGCAGTTCATCATGGGCATTCCAAAGGAAATGGAGGAAGCGGCGATTATCGACGGTGCCAACCCGATCCAAATCTATGCGCGGATTATTTTACCACTGGTCATGCCAGCACTGGCTGCATTTGGGATTTTCTCTTTTATCCAAAGCTGGAACAACTTCATCCAGCCGCTCGTGTTCTTAAGCTCAACGGAGCTCTTTACCGTGCCGCTGATGCTTGAGACGTTCAAGGGTCTGTATGTGACAGACTGGCCTTTAATGATGGCAGGTGCGACGATATCCGTGGTTCCGATCCTAGTGGTGTATGTGATTGCACAGCGTCATATTATTGAAGGGATCGCTCTTACTGGCGTGAAGGGGTAAGCGATAAACAAAAAAACAAGCAGGCTTCGTAGAAGCCTGCTTGTTTTCCGTTCGCCCAGCCTGAGAGGGATGGTTTCATTGGAACTATTTACCGAACATATATTCTTAATACCTCTTGAATATCGAACGCATATTCGTATACACTGAAACAACAGTGAAGGAGGGAAGGGGGATGAAGAAACCAAAAGTGATTTTTCTTGTCGACATGCAGTCGTTCTTTGCATCAGTGGAACGTGCGAATCATCCGCAGTATGAGCGGCAGCCTCTCGTTGTCTCTGGGGACCCGGCACGTCGCAGCGGGGTCATCCTAGCGGCTTGCCCACTCGCCAAGAAAACGGGAATTAAGAACGGAGAACGTCTAGGAGAAGCCAAACAGAAGTGTTCGAATTTGGTCGTGGTCAGCCCGCATATGCAACAGTACATCGATGAATCATTAAAAATTACCCGCATTTTAGAGGGCTACACGGATCAAGTGGAACCATATTCGATTGATGAACAGTTTATGGATGTCACGGGGAGTCAGCGGCTGTTTGGGTCGCCGAGAACGATTGCGAAACAGGTGCAGGCGGACATTTTTGAGAAAACAAAAATTCGCGCAAGGGTGGGAATTGGCGAGAACAAAGTGCTAGCCAAGCTGGCGTGCGACAACTTTGCCAAAAAACGCACCTCAGGCATTTATCGTCTAAGTCAGGATGTGATCGACTTGGACCTGTGGCACTTGCCGATTGAGGATCTGTTTGGCGTTGGCGGGCGGATGTGTACACACCTCCGCAACATGGGCATCCGTACCATTGGCCAGCTGGCAAAGTCTGACCCAGGGCTCATTAAAAAGCGTTTTGGCAGGCATGGGCAAGTGCTGTGGATGAGCGCGAACGGGGAAGATGATTCGCCAGTGACGAGGAAGGCGCATGAGGCACGAAAAGCGTACGGCAATGGGATGACGCTGCCCCGCGATTATGTCACGAAGGAAGACCTTCGAGTGGTGCTATTGGAGTTATGTGAAGAGGTCTGTCAAAGAACACGGAAAGCCGGCCGGATGGGATCCACCGTCACGCTGTCGGTCATGGGAGCAAGCTATGAAGAAAAGAAGGGGTTTCATCGTCAATATACGATGGCGCTGGCGACCAATATTACGATGGAAGTGTATACGCATGTCTGTACGTTGCTTGATAAATTTTGGGAAGGGTACCCCGTACGAAAAATAGCGGTTTCCCTTTCTAATTTACAGAGCGATCAGGACTGGCAGCTTAGCTTATTTGAAGACAACGAGAGCCGAGATCGTCTTGCCCACATTGGCTATGTCATGGACGAGATTCGCGATCGTTATGGAAAAGGGGCGATCACCCGGGGGATTTCGCTCATGGAAGCTTCCCAGCTTAAGGATCGCCATCAAAAAATCGGTGGGCACTATAAGTGAGGGTCACAGCGACGGGCGCTATCAGCCAATCAAAGGGTAAGCATTCCTTGCTCACCCTATCAAAAAGACCGCCCCGCCCGGGAACGGACCGACAGACTCTCCGCAGAAGAGGCCAGGGATGCTTCCACCGGCCTCGCAAATCTCTGTGGATTCGTCCTTGACACAAAATCTCAAAGGGTCTTCCATGGTGGGTGATTAAGTGGCTAAAACATCGCGGTAGTCCGGATGGCTTTCAAACTCTTTTTCGGCAAACGGGCAAGCCGGGACGATGGTCTTGTTTTGCTCCCTCGCATCCGTTACCACCACTTCGACAAGCCGGGCGGCTATCCCTTGGCCACGCAGCGACTCGTCGACAAAGGTATGGTCAATAATAAGGGTATTCTGCTCTCCAGCTACAATCGTTATCTCAGCCACCGTGCGCCCTTGATCATCGTCCAGGTAAAAGCGGTTGGGTTCTTTTTTTACAGTCATCGTCATTTCCTCCTTGTACGTTTGTTAGGGAGAGACGCGCTCGATCCATTCGTCAAATGCTTTCGCAAAATGTTGCAACCGCAAGTGTGTGGCCTCGTCCTGAATGACGGTGCTTCCCTCTGTCCACAGCGTATCGGCGCTGTTGACCAGGATTTTAGGTGAAGGCATAACGTACGCTCCGACATGCGTCAGTACATGCTTCACCTGCAGCTGCGACTGAATCGTACCAGCTGTTCCAGAAGTGGCGCCAGCGACAGCGAACGGCTTCTTTGCAAGCAAGGACGGGTTAGAGGCGCGCGATGCCCAGTCAATGGCATTCTTTACGGTGGCCGGCATGCCTCCGTTGTATTCGGGCGTAACAATTAAAATCCCGTCGGCACGAGAAAATCCAGCCTGCAACGCTCCGACAGATGGCGGTTCACCCGAAGATTCAATATCCTCGCTGAAAAAAGGAACCTCGGACAAATCAATCTCCTCCGTCTCCCAGCGATCCAGCGCTACCTGTTCAATGGTTTCCAGTAATTTGCGGTTATACGAATCTGTCCGTAAACTTCCACAAATAACAGCAATTCTTCGTTTTGTATCTATGGTGACCTCTCTCCTCTCAAAGATCAATCTGAATAGAGTTATCCTTAAGGATAAGAGGCTTTGAAAAGGTTGTCAACGAGAACGAGGCGCCATCCCTCTGTTTAACCATACAGATCATTCCTCCAATGAAGCATGGTTAGCCAGAATCGTCTTGTTTCTCATCAAATTGTTCTTTAAACGTCCAAAACGAGACACGCTCCATTTCGTTTGTAGCCTTGACAAGTCGGGCGTTAATGTCTTGTTCTAAGTCTTCTCGCTCTTGGGGCGGTGTTGCTTGAAGTCCGCTCCTAATTCGACCCTCCATTAAGGCCAACACTTCCATAATCAATTCATTCTTTGTTTTAGCCACGAGCTTGGCCTCCTTTCTGTTGAAGTTGACGAAGGGCATGGGCTTTTAATTTGGAAACATTCTGAGGCGTGCAGTCCAGAAGTCCAGCGATTTCTTTATTCGAAAGCTGGTGAACGATCGACCACTCAAGCACGTTCTTTTTCTTTTCGCTAAACGATTGATAGAGTCGAACGCTTTCTTTATCCGTCAACAAATCAGGAATCCGTCGATCTACCGATTCAGCAGGGGAAGGCTCCTTTGAAGGAAGCTTGCTAAGCTCCGTTTGTGACTCATCTTGATCGAAACCGGCAGGAGCGTCCAGCGTTAGTTGACGATGATTCTTCCTTCGTTTCTGATCGTAACTCTTCACATAGAACGTGGATAAACGATCGATATACCGAATCATGCGAACCTTTAAGAAGAAGTCCTCAAAGCGTTCATCCAACTGTTTTGAGGCGCTCTGATCTCCTTTTTCAACCGTTCTTCTGAGTAAAGAAGCATGGTCTGGTTCGTCAATGAACGATTGAATCAGCGGATTTGAAAAGAAGCGGTGATTGATTTTCATAAAATGTTCAAGGGACATGTGCAAGAGCCACCTTTCATTTCTTGTACCTTCTCCTTTTAAAAAGAGAGAAAGCGAACAAAAAAACAACCAAACAAGAACATTCGTTCCTCTTTGATTCCAAAGGCCTGCTCTTTTTGGCAGGGCATGCAGTTTAGTGGATGTGGGGAAAAGCTAGGGTGGCCGGAATGTAGCGGATGCGAGAGAGCAGGCAGCGAATGTGGGGGAGAAAGCAACGGATGTGAGAGAGAAGGCAGCGAATGCGGGGGAGAAAGCAGAATCGGATCTGCGCGAGAAGGTCTAACTATATGTGAAAGGCTTTCGTAGGACTGACTCATAGTATTGATTTCCCTTAGGGGTAGCGGACAGAGGCTATATGGGTTAAAATAGAAACAGAACATTTGTTTGTGTTTTTTCTGGGTGGAGGTTGTTTTCTAGTAGATGAATCACTCTCTATATAGAAAGGGGGAGGGCTCTGCTATGGAAGATAGAGATCTTCAAATCTGCACGAATAGCTCTGTGTTTCAAGCGTTTGAAGAAAACAATCAGTCGTTTTTACACCAACCAATTGTCCGAGCCTATCTCGAAGATAAAAAGCACTATCTTCTCTATGTTCAAGCCATCTGTCAGCCTACGGAGGCAAATATTCGACAGTTGGACGAGTGTTTTCGAACGTTTTACTTTGAACGGCGAATGGTGAAATACGTCTCCGTGCTGATCTACCATCACGCGAGGGAAATGAATAAACGGTACAACCGTCATTTTGAGAGGCATCTCTACATCTTGGACAAGCCCATCGGGATGGGTATGGAAACGAGCGTCATGGAACGAATTGAAGACAAGAGGGCAAACGTCGAAGCAAGTCTTGAGGACCAGCAGCTGCTTTCTGCCCTAGAAGATCCTGTGCTGTTTGCGGCTCTGAAGGAGCTTTCTCCCAAGCAGCGAGAGGTGTTGGAATTGGTCTTTATGCAGGAGATGGAGTTAAAGGCGGTGGCCAAGCTGTTTGGAGACTCCCCACAGAACATCTCCAACATAAAGAGAAGGGCGCTGAAGAATCTACAAACAAAACTTCGAAAGGGGAGAAACCGATGAGCACTTTTGAAAATGAGCGCCTTTTACGAAAAATGGAGCCGAAAATTAGAAAAACGCTTCGCCACGTTCCGGCCCGTCAGCGTGAAGACGTCGAACAAGATGTGAAATTGAAAGTCATTGAAGCAAGCAGCAATCTTCGCTACAGCGATGTGCCTGGCTTTTTCCGACTGGCTGAGCTTGTGAAGGAAGAGGAGGGGGCGTATTCCACTGACACGCAGGTCCGACCGTCGAAGGAGAGCCCCTTTAGTGAATAAAGGAAGGATCCTTCCATTCGGTCCTTCTTCCCGCTGCCCTTTATATAAGCAGCAAAAACGAATGATAACATACGACGAACGGGGAAGACTAGATCCTATTGCTATGCTCAAACCCCAACGAAAGTCGTTTAAAGAGAGAGAAGAGCTTTGCCAATAAACGCAGCAATGGAAGCCCCTCCCGCGTGATCAACGGGGCATCATTTCTATCTAGGCAGCCAAGACCGATCACTAGTGAACAAGGAGCTGAAGGACAGATGAACTCAAACGCCGAAACACCGAAAGATAAGGGGTTGGATCACACGCTTGCTTTGCTGTCTGAGGGCTTTCAGTTTATCCCAAATCGACGCAAAGAATTAGGCTCCGATGTTTTCCAAACCCGTCTATTAGGGCAAAAGGTGATTTGCATGAGCGGGAAGGAAGCGGCGGAAGTGTTTTACGACGAGGAACGTTTTATACGAAAGGGTGCGGCGCCTCCAAGAATTAAAAAATCGCTCTTTGGAAAAGGGGGCGTTCAGGGATTGGACGATGCGGACCATAAGCATCGGAAGCTGATGTTCCTCTCATTGATGACACCGGAACGCTTAGACGATGTGGTGAACATCACGAGAAAGAACTGGCAAGCGAAAATCCCGGAGTGGGAAGAGGCGGAGCAACTCGTACTTTTCGATGAGGCGGAAGAAGTCATGTGCAAAACGGCGTGTGAATGGGCCGGCGTTCCTCTGGAGGGAAATGAAGTGAACCAACGCGCGAAGGAATTCGGCGAAATGGTCGATGCCTTTGGAGCGGTCGGTCAACGATACCAACGAGGGAAAAAAGCGCGGGAGCGTTCGGAAAAATGGATAGAAGCCTTCATCGAACAAATTCGTGCCAAGAAGGAGCGACCTGCGGAAAACACGGCCGCTTACGTGATTGCCTGGCATCGTGATAGGAAAGGGAAGCTGCTTGACAGGCATACTGCGGCCGTAGAGCTCATCAACATCCTTAGACCGATTGTCGCCATCGGCCGCTACATTACCTTTGGTGCGCTGGCGCTCCACGACTATCCGGAGGTAAGGCAGAAGCTTGAGAAGGAGGAAGAGGGGTATAGCAAGATGGTTGCCCAAGAAATTCGCCGCTTTTACCCATTTGGCCCATTTTTGGGAGCGCGGGTTCGAACGAATTTCAACTGGAACGGACATGAGTTTAAAAAAGGGACACTTGTCCTTCTTGACATCTACGGCACCAATCGTCATCCGGACCTTTGGGAAAAACCGGACGAATTCAGGCCTGAGCGCTTTAAGGACTGGAAAGGGAGCCCGTTTGCCTTTATTCCTCAGGGCGGCGGAGACCACTACATGGGCCATCGCTGTGCGGGAGAATGGGTAACGGTGATGCTCATGCAAGAGAGCCTCGAATTTCTAGCCAATCAAGTCACGTATGACGTGCCTGAACAAGATTTAAGCTACAGGTTAGGAAGGATGCCGTCTATTCCAAAGAGTCGGTTGGTCATCGCGAACGTCCGGAGAGCACATGAACCGTCCCAAACAACCTAGGCGCCTCTACGCATTCCCTCTTGTTTTTCGACTTTCTAATCATGGATAATAAGGGCAGGAGGGATGCATGTGGAACAAACACTGGGCGTGAATGACATAAGGTGTAACTTTTCGAAAAAAGAAAGAGATTCTATAGATACAAGCCAGGCGGAAGAGGAAGGTTCCGCAAATGAAAGGGAAGAATCGACGGCATATGAACCGAGTGACTGGCTACCGCGGAAAAGTCGCGGGCGTAAGAGCGGACGGGGGACGAATAAGAAAGCGAAGGCAAAACGAACCGTTTTCGTTCTTGTCGTCCCGCTCGCGGTGTTTGCAACGATGTTTGCTCTGCTTTTTGGGGAAGAAGAGCAAGAAGAAGCCATGCCCGTTTTTACAGAGCAAGAAGAATATGACACGCCACAAACAGGACTGGTACTCTCTTCCAATGAAGAGTTGGAGGCAGAAGGCTTGCCATTTGGGGCAGAAGTCGAGGTCGTAGCCGAAGGAAGCACTGGGTACTCACTGCAAGGCGGGGAAGTCATTGACGAGGAACATCTCTATATTCCCTCTGAGGCCGAGGGGGCCACAATCGGACTTGCAGAAGTCGCCCAAGCGATGCCAGAGGAGCTCGTTGGCATTTATTCCTATGTGCTTTCACAGATCGGCGAGGATATAGAGGAAGTGAAGAAGTGGCTCGTGGGGTTTGAGGAAGAAGAAACCGATGCTTTCGGATATCGCTACATCCATTACCCCCACGCATCCTTTACCTTTAAATGCGATGAGGCAGGTAGGATTGTGGCTGTACTTCTTGAAGGGATTCAGACAGACGCACTCGCCAGAGATTCCGCAATGATGAATGCGAAAACGGATGGGTATACGGTGCATTTGAATCTCTTGGAAGGGAGAGCAAGTGTCATGCTAGCTGAACAACAGTAGGGAGCCTTAAAAATGGTTATCCGAAAAACGAGGAAGCACCTGACCGCAATTACCCCGGGCGGGACGTTCAAGGATTGTGTCATGATTCAGGGTCCCTTAGGTAGAGGGAAAGGTCGGTGCGAATCATCTAAGGTCACGGTCACCACTCCTTTTGAAACAGCTATGTCACTTGTTTACTAATTCTAAACAAAGAGGTATGCTTACATAATACAACGCTAACAGAAAGGAGGGAGAACCAGTGGCCGATGACATCATTGACTACGAAGAAACCGGAGAGCCTGATGGAAATGAGAAATTTTTTGCGATGTTGATTTACTTGATTAGCTTCATTACAGCTTTTATCGGGCCGCTCGTCATCTGGTTAATAAAAAAAGATCAGTCGGATTTTGTCGATTATCACGGGAAAGAATACTTTAATTTCCTATTGTCGTATGTGATCTACAACATCATATCCGCCATCTTGATGATTGTTTTAATTGGGTTTCTTGGTTTCTTCATCCTGGGCATCATGATGCTGGTTTTTACAATCGTTGCAGCAGTGAAGGCGTGGGACGGTGTAGAGTACCGCATTCCTTTGACGATTAAATTTTTCAGGTAATGTTTTGCGAAAGGCCTGTTCAGCGTTGGCTGGGCAGGTTTTTTGGCGTTAAGAGACAAGGGAGGTGAGAGTAAGAAAGCCGATCTTTGATGATAACTAGCAGCCAGCCTGTGACTCCTATAAAGGGAGGTTCAGGTTGGTTGCTCTAGTTTTCTCTGAAAAAGATTTCTTCCATTGAACCATTTGCCCCCCGCAAACGTCTTATTCATAAACACAAGTAGAAGGAGAGACGCCCGATGTTGCAAGCTCAGAACCTCAAAAAATCGTTTGGCTGTGAGACCGCCATTCAAAACCTTTCCGTTACCATCACCAAAGGGGAGATCCTCGGCCTTCTCGGTCCTAACGGCGCCGGGAAAACAACCATCATTCGCCTCTTCAATGGGTTGCTGAAACCAACAGAGGGGTCAGTCAACATCAATGGAGTTGATCCAATCCAGAGTGGAGAGAAGGTTAGACGAATTTGCGGGACGTTAACAGAACAGCCAGGCCTATATGAAGAGATGACAGGAAAGGAGAATCTGGACTTTTTCGCAAATCTGTTTGCCATTAATCCCAGAGCGCGAATTGATGAATTAAGCGATCTCCTCTCATTAACCTCTTTTCTTGACCGCAAAGTAGGCACGTATAGCACTGGGATGAAAAAGCGGCTTGGACTGGCAAAGGTGCTTTTGCATAAGCCGGAGGTGCTGTTTTTAGATGAGCCGACGAATGGGCTGGATCCGGACGGAACGAACGATGTGCTTGCTTATCTAGAAGGGATTAATCAACAAGAAGGGACAACGATTGTGCTTTGCTCGCATGTGCTTAGTCAACTAGAGCATTTGTGTACGCGCTACGTGTTTTTAGAAAGAGGAGTGAAGCAGGCGGAGGGAACGATTGCGGAGTTGCGGCAAGCGCTTATCAAGGAGCTTGTCGTTCATTTGCACGTGGAAGATTGGCAAGACATCCACCAATTTGCCGAATACGAGCCGAAGCAGTTGGAGAGGAATCTATACTCTTGTAAGGTCTCGGGTTATGAAGCGTTGCCAGAACTCCTTAAAGAAGTGGCCCGTGTTGCCAGTCTATACGGCGCACAGGTAAAGAATGATGGCCTCGAGTCGATTTACTTTCAGGTGAGGAGGGGCCACTATGAATAAGCGGGGCGTGTGGACGCTGGCGAAGAAGGACATGAATGCCGTGAAAGCGAGCGTGCAGCTATGGCTGCCGATGGTGCTGCTTCCAGTCTTGCTTGGGGCGGCGCTGCCCGGAGGTGTTCTTATATGGGTTCGTTTTTTTGATTTGACGTCGATCGGCAATATGGAGGTGCTTCTCCGAACACTGGAAGCGATCGAAGACCCCGCGCTTCAGGCACTGTTTGGCTCGATGCCAAGCTTGACGCATCAACTCGTCTACTTTCTTTCGATGTACTTGTTTGCCCCGCTGTTTCTTTTGATTCCTGTGATGGCAGCGAGTGTGATCACAGCGAATAGCTTTGCAGGGGAAAAGGAAAGGAAGACGCTTGAGGGGCTTCTCTATACACCACTCACGATGGGCGAGCTTTTTCTTGGCAAAGCACTGGCCGCATTCATACCGGCTCTTTTGCTGACGGTGGCGAGCTTTCTCTTATACGGGGTGGTGGTCAACACACTTGCGTATCCGCTGTTTACACGGATGATTTTTCCGAATGGGAGCTGGTTACTGCTTGTCTTTCTTGTCATTCCAGCCTTGTCGATTTTCATTATTTTGCTTAATATCCTCATTTCCGCAAAGGTGAAAGGCTTTCAAGAAGCCTATCAGCTCGGTGGACTCGTGGTTTTGCCTATTGTGGCGCTCGTCATTGGGCAGGCTGTCGGGTTCTTGTTCATTCGACCGCTCTTGCTTTTGGCGATTGCTTTTGCGATTGTTGTGCTTAGCCTCATTTTTTTCAAGCTCATTCGCCGCTTCACGAAGCGTCATGAATTTTTAGAAAAAATGGGGTAAAATGTGTGAAAAAGGATTTTGCTATGGAGGAACGAAAGAAGATTCGACTTGCGAAACGAGGAGATCAGCAAGCGATTGCGCTGCTTCTTGAGAAGAATTACGTCTTTGTAAAAAACTATCTTGTGAAAATCACACTCGATCCTAGCTTTGCGGAAGACTTGACCCAAGAAACGATGATTCGCGCCATTGAACGGATTCAGCAATTCAAGGGAAACGCGAAGTTTTCAACGTGGCTGATTCAGATTGCGACTAACGTGTTTCTTGATGAAAAGCGAAAACAGACTCGTCGGAATACATGGATGAAGGCGTATCAACAGGCCGAGCGCATGCGCTGGAACTCCCGGCATGCTGGCCATGGCCTTGAGCTTTTGGAAGGCCTGGCGGAGCTTCCAGATGAACAGAGAATCGCTTTGATCCTCAAGCATTACTACGGCTACACATACAATGAAATTGCTTTATTTACTGGGGCACAGGAAGGAACGGTGAAATCTCGTGTGTACCATGCGATACAAGCGCTAAGAAAGGAGTCGCACAATGAAGAAGGAAACCAATGAAGTATTCAGATCGAGGTTGAACAAACAGCTAGCAGAACTAGAAACCACCACAGACCAGGAACCGCCCCAGCCGGACTACTTCAAGCAGCTTGTAGCAACGGTTCAAAAAGAAAAGAGGCAACGACTCTGGAAAGAGCTGGCCCTGTTCTGGCTTGTGGCTGCGGTGGTCCTTTCCATTGTGTTTGGCGTGATGAATTATGTACTGATGCCGTTTCTTGTTTTGCAGGTAGCCGGGACGCTTATCGCGCTAGGGGTGTTCTGTTTTAGAAAACGACGTTGGGAGGGACACCCGCGATGACCACAAATCCTGAGACGTTGCCCTGGTACGGCTGGATGGTGATTGTTCTCCTTCTTTTTGCGCAAAGCACGTGGCTTTTCCTTGATGCAGGGAAGAATGGCCATCGTCGCTGGTTTTGGGGGATTTGGGGGCTCATTCAGGTTCCGACGCCGCTTGTGATTTATGTGCTCTGGTCGAAGTGGATGAAAAGGGGGAGAGACAGCTAGTAGTCACTCCTCCGTTTCACGGAAGGAGGTGTGAAGGATCTCGACACGTTTGACAAGTTCAATAACTGTGTTAATATGAACGTGTTCATAAAATGAATAAGTTCATATTAAGAATGTGTTCAATATGGAAGGGGGGAGCAGTTGCTAGAACGACACAACAATGAACAGAAATGAGGTATGTAAACAAGATATGAATCCTAAAATTGATAAAACTATTTTTTGGCCTTCTTTATTATTCATCGTCAGCGCCACCCTTTTATTGGTGATTTACAGAGACACGGCTGGTCCATTCGTAGAGGAAATGATGGCTGCGATCACCTATCGCTTGGACTGGGCGTTTGAATTTCTAACGATCGGATTGTTTATCATTTTAATTTGGTTAATGGTAGGACGGTATGGAAGAGTCAAGTTAGGTGGCGTTGACGATCAACCTGAGTTTTCCCGTTTTAGTTGGGGAGGGATGCTTTTCTGTGCAAGTATGGGGACAAGCATCATGTTTTGGTCAATTGTAGAGCCTCTGTATTATTACACGGGCCCTCCATTTAGAATCGAAGGTGGCTCCACGGAAGCGGCGGAGTATGCTGTCAGCTATGGCTTGTTCCATTGGGGGATCTCCGCCTGGGCGTTATATGCCTTACCAGCCGTTGTGATGGCTTATAGCTTTTATGTGCGAAAAGATCCTTCATTAAGAATCAGTGCTGCCTGCCGGGGTGTTTTAGGTAAGCATGCCGACGGTTTATTAGGCAAAGTCATCGATATTTTAGTAATTTGGAGCATGATCGGTGGATTGGGTACTTCTTTAGGTCTAGGCGTGCCAATGGTTTCTGCAGTGATTGGTAATATTTTTGGCATTGAACCAAGCCTATGGCTAAACATTGCCATTATTATCGTATGGACCTTCATTTTTAGTTCAAGTGCTTATTTCGGTTTATATAAGGGAATCCGAAGATTAAGTGATTGGAACGTTTACATGGCCCTTGGGCTAGCGCTCTTCGTTATTGTTGTAGGTCCTACTTTATTTATTCTGTCGTACTTTACAAATAGTTTAGGACTTATGATAGATAATTTTATGAGAATGAGTCTGTACACAGATCCAATTTCTCAAGGGGGATTCCCTCAGGCATGGACCGTTTTCTACTGGGCATGGTTTGCAGCAACAGCTCCGTTTATCGGTATTTTCGTTGCTCGAATATCGAAGGGCAGAAGCATTCGAGAACTTGTGTTTAATATTTTAATGTGGGGGTCTCTTGGTAGCTGGTTATACTTTGGAGTGTTTGGAAGTTACTCCATGAACCTAGAATTGAGTGGAGAGGTGGCCTTGACCGAACTATTAACCGAACAAAGCGAGCAAGCTGTTATTGTAGCGGTGCTAAACTCTTTGCCACTGTCACTCTTTGTATCGATATTCTTTGTCATTCTTGGCTTTATTTTCTTAGCCACATCCCTTGACTCAGCAAGCTATGTGATTGCCAGTGTCGCAACAAAAGAATTAAAAGGGAATGCAGAGCCCGCGCGCTGGCACCGTTTATTGTGGGGAGTCGTGCTCTCAGCTTTAGCAATTAGCTTAACCATCGTTGGCGGTCTAGGAGTTGTACAAACTTCCTCTGTGTTCGTTTCAGTTCCTATTTTGATCATGTATATCTTGTTATCCATGTCGCTCATTAAATGGTTAAAGCAAGATGCCCATAAGCATGTGTATGTGAGTAGCAGTGGGCAAGAAAATAGAAACAACATCGTTTGATTTTTAGAAAGGTGGGTCTTATGGAGGCTGGAAGAAAAGAAATCCAAAAAGCTCGCATGTGGCGTTATTTTTTAGATGCGGCAACAGAAGTGATCGAAAAAGAAGGAATTGATAAGGTTACGATTCGAAAAATAGCCGATAAAGCAGGGTACACGAGTTCCACTGCCTATAACTATTTTCAGGGTCTTCCCCAATTACTTTTTTTTGCGGCGATGCGATTTACGAAAGGATATATAGAAGACTTGCCTCACTATATGGACAAGGGGGCGAATACAATTGAAAAGTGGTTGTATATGTGGGAGTGTTTCTGTAAACATTCCTTTGAACAGCCGCAAATTTACTCAGTGATCTTCATTAATAAACTAGGCCCGATCCCTGAGGAACTAGTGGAGAACTACTATAAGATCTACCAAGATGATTTGATCGGGTTGCCTGAACAAATAAAGTCGATTGTTATGGAGCAAACATTTTCTATACGAAGCGCTTTATATATACAGGATGCCGTAAACGAAGGGTTTATGGAGCAAAAAGACGTGGAGTTCATTGCCGAGTCCACTATGTTACTCTGGAAAGGGATGATGACGACGGTGATGAATCAGCGTAGGAATTATTCTGTGGACGAGGCGATTGAACGGACCATGTACTATGTATATGAAAGTGTAATGAAAGTCGTTCCACCTGAAAAGCGGCAGGAAATTAATCTCAGACCAAAGAACAATGGATAGAAAGGTTGACAGCATTGGTATTTAACATAAGAGACTCCGAGAAACGCAAGATAAAAACAGAATTTCCAAGGGAAACAAAAAAGATGGATCATGTATGGATTCCGATGTCTGATGGAACGAAATTAGCAGCAACGATCTGGTTGCCAATAGACGCGGAAGAGCATCCAGTTCCGGCAATTTTAGAATACATTCCGTACCGAAAAAACGATTTTACAGCGATTCGAGATTCTATCAGACATCCTTACTTTGCGGGGCATGGCTATGCAAGTATTCGTGTGGATATCAGGGGCTCCGGTGATTCAGATGGGATTCTACTAGATGAATATTTAAAGCAGGAACAAGATGATGCATTAGACGTGTTGGATTGGATCTGTGAACAGCCATGGTCGACTGAAAACGTAGGGATGATCGGTAAATCATGGGGAGGGTTTAGTGGCCTGCAAGTTGCGGCGAGACAACACCCAGCGCTAAAAACCATTATTACGTTATGTTCGACAGATGACCGATATGCAGATGATGTCCATTACAAAGGCGGCACCATTTTAGCTTCAGACATGCTTTGGTGGGCATCTACGATGTTTGCCTACAATGCAAGACCCCAGGACCCATCGGTTGTTGGTGAAAGCTGGAGAGAGAACTGGTTCGACCGACTAGAAAACACGCCACCATTTGTTGAAGAGTGGATGAGACACCAGAGGCGAGATGAGTACTGGAAGCACGGATCGATCTGTGAGAATTACTCCGATATCCAACTACCGGTGTTTGCCGTGAGTGGTTGGCAGGATGGGTATACCAATGCAGTGTTTCGACTGCTTGAAAACCTACCGAATGAAAGCAAAGGGTTGATTGGGCCCTGGGCGCATGAATACCCTGAAGTGGCTACGCCTGAACCGGCGATCGGGTTTTTACAGGAATGTCTGCGTTGGTGGGATCAATGGCTAAAAGGAAAAGATACAGGCATTATGGAAGAACCTAAATTAATCTCGTGGATTCAAGACAGTGAACGGCCAGCCGTCAACTATCCCGAAAGACCCGGCAAATGGGTGGCTGATCATGAATGGCCTTCTGCCAATGTCAAAAAGAAGTCTCTCTGGCTTACAGAAGCAAAATTAATAGAGGAAGTCAAAGAAGCAGAAGAATTTCTCATTCCAAGTGTGCAAGACCATGGTTTTTACGCAGGCGTATTTTGTCCTTTTGGCCAGCCCGGGGACTTGCCATCGGATCAACGTGTAGAGAATGGAAAAGCGGTCGTCTTTACATCAGAACCATTTGAAGAAACAGTAGAACTTCTGGGCCACCCTACGTTTGATGCTGAATTATCATCGGATCAAGAACAGGCATTATTAGCAGTAAGGCTATGTGACAAAGCACCAACCGGTGAATCGACACTGATTAGTTGGGGAATCTTGAATTTAGCCCATAGACATTCTCATGAGCATCCTGAACCTCTAGAACCGGGAAAAAGGTACAAAGTCTCGATTCAACTCGATGCGCTAGGCCAGCAAATACCGAAGGGTCACCAGCTAGAAGTGGCTTTATCACCAACGTATTGGCCTCAAGCATGGCCTTCGCCAAAGCCAGTGACGTTAACGATCTACTCAGGCGAAGATACCCATCTCGCTTTACCTGTCAGAACGCCTCAAAGCAAAGAGGAAGCATGCGAATACTTTGATTACCCAGAAACTGCAAAGGTCATCGATAAGGAAATTATAAGAGCAGAAAATCGGACAAGAGAAGTATCTCATGATACAATTACCGGTATTTGGAAGCTTGAGGACGTTTCTGACGAAGGCGAACGAAAATTGTCTATAAATGGTCTGCAATACGGAAGTATCAACAAGAACACGTATACGATTAAAGAAAATGATCCTTTATCTGCATGTGCGCATTGTGAATGGGAAGTAAAGATCGGCAGAGAGGACTGGCAAACAAAAGTAAAGAGCTTCAGTGAAATGACCAGTGATGAGACGACATTCTATTTGACCAATACAATGAGTGCTATTGAAAATGAAAAAGAAATCTTTACGAAAACGTGGGAAAGGAAAATTCCAAGAGACTTCCAATAACAACCAGCACAGGGGGTCATGATCGGCTGAGCCTTTCAAGAGAACAGCTAGAAAAAGGATAGGCAACCAGTGTGTTTCGATTTCCAGTTGGGACTCACTGGTTGAGTTTTTTGAAGTCGTGGATCACCCCACAAACACTCTCTCTAAAAAAACCAAAGTCACGATCAACAAACAGGCAAAGAGCGTCTTAGAGAGATCGGCGGCTGTCAGTTTGCGTGAGTGCTTAAAACGAAAGGTCCCGTTAAAACAACGGGATGCCATGGCTTCATACACATGGTCGGAGCGGTCGAGGGATTGGACAAGCAAGGCCCCTGTGAGCTGCCCATAAATCTTCAGACGTTTGATGCCAATCCCGCCTCTAAAGAAGCGAGACTTCGCCGCTAGCTGCATTTTTTGAAAATCGTCGAGAAATAAGAAAACATAGCGATAGGAAAGCATTAACACGGTAATTAGCACTGGAGGTACCTTTAAATCAGCAAGGCTATTCATGAATTGCTCAAGCGACTGGGTGTCCAGGATGATGGTAATCACAGTCATGGAGGTGAATGCTTTCAAAATGATCAACACGGCAAAGGCGACATGGTCAAAGGCAAGGAAGGGACCCTGGCTAAAGAACAACGGAACCGTCATCAGCAGAAGAAAAGGAGTGATGATTAAATACCGCTTAAGCAGGACGGCCAGGGGAATCCCCATAAGAAGCGCACCGGCCAAGGAGATAAGGTAGGCAAGGGCAGCGAAAGAAGGCGTCGTTAAACTAATCACTGCAAAAATATAGAAAACGGCCGCTAGAAGTTTCGCTCTTGCCTCCCATACTAAAGCCCATCTCGGAATGCCTGCTATTTGCTCTTCTTCTAAATGATTCGCCATAAGATCCCCACCATTTCACATCAGTCACGATTCTCTTGGCTTCCTTTTTTCTTCAGCACGAATAGCGTAGCGGTGGCACCAACAAGCAAGCCGACGACCAGCATTGCTACAAGAGAAGGCACTTGGGTCTCGGAATTCTCCGTTTCTTCAGCGGCCGCACCCTCTGTTTGTTCAGTGGTAGTGTTCTCCGTTTCTTCAGTGGTCGTATCCACTAAGAGGGTGGTGTTGCGACTGATGGCTTCGTAGTCTTCCCCCTCAAGGGTCCCGGCTTCTTCCTCTGGCAAGTGGGCTTTGATTAACCATTCTCCCGTCGTGTCCAATTCAAAGTCAAAGGTTCCTTCAGAAGAAGAGACGGTTTCTAGCACTTCTCCTTCTGGGCCATAAGCGGTGACCGTGGCGTCTGCAGCTTCATTTTCGGTAAAGAGAACGGTGCCGCTAAATGTACCTGTGGAAAAGTCGTTAATGCTGACAGCTGGGACGATCTCTAGTTCCAGTTCGACAGGCTGACCAGACGTGTCACTTCCACTTCCCACGGGGTAGACGGCTTTTGCCATATGGCTGCTTAGTTGCGTCACACCACCGTCGGGCGTGTATGTACTCGGTTGTTTAACGGCCCAGAAGGTGTAATCGCCTTCCTCAGCAGCCGGCACATAAGCTCTGCCTTGCACGCCAATCGCTTCAAGAGCTAACTCTTCCATTTCTCCACTTGGGTAGCGAACATGAAGCTCGAATTCGTCCACCTCTGCATAATCGACAAAATCTCGGATATGTCCCCAAATCACATCGACGCGAAGCTCCTCGCTTGCCGTGTCCTCCTCAATTTGAATCGATAGCTCATGAGCGAATGTATCGGAGGGGAAAAACAAGAACAAACAGGACAAAGCGAAAATCAGAGAAATCGTTGTTTTTTTCATGTGCACGTTTCACCTCTTATTTTTTGCAAGATTATGATTTGCGACGGTATAGAAAGATGGCCGCTACAAAAAGACAGACGGACACCCCTAAAATCGCACGAACCGGGAGGGGCACGGAGGCTAGCCCTGTTGTTTCTTCGTCTTCCTCATTGACCCACGTGGCACGGTGCCCTAGACCATCATCGGCGACAAAACGATACGCGTCTATGTCTTTGTCGTAATGAAAACGGCCATTTTCATCGACGGTTCCTTCTGCTACAACTTCCCCTTCTTGATTGAACGTGGACACAGAAGCGACACGAGCTTCAGTACCATCGTCATACCGAACGAGCACGATTCCTTCTTCCACTTCTTCAATGATCATGCGATGGGCTTCGGCATACTCTGGATGAAGCAGCGGCCCTATACCCAGACTTACACAAAGAATCATTAGGATATGCCAGATTTTATGGTTCATGTTCTTTTTGTATCACCTCCGTCAAAAGGGTGGGTCTCATCGCATATAAGTGCTTGACGGCAAACCCTGTAAGAACGCCTTCCAACAAAGCGAGCGGCAAGTAAGCCATCATCACCATGCGAATCACGGAAAACGCCCCTTCTCCGTAGCGCGCATCGGATAGGAGTAAAAAAACGACCAGTAAAAGAACCCCGCTCCCGATGGCAAGGAAGCCCGCCGAAAACCCTTTCGCAAACATCGGCATGCCTCGCCCAAGAGGGGAAAGCCAGTAGATGAGAAGGGCTGGAAGCGACATTAATAAGGTGTTGGCTCCGAGCGTCGTGATCCCCCCATGTTGAAACAGGACAGCTTGGAGAAGCAAGCCGATAAAAATCCCTAAAGGCGCTCGCCTTCCTAAAACCAATCCAAGAAAGCCTCCGAGCAAAGGGTGGACAGACGTTGGCCCAATGGGAATATTGATTAACGACGAGACAAAAAACGCACCGGTGAGAAGGCTGATCTTTGGAATGTCCTCTTCTTTAACGCCTTTGATTGAGTAAGCCAGTACACCGACAGCCCCGGCCGTAGTGGCGAGGGCAACAGTGAGACTGAGAACGCCATCAGCAATATGCATCATTCACCTCCCCCATCCCCTAGTAGTGTTGCATTCAAGTGATTTGTATGGGCTTTGGGCATCGATTATGTCCATCAATGGTTGGCAAGCGCCTCTTTCCTGAAAGGCAAAGATCATGAACCATACGAAAGCGGGAGGGCTTACATATAGTGCTAAAAACTAGAGAGAGGAGGATAAGAGATGCATAGGTATGGGCCTCAAACCATTATTCATCATTTACGGATCAATAATGTGTCAAGTGGGGCGTCGATCAATTATGGGCCGTCCATTCACAAAGGGTTGCAGGCCAACATGAAGATCGTCGCAGGAGAAATTGCGATTGGGGACGAGTTCAGTTTTGCTTGTCCGGAGGAGGAAGAGGAAGAAGAGGAAGCATAACTACCGCGTAAGAATGAGGGCAAAACCCGGCCGAGAGGGGATCGGAACCCGGCCGGAAAGAACGAATGGTGCGGAAAGGCTATTTTAAAAAGCTTCCTACCATCTTCCACATCGGGCTTACTTGATGATAGAACCCCATGGCTTTTTGGACGCCACCGCCCAACGTATTCACGTTCGTATTCCCACCCTTTGGGGGCGCACCATGAGGGGGGTGATGGAGGTGACCGCCTGCAGGTGAGTCCTGAAAAAATGGGTGAGCGAAGGGGTGGTGGGCAGATGGCTGTGTATGAAAAGGAAACGAGGGCTGCTTGGCGTGACCGTGCGTTTGCACAGGGGGCTGCGATTTAAAGAAAGGATTGAAAATGGGCGTTTTTAGTGGAAGCTGCTGCCACCCGTACTCAAACGGGTTAAACCCCATCGGGCTCATGGGTGGGGGAAACAGTTGCTGGAACATCTCGACTTCCTCCCTCTTGTTTGTTGTAGTCACCTTAGTGTATGTCAGTCTCCTCAGAACGTGTAACCTTCCCTCTTTATTCCTCATATAAATAGTAGAAGAGCAAAGAGAGGAGGCTGGATGATGCACAAAAGCAGGCCAAACGGGTGGAAGAAGTCATTGCCAAGCTTTTTAGGGGAGGATTTCTTTTCGAGTTTTGAAAACATGGATTTTGAAAGCAGCCCTGGTTCAACGACGAGTTCCACGAGTAGTTCGTCGAGCGTCAATATTTATGAATCTGGGCATGAACTTCTGTGTATCTTCGCCTTGCCGGGCTTAAAATTAGAGGATGTCGACATTTATGTGTATGAAAAAACGCTTGAAGTCAGAGGGACGATGCACATTGATTACAACGGCTTTCACCTGCTGCATCAGGAGTTATACCAAGGGCCAGTCATGCGGACGTTGGAACTGCCATATGCGGTCAGGGACGATAAAGTCGAAGCCTTGTTCAAACGCGGGCTGCTGTTTATTCATTTGCATCGTTTAATCCGACCCAATCAATCGAAAAATAAAATCATCGTTCAAGACATGGATAACCCCAACTTCTAACGGAGGAGTTGGGGTTCACTGTCATACCCATACAATTTGTCGAATACCTATAGAGGTAGCACGTGAAACGTCTCCATCCGGTGAAGGATGCATCGAAGAATTTGAGAACAGGGGTGGTAGGTATTGGGCTTTTTTGATAACCACGGATTAAGTTTTAGGAAGAAAAAAGCGCTTGAAAGCAAGAGAGAGAGCGATCTCCTCGGCATTGAAGCTGCGGAGAAAGAAGCGAAAATTCCGGAAGTTGAAAACGAGAAGCTTTGGCAAAGGTCGGTTGAGTATGGGTTGGAATCGGCTCCTTCCATAGGGGATCGCACCATATCTACATTTACGCGAGAGGGTCGACCTAGCTATGCGGGGATACCGACGTTTATGAGAACGCCGTTTTTAGAAGATGTTCGCAAGGTCGGAGAGTATGATGTCGCCTTTATGGGAGTTCCTTTTGATATTGGAACGACGTACCGGTCGGGCACACGCTTTGGTCCAGAAGCGATTCGGCGCATTTCAAAACTGTACAGTGGCTACAGTTATGAGAAAGGGATCGATTTATTAGAATCGTTAAGAATGTGTGATCTTGGAGACGTCTTTACGATCGCCAATATTGAGAAAAGCTTTGACCAAATCTTCAAAGCGGTCTCTCATGTCTTTGCTCAAGGGACGCTCCCCGTGATGCTTGGGGGGGACCATTCCATTGGTTACCCATGTCTTCGAGCTATTGCTGACAATGTAGATGGAAAAGTCGGGATCATTCATATGGACCGACATTTAGACCTCCAGGAAAAGGATATGGATGAACGCATGCACACGACCCCGTGGTTCCATGCCACCAATATCCCGAATGCGCCGCCTTCGAATCTTGTTCAAGTAGGGATTGGGGGGTGGCAAGTGCCACGAGAAGCCGTTCAGAATGTGCGGAAATTTGATACGACCGTCATTTCAATCCAAGATGTTGAACGCTTGGGAATTGAGAAAGTCGCTGAAATTGCGTTGGAAACAGCTTGGAAAGGAGCAAAAGCTGTGTATTTGAGTGTGGACATTGATAGCTTTGATAGCGGATTTGTTCCAGGCACGGGGTGGCCGGAGCCTGGGGGGTTTCTCCCGAGGGAAGGGCTGGATTTCATTGATATTGTGGCGAGAGAGGGCATTTGTGGCCTAGAAGTGGTCGAAGTCTCTCCTCCTTATGATGTCAGTGACCAAACGTCATTGCTAGCGACACGGGTGATTGCCGATGTTCTTGGGGCAATGGTGGATGAAGGAAAGATTGGGAAGAGCTTTTCCTAAACGAGTGGGCTACATCTCCTCTGTGCTTTGACATGGAGGAGTTTTTAGAGAAAGGAGCCACAGATGAATGCCATTGAACTAAACGAAATTAGCTATGAATATACAGATGGGACGAAAGCCATCGAAACCCTTACATTGAACATTCCTATCGGAGCAAAAGTGGCACTTCTCGGTCCGAATGGCGCTGGCAAATCCACGCTCCTCCATCATTTGAATGGGCTGAAGATTCCAGATGAGGGGTCGATCACGATCATGGGGGAGGCACTGACGAAAAGGAGCGCCAAAGCGATCCGTCGAAAGGTCGGGCTCGTTTTTCAAGATCCTGACGATCAAGTGTTTTCAGGATCGGTGCTGGAGGATGTTCAGTTTGGTCCGCGTAATTTGGGGATGTCAGAGGAGGAAATCGAAGCGGTTTGCCATGCGGCCCTAGGTTCGGTCGGCATGCTAGAGTTTAAAAAGAAGCCGCCCTTTCACTTAAGCTACGGGCAGAAGAAGAGAGTGGCGATTGCTGGGATACTGGCGATGCAGCCAGATATTGTGATCTTGGATGAACCGATGTCTTATCTTGATCCTCAAGGACAAGACGATGTCGCCGCTCTTCTCCACGGCCTGCATTTTATGGGAAAAACGATTCTTCTCTCCACCCATGACGTTAATTTTGCCGCTTCGTGGGCCGATACGATTATTCTGATGAAAGAAGGGAGGCTCTTGGCTAGCGGGGGGACGGAGTTACTCGTTGATGAGGAATCGGTTCGAGAGGCAGAACTGCATTTGCCTGTGATCGCAAGGCTGTTTCGAATGCTGAATTACGAAAAAGAAAAACTCCCTAGAAATGAACAAGAGGCCGCACGCATTCTTTTTGAATCCATGAACAAAGAGGCTCTGACTTAACCATTCGGATCAGAGCCCTCGTTATTATCGTTCAACTGCTGATTTTCCATTTGCTGTTCAAGGTCTTCCGTATCGATATCGTTAAACTGAAGATTCCCTTTGTCGTTCATGAGTTTTTCAACATCCACCGCATCCGCTAAAGAGGTCATTCCAATCATTAACGATCCGGATAGTTCTTGGACGGTCAACTCCTGAATCTTGTAGTTGATGTTCTCGATGTTAATCGTTTTGATGTTCTCCACTTTTTCTTTGAGTTCTTCGTTTTCTTGTTCAACTTTATCCAGTTTGTCGCGAAGCTCTTTCATTTGTTGGGTCACTTGATCAAAAACGTTCGGTGGAGGGTCGTACGTCGGCGCTTCTGCTTGAACGTGAGCCTGATCGTTGTCTTTGGATGTGTACTCCGGTTGATCCGGTTGAACGTAGGGTACGAGAGGCTGCGGGACCGGTTGCTGATACATCGGCGGTGCTTGTGGGTAGTAGGTTGGATAGGGTTCATTAGGATAATAGCGATGATGGCGGTTCGACACTGGCACTCCCCCCTTTTCGTTTACTTCACCCGTCGTGTTATGGAGAGGAGCCGAAAATAGGATCTATCGAAGGAAGGGATTCGTCATTCTCACTCTCTTCCCCGTTTTCCGGCTCCTGTTCTTCATAGTAGGGTTTCGGATAGCGCTTGCTCGAAGACTGATTTTGACTCAAGACCGTTTTACCGATGTTGAGGGACCCTATCGTGCTGATGGAATTGATATGAATCTGCTTAATATTAATTTGCACGGGCTACCTTCCTTTCCAACAAGTTAGACCTGTGCCTGACCTTGATCGGAAACGTCAGGATCGTTGGTCAAATTGGCGTTGTTAAACTGTAACGGTGAAAAGTTGGCGTCGCCTGCCTGCAGGTAACCGACATTTAATTTAACATTGGCCTGATGCCCTTTATGCAACACGTTTCCAAAGTTCATTGAGGCGTTATTTGAGGCGTTATTCACACGAATGCCAAAGATGTTGTTCAAATGCGTCAACAGAAACTCCCCCTAATGGTTTACCTTTACTTTAATCCTATGCGACTTCAGTGAGGATGACACTGTTAAGGGACTATGTAAAAAGAAAAGACAGAAACCACCGGCTCTGTCTTTTCACATGGAACGAAGCTAGACCTGCGCTTGCCCTTGGTCCGTTACGTCGGGGTCATTGGTTAAATTGGCATTATTGAATTGCAATGGAGAGAAGTTCGCATCCCCAGATTGACCATACCCGGCGTTCTTTTTCGAGTTCGCCTGATACCCTTTATGCAGGGCATTCCCTAGATTCATTGACGTATTTTTGTCGGCGCTATTCACCCGCACCCCAAAAATGTTATTTGCATGTGTCCAGAACATCATCATCCCCCTCACGGTCTTGCCCAAACTCAAATTCATGGTCATGATATGACACTCGCTTGAATAGGTGCATGGCCAATAAAAACGACGCGTGGAGGGATTAGCAAAAAAACGGGTAACGAATACGCTGTATAGAATGAAAGTACGAAGGAGGTCGTTCACATGAAAATGCATTTTACAGCTAGACATGAAACGCTTGACGATGTGGCTGCCACATACCAGGTTCCGCTTCACGTATTAAAATCGGTCAATCAGCATATCTACGATCCATCGAATGTGAGTGCTGGGACTCAAGTCAATATCCCGGCAATCATGGGGATGGGAAAACAATCAGTGCCCGACGCACAGAAGGGCAATGTGTGTGCCTATGTGTCGGGTGAGCCAGCCCATTACATCCAGCCAAACATCACACACTGGCCCTCGCAAGATTATACCGTTTTGCATCCGAATTACGGGGCGCACACGCCTGTCATGTGCAAATCAGAGAAGCGATTCTCATAGCGAGGGAGAGCTTCTCCCTCCTTCTGCAATGAGTGAACGTTGCCGCGCTTTAGTGAAGCGTGAAGCAAGAAGAGAAATATTATACATATTGTTAAAAATGTTCCCTAGCTTTAGAAAAACGAGCATTTTGGCTTCAAAAAGCAGGAAAAGGCAGAAGAAGCGCGAATTAGGTTAAAAGTACAACTCTGTCCAGTCTTTGGCGTTTTCGTCAGAGGTACCTGTTGACCAGGGAGGAATGGGTATGCCGTTTGCTCAGTCTAATTTTTTCTCGTACCGAGGAATGAAGGTGCGGTTCCTTTGCATTGAGGACAAGCTATGGTTTTTGGCGCGAGATGTTTCGGCTATTTTAAACGTGAACGAACAGGACAGTCTGGGTAGACTGGCTATTTCGTGCAAGAGGCGCCACTTGGTCCGCAACGATGATGGGAACCTAGAAGCTATGTTCCTTGTAAATAAAGCGGGTTTTTATCAAATGGCGATGACGAGCAATCTCGATGAAACCGGACCGTTCTTTGAATGGGTGGTCGAGGAGATCTTTCCCCGGTTTAGAAATGAAGAACCAAACAAACGAGCCAAGCCCCATGTTGGAAAGCGGGACAATTGGTTTTTGCTTCCCGACGGTATCACCACGACGGAAACCATCGCACGAAGGTATCTTCTTTCTGGGGAGACGGTGGACCAATTATTGGAGTCAAAGAACGTCATTGAAAAAGATGGGAAGGATTGGGTATTGACCAAACGGATTCATGGCGCGGGATATGCTCAGTCGCTCGAGGTTTACTTTACATTCAGAACTGGGAAAATACAACATAGAAAGCTGATCCACTGGACCAAAAGAGGAGAGATACTTGTTGAGCATCTGCTGGAGAGTGTCGGGTTTATTCCTTTTAAATAAAGAGAGTGGGACGGCGCAGCGAGCGCAATGGATGCATGTGCTAGCTAAAAATGAAGCTCCTGGCGAAAAGGCTAGGGGCTTCATCCTATTTCTTCTCAAAGATTCATGTTGAATGCTGAGAGATATTGCCGGAAGTCGTGACAAGAAAATATGTTTGTGGTAAAAATGAAGGAGGACGTACGTCAGATTTTAATCATAAAAGTAGGAGGGCAAGAATATGTTGGAACCATTGCCTAACCGGCTGTTACTGGAGGCGTACCAGAAGTCGTTGGAACTAGAGCTTGAGCCTGATTTTCTTCTCGTTTTAAAACAAGAAATGGATAAACGAGGACTAAGTGATAAAAATGCCGAGCGCGCCTGAGGGCGAGCTCTTTTTTGTTCCGCTTCGACTTGCCTGCGCATTTTGGTATTGTTCCGCTCCGGTGGATAGAAGCGTCGAGATTTTTCAGTCCTGCCCTGAAGTCCAAGTTCGGGATTTCTTTGATCGGGTCTGCAATATCCGCGCTTTGGTGCGACCTGCCTGCGCATTTTGACTGTGTTCTTAGGGGGCTTTAGGTGGTGGAAGCTACATCTAGTGTCTCGTGGTACAATGAACGTATTAGCTTTTGGAGGGGAAACCATGCGGGCAGAAGATATTATTGAGTTCATTCATGCTTCTAAGGAGGAAGCGTTTTCTAACTGGGGAGTGAATGCGTACGTACCTACGGAGTCGGGGATTCTAATACGAGCAAAAACGGCCACAGGGGAGAAGCCGGTGGTGATCAGCGTTGAGAGCAATCGCAAGGAACTGCTTGATGTGGAAGTCACGAAGAATGAAAGCGAAGAGGACAGGCTTGTGCTGGGAGGCGCCTACGATGTTGTCGGGGAGGATCTGTGTGCACGGATCGAGCGGCTGCTTGTGGAATGTGAGTATACGTAGACAGGAGGACAGCTGTGCCGAGGTGCATGAATTTGAAGCCACAGGCACGCTTCGTTTTGTTATAGTACGATAGAGAAAGGGTGCTAAAGAGGGAGGATATTTTATGAAAGTGCTGGTTACGGGAGGCGCAGGCTATATTGGGAGTCACACATGCGTGGAGCTTTTGAAGGCAGGGCATGAGCTTGTGGTTGTGGACAACTTTTCAAACAGCCGTGTAGACTCCTTGGAACAAGTGGAGAAGATCGCGGGTCGTTCCGTTCGCATCTATGATGTGGACTTGCTTGAGAAGGAGAAGCTGGCTCAGGTGTTTGGGGAGCATTCGATTGAAGCCGTGATTCATTTAGCTGGCTTCAAAGCGGTAGGGGAATCGGTCGAGTTCCCGCTGAAGTATTACCGCAATAATTTGATCGGCACGTTGAATCTTTGCGAAGTGATGAGTGAGCACGAGGTCTATCAACTGGTCTTTAGCTCATCGGCGTGCGTGTACGGCATCCCGAAGCAAACGCCTGTGCCGGAAACAGCTAACTTGCAAGCGATCAATCCGTACGGAAATACGAAAAGAATGCTAGAAGACATGCTAGAGGACCTTAGCAGCTCGAATGAGAATTGGCGCGTCGCCGTGCTTCGCTATTTCAACCCAGTGGGCGCTCACCCAAGCGGCCTTATTGGAGAGGAGCCCAAGGGAACCCCGAATAACTTAATGCCATACATCACTCAAGTCGCCATCGGGCAGCTCCCGCGTCTTTCGATTTTTGGCGACGATTATGACACCGAGGACGGAACATGCGTCAGGGATTACATCCACGTCGTTGACCTAGCACAAGGTCATGTCTCAGCCCTGGAGCATCTGAGTACGGGCGTTCACACTTACAATCTTGGCACAGGCAGAGGCTATAGCGTCTACGAAGTGGTCAAAGCCTTTGAAGAGGCCAATGCGCTGAGCATTCCGGTTCAAGTAGTCGAGCGAAGACCCGGAGATGCAGCCGTTTCCTACGCTGACCCGGCCAAAGCCGAACGAGAGCTTGGATGGCGGGCAGAAAAAGGCATTTTTGACATGTGTCAGGACGCATGGAGATGGCAGAAGCATCGTCAAGGGGGGAACGGGTGAGAAGTGAGCAAGGTGGAACTCCTCGACCCCCAGGTGAGAGTTTCATGAAAAGTAGAGATGCTGCTCTCCGCCCGTTTGCGGCGAGCTTGCTTGAGGGTGGCCGTACGCATGAGGCTTCCTATATGGTCCGCGCGAAAAGGCGGTCGTAATGTCTGACTCAGCCTACTGTGGGTACTATGAGGATAGCGGAGATGCTTGAAAAATAAAACAATCGTTCTTATCCTTGAAATTAAAGGGAAATGGCTGCCTGGAATGGAATATAGAAGTCACAAGGAAAAGGAGGGATTCGGTTGATTCATCTAGTGAAAAAACGTCCAGCTCCTGTGCAACTGACTGCGCTTGAGGCACTCACGCGACGGCTGCCAAAGGGGCATCAGAAGCAAGCACAGCTGGATAAGGAGGTAGGCAAGTGGCAGGCTGGGTATTGGGGAGAGAGATCGATGGGTTATTTTCTTTCATGCCTGCCGGATGAGTTGTCCTACTGGCTCTATCACAGTCTCAGACTTCGCGGAGGGAGCCGGTACTTTTTCCAAATGGACACGCTTGTGCTAACGACGCGCTACGCTCTTATCCTAGAAGTGAAAAACTATGCGGGGGACGTTCATTTTGACCAGCGATTGGGACAATTCACCCGCTCAACACTTGCGGGCACTAGCGAGGCTTTTGGTCACCCCCTCGAGCAAGTGCGTCGCCAACAATTGCAGCTGGAACGCTGGTTCTCCCGAAATGGCTGGCCGCCCATCCCCGTCGTGGGACTCGTCGTCTTTAGCTCCTCCTCCACCATCCTCCAAGTAACAGACGCCGGAAACGAATTCGGCCAGTACGTTATTCGAGCTGAAAGCCTTCCAACACGGGTGAAAGCCTTGAACCAAAGCTTCCCGACCAACTACGTAAGCATCTCTGACATCTCCGGATTATCCTCTGCCTTCATCAAACAACACACGCCGCTTCCATTTGACCCACTCAGCAAACACAAAATTCCAGCGACTGACCTTCTCCTTGGCGTCCACTGTCCCAAATGCGAAACACTTCCGATGGAACGAGAAAAGAACACTGGTAAATGGCGGTGCCAAATTTGCAAGCACCGAGCCAAAGACGCGCACATACGGAGCTTGCAGGATTATGCGCTCCTTCTCAATGGTTGGATTACCAATCGTGAGGCACGAAGATTTTTAAAGATAGCCTCTGACAAAGCGACGCATCGTCTTTTAAAAGGCATGAGGTTACAAACGCGCGGCGCGTCGACCAGTTACTCTTACAACCTCAACGAGTTGATTGATGGGAGTAGTGATGAAAGGTGAGAATCGGAATGGGGAGATCAGCCAGCGGATTTGGGGGAGAACAGCGCGGATGCGGGTGAGAAGCGAGTGGATGTGGGAGAGAAAAGCACGGATGCGGGGGAGAAGCGAGCGGATGCGAGAGAGAAAGGAGCGGATGTGGGGGAGAAGTCAGCGGATGCGAGAGAGAACCGGCTTTCTCCAACTGCCTTCTAAACAAAGAACAGCCCCCTCTAGTTCTCAAGAGGGGGCCGTCCGCGTATTAAGAGGGTTCCTTTACCTCATCAGCTGGCCTGCTTCGTTTCACAAACAACGCAATCACGACCACCACACAAGCAATGAGAAAGCCGGTGAAAAAGCTTTGCTGAGAGCCGACTGTCACAGCGGCAATCTGTTGTTCTGGTGTTGGACTATCGATGCCTGCAAGCGCATTGGTGCGCCCGTTTTCCATAATCGAGATAAACAGCGCTGCGCCAATGGCTCCGGAGACTTGCATCAGCGTATTGGCAATCGCTGTGCCGTGCGGATAGAGCTTCTCTGGCAGTTGGTTCAAGCCGTTGGTTTGCGCTGGCATGAGAATCATCGCTACGGAAACCATAAGAACCATATACTGGATGACGACGATCCAAACGTCCACTCCAGGGGTCATAAAGCGGAAACTAAAGACTGTCCCCAGAAGCAAAATCGCTCCAGGTATTAAAATCGGGCGTGGCCCAACTTTATCAAAGATGCGTCCCATAACCGGGGAGAGGGCGCCGTTCACAAGTCCTCCTGGAAGCATGATTAGTCCTGTAACCACCGCACTAAAGAGCAAGGCCGTCTGCATATACATTGGCAAGACGAGCATCATCGCAAACATCGTCATCATCACCATCATGACCATCACAATGGCGAGGGCGAAGTTGCGATAGCGCAAGACGCGGATGTCAAGTAACGGCTCATCCATCTTGAACTGACGCCATGCAAACAACCCTAAGCAAACAAAGCCTATGACCAAAGCAATCATCACCATCGGATCCGTGAATCCCGCCTCGCCTTCGCCGGCAGAGCTAAAGCCAAAGACAATCCCGCCAAAGCCAAGCGTTGAAAGGAGGAAGGAGGGAAGGTCAAGCTTGGGACGTGTAACCCTCGTGACATTTTTTAAAAGGAAAACGCCAAAAAGCAGGGACATCAAAGAAATGGGAATGATAAGGTAGAACAACCAACGCCAACTCAGAGTTTCAATAATGACCCCGGAGACGGTGGGCCCCACTGCCGGCGCAAACATAATCACAAGCCCGATCATCCCCATCGCGGCGCCACGCTTTTTAACGGGAATGACTGCCAAAATCACGTTAAATAACAATGGAATCATAATGGCTGTTCCAAATGCCTGCGTCAGTCGCCCAATAAGTAAAACAGAAAACGTTGGACTAATCCCAGCGATCACTGTACCTAAGGTAAATAAGCCCATGGCCGTGATAAACAGCTGTCTTGTGGTAAAACGCTGGATAAAGTAGGCGGACACAGGAATGAGTGTGCCGATCACGAGCATGTAGCTAGTCACCAGCCATTGGGCTGTACTGGAGGCGATGCCGAGGTCCCCCATGATGGCTTGTAAGGCAACATTAAGAATCGTTTCGTTTAAAATAGCGACAAACGCTCCCGAAAGCAGCACCGCGAGTAACGGGACCACCTTAACATCCGGAAAATTTTGATGAATAGTGGCTTCGCTTGAAGAGGCAACAGCCATATAGGTTCACTCCAATCTATATAAAAATAATGGGGAAAGCGCTGTTCAGCATGAAGCATCTTACCATGAGCTGTAAGGGAAAGCAACGTTTTTTGTGTACGTAGAGAAGGTGAACTTCATTGCCGACAGGGACGTGGTGCTCGGTTATGAAGATGTTGCCAGGCCTTACGTTGAGCGAATCGTCGGAGACTTAGCCATACCGCTTGTAGACGTTGGGGTAGAAAGGGCTGTTCAGAGGACAGTCCTTATTTTCATTCTCCCGGATCTCCACCACCTTAGAGTAAAACGAAAAAAAGAGGACAAAGTATAAAGGAATTACTACGCGAAAGGAGGAGAGAGGATTGACCTACGCCAAAGCGCTACTTATTAAATTTGTCATGATCACTGCTGTACTATGGATTGTGTTAGGGGCTTTTTTTGGGGTCACCTTTGGGGATATTTTAACCACAAGTGTCATTTTAACCGGTGTTTCGTTTATTGGGGACGTATTTATTATGCCGAAAGTGAGCAATACAGTCGCGACGATCGCCGACTTCGGTTTGGCATGGATGGCCATTTATGCATTAGGCGCTTTCTTGTTTGATCCAGCGGTTGCGCTAGGAGCGGCTTCGTTTGTTTCCGCTGCTGTTATCACTGTTGGAGAGTTCATCTTCCACCGGTATATGAAAAATCAAATGTTCCAAGCAGACACGGCCACAACCACCGAAAGAAACAAAGTTGCTTCAGAACCGAAGCTGCAAACGGAATTTGGCTCAGACATGGATGTCGAGGCGGATGCTAAAAAAGGTAAAAAAAACGAAGAGTAACATCAGGGACCCAAGCCGAACGATGCTTGGGTCATTTTTGTCTAGCTCCGGCGGGTAGATCGACCCTCTTGCGCTTTTCGGTCTCGCCATGATTAGTTCCACAGAGTAGGGGTAGCCAAGGAGTAGTCAGAGATTTCTTCTCATGCTATAATGAGCTCAATAACGTACCGCTTGACCCGCATTTTCCGCCCCTTCTCATTCAGCCTTTTAGAACACGTCTCCCAATTTCAAGAATTTCCGTAAACGGTAACAATTTTTCCATTCACTTAATCTCCATCCCATTTCCATAGGAGGCTGATGTAATGCCCATTGAAGAAGTCCAAGGACTAATGGATCTAAAGAATGATGTCGCCTTTAAGCTGATGTACGCAAAGGAAGGCAGGGAGACGTTTTTAATTGAGATGTTGAATGCTTTATTGCCGGAACATTTGGGGTATAGTAAAATTAAAGCTATCCATTTTGCGAATAACGAGCGTATTGGCAAGCGCCCAGAGAGCAAGACAACAAGGCTGGATGTCATTGTAATCACCGATGATGGGCGACGAATAAATGTCGAGATGCAAATTAGAGCACAACCGTCCATGGAAAAGCGAACGATGTATTATTGGGCGGAAGCGTTTTTCTCTCAATTAAAACAGGGCGAGGAGTATCGTCACTTAAATACGACCATAGCCATTAATTTTTTATATTATAATTTGGATCAGGCAAACGAACAGAAATACCATCACAGATTTCGTCTCTTGGAAATGGAAACGCATAAGCCATTATCCGATGCCATGGAAATCCAATACATTGAACTTCGGAAGTTTTCGAATGTATTAGCTAAGCAAGGAAACGAAATAAAAAGCGAGTTGGAATTAAATCTTGCGCCACTTGTGATTCAAAACATGGAGTCACTTAACGAACCTCTATATTTAGAATACCAAGCAAAAGGAGGGGAAATCATGACTGAATTTCTAAAACAATGGAAAAGTATAAGTGAAGATGACAGAAACTGGGCAGATTATTTTGGTCGGAAAAAAGAAATTTATGATGAAATCAATCGTAACGCCTATGAGGAAAGACAGCAAAAGAAGATGGAAGAACAGCAAAAGAAGATGGAAGAACAGCAAAGAGAGATGGAAGAGCGGCAAAGAGAGATGGAAGAGCAGCAAAGGGAAAAGGAAGAGCAAGACAAGAAGCTCGAAGCCCTACAACTTGGTATGCTGAAAATGATGTTAAAGGCAGAACCTGATCAATCAGATGATGATTTAATCGAAGCTTTGCACACAGATCGAGAAACGTTGAAAAAGCTAAAAGAAAAGCTGGACTAAGAACGGTGCTACTATAGGCACGCTAGAAAAACGTCTATGAGCCTTAGGGGCTGTGTTTCCTAAGGCTATTTTTGCTGACCATGAAGCACGGTCATTTTAAGCAGTCGATCTGGCTTCACAGTGTCTCCCGTTTCCGCTCGTACAGCTCCACCACGAGCGATGTCCGCCCCCTCAGAGTCCAATCCTTACAAAAAAAGAGGCAGGAAGAATCAGGTGTTCTGCCTCAGGCTCGCCGCTCTGTTTAACTTGTTTTATCCGAGCGTTGAGGGTCATCTAGGTGCTTTGTTTCGTGTCGTTCCTTTTTAATAAAGAAATACGCCCAATATAGGGAGCCCACCAATCCTGGCAAGGCCGTGACGAAAAACGATCCCCAGATGGAGAAGCCGGCAATGAAGCCGTCCGGCCAGACGAGTGCGATGATGTATCTGAAGAGAATGCCAGCAAGCCCGGTTAGGAGCACGCCGCCAATGGCAAACAAAATAAAGACAAATGCGCGATGCGTTTTCATGGATAAACAAATCCTTTTCAGTAGTATTCCGATCATACCGTATGTATATCTCAGGATAATAAAGTAAAACGTCTTTGGCATAATTGTCACCGAATCTCAAAGGAATTGTTAAAGTTAGACAATTGAAGCGCTAGGTACCGCATCAACGAACGTCAGCAGGCTCTCATTTTCGAAGGAGACAGTCCCTTGTTCGGCAACAAGTGGAGGGGGAGCGCAACCCAGAGCGGCAAGACCAACAGCGAAGAGGTGACCAAGCCGGGTTGGTTTGGTGTGGTTTCTTGCTCTAGAGACGTCTTTTGGGGCTCGACATAAAGGGCATCATCGCCATAAAATAAGAAAAACGAATAGACTGGCTTAAAATAAAGCCAGCAGGGAGGCATAGATGGACATCATTGAAGAAGCCGAGGGCTGGGTGAGGGAGAAGCTGTTGAACGAAACGACCGGGCATGACTATTATCACATTGAACGAGTGACAAAATGGGCGCGGCATCTAGGGGAGAAGGAAGAGGCAGATCTGCTTGTTGTGACGCTTGCGGCCTTGTTCCATGATCTGGCTGATGACAAAGTGGTAGCGAGTGAGGAAGAAGCACGTCTTTCCATCAGGGATTGGCTGCAAGAGCGCGCTGTAGAGGAATCGCAAGTGGATCACATTATGGAGATCATTCAAACCATTTCGTTTAAAGGTGGCCAAGGCGAAAGAGTCCGTACGCTTGAAGCCGAGGTAGTGCAGGATGCGGATCGTTTGGACGCCATAGGAGCCATTGGGATCGCGCGCACCTTTCAGTATGCGGGGGCCAAAGGGCAGGGCTTGTATGATCCGGCATTGCCTGTTAGAAGTGAAATGACGGTGGAGGAATACCGTAACGGGAAATCCTCGGCGGTCCACCATTTCTATGAAAAACTGTTGCTGCTCAAAGATCGTATGAACACGCCAACCGCCCGTGACATCGCGCAAACACGCCATAAGCGCATGGAACTGTTTTTAGAATGGTTTTATGGGGAGTGGGAGGGAGGGGAGCGTTAAGCGCTCTTTTTCCCCTATTTGAGTGACAATAACGTCAGCTCATTGGGCGAAACTTTATGAAGAACAGATGCAAGAAGGCGGAGAATACCGAGATCTTAAAAAGACCATTACGATTAACATCCTGGATTTCAACGTCGTAGCAAATGGTCAGTACCACAATACGTTTCATTTGATTTGAAGATACAACCCATGTCATGTTAACAGATGATATTGAAATCCACATCATGGAGCTTCCGAAATTGGAGATAGACCATTTTCAATTATCGGATCGACTGACAAGATGGCTGCTATTTCTAAAAGGAATCGATCAATCAGAATGGGAGGAACTAGCGATGGGAACACCGGAGTTAAAAAAAGCGATGACGACGCTGGAATTTCTTAGTCAAGACAAAGAAGTTCGCCGACTGTATGAAATGAGTCAAAAGGCATTGCTAGATGAACGCTCGGCATTGGCCACAGCTCGAAGGGAAGGAATAAAAGAAGGGAAAGAGGAAGGGAAAGAGGAAGGAATGAAAGAAGGAAAAGAAGAAAGGGGAAAAGAAATAGCCACTCGTTTGCTAGCTGATGGCATGGATATTTCCAAGGTTTCGGCGCTTACAGGGCTTTCGAAAACAGAAATAAAGAAGCTCAACATGTAATAAGACGAGCATATGCCTCCCAATGACAAAAAAAGCCGCATTCTTTTAGTGAGAAATGCGGCTTTCGCTCGTATGCGCTGCACTCCCTACCCCTGCCGGAACAGAGCCGCGACCCCAAGTCCTCCTGCGCTTGCGAGCGTGGCCAAGCCGAGTTCACCGCCGGTCCGGAGCAACTCTTGCGTGAGACGGCAGACATTGATCGCACCGGAGGCCGCATAAGGATGGCCGAAAGCGAGCGCGCCTCCGCTTTGATTGAGCCGATCCATAGGCAAGGAGAGTTCATGGGCGCAGGCAAGCACTTGCGAGGCGAAGGCTTCGTTGAATTCAATCGCATCCAGGTCTCCCGCCGTAAGCGTTTGCTCCGATAAAAGCTTTCGGACAGCCGGAATCGGACCGAGGCCTGCTAGCCGAGGGTCGCAGCCGGCACTCGCGGCTCCGACAAAAGTGACAAGCGGTTTCAATCCGAGCTCATCGCACTTTTGCCGTGACATCAGCACCAGCGCACAGGCGCCGTCGTTCTTGGCGCAGGCGTTGCCGGCGGTCACCGTTCCTTCCTTTCCACACAGAGGCGACATTCGCTGAAGCAGGCGGTGATTGACGGGGCGGATGCCTTCGTCGGGTACCCCCTTATGAACAGCAATTTTCTCTTCCTCAAACCGGCCCTTCTCTTGCGCGGCCCAAGCTCTTGTATAGCTTCGAAGCGCAAAGTCATCCTGCGCTACACGTGATATCCGGCACTCACGCGCGACGTTTTCTGCTGCTGTACTCATGTCTGGGTCCCCAAACCGCTCAGGAGAAAACGAGGCACGCTCTACCTCCCTTTCAAAACGCAGCTTTCCATGCTCCCGCGACGCCCGGAATTTTTTCGGTTCAAGGCTCGTGCTTTCCACGCCGCCTGCGATATAAACGTCTCCGGCACCGGCTTCAATAAGGCGGGCGGCCAGAATCACGGCTTCAAGCCCGGAGGCGCACTGGCGGTCCACCGTTAGCGCTGGTACACCCACGGGCAATCCTGCTTCGAGCAAGGAAAGGCGGGCGATGTTGCCACCTTCGCCCACGGTATTTCCTAAGATGACTTCGGCGATATCAGCGGGAGGGCAGGGGAGGCCGTCGAGCAAGTCCTCAATCACAAGGGCGCCCAGCGTTTCCGGACGCAGCTGGCTGTGCAGGCCGTGGATTTTGCCAATGGCTGTACGTTTCGCACGAACGATCACGGCTTCAGGCATAGATCGCACCTGCTAGGCGGCGTCGGTCCACTTTTCCGCTTGGGAGAAGGGGAAGCTGGTCACGGAAGTAAAGGCGCCGTGGCCGTTTAAAGACAGGGAGGCGCGCGGCGCAATGAGCCCGAATGTCTTTCTTGCACTCGGCGAAGTCGTTTCGCGACGTTGTGGCAAACAGCACCATTTGGTTGCCCCAATAAGGGTGGGGGATGGCCACCGCCACGGCTTCATCGACAAACTCCAGTTCTTTCACAAGCTGCTCGATTTCCTCTGGATAGACATTCTCACCGCCGATAATCATCATGTTGCCTGAACGACCGAGAATGTGGACCATCCCTTCCTCAGTGACATAGCCGATGTCATGCACTGTCTGCCACTCCTCCATGTTCTTCTCTTGGCCAACGTAACCGCTGAAGACATACGGACTCCGTACATACAGCAAGCCCTCCTCCCCTTGTTGCTGGACTTCAACCTTAGGAAAAGGAAAGCCAGCCGCAGTGGTCGGCCAACTTCTGGCTTTGTGGCTCATGTAGGTAATAAAACTTAACTCGGAAGCTCCGTAAAATTCATAGAGCTCGGCCTTGGGGAATGTAGCCTTTGCCCGCTCAATCTGCCTCTTTGTCCATTTTGCTCCGGAAATAATGACTGCTTTAATCCCATCTAGCGACTCCTCTGCTTCTTGAGCCACGGCCTCACACATGGTAGGCACACCGTAAAGAACGTTCACTTCTTTTCGGGCAAGCCTGGCGTGCACCTCTGTCGACTGAAAAGAAGGCTCCAAATACAGCGTCGCTCCAATATACAGAGTGTGGACGGCGGCAAAAAGGAACAGAGAGTGAGAAAGCGTGCCGGGGGCATAGATTCGGTCTTGCGAATCCAAACCAAACGCCTCACTGGCAGCATTCATGCTTGCTGTCCAGGATTGGTGGGTGCGAACAAAGCTTTTGGGAGAGCCCGTGCTACCAGAAGTAAAGCCCAAGTAAAAGAGATCTTCCCCTTTCGCGATGGGAAGGGGGGTAGACGTTTCCCGGGAAATATGTCGAAGGTCCTTGATGCCAACCATAGGCAAAGGAGAGGGAAACCGTTCATCGGCGATCACCATGTCGATTTGCGCTGTCGTGAGTGCTTCGCTCCGCATAGCGGTGTTCCAGTCTTTATTTAGAGGAGCTGCGATCCATCCGAGGCTTGTCACGGCTAGGAATGCCTGCAATAATTCATCCTGGTTTGGGAGGGAGAGCCCAACACGAACGCGATGTCCTTTTGGGAAATGCTCGTCTGCGAATGCAAACAAAGTGAGTCGCATGGCTTCAACATCGCAATAAAGTTCAGAATACGTTCTGCTCCGTCCATTGTAGCAGAGTGCCAGACGATCTGGATGTGAGCGGGAATGTTGATCCAACGGTTGGGCGATATGTGGCATAAGAAGTCCCTCCATATGAGTATGAAGCCATCGTATGAGAGAATGTTGGATCTGTCAACATATTGATGTTGAATGGTTTACATTTTTTTCGGTGAATCGTATATCGGTAGAAAGAAGGGCAATCGCCGCTTAGGGGAGGTTGATCAACGACATCTACTCTTGGTTTCACTTCCTCTAAAAGAAGAGAAAGGCCCTCTTGTTTACCGTTTGAAAGGTCGTTTTTCTCACACACCGGCAAGGCCTGCTTGACATCCCCCTCCTAATCTTCCGCCTGTTTTCTCAAAAAATGAGCAACTTGTCCCCTTCTTTATTAAAAGTTGATGAAGGTACACCAGAGGAGCTGACCATGCACCTACATTTTTTTTTTCATATATTGTTCTTATACTAAAAGAGAGGAGGAATAAACGGTGAGCTGGGATTATTCAATGGGTAAGAAATGTCGTTGTCGTAAAAAGTGCGGTTGTAAATGTCAGGGTCAATGCAAGTGTAAAAAGAAATATGATCATCAAAAGAAAAGGAAGTGCGATTGCTATGATGATCATAAACGCCATGGCAAATGCAACTGTGAAAAAAGATATTTTAAATACAAAGACCTTGGCAAAGAGAAGCGGAAATATTACGCTTTTGAAAATTCCCCTGTTGACCTTGCGAATGGACCTTCCATTTTCATTACAGCAAAGCGTGACCGATGGTTATATGTTGGACAACGTGTTTAAGGTCTAGCCGACGCTTGTCTTAAAAGTTTCATAGTATCGTAAGTAGACCATTCCAATGTCCCTTTGCGGGGGCATTGGAATTCGCAACCATCGTTATGTAAGATTGACGGCAGTAATATGCGGATGATTGCCCATATCTCTGTTGATGAATTCATGCGTGGGCTTAAGGAGTCGCGCTTTCCGGTTGAAGGGACTGCGTGAACTAGAGGAGAGAGCAGACCCGTTCAACGAACATCCATTAACTTCGCGGCAGACACAATAAAAAAGGCGATGGAGGTTTAACAACCCTCCATCGCCTTCCTCAAATCTTTACCCCCATGTATCATCGTCCCCAAGCTCTGTGCCAGCCCAAGCGACTTTCTCTACCGTCTCTTCCTCCCCGTAATCGTCAAAGGTATCGATCGTTGGTGCGCTTTCCTGAATCGCACGTGTTTCTAGCGTTTCCGTAGACGTCCAAATAGGTGGAGACGGAGAGTCCTTGAGCACCAATTTCCGGGGGAGGATCTCAGAAACATCCATGCGACCGGTTTGTTCATAGAGCTTCGCGGCCGCATACAAGAAAAAGCCGGATTTGTCGCTTTGTTCATTGATCCAGTCAATGAATTCATCAGAGATGCTGTTGGATAAATAGACTTGCAAGCGGTCCCCAGATTTGTAAATCTTACTTTGCTTTTTCGGCATTTGCCGCAACACCTAGGTCTTTGTCTTTGAGCGCCTGAAAACGTGGCGATAGGGCGTAGACCAGTAAGCCAGTGGCGTTTGCGAAAAGAGGGCGTTGGACAAAGGTGACGTTGGTGGTACGTCCTTTTTTATTCAGTGTGGCGTGTAAAGTGTCTTTTAATACAGCTGCGCCTCCACCTATGACAAACACAAATGGGTCGTCCTTCATGTCGTCAATTTTATTAATTATGTCTGTACTCAATTGGTTGGAAAGCTGTAACAACGCTGGCTTTGCGAGTTGAACAAGGCTATTGTGCCTTGGGTGTTCGGAATCAAAAAAGATGTCCTCAAATTCAACCATCGTATCAATCGTATTGCGTGGGTTTTGATGGTTCCAAATCGCTTGAACCTCCATAAGCGTCTCTTTGGATCCGTAATTTAACCCGCTTGATTGTTTTGGAAGGAACTTCACGCCGTGCAATACGACTTTCTCGGTCGTTCCCGCCCCGATGTCGTAGACAAGCAGGGTTTTATCTTCCATCGTTCTCGAAGCGACTTGATTGCCGACCTCTACTTTCCTCTTGGCAAGTTCTCCTTTTTGATTATAAACAATGCCCCAGGCAGCCGCAGCCCCTTCTGGCAGGCATTTGGCGTATTCAATCATGATATGTACAGTCACAGAACGACCGGATGGATGATGATAAACGACGGTATGTGTGCCGGTAAAGCGCTCTGCTTGTCTAGCCGCCGCTTCTGGAGTAATGGTGGCAATGGGCAAAGCGAGGCCAATGTCGTAGTTGACGCGCAACGTGTCTTTGTCAGGTTGCTGCTTCATGGCACTAACCGCGAGTCCTGATAAGGCAACAATGACAGGAATGTCATCGGTCGATTTATCGGATTGCTTTTCGAGTTCGGTCGATTTAAGGTTGTCGGTCAGAATTTTTCTGCCAACGATGTGTCTCATCCCATTGGTGCTAATGGCCGCGGACGTAATCGTAACATCGATGTTATCAATCAATTCTTTTGGCGGGATGTCTTCTTGTTCTGAAGTGAATTGATCAGAGCTTTCGCCAACATATAAGTAGTAGGAGGTGGGGATAATCATCGGTTCTTGATCTTGCACCGCCAACTTTAATGAATTATTCCCAGCGTCTACGCCAGCTTTTAATACTTTTGCCATTTAAAAATCCTCCTGTAATTGTGAGTAAAATGAGTGGCTATGAATCTATTATAAGAGGAGAAAGCGAGATAGGCAACTCATAATGTAGCTACGCTGTATGTATAAACGGTATGTATGTTTTGTGTGTATGATATACACACAAAACATACACATATTGTACGTAGGGTTGATACTACAAAAAAATGGAAAGGCATATAAGAAGGGTATAAATTCTGTCTACTAAGGACTGACTTGGTTATCGCTTGAACACTGATGAGTATAGACAACACATCATGTAGCTACTTTGTATGTATAAAATATGTGTATAAAAAATACATACAAAACATACATACATTATACATACAATGTGTTGATAGAACATGAACGTTCATAGAAACGCGAGTCTCGGAGCGTGGCGATGTATATTGCAAGATGTTAAAGAATTCGCTAAAAAAAGAAGGGAGTTTTACCATGAAAATAGAAGTGTATGGGTGAAAGAGTCGGGGATACGTCAATTTATGGATTGTTAGGCAACCGCTACACACGTTTTGACCCGTGTGTAGTCTGATTGTGGTTAACACATCTAATTTTAGTGTAATTTTTTCAGCAATTTCATGGGGGGAACGTCGCAAGATAAGGAGAATCCTAATGCCTTCGGATGAAATTGATCGATATTTGCGCGTTTATGAGCATGAACTGGAAGGGCTCGTTAACGTCATTCAAAACCATGATGTCAATCGGAAACCAGGTTTTTGGGAAGTAGTAAAAAAAATAAGTGATGCGCTCTTTAGGAAGTGGGAGGCTCTGAATGGATTTGTTCAACTAGGTATCACGGCTATTCCAGTGGGTTCTGCTTTAGGGATTTGGCTGACGGAGGAATGGCGTGTGCTGGGGCAGTTATCATGGTATACCTTTGCAATTGGGGGCCTATTTATTGGGGGTACTGTGATGCTTTATGGGAAGAAGTTGGCGGAAGAATTGATGAGTGACCCCAGTAATGAAGGGGGATTCAACCTGTACATCTACAGAAAGAAACGCCCGCATGAGTACAATGTCCTGAGAAAACTTGCTCTAGAGAAAAACTATCCGTCCACCATCCACAGTCAAATTCGAGAAAAGCTGAACCAAGCCACCTCTGCTATTAGTGAGGTGAATCGTAAGGATGCAGAAATGGAGTTGCACATCAAGAGGTTGGAGGAAAAAGAAAGACTGCTAGACTGGTACGAAGAACGTGTAGAGGATTTAGAGGGATTGTACGAGGAATACCAAGAACTGATTCATAACAATACGGCTTACAGTGAGAGCATCAGGTATATTCTAAGCGTTCTAGATAGCTACAAGGAGAATATGTGGTCGATTACCATCAACGCTTTTGACATTCGAAACTTGGATTTAAAAGTGGCGTATTCTGTTTATAGGAAGCGGGACGAATGTTTCGAGTTGGTGAGTTGCCGTGGTTGGCCTGAACCCTATTTTGAAAAACGGTTAGCGACAAGCTCTTTTCAAGGCGTAGATGAAGAATTTCAATCCATCCATTTTAGAATGAAAAACGACAATGAGAATATTCTTGCGTTCCGATTTTTTATTCAAGATGGAAGTTGCTGGATTTGCCAATTGCATATTGATGAAAACACAAAGTACTTGCTTGACAATTCCGAGTACACGACAATGAAATTAGATGCCATTGGTGACTTCATGATGTTAACATGTGAGGTGGATGCTATCCTAAATGAGTTGCTCCTCTTCAAAGATACCTGATATAGTAGAAGCATCCATCGGCTTATGCTCGTTTCATCTGACCCCTTGGAGGGAAAGGTAAGATACCATTAGGAAGTTTCACTTTAGTGGGACAAGCTATTCCCATTAAGGTAGAAAGGATCATGTATGCCGGAGACTATGAAACCTGACGTCACTTCTTGTAAAAATCGTAAGCTTTCGGAATATGCCACAAAGCAATTAGAGTATAATCGAAAGAAGCAGCAGGAACTTGAAAAGCGCTACGAAGAAATTGTAAAACAGAAAAAACCGATGTAAGTAATTGAAACTGGTCGTTAGCGGCCAGTTTTTTTCGTGTATTTCTGCTTGTATGCCTTTACCTTCTTCTCGAATTTTTTCTGTTGGTTGTTTAATTGATCTTCTGCCTTCTTTATTGAGTGTGGCGACTTAAATTTACCTAGCATGGTGCCCCTACTTTCTTTTTCGGTTACGTACCACCTATTCTGTACGAACAAGTGATGGCTTAAACCTTTTTCTGTTGAAGCAGGTTCTCGCTTTGTTTTTGATCAGGAAGTGTCTTAGAAAATAACCTAATAAATTCCATTTATGTGAGTGAGGGTGTGCGAATCGGTAGCAATGATCTATGGGCAAACGGTACCTTTGATTCAAATCAGAACCTATGCGATTGTTTAGGTTTGAGTTTTCGGAATAAAGGTAAAAGGGAAGTACGTCCATTCTAAAAGGAGGCTAATTATGAAGAACGTTCGTTTGATCCCTTTTAAAAGGGAAGAAGTGTTCACAACGTCATCCGAGGTGCCAGTAGGAATTGAGATGGTAGAAGCCCCTGCCATCTGGGAGTCTGCGGAGAGAGGGGCAGGCCAGGTGGTGGCGGTGATTGATACTGGCTGTCAAATGGATCATCCGGACCTTAAGGAACGGATTATTGACGGAAGAAATTTTACGTCCGATTATGATGGAGATGAAACGAACTTCTCGGACAATAACGGGCACGGGACTCATGTGGCGGGTACAGTCGCTGCCTCTGAAACAGGGAATGGAGTGATAGGGGCTGCCCCTGAAGCAGACCTCCTTATTTTGAAAGTACTAAGCGAAGACGGCAGCGGCCAGATGGAGTGGATCATTGAGTCGATTCGCTATGCGGTCGACTGGAGGGGACCCAACGATGAGCGCGTCCGAGTGATCACGATGTCGCTAGGAGGGCCTCAGGATATAGAGGAGCTCCATGAAGTCATCCAGTATGCGGTGGATCAGGATGTTTCCGTTGTATGCGCCGCGGGCAATGAAGGCGATGGCCGGGACGACACGGACGAGTTCGCGTATCCAGGGGCGTATAACGAGGTGATCGCAGTCGGCGCGGTGAATGTTGAACGAGAGATCACCGAATTTACGAACACGAACGATGAAATCGACCTCGTCGCTCCCGGTGTCAATGTTCTATCGACGTATTTGGACGGGGGCTATGCAAGGTTAACCGGCACCTCGATGTCTACCCCTCACGTTTCGGGGGCCGTTGCACTCTTGATCAACTTGACGGAGGGCGAATTTAACCGTCACCTGTCTGAAGCGGAAATCTATGCTCAGCTCATTCGGCGAACGACTCCGATCGGGTATTCCAAGCAAGCCGAAGGAAATGGCTTTTTAACGCTTGGGCTCGTAGAAAGGATTACGGGACGGTTCCCGACAACGAGACGAGGGGAAGAGGCCGTGAACAGATAAGAGGAGATCAAGAATACGAAGCCAGGAGACCCTTCCTGGCTTTTGTGTGTGTTTACTAAAGGAAAGGCCGTTCTCAGGCCGAGTCTCCCTCCTTATAATAGAAGTATCGTTAGGATAGTAACATAAATGCAGACAAGAGGTGAAACGATGAAGGCAGATGCTGTGTTTGAAGGTGGCGGGGTCCGCGGCATTGCTTTTGCCGGAGCGATTCAAGCGATGGAAGAGGCCGGTGTAGAGTGGCAAAGACTGGCGGGAACGTCAGCGGGGGCGGTGATCGCCGCTCTTTTGGCGGGCGGGTATAACAGCCATGAAGTCCGGGATCTTTTAAGAGAATTGGATTTTTCCAAACTTCGAGGGAGGACCCTCCTCCATCGCATTCCTGTGGTCGGAAGTGTAGTCGAACTTTTCATTCATCTTGGTTTTTACAAAAACGATTACCTGGCAGAGTGGATCGATGGTGTTCTTGCTGAAAAGGGCATCCAGACCTTTGCTGATCTTCCAGAGGGAAAGCTAAAGATTATCGCCTCGGACATTTCAAATGGGCAACTGCTGGTTTTGCCCGATGATTTGGACCGTTATGGCATGACTCCTAGAGATGTGAAGATATCAACCGCTGTCAAGATGAGTACAGCGATGCCATTTTTCTTCCGTCCGGTGATTTGGAAAGCCGATGATGGCAGCAAATCTTATATTTTAGATGGAGGCTTGCTTAGCAATTTCCCCATCTGGATCTATGATACAGACGGGGAACCGCGTTTTCCAACATTCGGGTTCCGGTTCGTCAAAGAGGAAATCGATACAGGAGCTGTGATCCCAACACCGGTCCACCTTTTCACGAATATGTTTAGAACGATGCTCCAAGCCCATGATTTGCGCCACATCAGTGAAGAAACGAAAGAGAGGACGGTTCAAATTCCGACCGGTGACATCAGTGCCACCGATTTTGACCTGAGCGATGAGGAAATGGGTTGTCTCTATCAGTCAGGGTATTCTTCGGCGAAAGCCTTTCTAGCAAGCTGGGATTTTGAACAGCATAAGGCCAAGCGAATGAGAAGAGCAAAGAAGCCGGGGATGAAGGTGCGCGTGCGGTGAAAGGGGGAGGGCCCTTCGCCTCTTGGGCGAGCGTCCGCTCTTTCCTGCCTTGAAACAAGGGAACAGTGTCGGAAGTTTGTAGCAAATGACAGCACCACCGATTGAACAACAAAACAATTCTCCGGGAAATAGTCGGGAGTGTGGTTTAGAGTGGGACGTTCTTGAGTCGGGCATACACCGATGAAATGAGAAACCATGAGAAGCAAAGCTGGCTAAAGCGAAAGAGCTAGGGTTGTTTTAAGGAGAGGGGGAGCTTGTATTCTTTTTAGGGAAATTGACAACTTCCATGTCTAAAGGCAGAAAAAAGCGGAGCATGTCTGAACCAAAGCGCCGAGACTTCGGAACGAACATTAAGAGCCCAGTGGCTTCTCTCTCCGCCTTCACATTTCTCTCCCCTCTGGGCCTTCGTTCCTTTCCCCAGCAATTCCGTAAAAGAATAACTTCGTAATCTCCTCGGTTAAGGGTAGGATCTTTTCGTAGACATCTTCACGTTGGACATAGTCTGAAGCCATGGAAAGATAGAAAAAAATGGCTTCGTTCGATAGTGATTTATCCACATGCCCCTGTGCTCTGCCTTCCTCTAGCAAATCAATCAGATAAGGGACGGCTTTTTCCTCGTAGACCGTCTGTATGTAACCGCTTCCGGTCGTATATTCCTTCATTAAGTATCGATAGAACTCTTCGTTGATCTGCTGTGACGCCTCTCTTTTATTAAAAATGACTTGTTTGATTTTTTCTGGGAAGGGAAGGTCGCTATACACGATGTCTTCGAAGTCTTTGGCTGCTTTGTTGACATAGTAGACGAAGACTTCATGAACCAAATTATGCTTGTTATCAAAATAGTTATAAATCGTGACTTGAGAGACCATCGCTTTCTTGGCAATTTCCGTCATCGCAACCTTTTGAATGCCGTAATCCAGGAAAAGGGTGAGGGCGGCCTCTAAGATTTGTTGTTTCTTCTGTTCTCTGCGTCGTTCAAACCCATCCATTGCATTTTCACCTCTCTTTGAGTGTAATTAAAATAATGAAGAAAAACAAATAAAAGCGTTCATATCTTCTTGTCAAGGGGGCATATATTGTATATTATGAACTATATAGAGCAAAAAAATTCAAAAATAGATTTCTGAGACGAGGAGAGTGCACATGGCTGTCGTAGAAACACGGAAGGTTACAAAGAACTTCGGTTCATTCCAAGCCTTAGAGGGTGTTGACATAGAGGTGAACCAAGGAGAAATCTATGGCTTCATCGGTCCAAATGGAGCCGGCAAATCCACCACCATTCGAATTCTGCTTGGGATGTTAAAAGCATCATCAGGGCAAGCGACGATCTTTGGAAAGGATGTATGGAAGGACACGGTTGAGATTCACAAGCGCCTTGCCTATGTGCCAGGGGATGTGAACCTTTGGCCGAATTTGAGCGGAGGCGAAGTGATTGATTTTTTACTGAAATTGAGCGGCGGAGCGAACAAGTCGCGCGTTGAAGAGTTGATTCACCGTTTTCAATTAGATCCGACCAAAAAATGCCGAACGTATTCAAAGGGCAATCGGCAGAAGGTGGCGTTAATTGCCGCGTTTGCCTCGAATGCAGACGTCTATATTTTAGATGAACCGACGTCGGGCCTTGACCCGTTGATGGAGCGCGTCTTTCAGGATTGTGTGTTCGAGGAGAAAGAAGCAGGGAAGAGTGTCATTCTCTCTAGTCATATTTTATCTGAAGTGGAACGTCTCTGTGATAAAGTCGGCATTATACGTAAGGGGGCGATCGTTGAATCGGGCACATTAGAAGAGCTACGTCATTTAACACGAACGCACTTGCTTGTTGAAACCAAGAACCCGCTCCCGTCGCTAGATAACCTTGAAGGCGTCCATGACATTCAACTCGACCATCATACACTCTCACTCCAAGTAGACACCAAGGCGTTGGGTGCGGTCGTTCAGTATATCAGCCCGTATGGCATTGTGAAGCTGGAAAGTGCACCGCCGACATTAGAGGACTTATTTATGCGCCATTATGAAGAGGAAGGCGGGGCAGCGCAAGGGGCGGGAGGTGAATCATGATGTTCCATCAAATCGGCACTCTTATGCCATTCATTCTCCGGCGCGACCGAGTTCGCCTCCCGCTCTGGATGATCGTCCTAACACTGGTCACCGTCCTGACCGCTTCTTCCTTTTCCGGTCTCTATGCGTCCGACGAAGAAAGGCAGGGCGTCGCGGAAACGATGCAAAATCCGGCAATGGTAGCCATGGTTGGACCTAGCTATGGTCTTGATCATTACACCGAAGGCCCGATGCTCGCCCATCAGATGCTGCTTTTTACGGTCATAGCCGCTGCAATCATGAATATCCTCATTGTGACACGGCATACCCGGGGAGATGAAGAGGAAGGACGAACGGAACTCCTTCGTTCGCGTCCTGTTGGCCGTCTGGCTGGCACGGGGGCAGTCGTCGCCGTCTTATTTGCAGCAAATGGGCTCCTCGCTGGCTTGATGGGTGCAGGACTGTGGGCGTTACAGATCGAAAGCATCGATGCAGCTGGATCGTTCTTATACGGAACGGCTATTGGTGCAACAGGATTTTTCTTCGCGGCGGTCACGGTTTTCTTTGCCCAGCTTAGCGAAAGTGCGAGGGGGGCCACCGGTTTTTCCTTTGCGGTGCTTGGCGTCGCCTATTTGCTCCGTGCCGTTGGCGACCTCTCCAATGAAACCTTGTCAATGCTGTCGCCGCTCGGGTGGATCGTACGAACGGAAGCGTACGTCACGAATCTCTGGTGGCCGGTTGTCTTAACGATTGGGGCGGCACTGTGTATCATCGTCATTGCCTTTTCCTTACACGCAATTCGGGATGAAGGGGCCGGGCTGTTCCCTTCAAAGCGAGGCAGGCATGAAGCTTCCTTCTTTTTGTCCGGCCCGCTTGGACTCGCCGTCCGTCTTCAACGCACTGCGCTCATCGCCTGGGCGGTGGGCTTGTTTGTCCTCGGCGTGTCCTATGGCTCTGTGTTTGGGGACTTAGAAAGCTTTTTCTCCAGCAACGAAACGGTGGCAGCGCTTTTGCCGCCTACGGAAGGGTACACGTTAACGGAACAGTTTTTAGCAATGGTGATGTCGGTCATCGCCATGGTCTGTGCCATTCCGGCAATCATGATGATCGCAAAGCTGAAGGCGGAGGAGAACAAGAGCAGGAACGAACATTTGCTGGCTCAGGCGGTGTCACGGACAAAGATGATCGGAACCTATGTGGGTCTTGCGCTGGTGACGAGCGTGATCATGCTCAGTCTTGCCGTTAGTGGCCTTTGGTCAGCGGCTCTGACAGTCATGGATGAAGCCATCTCTTTCTCAACGATGGCAAAGGCAGCCGCGGTGTATGTCCCCGCAATCTGGCTGATGGTGGCAGTAGCCGCACTTTTAGTCGGATGGCGCCCACAGCTTTCGAGCTTCATATGGCTCTACCTCGGCTATTCGTTTTTAGTCGTCTATGTAGGAGACATCTTGCAGATTCCAGAATGGATGGAAAAGCTTTCTCCGTTTGGCCATATTCCACAGCTGCCGGTTGAGGATTTGAATGTGGCAGCCGTTGCGCTTGTAACGGTTGTCGCGGTAGCGCTCATTGTGGCTGGGGTGATTGGCTATAACAAGCGGGATGTGGCAGGGTGATTGAATTTTAGGCAATGAGAAACCAGAATGGCAGTGTGACAGGAGTCGATCACACTACGAAGCTTGTTCCCAGGCACCTTCCTCTCTTTTTGTTTCAAGCTTTAATCGTTTTCGATAAACGATTCTCGATAATGTCACGCTCGCCTCGTAAAGAATAAGGAGAGGGATGGTTACAAGGATGTCTGAGACCAAATCAGGCGGAGTGATGAAGACAGCGACCAGTACTAGCACGAAATAAGAGATCTTACGCGCCTTCGAGAGCAGCGCAGGGTTTATAACACCTAAAGAGGTCAGGAACATGACGACGAGTGGGATCTCGAATATGAATCCAAATGGCACGGTTAGGTCAAGCATGAATTTAAAATACTTTTCGGCAGTAAACATCATCTCAAAGTTTTCGGCAGAAAGAGCGGATAAGAAGGAAAGGACGGTTGGATAGACGACAAAATAGCCAAACGAAAGGCCCACAATAAATAGGAAAAAGAGGCCCGGGATAAAGGCAACCGTTACTCTCTGCTCTCTCTTTGTTAAGCCGGGGCGCATGAACAGCCACGTCTGGTGCGCGGCAACTGGAATGGTTCCAGCAATGGCTAGCACTCCAGCAATCATAAAATACACCCACAGCACATCGCTTGGTCCGAGTAAAGCTAAATTATGGTGAAGGTCGCGGACGAGCCACCCGTAAATCTCTTCTACGAAAAGAAAGGCAATCACAAAGAGAAGAATAAAAGAAGAAAGTGTGAGGATGAGTCTCTTTCTTAATTCACCAAGGTGCTCAATAAGCGGCAATTCCTGCATGTCCATTTGTGATTCTCCTTTGTCTTGATAGAAGAAACAGGGCTATGTAGCCCTCTTCCTTCTCTTGACGTATGCATTATTCAGGGGAAGTGAACAGCTCCGGGAAATCATTACTTATTCCATCGACGCCGATACCTACTAAGTAATCGGCAGACGCTTGGTCGCGGACCGTGTACGGCCATGTTTTCATATCATACTCATGAATACGGTCGACTGTCTCACGATCCATCAGGGCTTTGTTGGGGTTCACATACTCGGCATAAGCAGAAAAGTTGTCAAGCTGCTCCGCTGTAATCGGACCGCTGTTAACGAGAACGCCTAGGGGGAATTCGGGCAAAATATGGTGGAACATTTTCATCGAGTCATGGTTAAACGATTGTACGATCATCTTGCCGTTGTTGGGTCTGTGCATGTTGCGCTCGATCAGCGCCTTGGCTACTTTTTCTTCAATTCCGGGGTACAGCTCTGGGTTCTTTAACTCGATTAAGACGCCTATTTTTCCGCGGTAGCGATCCAACGTTTCCTCCAATGTTGGAATCTTCTCCCCAGCAAAGGCCTCTCCAAACCAGCTGCCGGCATCCAGTTGACGGATTTCCTCCAGCGTGAAGTCGCTGACACTGCCCGTGCGATCGGTCGTCCGGTCAACGGTCGTGTCATGAATTAACACGAGCTGGCCGTCCTTTGTCATCTGAACATCCACCTCGAAATAGTCAGCGTTCATGTCAACTGCTTTGTCAAAGGCTGCAATGGTGTTCTCCGGGGCATGGCCAGACGCACCTCTGTGGGCAATATTTGTTGTTTTCTTATAGTCCTGCATTGAAGCTTCAGCGTGAGGGTGCAACATTGGGGAAATAACCATGACTAGGGACAAGACGAATACACTCACAACAAGCCTTTTCAAATTCATTAGTGGTCTCCTCCTCATTTTGAAGCTTAGTTTGGCACTTTTGTTGTGCAGGGCAACAAGCATCAATCCCCGGCTCGGCAGTCTTTCCTTGCAGCCCTGCGACATTGTTCGCTGTGCCAACTAGGCGTCTAACCTTGTCTTGTCGATATCATGCCATCCTTCGTTTCCTTTGGAAAGTCAATGAAGGGGTTGCGATTTCCTTGAATTTCATAAATGGCTTGATTGCGGTGTTTTTCGTAAAGGGAAACCGGAAATTGACGGTGCCAATCCAGCAATACTTGTCTATCAATGTCTTCGTTATAGGATGGCTCTAATTGGTCAGGGTATCGCAGTAAAAAATACAGCATAGCCCTTGCAACGTTTCCTTTCGCGTATTCAGGTTCAAATAGGCGATTTTCGGCTTTCCCGCACCCCTCGGTGATCTTATTAGCTCTACTGTTTTCAGGGTGGTACTCTTCAAAGTCGTGGTAAGGATAATTGCTTCTTATGGAATTACATACCGGTTCACAGGTGAACAAGTGATGCAGATCGCCTCGCATCGGTTCTTGTTCATTGAACCAGGACTGAGGGACGACGTGCTCGCAGTTATATTTGAAATCACTCTCAATTTGGGCCATCTTTCTTTTTAACAGATCCGTGTCTGTATCTGGGATCTTCTCCAGTTCTATTTGCCTCTTCATAGAGGTCTCATAATCCTTTGAGAGCACTTCTTCGGGCTGCCGATTCCGGCCAGAGTAAATGCTGGTCAGTGTCCCGTCCGGCTGTAAATCGACCCAGGGGTAAACATATTCTGCCGGGTCGTATCGTACTTGAGTGGTGTGGGTCTCCTTAAGTAGACGCTGTAAGGATGGAAAGAGCTCATCCTGAGTGGATTCGACGTCAATAGCGTTGTAGTATTCTTTGATGGTTTGCTGGTCTTTTTCTTCATCGTAATAGACTTTTTCGTCTTGAAGCAGTTGTGCTTTCACTTCTGCAAGCTGAAACAAAATAGCGTCAAGACGCTGACGATCCTCCGTTACTGTTAAAAGAATTTCCTGACGTAAGGCTGTTGAAGACATATAATCATTCCTCCTGTGGTTGAAATTAACTGCCCGTCTTCCTTTCATTCTCTTCAACGTCTTGGAGTTTCTTTCCTTCACCATTCGCTGATTGGGTGTCGCCGTTGACTAAATCCGTGGTTGCTTTCTTGAATTCTTTTAACGTCGAGCCAAAAGCTCGTCCGATCTCAGGAAGTTTGGAAGGTCCGAAAATGATCAAAGCAATCACTAAGACAAGAATGAGACCTGGAATCCCAATATTTTGTGGCATAAGTTATCCCTCCATCGCTTTTTAATTAAAGAATAGGCATGCCGTGTCGTTCTAAGGCCACTGCTTCCAAAACAGACATTCCTTCGCGCTCGGCAAAAGCGGCAAGCTTATCCGTAACGACAGGAGCAAGATGCGAAGGAGGCGCGGCATGGCTCATGGCCCGCTGTCTTGCGGCATTGCGGCGAGCAAATGGTCCCCATATCGCAAAAGTGATTCCTGGTTGCTGAATATTAACGAAAAGCGTTTTGCCATCGGGAGAGAACGTAGGCCCTGCAAACTCCGAACCATTTAGCTGATTTTCCGCAAAGGTATACGTATTTGCCTCTGGTGTCAGTCCAACGATTCGATCCGTGCCAGGTCCATCTTCAGCAATCCAAAGGTCTCCCCACGGCGTGATGGTAATATTATCAGGCATCTCCAGGTCATTCGAATCGGCCGACTCATAAAAAAGCTCCAACGTATTCGTAGAAGGAATGTAACGATAGATTCGCCCAAGTCGACCGTCCCCGGCGCTGGTATCATCAAACCAAAAGGCCCCGGCAGAGAACCAAGCACCCTCCAAGCGGCTAAACTGAATACAGCCACGATCCCTCGCATCCCCTTTCGCTCGTTCTGGGTTCACTTCTTTCCAAACAAGGCCGAATGTTTGGCCGTTATGAAACTGACTAGTAGAAGCCGTAGGCGATTCGTCAATCGATGCGGCTTCAAGAAGTCCGCCTTTCTGCAAAGCTCCAAGCTTTTGACGACGATCATGTGGGGTGAAACGGTAGAGGAAGCTTGGACTATCATCCTCCGTTAAATACCAAATGCCCGTTGCTGGATCAACGGCACAGGCTTCATGAGAAAAGTAACCCATGTCCCGAATGGGGGTCTTGGACATCTCATTCTCAGGCTCCAGTGGATTCACTTCAAAAACAAACCCATGACCGAGTTCACGAGTCTCTTCACACGTTAACCAAGTCCCCCAGGTCGAAGGGCCGCCAGCGCAATTACGAATGTTGCCGGAATTGGAAACATATTCGTCCGTTACTTTACGATTAGGTCCAACAACCAGTGTCGTAGTCCCGCCGGCTGCTCCTTTGCTCCAAGGTTTTTTTCCATTTACAGGATACTGTGCATTTGTACCAAGTTCATGATTCCGGACGAGAATGGTTGTGTTTTTGGACCCTTGAAACGCCGCCATGCCATCGAGCATTCCAGGAACTAAGTCGCCATTAGGCATTTTCTCGCCTGTTCTTGAGATGATTCGGTAGTGAAATCCTCGCGGGAGATCAAGAATGCCGTCCGGGTCCTTCACCAATGGACCGTATCCGCCAAATCCGCTCGTGGGGTTGCCCTGTGATTGAGCGAACCCTTTTGTTGCACTGCCAAGTGAGAGTACTCCAGTAGCTCCAAGTGTCACTGCTAAGGTACTCATTCCGCCGACCTTCAAGAAGTCCCGTCTGTTAAGGCCCTCATTTCGCTTCATCATCTACCTCCGCGCTCGTTTTTTGAACAAACCACTACTAGTAGGAATGTCTGCTTTAAAGATAACAAACGAATGTTAAAGGCTTGTTAACGAAAGGTAAGTATGTGTGTTTATTTTGTAAATGTTAAGATTTTTGTGTTGGGGGAGAGGGGTGGCAAGGGTATAAGAGGATGATAATTGCGTGTACAAATGCCGATTCGCTGAAGTCATGAAGGGGTAAGGGCTGCGCGAAACCAAGAGGAATGGAAAGACACTCACCATCACATGGATACAACCTTGGGTGGAATTGCGGCGAGGAAAACGAATCAAGCTCTCCATTCAGTCATCCTTGGTGACTGAATGGAGAGCCCGCTTGCCCCTAAGAGGCTCCTGAAAAAGAAACATCAAATTTCAGTGGTTCGCCGACGGCTTCGCCTGTAGTTTGATTCGTGGGCACGTCCGTCACACCATAGAGGGAGTAGATATCCCCGACGCCGAGATCAATACTATCGAGCATATAAATCAGCGTTATTCTGTTTGGCACTTGATCACTGAGGTCGCCGTACCCCTTGCCAGCCCCACTGAACATCTCATGCACATGCAATTCCTGGCCACCGGTTTCAAGCATGGTATTATCGATATGAAATTGAATCGGCTCTGCACTGGTGTTCTGAACCACAACATCAACCTGTACGTATTCCACCTCATCGCCTGCCACTCCGGCTATAGAAGAGTCCGTAACGTTGCCGCTTATAAGGCTCATGTTCTCAAACGTAATGCGAACGGGTCCATTTTGCAGCGGTTCAATATGGTTGAGCGCCTTATGAATCGTGAATGAGCCAGTGTCGGTTTCAACGGTTTCCCCAACCGCCCCATCCACAGCAAATTGTCCCCGAGGGTGGGTATACACGTCCGTCGGGAGCGGCGCGGCCTCCGTCTCGCCGCTCTCGTTTCCTGCGTTGTCCTCGGATTCGACAGGAGCGTTCTCTTCTTCGGCTTCATTGCCTGCGGCTTCGGAAACGTCTTCGCTCTCTTCCTCGGCTTTTGGAGCAGAGGTGGCGTCCTCGTTCTCTTGTTCGGCTTCTGGAGCAGAGGCGGCGTCCTCACGCTCTTCCTCGGCTTCTGGAGCAGAGGTGGAATCCTCGCTCTCTTCCTCCGCACTTGGCGCGGCAACCGCGTCCTCACTTTTCTCCTCGGCGTCCGATCCATCAGCACCCTCGTCGCTTTCTTTCTCAGGTTCGTCAGAGGCTTCCTCCTCCTCGGATTCGTCGGCTCCCTCGTCGTCATCCTCTTCATGATCTTCCTCGTCTTCATCATTGTCAGAGTCCGTTTCTTCCTCATTCTCTGCCGTCGAAGTTTCCGCAGGTGGCTCCTCCTCCGCGTCAGTAGCTTCCCCTTGGTCACAGGCCGTTAAAGCAAGTGCAGATACGAAGACAGATGATAATAGCAATTTCTTCATGATTTTCCCCCTTTTTCTCTCCAAAGAGTAACAAGTTTACTTTTGAGAAACAAGGTTTAAAGAGGGAGCAGCGCCTTTTCTCATTCCTCTAAAACCGCTCCACCTCTCTAATCACATCAAGAGGCAGCCATTCCCTCTCGTCGCCGTACTCAATCTGCATCTTCTTGTTGATCTCATCAAGCCGATGGATGTATCCATCGAGGTTGTAGTAATGGCCGTCGCGCCAGTAGGTGACCCGCACCTTCAACGTATGATGGAGCGCATCCATGACAACTTCCCCGATTAATTGCCATTCCTGCTCATCCAACGGCCCGTGCTTTTCTACTTTGTCTTGCTCGGCATAAAATTGCCTGATGGCCTCTTTGTGCTCCGGCAACATCATCCGACTTGCTTCCCAGCGCGTATTTCCTGATAGCAGGTTTCCCAATGTGAGCAGCTCCTTTTAGAACATTTGTTCCTTCTAGTATAGGCGAATGAATGTTCTTTCTACAACTGGAAATAGGAGCCAAATAGGGGGAGAGCGGTTCGGACGAGAGGAGTGGAAATCCGGACGAGGCAAGCGATAATCCGGACGAGAGGAGTGTTAATTCGGACGAAAGGAGGAGAAATCCGGCCGAGTCGAGCGATAAACCAGACGAGGTGAGCAGAAATCCAGACGAGTCGAGCGATAATTCGGCCGAGAGGAGGAGAAATCCGGATCCGGCAGAGGAGAGCCGGCCCCAACAGGTTTGCTCTCCATCATCACCTTCGACCTTCTAATAATCGGGTCAACTGGTAGACGCGCAGACGCGTAGAGCCTGTATGCTTAAGATGCATGGCTTGTAAAAGGCGCAACGTATACCGCTCGGATGGAATATGCAGGAACGTTCGCGCTTCACGATTGGTGATCCGATCGCTAATAAGCAGAGCGTAATCGCGGAACGTATCGACATAAGCCTCTTTTTCTTTGTGCTGACAGTGAGGACATCGCCAATAGGAGGACCGATGCAAACGCTCCATGGCTAGCCGTTCACATTTGGGACAGTGGATCCCTGTTAGGAGATCGCTTGACGGGATTCCGTAAGTGAAAAGAAGCTGTTTTGTCAAAGGGGTATGAGTGTTCAAGAGCAAGGAGGAAAGGTCCGTCATTTGAGTGGGTGTCAAAAAAGGCGTGGTGAAGTGATCGTTGAATTGACTAATTCGTTTGGGAAGTGCCTCTGCCTTGAGAATTTGCTGATTCAACGCTTTGTCGGTATCACCAGCTGCACTAAGCATGGTGGAGGGCGAGCTAAAAACGACGAGACCAAAGACGGGGACCGGCGGGAAGTGGTGCATGTGAAGAAAATGCTCGAGCTGCATTTGCTGACGCTGAACCTGGTCAATCGGATTGGCAAAACTGGTTTTGTGGCCGTTGTGAAGGCGCGTCACTTGTCCAAATTCATCAAAATGAACAGTACCCGCATAATTTTTCACTTCGAGAATGAGAATAAAGCGCGGCGTCAGGACAACTGTGTCCATTTGAAAAAAGTAGCGCGAGTCGGCTTTCAAGCGGAGGTCGTGATAGATCCAGTACGGCGTTTCGCCTCTCAAACAAGACAAAAAATAATCAAGCGACCGCTCCCCAGCGAAGCCTGCCAGCAAGTTTTTGCGACCCCTTTCAATGTGCTCACGCTTTGGATGCTTCTCCGGCAGCCTTCGCTCAAGCGCTTGGAATGCCTTCAGGCGGACGGGCACGGATCGTATTTTTTTAGATGAATCATGTCTATTCCCTCCTCTATAGGATTGATCCACTACTTCTCCCTACGCCCGTCATTCTCCTTTTACTCTTTGGCTTGACGTTTGCACTTTCTCATAAGGATAAAACATTTTTACTTAAAATTAATGGAAACTTATATAGGATTTGCGGGGGCTTGTGGGTATAGTAGAACTGTATAGGAAGGGCCTATACAGATCGCGAGTCTTGCGGTTATTTTTAAAAAGGGAGGTGAGGTTACGGTAATGCATTCTCATCTGGATCTGCAAGCGGTCGAAAAACGTGCGGAAAGAATCCGCCAGGCAGCCACAAACGAGATTTCTGTGTACTTGAAAGCCATCGAGGAGTATGTGATGAGCAAACGGAAGAGTCTAGGCTTGGATCAAGCGGATCAGCTGGAAACCTCTCTGCTCGTGTATTATGGGTTTGAATAAAATGGCAATGAAAGGCCAAAACGATAGCTAGACAAAGAGGAGTTGTTCTCATGAAGAGAGCAGCTCCTTTCTCTTTGGAAAAAGACCTACAAAGAAACGGGCCAAGGCTTAACCTACAATGCCTGCTATTCGCAACTGCCTCCACTCAAAAAAGAATTGGCTTGGCTAAAGGAAGTCGACAGCATTGCCCTTCAATCGCTGAAACATTCGGCTGATTCGTAATCACGTTATTTCAAGAAGCAAACAAAAGCGCCGCGATTCAAGTCCAAAAACAACAACGTTCAATCGTATACCACAAAGAATACCAACAGTAATATTGCGATTGTTGGCAACAAACTCAAGTTGCCCAAACTCGGATTGGTCCGCTTTGCGAAAAGTCGCGAGGTAGAAGGCCGTATCTTGAGCGCTACCGTTCGACGTAGCGCTACAGGGACATAATACGTTGTTTCAATCTTGGTTGAAACGAACGTCTGCGATCAACCTAGACCCGTTCTTCTGTTGGCATTGACGTAGGATTAAAAGATTTTGCGATCCTCTCGGACGGAACCGTGTACAAGAATCCACGTTTCCTGTGGACCCTTGAAACAAAATTGGCGGATGCACAACGTATCCTATCCAGACGTAAAGAAAGAGCACGAAAAGATGGGAAGCCTTTGTATGAAGCGAAGAACTATCAAAAACAAAAACGGAAGGTCGCTCGTATTCACGAAACGATCGCCAACGCACGGACGGACTTCTTGCATAAACTCTCGACCACGATCATCAAAAACCACGATGTCATTGAGATTGAGGACTTGCACGTATCCCATCTGTTAAAGAATCGCAAAATGGCCAAGTCCATTAGCGAAGTCAGTTGGTCCAAGTTCCGCACGATGCTTGAATACAAAGCCACGTGGTACGGAAAACAGGTGGTCGCTGTGGGGAAAACCTTCCCTTCCAGTCAGTTGTGCTCGTGCTGTGGGTACCGACATCAAGACGGGAAGAATCTCGCCTTACGTGAGTGGGACTGTCCTTCTGTGGCAGCCATCACGACCGGGATCTAAACGCAAGTATGAACGTGAAAAATGAAGCCTTAAGACTTCTAACCGTAGGGACTACGGGGCTAGCCTACTAAACCAACTGGCGGTTACGCTGGTATTCGTAGGAATCCCCCACTTCAAACAGGCCGTTAGGTCATTAAGTGGTGGGTAGTTCAATCTCAATTCAAAAAGGGCGAGACTTACAGAATGAAGAGCGAAGAAAGCCCCTTTCTTCAGGTGGGGGATGAATTCGCTCTAAATTAATACTGTTAAGCGATAC
>NZ_KQ947394.1 GCF_001484965.1 Shouchella shacheensis | reverse complement strand
TGATTCACGTTGAGCCATGATTTAGTTTTGAGAGAATCCTTCTCTTACACAGGTCCGGTGGCCATAGCAAAGAGGTCACACCCGTTCCCATGCCGAACACGGCCGTTAAGCTCTTTTGCGTCGATGGTAGTTGGGGGCTTCCCCCTGCGAGAGTAGAACGTTGCCGGGCTTACATATTTCGTTCCACAGTAGCTCAGTGGTAGAGCTATCGGCTGTTAACCGATCGGTCGCAGGTTCGAATCCTGCCTGTGGAGCCATTTTTTGTGCTTCCATAGCTCAGCCGGTAGAGCACTTCCATGGTAAGGAAGGGGTCAGCGGTTCAAGTCCGCTTGGAAGCTTAGCTGAAAACGTTGATACATAAGGGTTTCTCCGGTGATGGAGGAGCTTATTTTTTTGGTTAAAAAGAGGTTTGCAAACAAATTGCAAACCTTTACTGGGATAAAGTGTTGAAAGATTCTATCGCGCAATTAGGAACTGTGCGGTTATATTTAACTCAGGGGTCCTACCAACAAAACGCGGAAAATATACGCTAGTGGTGCGTCAAGAAAATGTAGATTTACAACGCTAAGGAAAATTGTAACAAAAAATCTATTCCCAAACGTAAAGAAATCGATTTTTTATCTAGCTTGTTTCGCTAACTAAGGAGTTTCCTTAAAATATTAAAAAACCGCCTCATTGGTATATCAAGCCTTATTTCATAGCATTAATAGACACGTTCAATATCGTATCTTTTTTCCTCCGAGTTCGCTTGGGATACTTGGATCAATCACAACGTGTAAAGATCCGACTATACAAAAATAGGTCTGTCCACTGTCATTTTGTAAGATTTCATCAAGTTTGTTTGCCATATTAATATTGCGAGTGTCGTTCATCTCTAGTCGGTATTCTTCATTTGTATTCTCGAAACTATCTGATATCTGGTTAACGCGTGAACCTGGATTGCTATTGCCGTGCACCCAGTTATATCCTAATTGGTTTAACCAATCAGCTTGCTCCTCATCTGTCTTTATATAAGCTTCTAGATTTTGAACTTGTGTGTCCATACTAAAGCCACTTAGGACTTCATATTGCTTCTCAACCGTTTCTAATTCAATGATTTCTTTATCTTCTTCTAAAGCCTTTGGCGATGTCGAGGCTAATAACGGGATTCATTGCTGATATTAGTTCCTTTTCTGTACTTGCCGGTGCCCCTAAAACTGCCTTGCCGTGTCATAGCTTCGCTTGTGATACGGGATCGCTGTCCCAACCAGCCTCAAACATGCTTGGACAAGTAGGGGGGGTGAACAGTATTGCGGACGGGGTCTATGCCCCACGGGCGCGAACGTTCTACCCCGGCTACCTCTTTCATTAAATGAACCTAAAAAGAGTTCAACCAGAAAGGATCTGGTGAACTCATAATACGAACGGGTGCGATTAGTGACTAAAGAATTGCAGTAATGAACTGACTTTTTTATGGTCTGTACCACAGGAACCAGAAGGGGAATTCCGAGTATGAATGGTTTTTTCAATTTGTTTTTTTATTATTAACCGTATATTCTACACACTATTCAAGAAGGTTTATGACTTCTTCGGTTGCTCTTGCAATGAGCTCATCGTTATAGTCGGCGTCCTCTTGGTCTTTATTAGAAAGAACAGAGAGAAAAATAGGGTCTTCGTTTGGTGGCCAAATAATTGCGATAGCATTTCGTGTCCCATACGATGCTGCACCCGTTCTATCACCAACTTCCCAATCCTCTGGTACGCCTGCTCGAATCAAAGGATCTCCGGTTGTATTTTGTTTCAGCCAATCCGTCAATAATTCCTGCTTCTCTTGTGGCAAGGCGTCTCCGATTGTGAACTTTTGTAAGCTGTGTGCAAGCGCCTCAGGGGTACTTGTGTCATGGGTCTCATCAGGTATAAATTCATTTAATTCGGGTTCTATTCTTTTAGGGTGGGTCACACCATCCCCCATATCACGAAGCGCTTCTTTAAAGCCTTCAGGACCACCTATCTGTTCCAGAATTAGGTTACCAGCAGTGTTATCACTATAACGCATCGAAGCTTCGCTCAGTTCCTTCAGTGTCATTTCTTCACCGACATAATTCTCGGTGATCGGATTATAATTCACAAGGTCATCTTTTGTGATACCGATTGTTTGATCTAGTTCATCGACATCATTCTGCTGCAACAGTACACCCGCGGCGAGCGCTTTATGTGTAGAAGCATAGGCGAAACGCTCATCCTCTCGATAGGAAATGATTTGATTTGTGCCGGTATTTAGTGCGTAAATACCGAGGTTGGCGTCGTATTCCTCCTCAAGTTGACTGAACACATTGTTCGTGTCTTCTATAGACTCGTCAACACTCGGATCTGATTCCTCTTGGTCTGCACAACCCATAAGAATAACAAAAGTAAAAAGAAAAGAACCAGCCATTTTCGTAATCCTTATCATATTCATAAAACCTCACATCATAATTTTGATTTGTTCGCCTAAACATCATTGGAAAATGGAAAAAGAATTACTTCATTGTCATTCACCTCTTTCTTGTCGTGTTATTATCGTGTAAAATCAGAAGTGAAAGATTAAGATTACACGTGTAGTTTAATATTACATATGTAGTCTTAATGTGTCAATGACAAATAATACTCTAGAAGATTTGATGATTTTTGGAGAGAGGGAGAGATCGCGTGTTTTTTTTACTTATGGTTCTGTCGTTTGTGTTTTCTACAGCTACGATAGCCATTATCCTGTTGATAAAAAAATTTTATGGAAGCAAATTAGATGTTAAGTGGAAGTATTATATGTGGTTTTTTCTTCTCTTCTCACTAACGGTCCCCTTTCTGCCCATCCAATATATAGATTGGAACCATTCGGTTCCTCAAGTTAATAATCAAGGCACGGGTACCTCCGGATTTTCAGAAACGAATACTTTGGTTAACAACGGGAACTGGTTGAATGACTTCAGTTACTCTGTCAACCGTCTAGACTTCACAATCATAAGTGATACTATATTCTATGGATGGGTGATAGGCACGGTTTTCTTCGGGGTTTTTACCGTTCTAGCGCTAGTCAGGCTGAATCGGATAAAAAATGCTTCTACAACCATTGATAATAAAGAAGTCCATCATTTGTTTGCCAGATGTAAGAGAAGTTTGGGTATTAACCAAGACTTAGTGATGAAAGAGTCCCCCTTCGTTACATCTCCGACTACGTTCGGATTCTTCAAAACGTATATTCTGTTGCCACAAGACCTTGATCAAAATGTTTCCCTAAGGGAAATCGAATTGATTTTGTTGCATGAATTGCATCATTTCAAAAGCAACCATGTACACGTTAATTATATATTTGTGGTGTATCAGATCGTGTATTGGTTTCATCCCTTTGTTTGGTGGGCTTTTAAAGAAATGAAACTGGATCGTGAAATCGCATGTGACGCTGCTGTCTTGCATTCACTGGACCGGCAATCGTACAAAGATTATGGCCATACACTGATAAATTTTGCTCATCGGAATGCGCGGTTTCCGTACTTCCATTTGACGAACCAATTCTTTGGTTCAAAACCTCATTTAAAGAAACGAATTGAAAATATTGCAGATTATAACGAGAAATATTTGCCGAAAAAAGGGAAGGGTATTATCACCTTTATACTTTTGAGTATACTTATTTCAATCCAAGTGCCCATTACAGCTGTAACGGCTGAACCTAATGACTATTATGATGTTGACCATGATCGAGCCGTCTATGAAGATTTGAGCGATTATTTTGGAGGATATGAAGGTAGTTTTGTGCTTTACAGTATGGAGAATGATAACTATTACATTCATAATGAAAAGAAAAGTACGCAAAGAATGTCCCCGAATTCCACTTACAAACCATTTAGCGCATTATTCGCTCTTGAGCAAAACATTATCAGCATCGATCAGTCAACGTTAAGCTGGAATGATCAACAATTTGCGTACAATGAATGGAACAGAGATCAAGACCTACCTTCGGCTATGCAACATTCTGTGACCTGGTATTTTCAGGAACTAGACAGACAAATGAATAAAGAGAATATCCAAGCCTATTTAGACAAAGTTGAATATGGGAACCGCGATCTTAGTGGGGGTGCTGAAGAGTACTGGTTAGAATCATCGCTTGAAATATCGTTAATTGAACAAGTGCAATTACTGCGAGATGTTTACACCAATCGGTTTGAATTTGAAGAAGAGCATATACAGTTTCTGAAAGATGTTATGATGCTTGAAGAGAATAGCAATGGGACATTGTACGGCAAAACGGGAACAGGTGCTATTAACGAAAAGCTCAGGAATGGGTTATTTATCGGATTTGTAGAGACTCCAAATGATACGTTTTTCTTTGCTACACATATAGAAGAAAACAATCATGCGACCGGGAGTAAAGCAGCAGAAATAACGTTGGAAATCTTAAATCAGAAAAAAGTATATTAACGAGGGAAGGGAGGACAATGAAATGACGCGTAAAGTACCAAGTATTTCTCAATCAGAATGGGAAGTGATGAAGATGCTTTGGGGAAATGCACCCCAAACAGCAAATGAAGTCATCGCCTCCATTCGTGAACAAACCGATTGGAGCCCTAAAACTATTCGCACATTATTAGATCGCCTTACGAAGAAAGAGGTTATTGATGTCAATAAGGAGAAGAAGGTTTATACCTTTTTCCCCTTATATTCTGAAGACGAATGCCAACGTGCTGAAACCCAGTCTTTAATCAAAAAAATACATGGTGGAACGATGAAGTCTATGCTGATTCAATTTATTGAGGAAGACTCTTTTTCAGAAGAAGAAATCCAAGAGTTACGATCCATTTTGGATAAAAAGGGTAAATAAGAGAAAAACGCTGATACATTAAAGTATCAAGATAGGCAAGATGTTCTGCACTGGACAGTGAAAAGTTCTCTCCTCTTGCAGGAAAAATAACCCTTTTAAAAGAAGATACTGAAGGGGCGGGGACGTCCTCGAAAAAAAGGGGGAAGCCGTCAAACTCATGGCGTTGTTTCAATCCCGTGCGGATGACTTTCAATCGGCTACGGTGAGGATGTACGGCGAGGAAGAAACCGTGCACTATCTATGTCTCGGTTTGTTGTAGGGGCAAGGGTTCTATCAAGCACTGCGCTTTGTCTTAGTTCAGTACGGCGATCAGTTGTACATTTTGGTAAGCACCGATCGAACCCTTACGGCAACGGATATCATCCACTTATACGGGCACCGCTTCTAGATCGAATGACCTTTTAGATTATGTTTGAAGCACGTGCTATCTTCCTGAAACGGACGCAATTTTGAAATAACATAGATTTGTACTCTCTTCAAGAATAGGAACATATTGTTGGTACGAAACGTTTCTGACTCAAATAAAATGAGGTCACACAATTTCGGTAAAGGTCAGGCAGTTAATCGTGCAAGGCAATTCTTTATCGGTTAATTAGGTTTCCGTAAGACTAAAAGAGGTTCACCTTCCACGGAAGGCTCCAACTTATTAAAACGGAAGGATTGAGGCACACTCACAAAATGCCGATGGTTAAATGGAATTGGATTCGTTGGCATGACGTATGCGGTGAAAGTCTTACGTGCGGTGTAAACAGGGGAAAAGGGAGCGATAACTTCAAGCCCTTACCTATTTGTATAAGAAAAACATGGGTGTTTATTTTTGGTCAATGTGCTGGGAAATATCAACGAAGTGATCATTTCCAGTTTTCAGGGAGATATTGAAATGGCAATCGTAAAGACCGACTATCTATGGATTATGTTTTATCCCTGTTTGTACTTTTTTGCGATGTGGGATGCTTACAACCCAGATTTCGCGGTGAGAGCATACATTCCACTAAATGCTATCCTATGAAGAGTTGTCTATGGGGGTAATTTCAGCGATCGTGATTCCATTTAACGAAAATTCGATGCCGTTCTCGTCCGTTCGACACGAAAAGCGCAAACGGATGCCCGGTTCAAGGTTACGGGCTATTCATTTCGACAGCTTTTGAGCTTCTTGGCTAGGTATAAATCCTTGCATCCATGCCTAACAATTCGAGAATGCGTGGCAATTGCGGCTCCACATCCTTCGGGAAGAACCGCTTCCGCTGGCCATCGATTTCCATTTGCATGATGTCGACCGTATCCAGCAGCTCCAGAACGGCTTCCCCTGTGGGACGAAAACTTTTTCGACCGCCGCCACCGACTAAATTCAGCGGTTCGGAGGCGCCTTCCATGTTTTGCGAATGAGGTATTCAAAGAGGCTGTACACCATAACACTGATCTTCATCACGCAGGCAAATGCCTCGACGCGATGGGGTTTTGACAGGAAGACCCGTCCGAAAAAGAAAAGATTCTTGAGAAAACGAAAGCGGTTTTCCACGGTCTGCTGCCCTTTATAAGCTTTTAACATTTCATCGACGGTCTCAAAGGAATCACCTCATGGCTTGGGTTCCTTTAACCTTTGATAAGCGAAGGACAAATCCCTGCCCAAAAATAAAAAATGTGCCTAAACAGGCGCGAAATATGGGTTTTATTGTGTAAGTAAAACAAATAAATTTTAAAGAGGGATAAAATGATATTTTTTGATATAGATGGTACCATACTTAATCATGATAAAGCGGAAGAATTAGGTTCTATAGACTTCTTTAACTTGTATGTAGAAGATATAAATTATAGCAAACAAGAGTTCATAAAAAAATGGAACTATTTATCGGTAAAGTATTTTAATAAATATCTAAGTAAGGAACTTTCATTTAGAGAACAAAGAAGAATGCGTATTCGAGAGTTATTTAATTATGACTTGAGTGGAGAACAAGCTGACGAAAAATTCAATGGTTATTTGGAGTTGTATAGAAATAGATGGAGAGTCTACGATGACGTCATTCCCTGCCTAGAATTTTTAAAAAGTAATGGGTATAGATTAGGGGTAATTAGCAATGGCGATCTTTCTCAACAGCTAGAAAAACTAAATAATATAGGGGTAAAAAAATACTTTAACAATATCTATGCTTCTAGTGAAATTGGTGTGTCTAAACCAAATCCAGAAATATTTCTTGAAGCTTGTAAACAAGCAAATGCAAAAGTAGGCGAATGTTAATATATAGGAGATAGGCTGGACACTGATGCAATAGGAAGTTCTAAAGCAGGCTTAAAGGGAGTTTGGTTAAATCGAAAAGATAAAAAAGTCCATAAAGATGTAAATGTTATACATAGCCTTAAAAAAGTAGAACGTCTATAACCAATGATTAAATAGAGTGGGGAACTCTGCGTAACTTTATCTGGAGTGGCAGGCATGATAGCCTGGTCGGCTCAGCCAGTTTTCCTAAAAACCTGGCTTCCTGGCTGGGGGTCATGCCTGCAGAGGCTCCATGTCAAGTTGCAAAACGCTCGCCTTCGAATCTTCGGTCATTTGTTTAAACGCTTAAGTGAGCTAGCTCCTCCTGGAAGTATTCTTCTGATGTTCGATACTTTTAAATGAAATAAAAGAAAACATTAGAAAAGTAAATAAGGAGAACCTATTCGATGAGGTAACAATTAGGAATAATATAGTAGAATCTGATTGGAACTTATTACTTCTGAAATTTGATTAAATTAAAAATGGAGGTTTAGGATGCTGATTAAGCACTATAAAGGAGTAGATATCGAATTAAGCGAGGACCATGATTTTTCTTGGTTGGATTATTATGACGATGTTTTTTGCGTTTTTGATAAACAAGACTCTGGTAATATTTCATTCGGGGTAAAGACAAATGGAGAAAAAAGATTTATTAAATATGCTGGTGCGAAAAATATGTTATTTAATGGAGATGTAAAAAAGGCAGTTATAAATCTAAAGAAATCGAAACAGGTTTATTATGATTTAAAAAAGCAATCATTAATAAAATTATACGATTCATTTGAAACCAAGAAAGGGTTTGGACTGGTTTTCGAGTGGTTTGATGGCATTAACCTGTATCCTCACTGGACTTTTGATGATTACGATAGATATAGAGATCCTAAATCATCTTATTATCAAAGTAGGCATTTGACTTTTAGAGAGAAATGTTCAATTTTTGATGTTATGTTTGATTTCTTGATTCATGTTGAAAACAAGGGATATACAGCTGTAGATTTCTATGATGGTAGTTTGATGTACAATGTAAAAAAAGGAATAACAAAGGTAATCGACATTGATTATTTCAAAGAAAGTAATATTCGAAATGATATAGGGGAGTCATTTTGGGGCTCTTCAAGAACAAAGGCTCCTGAAGAACGTATAATTGGAAGTGAAATTGATCAACGTACGACTGTTTATACTGCAGGTAAAATTATTATGGAAGTAATATCAACTCATGAGATTCCCGACTTAAATCAGTTGAATTTAAACAAACAAATGAGAGGGATTATAAATAAGGCAACTCAAAGCGAAAAAAGCAAAAGGTACCAAAGTGTAGAAGAATTTTATAAGGAGTGGAGTAAAGAAGTCAGGGTATAGAGTTTGTCGACTTATTATTTATGATTCAATAAGAGTGTGATAGTTAACATTACAAGATGAAAAAGAGCTTCTCGTAGAGCCTCGATTTTTTCAGGCACCAGAAAAAGCATCGCTTTCTTAACAAACAAGCGAAGATCAATCCCATTCTGAGCATCGGACAAGGAAGAGGTATGACAGTATGGTGTATGATGAAGCTAAAGAGGCGCTTTCTTGACATAAAGACTTGAGAATAAAGGAATTTTTTCGTTTACAAGAAGGCTGGATGGAGTTTGAGTGTTTACTTAAGCAGGTGCAAGAAAGATGTGTGTGTCAACCAACACGAATATTTTTTACTAAAAGTATGTTAGAATGAAAGTGTTCGGTTAAGTGCCCGCTCTAGTTTTCTCAACCGGTTGTAACTAACGCTAAGGAGTTTATGATTCATGAGAGGCACGTGCCGATTTTGTGCCGATGGCGTTTAAAACCTCTTAACATACCTTGAAAAGCTGATAGTCAGGAAAACTGATTAAACAAGGGTTTTAAAGATTGATGATGAATCTTGAAACCCTTGATTAATCAAGTTCGAAATGGAAGGTTCAATCGGGTAATGTATTTACGGAATCGGTTCTTCCTTATTGTATAGTCGGTAGCAATGAGAATTAAAGAATGGTCATGGTAACTGCAAACCAAATGCAAACACAATAAATACAACTGAGCGGAAACAAAGCAACTTGCGCACATCACTCCTTGGAATTTACCTTTACTTATAGACTATACGGAACACTTACTATTTACTAACGAGTACCACACAGAAATGGTAAGGAAGGGGTCAGCGGTTCAAGTCCGCTTGGAAGCTTAGCTGAAAACGTTGATACATAAGAGTTTCTCCGGTGGTGGGGAAGCTTATTTTTTGTTTAAATGGGCACTGTAGCACAGTTGTTAAGCTAATACCATCTATTTAAAAAGCTGACCTACATTGGGTCAGCTTTTTAGAAACCTATTGATGGTAAAAAGGAGATCTGAGTGGTTGCTTCTCAGGTTTTTCTCGTATGAACTCTTTACTTGCTCTTTTTAGATCACCCAATAAACGCTCCCTTAATCCTTTGCCTCTATCACTCTTATAATCCTTGCGGGGTTGCCGCCTATGATCACGTTGTCGGGGACGTCTTTTGTGACAACAGCCCCTGAGGCGATCACGACGTTGTTGCCAATCGTCACGCCGGGGTTAATAATGGCTCTTCCGCCAATCCATACATCGTTTCCGATGGTGACGGGTTTGCCAAATTCTACGCCAGATGACCGTTCCATTGGGTCAATGGGGTGTGTCGCTGTGTAAATGTGTACGCCTGGGGCGATGAAGCAGTTGTTGCCAATGCGAATGTCACATACATCTAAAAAGACAGCATCAAAATTCGCATAGAAATGTTCACCTACATGAATATTCGTGCCATAATCGCAGCGGAACGGGGGTTCCATCGACAAGTGTTGCCCGGTTGAACCAAATAACTCTTTTAACAAGTCCATTCTTTTTTCCGATTCTGTCTCGTCGGTTTGGTTGTATTGTCGTGTTAAGCTGCGGGCTTTTAATCTTCCTTTAACTAGCGTTGCATCTTCGGGGTTGTATAATTCGCCGTTTACCATTTTTTCTGTTTCTGTTTTCATTGGGATCTCCTCCTCTAGTAGTCATTTTTGCAGGTCACTCATTGGAATGGGTGAGTTCAATCGTCACGTTGTTTTGTTTTAGAAGGTCTTTATACTTATCGGAAGGCGCTTCGTTCATGATTAAGGTGTCGATGTCTTTGAAAGAAAACCCCTTATAGTGGCTGGGCTGATGAAATTTTTGAGCGTCGGTTAGTAAAAAAACCTTTCTCGCTCGCTTGGCGATGATTTGTTTGATCGAAGCATCTTCACGATTGACAAAGTACACGCCGTCCTCAGACACCCCTGCGGCTCCGAAAAAAGCTTTATCAAAGTAGATAGCACCTAGCTGCTGGGAAGAGAGCGTGAAGTCATGGAAAAAACGGTTGTTGTGATTTAACTTTCCTCCAAGCAAGTGGACGGTGATTTCCTTTTTTGTTGATAAGACCTCTGCGTTGTCGAGCGAATGGGTGTAGACGGTTAGAGGGCCTTTTAACGACTCGCATAGAAATTGGACAGTGGTGGACACATCAAGGAAGCACAGGTCATCGTCTTGAACGTATGCGAACGCTGCTTGCGCGATGGCTAACTTCTGTTTGGAAGCGGTCGTCAGCCGTTCTTTGTAGGCTTTCTCTTTATAAGCTTTGATTTCTTCCTTATAAGAAGGCGAGGCGATTCCGCCGTGTGTTCGGATGGCGGCCCCTTCTTCGACCAATTTAATAATGTCTCTTCTTGCGGTATCTCTTGATACATTCAACAATGTACATATGTTTTGATTAGAGATGGTGCTATGGCGGTCGAGGTAATCTAAAATTTTAACTAAACGTTCCTCTTGGTACATCGCAAACACCTGCCTTTTTAAAAGGATTGGCTTAAGTGGTTTTTGCATCTTTCTCTTGATCCGAAGCGTTTTTCTTTTTTGTTAACGTAAAAAAGGCGACAAAACCAATAGCAGAGGTACTAAACAATATGACCCCCATGGGGACGGCTGATTCCTCATTAATTCCGGCTAGCGGTGAGAAGATGGAACCCAGCAGCAGCGGGAGCATCCCTAACAAGGCACTTGCACTGCCCGCCCGGTGTTTTTGATTTTCCATGCCAAGCGTAAACGAACTAGTGACAATCATCCCCATGGATGTCATGTAGATGAAAATGGTGATGACGAGTGTAAACAAAGGCCCTTTAATGATGGTCATCAGAAGTAAAAGGGCCGTTGCAGATACGGCGGTAATAACGGCAGTTCGAAGCAGACTTCTTTCATGAATCTTCCCGCTAAGACGGCCGATCGAGTAACTCCCCATAATAATTGCGAGTCCATTAATACCGAAGAGGATACTAAAGGTTTGAGGAGAGACGTTGTAAATGTCTTGATACACAAAAGGGGTTCCGGATACATAGGCAAAGCTGCCTCCGTGGATAAACCCTACCACTAAGGCATACCCCAAAAAAGAGCGGTCTTTCAATAAATCGCCCATTGTGCGAATAGAATGGCCAATGGAGCTCGGCGTTCGTTTCTCTGGCGGCAACGTTTCTTGGAGGCGCATGCCAATAACCAATACAATAAGAAGACCAATGATAGCCAAAGCAAAGAAAATGGTGTGCCAACTTGCAAAAGGCAACAGCAAGATGCCTCCGCCTGCGATAGGAGCGGCCATTGGGGCGACCGCGTTAATAACCATGAGGAGAGCGAAGAATTTCGTCAGCTCTCGTCCACTAAACACATCGCTCACCACGGCCCTAGAAAGAACAACACCCGCTGAGGCCGTAAAGCCCTGTAAGAAGCGAGCGACGATCAGTGTAGTAATATTGGGGGCGAGGGCACATAAAAGCGACGATACAGCAAATAAAGAAATGGAAATAAGTAAAGGCTTTTTTCTGCCTTTAGCGTCACTGATCGGTCCAACCACAAGCTGGCCAATGGCAAGTCCTAGTAAAGTTGCTGTTAAACTGAGCTGGACGAGCGAGGCACTTGTATTTAAATCGCTTGCGATGTCAGGAAAGCTTGGCAAATACATATCAATGTTAAGCGGGCCTAGCATGGCAAGCAAACTAAGAAGAAGGACTAAGCCTAGACGCTCTTTTCCCTGTGGGTTATGAAGCACGACGTGATGATTTTTTTGTGAAATAGATAACACCTCCTTGCATTTGCTATTGTAAGCTTATTTGCATGGTTTGTTAAGTGGTTTTAAGTGATTTTTGTTTTCGTTCTCTTATTCAGATGTTGGTAACGGATTTTTGAATCATGTTTAAAGGCAAGCGGGATGAGGATGAAGAATAGGAGAAGAGCGGGGAGGAAAGGGTTATGTGGTTTATTTGGGCAATCGCTAGTGCACTTGTGTTTGGTCTCGCTTCCTTTTTTATGAAAGTGAACTCGTTCTGGTCGCTTCCCACGATGTCGTTTCTAACAGGACTTTATGCGAGCGGGACCGCCGGGTTTCTGCTGGTGGCCATCTTGGAACATAGCTTGGAGATCAACGTTTGGATTCTTATAGCGGGGGTCGTTATTGGGCTGGGCTCCACGTATGGCAATCTTCTTTTCATGAGGGCTCTTGAGTACGGACCGGCCAGCTTAACGTCGCCGCTTGTGAATACGAACATCCTGCTTATTGTGCTTTTTGGCGTCCTTCTTTATGGGGAGCAGCTGAGTGTCTGGCAGTATAGTGGAATTGCTCTTGTGTGTGTGGCAATTTTCACGTTGCCATTTGATCCGAATGAAGGGATATCGATTAAAGGGAATGTATGGTATGCATTGGTTTTCTTAGCGACAGCCCTTATGTTTTTGCGTAACGGAGGGTTAAAGGCGACGGAAGAGGCCAGTCTTGCGAATACTCCTATATTGATGGTGGCTTATGCGTTCGGGCTGCTGGTTTCAATTATATTGGTGAGGCAGTCTAAGGAAAAAAGCAGTGCTGGCAAAGGAAAAGGGTTTGCATGGGGGCTTGTGGCGGGCCTGTTTTCTTTTGGCGGCATGCAGCTGTATGCGATCGCTCTGCGAGACGGGCCTGTGAGTATTGTCTCGCCGCTTTTTGCTGCTCATGCGCTATTTGTTGCGGTATTATCGATGCTGTATTTAAAAGAAAGGATTTCGAAGTATCAGGCCGCATCGCTTGTCTTGGTGGTGATTGGCATTGTGTTGTTACGAGGGGAGGGATGATCTGAGGAGAAGCGGAGGGATATCCTGCGGTGGCTCGCATAATAAAGCCGCATCGTTGCCATTAGGCAACGATGCGGCTTTATGTCTAGCTCCGGCGGGTAGAACTAGCCTGCGCTTTTTACATTAATTCCGGATCAGGTAGTCAAACGCTCCAAGAGAAGCGGTGGCTCCTGAACCCATGGAAATCACGATTTGATTGTAGGCACTGTCTGTGCAGTCCCCGGCAGCAAAGAGCCCAGGAACGCTTGTCGCGCCTTGCTTATCCACAACGACCTCGCCGATGCGCGTACGTTCAACAGATTCATCCAACCACTCGGTGTTTGGAACAAGCCCAATTTGGACGAACACGCCTTCCAATGGGATATGACGCTCTTCGTCTGTCGCACGGTCTTTGTACGTAATGCCATTGACATTGTCCGTACCGGTAATTTCCGTTGTTTGTGCGTTGGTGATAATGGTTACATTTGGCAGGCTGTGTGCGCGATCTTGCAAGACGCCGTCTGCTTTTAGTTCTGGCGCAAATTCAAGCACAGTCACGTGTTTGACAATCCCTGCAAGGTCGATGGCCGCTTCAATCCCAGAGTTTCCTCCGCCGATCACCGCCACATCTCTTCCTTCAAACAACGGCCCATCACAGTGAGGGCAGTATGCAACGCCTTTGTTTTTTAATTCTTGTTCACCAGGTACGCCGACATTTCTCCAACGGGCACCGGTAGAGAGAATGATCGTTTTCGCTTTGAGAACCGCATCGTTCTCAAGCGTTAATTCAAAAAGGTCCTTTTTCTCTAATCTCTTAGCGGTCTGCAAGTTCATTACATCAACGTCGTACGTTTTCACATGTTCTTCAAGGCTCGCAGCGAGCTTAGGCCCTTCTGTACGTGGCACACTGATGAAGTTTTCGATGCTTAACGTATCAAGAACTTGTCCACCGAAGCGGTCAGCGACGACGCCTGTCCGAATGCCTTTACGTGCTGCATAAATGGCTGCGCTTGAGCCAGCTGGACCGCCGCCAACCACAAGAACGTCAAACGGGTCTTTGCTTGTAAGTTCCTCTGCATCGACGCCAATGCCCATTTTCCCAATGATTTCTTCGGTACTCATGCGGCCGCTTCCGAAAGGTTGGCCGTTTAAAAACACGGTTGGCACAGCCATGATGTTTTGGCCGTCGACTTCCTCTTTAAAGGACGCCCCATCAATCATGGTATGAGTGATATTGGGGTTGAGTACGCTCATCGTGTTCAGAGACTGGACCACGTCCGGACAGTTGTGACAGGTCAGGCTGATATAGGATTCAAAGTGGTACTCACCTTCAATGCCTTTGATTTGATCGATCAATGATTGATCGACTTTCGGTGGTCTGCCGCTCACTTGGAGCAACGCCAATACAAGTGAAGTGAACTCATGACCTAAAGGAACACCGGCGAATGTGACACCGGTGTCCTCTCCGACACGATTTACACTGAAGCTTGGCGTTCTTGGCAGAGCAGCTTTTTCAACCGTAATTTTAGAAGACATCGCTGTAAGCTCGTCAAGAAGAGCAAGCATATCGGTGGATACCTTGTCCTCACCTGCGTTGGCTTTAATGACGATGTCGTTCTCTAATAGCTGCATGTATTGCTGTAATTGTGACTTAATCTCTGCATCAAGAACCATTTCGTTGCACTCCTTAAATTTTACCTACTAGATCAAGGCTTGGTGTAAGTGTATCTGTTCCTTCTTCCCATTTTGCTGGGCAAACTTCACCAGGGTTGTTGCGAACGTATTGCGCTGCTTTGATTTTGTTTACAAGAATGCTTGCGTCACGGCCGATGCCATCCGCATTAATTTCAACCGTTTGGATCACACCGTCTGGGTCAATGATGAATGTGCCGCGGTCCGCAAGACCAGATGCTTCGTTAAGCACTTGGAAGTTGCGAGAGATGGTTTGAGAAGGGTCGCCAATCATCGCATACGTGATCTTGCCGATTTTCTCAGAAGCGTCGTGCCATCCTTTGTGTACGAAGTGGGTATCTGTAGAAACAGAGTATACTTCAGCCCCGAGTTCTTGTAAGCTTTCATATTGGCCTTGCAAGTCTTCAAGTTCTGTTGGGCATACAAAGCTGAAGTCAGCTGGGTAGAAGCAAACAACGCTCCACTTTCCTTTTAGGTTTTCTTCCGTGACTTCGATGAAATCACCGTTTTTGTACGCTTGTGCTGTGAATGGTTGTACTTCAGTACCGATTAGTGACATAAAAGAAATCCTCCTAGTGATTATTAAGCGAGTGCTTAATTTATAGTAATTATAATCATGTACCCATTATTAATTAATCATGAGTATTTGTCAATGCAGTTTCTAGGCAAATAGGGAAACGTCACGTTTTATTCATAAACGCTGCTTTACCTGTACCCTTTTTTGGTTTATCAAAACCTCCCTAACTTTCTCAATTAACTTCTGTCACTTCTTTAAGATCGATGTAATGATATGCTGTGAGTCCCATTGGCCATTTGAAAGCGTGATGATAGGGTATTTACGCGGAAAAAGACGCTGTTGAATTTCGTTGACTGTAAGGCCTTGTTGGTGGAAATGCCAAACGTCCGTGTCGATTTGTCTCAGGTAGTCGAGCTTATCGTGCAGGTGCTGTCTGCCATTCGGAAGATACCCTGCATGGCTACAAAAGACTTCAGTAAAATTGTAGGTTAGCAGGTGTTCAAGAGAATCAATGATTTCAGGAATCGATTCGCTTTCCATGATCACCTTTGTTTTTGTTTGAACATACAAATCACCGGAAAATAGCTGTCCGGTTGTTTGGTTTAAGAAAGCTGTATGGTCAGCGGAATGGCCAGGAGTGAATAGGCTGACCCAATCGCTATGGCGTGATTGGAAACGTTCGGGAAGAGGGGACGGCTGGAAAGCTTTTCTTGTTCCCCAGAAAAGCTTTCGATAGAGTGGATATCTTCCGTCCTTTAAGGCTTCTTTTATCGACGTTTCATTTAAGTAAACGGGCACGTTCAGTTGTTGGTGAAACCAATCGGCGCACCCCGTGTGGTCCTCGTGGATGTGGGTACAGTATAGGGCGTCCACAGGCTGCTCTTGCCAAAAGTCGAGAAACAGTTTCTTTAAAGATACGGCGCCCGCATCGATGACGATTCCGTCAGTAACGAAGCTATAGACATTCAGGTGGACCGACTGAAACCTGACTGAACCGTTGGCCATATGGACATCGCTGACAGTATTCTTCTCTAGATTCTTTTCAAGTAGCAAAGCAAGGCCTCCGTTCCATCTTATGAATGAACAACCATTCATTTAACGTTCCTTCATTATACATCACGTTTGCGGTTGCTGGCAAAAGGGAATCACGGCGTGAGCCTAGTGCCAAAACGATCACATTGCTTCAAGACATACTTGAGACGCGGCTTATAAAACCACTCCGTCCTGTTTGAATGGAGCAATTAGAACGGAAGCGGCTGGACGGTGTATGCTGGTAAGACGGTACTCGGCGGTGGGAGTGATTAACTATGTATACATGCTTTCAAGCTCGCGCAGCGTTGTGGTGCTGGTGAACGGATTGAAGGGGGAAAGTCTTTGGACAAGCCGAAAGAGCGCCTGCTTAAAAACAGGCACTTCCCAGCTGCATTTTACGCGTTGCTGCGGCTCGCATACCTCTATGGTGTGATTATCTCACATATGCGGCGCCGATGATGATAAGAAGGATGAATAGAACGACGATTAGCGCAAATCCGCCGCCAGCGCCGTAACCAGCGCCACCAACTGGACCGTAGCCATAGCCGCCGTAGCCGGCACCATAACCTCCTCCGTAGTAACCCATGTGTACACACCACCTTTATGCTAGGATTACTATACCCTATGCAAATCCGTGGGATTGGCGACAAAAGTGGGCGTCTCGTTGTGTATAATGAGCAAGCGTTTGCGTCTACAGGGGAATGGGCCGGACGTTGGAGATATTTCGGGCAAAGATCGCGAAAAAATTTGCAGCGTTTCTTACAAAAAGGCTTGCGTTTCAATTAGTCTTTTGTTAATATATTGGTTGTCAGTGAGAACGGCCCGTTGGTCAAGTGGTTAAGACACCGCCCTTTCACGGCGGTAACACGGGTTCGAATCCCGTACGGGTCATTTTTTCGTTGGTTGTTTTACTGACTCTTCGTCCGGTGGCAATAGCAAAGAGGTCACACCCGTTCCCATGCCGAACACGGCCGTTAAGTTCTTTTGCGTCGATGGTAGTTGGGGGCTTCCCCCTGTGAGAGTAGAACGTTGCCGGGCTCTTTCTCTTTAGGTGAAAGGGAGCCGATACATATTCATGTTACGAGAGGACATGCTACGGAGGATTAGCTCAGCTGGGAGAGCACCTGCCTTACAAGCAGGGGGTCGGCGGTTCGATCCCGTCATCCTCCACCATATCGACTTTCCATTCGTGGAGGGGTAGCGAAGTGGCTAAACGCGGCGGACTGTAAATCCGCTCCCTCCGGGTTCGGCGGTTCGAATCCGTCCCCCTCCACCATCTTTTGTGTTGGGCTATAGCCAAGCGGTAAGGCAACGGATTTTGATTCCGTCATGCGCTGGTTCGAATCCAGCTAGCCCAGCCATAGGAGCCATTAGCTCAGTTGGTAGAGCATCTGACTTTTAATCAGAGGGTCGAAGGTTCGAATCCTTCATGGCTCATACGATCAACGGAACAAGGAGTGTGCGAAAACCAATCGCACACTCCTTGTTTGTTTAGCTTCTGCGGGTAGGAGCTCGGGATTTTTCAGTCCTGGCCTAAAATCCAAAACCGGGATTTCTGGTCCAGGCCTTCCAAAATCCTCGCTCCTGACCAACCCGCCTGTGCTTTTCGGNGCGGGTAGGAGCTCGGGATTTTTCAGTCCTGGCCCAAAATCCAAAACCGGGATTTCTGGTCCAGGCCTTCCAAAATCCTCGCTCCTGACCAACCCGCCTGTGCTTTTCGGGTTGTCTAGCTCCGGCGGGTAGGAGCTCGGGATTTTTCAGTCCTGGCCTAAAATCCAAAACCGGGATTTCTGGTCCAGGCCTTCCAAAATCCTCGCTCCTAACCAACCCGCCTGCGCTTTTCGGGTTATATATTCATTTTTCTCGTCTCGGTTAGGGTTGTGTACTCGTTCAGCAAATGATCGAGCTCTCGGCTTAAAGAAATGACACGCTCTGAGCTTAATGGATGGGTAGAAGCAGCACTGTTCAACTGCATCCGAACAAGCTCAATGCAGTTTGATAAGCACTGGATGTTCTGTGAATGCGACATGACCCTACCTCCTTTTTGTTATAGTACGATACACGCCTTTAAAAACCCTTTATTTTTCTAGGGAAAAGTGGAAAAATCATGGTATGATAACAACCAAGATGAAACTTTGCGTGACTGTATTCGTAAGAAGAGTGTAGGTAGGGGAAATCGCATGGATGGCTTAACAAATCGATTGATAAAAGAAATTAAAAAAGGAGACGATCAAGCCTTTGCCGAACTGGTAGACCTATACAAGGATAAGGTCTACCAAGTGTCGTATCGGATGGTTGGTCACGCTCATGACGCACAGGACATCGCGCAGGAGGCTTTCCTGCGAGCCTATACGAACCTTGATAAATTTGATACGAAGCGCAAGTTTTCGACGTGGTTGTTTCGGATTGCAACGAATGTAGCGATTGACCGTTTGCGCAAGCGTAAGCCTGACTTCCATTTGCAGGATGTGGTGAAGGGCACGGACGGGGTGACGTATGAATCTCAATTGGAAGCAAATGAGGATCTGCCTGAGGAGCAGGTGATCACGCTTGAGCTGCAGGAATGGATTCAGGGCGAGATTATTAAGCTGCCGCCGAAGTACCGATCAGCCATTATTTTAAAATATATTGAAGACCTTTCTCTTAAGGAAATTAGCGACATTCTCGATTTGCCGGTCCCTACGGTGAAAACACGAATTCATCGCGGACGTGAGGCTTTGCGGAAGAGGATGCGCAATGTTTAAGATCGGAGGGACGAAGCATGAGTGATTGTCATTCTCACGACGACTTAATTCACCGTTATTTAGACGGGAATATCACCAAGGCTGAAAAAGAGCAATTATACGAGCATGTAGAAAGCTGTGAAGCGTGTGCCGATCATTTGCAGGAACTTAAAAAAGCGATCGCTTTTGTTCAGAGCTCCTCTCATATTGAAGCGCCTCAAGGCTTTTCCACGTCTGTAATGAGCAAGCTTCCACAAAGGAACTCGACTGCGAAATGGAAGCTCGCCCTACGAAGGCATCCTCTATTTGTTGCTGCGGCGATATTCGTTCTTATGATGGGCGCCGCTGTTCTGTCGGCGTGGAATGATAGTGGCCAGGTGACGGTAGATGGAAGCGGACACTTTGTGGTGGATCAGGAGTCGGGACAAGTTGTTGTTCCCGAGGGAGAGGTGATTCAGGGGGATTTGGTTGTTCGCAATGGCGAGCTCCACCTGGAAGGAGAAGTGGAGGGCGACGTACTTCTGCTTAATAGTGAGCCTTATTTTGCCTCCCCGCAGCGGGTATCAGGCGAGATTGAAGAGGTCAATCAGGCGCTTGAGTGGGTCTGGTACCATATCAAAGGCTTCTTTGGCGACGTGGTCTCTGTTTTTAATGAAGAGGATGAAGGCGCTACGTAGAGCTCTTGTGGAAGGCAAGGGCTCTCTTTAATTTTCTAATGATTTAATGGTATAATAGAGGACGTGTAATGTTTGGAAGCTCCTTTTTTTGGTAATCGTAAAAAAAGAGGTGGAGGCCCTGGAGGCGACCAACGATTTGTGGAGAATTGGCTCCGCTGAAGAAAGTTTTACGCTATGGAGGAACAATTATGTTTTCCTTTGAGTTTGAAGGACTGCCCTGGTTGACGTATGTCGGGCAAGTGATTGATATTTTGCTTGTGACATACGTGGTGTATAAACTCATGATGATTATACGGGGCACAAGAGCGGTTCAGTTGGTGAAAGGGATCGCGGTTATTTTTGTGATCTGGTTTGTTAGTAATTTCTTTGGTTTAAGCACGCTTGAATTTCTAGTGAGGCAAACAGCCACGTTTGGGTTGCTTGCCGTTATTATCATCTTCCAGCCAGAACTGCGTCGTGGCTTGGAACAGCTCGGTCGAAGCCGCTTATTCACAAGTCGTTCCGCACCTAAAAATAACAACGCCCAGTCAATGGTGGATGCCATTGTCAAGGCGGCTACATACATGGGAAAGCGTCGGATCGGGGCGCTGGTTTCGATTGAACGGGAAACAGGTCTGAACGATTATGCGGAAACTGGGATTAAGATGAATGCGGAGCTTTCCTCAGAGCTCTTGATCAATGTCTTTATCCCAAACACGCCGCTTCACGATGGAGCGGTGGTGTTAAGAGAGGACAAGATCGTCGCTGCAGGGTGCTACCTGCCCCTGTCGCAGGATTCAACGATTTCAAAAGACTTAGGGACACGCCACCGGGCAGCGCTTGGCGTCAGCGAGGTGACGGACTGTCTAACGTTAATTGTGTCCGAAGAGACGGGAAGCATCTCGGTTTCAAAAAACGGGACGCTCTACCGTGAGTTAACGGACACGCAGCTTCGAGAAATGCTGGAGCAAGACCTTGTTTCAGAGCCTCGCCAGGCGGGGACGCGCTGGCATTGGGGTGGGAAGAAAAATGGATAAACTGTTTAATAGCCGTTGGTTTGTGCGGATCATGGCCTTTTTCATTGCTCTGATGTTATTTGCGGCAGTCAACCAAGAAAACTTGGGATCTCCGTCCCTTCTGCCGCCTGCGAATGATGTCTCGTATACGCTAGAGGATGTTGAGCTTGAGGTGCATTACAACGAAGATCGGTATGAACTCATCGATCAACCGGAGACCGTGCGTGTGCAGCTAGAGGGCTCTCAAGTGGCGCTTGCGATATTTCAGGCCTCCTTTAGCCAGTCGTATGAAGTCTTTGTGGATGCAACGGAGGAAACGGAAGGAGAGCACGCCATTGCCATCCAAACCAGAGGCTTTCCGAGCGATTTGACCGTTAGCGTCGTTCCTCAGGTGGCCCGGATTGAACTGCAGGAAAAAGAGACGAGATCTTTGCCTGTGCGCGTGGAATTGATGAACACAGACGGCATTGAGGAAGGCTATACCGAAGGGTCACCGGTCGTGACACCTGTCAATGTTGATGTAACAGCAGGCCGAGATATCGTCGAACAAGTCGCCGAGGCCAAAGTGTTTGTCGATATGGACGGGGCAAGTGAAACGGTTGACGATGAGTACCCGGTCCGTTTGTTTAATGAATTAGGGGACGAAATGGAGCTCTCCCCAGAACCCGCTTTCGTTAATGTGAATGTGCCGGTCACAAGCCCCAATACGCTTGTTCCAGTGAGGATGATGAGGGAAGGCGAGATGCCGGATGGACTGGCGATTGACGAGGTAACGATTGAGCCGAGCGAAGTCACTGTCTACGGCCCAGCTGATGAATTAGAAGAGGTGGAATTCGTGGAGAGTGAGCCCGTTTCCCTTGAAGAGATCGAGGAATCTGGCGATGTGGACGTCCCGCTTACCGTGCCAGATGAAATGGAGCGAGTCGAGCCTGAAGAGGTGACGGCTAGCGTGAGCGTGGAGGATGAAGAGGAACGAACATTCCCGAACGTTCCCATTACGATCACAGGAGAGGGCAGCAATGAAAACGTTACGTTTTCAGAAGCATCGACGGTAACGGTGACCGCCTATGGTTCTTCGGCAAGACTCGAGCGTATGAACCCTAGCGACATCCAGGCTTATGCGGACGTTAGTGAAGAAGACAACGGGGAGGCCGATGTGCCGATTGAGTTCAATGGCCCCTCCCATATTCGATTTGAAGCAGAAGAAAATCAAGTGTCTCTCAGTATCGAGGAGAGCACACCATAAGGAGAGATGAACCATGGGTAAATATTTTGGTACCGACGGGGTCAGGGGGGTAGCAAATACCGAACTGACACCGGAACTTGCCTTTAAACTAGGGCGTGCTGGCGGGTATGTGTTGACCAAAGAGGCCGATCAGCCGCGCGTGCTCATTGGTCGTGATACGCGAATCTCTGGGGAGATGCTTGAAGCGGCGCTTGTCGCAGGTCTTTTGTCCATTGGTGTAGAAGTGATGCGCATCGGCGTGATTTCTACCCCCGGGGTCGCTTTTTTAACCAAAAAGCTAAGCGCCACGGCCGGCATTATGATCTCGGCCTCCCATAATCCAGTAGAGGACAACGGAATTAAATTCTTTGGCTCAGACGGATTTAAACTTGCGGATGCGCAGGAAGCAGAAATTGAGGCGCTGATTGATGGCGAGGATACGATGCCTCGTCCGGTGGCCGGCGACCTCGGCGTATTGAATGACTACTATGAGGGCGGGCAGAAGTACTTGCAATTCTTGAAACAAACGGTGGAAAGCGATTTTACAGGGATTCATGTCGCGCTTGACTGTGCGCACGGAGCGGCTTCTTCTCTTGCGACACACGTCTTTGCGGACTTAGAAGCGGATATCTCAAGCATTGGGTCCTCTCCAGATGGAACCAATATTAATGACAATTGTGGCTCTACGCACCCAGAGGAGCTGGCCAAATTTGTGGTGGAGAAAGAGGCCGATGTGGGCTTAGCCTTCGATGGCGATGCCGATCGCCTCATTGCCATTGATGAACAAGGCAATATCGTGGATGGCGATAAAATCATGTACATTATTGCGACGTACTGGAAGGAACAAGGACGGCTCAACAACAATACCGTGGTTTCCACAGTGATGAGCAATCTTGGTTTTTACAAGGCGCTGGAGGAAGAGTACATTGATACAAAGCAGACGGCTGTTGGCGACCGTTACGTGATGGAAGAGATGCGCAAGGGCAACTTCAATCTGGGTGGAGAGCAATCGGGCCATATTATTTTGCTCGACTATAACACCACAGGGGACGGTCTGCTTTCGGGATTGCAGCTGGTGAATATTATGAACGAAACCAAGAAGCCACTCTCAGAGCTGGCCGCCAAGATGCCAACCTATCCGCAGTCGCTTGTTAATGTCCGTGTTACCGATAGAAATGCCGTCACGACGAACGAGCAAGTAGCCGTAACCATCGCCAAGGTGGAGGCGGAGATGAACGGAGAAGGGCGTGTGCTCGTCCGTCCGTCGGGGACAGAGCCGCTTGTGCGTGTAATGGTGGAAGCCGCAACCGAAGAACTGTGTGAGGAGTACGTAAATCGGATCGTTGCTGTGGTGAAGAAAGAACTTGGAGCTTAAGGAGAAACGCCCAGAGTGCCGGAACACTCTGGGCGTTTTTTGTTCTGGAAGAGATGAGGTGCACATGAACGTCGCAGGTACATATACTGCACTAAGAACGTCACAGGATTTTCATTGACGCTCTTTCTTTCATCAGGTATGCTTATCCATGTATCTTGGAAAAAGATACGGCACGACCCACAGCGCCAGGGCTGACAGTGAGTCAGTTGACGAGGAGAGGGCTAATCGAAGTTTCGGCGGATTCCCTCCGGTTGCCGCATGACAGCCGTAAGATTCTGTAAAAAACAAAGGGGCGACCCTTTGCACAAAAGCAGAATGTTTCATGCATCAAAAACAAAGAGTGGGGGCAAGTCTGCCCCTGCGCACGCACTTGCCTCCACGTCCAGGAGGATACGACTATGTGTGGAATTGTTGGGTACATTGGAACAGAAGATGCGAAGGAGATTTTGCTTCGCGGTCTAGAGAAGCTTGAATACCGCGGCTACGACTCAGCTGGAATTGCCGTAAGAGCGGACGACGTGACGCACGTATTCAAGGAAAAGGGCCGCATTGCCACTCTCCGTGAAGCCGTCGCGGACGACGTTGCGGCAAGCGTCGGCATTGGGCATACACGCTGGGCAACCCACGGGGTGCCGAGCCAGCTCAACGCGCATCCGCATCAGAGTTCAACTGAGCGCTTTACGCTTGTTCATAATGGCGTCATTGAAAACTATGAACAACTGCAGCGTGAGCACCTTTGCAATGTGCACGTACAAAGTGACACGGACACGGAAATCATTGTTCAGCTGATTGAACAATTTTCAGGAGACGGACTAACCACAGAAGAAGCGGTTCGCAAAGCACTCTCGTTGATGAAGGGTTCTTATGCGATTGCTCTTCTTGATAAAGACGATCCTGAAACCATTTTTGTCGGAAAGAATAAGAGCCCGCTCCTCATCGGTGTCGGAGACGGGGTCAATGTCATTGCGTCTGACGCCATGGCGATGCTCTCGGTCACAGATGAATTTGTGGAGATCATGGATGAGGAACTTGTTCTCGTTCAGCGCGAAGGCATTACGATTCAAACGCTGGACGGGAAAGAGCAAACGCGCGATTCTTACCGCGCCGAGCTCGATGCGAGCGACATTGAAAAAGGCACGTATCCCCACTTTATGCTGAAGGAAATTGATGAGCAGCCGTTCGTCATTCGTAACATTGTGCAAAAGTACCAGCATGAAGACGGGAGCACGCGTCTTGATGGCGACATTCGTGCCGCGATGCAGCAAAGCGACCGCATCTACATCATTGCGGCGGGAACGAGCTACCACGCCGGCCTTGTCGGCAAGCAGCTCCTCGAGCGCATTGCTGGAAAGCCGGTCGAGGTGCACATCGCGAGTGAGTTTCTCTACAATATGCCGCTTCTTTCCGACAACCCACTCTTTGTCTTTATTTCACAAAGCGGAGAGACCGCCGATTCACGCGGCGTTCTTGTCAACGTGAAAAAGCAAGGCCATCGAACCTTAACGATTACCAATGTTCCAGGCTCCACACTCTCCCGTGAAGCCGACTACACCTTGCACACATTTGCAGGACCAGAAATTGCTGTTGCCTCGACAAAAGCGTATACCGCACAAATGGCCGTTCTAACGCTTCTTGCCGTTGATACCGCTCATGCAGCAGGCATCGAACTCGACTTTGACCCGCTGCAAGAACTCGGCATCGTCGCAAACGCGATGGAAGCACTGTGTGATCAGAAAGAAGAGCTTGAGCAAATTGCCCGTGAGTATCTATCTGTGACGCGCAACGCCTTTTTCATCGGCCGCGCCGTCGATTATTATGTGGCAATGGAGGGAGCCCTCAAGCTTAAGGAGATTTCTTATATTCAGGCGGAAGGGTTCGCAGGCGGAGAGCTGAAGCATGGCACCATCGCTTTAATTGAAGAAGGCACGCCGGTTCTCGCGTTAGCGACACAGTCTGAGGTTCACTGGAGCATCCGCGGGAACGTGAAGGAAGTCGCCGCACGCGGTGCAGCCCCTGTGATTATTTCCATGGAAGGTCACGAGCAGGAAGGCGACGCCCTTGTGTTGCCGCGTGTCCATGAATTGCTCGCCCCACTTGTCTCCGTTATCCCGACGCAGCTGATTGCGTACTATGCAGCGCTGCACCGTGGATGTGACGTTGATAAGCCAAGGAATTTGGCGAAGAGCGTGACGGTGGAGTAGAGGGTTTGAGAGGGTAAATTCAGGTGTGGATTTGAAATAAAGATCGATAATTTATAATAAAGTTTGATAAAAACACTCCCTTGCGATAGTATGTTCGTAAGGGAGTGTTTTATATTTTGGTGAATTATCGTCGTTTTTAAACAAGGTGGGGAGGAAAGTATATGAAGAAGTTACCTTTAAATGATGAAATTTCTGTTGCGATTTCACAAGTAGTAGACGATGCCTCAGTAGTAACTCGTAAACCTAGTCATGCCGACCTAGATAATATTATCCTTCGTAACAAATTGGATAAAGGTGACCCGAAATTAATTGGTCAAAATACCAATGTTGGTAAAGTCAAAAGAGTAAATGCCGTATTAAACTGGGCTTTGGAATACAATCATGAAACTGGAGAAACCTTTGTTAGTTCCCTTCTTTCTTTAATTAGGGGACATGATGGATTTCGGGAAGATTCTCCGAATTTTGTAGGTCACGAATCTATTCGGAACCTTCGAAGTTCGTTAAAAGCTGAAGGAATTGTATTATCAAGTGATGGGATGGTTACCCCAATTGTATTGGACAACCTTACTGATTTAGAAATGGAAGAAGCTTTAATGGGTTATACCCGTCGCAAAGGTGCATCGAATGCAGCATTGTTAACTGGAACTAGTAAAGACTTATTAGAAGCTGTTGTAGCACATGTTATAACAAGGATGCTAGGCGAGTATAAGCAAAGTAATTTTCCAACCCTATTGGGACTTGCTTTTCATCGTCTACCCCAAAAATTTCTAAAGAAATACGCAGGGGATTTGTCTAATTATGAAATGAACTTGGCAAGGATTATTTTAGACAACTTTACTTCTGTTGAAACATCTAGTTGCGTTGGGGGGAGAAGGGGTAAACTTATCGCTAGTTTAGTAACCGAGCATGGTGATTCAGTAGATGGAGAGTTTTCATTAGGTGAAACCTCTGAAGTAATAACTGAAGATCAAATCAATCGTCTTTCGCAATTAACTGTAAAAAACTTCAGGGGATTCTCTGATGAACATATCTTTGAATTTAAAAATCCCTATACTTTTGTTTACGGTCCTAATGGAAGTGGAAAATCGAGTTTCTGTGAAGCCCTTGAATATGCACTTTTAGGGACAATTCATGAGGCAGATGCAAAGCGAATTGGACTTGATAAATATATTAAGGATGCATATACAGGGCAATCGGAACTTCCTATTTTGAAAGGTGTAAATTCGAGGGATAGTGAAGTTGTTGTACATCCAATGCCCCAAGTTAATGAATTTTGCTTCATAAAAGAAATCGTATAGAAGGGTTTGCCCGGGTCTCCGCTAATACACCACAGGCTCAACAGCAACGACTTGCTGCTTTATTTGGATTAGAGGATTTTAATACCTTTGTTGCGAATTTTAAATGAACGGTTTGATAATAATCTTGATTGTGAAGGAAAGCTTGCAAAGAAACTTTCTGAAGAAGAGAAGAAAATCGAATTACATAAACAAAATTTAGAAACTTCACCTCAAAAAAGAGAAGAGGTACAGCAACAGACAGCTGAATTACTTAGCAAGTATCCTGATGTTAATACTTTAGAGGAATTAAAAGAAAAATTATCAGGAACAGAAGAAGAGGGACTTGTACAAAAAATAATGCACACATTGCGAGCTTAGGGAACTTAAAAGATATACCAGACCCTGGTGTTGGAAAGTTGATGGTAGATTCACTAATAAAAGAGCGTAATGAGGCAATGGAGTCTTTACAGGATTATAAAGATCAAATATCTTTAAAAGATCTGTATACTGATATTTTGCAAAATAAAGATATATTTCAAGATGTTTGTCCAGCGTGTGAATCAGAGTTATATATAGTCGGGAACCGTGCAGTTCCTTTAAACCCTTATCTTAATCATCGAAATCATCCCCTTTTAGTGTTTACATTTCTTTAAGTGAACTCGCACCAGTTTGGCAAGGTTGATAAAATCTTTGACTTTTGATAACAAGCTGGTTATAATACTATATGTATATCTGAATTTTAAATTGTTTTAAGGAGGATTATTAAAAAATGATGCATGCGATAAGACTTCGATTCCTAACTTTGAACCAGTAATTAAATACGTTCAAAGGCTCTGTTTGTGAAAACAGGGTAAACGGGATTAGTCTGTCCTTTTTTAATAATCTTCATTTCATATTTTAAAATTACTTGTTCGTCCGATAGGAGCAGCATGCTCTTCTAGCAACCAACTTTGCTAATGGGCTTTTTATTGCTTGCTTTAATTGGACTCTAATATGTAATGGATAGAAAGGTGGTGGTCTGTTCTGCCTTTCTTTATTTTTGTCTAATTTACCTCTCTTTGTGCAGCAAAGGCAGGTTTATTTACTATAGTGTTTGACAAACACATAAATAAGGATAGGTTTTTCCCTTTTACTCTAAAGTCACAGGCAGATGCTTGTGATTTTTTTATTGCAGAAAGGGAGAAAAAACATGAAGCCAAAGGAAAAAAGTGCTGAAACAGTAAAAGAAATTGCGGATGTTTTGAGATGTCCGCTTTGTCATCATCCAATGAAGGTTTTTGCCTTAAAAAGCCTCGTTTGCAAGAACAATCATACATTTGATTTTGCAAAACAGGGATATGTCAACATGATGACTCGTCCTTCAAGAAGTCATTACGACAAAATGTTATTTGAAGCAAGACAAAAAATAATCATGGAAAGTAACTTATACGAATTGTTGCATAAGAAAATTTCAGAAGTGATCGAGGAATATTTGGAAGGCTCACATGACCCAACTATCATTCTTGATGCAGGTTGTGGAGAGGGATCTCATTTACAAAGAATATTGAAGGAGTGTAATGACAATACAATGACTGGGATTGGGTTAGATATCTCAAAAGAAGGCATTGTAATGGCAGCAAAGCATTATCGGACTCCCGTTTGGCTGGTTGGTGATTTAGCAAATTCGCCATTAGCGAGTCAATCATGCCACTACATTTTAAATATTTTATCGCCTGCTAATTACCAAGAATTTCAGAGAATGATGGTTCCAGGCGGTCTTATGATAAAAGTTGTTCCTCGTAGGAATTATTTAAATGAATTGCGGGAGGTATTGTTCGACGATACAGATAAAAAGACGTATGAAAATAATGATACCGTATCACTTTTTAAACAACATTTTCATTTGATGGATCATTTTACGATCAACTATACCAAATCGTTAAGTCAAATAGCTTTAAAGGATCTTATGCAAATGTCCCCACTTGCTTGGCACGCAAAACAGCACAATGTAGATGCAGTTCTGAATCATTGTTTACCTGAAGTGACCATTGATTTAGATATTTTAATTGGGACAAATAAGTAAACCGTAGGAGATGAGATGAATGGAAAATGTATGTGTTGAGTTGGAAAATATAGAACTCTCTTATTTGGATCGTACTGTACTGAATATCCCAAGACTTGCAGTGCATCAGTTTGACCGGATTGGTGTTGTTGGAAAAAACGGATCGGGCAAAAGTACACTTTTGAAACTTATTGCTGGCCACATAACGCCGGATCAAGGAAAAGTGAATCGATTGATTGATTTTGCCTACTTTGATCAATTGGAATTAACGGATGAATATGATGCCAATTATGATTTAATCGGTAAACTGTCCATCCCGGAAAGAGCCATTGAAAAATTTAGCGGTGGAGAGCAGACAAGACTAAAGCTTGCACGTCTTTTTTCAAATTATCATGAAGGGTTGTTAATTGACGAGCCAACGACCCATCTTGATGAAGAAGGAAGGAAATTTTTTCTGGATGAATTGGCTTACTACTATGGGGCACTTGTGTTAGTCAGCCACGACCGGTATGTATTGGATCGGCTGGTAACGAAAATATGGGAAATAGAGGATGGAAGCATAACAGAATATCCAGGTAATTATTCTGATTACGTGTCGCAAAAGGAATTTTCCAAAGCGCAACAGCAAGAACAGCATGAAAAATATTTGAAAGAGAAGACACGACTAATGAAAGCTGCAGAAGAAAAGATGAAGAAAGCTGATAAAGTGACACAAGCAAGTAAGCATGTTTCAAAAAAAGAAGCAAAAGCAAAAGCGAATAAAATGTTTATGACAAAATCAAAGGATACAAGCCAAAAAGGAATTCAAAGAGCCGCAAAAGCACTTGAGCAGAGAGTGGAACAACTGGAAGCAGTTGAAGCACCAAAAGCAGAAAATATCATTCGTTTCAACCAACCAAAGTCACTTCAACTGCACAATAAGTTTCCGATCATGGCAGACCAATTAACGCTCTCAGCTGGAGATAAACTGCTTCTCGACAAGGTTAGATTCCAATTTCCATTAGGACGAACTATTGCCATTACGGGGGGGAATGGTTCAGGGAAAACAACGTTACTTCATCATATTTTACAAAGGGGCGAAGGACTTACAATTTCTCCGAAGGCTGTATTTGGGGCTTATGAACAGATGGATTATCAATTTACGGAAGATAAAACCGTACTAGGATATATGAAGGAAAAAAGCGATGATCATCATAGCAAAATTCGGTCTGTTCTTGATAAAATGGATTTTAAAGATAATGATTTAGAAAAGAATGTCCGTCATTTAAGTGGTGGAGAGGCTATTAGACTTGTTTTATGCCAACTTTTCTTAGGAAGATATAATATACTAGTTTTGGATGAGCCAACAAACTTTCTGGATGTTTTTTGCATTGAGGCATTAGAACAATTTTTGCAAGGATACGAAGGAACAGTTCTTCTTGTATCACACGACCGGACTTTTATTGAGCGGGTTTCCGATGATGTATATGTGCTAGCGAATCAAAAATTGGAGTTAAAAGACTGATAATGAAAAAGCAGGATTATCCTGCTTTTTCATATTTAAAACAGCTAACTAGGAGTATCGCCACGATTTATATGCCCACTTTGGTCAATCGATGTCATATCATATTGACGTTGCCTATCGGGCCCTTTAACGAAATAACCCAAGCAGAAAATGATCAAACTTTTTTATAAAAATTCAGCGGAACGAAATACACTGAGAGCTTGTTTTGATAAATCTTTTTTTAAAAAGCAGGCTCCGATCTATTTATTAAATCAAGCTTTATAACCCAATTTTGATCAAACTTTATTTCAAACCAACATCAGGTGTTGAGTGACAATGAAGTCGTTTAATGACAAATAAAGTGGTTTAAAAAACACACGTTATCGATTACAATTATAGGAATCAAACGTGTGTTTTCTATAGAAGCCAAGGAATTTGAAACCTTTACAAAGAATTTGAGTACCGGGTTATAAAAATGAAAAGATAAACATAAAGAGGTGCAGCGATTGAAAAGCATAAATCTTAAAGAGTTGGATAATTTCATATCGCAAAGAAAGAATGAAGTGGAGAGAAAAATGCTGCGTGCCCGTCCATCTGGAGAAAGACGCCGCATGAGGCCGCGGGATCCCGATGAAATAAAAATACTTGATCATTTGCCAACAAAAGTGGAAAGAAGCTGAAATCTCTGGAAAAGTGATCGGGTGTGGTATTATGAGTTCGATTGAACAGGCAAAACAAAAGCTGGATGATTTAAAAAGTAAACGTACGGAGGACAAACAAAAGGTTTTTGTCATTGGTGTAGAGGATATAATTCTAGACCGTTTACGTGCATGTGTGCATTGGAAATCATCTTCAGACTGCGAATGGGGAATGAATCCGTTTTGATAAACTTTATTACAAAGCCACAGTTAACGAGTTTAGAGATAGTATGTTGGAATTATCAACAATCGAATGTTGAGCATTATCCAGCCGTATATACACCTCATGTTTCGTATGCCTTGTAAAATTTGTGATATAATTAACTGTAAATATCAATGCGAATGGAGGCGAAAGACATGGCACATCACTTCAATCAAGATGATATTGAATCAATTTTAGATAAAATCAGACAAAAGATTATTGATAAAATGAATGATGACCAATTGACGAATCTGGAGTTGCATGATAAAGAGAACGCTATCATATTGGACTTCAAAACTAAAAAAACTGTTGTTGAGAAGAAACGACTTCTTAATGAACTTGCAGGTAGTGGTCTTAAACATGGTTCGGAAGTAATTGAAGATGCTATTGGAGTAGCAAATCGCGAAGAGGAGGACGATAGGGAGGACTTAAATATTGGCTAATATCATTTTTGATACAAATATTTATATCTTTCATTCATTTAGCTACCCCGATGCTCTTCAAATATGGAACGACAATGTTACAGATAAAAACGCTATTTTACTGTCAACGATACAAATATCAGAATTAATGTCTTATCACAAAGTTGATACTGTTCCGAAACTGAAAAAACAAAGGGAAAAATACATTTCTTTAGCAGATAGAATTGTTGATGTTGATATTCATATTGCCAATAAAGCGGCGGAATTAAAACGCTCTTGGAAAACACACACTGGCAAATCACTAAAACTGCCAGATGCAATAATTGCAGCAACTGCCATAGTAAACGATGCAAAACTTTTTAGCCATAATGATAGAGATTTTGTTTTCTTGAAAGAACATCATCATTTAGACTATATCAACCCCATTCAAAACAAAGAAAATTTGAGCTATTTCATTGAGGATATTAAGAAAAAATCGGATTAAGGATTATCATGTTTTCTAATCGCCTATTACACAAATGCAACTCTGTGGTTTTCAGGGAATCGGGTGCTTTAACGAAATAACACAAGTAGAAAAATTGATCAAACTTTTTTATGAAAGCGCGGAAAGTCGGACTATTTGTACAACGGTAGTTCCTTGCCTTTCTAGGGGCAAGGAGCTTTTTGTGCGTGCGACAACATAGGCACTTGCGAGTGTAAGTCACGTCTACGGTCGAGCGTTAACGAAGATATAAAATGATCAAACTTTATTTCAAAGCAACAGTTGCGAAGCTTTACCCCTTTGGATATGATGGTCTAAAGGGGTTTTTGTGGTGGAAGAAAAAGAACATCCATAGGTGATAAGCGGATGGAGCAGCTGGGCGTTAAGCTAAGGGGTAATTCAGGAGGTGTCTCTCATGAGTATGAATCGACCGCATGTTAAGAAAATAACATGCGCTGAATATCTAACATGGCCTGAAGAGCCACGTTATGAAATCATCGATGGGATTCCCTATCTGCAGGCTGCACATCACGCCTACATCAACGGATTGTCACCCAGCTCACAGGAGAATTATATGCCTTATTAACGGGTAAACCATGCGAGGTATACGTTGCTCCTTTTGATGTGAGATTATCAGCGGCAGAGGATGAACAAGAATATCAGGTCGTACAGCCCGATATTAGTGTGATATGGGACGTAAGAAAATTAGACGATAGAGGATGCAAAGGGGCTCCAGATCTCATAGTAGAGGTACTATCTCCCGCCACTTGGCAAAGAGATCGCATTGAGAAGCTGAATCAGTATCAGAAACATGGTGTGAGAGAGTTTTTATTAATCTATCCCAATGAGAGGATGTTGGAGCAGTATATCCTTGGAGAAAACGGGATGTATTCAACTCCTTACATTTACAATGAAGAGAGTACCTTCCGTTCTGATCTTTTCCCGGAACTAAAACTAGCATTGAATGTTATTTTTTCTTAAGACACCTGCCTGAGAGTGATACGGCCCTCAGCTGGAATCTGAATACAGGTGGGGATAGTTGACGCTTACATTCGATTTGACTATACCACCATATAGTACAATCCCGTATTAACATGTTGATTTTGAATATATAGTGTATCGTAACATTAAGTGATGTAATGAAATAAACTATTCATGGAAGAGGTGATCATTACATAAATACAGCTAAGGATCGTTTGCTTAAAATTATTGATGAAATACCTGAACAAGAAGTGGATAAAATTCTGGATTTTGCAGAATATTTAAAAGCCAAAAGAGATAAAAAGATATCTCAGGATTTAACAAAAGCTAGTGAGAGTAGCCTGAGTTTTTGGGATAATGATATCGATGACGAGGTTTGGAACGATGTATAAACAAGGTGACATTGTTTTAATTCCAGTCCCATCCAGTGATTTAAAGCATCAAAAGCAACGTCCTGTCCTGATTATTTCAAGCGATAGATTACTGTCCAGTTAAGTGTAGATTATTCACACCTTATATTTACAATGGAGAGAGTGCCTTCCGTCCTGATCTTTTCCCGGGATTAAAACTAGCCATGAACGTTATTTTTTCTGAAGACATCTTTCAAATTATCTTAAGGAGTCCATTCTATGAGAATTGAAACAGGCCGGCTATTGATTAGCCCCTTTGAAACACATCATTTGAATGATGTATATGAAATTTATAATGATGGTGCAACGTGTCAATATCTCTTGCATGACAAATGGACACAAGAGGATAAAGAAAGTGAGTTCGAAAAGAAATTGGAAAATAATCAATTAACAAAGGAAAGCGCCTTGAGCTTAGCTGTTTTAGTGAATGCTAGAGCAATCGGCGATCTTTCTGTGTGGTACACAGGTATGAAAGATACCGTTGAAATTGGTTATACGTTTTCAAACTCTGTGTTCGGAAAAGGATATGCAACAGAGGCTGTCCAAGCACTGATCCATTATTTATTTGAAACGGTAAACGTCCACCGGATTCAAGCGAATCTAGATGCACGAAATATCACATCACAAAGATTATGTAGAAGGGTGGGAATGAGAAAGGAAGCTCACTTTACAAGATCTCTGGAATAAAAACGAGTGGACGGATAGTATTGTATTCGGGATGTTAAGAGCTGATTTTGATAAACTCAAGTGAGATAACAGAGAGTGTGGGATCATCATATTGATGGCTGGAGTTTTTTAGTTCCGCAATCCGGCGATTTAACGGAATAAAAGACATTGTGATTTTTTACCTACCATAGAGAATAGTACAACAGTTAGATAGTGTATATTTACTTTAGGGGGTGTAACAGTGATGCTAAAATTGTCTTTAATAATTGGTTTTTTGGTTTTATCTTCCACTATCCTAGTATTGCTTTTAAACGCTTCAAATTTGAGCGATATTACATGGGGAACTTTTATTACAGCCTCTATAATCATGGCAATTACTCCTGGTCCAAATCAAATTTTATCGTTAAGGAATGGCTATAACCGAGGTATTAAATTGGCAATGAGTGCTGTGAGTGGTCGGTTTAGTGCTTTTCTTATAATGGTTACTGCGGTGGCTTTAGGTTTAGGAACACTTTTAACAGCATCGTCGGTCTTCTTTCAGATCGTAAAATGGATCGGTGTAGTGTACTTAATTTATTTAGGTATACAAATGCTACGTAAAAGTGACGCAACTAAAGGTGAAGAGGAGATTCAATCAGTTAAAAAGGCGATTAAACAAGAATTTATTGTGGCAATGTCTAACCCTAAGGCCTATATATTGTTTGCGGTATTTTTACCCCAGTTTATTAGTGTTCAAGCTAGCAATATTCCTATATTAATCTTAATTACAGGCATTTCTTATATCTTTATTGAATTAGTTTGTGCCTGGATTTATGCATTTGCTGGTTGGTTACTCTCAAAAAATATAGGTTCTTTCAATAAAGATAAACTAATGAATCAATTATCAGGATTGACGATGATTGGGTTGGGAGCGTGGCTTGCAATAGAAAGACCACCAAGATAATAATTTATCCAGCAATTGAGCACTTTAATGAAATAACAAAAGCAAAAAATAACCAAACCCTATAACAAAAATTCTCCTAAACAAAATTTTCTAAGAGCCTCAATCTTTTTTCCAAAATCAGGCTCTAATCTTTTTGATGATTGGGTCTCTATGTAATTATCCATTTAGCTGTTGCTACGAATTATCCATAGCAACAGCTTTTCTATATTCTTAAGGAATACACAAGACCGAATCCTTAAACAACCGGACAAAACAACCTAAGCCTCCCCATAGCTCCCAAAAAAGCAATTCAGCAATGATTCCCCTGTTTAAGCCCCCCCTTTCTCTGGGAACAGGTCTACAGATGATGAAAGAAGGAGGGATAGCCAGTGGCACTATTATTTAAGATGGCAGAATATTGGGGGAGGATCCGTCAGGTAAAAGCAAGAATGGAAGAGCATGGGGTGGATGTTCTTTTGATCTCAGATCCTTCCAACATTAATTACCTGTCCGGTTATGACGCGTATTCCTTCTACGTCGTGCAAGCATTAATTGTAAGCCAAGAGGAAGACCAGCCGATTTGGGTTGGAAGGGAAGAAGACGCGGGCGGGGCAAGGTTAACCACCTGGCTTGATGATGACCACATTTACTCCTATCCAGACCACTATCTCCATTCAACGTCCAAGCACCCAATTGATTTTATCAGTGACCTCTTCGTTCAACGGAACCAAGATCAGAGGAGAATCGGTCTTGAAATGGGCAGTTATTATTTGTCGGCGTTGGATTATGAACAGTTACGAAAAGGGCTGCCTGATGCCACAGTGATCAATACAACCACCTTAGTGGGCCATGTACGGCTAATTAAGTCTGATCAAGAGCTGCACTATATGAGAAATGCTGCCGCTAACGCTGAGCACGCGATGGCAACCGGAATTGCTTCTATACAACAAGGTGTAAGCGAAAACAAAGTGGTCGCTGATGTTTACCATGCTCAAATAGACGGTGCGGAGGGGATTGGTGGAGATTACCCGTCCATTGTCCCGTTTTTGCTGTCAGGTGTGAAAACATCTAGCCCTCATTTAACATGGGACGACGTGCTTTTTAAAGGAGATGAGCTTGTCACTCTTGAGCTGGCTGGTGTCTATCAGCGTTATCACTCTCCTTTGGCAAGGACGATTAAGTTGGGAGCGTTTACGGCAAAAGAGAAACGGCTGGCGGACGCTGTATATGAAGGAATCAATGAGACCCTCGCTGCCGTAAAACCTGGGAAAACAAGTGAAGAAGTCGCCAATGTGTGGAGTGATACGATTCGTCAACATGGCTTTGAGAAAAATGAAAGACTCGGGTACTCTGTCGGCTTAAGTTATCCTCCCAACTGGAGTGAGAACACTGCCAACATCCGTCAGGGGGATCAAACGATTTTACAACCTAACATGACGTTTCATCTGATTCCGGCCCTTTGGGATGAAGATTGCGGTGTTGAAATTAGTGAAACGTTTGTTGTGACTGAAAATGGCTGCGAAACACTTGCTAACTATCCACGTGAACCTATGGTTAAGCAAGACATGGAAACAACGTCCCAAGGGGGAACACCGTTAATGGAGGGAGTAGTTGATTGTCAGTGGAACACAGCCGAACAAAACGAGGTGAAGCGCGGATGAGGACAGAGACAGAGGGAAAAAAGATGTTGATTGCCGGTAGGTGGAAAGGGAGCGAACAGACCATTGACGTGCGTGACCCGGAAGATAACAGTCTGATTGACACGATCCCTGCCGCCACGGCCAGCGATGTGAACGAAGCGATTGAACAGGGAAAGCTGGCAATGGAGTCAAGACTGCCCGTTCATAAACGGATCGACATCTTAACCACCGCAGCGAATAACGTCCGTACACGCAAAGAAACCTTTGCGACCATCATCGCCAAGGAAGGAAGTAAGACGATTACCGAGGCGCGCGATGAAGTCGATCGAACGATTGAAATTCTACGCATTAGCGCAGAAGAGGCGAGAAGAATCCAAGGGGAAACCATTTCCTTCGATCAAGTACCGGGGAGTGAAAATCGTGTTGGGTATTACACTCATTTTCCCGTAGGTGTCGTTGGGGCGATCACTGCCTTTAATGATCCGTTAAATCTGGTTGCGCATAAAGTTGGTCCGGCCCTGGCAGGCGGGAATGCAGTAGTTGTTAAGCCGACAAGCTTAACGCCGTTAAGTGCCCTCTATTTGGCGGAAGCATTGGCGGACGCGGGACTGCCTTCAGGATTGCTCTCAGTTGTGACAGGAAAAGGAAGCGAACTCGGTGATCCACTCGTTCAACATCCCGATGTCCGAATGGTTTCGTTTACCGGTGGCCTTGAAACAGGAGAAGAAGTGGCCGGAAAATCCGGTGTTAAAACGCTCAGGATGGAATTAGGGTCGAACTCGGCCGTGATTGTATTAAACGATGCGGACATCGAACGCGCGGTCGAAAATGCGGTCAGCGGAGCCTTTGCCGCTGCCGGACAAAACTGTATTGGCGTCCAGCGTGTGTTGATCGAAAAAGATGTCGTGGACACTTTTGCCGAACAGTTTGTGCATCAAACGGGTCAGCTTAAGATGGGAAAGAAACTCTCCGAAGACACCGATATGGGATCGATGATTAGTGAAAAAGAGGCCAAACGCATTGAACAATGGGTGAATGAAGCGGTCGAAGAAGGGGCAGAAATTCTCATCGGAGGCGAGCGTCAAGGCGCTTACTATCAACCCACGGTGTTAACTAACGTCCCCATCCATTGCAAAATCGCCCGTGAGGAAGCCTTTGCGCCCGTCGTTTCCCTATTTGCGATAGAGAGTTTGCAAGAGGGGATTGAACAAGCGAATGCTGTGAACTACGGGCTACAAGCCGGCATTTTCACCCGTACCATCAATCACGCGTATGAGGCCATTGAAAAACTAGAGGTCGGCGGCGTGATGGTGAATGACAGCAGCGACTACCGCGTGGATGCAATGCCATTCGGCGGCGTCAAAGGCTCAGGCATCGGACGGGAGGGCATTAAATTCGCGATTGAAGCCATGACGGAAAAGAAGGTCGTTTGTTTTAACCTGTGAATGAATTAACAGCCATAAGAAAAAGAACGGGGAGAGGTTCCTCGTTCTTTTTTCGTCTAGCTTCGGCGAGTAGAAGCTCGGGATTTTTCAGTCCAGGCCCGAAATCCAAACCCGGGATTTCTAGTCCAGGCCTTCCAAAATCCTCGCTTCTGGACAACCCGCCTGCGCTTTTCGGTATAAATTATGACGTGTGCAAGACTCGTTGAATCACCAAGTTGGTCAGGTTTGGCACGACTTCAAAGGAATAGGTCGCCTCCACCCGCTCTAATCGTTTGTGACCATCCATCCCGTAGGGCCCAACATTAATAACCGGCACATTAATATCGCGGATCGCCTGATAGTCCACGTAATGCTTGGTCCCCCATCCGGGATTATTGTTCTCAACTGCTTCAATCCCGGCAGCATCATCACTGATCGCGACAAAACTTGCATCCGAAATGTACGGGAAAAAGTTCCTCACAGCGATCGGGTGTTCATAGTTGGGCTGAATCTCGTCCACGGCATGTTCAAGGGCGTCGATAAGCACTTGTTCGTTTTTCGTTTTCCCGGTTAATTCAATCCTTGGGGAGTAGAGAGAGGAATAGAACATCATGATGGCCGGACTTTTATCCTCCATCCATTTCCAAGATTCCTCAACCACCCGTGCAGCAAACATCCGGGTATCCAAGGTGTCATCATTCAATAGCCCCTGCTTAAAGTCATTCATATGCTGGATAAATGGATCCCCATGTGCGTCAATCAGCAGTTGTTCCATTTCCTCATAAAGAAAAACACGCGGCTGCCACGGGAGTTTCTTATAGGGCTGATGATTGATTTGACAAAAGGCACGGTACCTTTCTTCAAATAAGTTAAGCGCATTGGTGAAGGCTATATAGGCTTGTTCCTTCAGTTTTTCCAACACTTCTTTTGGAGACCAGGAATGGATAAAGAAGTTATAATAAACATAGGCGGACAAGGCTGTTTGGACGGTATAGGTGGGTTTCAAATCTGTTTGTTTTAAAGCCACAGGGGGCACCGTAATCTCTCCCAATGCTTCGTTACAGAGATCTGGATTATAGCTGATTTGCCTTGTCAATTCAGCGGCGATGAAGTTTGGATCAAGTCCTTCAAACACATCCCCGACATGCGTCTCTGCCCCAGTTATAAAAAAGGAAGGAAGAAGCTTTCCGGCTGCTCCTTTGTAGACATAGCGGTTCTCGTCTCCCTCAGAACGCGGGGAAACAAAATCACTATTAATCGCAGCAACATAATCAAACTGGTGCTCCTTTTTCCAGTCCGCAAGCGTTGTAAGCGCAGACAGAATGCCATGAGAGCCGTCCTCTTCATCACACTCGGCCACAAACACAAGGTTCCCTTCTAATTCCTCTGGGTGTGCTGCATAATATTTGAGCAAATAGATATGACTGGCCAGCCCGCTCTTCATGTCAAGCGCACCCCTCCCGAAGAGCCAATCACCGGATTGTAGCTGATCTTTGATCGTTGCGGGGAGGTCTTCGTTTGTTAATCGATCCATCCAGTCATCCGGCAAAAAAGCATACTCACGGGACTGATTGAAATCATCGACGCCAACCGTATCCATGTGCCCCATTAGGATAACGGTCCGATTGCTTGGACGCTTGGTCCCTTTCACAAACGCCAGTACATTATACCGCTCGATTTCATCATTGGTCGTTTGTTCGATCGTTACATGTGAAGGATTCGATGTGAAATAGGGAAGGGAGGAAAGCAATGTATGTAAAGAATAGGCAATCACCTTTTCTCCTTCTGTTCTTACGATGCTTTGGATACCGACAAGCTGCTTTGTCAGCTCGAGCACTTCTTCACGGGATTCCATTAAGTTCACTTGTGATTGGTCCACTCGAGTGCCTCCTTTTCGTTATTCTCGTACTATCTTACTACAGTTAAATGTATAAATCCTTCTAAGTTTAGAATTTTGGACGATAATGCGGGAGGGCAAAAAAAGCGAGTCACCATAAGGTGCTCGCTTTTGTACGTCATGCCAGTCATTCTCTCCTTCTTGTTCCCTTTTTTAATGCAAGGTGTTTTATTGAGGCGAGTTGGGGAAGGCCAGGAACTTTTTACTGCAATACAACGCTAGGAAAGTTTGGGTTTCACTCGGTTTTGATCAATGCTATTCTATTAAATCAATGGGTGTGAGAAATTCACAGTTCAGGCTTTTGAAATCTTTTTTATCCCAAGTTAATACATGGACGTTTCTTTTACATTTAACGCTAAGTAAAGCATCAGCGAAATCAACATTTTTTTCTGAATATATCCGTAATGCCTCTATTGCCATATCTTCCTCTGCTTCCACATTTTCAGATTCAATAATATCAATTAAATACTGACTGACCAAATGTTTTTCCAGTTTATAAAATGACTTTAATAGCCAACAGCATTCAGCAATGACGATGGTGGGCACTATTAGAGTCATTTCATTGGTTTCAATTTTTTTCACCAATTTCACAATAGCATTAAATTTTGATTCGTCATCCTTAACAATTAGTCTAATAAGCACGTTTGTATCAACTAGGAATTTAATCATCTTGTTCATCCATTTCTTCAGAGAATAGTTCTTTGGCTATTTTTTCTTGTACAATCCCCCTCATTTTTTGTAAATCAATAGGCTCAGTCGCTGTAATTCTTCCAATAGCATTACTTAGTAATTTCTTCTTAATAGGTTCGATTTTTATGTTATCTTCGCTAATCAAGAATCGAAATTGATCGCCTTCATTTACGTTCAATTTATCTCTGATCTCTTTAGGGATTGTAATTTGACCTTTACTGGTCATTTTACCACTAATCAATTCCATTATAGTCACCTCTTACTTTATTTTTAGTATTACCATAATTATATGTAATACTAGGTGTGGAGTCAACTATGTGATTCAAGACAAGTTCGGCTGCCATCTCCGTCATGATGTAGAAGATTCAATCGTTTGTCACAAATAAGAAGGGACCTTTCGTTCAGGTTTTCTTTCTTTGGCTTTGGCGAACGAAAAGAAGTAAACTGGATTTTATGAATATGCAACACTAGTGGTGTTTTAAAAGTCTCTATTGACAACTCTAAAAAAGGTGCTTAATATATAATTATTGTAAACGATTTCATAACAGGAAGTAGGCGATGGAATGGGTTCAATCCATGAGGTTGCCAAGCATGCCGGGGTTTCGGTAGCCACTGTTTCACGAGTCATCAACAATAGTACCAGGGTGACGGAAAAAACGAAATCCCGTGTAGACAAGGCAATTGAAGAGTTAAATTATGAACCGAGCATCCTTGGGCGCAACCTCAGGACATCGGAGAGCAAACTCATCCTCGTGCTCCTGCCGAGTGTGGCCAATCCTTTCTATACAGAGATTATTAGCGGTATAGAGGATACAGCGATCAGCCGGGGCTATCATATTTTGTTGTGTGAGACAGATTCCAATCCGGAGCGAGAGGCCATTTATTTCAACTTAATCAGGAAGCACGTTGCGGATGGGGTTATCTCTATGGATCCGACCGTGAATAAGGAAAGACTGGCAGAACTGTCCGCTGATCATCCGATTGTCCAGTGCAGCGAATATGATGAGGAAGGAACCATTCCTCATGTCACGATTGATAATGAACTGGCGGCCTACCAGGCAGTGAAGCACCTGATTAAATTGGGACAGGAGCGAATTGCCCTGATCAATTCAGATGAAAAGTTTCTCTATGCCAGGGAGCGTAGGCGCGGTTATGAAAAAGCACTGGTAGAGTATGGCCTGGCAGTAAAAAAGGAATGGATTTACAATGCCAATAAATTAGAATTCCAAAGCGGCCAGCTGGCCGTAAGAAATTTGCTGAGTCAGGGTGAAAAACCGACAGCCATTTTCGCCGTCTCCGATATATTTGCTATCGGTGCATTGAAGGAAATGAACATAAAAGGGATGCGGGTGCCGGAGGATATGGCGATTATTGGCTTTGACAAAGTTAGTTTCTCCAACATGACCCATCCCCCGCTCACGACAGTAGCCCAGCCGATGTACCGGATGGGCAGCATTTCTGCCGACATGATCATCAATAAAATTTGTGGCAAGGAAGTGGAAAGCATCATTTTGGACCATGAATTGATCATTCGCGATTCCACATAGGGGGGGGAAGAATTGAAAAAATCCACAGCGTTAGTGACAGGAGTAAGTCATGAGAATGGGATTGGTGCTGCCATATGCCGGGAGCTGGCTACGGCGGGAAGGAATATCTTTTTTGCCCACTGGCAGGCGGAAGAGGCTTGGCCGGAGACCTTTCGGCAGGAGTTGGAGCAAATGGGGATAAGAGCTGCTCACATGGAGGTCGATCTCTCTCGAAAAGGGACGTATGTTGAGGTGTTGGACCGGGTAGAAGAGGCCATAGGACTTCCATCGATCCTCGTAAATAACGCTGCCTATTCCACGCGGGATGGGTATGAACGACTGTCCGCGGAAACGTTGGATGAGCACTACAAGGTCAACATGCGTGCTACCTTTTTGCTAAGCACTGAATTTGCGCTTCGACTAAATGAAAACTCTCGAAAATCTGGTAGGATCATTAGCATGACTTCCGGGCAAGGGCAGGGGCCGATGATGGGAGAGCTCGCTTATGTGGCAACAAAAGGGGCCATATCAGCGTTTACACTTTCTTTGTCGGCAGAATTAGCCCCACTAGGGATCACCGTTAATGCTGTGAATCCCGGGCCGACCAATACCGGATGGATGACGGAGGGAATCAAACGGAAGCTTCAATCTAAGCTTCTAATGGGACGAATGGGCCAGCCAGGGGATGCCGCCCGTCTCGTGAAATTCCTTGTTAGTGAAGAGGCGGGATGGATCACTGGACAGGTCATCCATTCGGAGGGGGGATTTTATAGGGGCTAAAAATAATGGCATTATCACGTATACGTGTACGTACGGAAAGAGGATTTATTTGGAGCAACAATGACAACAACGAGGACTTGTACGATAAATGCAAATTTTCTTTTTGCGAACAAAGAAGTCATTGACAAGCGCAGTTTATTCCGTATAATGATAATAAATGAAAACGATTTCAAAAAACGGCTATTTTCTCATCTGCAACACTGCCCGCATCAATGAAATCGTTACAAAAAAAGGAGGAAGTCAGATGAAGTTGAGCAAACGTTTGTTGTGGAACTCAATGGCTGTTTCGCTGGCAGTTTTCGTTGCCGCATGCAGCGACTCAGGGGAGGAGTCAACAGCCGGGAGTGAAGGGGCAGAGGGTTCCGCCGAAAATGAAGGTGGAGAAGCAGTAGAAAATGAGGAAGAGGTCACCATTGTATATGCAAGAGGTACGGACACCACTCCTGGAACAGACGCAGTGGTGGAAGCCTTTGAAGAAAAGTTCCCGCATATTACGGTGGAGCAGCGCGAAATGCCTGCAGATACAGGCCAGTCCCATGACCAATATGTAACCGCATTCAGTTCGCAGAGTACGGAAATTGATGTCTTTAATGCCGACGTCATTTGGCCAGCGGAATTCGCCCAGGCGAATTATGCCTTGGAACTTGACCGTTTCATCGAACAAGATGGGATTGACATGGATGCCTATTTCCCGGGTACCGTTGCTGCGGGAAATTTTAACGGAAGACAGTGGGCAATGCCGCAATACACGGATGCCGGAGTATTCTACTACCGCACCGACATTGTCGAAGAGCCTCCCGCAACTTGGGATGAACTGATTGAGCAGGCAAGCGAGCTGCAAGGGGAAGAAGGAACTGATTTTGGTTACTTGATGCAGGCAGCGCAATATGAAGGTTTGGTTACCAATGCCATTGAATTTATTTCCTCCTACGGCGGAGAGGTTGTTGATGAAGACAATAATGTAGTGGTCGACAGCCCAGAGACAGTTAAAGCGATTGAGAAAATGCAGGAGATTGTTGGCTCCGAATTCGTTCCAAGTAATATTCTTAACTTCCAGGAAATCGAAACAGAAAATGCTTGGATTGAAGGAAATGCCGTATTTGCCCGTAACTGGCCATACATGATGTCTTCTTCCAATGATGAAGAGCGCTCGGAAATTGTTGATAATGTGGAAATGGCCACGTTGCCGGAAGGGGACGAAGGAAGTGCAGCCACACTTGGTGGCTGGATGACCATGATTAACCGTTATTCGGAGCACCCGGAAGCTGCATGGGAGTTTGTTAAATTTATTTCCGGACCAGAAGGACAGAAGATTACCGCAGTCGAAGGGGGCCGTGCTCCAACCTTGGAAGCATTGTACGATGACCCTGAAGTGCAAGAGGTAAGTTCTCTGTTTGCCAATCCAGAATTTAGGGATGTATTGCAGACGGCAGTTCCAAGACCGGTAACACCAATTTATCCAGAGATTTCTGACATCTTGCAAATCGAACTATCGACTGCCCTAACAGGTGACCAAACTGCTGAAGAAGCCGCCAGAAACATGCAGGAGAGAATGGAAGCAGCGATGGGAGAGTAATAATCGTTGAAGTGCTAAAAGAAGGCAAGATGGGGGCTCTCATCTTGCCTTTCTATTAACCTTTAAATCATGATTTTCGTGCGAGGGGGTTACATAATGAATAATCGAAATAGGCGCCAATTTCAACTGAGTGAAAAACAACTCGGGTATGCCATGGTGATCCCATCACTTATTCTGGTGTTTGCGGTTGTACTTTGGCCGGTGGCGCAATCGTTTTACAACAGCCTTTTTGACTATAGGCTCAATGATCCGACGAGATCTCAGCTAATGCTGGGCGCTACCGTTGACCTTGAGCGGTATGCCGATAATTATTTCTACATTGAGGGACAGCTGGAAGGCTTGGAAAGTACCGCTGAATCGGGAGAAGACGTCAGTGCAGTGTCGGCAATCCAGGAAGGCGTAGCACAGCATCATTCAGACCTTTTGAGTGATGAGGAAATCGCTCAGAAAGTGGAACAAATAGATGAGTTGCTGATGAGCTACACACCGGTAACGGATAACGACTTGAAATACGCGCAGGTCGACAATGATTTCGCCTCCTCGTACAGGGAATTATTGCAAGAGTATGAAGCGGAACTAATGGAAATGGCTGCATCTACAGAAAACGAACAGAATGAACAGCAATTCCAACAGACAGCAGACTTGCTTGGTGCAACAGCCGATAATATTCTGGAGTCCAATTTTGTGGGACTGTCCAATTACGGAAAATATTTACAAGATGCCCGTATGTGGGCTTCCTTATGGAATACTACTTTCTTTACCGTCGTGACCGTCGCTTTTGAATTGGCACTTGGACTTGGAATTGCCCTTCTCATCAACCGGGCCTTTAAGGGGCGGGGGATTGTCCGCGCTTCTGTCCTAATCCCATGGGCGATTCCGACAGCTGTGGCTGCAATGATGTGGGGGTTCCTATATGATGGTCAGTCTGGGATTGTCGCGCATTATTTGGCGCAGCTAAATATCATCCCAGAGAATTCCTGGCTCCTTTCTACTGCAAGTGGCGGCATGTTTTCTATCATTGTAGCGGACATCTGGAAAACCACACCATACATGGCGTTGCTGCTATTGGCCGGGTTGCAGACCATACCAGAGTCTCTGTATGAGGCCTCTGAGGTAGATGGTGCGAATAAATGGCAGCAATTTTGGAAAGTCACGTTGCCGTTACTAAAATCCAGCATCTTAGTCGCATTACTTTTCCGTACGCTTGATGCGTTCAGGGTATTCGACCTCATTTACGTTCTAACAGGGGGAGGGCCAGCAAACGCCACCGAGTCGATTTCCGTATACGCTTATAAGACCTTATTCGCCCAACAGAATTTCGGAGAGGGATCAGTGCTCTCTGTAATCGTTTTCCTTTGTGTCGGTATAATCAGCTTTGCCTATGTCAAATTAATTGGATCTGATCTTTTTGCAGGTCGCACGAAGTGAGGAGGGAGCTAGATGAATAAACGAGCAGGAATAGGTTTTTATATATTTTTGGCCATCTTTGTATTTCTTGTCATGTTCCCGTTTATTTGGGTATTCTTGACGTCTATCAAACCTGTCGGGGAGATCTTCTCCTCCTTCCGATGGTTCACCACGAACCCGACCCTTGCTTCGTATGAAGCTGCACTGACGAATCGGCCATTGCTCCGCTACATGCTGAACAGTTTCGTCGTCTCGGGGCTAACAACAGTGCTCTCCCTAGCGTTTGCGTCCTTTACAGCTTATGCCGTAACGAGGCTACCGATTAAGGGGAAGGGACTCATTCTCGGGCTTGTGCTGGCATCATCCATGTTTCCACAGATCGCCATCATCTCCCCAATTTTTAACTTGGTCACAGACCTCGGTCTGCGGAACAGTTATATTGGTCTTGTGATTCCATATATAACAATCAGTTTGCCACTCGCGATATGGATTTTAGCCACTTTTTTTAAGAAAATTCCATTTGAGCTAGAGGAATCAGCCAAGCTTGACGGGGCAAGCCCATTCCAAACGTTCCGGAAAATCATTTTCCCGCTTGCTGCCCCAGGAATCTTCACGACCGGCATCCTAATATTCATCGCAGCTTGGAATGAATACTTATTTGCATTGACCATCAACAGTGATGACGTATGGCGCACCGTACCGGTCGGTATTTCTATGTACCAGAGCCAGTATTCCGTGCCATGGGGGGACATCTCTGCTGCTACTGTACTTGTCACCATCCCAATCGTAGTTCTTGTCCTCTTCTTCCAGAAGCGGATTGTCTCCGGATTAACATCAGGTTCAGTAAAGGAGTAATAGCTTTTGAGGGGCGCAGTGACCGATAGGAACTGCGCCTTGTTGTGCTCATTTCGAAGCCCAACGAGGTGTGGTCGACACCCCCTGCAATGAGTTGAGTGCACACAGCAAAATGAGCCCCACTACTACTTCGGGGAACAGTGTGGTGCTCTCTGGTGGTTTAGTACAAAAAAGCAAGGTGGGGGGCATTCATTCCATTGAGGAAGATGGATAGATGAAAGATAGGGAGCAGTTAATTACAGCAATAGAACAGCTTTTATTTATTGGGAATATTTTTAAAACTATTGCCGAAGTCCTGGTTCTACTTATATAATGGTCAGTAGAAAAGCTTTTGACCGCATAATTGGAGGTGAGGAGGGAGAAGAATGAACTACATAGCCGAAATGAACGCATTCCACACAAAGCAGGAGACCAATCCTTGTAGCCCGAAAGCGAGCGTTCTTTGGTTTGTGTTGATGGATGTGTGCAACTCAACAGGTTGGAGGAAGCAATTTTCTGTAGCCGTTGCTGTACTTACTGTTAAGTCACGCCTCACGGAGGATCAGGTTTTTAAAGCTCGCCAAGAGTTAGTAGAAAAAGGCTATATCGAAGTCACCCATCCTTTAGAAAGAGTCGCCGAGTACCGCATGCACTCGTTACTTATTGACGATGTTTACACGAAATCACACCAAGATCACTCCTCAACAATTCTAAGAGAGGAAGCGAACGAGCTTTCTGAAAATTACTCAGAAGATACCCATTTAGATAGACCAAATCGCCCGTTATGTAATCAATCGTCTGTTAAAACAACTGATTGCTTGCCGGACGAAGATATGGACGGAGTCTCGGATAGGGTTCCGGCCAGAGTGCCCGACGGACTTTCGGACAGGCTTTCGGACACATTAGTTAAACAAAACCATACAACACCAAACCCTACAAAAGCAGCCGCCGCTCTTTTAAGAGAGGAGCTCCGCTATGACGAGTCGCAAGCGTATGAAAAATTCATTCGGCTGATCAGAAAGCGACGCGAGGTTGGCGTGTTTTCCATGGCTCTGGGGCGCCTGAAACCGTCGTATTCAACGATTCGTCGTAATGTGGAGTGGGGTTGTCTAGGAAAGCCCTTCACCTCTAGTGAATCAGCTCCCCTCTGAACTTTGTCTCAAAGAAGAGCTTCGTTGCCAGGCGCTTAGTCCAATACGCGGTTATTCTCATCTACTGAAAATGGCTTGGTGGGTTCAGTGCTCTCCCCTGGGGAAAGGATGCCGTCCCCGCCACATACGCTGCACCCGTACTGCCAGTTTTCATCATCGGCTAACAAGCCGGTTCCGTTGCACGCTTTACACGTCTGATTGGTATCAGCCATCCGTTACGCTCCTTCCCGTTTATGATTGCCGGTCTTTCACCCAGTTGATCAGTCCGCCTTTTAACATCATGTCCACCTGACGATCGGACAGGGCGTGGGTGACGTTGATCGTCTTCTGTTTTCCCTTTATAGCAATGCTGAATTCCTTTCCTTGTGGGAGCTGTGTTCTTACGTTGCGCAGTTCAAGAACATCTCCTTCTTCCAATTGATGGTAGTCTGACTCATCACTGAAGGTGAGTGGAAGCACGCCAAAGTTCACGAGGTTTTGCCAATGAATGCGGGCAAAATCTTTCACCAAAGCCACACGTAAGCCAAGATACCTTGGGGCGAGAGCGGCGTGTTCTCGGCTAGACCCTTGACCATAATTGTAGCCGCCAACAACGGCATGTCCTCCTGCTTGCATCGCTCGATCATTGTACGTTTCGTCGATGATTTCAAAGCAAAAGGTGCTGATTTTTGGGAGATTGCTTCGGTAGGGAAGCACCCGGGCACCGCCGGCAAGGATTTCATCCGTTGAAATATTGTCCCCCATTTTTAATAACACAGGGAGGTCGAATTCATCCGGAAGGGCGTCCATTTCTGGAATCGAGGCGATATTTGGTCCTTTGACCAGTTCGACCTTTCGAGCGTCTTCCAGAGGAAGAGGGGGATCGAGCATCGTATCGTCAACGGTTGGATGGTCAGGTTCTTTCACATTTGGATAGTCCATATCCAGCATCCTCGGGTCCGTAATCTTCCCTGTTAATGCGGAAGCAGCGGCGGTTTCGGGACTGCAGAGAAAGACGCTATCTTCCCGCGTCCCTGATCGCCCGGGGAAATTACGCGGGGTGGTTCGCAAGCTATTGCGGCTGGAAGCCGGTGCTTGTCCCATACCGATACAGCCGTTACAGCCAGCTTGGTGCAAACGGGCCCCAGCGGAAATCAGACTTCCAATGTGACCATCGTCGACAAGATCGGTCAGCATTTGCCTTGACGTAGGGTTGATGTCAAACGAAATTCCGTTGGCAATCTTTTTGCCTTTGACGATTTCAGCCGTGATCGCAAAGTCGCGGTAGCCTGGGTTGGCCGAGGAGCCGACATAGGATTGATAGATTGCTTCTCCGGCGACTTCTTTAACAGGAACGACATTTCCAGGGCTCGACGGTTTCGCAATGAGCGGTTCCAGTTCAGAAAGGTTGATTTCTTCATGCAAATCATAGCTAGCCCCTTCGTCTGCGAGCAGTTCTGTCCAGTCTTCCTCTCTATGTTGGCTTTTTAAAAATGTACGGACCTCTTCGTCTGACGGAAAAACGGTCCCGGTCGCTCCAAGTTCTGCGCCCATGTTGGCAATCACATGCCGGTCCATGGCATTTAAGTTTCTGAGGCCAGGTCCGTAGTATTCCATGATTTTGCCAACACCGCCTTTCACATCATAGCGACGAAGCAATTCAAAGATCACGTCTTTGGCACTTACCCAATCAGGGAGCTCTCCGGTTAGTTTGATTCCCCAAATCTCGGGCATTTTCACGTGAAACGGTTCTCCAGCAATGGCCATGGCGACATCAATGCCTCCAGCCCCCATCGCGAGCATGCCCATACACCCATTGGCACAGGTGTGACTATCTGAACCCAGCAATGTCTTTCCCGGCTTCGCTAAACGCTGCATATGAACCGGGTGGCTCACCCCGTTCCCGGGACGACTATAGTACAGCCCAAATTTCCTTGTTGCACTTTGTAAAAATAAGTGGTCATCGGGATTCTTGCTGTCCTCTTGAATGATGTTGTGGTCCACGTACTGGGCCGACGCCTCTGTTTTGGCACGGTCCAGCTTCATCGCTTCAAGTTCAAGCATAACCATGGTGCCTGTGGCGTCCTGGGTCAGGGTTTGATCAATTTTTAATCCGATCTCTTTCCCAGGCGTCATCTCGCCTGAGACTAAATGGTCTTTAATGAGTTTCTGAGAGACATTGTATGGCATTTAATTCACCCCCACATAAAGTAAAGTCCTTCCTTGGCAACGTCGATTTATATAGCTGCTCCTTAGTTTGGTGGACGGCTGAAAAAATATACGACAAAACGACGGAAGGTTCGACAAAATCGGTTGGACAAGGGCGAAAAAAAGCGCAAAAAGAGTGTTGACATTCAAATTGGGGAGGAGTAACATTCAATTTGAATTTAAGAACAGACGTTAAAAATGATGAACATTGGTGATGCTTGCGTTGCCATGTTTCTTTTTTTGGAAGGCCTAAAAAAGATAGAAAATGAAGTGGGGGTTGTGACAAATGGAGAGAGGCATTGCTTCTTTTGCGTACCAAGACAATAAAGTGGAATATTCAATTACGGGCGTCGGCGAGCCGATTCTCTACTTGCACGGCGATCACTCGAACTGTCATGAACAGCTCGGATTTCAAGAGCTGGTGGATCAAGGGTTCTCGATCATTGCCCCGTCTCGGGCAGGGTACGGAGAAACATCGAAGGAAATTGGAAAAAGTCTTGCGAAAGCTTGTAGCTTCTACGTGGAGCTACTGAATGAGTTAGGCGTGGAGTCAGCGCATGTAATCGCTGTTTCGACAGGCGGACCGTCTGGGATTTACCTGGCCAGTCATTACCCAGAGCGGGTGAAATCACTAACGCTGCAAGGCGCTGTGACGAAGACGTGGCTAACCCCAGATGATAAAGAGTATAAAACGGGGAAACTCTTGTATCGTCCATTTATTGAAAAAGCCTTTTGGAAAAGCATGGCGCTTTTGACGAGTGTGAATCCCGATTATGCGTTTAAAAAAATCGCACCAAGCTACAGCACGATGCCTTATTCCAAAATTAAGGGACGCATGCTTGCGAGAGACTGGTATTTGTTTCGGAAGATGATGGAGATTCAACGTTCCAAGCATGGCTTTTTAATCGATTTATATCAAACCAATCAAATTGCGTTAGCGGACCTTGAAAGCATCGCTTCGCCAACGCTTATTATTCATAGCACCAACGACGCAGTGGTGTCGACGGAACATGCCAATCATGCCAATAAGCACATCCAACAATCGAAACTCGTGCTCTCCAATACGTGGGGACATGTGCTTTGTCTTGGAGAAGGATCAGAAGAGAATACAAAAGAAACGATCGATTTTTTGAAAAGCTGTTCGTCGTCCATGCGGCAGAGTGGGTGATTGAAAAGGAGGCTATTCCTCAGTCATTTTGTGACTTGACGGGATAGCCTCATCTTTTTAGGCAAGGCCCTACTAGGCTTGAACTTGTCTATTCTTATAGTACAAGTTGAATTCCTTTTGCTTGTTGGGAGGAGAGAATCCTCGGGATTTTCGCGTATCCTGTCGGAATGATGTTCCTCTATTTTCTTTTTAAATTTGATCCGATAAAGGGGTGTATTATCCTAAAATAAAAGATACAATAAGGGAAGTTGTCGGTTGTGCAGTTTTCCACGGATTTTATCGAAAATGGACGAATGTGCTAGCGAACGAGAATCTTCCTCCTGAGCAAAGAGGCGTTCGTCCACTGGAAAGGGGATAGGAAATGAAACCCGTCTATTTCAACCATGACGGCGGTGTCGATGACCTCGTATCGGTTCTGTTGCTGACACAAATGGAAACGGTTCACTTGCTGGGGATCTCAGTCATTCCGGCAGACTCCTATTTGGAGCCTGCGGTCTCCGCTACAGAGAAGATTGTGAATGTATTTGGCAAGGAGCCTGTTGAAGTGGCTGCGTCCACCTCCAGAGGTGTGAATCCGTTTCCTTCTGAATGGAGGCTGCATCCGTATTATGTTGATGCGCTGCCGGTCTTAAATGAAACCGACGATCAGCCGTCGTTAGTTGTCGATGAGCCTGCGCATAAGCATATGATTCGCAAGATCCATGAGGCCAGTGAACCTGTGACGCTCGTTTTCACGGGTCCGCTCACCGATTTGGCGCGAGCATTGGACCGCGATCCAACGATTGAGGACAAGATTGAACGATTGTACTGGATGGGTGGAACCTTTAAAGAAAAAGGCAATGTGCAGGAACCGCATCACGACAGTACGGCTGAATGGAATGCTTTCTGGGACCCTGTGTCTACGGATCGTGTCTGGAAAAGCAGCCTTGATATTCTTCTCGTTTCTCTTGAGAGCACCGATGAGCTGCCGCTTACGAATGCGAGACGCAAGGAGTGGGCGAAGCTTCGAAACCATGAAAAGATTGATTTTCTCGGGCAATGCTACGCATCGGTACCGCCGCTGGTATTCTCGGAAACGAATTCCACCTATTATTTATGGGATGTCTTCACAGCGGCCATGGCAGGCAAGCCGTCGTTTGCGACAGAAAAAGAAGTAACCTGCATTGTGCATACAGAAGGCGCGAGTCAGGGACGAATCGAAAAAAGTCCAACTGCCCGTTCGGTTCATTACGTGGACAGCGTCGATGCAGATGCCTTTTTTCGCTACATGATTGAGCTGTTGAAATAGGGAGGCGATCCAATGAAAAAGGTGATACTGGACACAGATACGGCTGGCGATGATACGCTTGCGATCTTAACGGTGCTCGACAGCCCGGAACTTGAGCTGCTGGGGCTCACGATTGCAGGGGGCAACGTCCAGTTTGAGCAGCAGGTTGAAAATGCGCTCTATACATTAGAAATCGCGGGTGTCTCAGGGAAGGTCCCTGTGTACAAAGGCCACGCCCAAGCAATGATGGGAGACCATCAAACGGTGGAAGAAGTGCATGGCGATGACGGAATGGGCAATGCCTATTTTCCGAAAGCTGTTCAGCGCGCGGAAGAGGACAAGCATGCGGTCGATTTCATTATTGAACAAGCCCACAAGCATCCGGGGGAGCTGACGCTTCTAGCGATCGCGCCACTGACGAACATTGCGATGGCTCTTCTGAAGGACCCATCAATTGTTAAGAAAATTGAGCACCTCTACATCATGGGTGGCACGAATAATGCTCTTGGCAATGTGACGCCAGCGGCAGAATTCAACTTTCTCGTTGACCCAGAAGCCGCAAAAATTGTCATGCATGCAGGCCTTCCGATTACAATGGTCGGTTGGGAAATGGCGACGCGTTATTCGGTCATGACGGAAGAGGACCACCGACAGGTACGCGAGCTTGGCACAAAGGGGGCAACGTTTTTTACGGACATCAACAAAGTCGTTGAGCAGTTTAACACCGATGTCCATCGTTTGCCAGGAACCACGCATCCGGATTCGCTCCTTGTGGCGATTGCCGGAAACCCTAAGATTATGACCGATTCTCATCGCTATTATGTGGATGTTGAAACGAAAGGCGAGCTGACCCGCGGGTATAGCCTCGTGGATGTGAACGGGCGTCTTGGAAAAGAGCCCAACGTCCACGTCTGTGAAATGGTCGATGTACGCTTATTTAAAGATACGTTACTGAACGCGTTAAAGAATATTACGTAGGGGGATGAACATGGATTTTCTTTGGGGTTTCATCGCGATTATTGTTTTGCTTGGGATCGCCGTGCTTTTTTCGAGTAACCGAAAAGCGATTCGTGTGCGTACGGTGGTTGGGGCATTTGCCTTGCAGTTCCTGTTTGCGGTTCTTGTGCTTTATACAACATGGGGCCAAGCGACGCTCGAGTTTGTGACAGGCGTGGTGTCTCAGGCGATCGGCACTTCCTCTGCAGGAATTGATTTCTTGTTTGGCGGGGTGTATCAGGCGGAAGGCATTGTTTCTGTTTTTGCTTTTGAAGTGTTGCCAGTCATCATTTTCTTCTCTGCCCTTATTAGCATTCTATATCATTTTGGCATTATGCAGTTGGTTGTTCGATTTCTTGGCGGCGGTATTTCCAAAGTACTCAAAACAAGCAAAGTCGAATCGATTGGTGCTAGCGCGAACATTTTCGTTGGCATGACGGAGGCGCCTCTGGCCATCAAGCCCTATATTAAAAACATGACTGCTTCCGAGATGTTTGCGATTATGGTTGGTGGGATGTCAACGGTCGCGGGTTCGGTGATGGTCGGAATCGCAGCAATGGGGATCCCGCTTGACTATTTGATTGCCGCTAGCTTCATGTCCGCACCTGCTGGACTGCTTATGGCCAAAATTATGATGCCTGAGACAGAACTTAGCGAAACGAGGAATGAAATCAGTCTTGAACGCGACAAAAGCGCTGCAAATTTCATTGATGCTGCTTCGAAGGGGACGACCGATGGGTTGAAGCTGGCGGCGAACGTGGGCGCGATGCTGATTGCGTTTATCTCACTGATTGCGCTTGTGAACCTTTTCCTTGGCTTTTTGGGTGGTCTGATGGGAGTAGGGGATCTTTCGCTTGAGATGATGCTTGGTTATGTGTTCGCTCCCCTAGCTTTTCTCGTCGGGGTCCCGTGGCAAGAAGCCGTAATGGCAGGTTCCTTCATCGGTCAAAAGACAATCGTCAATGAATTTGTTGGTTTCGCCGCCTTATCAGAAGCGATCGACCTGGGGAATGTATCGCCGAGAACGGAGGTAATCGCGAGTTTTGCCCTTTGTGGCTTTGCCAACCTTAGTTCCATTGCGATTTTGCTTGGAGGGCTAGGTGGACTGGCGCCAGAAAGACGCCCGTTTATTGCTAAATACGGACCAAAAGCACTCCTTGCGGCTACACTTGTTAACTTGATGAACGCCGCGATTGCAGGGATGCTTGTCGGGTAAGTTTGTCCAACGTGGTAGATCCTCTCCTGAAATGGGGAGGATCTTTCAATTGGTGGTAGTTAGCCCTTCAAGGGAGGGTACCTGCCAATATGAAAAAACCACCTGCAACCAGGGAGAATCCTTGCAATGCAATCATTTGAGTGAGTTAAGAACAAGCGATAAAATGAGTGTGAGCCAACGCTTGCGTTCTCTCGCAAACTACTAGCATAGACAAAGGGGAAGCAAAGAGAGAGCACCCTTTTTAAAGAGCAGGGAGTGAAGACATTGAATTCCATTGAACAAGCAAATCTAGCAGATGCCGAAGCGATCCTGAGCCTGCAGAAAAAGGCGTATGTCAGTGAGGCGGAGATCTACAATGATTTTACGATCCAGCCGCTTCATGAGAGCTTGGAATCGATGAAGCAAGCCTTCCGTGAACATCTCGTTTTAAAATACGTCGAAGAGGGCGTTATCGTCGGGTCGGTTCGTGCCAGACAGGAGGGAGACACCTGCTATGTGGGAAAGCTAATGGTCCATCCAGACAAGCGGAACAGTGGCATTGGGCGAAAACTGATGCATGCGATTGAAGGAATGTTTGAAGGCGTCCGCTTTGAACTTTTCACGGGAAGCGAAAGCAGCAAAAACATCGCGTTCTATGAGAGCTTGGGTTACCAGGAGTACAAAACCGAGAAACTGGAGCGGGAGGAAACGGTGTTTGTGTTTATGGAAAAGGAAGGCCAATAGCTATGAAAGCGCGAGGCGGCTGGAACATGGTTCGAGTCGTTTTGGTTTTTTTAAAACATAGGTTGTTTTTCAGAGGCCTCCTCTTCTTTCTTTAGTAAGCGATCGAACAATCGCTAATCTAGAAAGAAATGGGGAATCATTCATGACCTATGTACCTGCGACACCTTATTACGGGAAAAGCATTTCCCAACCAGAGGCGGTGCTTGCTGCCTACCCAGACCCTGATGTCGTGTTCGGGACGCCAGCCTTCAAGCGGGAAGAAGGAGCCTTTACCACGCAGGAGGAGATGTGGTCGTTTCTTTCCGACTTAAACGCGAAGACAAAGGAAATGTCGCTTACGACCCTTGGCTATTCGCAAGAAGGACGAGCCATCCCGTTTGTCTATTTTACGAAAGATGCCCTGCCACATTCTGAGAGTGCAAAGGCCAAGCCGACCGTTTGGCTTCAGGCGGAAATTCACGGCAATGAACCGGCCTCTGGCGAATCGGCGCTTGTGATTGCGCAAGAATTGGCAGAGGGCGAACTGAAGTCGGTGCTCGATGAGATCCACGTGGTCATCGTTCCACGCATTAATCCGGATGGCTCCTACCACTTTGTGCGCCAAGTTGCTAATGGGCTTGATGCCAACCGTGACCATATGAATCTATTGACGCCGGAGACGCAGGTCCTTCATGCAGCGTTTCAAAACTATGAAGCGGCAGTCGTAATTGACGCGCACGAATACGGCTTGAATGCAGGAACCTTCCAAGATGTCGGAGCCGAGGGAGGCTACAGCTACTATGACATGCTGCTGCTCTCTGGGAAGAACTTGAATATTCCTGCCGATGTCCGCCTGTATTCGGACTATCTGTTCCTAGAGAATGCCTTTAGCCATCTCGCTGACGCTGGTCTGTCCAGTCATCTCTACTTTACGTCAAGCCGCAATGAGGACGGGGTGACGGTCAATGAGGGCGGTACGCAAGGGTCGATTGGCCGCAACGCCTTTGGCTTAAAACCAGCCTTCTCCTTTCTAACGGAAAGCCGTGGCATTGGCATCGGGCGAGAGAACTTCAAGCGCCGTGTGCTTGGACAGGTAATCACCCATACGAGCATTTTGAAAACAACAGCGACCAACGCCGCGCTGGTAAAGACGTTTATTCAGAACGCCCGAGAAGAGGTAGCGAATTCGTCCCAGCCCGTCGTGGTTCAAAGTGAAAGCGTGACGCTGCCGAATCAAACCGTTTTCGCCACGGACATCGAGACAGGGGCGAAAACAGAAGTGCCGGTGACTTATCAAAGCGAGACGTTTGCTCGTCCCACCCTTGAGCGCACGCGCCCGGATTTTTACTTGCTTCCGCCTGCCTATACTCCGGTTGCGAACCAGATTGAAAATCAGGGGATTGAAGTGAAGGCGACGCAAATCGAAGAGACCTTTGAAGTCGAGACGTTTGTTGCAGGAGAAGAAGGGGTAGTGACAACGAACAAAGACGTCACCTTCCCAAGCGGCAGCTATATCTTTTCGATGAAGCAGTCGGGTGCAGGGGCCTTGCCTGTCTTGCTTGAAGCCGACTCCGAACATGGGGTAATTGAGGAGGGAATGCTCACTGTTCCGGCAGGGAGGGAAATTCCGATTTATCGTGTGATTCAATAAAAGATCTCGAAAAGCGCCTGTGGCTCGCAGGCGCTTTTCATGTCTAGCATTTTTCATCCTGACACCGAAATCCAAATTCGAGATTTTTTTGTCAGGTCTCCAAAATTCTCGCTCCTAAGCGACCCGCCTCCGCTTTTCGGAATAGAGGAGGAGAAGGGGACACAAGCGTCGAAGGAAGAGATGGAAGGCGCGGTTCCAAACGAGGAAATTAGATAGAAGCCAAACGCTCTGCATATACTATATCAGAGAAACCGAATGACTAAAGGAGCCGTCCATGAGCCATCAACTTTTTTATAATCTTCAAGAGCAAGAAATGACGTTCGATGATGTGTTTAATCGGATTGCGACGTTCATGCACAAGCAGCCTGCGGCAGAATACCGGCTGATGATAGGGACGGACTCGCAAGTGCATGCGGACCATACCCGTTTTATCTCTGGTGTTGTGATCCAGAGAATGGGTAAAGGGGCGTGGGCCTGTGCCAAGAAAACGGTGGTCAAGCGGAAGATGAACAATCTTCATGAACGGATCTCTTTTGAAACGACGCTCACCGAAGAGATTGCCTCGCTGTTCACAGAAACCGACAAAACGACATTAATTAACATTGTCCTTCCCCATATTTACAAGGGTGCGACCTTTTCGATTGAAGGTCATATTGATATTGGCTCAGAAAAAAAGAATCGCACACGAGAATTCGTAAACGAGATGGTCGCACGGATTGAGTCGACTGGATTTGAGCCGAAAATCAAGCCAGAGTCGTTTGTGGCGAGTAGCTATGCGAATCGGTATACGAAATAGAATGCGCTCAAATTTTGTAATTCTCTAAAACGAGCACTAAAACTATGAAGATTCGCTGATTCTCTTGTCTGAAACTCCCCCATCATGGTAAATTGACAGTAAGTCAGACTTGTAGTTGAGGAGGCTTTTATGAGTAAGGTCATGGATGTTCAACTATCGGTTGTGAACGTAGAGGTAACGGACGAAGACACGGAACCGTTATCGAAACTAATTATGAACAGCTTAGAACAAGAGAAGCAGACATCAACAGATCATATATCGATCCATAATGTAGTAAGTCGAGGACTCGCAGCGGGAGGAAACGGAAACGGCAAGAAGTTTACCGTTGTTGCGAGCATCGGGAAAGGGTAATAGGCAAACACAGCTCGTAGGGGCTGTGTTTTTTGTGCGACGGGCAGTCGCACCGTCACACGCAAAAGCGTGTGACGTTCCTCCATTAAGCGAATTTGTACACGTTACAGTGTAAAACGGTATGTAAAAACGCAGAACGAGGAACGCCACGAAGGTGAGAAACCTTCCTTGGAGCTGCTCATAAAATCCAAGAAGCCTAATCTAGGGCATTGTCGTGAGGCATTGTCTGAAGGAGATGCGGATAATCGAGAGACCCGCAGGCGAATGTGCAGACCCGAATGGGAAACCTGTAAAACACAAAGGCGGCGGGACAGACGGGCGACCGTGCGAAAAAAAACTGGGAAGCCTCTATTTATAGACCTTTCGTCAAAGAAATGAGCCGACAAAAAGGCGTCTGACACGTGATGGTGTTGGGTATGTACAGATAGGGCGGTGCGATGACCCCGTGAGGACTCTACCTTACCTAGGGTACAAGGGCACGATTCTATAAGGGACACCCGAAATGAATCGTGTGGGTAGAGTAGTCAGACGTTCTCATAGTACGGAAGTAAGAGGATGACCAAACATTCTCTGAACGGAAGGGGAACGACCTGTGGCCTTACGGTCCTGTAAACATGTGTAATGGAAACAGTCACGTTACGGAGTAAAACGGACTGGAAGTACATATTGAAAGGAAGTAAGATATACATGAACCAAGAATTAAAATTAAAATGGCACAGTTTCTATGGACAAATTCTGAAGTACGAAAAACTGGAAACAGCATGGAAACAAGTAAAAGCAAATAAAGGAGCCCCCGGAATCGATGGGGAAACCATCAAGGAATACGACAGACACTCTTACAAAAATTTGCATGCCCTTCTAGAAAAACTGAAGAAAAAGGAATACCTTCCGTCTCCGGCGAGAAGAGTCTATATCCCAAAGAAAAATGGCAAGAAGCGACCACTGGGAATACCAACAGTAGAAGACCGCATTGTTCAACAAGCAGTAGTCAATGCCCTACAACCCAAATTCGAGGCTCACATCTTTCATAAATGGTCATGTGGATACAGACCAAACAGAGGAATGGAACGAGTCTTACAAATCATTATGGCAAACATCGAACAAGGGTACAACTATATATACGACTGCGATATCAAAGGGTTCTTTGATAACATCCCCCACAAAAAGCTAGATCGGATCGTACGCAAGTATATAGCAGATGGAACGGTGTTGAAAATGATTTGGAAATGGCTAAAAGCAGGTTACATGGAAGACGGGAACTATCTACATGGAGATTCCGGCACTCCGCAAGGCGGGGTCATCTCGCCATTGCTTGCGAACATTTACCTCAATGAACTGGATTGGATTCTATCGAAAGCCAACATTCGGTTTGTCCGGTATGCAGATGATTTCCTCTTATTTGCGAAAACAGAAGAGGATATCAAAAAAGCAGAAATGCTCACACACAAAGTGATAGAAAATCTTGGGTTGGAAATCTCTATAGAGAAAACAAAAGTGGTTAATTTCAATGAAGAGGATTTTGACTTTGTAGGATACACCTTCGAACACTGGAGAAAGCGCAAAAGAGATGGAAAGCCATATTACATCGCCAAACCGAAAGAAACGGTCTGGGAAGATTTCCGACAAAAGATCAAGAGGAAAACCAGGAAAACCCACACCAAAAGCCAGGATGAATGGGTAAAGGAAGTGAACCCAGTCATACGGGGGAAGATCAACCATTACCTCAATCTATGGAAAGCAACAGAAGCAAACAAACAATTTGGGATCCCGAGTAGTTGCTATTTTAACGTGTGTTACAAAGAACTACTAGCCATCGACGGTTATATACGCCGACGATTGAGAGTGGCTATGATACACCGGAACCCTACACAGCGCAAGGGAATGGCCATGAATTTGAGATGGAATATTGAGTTTTTCACGAAGATAGGGCTTGTATCCGCCTTCCAGCATTACTACGGAAAGCAATTTGGACATACGATAGAAGATTACATCGAGTATATGAAAAACAAAGGAAAGAAGAAGTTAAGAAGAGCAAAGAAACGTGCTGAAGAAAAAGGCGAAGTTTATTACAATGAATATAGACTCCGCAAAATGAAAAACGCAAGTACCATAAAAACTTCTTGACGTCATGGAACACAGGGAAAGCCGTATGCCTTAGTAGGGCACGTGCGGTTTATACGAGGGGGCAGCCACGAAAGTGGGTGCCCTACTCTCTTAGTTGGAGTGGTTTTAAACTATATAAAAAATGACGAGTGGGGGGACTCGTCATTATCTTTATTATAAGAACAAAGCGTTATTTAGAGCAAGAGGGTCGAGGTTGGGAAAATTGATTTAGTGAAAAGTAGAGCTTTGTAGGCCAAGCTTGACTTTGATGAGGAAAAAATCCCCTCGATTGGTGTGGAGTTTGAAAAGGACCATTACGTTCGGAAAGGGATTGCTGGGCATGGTTTTTCAAGGTTGATTTATTTAGCCGGATTCAGTGGATTTTACGGCGAAAAACATAAAATAAAGAAGCAGGCGCAGGGGCTAACGTATATACAGAATAGAAACATAATAAAAACCGCTGAATTTATAGATTTCAAATACTCAGCGGCCCCCCATACCATGTATACTAGAAGCATACTTCAAAGGGGGAGACAGATGAGGAAATCTTTACAAATTGGCAGCGCTTTTATCGGAGTAATTGTAGGCGCAGGCTTTGCTTCTGGGCAAGAAGTCTTGCAATATTTTACAAGTTTCGGGTTGTTGGGGATATTAGGTGCGATTCTTGCGACCGCTTTGTTCAGTTACATAGGAATGACGCTTGTATGGCTGGGTAGCCGTACACAGACAACATCACATAAAGAAGTCATTTATAAAATTAGTGGCAAGTATTTAGGAAGAGTGATTGATTATATCCTTATCTTTACGGTATTTGGAGTGGGGGTTGTCATGATTGCCGGGGCCGGGGCGAACCTTAACCAGCAGTTTGACATCCCTCATGTAGTTGGGACGAGCCTTATGACCATTCTCGTGATCGTAACAGGTATGTTAAAGGTAGACCGTGTTGTTGCCATTATCGGTAGTATAACGCCATTTCTTATTCTCTTTGTTTTGCTAATTTCCGTTTATAGTTTTGTTACGATGGATGGATCCATAACAGCCCTTGACGGTATTGCTAGAGAGCAGACCAGTACATTGCCAAACTGGTTTGTGTCCGCGGTCAACTATGTTTCCTTTAATACGGCCGTTGGAGCAGCCATGGCACTTGTCATGGGTGGGGCAGAGAAAAACAGAAAAACGGCGGCTGTAGGTGGTTTACTAGGTGGTCTTGGGCTTGGTGTTCTGATTCTATTAAGTCATCTGGCTATATTTGCAAGAATCGAAGACGTAGCGATGCTCGAGATGCCAATGTTAGGCATCGTCAATAATATTTCTCCGATATTAGGTTTCATTATGTCGCTTGTTCTATTCGGCATGATTTTCAATACCGCCGTAAGTATGTTTTTCTCATTTGGAGCAAGGTTCCTGCCTTTAGGTACAAAGAACTTTAAACAATTTCTTGTTGTGACCATGATCGTGGCATTTGCCGCAAGCTTTGTCGGCTTTACCGATCTCGTTAGCTACTTTTATCCGCTCATAGGCTATCTCGGGCTAGTCCTGATTGCTGTCCTAATCATCACACCGTTTCGACTGAAAAACATTGAACTAGAGAAAGAGTAAGGAAGAGGTGCTTTGTTACCCTAGCACGTCACAGTCCCAGACACACCAAAAAACCGACTCACGAGTCGGTTTTTTGTCATATTTTCTTACGGCTCGTAAAAAATTGGTGCATTTGGACCAAGGTCGAGACCTGTGAAAATCCAAATAACGATGAAGATGGTCCAGGCGATTAAGAAAAAGATCGAGAATGGCAACATCACGGAAATCAAGGTGCCAATGCCCATTTTCTTATCGTACTTCTGTGCAAAGGCGATGATAATCGCGAAATACGTCATCAGCGGTGTAATGATATTCGTTGATGAATCAGCAACCCTATAAAGGGCCTGGGTTAATTCAGGTGAATAGCCGACCTGCATCAAGATAGGTACGAAAACAGGTGCCAACATCGCCCATTTGGCGGATGCACTTCCTACGAATAAGTTAATAAATGCCGTAAGCAGAATAAAGCCGATGATTACAGCGATTCCATCCATATTCAGATTGCTCAGAAGTTCCCCGCCATATATGCCCATGACTAACCCTAAGTTTGTCTCACTAAAATAGGCAACGAACTGACCAGCCGTAAAGGCAAGGACAATGAACATCCCCATAGAGGCCATGGTATCGGACATTTGACCCGCAACGTCTTTATCGCTGCGAATTTCTTTTGTCACGATTCCGTAGACAAGGCCAGGGATTAAAAAGAGAAGCAAGATGATCACGACAAGTGAATCCATGAATGGCGATTCAACAATCGGTCGTTCGCCGACGCCGCGCATGGGTCCCCACTCTGGAGCAACGAGCAAACTCATCAGTCCAGCTGAGATAACGAGCGAGACAACAGCCCAGGTCATTCCTTTCTTTTCAATCGGCTTCAAGGTTTGAAGATCCCCAGTGTAATCGCCCTTGTAGGAGCCAAGGCGTGGTTCGACCACTTTTTCTGAAACCCATGTACCGATGATGGTAAGTAGGAAGGTTGAAGCGATGATAAACCACCAGTTCATGGCAATATTCATCTGATCTGCATAAGCTGGGTCGATGGTGGCTGCTGCGGCCATCGTTAACTCCCCGAGCATTGGATCTGTTGCTGACAGGAGTAGATTGGCGCTAAACCCGGCCGAAACACCAGCAAAAGCTGTCGCAAGACCTGCAAGCGGGTGGCGGCCGAGTGCTGCGTAGATCACGGCCCCAAGCGGCGGAAGGACCACATACCCTGCATCGGAAGCAACACTGGACATGATGGCCGCGAACATAAGCCCCGCGGTGATCAGACGATTAGGAATCGAGAGGACGAAGCCTCTTAAGGCGGCACTGATTAAGCCGCTTCGCTCACAGACACCAATCCCAATCATCGTCGCAAGCACAACGCCAAGCGGAGCAAAGCCGATGAAGTTATCCACCATACTGGAAAATATATAAGAAATACCCTCACCCGAAAGCAAGTTCGTGACTTCCACTGTTTCCCCAGGGTTTGCCGGGTCTTCTACGGAGACACCGAAACTCGACACAACGGCGGAGGCGATGATGACGAACAGGGACAGAATCGCAAATAGAGTAACCGGGTGCGGAAGCTTGTTGCCCACCCGTTCGATCATATCAAGGAAGCGTTGAAACAAGCTTGACTTTTTGACCGTATCGGCCATAGGTTCATCCCTCTTTTCTGTTTACATAAGTGTAGGAGATAAGATAATTTTCTAACGAGTAGAGTTTACCATAGCTTGTGGAAAGATGAAACGAAACTCAAATAATAAAACTATTCCAAAATAAAGTGAGTGATGATGGGTGCGAGCCGTCTACACTCACTCCTCGACAATTAACCAACTGTTCTTCTTTGGGTTTGTTTCACTGGATACTCCGGCTCCTTAGAAAGGAATAAATTCATGCCGATCACTCCACCGATCACTAAAAGAAGACCAAGGACTTTGACAACATCCATTGCTTCATCAAATACTAGGAGTCCGATAACAGCTGTTAGCGCTGTCCCCGTCCCAGCCCAGATGGCGTAGGCAAACGACAAAGGCAGAACAACGAGTGCTTTTGACAATAAGAAAAACGCAGTTCCAAAGCCAACGACCACCATAATGGAAGGAACAACATTTGTGAACCCTTCTGAAAGTTTTAGACTGGTCGTTCCAATCACTTCAAAAATAATCGCAAGTGCTAACAACCCCATGGCTTTTCCCATCCTGCCCCCTCCTTGCTAAATATTTAATAAGACTATTCCAAGAATAATGGCGCCCATACAGGCCACGACGGGCCCGTTTGGCCTTTCTTTAAAGAGTACGATTCCAGCAATGGCCGTTAGAATAACCCCAAGACCACTCCAGGAAGCGTAACCGAGGCCGAGGGGCATAACTGTTAGGACGACGCCGAACAGATAAAAGGCATGCAAATACACAAGAGCTGCCCCAATCGATGGACCAAGCTTTGTGAAACCATGAGATTTTTTTAAAAAAGCATCTCCCACAGAAGCAACGACTGTGGAAACAATGAGCAATACGAATATCATCTCGATTTACCTCCTGATAAAACCGTCTAGACGGTTTTATTTGACCGAAAAAAGAACCGGTAACCGGCCTTCTTATGAACCCTTATTCGTTAATTCCTGCACAAATGTTGTAAGCCTTTGTTTTTGCTCGTCTGTGAGTGGTTCTAAGTCGAACAAGTCCGAGAACCAAAGTCCGTCACAAATCAATCGAAGGACGACCACGGTATCAGGGTCATTTCCGTCCGCTTCAAGTTCCTGCATCCATTGTTTGAACTTCTCTTGGATAGGGGCCAAAAGCTCGCGTTGATAGGTTCTAGCGGCGACCATGGTCGTATTCATTTGTGCAAAACGATCGCTTTCAGCCGCTTTGTAGGAAGAAAGAAAGTAGCGCATGGTAAAACTCATTTCTTGATCCTGATGCAAAAATTCATCCCAACTGTGGGTGACACCTTCGACCATCCCTTCCAGCAAGGCTTCTTTGGAAGGAAAATGATAAAGCAAGCCGCCCTTGCTGACAGCCGCCCGCTTTGCGACTTTTTCAAGCGTGAGATTCAAAATATTGTCTTCAGCTACAATTTGATAGGCTGCATCGAGTAATTTTTGCCTTGTGGACATCCAACCACCTCTTCTAAATCAACTGTACCATCTGGACGGTTTGTTAGCAAGAGGAGAGTGAGTCTCTTCGCTTATTTCGTTAAAATGCGGTTTTGGATGGAGGAACAAGGGTATGGATCTTAAAAGAGATCGGGAGGGTTTGACGTGATCGAACGTGACAACGAAACGGAAGAATTCATAAAATCATTGCCTCAGGCAGAGATTTACTTTTTTATGGAAGGCGAATACAACCGCCTCACTCACTTTGGCGAGAACTATGACGCCGATATCCACGACCAGCAAGTGGCCGAACGTGCCGCGAAGGAGTTTGATCTAACGGAAGATGAAGCAGGGCAGCTGTATGCGGACTTTGGCATGAGAATTGCTGAGTTCTGGGAGGAGCGGGAACATAGAAACTCGTTATCATAGCAAGAAAAGGCGTTCATCCATGAGCGCCTTTTCTTTATGCACCTAAGTATCATGTGATGAAAGTTGGCTTAACGAAGATCGGGGGGAGTCACGGGAAGAGCCTTCCCATCCATGTGTTGCTACTAGATAGAACACGGAATTTGAAAAAAGCACAGGGGCATAACGAGAGATACGAAGAGAGTCTTCTTTGGTAACTTATTCCTCTTTTAGAAGGGAAAGGAAGGGATGCCGATTGTTCTTGTTATTAAAAAAGCAGTGGGATGTCAAACGCCCCACTGCTTTTCTCTTTCTAACAAAACGAATCTCTCGATTTTGGCACCGATAGTCCAAACAACGGCCGCAAGTAAAGGGCCAGGAACGTGCCGCCAAGAGCCAAAATGCCCCAGATGTAGCCGTGGGCACTAAAGGAAGCAATGCCGCTAAAGTAAGCGCCGATGTTGCAGCCGAACGCCAGACGAGCACCGTAGCCCATTAAGAGCCCGCCAATGACGGAGGCGGCGGCGTTGCCGGCTGTAATTTTGCTGAATTTGAACAGCCCGCCAGCCGCAGAAGCAAGAAATGCTCCGAGAATAACGCCAAAGTTAAGGACAGTCGTCGTGTCTGCAAAGATGGAAGAGTGCAGGGCAGCCGTATTGTCGGCCCAGTAGCCCCAGCTCTCCACGTTAAAGCCGAGCGCTTCCGCAGCTTTCGATCCCCACAAGGTGAACGCGGAGGTGACGCCCCAGGGGGTTTCGCGCGTGAGCAACGTGACGGCATTCAAAACAGCCAAGACAATGGCAGCTGTAAACAATGGCCATGATCCGCGAAAAATTCGCTTCCAGCCTTTTTCAGAAGGAACGGTTGCCATTTTCGGGGGCTTTCGTTTTTTCTCGATGCGAACGGTGATCCAGGCAATGAGGGCAAAAATCGCTAACGAGACCGCCCAAGCTCCTCCGAAGCCAAGTCCAGTGGATGTAGCGAGGGAGAAGGGCTCGGCCGCTGGCATATCGTCCATCCAAAAGGTGGAGTGAGCGGCGCCAATCGTGGAGCCAACGATAAAGAATAAAAGCGTGATGAACATCACCGAGCGGCCTCCACCTACGGCATAAAGCGTGCCGGAAGCACAGCCGCCGCCGAGCTGCATGCCAATGCCAAATAGAAATGCGCCGACAAGCAAACTAACGCCAACGGGAGAAACAAACCCGGAAGCTTCGCCGCCAAAAAAGGCATAGCCTGTAGCCAGTATTGGCGCGAACAACGTACACGCCACGGCGAGCATCAACATATGAGCGCGAAGAGACTGGCCGTTCCCGACGGAGGCAAGCCGGCGGAACGCGGACGTGAAGCCAAAGCGCGCGTGAAAGAGTGTATATCCGAGTAGTAATCCTATATTGAGCAATAACGGCTGAACAATATCTTGAGTCACCGCTAGAAAAATCGTCAAACCAAGTGCAACAACCAATCCGCCACCAACCAGACCTTTCTGCGGACGATTGAGGGTCGAAGTGTCTTTGGTGAGGCTTTGCTGTTCTGAAACCGGTTGTGCATACGTAGACATGTTTTCACCTCGTATCCTTATTCATTTGGTCGGAATAGAATCATATTCTAAGCGATTCATGAAAAATTGTCAATGGGAAATTACTCAGGGAGTGGGGATAACCGTTATACCCCACAAATTCGAGTGGAAAAAGAGAATTTACTCACGCCCGTGGTTGGCACTTTATACAATAATGAAGAAAGCAGGAAAATGAATTGTGTGAAAAAAACTTCATTGACAGTTACGGCTATTCCGGGTAGAATTCTATTAAAACTTATCGATTTCCTAGGAATTAAGAAACGTAATTGTCAGGTAAAAGAAACGTTGAACAAGTAACGAGATGTGTAGTGATTTTTATTCATTAAGAAACAGTGTCTTCATTTTACTAGAAAGGGGCTGAGCAACGTGGCTTATGTCTACAAGGAACTAAGCGATCGTGACTACGAGGAATTGAACGAGACGCTTAAAAAGTCCGACAGTCTTGATGTGTTAAAGTGGGCTGCACAGACGTATGGAAACAAGCTCGTTTATGCCTGCAGCTTTGGAGCGGAAGCGATGGTGCTGCTTGATCTGCTCTCAAAGGTGCAGCGGAAGGCTCACATCCTGTTCCTTGACACCGATTTTCATTTTAAAGAGACGTATGAGTTGATTGACCGTGTGAAAGAGCGCTACCCAGACTTTGTGATCCAGATGGCAAGGCCGGAGCTGACGCCAGAGGAGCAAGCGGCGAAGTACGGAGAAGCACTATGGGAGAGCGATCCAAATAAGTGTTGCCAGATTCGTAAGCTTGATGTGTTAGAGAGAGGGCTGGCACCCTATGACGCATGGCTTTCTGGTTTAAGGCGAGCACAGTCGCCAACTCGGGCGAACACGGAGTTTGTCAATCGCGACGATCGTTTTCAAGCGGTCAAAATCTGTCCGCTAATACATTGGACAGAGGAAGAGGTTTGGATGTATATACAGCTTCACAATCTTCCATACAATGAGTTGCATGATCAAAGTTATCCAAGCATTGGCTGCACATACTGCACCCAAGCAGTCGCTGCTGGTGAGGATGCCAGAAGCGGACGCTGGTCAAACCACACAAAAACAGAATGCGGGTTGCACGCACCCGTGAAAGGAGAATAAGCATGGGAATTTCAGCACATGGAGGAACGTTAGTGAACGCTTTTGATCCAGCCTACGATACGGCGAGTGTCCAGGAGGAAATTGAGCTCGATGCGTTTGCGCTTTCTGATCTCGAGCTTATTGGGATTGGCGCATTCAGCCCGTTAACAGGGTTCTTAAATAGAGCGGATTATGAGTCAGTGGTTCACTCGATGAGGCTAGCCGGGGGAGAGGCTTGGAGCATTCCCATAACGCTTCCTGTAGGCAAGGAAAAAGCAGCATCACTTTCCGTTGGCACAAAGGCAAAGCTGGTCAACGAAGGCCAAGTGTACGGCGTGATCAAGATCAGTGATGTCTACGCGCCTGACAAAGAAGTGGAAGCGAAGCAGGTCTACCGTACGGAGGATATCGAGCACCCGGGGGTGGCGAAGCTGCATGAGCGAGCACCGTTCTATGTTGGGGGAGAGATTGTGCTTACACGCCGGGTCGAGCGGGAACGCTTTGCTCCTTATTATTTAGATCCAGCGGAGACAAGAGCCGCTTTTGCAGAAAAAGGTTGGAAGACGGTGGTTGGTTTTCAAACGAGGAACCCTGTACACCGAGCGCATGAATACATTCAAAAGACGGCGCTGGAGACTGTGGACGGCTTGTTTTTAAACCCGCTTGTCGGTGAAACGAAGGCAGGGGACATTCCGGCAGAAGTGCGGATGGAGAGCTATGAAATCCTGCTTGAACGTTACTATCCGGAAAACCGTGTGTTTCTATCCGTATTCCCGGCGGCGATGCGCTATGCGGGACCGCGAGAAGCAATTTTTCATGCACTTGTACGAAAGAATTACGGCTGCACGCACTTCATTGTCGGTCGAGACCACGCAGGGGTGGGCGATTATTATGGTACGTACGATGCCCAGAAAATCTTCTCTGAATTTACAGAGGAAGAACTCGGAATTAAGCCGCTATTCTTTGAACACAGCTTCTATTGCAACGCGTGCGGAAACATGGCTTCTAAAAAAACATGTCCGCATGAGGACAGTGAGCACGTGGTTTTGTCGGGAACAAAGGTAAGAGCGATGTTGAAAGAAAACATCCACCCACCAAAAGAGTTTAGCCGAAAAGAAGTGGTCGAAGTCTTAATTAAAGGAATGAGCGAACAAGAAAATACGCTTCATGCTTAAGGGGAGAAAGAGGAAAAGAGGTCGTGGAACATGCTTGAGGTAGCTGCGTTGGTGATTGCCTTTTTCTTTGCAATGAATATTGGCGCAAGTGGAACGGCGGCAGCGATGGGCCCGGCCTACGGGAGCGAGGCGGTGAAAAGCAAGCGTGTGGCCATGCTCCTTGTTGGGGTCTTTGCTTGGGCGGGTGCGCTTGCTGGAGGGGAAGTCGTTCGCACCATTGGCGGAGGCATTATCCCTGAGAGTACCATGCAAGTCGATGTGGTTGTTATTGTGCTTGCGGCGGCCTGCCTCACGCTCTTTATCGCCAATATCATTGGCATCCCGCTTTCCACAAGTGAAGTGGTGGTCGGCTCTCTCGTTGGCGCGGGCCTTGCTTTTCAAGCGTTGTACGTAGAACGGCTCCTTGTGATTGTCAGTTTTTGGATCGTGATCCCGGTGGTTTCGTTTGCGTTAGCCTTTGTTTTCGGAAAGCTCATTCAGAGGCTGGAAAAAAAGTACCCCCAGCTCTCAGGGGTCGGGAAGTGGCGCAGACCACTTGCCATCCTGCTCGTCATATGTGGGTGTCTTGAAGCGTTTGCCGCAGGAATGAATAATGTTGCCAATGCGGTCGGACCGCTGGTCGGTGCGGGACTGCTTGATGTGGGGACGGCGGTTGTGGCCGGAGGATTCTTTGTGGCCGCAGGCGCGCTCGTTCTCGGAGGCAAAGTGCTTGAGACGAATGGAAAACATATCACCAATCTGTCGCTGATTCAAGGAAGCACGGTCTCGTTTACGGGAGGATCTCTGGTCGTAGGTGCCTCTATACTGGGACTTCCGGTTCCGCTCACGCAAGTAACCACGGCGGCGATTGTCGGTATCGGCACAGCGGAAAACGGCTTTGCGCTCTGGCAAAAAGCGGTGATTGGCCGAATTCTAAAAGTCTGGGTTGTCTCTCCGCTGTTTGCGCTTGCGGTGTCTTATAGCTTAATTTTGCTTTTTAATTCAGGGGATTATTACACACTCGTCGTCATCGTTAGTGTGTTGGTCGCAACCATCGGCTCCTACAACCTGTACCGCTCTGTGCGCAGAGATCGAGGGACAACGATGAGGGACGGAGAAGGCATTTAACAAGAGAGGAGAGGGAATATGTCGGAAACGAAATCAGAGATTGTCTGGCACGAGGCTGCGGTTCAAAAGGAAGAGCGGCAGAAACGAAACGCTCATAAAAGCTGTGTTCTATGGTTCACAGGACTTTCAGGGGCAGGGAAATCAACGCTAGCGAACGCTTTAGATACAACGTTATTTGCTCAAGGAGCGACGACGTATGTGTTGGATGGAGACAATATACGCCACGGTCTGAATCACGACCTGGGCTTCTCCAATGAGGACAGGCAAGAGAATATTCGTCGGATTGGCGAGGTGGCGAAGCTGTTTGTCGACGCTGGCACGATTGTTTCGACTGCATTCATTTCGCCATTTCAAGAAGATCGTGATTCGGTACGCGAAAAACTGGGGGAAGGTGAGTTTATTGAGGTGTTCGTGAAGTGCAGCCTAGACGAATGCGAACGCCGCGATGTCAAAGGCCTGTATGAAAAAGCACGCAGCGGTAAGATTCCAAGCTTTACCGGCATCAGTTCGCCGTATGAAGAGCCGAGTCAGCCTGAGCTAGTGATTGAAACCGATCAACAGACGGTGGAGGAATCGGTGGAAGAAATATTACGCTACTTACAGTCGAAAGAGATGATAAACTAGGTTTTGTGATGAACGTCAACCCGGATGGACATGGGAATTGCGGGCTTGGCGTTAAGCCCTGTCGAACGCTGATGATTTCCGGGGAAATAATCAAGACAAATGTCGAAACCAAGAGAATTAAGAGCGTCCCCTTCAATTGACCGTAAGTGGGGCGTCTTTATTCTTCGGCAGATCGAGAGAAAGCGAGGAAGTCAACAATGTCCAGAAACGGCCATGTCTATCTAGTGGGTGCGGGGCCTGGAGACGCGGGACTGCTGACAGCCAAAGGGGTAGCATGCTTACAAAAGGCAGATGTCGTCCTCTATGACCGGCTGGTTAATCCCCTTCTGCTTGAGGAGACGAAACCAGAAGCAAAGCTGATCTATGCAGGGAAGCTACCGAAGCGCCATCATCTGCGCCAAGAGGTGATTCACGATGAGCTTGTGCGTCATGCACTGGCAGGCAAGAGCGTCGTCCGTTTGAAAGGCGGCGATCCAAGCGTCTTCGGGCGTGTTGGCGAAGAGGCGGAATTTCTGGACCGGTATGAGATTAGCTACGACATTGTGCCAGGCGTCACTTCTGGTATTGCTGCCCCTGCCTATGCAGGCGTCCCCGTGACTCATCGAGAACACGGCGCTTCGTTTGCCGTGGCGACCGGTCACAGCAAAACGACTAGTGGTGAACCAGAACTCGACTGGGAAGGGCTTGCGAAAATCGATACCGTAGCCTTTTATATGGGCGTGAAAAATTTGCCGACGATTTCCGAGAAGCTCATGGAGCAGGGGCGAGACGCTGACGAGCCAGTGATGCTGATTCAATGGGGCTCGACGAGTAAGCAACGCACACTCCTTGGGACGCTTTCGACGATTGCAGAAAAAGTGAGAGAAACTGGTTTTGAAAACCCGGCGATTACGCTCGTTGGCCAAGTGGGCCAGCTTTATCAAAAGAAGAGTTGGTTTGAGCGAAAGCCTCTCTTTGGCCACCATGTTCTGGTCGCAAGAGGTGGAGCAGCAAGTGAACATCTGGCAGAGCGTCTGCAAGAAGAAGGAGCCGAGGTGTTTCATTACCCTCGGGTGGAAACCATCGCGTCTACCCCTCCCACTATCAACTGGGAAGAATACGAAGCCCTTGCTTTTGAACAAGCCAAGGATGTTCAGTGTTTCTTCTCCTGGTTGCAGCAGACGGGGGTCGATATTCGTACCATTTCAGCACGCTTTGAAGCGCTCAGCGCGGAGGCAGAGGTAGAGCTGTCGCAAAGGGGGCTGGTGGTCGAAAAGAATCCTGAGTTGGACGTGAAAAGGCTTTTCCTTGGCTCTGCGGAGTTCCCATCTTCTGAAAGGACGGTTATTCAGACTCATGTCTCCACCCCGGTTTCATCCTCCAACACGACGTGCCGTCGACTCCTGGAGGAAGGGCGCATCGATCAAATCCTTTTTACAGATGCCGAGTCTGTGAAAACCCTGCTCCGTGCGTTAGCGGAAGACAGTGATCTTGAGCAACGGCTTGCCCCTGTACCGAAAATCTGTGTTACGATGGAAGCAAGACTTGCAGCGTCGCAAGCAGGACTCACAGCTGTGCGGGCAGAGCGCTCGTCTGCAAATCCTGTAGAAAACTGGCTTGAGGCGTTCGCGGACAGCGAGGTGAAGGTGAGTGCAGGCCATTCTGTACGTCGGCCATGGGAGCCGTGTGAACAAGGGGAATGAGCAGTTCAGAGCTTTTATCGAAAGCGTAAAAAGACAGCGGGACGAGCCGATTCAGGAACTGGCTTACATTGAACTGACTTCTCCAACCATCTTAGAAGGAATTGAAGCGTGTGCTCGACAGGGAGCGACGCGTGTGGCTGTCGTTCCTGTGCTGTTGTTAACAGCGTACCACGCAAATGTCGACATTCCGCGTGAGCTCGAGCAGGCCACAAAGAAGTTTCCGAACATTACCTTTTCGTACGGCCGTCCATTCGGCATTGAAAACGATGTGATTGATGTCGCTGTGGAGCGACTCGTACGTGCAGGTTTGCCCGAGCTTGCGGAGGGGCACACGCGTGAGGACTGCACCGTTTTGGTTGTCGGAAGAGGCTCGAGTGATGGCAACCAGCCGAGTGACTTGGCGAAGATTGCTCGACTTATCTATGAGCGCGTGGCCTGCAACAATGTCGAAACTTGTTTTTTAGCAGCGACCACACCAACCGTAGCAGAGGGTCTAGCAAAAGTGGAAAAGCTGGAAGCCCCTCATGTGCATGTGCTTCCTTACTTGCTGTTCACCGGCGTTTTAATGAAGGAATTGAAAGGAATGCTTGAGGAACGTGAAGGTCAGACCAACACGAGCTACACACTTTGCGACTTCTTAGGGTTTGACGACGGCTTGAACAGCGTCTTGATGCGCCGCACGGATGAAACCCTCCGTGAAGAAGCGAGGATTCAGCGATGAGCGCGCTCCCCTTTATGCTGGAGATGAGTGGGTTGCGCGCGGTGGTTGTCGGCGGCGGGAGCGTGGCTGCTCGGCGCGTTCAACCGCTGGTGGAAGCTGGGGCTGAAGTCTTCGTAGTGGCACCCTCACTGAATGAGGAATTGCAGCAACTTGAGCGAGAGGGACGGTTTGCCTGGCAGCAACGCCTGGCCGTGCCGTCGGAATCCTTTTTAAGTGAGCTGGTATTCTTATGCACGAATCAGCCTGATCTCCATGTAGCCATCAACGAGGGCAAAGCGCCCAGGCAGCTCGTCTACTTCTGTGACGACGCCCAGAACGGGGATTTCTACATACCGGCACGCCTGAATCATGGACTGCTTACGGTCAGCATTTCCACAGCCGGTGCCAGTCCTTCGTATACGAAACGAGTGAAACAAGAGATAGAGCAAATCATTCCCGAACGGGCGGAAGAGGAACTGGCTTTCTTGCAACAGGCGCGTGCGAAGGTCTTGCAAGAAGACGTGGCCAAAACGAGGAAGTTAGCGTTGTTAAAAGAAATGGCAGCGCCTGACTTTTTGCAGCATCCGCACAGAGAGGCGCTATTCGAACAAAAAATGGTAGAGCTCAGGGACCCTTCTCGTTGATGAAGCTCTTAGTGTTTGTATGCTAAGGGCTTTTTGGCGTGGGAGGGTGTCTGGTCGTGCCCCCTCCGTATTTGAGGTAGGTTCAAGCCTTGGCTGGATGAAAAAAGAAGAGGGACTTCCAATTGATTGGAGTTCCTCTTCACGGCCTGTGAAGACCATTCTCCCTCACTTCACCCACCCCTTCTCCTTCCCCAGAGTCATCGCCTCAATCCGGTTTTTAACCGCTAATTTGTCCAGGATCATAGAGACGTAGTTACGGACAGTGCCAATGGTAATGTTGAGCTCTGCGGCAATTTCTTTTGTCGATTTCCCGTCCGCCACAAGCTGCAACACTTCTTTTTCCCGCTCGGTTAAAGGGTTGACCTCGCCGTACATATCATCCATCAGTTCCGGGGCGTAAAGGCGTTTGCCGGCCATCGTGCTGCGAATCGCATCGGCCAGTTCTTCGCTTGGGCTGTCTTTTAACAGATAACCACTGACGCCAGCTTGGAGGGCGCGCTGAAAATAGCCGGAGCGTGCGAAGGTGGTGAGGATGATGGTTTTGCAATCGGTCTCTTTTAATTCTTCAGCGGCTTCAAGGCCACTTTTCACAGGCATTTCAATGTCCAAAATGCAGATATCGGGCTGGTGCTCCTTGACAAAGTGTACCGCCTCTTCTCCATTCGAGCCTTTGCCGACGACTTCCATATCCTCTTCCAGATTGAGCAAGGATCCAAGCGCGCCTAGAAGCAGTTGCTGATCTTCTGCGATGTAGATGGAGATCATTTAACCATCATCCTTCGGGTTAATTTTTAAATCATTGTAGACGTTGATTCGTATTGATGTTCCATTCGTTGTGTCGATCGACAAGTTGCCGTTGATAAAGTCAAGACGTTCTTTCATCCCTGGCAGGCCATTGCCGACTGTGACATCATCGTTCGTTGCTTTAAAAATCCCGTCGTCTCGCACGGTGAGGACGACTTCATTCAGTCGTTGCACGATGGAGAGATGGCAAGCGCTCGCGCCACTATGTTTGACCACATTGTTCACCGCTTCCTTTAAGCACATGCTCAGTATGTTTTCTGTAAGCAAAGAGACATTGCTTAACGGACGTTCTTGTTCATAGGTGAAGTCAATTTCAGCGGCTTCCAGGATTTGCTTAACACGTGCAACTTCGTCTTTGAGCTTGGTGCCGCGCATAGAAGAAACCATTTTTCGGACTTCGTTGAGCGACGTTCGCGCCGTTTGCTGCACGCCTTTCAATTCAACGCGGGCTTGCTCGGGGTCTTTATAGATGAGCTTTCGCGCGAGGTCACTTTTAAGACCGATGAGGGAAAGCTTTTGGCCGAGCGTGTCATGAAGGTCACGAGCGATACGCTGTCGTTCCTCTAATTTAACAAGGTCGGAAATTCGCTCATTGGCGACCTCCAGCTTCTCTTCCAGATGTTCTCGTTCCTTTTTATTAAAGATGCTAAAAGGGAGAAGAATAACGCTAATCCATGTGACAATGACAAAGGGAAACTGTGTGAGAAGCACTTCATCTTGCATAATAAGGCCATAGTTAATGGACACCGAGGTGCTCACTAATTGTAAAAAATACAAGATGTAGAAGGCGACCCGGTTTCGAATGTTGCCGATAAAATACGCAACGAAAAAGGCAAAATAAATATAGCTGAAAACCGTAATGGACGTTGTTGAAAGGCCAATCAACAAAATCGCCCACGGGAAAACGTACCATCCCCGGAAGGCAAACGCGACTCTGTAGAAAATAAAGAACAAGATCGTTAGAATAAGTCCAGTAATGGTTCCAGCCGTTGATGTGGACCGGAAGATAAAATAAAAGGGAAGGATGAAGAATATCGCCCAAATATAAGGCGATATTCCTCTATATGTTTGGAAACTCATAAATTTTTTAGCCATCAAAAGAACCTCGTTTTAAAATGGGAAGTGTCTTTCCCTCCCTATCTTACCACTCCCCCTCGTTGCTTGCACGAATGCTTACAACCAACGAGGAGGAGCGTAGCGTCATGCGGATCACTTAATGACGGGCAACAACTTGCTTTCTTTAAAGCTAACAAACTGCTTGCCTTGCTCGTCCCAGAGGCGGAATTTCAACGACCGCAAGCTGGTCGCAAGCGTAATCGTTGGAACATTCTCCAGTGGTTTCGTGTTGCTATGAACCGCTTCGAGCTTATAGTTGGGTACCTTTGGGCTCAAGTGATGGACGTGGTGAAAACCAATGTTTCCAGTCAACCACTGAACGATTTTAGGAAGTTTGTAATACGAGCTGCCTTCGACGGCTGCTTTGACAAACTCCCAGTTCTCATCTTCTTCAAAATAAGAGTCTTCAAACGTATGCTGCACATAGAAGAGCCAGATGCCCACAGAGCCGGAAATGAAAAAGATCGGGCCTTGAACCATCAGGAAGGACTGCCAACCAAGAAGATAGCAGAACAAGGCGATGAAACCAACAATGGCCACATTAATCAAGTATGTGTTCATGCGTTCTTTCAAGCGAGCGTCTTTGCGGTTAAAGCGGTTTTTAATGAGAAACTCATAAAAAGGACCAATGCCAAACAAAACGAATGGATTCCGGTAAATGCGGTAAGCGATTTTTCGTGAAAGCGGAGCGGAACGGTATTCATCGACCGTAAGAACCCAGATGTCTCCCGTCCCCCGCTTATCCAAATTGCTGCTGGTCGCATGGTGAACCGAATGGCTATGGCGCCACTGCAAGTACGGGAACAGGGTCATGATTCCACATATGGTTCCCAGCAAAAAATTCGCGCGTTTGTTTGAAAAGAACGACTGATGGCAGCAGTCATGGAAGATGATAAAGATGCGTGTGAGAAATCCAGCAGCAACGACCGTGAAAAGCAATGTGAGGAGATAGGAAACGCTTAAACTGTAGTAAGCGAGGACCCACAATGCAAAAAACGGGACAAATGTATTGACCAGCTGCATGAGGCTATGTTTTGTATCAGGACGAGCGTATGGCATGACTTGTTTTAGTAAGTGTCTATGTTTCTGTGCATGGTTCCGATTGGTCATGGGAATAGGTCCCCCCTTATATCGATCTTTTTACTATAGACGTTTTGGAGGAGGTGGAATAGTAGTATCTGTCATGAAGGAGGTATGACAGGTGTCATGGGTTGGGGGAGTTTTTCTTACCACACAAGCAGATAGCCTGTCTAGGTATATAATAAAGCTTGTCCAAATCTTCAGCTGGTTATTCAAGAAGAGGGAGAGGTGGGGGGGTGTATAGGATGAATTTTTTACTGAGCAAAGTACGTAGATTATGTTGGACGCAAGACATTCTTCACAAATGAAGACATACTGAAACAGCTGTATAAAGGGGGTGAAAGTCTACCAGTTGAGTGATCCTCAACAATTTGGCGGCTACCCAGGAAAAGAGGGGGCAACGATTTTGCATGTTTTTAAAAGGAAGTGCTTGTATGAAAGGAGAATTATACTGGCAGACGTTAATTTTTAAGGGGGTGCCAACATGATAAAAGGAAGGAACGTATATTTAAGACCCATTAGTGATGCAGATATGGATAGTATTTATGTCGGTTGTCAGGAAGAAGAAGGACTTTATATGACTGGTACTCGTAAGGTCTTTACAAAGGATGAGATTATTAGCGCTTATAACAAGTTTAGACAAGATCCAACTCGCCATGATTTTGCCATCTGCTTAATGAATACGAATCAAATCATAGGTGATCTAGCGATTCTAGAAATCGATCACAACAATAACAAGGCAATGTTTAGAATAGCTCTTCATAGTAAAACTGTTTACAGTAAAGGTTATGGGACTGAGGCAACCCAACTTGCTCAAACGTTTGCTTTTGAGGAACTTAACTTAAATCGCTTGGAGTTACAGGTTTTCTCTCATAATATTCGTGGAATTAAGGCGTATGAAAAAGCAGGTTTTAAAAAAGAAGGCACGTTGAGGCAATCGCTTTATATGAATAACAGATATTCCGACGAAGTGATCATGGCGATTCTTAAGGAAGAGTACTTTAAACAGTATAATACTAAATAGTGGAGTGTTTCCAATGATGAATTTTTTTCAGTATAATTGGCAGGTAAGAGATAAATGGTTGGACTGGTGTAAACAATTAACAACCGAAGATTTGTTAAAAGACCGTATTGGCGGAGTAGGAAGTATCTTATATACCCTCTTTCATATCATTGATGCGGAGTATAGTTGGCTTCGTGCTATCGAAGGCAAAGAAGATGTGGTCGTTCGGTTTGATGATTATAATACCCTGGAAAAAGTTAAGACTCTGTCAGATACATTTCGCCAAGACATCGTTACGTTTATACAAACAACTTCAGATGAATTAAATGATCAACTTGTTTCGGTTCCTTGGGATGAAGATCAGTATACAAGAAGTGAAATAGTACATCACATAGTTGCTCACGAAATTCATCATGTTGGTCAACTTTCTGTTTGGGCAAGAGAATTAGGCTTACGTCCAGTCCCAGCTAATTTTGTAGGAAGAGACTTTAAACCTGGTTAATGGCTTCTGCTGGAAAGGGTGCGCAACAATTGCAGAATTCTTTGATGGAAGATCGAATGAAAAATGAGCTACCATGAATTTTGAGTTAATCTGTATGTTCTACAGGGGATGGTTTTATGATTGATCACTTAGAAAGTGAAAGAGTGATTCTTCGAGAAATGGAAGAAAAAGATTGGATCGATGTTCATAAATATGCTTCGCAAGAAAGGGTCTGCGAGTATCAGCCGTGGGGCCCAAACTCCGAGAAAGAATCGGGAGGTTTTGTGAAACAAGTTCTGATAGATGCCAACCAGGAACCGAGGAGCCGATTCGTCTTTTCCATAACTTTAAGAGAAAGCAGAGAAATGATTGGTGCAGGCGAGTTTAACATCCGAGACCACACCAATAAAGTTGGTGAAATTGCTTACATCGTTAACCCGAAATATTGGGGAATGGGGTTTGCTACAGAGGTAGCAAAACTGTTAATCGCCTATGGCTTTCATGAGTGCAATTTACATCGTATTTTTGCGACTTGTGATCCGAGAAATATCGGTTCATCAAGGGTTTTAGAAAAAGTGGGAATGACTAAGGAAGGTCGAATACGTGAGCATTTATTGATAAAAGACGGCTGACGTGATTCTCTTTTGTATGGCATTTTAGAACGAGAATGGGTGAAACCGTGAACGGGGAGGTGAGAAATAATTTGATTGCTAGAGAAATAAACATTTCTGATGCGGAAAACTTTGTCCGTCACACTCAGCAAGTGGAGGCAAGTTCCGAATATATGCTTTCGGAGGCAGGGGGGAAGAAAAATTCAACCCGAACAACAAGAAAAGATGATAGAGAGTATGAGGGAAAGCGAGAACTCGACTATAGTTGTGGTTGAAAAGAAGATAGGATTTGAAATCGAAGGGACAAAAAGGCATTGAAGCTACATAATTGAGGAAATTGAAGGTAATAAACCAATTGGCGTCACATCGCTTATTAACATTGATTATGGAAGCCGTAACGCTGAATGTATTATAGACATCGGCGACAAAAATTACTGGAGCAAAGGTTTCGGACAGGAAGCGTTTCGGCTTCTGTTGGATTTTGCTTTTCATGAGCTGAATCTGCATAAAGTGTATGTACGGGTATTTTCTTTCAACGAACGGGCCATTAAGTTATATCAAAAACTTGGGTTTAATGAAGAAGGAGAATTAAAAGAACAATTTTACCGGGCCGGCGCTTGGCATAATGTCATTTTCATGGGTCTTTTGAAAAGAAATTATGAAAAATGATCTGTCGGTGCTCTTCCGTAAGTATTGGAAAATAACACATTCTCGTTCTTTTTTCCGACTTACATTAAGCGATCCGTTTTTGGATGAGTTTGAGTATGCTTTAAATAAAAGTATACGATTGGGGCTGTCCTATCCTAGGTTTCTCGCTATAAAAGACCCGCACCAATTCCAGCGCGGGTCTCGCTCGATTCAATTCTGCGCTTCTCTCCCCATTCCAATCCCCGTATACCCATAAACCAATGTAAATACCGGCGACAAGAAGAGGAAAAAAGCATAAGGGAGATAGTCTACCACAGGGACACCAAGCGTCTGCGCAAAGAATGCGCCACTCACCCCCCAAGGAATAAGTGGGTTCACGAGTGTGCCTGCATCTTCTAGCGTGCGAGAGAGGTTTTTCATTTGCAGCCCAAGCTTTTCATAGTACGACTGAAAGGTTTTCCCCGGCAGCAAGATCGACAAATACTGCTCACCGGTCATTAAATTTACGCTGATTGAGCCAGCGGCCGTGGAGGCAATCAAGTGCCCACGCTTGGATAGGAACCTTGATAAGTGCTGGAAAAGGGATTCAATCAAGCCAATTTTCTGTGCGACGCCTCCTAAGGCAAGCGCAATGAAGATCAAGGAAATTGACCACATCATCGACTGGAGTCCACCGGCTTGCACAATCTCATCGATAAGCTCATTTCCAGTCTCCCTTTCAAAGCCTGACTGCATCACGTTAAAGACCGAGCCTAGCGAATATTCCCCTTGAAGAAACATTGCCGTCAAGAGCCCTGTGACAATCCCTGCGACGAGCACTGGTAGAACGGGATAGCGCTTCGCGGCAAGAACCACAACAAGGAGCGGGGAGAGCAAAGCAAGCGCACTAACCGTGAAGCTTGCTTCCAAAGACGAAAGCATCGCCGAAACATTGGGAAGGTCTCCGGAACCGCCTTGCCCCAAGAATAGAAACAGCAGGTAGGTGATCGCAAGTGCCGGTACCGTTGTCCAGAGCAAATGACGAATATGGGCAAACAGCTCCACCCCGACAATCCCAGGGGCAAAGTTTGTCGTATCCGAAAGTGGGGACATTTTATCCCCGAAGCACGCACCACAAATAATCGCTCCTGCTGCAAGCGCCGGGTTCACGCCAAGTGCTGCCCCGATTCCCATCATTGCCACACCAATCGTTCCAATCGTCGTGAAGGAACTGCCAGTAAAGGTTGATACAAAAATGCAAACGGTGAGCGCACTGACGGCGAACCACTCAGGCGAAATGAGCTGCAGTCCGTAAAACAACAGTGTTGGAACGGTTCCACTCATCATCCAAACCGCAATCACAACGCCCACTAGCATGAGAATTAGCATCGGCTTGATGCCGGTTTGAATACCTGTAAGTAACCCCTCTTCAAGCTGCTCCCATTTGTATCCGAGCCGTTTTGCCGCACCCAGTATCAGCACCAGCGAGACGATTAGAGGCATATGAGGATCAGTCTGTAGAAGGAACATGCTCACAATCATGACGCCAACGAAGAGCACAAAGAAGGAAGAAGCAAATAAAAAAGATGGCTGATTTTGTTCCATGCAGGTAGCCTACTTTCTAAATAGTCTTAGTATCTATTACACTTTAACGCGTTTAAGTAATAAGTTTCAAGATGTATGGAAAGCGTACGTGGAAATGGGGGCAGCGTCAAGTGTTAGTTGATGGGAGAGTGTAGAAAATCAGGAGAACCACACCGGGCGGGAGCGAAATTCACCTGAGGGTTGGGTGCTACATTCCATCTTATGATTGCCTCCGGCTGTCCTGTCACTCACGTCGCCACTTTTCTACAAGAAATGATAGAATGATCTTGCCACAACCATGATAGAAGGAGATGCCTACGTGAGAAAAACAACCCTTCCACTCAGATATCAAATGATGCTTTATTCGAGCGGACTTATCTGCCTGGCCTTGCTTGTGACAGGAGTGATGATTGCGCTGTCTCAAGCTGATCAGACGAGAGAAGCACTTGCCAGTCAGGCACGCCTAAGTGCAAGTCATTTTGCCGAGACGCCTCTTGTCGCTGAAGCCCTTGCGACAGAAGGGGCGCATGAGGAGTTGCGCCAGTTGGCAGAGGACGTGCGCGTGCAAAACGGCCTTCAGTACATCGTCGTTATGAATATGGAGGGCATTCGGCTCACGCATCCGGTGCCAGAAAGGGTTGGTCAGCACTTTGTTGGCGGGGATGTGCAAGAGGTGCTCCAAGGTCAAACATATACGTCCGAGGCTGTCGGAACGCTAGGGCCGTCCATGCGAGCCTTTCAACCCGTCTACGACGACGGCGTTCAAGTGGGGGCTGTTTCTGTAGGGATTTCCACGGAAGTGATAGACGGGGCTGTCTGGGACAGTCAGCGCATGGTTTTTATCGGCACAGGGGTAAGCCTGGCGCTTGGAATCATCGGTTCGTATTTTTTGGCAAGAAGATTAAAGAAAACGCTTCGTGGGCTGGAGCCAAAAGAGATTTCGCAGCTGGTTCAGGAGCGGGAAGCGATGCTCGAAGGTGTACGTGAAGGAATTATGGCTACGGACGCCAAAGGGGAAATCGTCGTCGCCAACAAAACGGCCACCACGATTTTAAAAAGAGCCGGCTATACAGCAACTGTCACCGGGGAACGGATCGAGAATGTCTGGCCGTCCCTTTCTCTTGACTCTCAGCTAGCGAGCAAGGAAGCCGCCTACGATGAGCAGAAGCACCTCGGGGAGCTAGAGATGGTTGCCAGCCGCGTGCCGGTGATTGTTGACGGGCACTGCGTGGGTGCCCTCGTAACCTTCCGTGACCGCAACGAGCTGAGTGCATTGATGAAGAAACTGACCGGAGTCGAGACATACGCTCAGACGCTGAGGGCGCAGACACATGAGTTTATGAACAAACTGCATATTATAGGGGCAATGGTCTATACCGAGTCGTATGAGGAGCTAGCAGACTATGTAGAAAGCTTATCCCTCGTTTATCAGCGAGATACAGGTAGGATTGCTGAGCATATGGAAGATGTGACGATTGCGGGGTACTTGCTTACTCAACTGGAGCGCTTCGAACAAGCCGGTGTGGAGGTGACATTGTTTGGAAAGAAATGGCCGAGGCTGGAGCATCCCACGCTCATGGATACTTGGATTACGGTTATGGGCAACAGTTTGGAAAATGCCTATGAAGCCATGCTTGGCAAAGAGCAGAAAGCCCTCAAGCTGACCTTTGACCAGGAAGAGGACGAGCTGGTGTATACGATTGAGGACAACGGGGAAGGGTTCTCTGAAGCGGACCTTCCGTTGCTGATCCAAAAGGGGTATTCGACCAAAGGGCCGCATCGAGGGTACGGGTTATCGATTATGGCAAATGCTATTCATGAAGCTGATGGCAGCTATGATGTGTCGTCAACGCCCGGTCAGGGAACCGTTCTTCAAGTACGTCTGCCACTGAAGCAAGGAGGAGGGGAAGAAACATGATCAAGGTCGCTGTTGTCGAGGATGACCCCCTTGTGGCCAAATTTCATCGCATCTACCTCGAAAAGCTTGAGGGCTTTAAATGGGTCGGGCTTGCGGATACGTTTGCCAAAGCAGAAACGCTTCTCAAGGAGGAGAAATCTTTTGATTTGTTGCTGCTTGATGTCTATCTCCATGAGAGGAGTGGGCTTGAGTTATTAAAGCATATTCGCGCGGAAGAACTAAACGTGGATGTGATCTTGATTACATCAGCGAATGATCAGCGGTCGGTGCAAGTTGGCTACAGATACGGGGTGATTGACTATTTAATTAAGCCGTTTACGTTTGAACGGTTTCAGGAATCACTGCTTCGCTACAAAAAAAAGATGGCGCAGCAGCCGCCCTCTTTTCGGCAGGAAGAAGTGGATCGGTTGTTTCATTCGCAAAAAGACAAGCGAAGTGCGTATGCCTTGCCAAAAGGGATTACGAAAGAAACGAAACTGCGCATTTTGAAAGCCATTCAAAGGAAAGGCGACTGGGTGACGGCGGCCGAGCTAAGCAGTTTCACCACTATCTCTCACGTTTCTCTTCGTAAATATTTGCACTACTTTGAAGAGAACGGGTGGGTAAGAAAGGACGTCGTCTATCAACGTTCGGGTCGCCCTCTGCAGCAATACAGAATGACACCGGATGGAACCAAATTATTCGAGGAAAATGATTTCGTTTAGTTAAAAAAGCTGTACGTGCTAACGCAAATGATGGAGAATGACGGAAAGCGTTTTCAGTAAGGGGGGTCATTTGATGAAAGCTATAGCGAAATCAACATGGCAAGGGCTTTGGCGTCAGCATCAACGGACGAAAAGCCTCTTGAATGTGTTCTCATTTAGCAAGGAAAGCAGCGCGGCAGCCAAGAAGCAAGAGCCGAGCCACTCAATGGACAATGCGAGCAAACCGGAGAAGCCGCCCAATAAGCCGTATTCTCGGGCACAGCTCGTTGGTTTGATCCTAGGGCCAACACTGTTCCTGTTAACGATGTTGTTTTTTCAACCAGAGGGGTTGACCACAGAGGGACGATCGGTTCTTGCCGTAACGCTGTGGATCGCAACCTGGTGGATTACCGAAGCGTTGCCTATTCCGGCAACATCTCTCTTGCCACTGATCTTGCTACCAATAACAGGTGCGTTGGAAGGAAGCGAAGTGGCTTCCTCGTACGGAGATGACATTATCTTCTTGTTTTTGGGGGGCTTTTTCATCGCCACCGCCATGGAAAAATGGAATTTGCATAAGCGGTTGGCCCTATTCATCATTTCCATTATTGGGACGAGTACACAGCGCATTCTTCTCGGGTTTATGGTGGCAACGGGCTTCTTGTCCATGTGGGTCTCCAACACAGCCGCCGTGATGATGATGGTACCAATGGGGCTTGCCATTACCGCGCAAGTGGCCGATGTGTTAAAAGGGAAACCGGAGGAAGCGGAACTTCCCAAATTTGAGAAATCGCTCATTTTCGCCATCGGTTACGCGGGAACGATTGGTGGGGTTGGTACGCTTATTGGAACACCACCGAACATTATTCTGGCCGGACAAATGGAGCAATTATTTGATATTCAAGTATCGTTCGCCTTATGGATGGTGTTCGCTGTTCCTGTCGTCATCCTTTTGCTAGCGTTTGCATGGTTGTATTTAGGAAGGGTGGCCTTTAAAACAAGCATTACACAGCTGCCTGGCGGAAGGGAACTGATTCAGAAAGAACGAAAAGGACTTGGAAAGACGTCGTACGAAGAAGGCATGGTCGGCGTTGTGTTTTTCTTCGCAGCATTCATGTGGGTGTCAAGGGAATTTCTCTGGAGCGAGGGAGGACTTGTGGAGATCCCGGGACTGTCTGATGGAATGATTGCCGTTACGGCAGCGGTGCTGTTGTTTGCGATTCCCTCTAAAGTTGGCGGTCGCATTCTCAGTTGGGCGGACTCAAGAGATATCCCTTGGGGTGTGCTTCTCCTCTTTGGTGGAGGGTTAGCGATTGCAGCCGGCTTCCGTGAGACCGGCCTGTCTGATTGGATGGGTGAACAGCTTACGGTGTTGGATGGCCTTAATATGATCATTATTATCGCAGCAGCGACACTTCTGATTCTGTTGATGACGGAGATTACCTCCAATACGGCAACAGCGACGATGATTCTGCCTGTAGTCGCCGCACTTGCTCTTGCACTGAACATTCACCCGTTCGCGCTGATGATCCCGTGTGCCATGGCGGCCAACTGTGCGTTCATGCTTCCGGTTGGAACACCACCAAACGCGATTATTTTCGGAACAGGGAAATTGAAGATCATTGAAATGGTCCGAACCGGGTTTTTGGTGAATATCGTGGCAACGATTATTATTGTTTTGGCCGTGTACTATCTTGTTCCCGTGGTTTGGGGGATTGATTTGAATGTTTTGCCTGACGCACTCGATCAGTAAATAAAAGGGAAAACCCGTGAGGTCCTATAATCTCACGGGTTTTCTTGTCTAGCTCCAGTGGGTCAAAGCTCGAGATTTTTCAGTCCTGAACCGAAATCCAAAACCGAGATTTCTAGTCCAGGCCTCCAACAGTCTCGCTTCTGGGCAACCCATCTGCGCATTTCGGCTTTTCTGCCTTACACCGGAACAAGCGGCGTAAATACTTCAAAATGAATACGTGCTGGGTCCACACTCGCTCTTTGTAAATAGCCTTCCATTTGCTGTACAAACGGGACAGGGCCGCACATGTAGAACTCTTGATCTACTTCTGAAACCAGCCGGTCTATGTCGACTTGTGTGAGAAACGCCTCTTCTCCTGAGTCGGTATAGCGAAGATCTAAAGAGAGGTTTGGGTGACGGTCGGCTAGAGCCTCGATTTCGGCACGGAGCGCGTGAGTCTCTTCATTGTTTGTGGCATGAATAAATGTGACCGTTCGATTTAACTGGGTCTCCAATGCTCCTTTCGCCATACTCATCAGTGGGGTTAGGCCAATCCCGGCGCTAATGAGCACAAGGGGGTGGTCCGATTGGAGATCAGCGGCAAAGTCTCCCGCAGGGGCGGTTAATTCAACAACCGCTCCTTCTTCAACTTGACCATGCATATAGTTGGAGAGGGTTCCCGCCCCTTCTCGTTTAATCGATAAGCGGAAGTGCTCTTTCCCTGGTGCGTCCGATAAGCTGTATTGACGGAGATGTGTGTAGTCATCTGAGGTGCTATACCCTTTGACCGTCACGTATTGCCCTGGAGAAAAGGACGGAAGGAACCCTTTGTCTTCTGGCACGAGATAAAAAGAGGTAATCAAATCGGTTTCTTGCTCTTTCCGTTTCACAACAAAGCGACGATATCCTTCCCAGCCCCCGCTAGTGGAGGCGGCCTCTTCGTACATCTCTTTCTCAATGGAAATGAAGATCTCCGCAATAATGCCGTACGCGACTCCCCAAGCCTCTAGCAACTCATCTGTGGCCGCTTCTCCTAGCACTTCATCAATTGCCCCGAGTAAGTATTCTCCGACGATGGGGTAATGTTCAGGTTTTACTTGCAAGCTTCGATGTTTGTGGGCAATTTGTCTGACGACAGGCAGTAAGGATTCTAGGTTTTCAATGTTTGCCGCAGCGGCATAAAGCGTGTTGGCAAGTGCCTGTTGCTGTTTGGATTTCTGTTGATTGGCTTGGTTAAACATATTCAAAAGTTCCGGATGCGCTTCAAACATATAGGAGTAGAAGCGCTTGGTGATTGTGACGCCATGTTCGGCGAGTACAGGGACACTTGCTTTAATCAGAGCGATTTGCTTTGGTGTTAATGATTGAGCCATGAAATCCTCTCCTTCAATAAAAGATGTATTTATAATACAACTTTAATGATACACTCTTTGGCAAAGGAATCAAGCACTTTAGAAGACAATTCATTTTTTGGCAACATCTTTTTAGAAGAGTCTATGAAAACAGCTGTGCTATAATTGGAGGGAGGGGGTGAGGATCATGCAATTGACCTCGTACACCGATTATTCATTGCGGACGCTTTTGTATGTTGGAAGCCTGCCGGAAGAGAAGCGTGCACAAGTCAAAGATATCGCCAACGCCTATCATCTCTCATTAAACCATCTCCAAAAAATTGTTCACGATTTAGGAAAAAAAGAATTGCTTGAGACGGTAAGGGGAAGAAACGGTGGAATGAAACTAGCTAAAAGCCCTGAAGAGATAAATATAGGTGAGTTGATACGAATGCTCGAAGACCTAGAGTTAGTGGAATGCTTTAGTAAGGATGGAGGGTGCTTGATTAGCGGCTCGTGTCGGCTTCAATCCGTGCTATACGAGGCACGAGAAGCCTTCTTGCAAGTCCTCGATCGTTACACACTCGCTGACTTACTTCAGAATAAAGACGATTTATACGATCTTTTTAAAAAAGGTACATCTATATAGTCGAGAGCCTCTGGCTTCCAATTTGGAAGGTGGAGGCTTTTGTCTAGCTCCGGCGTGTAGAAGCGCCGAGATTTTTCGCCCCGATAACGAAATCCAAGTTCGGGATTTCTTTTATCGGGTCTCCAAAATTCGCGCTTCTAGGCGACCCGCCTGCGCCTTTCGGTGTTTAATTAAACGTTTGATTAACACGCCCGACTTGGTCCCCACTAAAGCCAACGTTTTTGATCTTTTTAGTTGATTTCCTAGTAAGCTTCTTATATATTAGTAAAAAGGTAGGAATACTTTATTATTTAGGAGGGGGATTTCGTTGTTTAAAAGATCCCGTTTTATATATCCCGTTGGTGTAGCACTCATTCTAGCGGGCTGTGCTTCTGAACCTGAAGAAAGCGAGGAAGCTACTTCTACGCCTTCTCCGGAGACAGAAGATGAATTAGCGATTGCTATAGGAAGTGACATTATTTCCCTTGACCCACAGGGGGCGAATGATCTGGCTTCCTCAAACGTGAACCAGAACATGTTTGATACACTCGTCACACTAAACATGGAAACACAGGAGGCAGAGCCGAATCTTGCGGAAGAGTGGGAAGAAATTGATGAAACGACTTGGGAGTTTACGCTTAGAGACGATGTAACATTCCACGATGGCAGCTCGTTTACAGCGGATGATGTGAAGGCGACCTTTGATCGAATTAACGATCCTGACGTCGCTTCCCCTCGAGCCAATCTATTTACCACCTTTGAAGAAGTAGAGGTGATGGATGAGACCACCGTTCGCATTCATCTCGAGCACCCATTCGCGCCACTTTTTAATCATCTCGCTCATGCGGGAGCGTCGATTTTAAGTGAGGAGCAGATCGAAGCTGATTATGAGTTAATGGAAGAAGGAAGTCAGCCGAGTTCTGTGATTAATGCTGAGCCGATAGGGACCGGACCCTTCGTTTATGAAAGCTGGGTATCCAATGAGTCGATTGCCCTGACACGCAATGACGACTACTGGGGGGACATGCCTCACTTTGCTTCTGTCCTGTTTGAGATTATTCCTGATGAGCAGACGCAAGTAGCGGAACTTCAGGCAGGTGGCATTGATATGATGGAATCGACTCTTCCTAATCAGGTGGCTGAGTTAGAAGCGGCGGAGGGCATTGATGTTATTCAACAAACCGGGAATGCAATGTTTTTCCTTGGCCTGCACACGCAAAAAGAGCCTTTAGATAACACGCTTGTGCGGCAGGCCATCGCTCATGCCATTGACAAACAAGAAATCATCTCAGGGGTTCTCGAAGACAATGCAACGGAAGCGAACAGTCCACTAACCCCCGCTGTTTTCGGGTATGACGACAGTTTGAACGGGCATGAGTTTGACCCTGATCGCTCAAGAGAACTACTGGAAGAGGCCGGTTACGCGGATGGGTTTGAGATTGAACTATGGATTGACGGCGATCAACAACGACAAGATATTGCGGTCATTTTAGAAAACCGGCTTGGAGATGTTGGAATCGAGGTGGACATCCAGACGATGGAATGGGGCACATATGTAGACCAGACCACAAGCGGCTTGCATGAAATGTTCCTTCTAAGTTGGACGAGCTCAACCCTAGACGCTGACCAGTCGATGACGCCTCTATTTGGAGAAGAGTCGGCGCTTGATCGTTTCTTTTTAGAGGACGATGAGTTTGAATCCATGCTTCAAGGAGCTCGACGGGAAACGGATGAAGGCGAAAGAGAAGCGATTTATGCGGAGATGCAGCAGTGGCTAGAAGATGAAGCGCCGATCGTTCCATTCTTCTACGCGGATAACATGTTTGCCACCCGTGATACGCTCGCCAACGTCCATAAACTGCCGAACAACCTTATCGACATCCCGAGTATTGAACGCGTGGACAGTGAGTAAACGAAGAGGCAGGCATTTTTCAGTTGTGAAAATGCCTGCCTTTTGATTTAGCTCCGGCGCCCTCTCGCTCGAAGTTTCTTCACACTGCCAGATCAAGCCAAAAACGGGCTCGATCCTGCCGTCGCTCCAGAACTTGTCGCTCGTGAGCAGGGCGCTTGCGCATTTCGGTATGGTCTAGCTCCGCGCTTCTGTTCGACCCTCCTGCGCATTTCGATCGCATTAACTCTGCAAGGTGAGATAGCGGATAAAACTAGCGAACGCGGCAATCGCAATCACAATCATATAGATGATGCATACTTTTCGTTCAGATGGATTGCTTGTATTTAATGATTTGATAATGAGCAAAGCAATCAGCACCATATTTAATAGAGAGATGATAAAGAACGACAACAGGTTCTGATAAATTTGTGATGAAACGATACCTGTGATATTCATTAGAACAACAATGATCATTAGCCACATGTAAATCATGAGTATTAAGGACGGCCGTTCTTTTCGTTTTGAAGCCATGAGTTCCCCACTCCTTAAAATTATCCTCATTTTCTATTTTACCATTTCCATAGAAAGGGCAACACCTTTCACAAGTTGTCGAATAATTCTTTCTTGTGCCATACAAGAGGAAGGCAATTTGGGCGAGGGGGTGGTGTTACTCCCAACAAGAGGCGCGAAGTCCAGGCGAGAGGAGCAGAATTCCGGATGAGAGGAGCAGAAATCCAGAAGAGGACAGCAATAATCCGGACGAGAGCGGTATCAAACCGTCAAGACCACGTCACAATCTCTACACACATCCGTCCCTACTGATAGTAAGAGCCTTAGCTCCTTCTCTGGGGAAGGAGCTAAGGCCCTAAGGGCTTGAGTTCGCCTACTTCTTAAATCACCGCTCCGCCATCGACGCTCAGTACGGTCCCGGTAATAAATGCGGCCTCATCCGAAGCAAGAAAGGCATAGGCATTTGCGACATCTTCAGGTCTTCCCATCACACCGAGGGGCGATTGTTCTTTCATCATCTCCAAAACCTTCGCTGGCATTTTAGCAGTCATAGGTGTAGCGATAAAGCCTGGGGCAATAGCATTCACGCGGATGCCGTACCTCCCTAGTTCCTTGGCCCAAGTTTTGGTCATGCTAATTACACCTCCTTTTGAGGCAGCGTAGTTGGTTTGCCCAAAATTCCCATAGAGCCCGACGACGGAGGCGGCATTAAGAATGACCCCTCCGTTTTGTTCCTTCATTACTGCGGCGGCCGCCTGACCGACATTGAAGACGCCTTTTAAGTTAATATCGATGACTTGATCCCACTGCTCTTCGCTCATCTTGGCGAGCGTCGCGTCTGCGGTGATCCCGGCGTTATTGATGACGGCATCAATGCGTCCGTAGCTTTCCAGGGTCTCCTTGAATAAGGCTTGAATGTCTTCCCGGCTAGTGACATTGGCCACCACTGTTTTGACCTCACAGGCATGCAGTTCGGCTTCAAGTTCCGACAACAATTCCGCCTGTAAGTCTGTTAGGATAAGAGTAGCCCCTTCTTTGGCGAATGTTTTCGCGGTAGCGGCTCCAATTCCACGAGCGGCGCCTGTAATCAGGGCCACTTTGTTCTCTAGTTTCATTTTCATCTCTCCTAACGATAGTGTCACGAATGGAATGCAATTTTCATGCCAAAGATGTAAGCGTTATCCATTATATAAGGGGGTGTATGTCTTGAAAACAAGGATCGAAGGCCATTCGCAAGAAGAGGTGGATGTCTACTCTCCTCCTTTTATTGCCACGCTTGAAAAGATGTTTGATCGCATCCCTGTGCCAGTAATTCTGTTAGCAAGGGATACGAGAATCTTAATGATTAACACGATATTTGCGGATTTTCTGGGCTATCATAAGGACGATATTATTGGGAAGCCTGTGCTCGAAGTCGATGCGAGCAGTCGTTTTCCGGAAGTGATTGATACGAAAACAGCGGAAATAGCCTGGAAGCATACGTTTTCCAATGGGCGTACGGCGATTGTCCACCGAATTCCGGTGCTTGATGATGAGAACGAGCTCATGTTTGGCTTTGGGCTATTGCTTTTTCAGGACATGAGTGAGTTTAAGAAGCTGATTGAACGTAATAAGCTGCTTGAAGATGAGCTAAAGAAGGCCAAGAAGCAGCTGCGTGAATACCACGGCGCGAAGTATACCTGGGGCGATATTGCCGGGAAGAGCAGGCCGATGCTTGATACGTTTACACTGTCAAAGAAGGCCGCGAAAACCAATTCCAACGTGTTGCTTCTCGGGGAGAGCGGCACAGGAAAAGAACTTTTTGCTCACTCCATTCATAACGAAAGCAGCCGTGGGCGAGAAAAATTTGTGAAACTGAACTGTGCGGCCATTCCAGCGGAACTGTTGGAGTCCGAACTTTTTGGGTATGAAAAGGGGTCATTTTCCGGAGCGAACAAAGCAGGGAAGGTCGGCAAATTTGAGCTTGCTGATAAAGGGACGATCTTTCTCGATGAAATCGGGGAAATGCCGCTAGGAATGCAAGTAAAGCTCCTGCGAGTTTTACAGGAAAAAGAGATTGACCGCGTCGGAGGGACGAGTCCGAAACCGATCGATGTGCGTGTGATTGCAGCCACGAATCAAAACCTATTGGAGTTAGTGAAAAAAGGGGAGTTCCGCGAAGATTTATACTACCGATTAAATGTGATGGCTGTCGAAATTCCTCCCCTGCGTGAGCGTGGGAAGGACATACAAACGCTAGCTCATTACTTAGTGGAGAAAGTAGCTAAACGATTGGGAAAGGCTGTAACGGAAATTTCAGAGCAGGCCATTGACTGCTTGCTTCGCTATCACTGGCCGGGGAATGTTCGTGAGTTAGAAAACGTACTGGAACGGGCAATTAATTTGACGGATACGAGCACCATTCAGTTGGAAGATTTGCCAAGCTACCTCGTATACCCGAAAGGTGAAGGTGATCAGGGAACATTAAAAATGAAACTTGCGGCAATGGAAAAGGAACTGATTGAAGAGGCACTAATAACCGCTAACGGAAATAAACAGAAGGCCTCAAAACAGCTAGGGATCAGCCGTACCTCGCTTTATGAAAAGCTTGAAAAGCACCAGCTTGGGTAGTAGTGTAAGGAAAACCGACGTATGTTCGGTTTTCCTTACACTTTTTTGGCCTCAGATTGCAAACGGTTCCCGTCAAAACGATTGGCACAGGTTTTGCATTAAGGTGAGTAAGAACAGGTTAAAGGAGGAGACACAATGAACGATAGAATGATAGCGCTTTTATTTGGAACTTCTACCCTAATGCTTGTTGCACTTTTGTTTGACGTTGTCTGGTTATTTGCCCTTTCATTCCCGATTGTTATGTTTGCATGGATGTTTTTAGGGGCGTTAAGGAAAGGAAGAATTGGGAGGGGTTATGCCTTTTCCTTAATCTCTGTACTCGTGATCTGGCTCGGCGGCTTTCTAACGATGGCGCTAATGGACGACACGGCCCAGCCGACCATCTATTTGTTAGGCTTTCCCGTTCCTACATTTATTATGGTTTACGGGGTTTGGCTCTTGCCCTTCTTCTTCGGTTCCTATCTTTATGGCGTGTTCTTTGAGAAAGACAGCATGAATCAAGCCGAGTGGGAGAGGATCAAGCAGGAGCTAAATGAAAAGGGAGGGAAGGCCTCATGAATACGATCATGATTATTGTAGCCCTGTATTTGGTTGTTATTTTCGCAATTGGCTACTGGGCGATGAAAAAGACAAAGACATCCGCGGACTTTTTTATTGCTGGTAAAAGCCTCGGTATGTTTGTGTCGGCGATCGCCATTTTCTCAACGTCGCTTAGTGGTTTTTTGTTCATTGGTGGCCCCGGCTTAACTTATGAGCTCGGAATGGGCGCTCTCTGGTTTACCTTCCCAACGACGATCTCTTTTGCGATGGCCTGGTATATTCTTGGAAAGCGCATGCGCCTTATGACAGAGGCAACCGGAGCGATGACGGTCGCTGACGCCGTCTATCATCGCTACAATAGCCGCGTGGCCAGTGGCTTAACCGGGGTTGCCACCCTTGTGGGCATTGTCGTCTTTCTCGGAACACAGGTGCTTGCCTTAGGAACGATTATTGCGTTCATTTTTGATATATCCGTGTCCGTTGGTGTGGTCATTGGCATGTTTATTGTCGCACTCTATTCTGCGGCAGGAGGCATTATGGCAGGGACGTACACGAGCGTATTTCAAGGTTCGATTATGGCAGTTGCCTCTCTCGTGATTTTCTTTATCTCCTTAAATGTTGGGGATGGTCTCACCAATATCACGCAAACGATCGCGACCCAGCCGTTTACGGACATGGGGCAGGCCATGCCTGAGTTTGTTGGCCCCTGGGGACTTGCGACGCCGATTCTCGCGATGAGCTGGTTTTTTGCTTTATCGATTGGCATTGTCGGCCAGCCCCATGTTGTCTCCCGTCTATATATGATTCAAGACGTAAGCAAACTAAAATGGGGACCTGCCTTGGCTGCCGTGCCAGCGGTGCTTGGTGGCTTGCTGCTTATCGGAGTGGGGCTGGTGATGCGCTATCTAGTTATCACGGGGGAAATGGCACCGCTTGCCAATCCAGACGATGCAATTCTCGTCTTCCTAGTTGAATATACGCCGGCGATCCTGGCAGGCATTGTTTTCGCTGGGGTGGCTTCTGCCATCATGTCCACCTGTGATGCTTTCATTAATATCGCTTCTGCAGCGATGGTTCGTGACATCCCATTTGCCCTTAATCGCACGCTTTCGGATGAAAAGCAACTAAAATTTGGGCGATTTGCGGTCGTCGTGATTTCCATTGTCACCGTACTTGCTGTGCTAAGTTTAGGCGACCGCGGGATTGCCTTGCTTGGAGCTGTTGGCTGGGGGACCTTCGCCGCTGCCTTAGCACCTGTCCTTGGTATTGGACTCAATTGGAAGAAAGCAACGAAAGAAGGGGCGATTGCTTCCATTCTTGTTGGGTTAGTGCTTAGTGTGGTGATCGAAGTCTTGGCGACGCTCGGCATATACACGCTTCCGCATGGCATCTACACCGGCGCCATTGCTATGGTGATTTCGATCATGACCTTTATCGCCGTTTCCTATGTAACCAAACCACAGCCGCTTCCGGAAAACATTGAGAGAGTGATGGACGCTTAGAGAGAGACAGAAAAAGGAGGGGAAGGAACATGAACGCACGTACTACTGTAGGTATTGCAAGTACTGGCATTTATCTTCCTGCCGGGCGTATGACGGCAAAAGAAATTGCCGAAGCCACAGGAGGGCACTGGACGAAGGAAGCTGTAGAAACAAAATTAGGTATTTACGAAAAAATAGTCCCTGGAGAGGAGGATGGCACGCAGGAAATGGGCGTATGCGCAGCGTTGGATGCGTTGAAAAATGGAGGAGTCGATGCGAAGGAGCTAGATGTTATCCTTTGTATCGGTGAGGAATGGAAAGAATATCCGCTCACGACTTCATCGATCTACATCCAAGAGCAAATTGGGGCGACGAACGCCTGGGGCATTGATGTGCAGCAGCGCTGCTGTACCTGTGTCGCTGCCATGAAAATCGCCAAAGACATGATGATAGCCGATGAAGAGGTCAAGACAGTGATGATTGTGGGCGGGTATCGAAATGGCGATTTGGTCGATTACAGCGACCCTGTCTCATCCATGCTTTACAACTTAAGTGCGGGCGGAGGGGCACTGATTTTAAAGCGAAACCACCCGTACAACGAGGTGCTCGGCACCCATCTTTTGACGGATGGCTCGATGGCCCGCGATGCGGGGGTAGAGGTCGGCGGCACTGCCAACCCGATCAATCAAGACAATTTACAGGAAGCTTACCAGTCGCTGAAACTGATGCGCCCGGACCATATGAAGGAACGGCTGAACGAAGTCTCAATGAAAAACTGGTTCAACTGCATAGACCGAGCCTTTGAGAAATCAGGCCTTTCCAAAGAGGAGTTGTCCTACCTAGCTGTCCTGCATTTCAAACCCTCTATGCATGCTTATATGCTCAAAACGCTAGGGCTAACGGAGGCGCACACTACCTATTTGAGCCGCTACGGCCATATGGGGCAAATCGATCAAATTCTTTCTCTTCATATTGGAAGACGTGAAGAGAAAATTCAAGAGGGGACGGTCGTGGCGATGATTGCTGCAGGCATTGGTTACGCCTGGGCCGCCAATGTCATCCGCTGGGGTCCTGTAAAGGAGAGAGAAGAATCATGATTTCATCCGTGGAAACGACGCATCAAAGACTTTATGAACAAAAGCGGCTGACGATCGAAGAAGCGCTGCGTTTGGTGAAGACCGGCGATCACATCGTCTCTGCCCTGGCCGCCGCAGAGCCGACCGGCTTGCTTTCCAAACTGCATACGGTGGCGGGGGAGGCAACGGATATGACCGTTTCCACCTGCCTTCCGATGCTAGACTATCCTTATTTTACGGATGAGAGGTATTTTGACCATTTTCACATGGAAGGCTGGTTCTACACCCCTGCAATTCGCAACATGCATCAAGCAGGGAATGTCTCATTTATCCCGAACCACCTGCATTTTGCTGGCTCCAAACGTCTCGACCATCGACAAGTCAATATTTTTCTCGGCAGCGCTTCCTTGATGGATGAGAAAGGCTACCTTTCCCTTTCGTTAAGTGCCACTTACGAGCGGGAAATCATGGAGGCCGCTGATCTTGTCATCCTCGAAGTAAACGCTAATATGCCGCGAACCTTTGGGGACACAACGGTGCATGTTCGCGATATTGATTATCTCGTGCGGCACGACGCTCCGATTCCGCAATTTCCATCGCCTGAATCAAACGAAAAAGACGAAGCGATTGGGGCCTACATTGCCGACTTCATTGAAGACGGCTCGACCATTCAATTAGGAATTGGCGGGATTCCAAACGCCGTCGCTTCCCAGCTTATGAACAAAAAGGATCTAGGCATCCATACAGAAATGCTGACGGATGGGATGGTCGACCTGTTTGAAGCGGGGGTCATCACCGGCAAGGAAAAAACGCTTGTGCCCAATCGTATGGTCGCCACTTTTGCCCTCGGTACCCAAAAGCTTTATGACTTTATCGATGATAACCCAGGTGTGCAGCTGATAAATGGGAACTGGGTCAACGATCCTTATGTGATCGGGCAAAACCACCAGATGACCTCGATTAATACGACGCTTGAAATTGATTTAACCGGACAATGCAGTTCCGAATCGATCGGCCACAAACAGTATAGCGGAACAGGAGGGCAGGCGGATACCGCCATCGGTGCCCAATTATCCAAAGGAGGGAAGGCTTTTATAGCCCTTTACTCGACGACCAATGTGCGAGTGGCCGGAAGCAGCGAACGGAAAACGGTTTCCAAAATCGTTCCGAGCCTTGCGGAGGGAGCAGCTGTGACCCTTTCACGCAATGATGTTGATTATGTTGTGACGGAGTACGGCGTTGCTTCGCTTAGAGGGACCTCGATTCGCGAGCGAGTGGAACGTCTGATTGCCATTGCTCATCCGGATTTCCGAGAAGAGTTGAGGAGGGAGGCAGAAGAGAGGGGAATTCGGTAGGGGGAGTGACTTTACAAAGAAGGAGAGGATGAAGATTGAAAGAAAAACGAGTGCTGTATGAGTTGGTCATGGTGATGAGTGCAATGGTTTTTCTTTTCTTTGGTTCGACAGCATCTGCGGAGGCACAGGGGACAACCAACGGGTCGTATAGCGGAAAAGCGTACCAGCTTTATTCGCCGGAAGCAGCTAGCAACACAGGAGAAAAGCCGCTCGTTGTGATGCTACATGGATGCACGCAGGACGCTAGCCAATTCGCCGCAGGAACAGAAATGAATACGGTCGCGGATCAAGAAGGATTCCTCGTTCTGTACCCAGAGCAAAGCACAAGAGCAGACATTACACGCTGTTGGAACTGGTTTGATTCTGCCCATCAGTCGAGAGGATCTGGAGAGCCAGCCGTCCTTGCTGGAATGGTCCAGAAAATCATTGAAGAAGAGGACGTAGATGAGGACCGAGTGTATGTCACGGGTCTATCGGCAGGAGGAGCGATGAGTGCGATTTTAGGTGCAACGTACCCTGATGTTTTCACAGCGATTGGTGTAGGTTCCGGGTTGGAATACAAGGCCGCCACTACCCAACTTGAAGGGTTGAATGCCATGAGCAATGGCGGCCCTGATCCTGTTCGGCAAGGAAGACTCGCCTATGAAGCCATGGGTGAACATGCACGTGTGGTTCCTACGATTGTATTCCATGGAACAAATGACTCAACCGTAGATGTGGTGAACGGTCATCAAGTGCTAACCCAGTGGGCCAAAACCAATGATCTTGCTTTAGATGGACGTGATAATGACCGAATTAACGACACAGCTGATGAAGTAGTGGAAGGGCAAGTGCCTGGCGGAAGAAGTTTTACCGAGGAAATGTACTACGATGAAGGCAACCAATTGGGGATGAAGAAAGTTCTTGTTGATGGGATGGGGCATGCGTGGTCGGGCGGCAGCGTGCAAGGAAGCTACACTGACCCTCAAGGGCCCAATGCAAGCGAAAAAATGTGGGCGTTTTTCAAAAATTTCTCAAGAAACGAAGGTTCATCTCCGCCACCCGAACCTGTGCCAGAGGAGCCATTTTTGAGAGCTGAGCCGGCTGGGGGTACGTTTACCGAGCCCGTTTCAGTGACATTAACGGCAAGTGAAGGGAGCGTTATTCACTACACGGTAGACGGAAATGAGCCCACTCGCTCTTCTTCCGTCTATGAAGAGCCTTTAACAATAGAAGAAGATGCCACACTGAAATTCATGGCAGTCGATGAAGCAGAAAATCAAAGCGATACGGTCACGGAAATCTACACTTTTGAGGAACAGGGGGTCCCGATCGAGAAAATCGCTCTAGGGGCTGAGCCGAATTATACTGGGTTTGTTGGCAGATTGGCAGCGGATGGTCTTGGGATCTCTTCGCTCAAAGTCGGGGATAAAGGCATGTATAACACGGATACCTTCCGTTCCATCGTATCTTTTCACTCCTCTGAGTTGGAAAAATTAGGTGGGGACGAGAAAATGAAACTTCGGTTGTACTTGAAAAAGAAGGAAGGAACTGTGAACCACATAACGATTGATGGACAAAATGGATATTTTGGCCCAAGTGCCTCGCTTGAACGGACCGACTTTCATGCTCCCGCAACCACAGAAAGCATCGCCTCCTTCTCTCTTGAAGAAAGCGCTGAAGAGTACGTGGAGGTGCAAATACCAACGTCCTTCGTCTCACAAGTCGGGGGAGAGGAAAGAATTCAATTCCGCCTAGCTGCTTCTACTCAGGCGGGGTTTCATCCGAATGTTTTAGAATTTTATTCAGCTGAAGATGAAGAGCTTGCACCAAAGCTAACAGTGGAAAGGGAATAGAAGCAGAGGGGGACTGTTGTAGCATTATAGAGGACTGATTCTAGGGATATGGGAGGGAGCTTACTTGTTAAAAAGTGGGCTTCTTTTTTGAGGTGGGTTAGTAAAGAATCGAAAACATCTTCCTCCTGAAATCGCCGCACGAAACGAGACTCACGGGCGAACATGGTGTTATGATCATAGAGGTAACCACCCCCAACCAGAGAGGAAGAACGCACTAACATGAGATCCGGCAACCCGAGTTTATCGACCCATCCATTCCGCGCTCGTGCGGCATCGGGTGAAAAGGTCATGACCTTAAATGGGACGCTTCACCGCGCGATGTTTTTGCTCGCGGTTACAGTGGCCGTGGCGACGTTCGCGTGGAGTACAGTTTCCGAACAACCCGAACTCATTCCAGTATTTATTTGGGGAGGGATTATCGCTGGGCTTGTGATGATGCTCGCCTCCATCTTTGCGCCTAGAATCGTGCCGTTCACAGCCCCTATTTATGTGATTTGTAAAGGGGGATTCATTGGAGCTTTTTCGTTTCGATACGAAGCCCAGTTTGACGGGATTGTTCTGCAAGCTGTCTACGTGACCTTTGCGGTATGCGCGGCGATGCTGCTTCTATACAGATTTAAAATCATTCGTCCAACGCCAAAGCTGCGCACGGGCATTGCGGTTGCGACAACGGCGATTTTCCTCGTGTACGTGGTCTCGCTAATTGGCAGGTTCGTCGGTTTTCACGTTCCGCACTTGCATGAATCGACGCCGCTTGGAATTGCGCTAAGCGTTGTTTTCGTGGCGGTGGCGTCGTTTAGCCTGATTGTCGATTTTGATGACATTGCCAAAGGCGTGAGGAACCGATCGCCGAAGCTTTATGAGTGGTACGGCGCGTTTAGTCTGCTGGTGACGCTGATCTGGCTCTATATTGAGATTTTGAGATTGCTACGGAAGTTGAGGAGTCGGTAGTTGCTTGGGAAGAAGCTGTTCCTGTTCTGGAAGGCTTCTTTTTTTGTCTAGCGCAGGCGGGTAGGAGCTTCGAGATTTGTGGCCCCCGCCTGCGCATTTCGGTTTTGTACTAAAACTCCCACCAATACGCATAAGAGATAATGACAGGTATCAATGGGCTGCCTTCGAGCATTCATTTATCCTTCATCCCTTGGCGCCTCCGCCTATGCTTGTTTCGTCTTTCCTCGCGGTCTTGTTTCTTTCTCCACTGTCTCCATTCTCTGTTCTCGCGTCTCTTCTTCACTTGTTCCTTCGTATTTTCTAGTCTCAGTGCTTTGAAAAGGGCCACGACCATTAGCACCATGATGATGGAAAAGGGAAACGCCACAAGGATCATCGCATTTTGCAAGCCCTGAAGACCGCCGCTGTAAAGAAGCACACCAGCGGTAAGCGACATTAGAACGCCCCATGTCATCTTCACTCGGGTGGGCGGATTTAATGAGCCGTTGGTTGACTGGCTTCCGAGGAAAAATGTCGCAGAATCGGCAGATGTCACAATGAAAAAAGCGACCAAAAAGAGTGTAACGTAAGAGGTAATGGTGCTGATTGGCATCGTTGCGAGCACGCCAAACAGTCTTTCCTCTTCAGCAAGAGAAGAGATGATCGCAAGGCCTTCCGACTCGACGGAAATCGCCGTCCCGCCAAGAAAGGAAAACCAAATGAATCCGACTACTGAGGGGAGAATCAGGACGAAAATGATGAATTCTCGGAGCGTGCGCCCTTTGGAGACACGGGCAATGAACGTGCCAACATAGGGAGACCAGGCCATCCACCAGGCCCAGTAGAACAGCGTCCACGCGTTGATCCACTCTCGACTTTCCGGGTTGGTTGGTGCAATGCGAAAGCTAAGCTCTGGCAGGGTTTGAACGTACCGGCCCAGCGTGTTTGTAAACAGGTTCAGGGAAAAGAGTGTCGAACCGAAAACCATAAAGAACAGAAGCAGCAAAAACACGAGTATCATGTTCACACTACTAAGAATACGTATCCCTTTATCCAGGCCCGTACTCGATGAAAATAGGAACAATACGGTAATGACCGCAATAACAACCACTTGCATCCAAAAGCTGTTCGGCAAATCTGTTAAGAAGGAAATTCCGCCGTTCACTTGAGCGGCGCCGAACCCGAGGGTGGTGGCGATCCCTGCAAGCGTGGCGACAATCGCAACAACGTCAATCCCCTTCCCAAGAGCCCCGTCTGTATTGAAAAGCGGTGAGAGCGTCGCACTGATCAACCCGGGTTTATCCTTGCGAAAGTTGAAATAGGCAAGACAGATGGCGACAATCGCGTAAATGCTCCAACCGTGAAAGCCCCAATGAAGGAACACAAATCGTAAAGACTCCATCGCCGCTTCCTCCGTGCCTTCCACAGCCGTGGGCGATTGAAGCGCATAATGAGCAATCGGTTCAGCCGCGCCAAAGAAAAGGAGGCCTACGCCAAGTCCTGCACTGAAAAGAAAGGCGAACCACGTGGGGTAGTTATACTCCGGCCGGTCGTCTTCCTTTCCGAGTCTGATTTTCCCGTAAGGACTGACCACAAAGACGAGGCAGACCACCAGAAAAAGCGTGACAACAATCAAGTAGTACCAACCAAAAAAAGTAGAAATAAACGATTGAGCCGTTTCTGTCATGGATTCAAACAGGTTTGGCACGAAAACACCAGTTAAAATGAAAACAATCATAATCCCAATGGTCCAGTAAAACACGGGGCTTACTTTGGCTTGATCAGCTTTTTCCATAGGATGAACGCCTCCTTGCAGCAGAGTAAGGAAAACTGCATCTAGGAGTAGAATGCCCGAAAATGTGTTAAACATTTGTTTAAATGGAAATTCGCCAATGCTGTTTGAAAAGAAGAAGCTCTTTGCGCGCTTCAGCAGCTCGGGAAGGGATTGTCAGTACGAACGTTATTGCGTAAAATAATAGCAGTCATCTTAGGAAGACAATGCTTGGAAGTGAAAATAAGAAACGTACTTCGAGCATCAGTTACGGCGGTGAGTTTGCTTTTGTTTATCTAACAAAGCACGCATCAAGAGTTCTCTTTCTCGCTGTTACTGTTCATTTTCTCCAGTAATTCAATGATTTTGTTGTTTTGATTAATCATCTCTTTGTTTTGATCCCGGATTTTGGAAAAATCAAAGACGAATACGAGCAAAATGATGACAATGAAAAGTCCCCACACATTACCCCTCCTTGCCTTGTGCCGTTAGTTTAGCTAGTAAATCGAAGTCTCTCTATTGTGAGTGATTAGTTTCAAGATGCCAACCAGCGATGACACTTTCTTTCTTGAAAAGTGAGTGGATACAGATTGAACCAAGGAGGACCGCTATGCCGATACACAACAAACTCGTGCGCGATCAAATTCCGGAATTGATTGAAAAGGCGGGCAAAACGCCTGTCACGCGTACGTTGGCTCTAGGAGAATACAAGCAGGAATTGCGCGCGAAACTCTTAGAAGAAGTTCAGGAATACATAGAAGCTGAAACGAACACAGAGGCGGTAGAGGAGCTGGCGGATGTACTTGAGGTGATGCGAGCATTGGCTTCTGTGCATGAAGCATCCATCGTAGATGTTGAGCGAGTTCGAAAGGAAAAAGCAAATAAGAGAGGAGGTTTTCGGGAGGGGATTTTCTTGGAAAAGGTCGTTGACGACTGAGGTTGAACATTATTCATAGATAGTGGCCGCCTCGATAGAAGCGACCAGACAAGGTGGGTCGTCCGTGTGAATCTCACGTCAAGCGTAGCCCCTAGGATGCGCTTCGTCAGACCCTTAGAAATAAAGCCCAGACTTAAACGGAGATTTCTCGGTCATTCGTTTGATGCGAGAAGCTGTTTTTTCTACTAAAAGCAAATCAGCATTAGAAATCGGTGAAAAATGGCAGACACGGTTGCGGACATAGTTGGTTTTCTTGAGGTCAGATGCAAGTTCGGGGGGGAATCGGTTGCTGTACATATGAAGCACATGCGCAATGGTTAGCTTGTACGAATCTTTGCTTTCATCAGGCACCCGGTAATGCCTCACCAGCATGCGGTGCATTTTAAACAATAAATCGTATGCGGCTGTGTTATTGTTCATACCAGCACTCACCTCCTAATTTCTAGTATACTACGAAATCAAAGCAATAGAAACCCGTTGTTTCCCTACCATTTACCGTGTTCCTGACGACATTTTTTCTTTCGTCTAACGAAGCAATTGCTTTAATCTAACTATCCTGATACGATTACCTTATCTTAATGATTGCTCTTATTCAGACATCGGGGAGAGCGACAGGTCTAGTAGAGCGATGCTGTTCTGAAAGAGGTCAAAGGGTTCTTTCTTTAACAGAGCAAAGAATTGAGTGTACAGCACAGACATTTACTGAAAGAGGGAGGGGAACGGCCATATGAAATACGGATTTTGGTTGCCGATTTTTGGCGGATGGTTACGCAATGTGGAGAATGAACAAATGCCAACGACGTTTGAGTATGCAAAAAAAGTCGTTCAAGCAGCAGAACAATGGGGATACGACACGACCTTAATTGCAGAACTCTATTTAAATGATATTAAAGGACCCGGCGAGGACGCGCTTGAAGCGTGGACGACGGCGGCAGCGCTCGCCTCGGTGACAGAGAAAATCGAGATCATGTCGGCCATTCGCCCGGGCTTTCATAACCCGGCGGTGGCGGCGAAAATGGCCGCAAATTTGGACCAGATTAGCAATGGCCGCTTTACTCTCAATGTTGTCTCTGCTTGGTGGGAAGAGGAAGCGCGTCAATATGGAGGGGCGTTTACCGAACATGATGAGCGTTATGCGCGGACTGAGGAATTTCTCGATGTGTTGAAAGGTCTGTGGCACGAGGAGACGTTTTCGTATGATGGCACGTATTATCAAGTGGAAAATGCCAAGTTGGCGCCAAAGCCCGTTCAACGGCCTCACCCCATTTTATACGCAGGGGGCGAGAGCGAGAAAGGCAAGGAAACGATTGCGGCCACGTGTGATGCGTATGTGATGCACGGGGGCACGGTGGAAGAAGTCGGCCTAAAGATTGAAGACATGAAAAAACGCCGTGCCGCCACCACTCATCCGCCTTTCTCCTCGTTTGGAATGGCCGCGTATGTGATTTGCCGCGATACGGAGGCAGAAGCTGAGGCGGAACTTAAGCGAATTACCGACGTCAAAGAATCGGATGCGTACGCAGGGTATAACGACTTTACAAGCAAATCGCAGCTGGAACAGCAAATCAAGCTGCAGGATTATTCGGTCTCCAACCGCGGCCTGCGTCCACAGCTGGTCGGAACACCCGAGCAAATTGCCCGACGTGTTCTTGAATACGAAAAGGTCGGGTTGGATTTACTGCTCTTGCAGTGCTCCCCTCAATATGAGGAAATGGAGCGCTTCTCTAAAGAGGTCATGCCACTTGTAGAAAAGCTGCGAAACTACACCAACACGTTTGCGTAAGGAGAGATTCCGATGAAAAAAATCTATGTCATTCACGAAAATCAAGAATGGACCGAGCCGCTGTTTCAGCGTCTGGAGGAGCTCGGCCTGCCGTATGAAGAGTGGCATCTCGGTTCAGGGGCGATCGACCTGAGCCAAGAACCACCAGAAGGAGTATTTTACAGTCGTATGAGCGCCTCAGCGCATACGAGAGGCCATCGTTTTGCTCCTGAGTTAGCAGATGCGGTACTTACCTGGTTGGAGCGCCATGGCCGAACGGTCATTAACAATCAACGAGCGCTGCAACTAGAAGTAAGCAAGGTTGTCCAATACATGGAACTTGAAAAACACGGCATTCGCACTCCGAAAACCATCGTCGCTGTCGGCAAAGAGGAACTGCTGCGAGCCGCCGCCTCGTTTGATGGACAAGCCTTTATTACAAAGCATAACCGTGCAGGAAAAGGGCTCGGCGTTCAACTGTTTCAGGATGTGTCCGCCCTAAAAGCCTACGTTGAAAGTGACGACTTTGAAGAACCTGTGGATGGCCTCACTCTCTTACAGGAGTATATTCAAGCCCCAGAACCGTATATCACGCGCTGTGAATTTGTTGGAGGAACGTTTATGTATGCTGTGCAAGTGGACACTTCGGGAGGCTTTGAACTATGCCCGGCGGATGCTTGTTCGATCGGCGATCTTTTTTGCCCGGTCGGAGAGGAAACCACCTCCAAGTTTCAAATTGTTGAGGCGTTCAATGAACCGATTTTGGAGAAGTATGCGTCCGTGCTGAAAGCGAACGGCATCCAAATTGCAGGGATTGAATGCATCCGAGATGAGAACGGCGCCCTCTACACGTATGACATCAACACGAATACCAATTACAACTCGGAAGCAGAACAACGAGCGAATGTCTTTGGCATGCTTGAAGTCGCGAAGTTTTTAGGAAAAACGTTGAAACAAGAAGAGGCTGTGTTGCTATAAAAAAACGGTGCAAAGGAGGGTCCTTTGCACCGTTCTTTATGGATGGGGGGGATTGTACTCTTTAATCAAAGGTGCCTTTCCAACAACGCGCGAACGCCATCAAATAAAATAGTCGTACCCTGCCCTTTCTGTTCTGCTATGATAGGGAGAGATGAAGAAATTTTCAATGAAATGAGGAGGGATAGCAAATGGTAGAAGTGAACAAAGAAACATTCATCTACAGTTTTGCAAAAGACGCAGAGGTGGCGGCAACAGTATCGTCAGGAAGCACGGTACGGTTGGAGACCTATGATGCCTTCACCAATCAAGTGACGGATGAAAAATCCACGTACGATGCGATCGACTGGGCCTCTGTGAACCCAGCGACAGGCCCAATCTATGTCGAAGGGGCGGAACCAGGGGATCGGCTGAGAGTAAGGATTGAAAAAATTGAGTTGGCACCGCAAGGCGTGATGGCGGTAAGCCCGGACCTTGGCGTATTAGGCGATGAGGTCGAATCTTTCGAGACACGAGTGATGGAGATTACAGAAGAAGGCGTCCAGTTTAATGATGCAATTACGATTCCCCTCCGGAAGATGATTGGCGTCATCGGCGTTGCCCCAAAGGGAGAAGCGGTTCCGTGCGGCACGCCTGGCGATCATGGTGGAAACATGGACAACACGAAAATTACGGAAGGAGCCACGCTCTACTTCCCGGTAGAAGCTCCCGGCGCCCTCTTTGCATTAGGAGACATCCATGCCGCGATGGGCGACGGGGAAGTAGGCGTGACAGGGGTAGAAGCCGCCGCGCATGTGACGGTCACGTTGAGTGTTGAAAAGAAAGCCGTACATCTGCCATGGCTAGAGGATGAACAATCGGTGTCCGTCATTTCCTCTGGGGATTCCTTTCAAGCATGTGTGAAGCGAGCGGTGAAAGAATTGGCGTCCCACGTACGCGATCACTCCTCCTTGTCTTATCATGAAGCCATAATGCTATTAAGTGCTTCGGCAGATGTGGAAGTGTGCCAAGTAGTCAATCCGTTGCTAACGGTCCGAATGACGATAAGCAAAGACATGTTGCGTCAAGCGGGTGTAGGCTTGTTAAGCGAAATGCGGTAACTTTTTTCAAAGTCATTCTAGCATCCTGTTCGTTCACGTTTGGCACCTCCCCATTTCGGCTATAGGAGGTAAAAGTACTAGAAAGGGGGAGGACAAAAGATGCCTTGGACCATGAATGATTACCCATCTTCTTATAGAAACCTCGACAAAAGCGTCCGTAAAAAAGCGATAAAAATAGCGAATGCCATGGTTCGTGATGGATATGACGAGGGACGAGCGATTCCCATTGCGACAGAGCAGGCAAAAGAATGGCATGAAAATGCAAGCCAAAAGGAAATCCAGCAGTTTCTCGAGAGTGCAGACACGAGCCCGGATGAGGAGCGGGATCCAAGTAGCCGACCAGAGCTGATGGAAAAGCCGCAATTTGTGACGCCTCACCCGGACGGCGGTTGGGCGATTCAAGCGGAAGGAGCGAAAAAGCCGGCGGAAGTTTATGAGAATAAGCAAGAAGCCGTCAAACGCGGCCGTGAAATTGCCCGTAACAAAGGGACGCACCTTGTGATTCATAAGCAGGATCATAGTGTGGAGGAAAAGGTGAATTACGAACGTTAATCAATAGGCGTGGGGCTCTCCGGTCATAAGCGACCGGGGAGCTTTTTGGTGGCAGCAGGTATAATTGTGCAACCTCTCAAAGATTCAACGTTTCTAGATCCGGTACCTATATTGAAAGACGTTACGGAACGTTTAATCAAACGTTTAATTAAATAGATATTCGTCCTGAACTTTTAGAAAATTAACTTGACAGTCAAAAAATGAATCACTAGAATGATGGTAACGTTTACAGCATGAATTACATAAAGGAAGTGAACACCCATTGTCTTTTCGCGAAAGGAAAACCGCCAAAAGAAAAGAGGAAATCATCCGTTCGGCCATGAGCATTTTAGCTGAAAAAGGCTACCACGGGACGACGATGGAGGAAATCGCATCGACGCTTCTGATGACGAAAGGTTCGGTTTACTACTATTTTAAAGATAAACAGGATTTGTTATTTCAAGGGCAAGAAATGCTCTTGGAACAAAGCATTAAAAATGTTCAAGCAGTTCAACGGCAGCACTTGCCTGTAATTGAAAAGGTAAGAAGGGCGGTGAAGGTTCACATCGAGTACCTCATCAGTGAACGATCTGGGTTTGAAATGATGTTGAATCCAAAACAATCGTTTTCAACCCAGCAGTTGGAGAAGATTCTGACGTTAAGGAATGATTATGAGAAATGCTTCGATCAAATGATTGAAGAGGGAATTGTAAGGGGTGAATTTGTTTCCTCGGACATAAAAGTAGTAAGAAACATTATGTTAGGAGCCATGAACTGGGTGACGCAATGGTATACAGTGGAAGGAGAAAAAGACCAATCGGAAATGGCCGAGGACGTTTCTAAGTATCTACTAAGAATTCTTGTTAAGGGAGGCATCAGCAATGAACATTGAACAGAGTGTGGCCGTCGTAACAGGAGGAGCGTCAGGCCTTGGCGAAGCGACTGTAAGAAACATCATCTCACAGGGGGGCAGAGCTGCTATTCTTGATTTAGCAGAAGAAAGGGGATGGAAACTGGCCGAGGAGCTAGGGGAGGCCGCTATGTTTGTGAAAACGGATGTCACGGATGAGTCCAGCGTGGAGGCTGCGCTGAGTCAGGCGGTCAACCGATTAGGTTTCATTCACATTCTCGTCAATTGCGCTGGAATTGGCAGTGCTGAGAAGACCGTCGGGAAGAGAGGTGTGCATCAATTGGATTCTTTCTCAAACGTCATCGAGGTGAATTTAATCGGTACCTTTAATGCCATTCGCCTCGCTGCTGAGAAGATGAGTACAAATGATATCAATGATGAGCAAGAACGAGGGGTCATCATTAATACGGCCTCGGTTGCCGCTTATGACGGCCAAATCGGTCAGGCTGCTTACAGTGCTTCAAAAGGGGGAATCGTCGGGATGACATTGCCGATCGCGAGGGATCTTTCCACGCTTGGCATCCGCGTGATGACGATTGCTCCTGGTCTGTTTGAAACACCGCTGTTTGCGAGCCTTCCGGATAAAGCCAAACAAGCACTCGGAGAAATGACACCGTTTCCATCAAGACTTGGCTATCCAGCGGAGTATGCCCAACTCGCCAAAAGCATCATTGAAAATCCGATGCTCAATGGCGAGACCATTCGCCTGGACGGGGCGATTCGGATGCAGCCGAAGTAACGACATCCAAAGGAGGATTCCCATATGGAAGCACCTTACCTAAGTGAAGAACATGATATTTTTCGTCAGTCCTTGCGCAAGTTTCTTGAAAAGGAAGCCGTGCCTTACTTTGACCAGTGGGAAGAGAACAAGCAAGTGCCAAGGTCTTTCTGGAAAAAGGCGGGCGAACAAGGCTATCTTTGCCCGCAAGTGGAGGAGGCATATGGAGGGGTAAACGCTGATTTTGGTTACGCGGTGGTCATCAGTGAAGAACTCGATAAGGTTGGTGCAGGACTTGTTGGAATCGGCCTTCATAACGACATTGTCATTCCCTACATTGAAACCTTTGGTACAGAAGAACAGAAGAAACGCTGGTTGCCTGGAGCAATCAGCGGGGATTTGATCTCGGCGATTGCGATGACAGAACCAGGGACAGGGTCCGATCTAGCCGCAATCAAAACGACGGCTGTCAAAGATGGCGATGACTACGTGATGAACGGCGAGAAAACGTTTATCACGAATGGGTTCTATGCAGACCTTGTGGTGGTGGTTTGTAAAACAGACCCTAAGGCCACCCCGCCTCACAAAGGAATCAGTCTATTTGTGGTAGAAGCCGGCACCCCGGGCTTTTCAAAGGGAAAAAAGCTGCAGAAAGTCGGCCAGCATGCGAGTGACACAAGCGAATTGATCTTCGAGGACGTCCGTGTTCCTGCTGCCAACATGCTCGGGGAGGAAAACAAAGGCTTTTATTATTTAATGGAAAAGCTGCAGCAAGAACGCTTAATGGTCTCGATTTCGAGCATTACAGCAGCTGAAGTCATGGTAGATCAAACGATTGACTACGTAAAACAACGAAAAGCGTTTGGGCGAAGCATCAGCCAGTTTCAAAACACACAGTTTAAAATCGCTGAAATGAAAACGGAAATTCAAATCGGAAGAACGTTTGTCAATAAACTCATTGATGATCATATCGCCGGAAAAGAGATGGTCAATGAGGTTTCGATGGCCAAATGGTGGATCACGGACCTCGCAAAGAAAGTGGCGGGGGAGTGTATGCAACTGCATGGCGGGTACGGGTACATGGAAGAATACGAGATTGCGAGAAGGTATCGTGATGTCGCTGTTAACTCGATTTATGCAGGGTCCAATGAGATTATGAAAGGGATTATTGCCAAAAATATAGGGCTGTAGAGAGGCGATCTGAATGAAATTTGAGGAGTTTTCCATTGGAGATCACTATGTCACTGAAACTGTTACCGTGACAAAAGAGGAGATTATTGAATTCGCGGAGAAATATGATCCACAGTACTTTCATATTGATGAAGAGGCTGCCAAAGAGAGTCCATATGGATCATTGATTGCCTCGGGATTTCATTCACTGGCCGTTGTCTGGGCGGAGTGGGTGAGAAAGGATATCCTTGGCAGCGATTGTCTAGGAGGCGTTGGAGCAGAAATACAATGGAAGGCTCCTGTGCGACCAAACGACCAATTAACAGGCGAGTTCACAGTCGTTGATAAGAAACAAGCGTCAAATGGAAAGCGTGGGCTACTAACGATAGACGTAGTGATCAAGAATCAAAACGAACAGAAAATACTGACCTCCAATACAGATGTATTTGTAGCGGTGTAATCAAAAAACAGAGGGGAAAGGAACATGCATATGCGTGAAGCTGTGATTGTAGAGGCGGTCAGAACACCCGTCGGTAAGCGAAACGGAGCGTTAAGTGGCATCCATGCCGCGGAACTCGGTGCGAAGCCGTTAAAAGAAGTGGTGAAAAGAGCGGGGGTTTCCCCTGAAGAGGTCGAAGATGTAATTTTTGGCTGTGTGACCCAATCTGGGGAGCAGGCTGGCGATATTGCAAGGCTAGCTGCGTTGATTGCTGATTATCCGATTGAGGTGCCCGGCACAACGATTGACCGTCAATGTGGCTCGAGCCAGCAGGCGGTGCATTTCGCTGCCCAGGCGATTATGAGTGGGGACATGGATGTTGTGGTCGCTGGCGGGGTTGAGAGTATGTCCCGTGCCCCGATGTTTTCGAATGTGCAAGGAGCGAAGATGAGTGAGGAATTGACCTCAACGTATGAAATCATCAACCAGGGGTTATCGGCAGAGTTGATCGCAAGTAAATGGGGGATCAGTCGCGAGCAAATGGATGCGTTTTCACTGGAAAGCCATGGGAAAGCTGTGGCTGCAAGAAGTGACGGGCGCTTCGTCCGGGAAATCATGCCTTTAGAAGTGACGCTTCCAGATGGAACGAAAACGACCATCAAAGAGGATGAAGGGCCGAGAGAGAATTCGACGCATGGAAAATTAGCTGAACTTCAACCCGCCTTTAAAGAAGACGGAAGCGTAACGGCTGGAAACTCGAGTCAAATCAGTGATGGAGCCGCAGCACTCCTGCTTATGTCTCGCGAAAAGGCGGAGGAACTTGGGTTGAAGCCTCGTTTTCGAGTCGTTGCCCGCTCTGTGGTTGGCTCCGATCCGACATTCATGCTGACAGGACCGATTCCGGCGACGGAAAAAGTGCTGAAAAAGGCAGGCCTCTCGATCGATGATATCGACATGTATGAAGTGAATGAGGCGTTCGCCTCTGTCCCGCTTGCTTGGCTGCACGAAACCGGTGCCGATCCCAAAAAGCTCAACCCGAATGGCGGGGCGATTGCGCTTGGCCATCCCTTAGGAGCAAGTGGCGCGCGGTTAATGATCACGATGATGCACGAGCTGGAGCGAACGGGAGGACGATACGGGCTGCAGACGATGTGCGAGGGGCACGGGATGGCGAACGCAACGATTATCGAGAGGCTGTAGCGACGAAAAAAGGAGGATCTTGAGTGCCGTTAACATCCATTCGAATTCTTGATTTGACCCGTTTGCTTCCAGGTCCTTACTGTACGATGCTTCTCGCTGATTTCGGGGCGGAGGTTATTAAAGTGGAGGATCCGAAAGTCGGCGATTATGCGAGAGCATATGAGCCGAAGCTTGGCGAGGATAGTGCTCTTTTTCATTCTCTCAATCGTAATAAGAAGAGCATTTGCGTTAATCTAAAGTCGGAAGAGGGAAAAGAACAGTTTCTCAAGTTGGTGGAAAACGCGGATGTGGTAGTGGAATCGTTCCGTCCGGGTGTGATGGAGCGACTGGGCCTAGGCTATGAACCATTGAACACCGTTAATCCCGCTCTGATCTACTGTGCGATCACAGGCTATGGGCAAACGGGCCCTTACGCAGACCGCCCCGGGCATGACATTAATTATCTTAGCTATGCAGGGTTATTGAACCTAATGGGAGAAAAAGACGGAAAACCGGTTGTCCCTGCCGCGCAACTCGCGGATATTGGCGGAGGAGCTCTTCCAGCGGCCGTAGGGATCCTGCTTGCTTTGTTCGAGAGAGAAAGATCAGGGAAAGGGCAATTCATTGATGTTTCCATGATGGACGGCGTTATTTCCTGGTTGCAAACGCTCCTTCCGAACTACTTAGTGGAGGATGTCGAACCGAGGAGAGGCGAGCAAGTGTTAAGTGGAGGGCTAGCCTGCTATGAGGTCTACGAAACGAAAGACGGCCGCTTTCTCTCTGTTGGCGCACTAGAGCCAAAGTTTTGGCAAAGCTTTTGTCAGGTGATCGACAGAAGGGACTTTATCCCGTTACTAGACGCGCCCCTACATGAACAGCACCGGTTAAAGTATGAGATCCAAACGATCATTTCGCAGAGAACACTGGCCGAGTGGCTCGACAACTTTTCCGGCAAAGACGCGTGTGTGGCTCCGGTTTTAAATTTTCACGAAATGGTTAACGATCCCCAAGTGTTGGCTCGTGAGATGATTCAATCCGTACATCATTCAACACTCGGGGGGACGAGGCAAATTGGCATTCCCATTAAATTATCAGAAACGCCCGGGAAAATACAATCGCAAGCCCCGAAGCTCGGGGAACACACGGCTAAGGTCATGGAGGAAATCGAGATTTCTAGGAAAACAATAAAGGAGCAAAGGAGAAACGTATAATGATGAACACACAGTTGACGTTGGCATCAATGATTGAACATACGGAAAGATATCTTCCCAAAAAAGAAGTCGTTTCACGGACGCTTGCTGGAACTAGAACGTTTACCTATCAAGAGATTGTACGGCGAACGCGCGCTCTTGCTAGTGCCCTTGAAAATCTTGGCGTTGAAAAAGGAGACCGAATCGGCACATTCGCCTGGAATCATCACCGCCATCTCGAAGCCTATTTCGCCGTTCCGAGTATGGGCGCAGTGTTGCATACGATCAATATTCGTTTATCGGAAGAGCATATCGCTTATATTATCAATCACGCGGAAGATAAGGTCTTACTCATCGATGAGGATTTGCTTCCTCTCATCGAAAAAGTCAAAGATCAACTCAAAACGGTCGAAGCCTTTGTGGTGATGACGGATGAAGACAGATTGCCCGAATCAACATTGGAGCCCCTGTATTCTTATGAAACCCTGCTTGAAAAGGCAGATGAAACCTATCAATTTGCTAGCGACATTGACGAAAATGACCCGGCCGGCATCTGCTATACGTCAGGGACGACCGGGAAACCAAAGGGAGTCGTGTATTCGCACCGCGGCATCTACTTACACAGCATGGCCATGGGGTTGGCTGATGCGGGTGGGCTCTCCGAATCCGATGTCGTCATGTCTGTCGTCCCAATGTTCCATGCGAATGCATGGGGACTGCCTTTTGCGGCGACTTGGTTTGGCTCCACACAGGTCCTTCCAGGTCCCAATATGACACCGAAAATCCTTGCTGAGATGATTGAAGAACAGAAGGTGACGATGACAGCCGGGGTGCCGACCATTTGGCTTGGATTGCTAAAAGAACTGGAGCAGGGCCGTTACAACACGAGCAGTTTACGGAGAGTTCTTTGCGGAGGCGCGGCCGCACCGAAAGGGATGATCAAAACGTTTGAAACCAAGTACGGGATTCCCTTTATCCATGCATACGGCATGACCGAGACGACCCCTCTCGTCACGCTCTCCAGACTGAAAAGCTACCAGTCCGATCTTTCTGAAGAAGATCGACTGGAACTGCGCTCGAAACAGGGGATGGTGGTTCCGGGACTTGAAGTGAAAGTGGTGAATGAAAACGGGGAAGCGAAAGCAGATGGAGACGATATGGGAGAGCTCCTCATTCGTGGGCCGTGGATTGCCGATTCATATTACAACGATGATCGGAGTGACGAGGCTTTTCGGGACGGGTGGTTGCACACCGGTGATGTGGTGACCATGGATGAAGAGGGAACGATTAAAATCGTCGATCGCACCAAGGATTTAATTAAGAGCGGCGGCGAATGGATTTCTTCCGTTGATTTAGAAAATGCACTGATGGCCCACGAGTCTGTGTTTGAAGCGGCCGTTGTGGCGATCCCTCACCCCAAGTGGCAGGAGCGTCCGATTGCGTGCATCGTGCGGAAAGAAGGGGAGGAGCACAACGTTTCGAAACAGGACATCATGGACTTTCTAACCCCACAGTTTGCCAAATGGTGGCTGCCGGATGAGGTTGTTTTCATCGCTGAAATTCCCAAAACATCAGTGGGTAAATTTTTGAAAACAGCGTTGCGGGATCAAGTGAAAAGTCAGGTTATGCAAGAGTAGTCACAGGGGAGTGGAGTGCTGGCGAGCGCTTCACTCCTTTGTTGTTCCGGGGCGTTCTGGAAGCGGACGTTGCCTTCATGTCGATTTCATTTCGCTTGGCAGTTGCTTATGTTGGCTCTTTTTCGCTATCATATAGGAAGTGCCTTTTCTGCACTCGGCTTTTTTTGCCAACAACCTGTTTCTATCACTGAAGGCACGATCCTTGTTCTAGGTGCGGAAGTTGAGCTACGTATAATTAAAGGGTGAAGCTATTCCTTCAATAGGCCTAGGCAGTGCCGGAAAGCTCAATGTTGAAGTAAAAGGAAGGTCATTGATGACGGAAGAAAATATAACGCGAATACATTTGAATGGCAAAGACTTTATCCTGATTGGCACCGCACATGTTTCCAAACAGAGCGCGGAACAGGTAAAGGCTGTCATAGAAGAAGAAAACCCTGACGCAGTCTGTGTCGAGTTGGATGAACAGCGTTACCAGTCAGCACAAGAGGACAACAGCTGGAGAGAGATGGATATTTTTAAGGTGATTAAAGAGAAGAAAGCCTCTCTCTTATTAATGAATCTTGCCATCTCTTCGTTTCAAAAAAAGATGGCCAAGCAGTTTGGAATTACCCCCGGGCAAGAAATGATTCAGGGAGTTGAGTCTGCTAAAGACACCCACGCAGAGCTAGTATTAGCGGATCGTAATATCCAAATTACGTTCGTTCGGATTTGGCGCAGCATCGGCTTGAAGGGAAAGGCTCTTCTGCTTGCACAAGTCATTGCTGGTATTTTCAGTAAAGAAACGATATCAGAAGAAGAATTAGAAAAAATGAAGCAGCAAGACACCATCAATACAATCTTGCAAGAATTTACCGATTCGTTTCCGAAATTAAAGGAGCCATTAATCGACGAGCGAGACAAGTATTTAGCTCAGAAAATCAAAGAAGCACCTGGCAAGAAGGTGGTTGCAGTTATTGGGGCAGCCCATGTCCCAGGGATTCAAGAGCAAATGAAACAGGATCATGATTTAACTAAATTGGAAGAAGTCCCACCAAAATCAAATGTACCGAAACTGATTGGCTGGTCTATTCCCATTTTTATTATAGCGATTATCGTGTATACGTTTATGACGAACCCTGCCGCGGGATGGGAACAAACCGTAAGCTGGATCATTTGGAATGGTGGCTTGTCGGCCCTAGGTGTAGTCATTGCATTCGGCCATCCACTAACGATTCTTACGGCCTTCTTGGTGGCGCCCCTCTCCTCGTTGAACCCTCTACTTGCGGCTGGCTGGTTCGCAGGATTCGTTCAGGCTTATGTTCGCAGACCGTACGTTCGGGACTTCGAGACACTAGCAGAGGATGTGTTTACAGTAAAAGGATTTTGGCGAAACAAAGCCACTCGAGTGCTGTTGATCGTTGTGCTTGCAAATGTAGGAAGCTCCATTGGAACCTTTATTGGCGGTGTAGATGTGATTCGGGTCTTTTTAGAAAATCTATAGGTGCCTTTCAACACACAAAGGGGATGATTTCTATTACTGGTGATAAAGAAACACAAATCATTGATCACATAATGGAAAAGATTATTTCTAAATCGATAGAACCTGAAGAAAAGCTTCCGTCTGAGAACAAATTGGCACAGAAGTATGATGTTCCGCGAATGACTGCTAGAAAAGCCTTAACGATTTTGGAAGAACGGGGCTATATCTATTCCAAACAGGGAAAAGGTAGATTCTTGAAACAAGCATCTAGACCGATACAGCTGAATCTAACGGGAAACACGAGTTTTACCGATAAAATGAAACAGGCTGGTTATGATTTAACAACAACAACGATGTACTGTGAACCAATAGCCTATGATAAAAAGGTTTTTGACCTATTACAGGCGGGAGTGAACGACAGCATCTATAAAATTGGCAGGCTACGTTACATTGACCGAGAGCCAATTGCCATACACCAGTCCTTTGTTAGTGAAGCGAAGTTCCCAACCATTTCTGATGAAGGCCCTGGGATTGTCTCTATGTTTGACTATTATCGGAGCTTAGGCTATAAAGCGTTTACGAGCAATCAAACATTTCTAAGTATTACCTTTCCCACATCTGACGAGCAACAGCAATTAGTTTGCGGCAGTATGGTGCCGCTTATTGTCGTAGAGAGTGATTGTTTGGATGCCGAGACGAACGAAAGACTGGAGCATACGAAAATTTTATATCGTAGTGATAAATTTAAATATGATATCACCATGAAAGAAGCAGGCGAGGGATGAAGCATCCCTCGCCTTTTTGGCTAGCTCTGGCAAAATCCTCGCTTCTAGGCGACCCGCCTGCGCTTTTCGGTATTGGCTAGCTCCGGAGGGTAGAAGCTCGGGATTTTTCAGTCCTGCCCTGAAACCCAAGGTCGGGGTTTCTAGTGCAGGCCTTCCAAGATCCGTGCTTCTGGGCGACCCGCCTGCGCCTTTGGGTATTGGCTAGCTCCGGCGGCAAGCAACTCGCCTATGCTTTTCGTTCTTTAAAGGCCTGTTTACAAATGCTTTACGTTTTCTTAAAACCAAAGCACTTGGCAACAAGTTACGATGGATTTGTAGAGGAGGTTGCATGAAATGAAGAGGCGTAGAAGAACAGAGATTCTTGTTCAAACGAGCGCTGATTTAGCAAAACAACTTGCAGAAACGATCTTGCAGAAACACAACTGTAAGGAAATTGTCTCCCCACGTTACGGGTTAACAATGGTCAAGATGCGAGAATCAGCGAAGCAGTCATTATTTTATATCGGTGAAGTACTCATAACGGAAGCGAAAGTGGAAATTCAGCAGCAGACAGGCATCGGTTTGGTGCAAGGGATGGAAGACGAACTGGCAAAGAATCTAGCGATTATTGATGCGGCTTACAAGGCCCATTTACCAGAAACGAAACAGTGGCAGTCGTTACTTTTACAAGCCGAAGCTGAGCTGAACGCAAAAAAAGCCAAAGAACAGGCGGAATTGCTTCAAACAAAGGTTCAATTTGAAACGATGGACGGGTAAGGTTGTTGAAAATACGGATCAGGAGAGATGATATGGTCATTGATGAAGTGCATGATTTACAGCAAGTGTACCGAAAGATCCTGCATTGTATGTCTCGTCCGGGGACGATTTCAAGCCTCAAGGAAGGTGTGGAACACGGCGACCTTGATGTGCCATGTTATGACGCCACTTTCCTTAGTGCGTTGACGTTGTTAGATGCAGAAGTATCATTTGCTGTTGTTTCAGAAAACAGTCCCTTTTTTAGCGAAACGCTTGCTGCCTATACATTGGCAAAAGTAGCACCCACTCATGAAGCGGATTACATCATTGTTTTGCAAGATGCATCGGAACACGCCGTTTTGGAAGCTTTGCATCAATGCAAGGTTGGACAGTTAATCGATCCACAGCGTTCGGCTACGTGGATAATGGAACGTTCACTCATCGAAAATCAAGCTGAGTTGCGGTTAACTGGGCCAGGGATTCAAGAGGAAGCCGTGCTGAAGATGGGTTTTCCAAGCAAGATGTGGCAAGTTCGAAACGAACGTGTGAAGGAATATCCACTGGGGATCGACATGATTTGCACAGATGTTCAGGCACAACTTGTCTGTATCCCCCGAACCACAAAGGTCGACGTATTGGAGGGAATGTAAATGGGGTATGTCGCCGTAAAAGGTGGGACCAAGGCAATTGAAGCCTCGCTAGAGCGGCTGAAGTACGAACGGTTGAAGGATGGAGAAATCATTGAGATCCAGACAATTATGGGCACGATGCGGGCGTTAATTGACCAAGTAATGTCAGAGAGTAGCTTATATTCGCCGTTTCTGGCAGCTTTATCTATCAAACAAGCAGAGGGCAGTATGGAAGAAGCTGTTTTTATCATGCGTGCACATCGATCGACGTTGCCAAGACTCTATTATAGCGACACCGTAGAATCGGAGACCATGTTCATCGAACGCCGCATCTCTGCAAGCTTTAAAGATATTCCTGGTGGTCAAATACTTGGAGCAACAACTGATTATACCCATCGATTGCTCGATTTTAGCTTAGTCAACGAGAGTGAAGACCGCAATGAAGCTTGGCTCTCCACCTATACACAAGCAGTAGAAACCATAGAAAGACAAGGCGACGAGGGTTTATATTTTCCTAAAGTAGTGGACTATTTAAGGCAGGAAGGGCTGTTCGAAGCCTATGACCTCAATAATACAAACCCGATGGATGTTACAAAAGAAACCCTTGCTTTTCCTGCTCCAAGAAGTGCTCGGTTACAAACGTTGACTCGCGGTCAAACAGGGGCCGTTACCGCCTTAGGCTACGCCTCTTTACGTGGGTATGGTCAAGTACACCCGACGGTTGGAGAAGTCAGGGTTGGAACATTGCCGATCTATGTTCGTCATCCGAATGAAGCTGAACAGGATGAAGCGGACAGTTACTATATTGGGGGTATAAAAGTATCTGAAGTCGAGTCCTTTGTACCGGTTCCTGTGAAAAATGAACAAAATGAAGAGGAATTAGAGTTCGAAATCGGCTACGGGATTTGCTATGGCCAAAATGAAACAAAAGCAATTGCGATGAGCATTTTAGATCAATGTTTGGAACACCCGGAAGCGGATTTCCCAACACATGATGAGGAATTTGTGCTTTTACATATTGATTCCGTGGAATCCACAGGCTTTATTTCACATTTGAAGCTGCCGCATTATGTGACGTTCCAATCCAAGTTAGATAGCATCCGTGAGGTAAAAAAGGAGAGGGAGCAGCATGAAGACAAAGACACACTTTGCCTTCTTCGATGAAGGATCAAAAAAAGAGATTCGTCGTGCGACGTTGAAAGCCGTTGCGATTCCTGGTTACCAAGTTCCCTTTGCATCGAGAGAAATGCCGATTGCTAGGGGCTGGGGCACTGGGGGACTTCAGCTGACCCTATCGTTAATTGGTAGGCAGGATACGTTAAAGGTCATTGACCAAGGCGCTGATGAATCTGTGAATGCCGTTAGCATTAAGAAATTAGTGAAGGAGACCACAGGCGTTGAATTAACGGAACAAACCGAAGCAGCAACGCTCATTCAATCTAGGCACCGTATTCCAGAGGTTGCACTAAGAGAAGATCAAATCCTCGTTCTGCAAGTCCCGACTCCAGAGCCGCTTCGCCATGTGGAAGCGCGTGAGTATGTCACAAAAAGGCTTCACGCAGAAGACGAGTACAGCGGGGCGTGGCTGCTATTGTTTGAGCAGATTATGAAATACGGCAAAACAGCGACAGGGGCAGATCACCCAGTTTATGTCAATGACCGTTACGTGATGGCTCCTAGTCCGATTCCAAGGTTTGATAATCCGAAAATGAATCATTCAAAAGCACTCATTCTCCTCGGGGCCGGGAGAGAGAAGAAGATCTACGCCGTCCCTCCCTATACCGATGTCGCCTCGCTTGCATTTGAAGATTATCCGTTCGCGGTCGAATCCGTTGCAGAACAAGAATGTCATTTATGCGGAGCAACTGATGTTTTCCTCGATGAATTCATCGAGGAAGCTACAGGAGGGAGCTATTATCAATGCAATGATACTAGCTATTGCATGGAGCGGTTAACTAGTGCGCAACTTCGGGAGGAGGCACAGGAGCATGTGTGAGCAAGCCCTATTACGTGTACGGAATTTAGACAAACGATTTGGTCCCGGCTGTCGGCAATGTACCCAGCAATCGTCTCGACATTTAGAGAAAAACTATTGTCCTGCTTGTGGCAGCGTATATGCCTGTCAGAATGTCTCCTTTGATTTATTTCCCGGAGAAATCCTCGGTATTGTGGGGGAGAGCGGCAGCGGCAAATCCACCATGATGCAATGTTTATACTTTGACACAGAGGTTTCATCTGGGGAAGTGCTGTTGAATGACCCGGAATTTCGCGAACAGAACGTGCTCCGTCTATCGTCTCAAAAAAAGAGGCATATTCGCAATCACAACTATGGGATGGTCTACCAGAACCCAGTGAATGGGCTGAAAATGAATTTCTCCTCCATGGGCAATATTGCCGAAAAGCTCATTGCAGCAGGCAATCGAAATGTAACGGAAATGGAAGGAACCGGAAGTCAGCTATTGGAAAATGTTCATATCCCTTTGGTTCGTTCCAAGGAAGAGCCCCGAAATTTCTCTGGGGGCATGCAGCAGCGGGTTCAAATTGCAAAGGCGTTATCCAATAACCCCCCCATCCTATTTTTAGATGAGGTGACGACAGGGCTTGACTTGTCTGTTCAAGCCAATGTGCTGGATTTGATTAAACAGATTCAACGAGAGTCTGGAATTAGCATGATCGTCGTTTCACATGACCTTGCCGTTATTCGGATGTTAGCGGACCGCACGATCGTGATGCTGAACGGTTCCATTATTGAGCAAGGCCTGACTGATCAAATTTTGGAAGATCCCCAACATGCGTATACGCAGCAACTCGTCTACTCGTTGTTATAGGAGGAATAGTTACGGTGTATGTGATTCATAATGGAAAAATCATTACAGAAGAAGCAATTGTCGAAGGCTGTGCCGTGATTGTCGAGGGAGAACGGATTAAGATGATGGTCCCGGAAGAAAGCATCAGAGACTATCCCCATGCGCATAAAATCGACGCTAATGGAGGGTTTATTTCACCCGGATTCATCGATATTCACTCTGATTATATTGAAACGGTCGCTTCCCCAAGGCCAACGAGCATGATGGATTTTCATATTAGCTTAAGAGAAGCAGAAAAAATATTAATTAGCCATGGCATTACGACCATGTTTCATTCGCTCTCGTTTTACCGTGAAGACGTGTTTACCCATAAGCCTTTGCGCTATCCAGAGAATGTGCAGCGGCTGGTGGATGCGATTGCCGCAACCCATAACGAGCTGCATTTAATTCGGCACCGGATGCATGCTCGGTTTGAAATTGACAATCTTTCAGAGGTAGACCGGCTCATTCAAAATATGGAAGAAAATAAGGTTCATCTTCTCTCCTTCATGGATCACACGCCTGGGCAAGGACAGTACCGAGATTTAGAAGTGTACCGACAAACATTACAGGGGTATCAAGATCTATCAGACGATGACGTGCAAACAATTATTTTAGATCGCCAGCGTACGGAATGTCTAACGATCGAACAGATAAAAGAGATAGCCGCTTGCGCCATTTCCAAAGGGATTGCTGTTGCTTCACATGATGATGACCATTCCGAGAAGTTAGATTTAGTCAGCTCATTTGGAACCACCATTAGTGAGTTTCCAATAACGTTGGAGGTCGCCAAGCACGCCAAAGAGTTAGGGTTACAGACATTGGCTGGCGCTCCTAATGTTATGCTTGGCGGCTCTCATTCTGGGAATCTATCAGCGGCTGAGGCTGTATCAACCGGTTGTATTGATATTCTATGCAGTGATTATTATCCAGCTGCCTTGCTACATGCCATTTTTGAATTAAGCGAAGGCTATGGCAATGATCTACACGACATGTTTATGAAGGTGACACTCAATCCAGCGAAAGCCGTGCGTATGGATGATGAAATTGGCTCTATTCGTTCAGGCAAGAAAGCGGATATCGTCGTGATTGAACGAATGGATGATGGCTATCCGATGTTAACAGCTACGATGGTGAATGGTTCGTTAATCACTACAACGAACTATCGGACAAATTGAAACGGATCGGAGGTTTCTGCAATGGCAATGTTGGAGATGAAGAACGTCGGAAAGCAGTTTACCATTCATCATCTTGGTAAAACGATGCAGGCAGTCGAACAGGTGAACGTTTCCTTGGAGTCAGAACAATTCATGGGAATCGTAGGCAAAAGCGGCAGCGGGAAGTCTACGATTCTGAAAAGCATTTACCGCACTTATTTGCCAGACAAGGGAAGTATTATGTACGATTCCAGGCGCTACGGGCTGATTGATTTGGCGCGCGCAACGGAGCGAGAGGTGCTGTATTTGCGAAAACACGAAATCGGCTATGTCTCTCAGTTTTTAAATGTCATGCCGCGTACGACATCTAGACAACTCGTAGAAAAAGCGCTGCTCGAGATGGGAGAACACGAGTCGATTGCCCAGTTAGAGGCGGAAAAGGCACTGGAGCATTTTGAGCTGGATCGAAAGCTATGGGATACCTACCCAAATACGTTTTCTGGAGGGGAAAAGCTACGCTTAAATATTGCAATGGCGACCGTAAAGAAGCCAAGGCTGCTTTTGTTAGATGAGCCGACCGCAAGCTTAGATCAACAATCGAAAATAAAGGTCCGTGAAATCATTGAAAAGCTAAAGGCAAATGGCACGACGTTGGTTGGTATCTTTCATGATATTGAATTTATGGAAGGCCTCTGCGACAAAGTCCTTGATATGAAATCCAATACAGTCCAGATTGCGAAGGAAGGGGAGGTTCTTCTTGAGGGCTGACCTCCATGTGCATAGCGATTATTCGGATGGATCGGAGTCTGTTCATAGGATCTTACAGAAGGCGGCTGCTCAAGCAGTGACGCATCTCAGTTTTGTCGATCATGATAGCACGGACGGGTTAATAGAAAAACAAGCATTGGGAGAATCTTTTGGCATTCACGTGATCCCTGGAATTGAGATTTCTGCTTACGATTTTAAACGGGATCGGAAAGTCCATGTGCTAGGGTATGACTACCAAACACCAGCGAAACATATAGAGCTCCTTTGCCAAGTCGTGCAACGAAGGCGTCAACACCATACGTTATGGCAGATGGAGCAAATTAATAAACGTGGGTATGACTTAGATAAACAAGCGATCATGAAGTCGGCAAAGCCTAGTCCAATCATTTATAAACAGCATGTGATGAGTCACTTAACGGAGGCGGAATTCGCCTCCTCCGACTATCAGTCACTGTATCAACAATTATTCAAAGGAAGCGGTCCTGCTTCAGGTGACATTACGTATGTGAATGCGGTTGATGCTGTACGAGCCATCGTCGCTGATGGAGGACTTGCAGTGATCGCCCATCCTGGCCAGCTTGATTCCTATGAGCTCATTCCTGAACTGATAGAGGTTGGACTAGGGGGGATCGAGCGAAACCACTCAGACCACACCGAAGAAGACCATCGGAAAGTAGAAGAATTGGCCGATAAGTACAGCTTGATCATGACAGGAGGGACGGATTACCACGCGCAATTTGGTATGCCCATTGCCATCGGCTCCCTCCCAAGTCCTTCACTTCCAATTCAGAAAAAGCGAAGCAAACCAATTGTTGAGGGAATGTAAACAAACTTAAGTGATGGTTAAATCTTGTAAATAAATACGATATTTAAAATTATTTGTGGTTTAATGAGAGAGGACAATGAAAGAAGGATATGGACATCTGGCATCTAGTGTGGTTGCCACAATCTATGGATAAGGAGTGTTTAACATGAGAAGAGCGTTGTCTAAGTTCGCTGTTTTACTCTTACTAGTCGTGTTTTTGGTTGGCTGTTCCACAAGTAGTGCAGATAGTGGGGGAGACGGTGATACCATTGATATTGTGTGGTATCCCAACGAATCTGGAGAGGATTTGAAATCCTCGCGTGATGAGATTGGGGACGTAATTGCCGACGCAACTGGAAAAGAGGTAGAACACCACCTAACGACAGATTATGCCATCGCGATTGAAACGTTAGTCAATGATAACGCAGATTTGGCTTTCATGGGTGCGCAAGGGTATGTCGAGGCAAGAGCTGGCAATGACGCCGTTCAGCCGTTGGTTGTTTCTACTGGGCCGTCAGGGACGATCGATGATGCTGTATACCACAGCTGGTTGGCTGCAAATGTAGAGAACCAGGAAACCTTTAAAGTAGATGGAGAATTCTCACTTGATACGATCGCTGATAAGACCATCTCTTTTGTTTCAAATAGCTCCGCATCGGGATTTAAAGCACCTGCTTCTAGTATTCTTACCCATTTCACAGAACAGGAGGAGTATGCAGATCTAACGGAAGAGGACTTGATGGAAGGTGGACCGCTTTTCTCTCAAGTGCTATTTGGCAACTCGCATCAAGGGGCTGCGGTTCATTTGTTGACCGAAAACGCGGAAGTAGCTGCGTTTTGTGACACGTGTGTGGAGAATTATGTGGAAGTGGCAGAAGGAGAAGAGAATACGGTTGGTTCCATTTATCGAGTAAAGGAGGACGCTGCTGAGCCGTTCCACCAAGTGACTGGTAGCGAATTTACGCTTATGAGTGTCACGCCTGTATTAAATGCTCCATTTGTTGCAAATATGGATACATTAGGGGAAGAGGATTATCAAAAGGTACAAGAAGCATTAACCTCTGACGAAGTCGCGAACAACGAATCCATCTTTGTACCGGAAGATGCAGAAGGGTCTGCTTTATTCTTTAAATCCGGTGACGAACGATTCGTTCCAGTAGAAGATGCTTGGTTTGATCCATTTCGAGAATTGTCTAAGTAAATACGGCTTGTAAATAAACCAATAGAGTATGCACGGTAAAAGGGCATACTCTTATTCCTTACAAACCGAGAGGAGAGTAAACATGGCATTGTTACAAATCGTGGGGCTTGGGAAATCGTATGATGCGGAAACAAGCGTATTAAAAAAGATTCACTTTGATGTAAAAGCAGGGGAATTTGTTTCCATTATTGGTCCATCTGGGGCGGGAAAGTCAACATTGCTTCGCTGTATTAATCGCATGGTATCAATTAGTGAAGGAACTGTACGTTTTGATCAACAAGATGTAGGTGGATTAAAGAAAAAAGAGCTAAGAAAGCTGCGTACGGATATAGGGATGGTGTTCCAACACTACAACTTGGTGCCACGGCTGACGGTTATTGAAAATGTTCTACATGGGCGCTTTGGCTATAAATCAACATTGCAGGGGGTCATGGGAAGATTTAGCGAAGATGAAAAACAACAGGCATTCTTCCTCCTTCAGAAGCTTGGAATCGAAGAACATGCGTATAAACGTTGCGATCAATTAAGCGGTGGACAGCAGCAGCGTGTCGGCATTGCTCGTGCACTCATTCAAGATCCGAAGCTAGTGTTGTGTGATGAGCCCATTGCCTCTCTAGACCCGAATTCCTCGAAGATTATTATGGATCATTTAAAGAGCATTACTTCGGAGCTAGGCATCACTTGCCTTGTCAATCTCCATCAGGTAGAAGTCGCTCAACAATACTCTGATCGAATCATTGGATTGAACGAGGGGGAAGTGGTCTTTGATGGAACGAATCACCAATTAACGACGGACCGCATCAACCGCATTTATGGGATAGAAACAAGAGAATTAATTACGGTGTAAGGAGAAATCAATAGTGAGTGAAAAAGTCATGCAAAAACGAAAATGGCACACAACGTTATTTCTAATCCTTATCATAGCGATTACGTATTTATCCGCGTTCATCACAAACTTTAACGTAGCGGATGGGTTAGTGGCATTTCCTCAAGCAATAGGATGGATGCTCTCTAATTTGCTCATTACCCAGGAATCACTAGAAAGACTTCCAACGATTCTAGAAAAGCTTACGGAAACGATCTTTATGTCGATTGCAGCGACAACCACAGCTGCAGTCGTTTCCATTTTTTTAGGAATCATGGGTTCAAAAACAACAAGCATAAACGGTGTGTTAAGTATCGTAGCGCGATTGGTTGCCTCTGTATCAAGAAACATTCCAGTCGTAGCGTGGGCATTGATTTTGCTGCTATCCTTTGGCCAAAATTCCGTAACAGGGTATCTAGCTTTGTTTGTAGGCACCGTTGGGTTCTTAACCAGGGCGTTCATTGAATCGATAGATGAAGCGAGTCATAGTTCGGTTGAGGCTTTAACGGCAACGGGCGCCACTTACTTTCACATTGTTAATAAAGCGGTCCTTCCACAAAGCCTTCCACAGATCATAAGCTGGATTTTGTTTATGATTGAAACCAATATCCGAAGCGCGACGCTGGTAGGAATCTTAACAGGAACAGGAATTGGCTTCACGTTTGATATGTATTATAAGTCGATGAATTATAACGCAGTGGCGCTTGTGACTCTTAGTATTGTCATTGCCGTCATCCTCATTGAATTGCTCTCAAACTATATACGGAAGGTGATTCTATAATGGAAATTGTATCAAAGCCGACGTATATGAAACGAAAAAAAGACGGTCGTATTTCCATTAAAGCCGGGAGTAAATCGGGGTTGGTCATTCGTCTAACCATCATAGCGTTCGTGTTGTTAACGATGATTGCTTTTTTGCTTTTTGATTACACCGGTCTACATATCCCTAGTGCAATCACGGAAACCGCCCATAACCTGCAAGTGATGTTCTTCCAACCTGCTTTAAATCATTTCAGTTGGGGGGAAGCTTTCTACCAAGTAGGAATCACCCTGGGGCTGGCTGTTCTATCAACAGTGCTTGGAGCCGTCATTGCCTTGTTTCTTTCATTGTTGGCTGCGACCAATCTTTCCAAAGAGTGGGTATCCAAAACAGTAAGAGTGATTGTTGCGTTTATTCGTGCAGTGCCAACCGTTCTGTGGGTATTGATTTTCGCAATCGCAGCAGGGCTTGGTAGCGAAGCAGCTGTTCTCGGGATGCTCTTTCATTCGATCGCTTATCTAGTGAAGGCTTTCTCCGAGGCTATTGAAGAAGTGGATGAAGGAATCCTGGAAGCATTGCGATCAACAGGCTCCAGCTGGTGGCATGTGGTCATGCACGGTGTCCTGCCTTCTACGTTTACATATTTATTATCCTGGACGTTTCTGCGCTTTGAAATAAACTTCGCGGTAGCGGTGGCAATGGGAGCTGCAGCAGGTGCTGGTGGAATTGGCTTTGAGTTATTCATGGCGTCCGGCTTCTACTTTGACCTCAGTGAGGTTGGGTTCATCACCTATGCGATATTACTGATCGCCATCATCCTAGAGGTATTCTCGGTCCAGTTAAAAAAACGTTATTTCCCTACGTCGGTTCGTCATTAAAGAAGAACGTAAGTGCCTATATGGATGAATTAGCGTGGAATACAAAGAGCGGCTCTCCAATAAAACAAAAAGGCAAACCAAAAAGCTGGAGCGCTCCAGCTTTTTGGTGTTTAGCTTCTAGTTGAGTCGTCAACGTTTGACAACAAGGGGAGAAAGACAATGTATGGTTCACCTACAGTTCGCTTAAACTAATTTGAAGTCATGAATGGACTAGTTCCCCCTAGTCGCAATGAAAAAGGTACTGGAGGAAGTGATAGCGTGAGCCCGAAAACCAAACCAATAATCGGAATTTCCAGTTCCGTTGAAACGCATAACAACATTCCAAGTGTCCTTGTACACGAGGCCTATATTCAATCCGTAATCGAAGCGGGAGGGGTACCGGTCGTTCTCCCGCTCGGTTCAGTGGAAATGGCAAAAGAGTGGATGTCTCTGTGTGATGGGCTCCTTTTAAGTGGCGGCGAAGACATTGACCCCCATTCGTTTCAGGCAGACCCGTCGCCCCAGCTAAAAACAACCAATGGAAAACGCGACAAACTCGAAATCGAGCTCACTCGAATCGCGCAAAAACAGCAAACGCCGATCTTGGGCCTTTGTAGAGGGATTACTTTGCTAAATGTCGCTTTGGGAGGCACAGTTATACAGGACATTCCAACCAAAAACCCGAAGGCCATTAACCATTATCAGCAAGCGGCAAGACCAGAAGCCACCCATGGTATTCATATTGATTCGAACAGCCGCCTCTATCAGGTTCTAGGGCGTTCAAGCACACGAGTCAACAGCATGCATCATCAGGCGATTGACGAGCTCGCACCTACGCTTAAAGCGGTGGCAACAGCTCCGGATGGGGTGATTGAAGCGGTTGAAGGAACAGAAGAGTCCCCTCTGCTGTGGGGCGTCCAATGGCATCCGGATGAGATGGCAGGTGAAGATCCAAGCATGGCTCGTTTGTTTAAAGAGTTCGTGATAGAGTGTATAAAAAAGAAGTAAGCGCATGAAGGACGTGATGGGATGGCTCCAACAAACTATGTATGGTATGCAAGCTATGGCTCGAATTTGAGTGTAGATCGGTTTTTATGCTACATCCAAGGCGGCAAGCCAAAGGGCTCTGAAAAAGTGGAAGTTGGGTGTAGGGATCCTTCACCCCCCGTTAACGAGGCCACATACATGATGAACTATCCGTTGTATTTCGCAAAAGAATCTGCTCGTTGGCAAAAGCAAGGTGTGGCTTTTATCGGACTGGACAAGGACGAGGACTACAAGACCTACAGTCGAAAATACTTGATTACAGAAGACCAATTTAAGGACGTTGTCAAACAGGAAAATGACGGCATTGAACTAACGTTTGATTTAGAAGAAGTCAAGAAAAGCGGGCATCAAACACTCCGGGATTCATGGTACGGAACCATTCTCTATGTGGGGGAAGAAGAAGGATACCCCATCTTTACGTTTACAGCAGATTGGGATTTGGACGTTCCGCTTAATCAACCTTCCGAAGAATACTTAAGCATGATCATGGAAGGGTTGAAAAAGAATGTGGGGCTGGGAAATGAAGAAATTGTTGCCTATATCGGCTCCAAACCAGGCGTGACGAGTCATTATAGAGGGGTGGAGATTGAGGAGATGATACAGAAATTATAATAAAGATGGGTCAATGTACAACCAGCAGAGGAAGGGGGAGGGAAGGATAAGCCCGTTTTCGGAAAGGCGACTTAAGTAATGACAAACGCTTACGGAATGGGGTACAATGTCTAGATAACGGGAATATGGACAAGAAGAAAAACTATCTGACGAACAGAAAGAGGCCATCGAATCCTTCTCTTGCAGCGACAGCAAGGGAAGTCCTACGGCTGTTGAGGGGTACTTAAAAGAACATGCGCTCACTGATCAGCATAAACGTGTAGCCAATACCCGACTGCTCTTTAGTGAATCTAAAGAGTGGGTCGGGTATTTTACGTTATAGCTAACTGCTAACTAAGGACGTTACGATAACACGAATCTAAGAAACGAGTCGGAAAGGAGTCGTTGAATGGCAAATAACAGACAGAAGAGCGAGACTCGTTTTAAAGTCGCGAACCGTGAAGCCTTGATTGGTTGCGCTTTGGCTGTATTTAATATGGTATGGTGGTTTGGCTTTGCTTTCGGGCTCGGGTCCAAGCCTCCGGAAGAGTACACGTATATCTTGGGATTTCCTGCGTGGATTTTTTTCAGCTGCATTGTCGGATTTTTAGTAATGGTTCTATTAGTCTCGCTGGTGGTGAAGTTTGTCTTAAAAGATGTCTCGCTTGAGGATGAAGAAGAGGAGGATTCCAAATGAATTGGGAAGTGGTCACTCCGTTATTGACCTTCCTCGTGCTAGTTTTTCTGGTTGGCATCTGGTCGAACCGAAAAATGGCCAAGTCCTCGTCGTTTCTTAGTGATTACTTCCTGGGCAGCCGCGAATTTGGGGGCATTGTGTTAGCGATGACAATGGTGGCGACATACGGAAGTGCCTCTAGTTTCTTAGGAGGGCCTGGTGCTGCCTATTCCATCGGCTTTGGCTGGGTACTGCTCGCTATGACACAGGTAGCGACGGGGTACTTTGTATTACTGATTTTAGGGAAAAAGTTTGCAATAGTCACAAGAAGATACAATGCCGTTACATTGATTGACTTTTTAAAGGAAAGATACAAAAGTACGTCGGTTGTGTTGTTGTCAGCAGGCAGCATCATTGTGTTCTTATTTTCTGCGATGGCCGCACAGTGGGTCGGAGGTGCTTACTTAATTCAGTCGCTAACCGGATTGTCCTACACGGCGGCTTTATTTATTTTTACGATCTCTGTATTGATCTATGTAACGATCGGGGGATTTCGTGCGGTTGCGATCACAGATACAATCCAGGGGATAGTGATGTTCTTTGGGACATTCATTTTGCTGATCGCAGTCATTGTTGCTGGCGGCGGATTATCAAACATTTTTGCTGATTTAGTGGCAGAAAATCCAAATCTGATTACGCCATACGGCCAAGACAGGCAACTGACCGCTGCCTATATCTCGTCCTACTGGATCCTTGTAGGAGTTGGCGTCGTCGCTTTGCCTCAAGTGGCAGTGAGGGCGATGTCGTACCGAAATTCAAGGGCCATGCACCGAGCGATTATGGTTGGGACGGTTGTTGTAGGTGTGATTATGTTGAATATGCATCTAATCGGTGTCTTTGCCAGACCTGTGCTGCCAGGCATTGACGTTGCGGACCAAGTGATTCCATTGATTGCTTTGGACGTTCTGCCCCCTTGGCTTGCTGGAATCGTCCTCGCGGCACCTTTGGCGGCGATGATGTCAACGGTGGATTCCTTGTTGCTGCTCGTTAGTTCTTCTGTGGTGAAGGATGTCTATATGAACTACATACGGCCAGCATCGTCCGATACCCATGTTAAAAAAGTCAGTATGGGCGTCACGGGGCTGATCGGTGTTGGGGCATTCCTCATAGCCATCCACCCTCCTGAGTTGCTCATCTTTTTAAACTTATTTGCCTTTGGCGGATTGGAAGCAGCCTTTATGTGGCCACTCATACTTGGATTGTATTGGAAATATGCGAATAAAAGTGGGGCGATCGCCTCGATGATTACGGGAATAGGCTCCTATATCGCCATTCATTTTTATAATGGAGCTTATGGTGATTTACTGGGTGTCCATACGGTGACTGTCCCCGTGGTTCTTTCGTTGCTAGCATTTGTGGTATTTAGCCTAGTGTTTAAGCAGGAAGCCTATGAATTTCCAGCACGAACCATCAGTAGAAAGACGTAACGAGACTTTTTCCCAATATAAATGGAAGCTTACTATTGATAACGTACAATGAGACCATAAAACAGAAGGAGGCGAAGCGATTGAATAGTAGGAAGGCCGTGCTCGCGCTCTCAGTAACGGCAGCGGCAGTCGTCTGGTCATCCGATGCAGAGGCTGCGACCACCACTGTACAGATTTTGCACACAAACGACTCTCATAGCAGGGTGTTTGAAGGAGAATTGGACGGCATGGGGTTTGCCAAGCTCTCTACGTTGATTGAGCAGGAAAAAGACGATCATTCCCTGCTTGTAGACAGTGGCGATACGTTTCATGGCACGACGTTTGCTTCGCTTGATCGCGGGGAACCGCTAGTTCAGGTGCTGAATGAACTAGGGTATGACGCCTTGGTGGCCGGCAATCATGACTTTAATTATGGTCTCGACCGACTCATGGAACTTACCGAGCAAAGCGATTTTCCTGTACTTGGCGCAAACGTACAGGATGAAGGTGGCGAAGCGATGCTAGAGCCTTACACCATTCACGAAGTAAACGGGACTTCCATTGGACTCTTCGGTCTTGCCACTCCAGAAACTGCGTACAAAACCAACCCTGAGAATGTCGCAGATGTCACCTTTGCAGACCCATCCGAAACTGCGGAGGAAATGGTCGCAGCTCTTGAAGAAGAAGGAGCAGATGTGATTGTGGCACTGGCTCATCTCGGCGTGGACAAGTCCAGTACCTATACAAGTGAGAAGGTCGCAGAAGACGTCGAGGGCATTGATGTGATTGTGGATGGCCATAGCCATACCACTCTGGAAGAAGGGCTGCAAGGAGCCAATGATACCCTTATTGCAAGTGCCGGCGAATACTTGCAGAATTTTGGCGTGGTTGAGCTGCAACTGGAAGACGGAGAGCTCCCGGAGAAAACAGCTCGGTTGATCAGCCAGGAAGAAGCGGAAGGCGTCGAACCTGATCCGGAAATAGAGACGCTGCTCCAAGAGATCGAAACCGCGCAAGATGAAATTCTCGCTGACGTCGTTGGGAAAACAGCCGTGGAGCTAAACGGGGAACGGGAAGCAGTGAGAGTAGAAGAAACCAATCTTGGAAATTGGATCGCCGACGTGCTTCGTGATGCCACGGGAGCCGACATTTCCCTGACGAACGGCGGTGGAATTCGTGCTTCCATCGCAGCGGGAGAGATCACAAAAGGAGATCTTGTTGCCGTCTCCCCATTTGGGAACTTCGGCGTTACGAAGGAAGTAACAGGAGCACAACTGGTCGCAGCCTTGGAAAATGGGGTCAAAGGTTATCCCGAACCAACCGGCGGCTTTCCGCAAATTGCAGGGTTCACGTTTCAATTTGATCCAGAACAAGCGCCTGGAAACCGTGTACACCACGTCGAAATCGATGGCGAGCCTTTGGAGGAAGAGGTAACCTACCTTCTTGCCACCAACGATTTCCTCGCAGCCGGAGGAGATGAATACGACAGCTTCGCCCAAGGGGAACTGGTCAATGAGTACAGCGCTATAGATGAGTTGCTCATTGAATCCCTCGAAGAAAACGGTGAAATTGCTCCAGAGGTAGGAGGAAGAATCGAAACATCAGTAGCATCTGAGGAAGCACTCTCTGTAGATGAACCAGACGCAAAAGAGGCAGGGGAGGGCGTCTACACCATACAGCCAGGAGATACTCTGTTTGAAATCGGTCTCCAATACAATATGTTATGGACGTTGCTTGTCGACATGAACCCTTCGATTCAAGGTCCGGATCTTAACTATGCTGGGGAGATGTTGTATGTGACTGAAGGTAAGTAGAGAGGACCTGTTGGGATGAACGAGGGAGCGCGGAGTTGTTGCTCCATTCATTACTTTCTCTTAGGGGTTTTCAGGATAATGGCACCGGCTTCCTTCTCGGTCGACGATTCCTGTGTCCCAAAGGGTGAGCATCCGATGCTTACCCTTTTTTCGTGTATCCAATCTTGCAACATCCACTGTTCGTTCGCGCCCGTTTGATTGATTGCACACATCTTTGAGAACCAACCACCCTACTTGCCTAGGACGACGGTTGGTGCCTTCTACACGCGATAATAATAATTCGCTCAGCATGGCTTTGTTTGGTTCCTCATTCGTCATGCCCTTACTTGTTTGAACACGAGGGAAAAAGGAAACGTCTCTGGCTAGCAGTAGTCGTGATCGATCTGCCCACCCGTTAAAAAATTCTGTCCCCCACTGTTCTGTTAACGCTCAAGACATCTATGTCGGTCGTAACCAGAGGTTTATTTCGGATAGGCCTAACCAAGGGCTGGCCCTCCCCCGAAATTGGATCGACAATACGTTTCGGCAAACGCCTGCATGCTGGAAAGCGACCACCGTCCATCTCCATCTCGCCAGTGACAGAGATTCTTATTACCTAGCTTGATGGCAAACGCTGCGGCAAGCAAATGCCGCGTCCATCCGCTTGCTAAGTGTCCGCTCCGGGTTTATCAAACGCTTTCCCTTCTTCACTTTGGAATTGACACATGAACAACATCAATTCCTACGCACGCTGGGGATTGAGGTTCCTCCAGAAGACCTTCAACATTCAACCAAACACCCATGTCTAAAATTCTTGCAGAACCGCAAATCTGTGCCCTATTTGCGGATTTTGGTTGCTTAGCACTTTAGACTCAAGTTTCATCAAGGCTCCGCGTTCAGCAAGTGGTTTGTGACGGCTTCTTCTTACTCAAACGTCAAACGATCGAACCGAATCACCATGTACCATCCTTGTAGGCACAAGCGTTTTAGCAAAAGAAGAACTATTGCCTTTAATGCGCTTGAACAAGGAGCTCGAACTTGTTTGACCCAGCTCACTTACAGGGATCTCAACGGTTGTTAACGATGGCGACAAAAAAGGCGTGTGGCTCGAGTTACTAAATCCAACGATAGAGAGGTCGGTTGGAATGTTCAATTGCATTTCCGCCGCCACCTTGTAAGTGCTTGTAACCTTGAGATCATCTGTGGCGAAGATCGCGGAAGGTTTTTTCTTAAAACTTAAAAGATGTGTTAAGGCTTCCTCGCTCTCCTGATTCGTGTACCCTCCGTTGACAATCAAGTTCTCACCAACGGGCAGGGCGTGATCACGCATACATTCTTTGTATCCTTGCAGGCGATCGGCAGAGACATGGTACTCCACAGGAGAATGGAGGCAGGCAATACGTTTATGTCCTTTTGAAATTAAGTGTTTGGTAAGACTGTAGCTGTCTGCATAGTTGTTTGTATCGACAGAAAAAACGTTCAAGTAGTTGCCATCAACTTTCCCAACGACAGCAATCGGCAGGCCGTATCGGTCAAGTTGTTCATAGAGATCCTCATGAATCGGCGAGCTAAGCATGATGATTCCTTTGATCATTTTCTGTTCAATCTTGGCTATACATTTGGCACGTTCGTCTTCGCTGTTCTTCGAGGTTTGCACGATGACGTCAAACGATTCCTCTTCTGCTTTTGCGGAAATGGTGTGCAGTATGTCTGAGAAAAATGGATTGTTCTCTGTCGTTTTTTTTGAGCGGATAACGACCATAATCGCATCGAATCCGGAGGAAAGCCCCCTAGCAAGTTTACTAGGTTGGTAGTTGAGTTCTTGAATTGCTTGTAGGACCCGTTTTTTCGCGTCCTCAGAGATGTTCGTCTGATTGTTTAATACTCGTGAAACTGTGGATTTTGAGACGTTCGCTACTTTGGCTATATCGTAAATGGTTGGCATGTAAAAAAACTCCTTTTAGGGAAGACATTTCTTTTAGTGTGCGTTATATAGTGAAGTCAGTATTGAAAAAAATCACTTATTGACAGAAAACGCTTCCCGTTATATATTACACTCATGGGAGCGGTACCACAAGCTGTTTGAACAAAAATGAGGAGCTTATCTTTTTTAGCTTTTTATGGGAGCGGTACCACGGGAGGTAGACAATGAACAAGATAAAGCAAAGACTGAGGCGGATTTATGGAGAACAGGAAAATATAGAGACGATCTATCATTCGATTTTGCAACGCATTGAGGAGACGAAAGCGAAGAAGTTGAAGCAAAGAAAACCACAGTGGGACGAGAAGGACGTTGTTTTAATCACGTATGGGGATCAATTCCAGCAAAAAGGACAAGCGCCGTTGAAAACGTTTAAGCAGATGTTTGATCGTTATTTAACTGAGTCGTTTTCGCTGACGCACATCCTCCCATTCTATCCATATTCTTCGGATGATGGGTTTTCTGTGATTGATTACAAGCAAGTGAATGAAGAGCTTGGCACGTGGAAGGACATTGAACACTTATCTCACTCCACAAGGTTAATGTTTGATCACGTATGCAATCACGTCTCCCAGGAAAGCCAGTGGTTCCAAAAATATCTAGCTGGGGATCCTGAAGTCGATAATTATTTCATCTCACCAGGTCCAGACGTGGACACTAGTGCTGTGACTCGTCCTAGAGCGACTCCGCTTCTTTCGCGGTTTACGATGCATGACGGGGAAGAGCATTACATTTGGACAACGTTTAGTCGCGATCAGGTCGATGTGAACTATGAGAATCCATTGGTTTTGCTTGAAATGATTGATGTTCTTTTGTTCTATATGGAGCAAGGGGCTGAATACGTGAGGCTTGACGCTATCGGGTTTATGTGGAAAGAGATGGGAACCGCTTGCATTCATCATGAAAAAACACACGAAATCATTAAACTGTTCCGTGATGTTACGGACCTGGCGGCTGAGGGGACGGTTCTCATTACAGAGACGAACGTGCCGCATGAGCATAATATTTCGTACTTTGGCAACGGAAACGATGAAGCTCATATGGTCTACCAATTCCCTTTGCCTCCACTGGTTCTCTACTCCGTTTATAAAGGAAGCGCAGAGGTACTTTCACAATGGGCAAGGTCCTTGCCTGCGGCTCGAGAAGAAAACACATTCTTCAACTTTTTAGCTTCGCATGACGGCATTGGGCTTAATCCAATACGAGGGTTAGTTCCAGAGAAAGAAATTCTTGATATGGTTGAGGGTCTTGAAAAAGAAGGCGCTCTTGTCTCCTCTAAACAAAATGAAGATGGGAGTGAAAGCCCGTATGAGCTGAATGTGACTTACATGGATGCCCTAAGCAAGCAAACAGATGATGATACGCTTCGGCTAAAAAGAATGCTTGTCGCCCACTCCATTTTGTTGACAATGCCGGGTGTACCCTCGGTCTATATTCAAAGTATGATTGGTTCCAGAAATGATGAGGCAGGGGTTGCGCAAACGTCGATGAATCGCTCGATTAACCGTAAAAAATTTGATTACCCGACGTTGCAGGAGGAACTCGACCACGAGGGCAGCCTGAGAGAGCAAACATTACTTGAACTTAATCGACTTATTGCAAAAAGGAAGAATGAACCGTTGTTCCACCCCGCTTCCAGAATGGAAGTCTTGCAAACGAACGAGAAACTCTTTGCTTTTATTCGCAAAAAGAGGAACGAGGAGATGCTGGTCGTGCATAACCTTTCAAGCGAGCAAGCGACGATGGGGTTGCATGGATCGTATGTGGACATCCTGACTGATCAAAGATGGGGAACGCCGACTTTACTAACGTTGGACCCTTATCAATTTGTATGGTTGAAAAAGGTAGAGGAGGGTGTTTGATGATAAAGAGGAGAATCGGAGGGTTTGTTCTTGGGGCCGCTGCCGGATTCCTTCTTGCTGGCTGTGGCGATGATGATGATCGGACAGTCGTGGAATTCATGCATTCGTCAGTGGAGCAGGATCGCCTTGCAGTGATCAATGAACTCGTGGCCAAATTTGAAGAGGAGAACCCCTCGGTTAAGGTTGAACAAGTGGCGACAGAAGAAGATAGCTACAACACGAGGGTAATTACACTGGCAATGTCTGGGCAACTGCCAGCCGTGATTGAAGTGAGTCAGGACTACGCCAAAGTGATGGATCGAGACGAGCTCATTGACAAACCAGCAGTGAATGGACTCTTAAATGACCTCGGAGCCGAAAACTATTATGATGGGGCGCTTGATGTGTTTCGTACAGAAGACGGGGAAAGTGTGACAGGCATTCCCATGAGCGGCTGGGTGCAAGGCATTTGGTACAACAAGGAGATGCTTGCGGAGGAAGGGTTTGAAGAACCGGAAACGTGGGAGGACGTCCTTGAAGTCGCGGAGACGTTTACTGATGAGAGCGAAAACAAGTATGGCATCGGGCTCCCTACGGTTGATGGTCTATTCGCGGAACAATCTTTTTCACAATTTGCTCTTTCCAATAATGCAAACGTTTTAAGTGAACACGGAGATCTGACGTTAAATACACCGGAAATGCAAAAAGCACTCGAGTTTTATCAATCGCTTTCCGCCTACACAATGCCAGGTTCTAACGATACGACAGAAATTAGGGACGCATTTACGAACGGCACGGTGCCAATGGCGATCTACTCGACGTACCTTCTCCCATCCATCTATGAGGAAGGTGAGGCCGATAATATTGGGTTCGCGGTCCCTACTAAAGAGTCCAGAGCTGTCTATGGAAGCGTGTCGTCGCTAACGATCTCTTCAGGCTTAGAAGAGGAAAAGAAAGAAGCTGCGGAGGCTTTTGTATCGTTCATGGCTCAACCTGAAAATACGGCGGAGTGGATTTTGATGTCCCCAGGTGGAGCTCAGCCGGTTCACGAGTACGTGGTGGAGGAAGAGAGCTACAGTGAACACGAAGTCGTGAAAGCGTTTGGCGGTTTGTCTGAGGAATTGGCGGAATCCTTTAATGATGTGCAGATATTTGGGTTGGTGGATGGGAAGAACTTTTTGAAGATGGGCGATATTTCCAGCTCTGGAGTGATTGCCAGCATGGTCAATGGTGTTACTGTTGGTCAGCGTGAGGTGAATCAAGAAATTGAGAACGCCGAAGCGACGATACAAGAAGCGATTAGTGAAGACTAGGCTAGGGGGACACTATGAAAAAGATAAAGAATAAAGGCGACCTTAAGCTTGCGCTCTTGTTGTTGTTTCCAAGTTTGTTTCTACTTGGTGTGCTTGTCGTTTATCCAATGTTTTATAACATTCAGCTCAGCTTCTTCGATCAGCCGATTAACCCGCGGCTGGAGTCGACATTTGTCGGGCTAGACAATTATTTAAGCATTGTTCGTGATACGGAATTTCTGCGGTCTTTGGGCATTACCATTCTTTACACGGTATTGACGGTGGGAGGCAGCACCGCGCTGGGGCTGGCTGTGGCGATTTTTTTCAACCGCCCGTTCATGTTTCGAAAGACGGCGCGTGCGCTCATTATCCTCTCGTACGTTACACCGTCGATTTCGCTCGTGTTTGCGTGGCGGTACATGTTTAATACTAACTACGGCATTGTGAACTACCTGGGGAGAGACGTCCTTCAATTATTCGATAGTGCTCCGCTCTGGTTTGACAACCCAGTAAGTAGCTTCGTGCTAGTCGTCCTCTATGCGATCTGGAGGTACTTTCCTTATGCCTTCATTTCCTTTTTAGCGATCCTGCAAACGATCGACAAATCGTTGTATGAGGCTGCATCGATGGACGGGGCCAATGCATGGCAGAAGTTTAAAGTTATTACGGTTCCTGGGATTATGCCTATTCTCGTGACCGTCATTACGTTGCGGACCATTTGGATGTTCTACATGTTCGAGGATGTGTATCTCTTAACGAATCAAGTGGACGTGCTCGGGATTTATTTGTATGAAACGGCTTTTGCTTACAATGACTTAGGGACAGCATCAGCGATATCGGTGATCTTGTTCGCGATCTTAATTGCGATCATTATCTTTGCCAGAAAGAGGGTGAATACGAATGGCAATGGCTAGTACAAAGAAAAGCAGAAGGGTTCGAAAGGCAGCTTTTTATCTTACGTTGATCGCATTGCTTGGTTTCAGTCTCTTTCCTTTCTTTATTATGTTGATGACATCGCTGAAAACAACGTCGGAGGCCATCTCGGTAGAGCCGACATTGTTTCCAAGAGAATGGACACTAGAACATTATCGTGCCATTTTTGATCCGGTCATCTTCCCCTTTCTCGACTATTTTCAGAACAGCTTAACCGTCTCGCTGACAGCGGCGTCTCTTTCTGTACTGGTGGCGATATTCGCTTCTTATGCACTGTCGAAGCTCAACTTTATGGGGAAGACGACGATTCATACAAGCTTCTACACGGTGTACATGTTTTCCGGGATTCTTTTAATTGTTCCGTTGTTTAAAGTGATTTCGGCATTCGGGTTGTATGATACGAGAACATCGCTGATTATCATCATGATTATCCAAACACTGCCGACAGCCGTCTTCATGTTAAAAAGTTACTTTGACACGATCCCAGATGAGCTGGAGGAGGCAGCAAGAATCGATGGATTATCCCGCTTCAAAGTTATTTTTAAAATCATCATCCCGTTATCGGTTCCGGGAATTGTCTCTGTATTTGTCTATGCGTTCATGATCGCGTGGAACGATTTTCTATTTGCCTCGATTTTCCTTTCGGATGTCGGGAATTTCACTCTCCCAATTGGACTGAACGCGTTATTTTCTACTCCTGATTACATCTGGGGACGAATGATGGGGGCTTCTCTGTTAACGGCCTTACCTGTAGTGATCATGTACGCGCTATCAGAAAGGTTTATCAAAGGGAACTTGACAGACGGCGGGGTCAAAGGCTAATAAATAAGAAATGGAGAGTGGAAAGAAATGAAGAAATTAATCGCACAAAGCCCTAGAGTGGCAGCGCTTGTTGAATACGAGGACCGGGAAGTCAGAGCTGAGGAAGTGAAAATCAAGGTCTCCCACGCTGCCCCTAAGCATGGAACGGAAGTCGCGGACTTTCGTGGAGTGACTCCTTTTATAGATGAGCAGTTTTCCGACGAATGGAAGATGTTTATGCCTCGTGAGAAGTCGGAGAAGAGAGGCATTGTTTTTGGCGAATTTGAGCTAGGCAATATGGTGGTTGGGAGCATTATCGAGAAGGGCGAGGAGGTCACGGAGTATGAAATCGGAGATACCGTTTGTTCGTATGGACCCATTAAAGAAACCGTGATTGTCAAGGCCGTCAATAATTATAAGTTGCGAAAAATGCCTTCGGGCGGCGATTGGAGAAACGCCGTATGTTATGACCCGGCCCAATTTGCGCTTGCTGGTGTCAGAGACGCCAATGTTCGTCCTGGGGACTACGTTGTCATTGTCGGGCTTGGGGCAATTGGCCAAATTGCGATTCAGCTTGCCAAGAAGGCAGGAGCGAGCATTGTTATTGGGGTGGACCCGATTAAGGAAAGATGTGACACCGCCTATGAAAATGGAGCAGATCATTGCTTTGACCCGACGTCCTCCGATGTTGGCTACGAGATTAAACGAGTGACCGATAAAGTAGGGGCAGACTCGATTATTGAGACGAGTGGCCATGTGACCGCCTTACAAAGTGCATTACGAGGGATCGCATATGGGGGGACAATTGCCTACATGTCATTCGCCAAAGCCTTTCCGGAAGGGTTGAATTTCGGAAAAGAAGCTCATTTTAACAATGCAAAAATTGTCTTTTCCCGGGCAGCGAGCGAACCAAACCCGGATTACCCGAGATGGTCGCGCAGGAGAATTGAGGAGACGTGCTGGGAGATACTTATGAATGGCCATCTTCGCTGTGAAAAGCTGATACACCCCATCGTTTCGTTTGAAGATAGTGCAGAAGGCTATATGAAATATGTTGACCAACAGCCGGAATTAAGCATGAAAATGGGCGTAAGTTTTTTAGATTGAGAACTTAGGAGGTAGCAAAAAGCCAGAACTCAACAGGGGGCGGACCAAAATGAAGCTTGGTACACAGAACCAGTCATTTTTTCCAGACGATTTTGAGGAGAAGTTCCATTATCTTAAAGAATTAGGACTCGATCGGTTTGAAATAGATGGGAGTGTACTCGTAAATCACTTTTCAGAAGTTGAAAAAGCGAGCCACAATACAGGGCTAGAGGTAAAAACTGCTTGTGGCGGGTACAACGGTTGGATTGGCGACTTTATTGAAGAAAGGCGCAAGAATGGTCTCAAAGAGATTGCGCAAATCCTAGAAAAGCTTGGGCAATTAAATGGTACGGGCATCATTGTTCCTGCAGCCTGGGGGATGTTTACGTATCGTCTGCCGCCAATGGATTCTCCAAGGAGCCAAGAAGGGGACTTTGGGGCTGTCAGTGATTCACTCACTTATTTGGATGAAGTGGCAAGGCGAACGGGAACAAAAGTTTTTCTCGAGCCGCTGAACCGCTATCAGGATCATATGATTAATACGGTGGCTGATGCGAGGCACTATATTAAAACGAATCAGCTTCGCCGTGTTAAAGTTATCGGCGACTTCTACCATATGAACATCGAAGAAGACGAGTTAACACGCTCGCTGCATGAAAACAAAGACATCATTGAGCATATCCATCTTGCTGATAATCATCGGTTCCAGCCAGGTAGTGGCTCGATTAATTTTAAAGCGAATTTTGAGCAATTGAGACAGGACGGCTATGAAGGCGACTTGATTCTTGAATGCCGCATCCGCGCAAACGATCCGAAGCAAGCGTTCGAAGAGTCAATCGACTTTCTTCAAGGAAGTCTACGTTAAAGGAGTTCTTGTATGGCGAAGTTAAAAGTGGCCATTATTGGGCCAGGACAAGTGGCCGAGAAGGCCCATCTTCCCTTTTATCGGTCGAAGGAAGGCGTTGAAGTCGTTGCTGTCGTAGGAAGAAACGCGGAACGAACGGCCGCTTATGCCAGGCGGCTTGGCATTCCTCGATATTATACAAATGAAGAGGAAATGTATGCACACGAACAACCGGATGCCGTTAGCATCTGCACGCCCAACAATCTTCACTATGAGCATGTTTTAAAAGCGCTCTCCTATCATTGCCATGTTCTTTGCGAGAAACCTCCTGCGATTAAAGCCTCGCAAGCAAAAGAAATGGCGATGCTAGCGAAGAAAAACAAGTGCTTGCTCGCCTACAACTTGCATCATCGTGCCTCCGATGATGCACGGCAGCTAAAGGCAGAAATTTCAAAGGGTACACTCGGTGAGGTCTATTGTGTGAAGGCAAAAGCCCTGCGTAGATCAGGTGTGCCGGGCTGGGGGACATTTACGAACAAGGAAATTCAGGGCGGAGGCCCATTAATCGATATCGGCATTCATATGCTTGATGCCGCCCTGTACCTTCTATCTTTTCCGAAAACCGTCAGCGTTCAGGCGAAGAGCTTTCAAAAGATCGGGACAAAGAAGAGCCACGGCACATTTGGAGAATGGGATCCGCACAAATTTACCGTCGAGGACTCGCTTTTTGCCTTTATTGAACTAGAAAATGACGGGCTTTTACAGGTAGAAACGTCGTTTGCGCTGCAAATGAAAGAGGAGTCGATCTTGAACGTCGAGTTGTTTGGCGAAGAGGCCGGAGCGACGCTTTTCCCGCTTCACATTTACGCCGATAAAGACGGAACGCTCGTTCATCACTTGAGGAAGCAGGAAGCCGACTCGTGCAGGCAGGAGAAGAGCATCCATGTATTCATCGATGGCTGTCTTGGAAGGCAAGCTGACCTCGTAACGGGAGAAGAAGGATATGTGCTCATGCGCATGATTGAAGCAATCTATGAGTCTGCGGAAAAAGGTGAGAAAATTAGACTATGAGACAAGATGCGTGTATCACGGAATCAGCGTTTGATCTAGAAGCAATCAATTCACTCGCAAGCAATATGGCTCTAAGCAACGGATACATGGGAGTTCGAGCTTCCCACGAGGAAGATTATCCGGAACAAACGCGGGGCATGTATGTGGCAGGTATATACAATCGCCCTGCGGGAAGTGCCTCCGCCGAGCTTGTCCATCTGCCAGATGTCCTCGCCTTTAAAATTGAACTGGATGGGGAACTATTCCATTTGATGAGCGGCGAAGTCCTTTCCTATTGCCGCCATCTCGACCTTAGTAACGGAGAGCTCATCCGAGAGATTGAATGGAAAAGTGGGAAGGGCTGGCGCTACAAGTTCAGCTTTCATCGCTTTGTCTCTAAACACGACAAACACTTACTTGCGACAAAGGTAGAGGTCACAAGCCTTGATAAAGACGCAGCGATCCGCATAAAAACAGGCATTGATGCTCAGAAAACGAATTTTGGTCAGCAACAGCTGATCGAACAGGAAGTACGCGTCTTCGATGAGCATATCATGCAGGGCACCTATCAAACCATCGAATCCGAAAAAAACATTCTGATCACCACCGCCTGCAAGACGACATTTGTCAGCGACCCTATTTTCAAATCGAAAAATAGGCAACTTCTGCTTCAACAGAGCGGCTCACTTAAAAGAGGGAGAAGCATAACCATTGAGAAAGTCACATCTGTGCACAGCTCATTGGATGAAAATTGGCGGACGTCTTTCTCCAGCCAGGCCAGCCATGAAATCAGCAAGAATGCTGAGCTTGGCTACGGAGAGTTGCTACGCCAATCAGCGGAAGACTGGCAGAGATTTTGGAGAAAAAAAGGAATTACCGTTTCCTCCAAGAATTCATTTGATCAGCTCGCGATTCGCTTTGCCTTGTTTCACTTGGAGAACATGATGCCCGCCCATAACGAAAAGCTAAGCATTGGAGCCAAAGGCTTAACCGGGGAAGGCTATAAAGGCCATGTCTTTTGGGACACGGAGATCTTTCTCTCGCCGTGGCACCTGCACAACGAGCCGAAAAATGCACGGAAGCTCCTACGGTACCGTTACAACCTCCTTCAACAAGCAAGAGAGAAGGCAAAACGAAACGGCTACACGGGCGCCCTTTTCCCATGGGAATCAGCATACACAGGTGAAGAGGAAACCCCTGAATACGCTGCGATGAATATTCGCACTGGAAAACGGCAGAAGGTTGCTTCCGCTCAGGCCGAACACCACATCGCGGCTGATATTGCTTATGCAGCAATCGCTTATTTCAAGGCGACAGGCGATGAAGCCTTTATGAAAAAGGAGGGTGTTGCTCTCCTAGAAGAAACAGCGAGGTTCTGGTTGAGCCGGGCAACAAAGGAGAACGACCAGCTCGTCATTAACGATGTAATCGGACCCGACGAATACACCGAGCACATTAACAACAACGCCTACACCAACTACCTGGTCCACTCCAACGTTAAACAGGCCTTGCGCTACTTGAAAATGTACGGGCACATTTCAAAAGCGTCCATCAATGAAATGGAGGCGTTTCTTGAGCAATTGTATCTCCCGCAAGTAAATCAAGAGGGCCTTATCCCTCAAGACGACACGTTTCTCTCGAAGCCTTCCATCAATTTAGAGCCATACAAGGACCGGCAAGGCAGCCAGAGCATTCTCCTGGATTACTCTCGGGCAGAGGTCAATGAGCTGCAAGTGTTAAAGCAAGCCGATGTTGTCATGCTGATGTATCTTTTTCCCGACTTATTCAATCAGGAAGTGATCGAGAAAAATCTTGCCTACTACGAAAAAGCTACTATCCATGACTCTTCGTTGAGCAAGGCCATCCACGCCATTGTTTCGGCACGCGTCGGTAACACCGAACAAGCCTACGCGTTCTTTCAAGAAGCGTGCTTGATTGACCTCGGGAAAGACCCGCACTCATCGGACGAAGGTATCCACGCCGCGTCGATTGGGTCCCTTTGGCTTGCCCTTGTTTTCGGCTTCGCCAATGTGTCATTTAAAGAAGAGACACTGGAGATCAGTCCTCGTCTGCCGCAGGCATGGCAAGAACTCACATTCCCTTTTCATTTCCGTAATCGGGAAATGCTCGTAAAGGTAACAAAAAAGCATGTTACAATTAAAAAACTAACTGGAAAGCCACTGCCCGTTCAATTCGAAGGAGCCACATACAAAATTGTGGATGAGCTTGTTCTGAAACGAACGGTCCTTGATCAACCAAACGAGAGCAACGTTGAGGCGGTTGTTTTTGACCTCGACGGGGTGATTACTGATACAGCCGAGCTCCATTTTAAAGCATGGAAGCAGCTCGCAAGTGAAATTGGAATTGATTTGCCGAAAGCATTCAACAACCAGCTCAAAGGAATCGATCGAAAGGAATCGCTCGAACGAATTCTAATCTATGGTCAGAAAGAACACCAATTTAGCAACGAAGAAAAAGAAACGCTGACGGCCCGAAAGAACAACGCCTATGTAGCGATGCTCCAGAGCCTAACAAAAGAGGACATTCTACCTGGAGTACTCCCTTTCATTGAAACAATTAAGGCAGAAGGACTTCCAATGGCGATAGCGTCTGTCTCTAGGAATGCGTCTTTCATTTTGAAGAAGCTAGGCATTCTGCAGTTGTTTGATCATTGTGTAGACGCCTCCACACTAAGCAGCGGAAAGCCAGATCCGGAAATCTTTCTAAAGGCCTGCGATGCGTTAAATGTCCCTCCCACGAAAGCGATTGGGATTGAGGACTCGCTGGCTGGGATGCAGGCGATAAAGGCGAGTGCGATGTTTGGGGTGGGGGTTGGTTCTGAGTTTGGAGCCACTAGTGCTGATTATGTAGTGGGCAAGACCGAAGAGTTGGATTGGGCAAAAGTGAAAAGGGCGTATCAAGAAGTGTAAATTTCCTATTCTGGATTGAGGCAAGAGATTTAAAAATAAGGATGAGATGGTTGGTTTTTATAGGTTAAACCATTTCAATAGGCCCTGGGGGTAACTCAATTACCTTCCCTGTTAGAGCAATGTTATTGTGTTGCCCTAACGGGGGCGGGGGTTATAGTGAATCGATTGCTTCTTTTACTAAATTAAAAGTCATAGCACAGCAATGGCTTTGATGGAGCTATGACCGGAGTAAAGCGAACCCGCTTCTCTCCAGAGGGGAGGCGTTCATCAATGACGTTATCATCATGCTTCCAACGGCCGCCCTCACCAGCAACGTATGTGTAAAGGTCCCGGTGGAGCTGTAAGATGACGTTCGAGTTAAGCGGAATGGCCTCATAAGATGCATGGATCGTATGTAAGACATCCCGGTATCCTGCGATTTCTCCCTCAGAGCGGTCAAAAGGTTCAGTCTTATTCGCCATGATCGTCTCAAGTCGCTTGTCGGTAATGACAATCCCTTCAATCACATTGGAAGCCTTCGTTGATTGAATCAACGCTACATCTCTAAGGGAACTTAGGATCTGAGGAGATTGTTTTTTGTACAAATCCTGCTTGCCTTTGTACTCACTAATCTTGCTAATGAGATGGACGGTTTCCATTGGCAACAGTGTAGTTTTTAATGCTTCATAGTCAAAGGTTTTCAAACCATACTCCTCGAAAACGTAGTCATTAATGTATTCATGACTATATTATATCCCAAATGAACCCATTCTTAAACGAATAAACGTATTCATTTTGTCTTTCGTGAGTATGTTTGTTTAGAGTTGATTTTATAATGAAAAGTGGGGGCAAAGGGGAATGTGAATGAGTACAAACTAGGCACCTTCTCAGAGGCGGTCACAACGCAAATCTTAGCACACTGGAGGTCCTTATCGAAAAGCTAATTGCCGTTTTGTCAACAGTGTGCTTTACCCCTGCCCGTCCCCGGCTTCATTTGCATTAACGTCCATCTTCTTTCTCTCAATCGCAGCCTTCCACTGTTCTAGATGAAATAGCCTTTCATTTACAACCATCATCCCACCTTCTAGCTTCCTGATAGAATCGGTATATTCTTTGTCCTTTTCCTTCAAGAACTTGTCCATGGCTGCAATTTGTTGCAAGGTTCCTTTTTGCATTCTTTCCATAGCATCTAGGCGGTTATGAACTTCCTTAAAGCCGTCATTCATTTGTTTTTCCATCGCATCTACGCGATCATTCATCGCATCCATGCGGTTACTCATCGAGTCCACGCGTTCATTCATCGAGTCCATGCGTTCATTCATCGAGTCCATCCGGTCATTCATCTTAATAAGAAGGTCTAAAATCTTCTTTTCGTTATCCATTTGTCATCCCCCTTGATTTTGATTGAAGCTATGGCGTAATTCACACAGCATCTGTCCGTTGACTCAGTATAGCACAGCAAAGGCTTCGATGGATCTTTGTGTAATCAAACGTTAAAATTAAATTCTACTAAGAAGAAAGTCGATACGTGGTAACTAACGCAACCCTAACGCAAACGGTAGCACCGCAACCTCCCCCCTGTTTCAAGAGTCCCGACAAGTGGTACTAAGATAACAGTACATAGTAAACTCTTGAGGAGAAGGTGAAGTTGTGTCGTTAGAAGTGGTGGGGTTTGCGCTGATTGTCCTTAGTATGATTTTAGTGATGGGGAAATGGATTAGGTTGAAAGTGCCGCTGTTTCAGAAATTGTTTTTGCCGAGTTCGTTAATCGGTGGGTTTTTCGCTCTGTTGCTTGGACCGGAAGTGCTTGGTCGGGTAATCACAGCAGTGAGTGGGAATGAGGTTATGGCTTTCGGCCTTTTTCCGGAAGACTTGTTTGAGGTCTGGTCAGGCCTCCCGGAGCTGTTGATTAATGTGGTGTTTGCGAGTTTGTTCATTGGGTTTGCTCTTCCGAACCTTAAAGAGGTCTGGCGTGTGGGTGGGCCTCAGGTGGCACTTGGGTATACGATTTCCTGGGCTCAGTATGTCGTGGGGATATTGCTGGCGATCACGATTCTCACTCCCTTTTTTAACATGAATCCAGCCGTAGGTGCTTTGATTGAGATTGGCTTTGTCGGTGGTCATGGGACGGCTGCCGGGCTAAGCGGGACTTTCGAGGACCTTGGTTTTGCCGAAGGGTACGATCTGGCGGTTGGCCTGGCTACCGTGGGAATTCTGTCCGGTGTGATCATCGGGATTATTTTGGTGAACTGGGCAGCGAGAAAAGGAGTGTCGCAAACGCTTCGTCACCCGGATGATATTTCGATTGACCAAAAAACAGGGATTGTCCAAAAAGAAAATCGCGAGTCGGCCGGAGAAGTGACCACCTCGCCGATGTCCATTGAACCCTTGGCCTTGCATGTCGGTCTGGTCGGGATTGCTATTTTTATTGGCTATTTTCTGCTCGAAGGCTTTGTTTGGCTAGAGGCTGTCACATGGGGAGCAGCGTCTGGGGTGTATTTGTTTGAGTATGTGCCATTGTTTCCTTTTGCGATGATTGGTGGGATTCTGTTGCAATTCATTTTAGGGAAAATGGATAAACGCAAGGTTGTTGACCGAGCGACGATCACCCGTATCCAGGGGCTCGCTCTCGATCTCTTGATCGTCAGCGCTATGGCAACTTTGGCCCTATCGGTGATCGGTGAAAATATTGTTCCATTCCTTATTCTATCGGTGGCAGGGGTTCTCTTGAATGTCTTCTTATTCTTGTACCTAGCCCCCCGAATGATCAAACGTTACTGGTTTGAACGGGGGATGGGCGATTTCGGACAATCGACGGGTGTGGCGGCGACAGGGATTATGCTATTGCGCGTCGTCGATCCAGAAAACAAGTCGCCGGCCCTCACCGCATTTGGCTACAAACAGATCCTGTTTGAACCGATGGTCGGCGGAGGTCTGGTGACCGCAGCCTCAGTTCCGTTTATCGTCCAATTTGGTCCGGTTCCTGTACTCGTTGCTGCCAGTATTTTTATGATCGCGTTTTGGTTGCTTGGGGTGTTGTATTTTGGAAAAGGGAAACCGGAGTGAAGGTTTTTCCTAAAAGACACAAAAAGAGAGCTGCTCCCAACGTTGGGGACCAGCTCTCCTCTTGCGTGCTTTAGTTTCCTTTTCGAATCTTTTCAATCTCATCGGCCACAAACTGTACTTGCGTTCCAACGACGACTTGAATGTTATGATCAGACACGACATTAATGCCCGGCACACCGGTACTTTTAATTTTCGCCTGATCGACTTGATTCATATCCTTCACTTCAAGACGCAGACGTGTGACACAGTTGTCGACAGAAAGGACGTTGTCATCGCCGCCAAGGCCTTCATAAATGGTAGCGGCCATTGCCCCTATCTTTGAGGTTCCTTCCTCTAGGTCATTGTCTGATTCATCCAAGCTTTCTCCTACAGGCTCACGCCCAGGTGTCGTGATGTTAAATTTCACGATGAGGAAACGGAACAGGAAGTAATAGATCACGGCAAAGACAAGCCCCTGAACAAGCAACATCCAAGGCTGATTCGCAAGTGGAAGCGGGAAACTCAAAATGAAATCCAGCAATCCAGCGCTGAAACTGAAACCGGCGGTCCATTGGAAAAAGGCAGCAATCGCCAAGGATAACCCAGTTAAAGCGGCGTGTACAACATAGAGAAACGGGGCAACAAACATGAACGCAAATTCAAGCGGTTCTGTGACACCTGTCAGAAAGGCTGCAAAACCAGCAGCAAGCATTAACGAGCCAATTTGTTTCTTTTTGCTTTCGTGTGCCGTATGGTATATCGCCAGTGCTGCTGCAGGCAACCCGAACATCATGATGGGAAAGAAGCCTGCCATATATCTCCCGGTGATGCCTAGCTCACCTGTGCTATTCCAGAAATTCCCGATATCGTTAATGCCAGCCACATCAAACCAGAAGACCGAGTTCAGGGCGTGATGCAGGCCCGTTGGGATCAAGAGGCGGTTAAAGAAGCCATACAAACCAGCGCCAATAAAGTCAAGCCGGCTGATCCATGTACCAAAGGAGACGAGTCCTGTATAGATAAACGGCCATAAAAAGAAAAGAAGGCCTGACAGAATGAGCATGAAAGCAGCTGTGACAATCGGAACCAGCCGTTTACCGCTAAAGAAGGCAAATGCATCTGGCAACTGCACATGACTGAAGCGATTGTACATAATCGAAGCAACGACCCCTGAAATAATTCCGATGAACTGGGTCTCTATGACACCAAAAGCCGCATTCACATTCTCCTCAGCCTGATTAGTCAGCTCGGCCACGGAGCCGAGAGACAATAAGTTTGTAATCACTAAGAAGGCGACCAACCCACTTAACGCGGCGGAACCATCTTTATCCTTAGACAAGCCCAGTGCGACACCGAGCGCAAACAACAGCCCCATATTGTCGATCAACGACCCGCCGGCCGTTTCAAGAAAAGCAGCAATGCTACTGCCTTCCCCCCACGGCGTGGCCCCAATCCAAGCTCCGACCCCGAGCAGGATCCCCGCTGCCGGCAAAACGGCAACGGGAAGCATGAGCGACCGGCCCAGTCGCTGCAAATAATTCATCATAACTCTTTCACCCTTTCTTCTATGAGTTTTTATAAAAAAGGCCATAAAAAAACCCAAATAGCGTAAGTCCGTTCCTAGATAGGATGGACGTTTGCTAATTGGGTTATGCCTGTTTTACCAGTAGCACTCCAAATGATTATGTGATTAATCTCCAAATATGGAGGGTGAGATACAGTTTTTCGTTGACTGAAAGATCCCATTCATAACGCTTTGCTAAAAAACGGGAGATTTTTTCCACGCATTCATAGGCGTAGGAATACTTATCTTTAATCATATGAATCATGTCCTGGTCCAACTCGTTTTGGTCCAGGTTTTCTTCATGCAGCTGACGCAGAACAAAATAACGAAGATGCGTGAGCAAACGGGAGTAGTTGGCCGACTCTTCATTTAGCTGCATCTCATAATGGTATTCAATAATTTCAATGATACGGTTTATCACTTCCGTCATTTTCATGGTTTCGGACAGTTGGTGACGGGGTCCTTGCGCATTCACAAAGTGGTAGGTTAAAAACGACTCTTCGCTTCTTGGGAGTAGCACATCTAGCTCGTCATAGACCACCCGGATCGCTTTTACCGCTGCTTGATGTTCTTTCGAGTAGAGCTTTTGTAGCTCCCATCGATCCATATGCAGATCATCGACATTATCCTTCACACGCTGTATGGCAAAGTTTAAGTGATCCGCAAGCGATAAAAACAGATGATGGCTGAGTTTCACACCAATAACGGCTTCCGCGGTTTTCATCATATTGGCGGTGGTTTCAAATATCGAGACCGGGATTTGATCAACCATTTCTAAAAAAGGCTGACGTGTTTTCGCTGAAGTTTCGGCAATAAATTTTCGCTTGATGGCTAATTCGTCAACGGCCTCGCCTTTTTCCTTGCCAAAGCCAACCCCAGTTCCAAGGACGATCCATTCCGTTCCGGAGGCGTCTTTAACTAAAGCAATATTGTTATTGAAAGACTTGATGAGGTACATTCCATTGACCTCCCCCTGAACGAAACCAGAAAGTAATGCCTGATCGAATCAGTAACACCCTTTACTATAAGCCTATTATATGATAAGACGGGGCTTGAGTAAATGAATAGTGAAAAATGATGTGGTGGGGTAAGGCAAAGTAAAATAATTGTTAGAAGGAAAGCTCTCCACCTTTTGACACCCTCCTCTCGACTCACGTACACTATGAGAAGCAGCACCATCAACTTAAAATGAGAGGATGTCCAGCATGGCTCAACCATCGGTTACACGGGATGTTAAAAAGGCGGAGCGCCTGTTCACAGTGTTGAATCTTCTTAACGAGCGAGAGACAGTAACAGCGGGTGAGCTTGCGGAGTACTGTCATACCTCCGTGCGAACGATTCGCAGAGATATGGCATTGCTAGAAAGTGTCGGCGTTTATTATGTGGTGGAAGGTAAGTTCGGCTACCGTTTGATTCAAGGCCCCCGTGCCCCAACTCGGAAGTTATCCCAAGAAGAGTGGCTCGCGTTGACCGTCTACCCTTTAGTGACAAATGAGATTATTTCTAGCGAACACCCGGTTCATCATGCCTACAAATCAGGCTTAGAGAAAATGAAAGGGCTAACACGCGAGGCTGCAACTCCTCAGTTGCTTTCGCTGAGTGAAGAGCTGGGAGAGCGGATTCGTATTCATGATCAAGCTGGTGAGAAAGACACGCATCAAGTGATGCCGCTTCTTTTTCAAGCCATCGCCGAAAACCGAGAAATTGAGATTGACTACTATGCGATCTATAGGGATACCACTTCAACGCGAATCATTCACCCGTACTACATCTTGCCTCGGAGTGGTCACCTCTATGTGACTGCGTATTGCACGAAGCGAGAGGACTTTCGCATTTTTCGGTTGAATCGCTTTCGGACTGTGAAGCTGCTGGAAAAGACATTTGAGATCGCGCCGACCTTCAACTTGGACGAGTATTTAGCCAATCGTTGGACAATCTTCGCAGATGACGAGGAAGAAACCACCTTTCGCGTTCGATTTCACAAAGACATTGCTCGCTACGTTCACGAATTTACCTTTTATGCAAAAACGGATGTGGTAATAGAGGAAGACGGTTCCGTACTGCTTGAAGCGACGCTAAAAAGCAGAAAGGAATTCCTGCGCTGGGTCCGTGGGTTCGGTCTTGATGCGGAGGTGCTTGAACCGGAAGATGTGCGCAAAGAGTTGCGTGAGGAATTTCAAAAGCAAATGCAGCGTTATACATAATACCTGTCAAGAAATCGTTACCAATTGCTTAAAATTTTTTTCTCATCCCTGACAGTAGTTGTCACCCCTAAAGGTAAGATGAATCCATAGAGCAAGTGAAAACACATCTTTGAGGGGGAAAACGGGAATGAAAACGTATGTAGGACTCATGGGAATGGCGGCGACGCTTGTACTGCTTGGTGCGTGCGAAGAATCTGCGGTGGAACAGGTCGATCAAGAGGCAGGTGCCGAGGAAACGGAAGCGCAGGCAAGCGAGGAATCAACAAATGACGAGGAAGCGACGGAGGATGAGGTTGTCGAGGACACGATCTCCACGGGCGATACGATGAACTTTGACGGGCTGGAGATTACGCTCAATGACGCGTACACCAGCGAAGGTTCGGAATGGGAGACGCCAGAAAACGGCCATTATGTGATCCTTGATCTAACCATTGCGAACACGACGGAGGAATCCGCTAATATCTCGACGCTCATGCAAATGAGTCTTCAAGACGGCGAAGGGTACACGCATGATGTGGCCTTGTATACAGAAGCCAAAGGATCTCTAGATGGCGAGATTGGCTCTGGGCGGGACATGCGCGGGGAAGTAGCATTTGATGTAGACGACTCTGAAGCCTACGAATTCATCTTTGAAAATCCGTTCACCAGTGGGCAAGCGATTTGGACGATTGAAGAACTTTAGTATTCGGACCCCTGACAGGGAGTGTCAGGGGTTTTGCATGTCGTGGAAGATTGTAACGTGATGACTGATTGTGGACTATGAATAGTGGGCTATTATCAGTTAAAATGGAAACAAGATAAAGATGATCACTAGGCTAATAGAAAGGGTTTGGGCCATGGGACTTGATTTTTTAGAAAGAATCTCACCCGATTTGTATCAGCTTGGGAAAGAAATCGAGCGTCTCCTTTTTAAAGAACCTCAGGCGGTCTTGTCGAAAGCGCGAATTTTTGCTGAGAAGTTGGCGCTGCTTCTAAACGAAAAAGAAGCCATTTCCGAAGTGTATGAGGTCAAACAGGTGGATCGCGTTCGGAAGCTGCAGCGCAAAGGCATCATTGAAGAGGAACAGCAACGAACGTTTGACTGGGTCCGAAGGGAAGGAAACAAGGCCGCTTACGAAGCAAGCTACGGTACGGTGGAACAGGCGATTGTCGCCCATCGGCATTTGTATGACCTTGCCGGCTGGTACCTTGCGGAGGGGAAGGTGTTTTGGGGTGGCCATCCGTTAGGAATAAAACACCCGCTCCAACCCTAGATTTGTTACGGTACAACGATCCGCCAGCACTTTCGCATAATGAAGAAAGGACATACCCTTAAGTTTCTCTAATAGAAGCTGAAGTTCTTTCTTTTCAAATTCCTCCCCCTCAGGGATAGAGAGGAGAATCACTGTGCCAAAAGGGTGAATTTCGTATCGATTCGCTCCTTTGTAGCTTTTGACGTCTGCCAGAATCAAGAGGGCGTCTTCATCATCGGCATAATAGACCATGCGGGCATCTTCGTTGACCCATCCTGTGTGTTCGATAACGATACTTTCGCCTTGTCGAGAATGGTCTTCAATAACTATGACTTCACGTAAGGACATGGGGGAGACCTCCTTAATAGGTTTGTTTTAGACAACAAAACGTTGTCATATGGGCGTTTTCATTTTGCTATACTGACTTCAGACGAATCTACAAGGGTGGGGTCTTCTTGGAAGAATCACAGTTCATTGTCAAATCGAACTTAAAAGAAATACTGGATAAAAAAGGGTGGTCCATTCGTAAATGCTCGGACATGTCAGGGTTGAAGTTCGAAACGGTGAGACGGCTTTATAATGATACAACGCAGCGTTATCAGCGAGAAACTCTTGCTGTTTTGTGTGAGACGCTTGAAGTGGAGATAAATGAATTGCTTAGTTTAGAAAAGAAATAATGGATTTTTGACAACGTAACGTTGTCATCTATAGAATAACCTTTTACAGTCTATTAGTCAAATAATAATTTGAGAATTGTTTGATTCATTTTGATAGAGACAAAAATCCAAGAGGTTTTTAAGCTATCAACCGAGTGAGTGCCTTCAAGAGATAATTGAAGAAAGGAGCAACCGTCATGAATCAGGTACTATGGCTTGTGTGGCAAAACCTTGAGACAAGAAGCAAGTATCATGTGGGAACCCTTATTCACAGTGAAGAAAACGGCTACTACATTGAATACTACAAAGGTCATAAGTCACGAGGGCTGCACGAGGCGATAGAAGCAGGCTTCACTTGTCTCACAGCTAGACCGTGTGTATTATGCTCCTTTCTTGTTTCACGCCTTTAGAAAGGCAAAAAAGTGGATCGACCCCAGGTTTAGAATTCCTAAGCAGTGGGGTTTTAATTATGTCTATTCAAGGTCCATTTTTGTGAACCCCTCTAAGCACTAACATCTGAGCCTAAAACAACGTATAATGAGCGTACCGAAAGGAAGTGAGCAATCTTGAACCTTTACAATTTACACAGTCACATGGATGCAAACATAGTGGATAGAGGGAGAGACTATGTTCGTCGCGGCCACGTGCTGTCGGTAGAAGCATTGGATCATTTGCGTTTCCGGGGCGAGGTGGAAGGCAGTGATGTGTACGAGGTGTATGTCCAACTTGATGAAGAAGAGGATGTGCTCTCGGCTGAGTGCGATTGTCCGTATGATTATGGACTGTTCTGTAAGCATATCGCGGCGGTATTGCTTATGCTTCAAGAGGATAGGAAAGAAGTGATTAACACACAACGTAGCGAGACCTCAAGGCGTGAGGATACATCCCTAAAGGCATTGCTTGAGAATGAGAGCAAGGACAGTCTTATTTATTTGATCGGTTTGCTTGCGGACGAGCATAGAAAGGTAGAACAGCGGGTGAGACTTTATGTAGAAGAGGACGGCAGGGGGTCTGGTGAGCTCGATGGATATCGAAAAATCATTCAGACCTACATTGAAGAATGTGAAGACCATCATGGATTTGTGAGATGGCGAGATACGGGGAAGGCCGTTAAAGGGGCGGAACTGGTGGCCGAGAAAGCGGAAGAAGCCGTGCTAAATAAGGAATGGACCCAAGCCGTGGAGATCAACCTTTGTATCATGGAGGAAATGGCTGATCTTATCCAGTTCGCGGATGATTCAAGCGGCGACATTGGGGATGTGATTGAAGAGAGTCTGGAACGCTTGCATGACATTATGGAAAAGGATCAATTGATGCAAGAGGGAAGAATGGTTATTTTTCAGCGCCTGTTGGAGGGATCAGCGCAGTCGCAATTTGAGGGCTGGCCCGATTGGCAACTGGCATTGCTTCGTTTTGCCTCGCAGCTTGTATTTACGGAGGAGATGCGAGAAAAATGGGAGAGACAAGCTTCTGTTTTGACGGCGAAGGAAAATGACGGGGGATGGACAAGGAACTACTTTTCTGAGGAAGTCGCGTTCATGCGTTATCAGCAGATGAAAAATGAGTCGGAAGATGAGCAGGCACGCGACTATGTGAAGGAACATCTCCATCTACCAAAGTTCCGAGAAATGGCTATAAGGGAAGCTTTACAAAAAGCCGAGTATGACGAGGCCATTTGTCTCGCGGAAGAAGGGGAAATGCAAGGGAAGGAGAGCGGGCTTCATGGCTTGGTTAACCGCTGGAAAGCATTTCGGTTCGACGCCTACGCTCGTTCTGGACAAATCGAAAAGCAAAGGGAGCTTGGGAAGGAGTTTCTATTGAATGGAGACTTCTCGTATTATGATCGACTCAAAGAAACGTATTCGCAGGAACAGTGGGTGGCTGTTTACAAGGATTTGCTACAAAGACTGGAGCAGGGCGGGAGAAGAAACGCTATCTATACGAAAATTTTAGTCGAGGAAGAAGAGTACACACGTCTCCTGGCTTACGTGAAGGAGCATCCAAACACGATTGAAACCTTTCATCCACTTTTAAAGGAATCCTTTCCTGAAGAGGTTAAGGAGTTGTTTTTAATCCATATTGAAAATCAAGCGGATCACTCAACCGATAGGAAACAGTATGCCGACGTTTGCAAAATCATCCGGAAGCTAAAGCAAATAGGAGGTCAGGAAGAAGCGAGGCAGATCGTGCAAAAACTGCTGGCTAAATTTCCAAGGAAACCTGCTTTTCGTGATGAGTTAATGAAAGTGGACACTCGGTAGGAAGGGAAAACGGCTTCTTCGGAGCAAAGAAGAACAAGAGTGTACGTTGATGCGATCACTGTATCTGAAGAGGGAGCCTGTCGAGTGAGGAGCAGCGCGGTGTGTGACGGGAAACGCGCTGCTCTCTCGTTACACTAAATGCCTGCACACATGGAAGCTTGTCATCTCTTCAGTCTATTAAACCATTCAGTTAGAAGGGTTTCCTCTTCCATGGTCTCTATCCGGTCATATAAGTAATCTTTATCGACTTGCGCTAGGTTTCGAGCAAGAAGCTGAAAACCCCATTTAGAGTCTTCTTCACTTTTCCAATGAACGGCTGCTCGCAATCGGTCCATGATGATATCCTCTCTGCCAATAAGGTAGATAAATTTTCCATCCTGAAGGTCGACCTTGAAAACTCTTTCATAGTCACCCTCTAGGCTATTGGATGGAATTTCAATTGCTATTTCAGCTTCTTTATGGAAAAAATCTTTTCCTTGTTTTTGGAAGCCTAGATTCATAAGTATCTGATATTTTAGAATATCCATCGGCTACAAAATCAATATCTCTTGTTGAGTAGTCTTGCTCGGTATATATTTCCACCGACAAGCCACCAACAACAATAGGCTGTATGTTGTGTGGCTCTAATAAAACAGTGAGAACAGACGCGGTCTGAATCATAGCTTCAAATTTTGAATTGTTGTGCTTCTGGTTGTTTATTATGTCACGGGCCTCATCAATATTCCATTCTTACCTTCTCTTGAAACGCGAAAGGATTTGCTCTTCTTCCTTGCTTCTGGGTCGTACACGTCCTTTGCGTAACCCTTTGGTCTCAATTTCTTGAATATAATCAGCAATTTTATCTTTATTAGCCTCTGAGTTTCTCTTAACCTCATTTTGAATGGAAGAGAGTGTTACAACGGTCATGTTTTTTCCACCCTTCAATTGCTTTTGCACACATACACCACCTTATTAGAGGGTATGTGCATTATTTAAAGTTATTATACCATTCTATGTAAGAGAGGTTAATCCCGGTATTTCATTCTGCGCTGCTTACATAATTTTCACTTTTTTGACTGCGCATCTGCTCTTCCCGCCATAATCACAGCCGTATAAGCTTTGAGGGTTAGACCCCACTATGACTGGGTGTTCGCGAGCATGGAGGGTAAAAAAACAGCGACCTGCGCATATCGGTCGCTGTTCCCACTACTTCTTCGTTCAGAGAGCAGTTCCACTACTCTTCTTTCAGATCCCCAATCGAATCAATATCCATATACTCAGGAACGACAAGGCCGATTCTCGTCCCCGTTGAGTTCGGTCCAAGGTCCTCAAATTGCCCTTCGTAGTCGTCGTAAATGTGCTGCTGAGATGGGAGCCAGGAAGCGAGCATCGCGTCGGCACTTTCAGAAGCAAGGGCTTCGTACATGGCGTTAATGGTGACTTCTGTCAGCGTCGGCTCATAACCGAGATCTTGAAGCATGACGCTTGCCATATTGGTGGCAGCTTCTGCATCTGCCCAGTTCACGAGAACAAGCTCAACGGCCTCCCCATTGCCTTCTTGGACACCGTCTGTCCATTCTTCCACGCGTTCAGGGTTTTCCTCCAGCCACTGGCGGGCGGCCTCTTCTGGATCCATTTCTTCTACTTCAATGAACTCCATCACTTGTTGCTGCTCATCCAACTCAAATTGAAATTGGTCGAGCAACTGATACGGGCCAGGAAGGTCTTCAGAGAGTCCGTGGCGCACGAGTGTATGTACGTCATTGTCTTCACCGTATACAAGGTTCGGGTCATCAAGGAACTTTAGGTCATGAACCGTAAACTTCCAATGCGGTTCCCAGCCTGTGACGATGATTGGCTCTTCATTTTCAATTGCATCTGCGAGCGTGGCAGTCATGACGGCGTCCGAACTCGTAACAAGCTCCCACTCCTCGCCTAAGTCATACTCGCTAAACGCCTCTTCTGTGAAATCCATAATGCCTGTACCGGGATCAATGCCGATGATCTCGTAGTCAACTTGTTCGCCGACACCGCCTTCCTCATTCTCTGCATCCGTGCTTTCGTCTCCGCAAGCTGCTAATACGGATGCGATTCCAATCGATACCATTCCACTCCATACATACTTCCTATTCATGAAAAAAGTAACCTCCATTGTCTTTGTCCAGATGGTCAGATCAATATAGCGTTCTTCATTTATACAACGTAACGGTGTCATCTTCCACGCGTAGTTTGTATTCCCGTAGCTTGTACTTTGGATTGGCAAGCATGCGGCCGTGGTCTTTTATATGAAACTCTCTCCCGTGCCAAGGGCAGCGGAGAATGTTTCCCTCGTTTTGATAATTGTACTCACCAATCTGGTCCGTCGGCTCGGGAGCCCCGCACAACTTTCCTTTCCCAAGAGGGGCCCCTTGATGCGGACAAAGGTTCGTGAATGCGTGGAATTCTCCGTCGCTCGCGCGGCAAATGACCACTGGTCGCCCATCAAACTCTGCCTCAAGCATCTCACCGGGGGCAAGATCGTCCGTCTGGCATATCACTTTTTGCATCGTGATTCTCCTTTTCTATCGAAGTTTGGGGTAGAAACGACGGGCGTTTTCAGAGAAGATGTTTCTCTTTAACTCTTCATCAAGCCGTGGCGGTAGCGCTCGCTCCGGGGAATCGTAGTCCCAGTGAGGATAATCGGTGGAGAATGCAATGATTTCGTCGCTTCCCATTTGCTCTAGCATCTGCATCAGTTCCCACTGCCTGAGCTCTTCAAGCGGTTGAGTCGTGAAACAGAGATGCTCCCTGACAATGTCACTGGGCATACGTTTGACCCACGGGACTTCATGACGCAAGTCTTTGTATTGCTGATCCATTTTTCTCATCAAAAATGGGGCATATGTAAAACCGCCTTCAATCATCATCAATTTCAAGTTGTTGAATTTTTCGAACACCCCTGAGAAAATCATGTTCGTTACTTGATTCATGTGTGCGGTGGGGATTAGCGTGTGCCACTCAATAAAATACCTTGGCCATTTCCCGAAATGAACGGGAGGCTCATTGTGATGCATACCAATCATTAACTGATGTTTCTCAGCCGCCTCGTAAATTGGGTGATAGAAAGGATCGCCCCATAGAATATCATCGATCGGCAACAAGATCTGTACCATTTTCGGGTGGTCCCCCACTCGTTCAATTTCTCGAACGGCGGCTTTTGGATCCTGGGCGGCAATATGGACAGAGCCATACAGTCTAGGGTCCTTCTCAAGCCAGTTTTCAATCTGCCAATCATTGTAGGCACTCGCAAGGGCGGTCGCCATTTCGTACCATCCATGCATCGAGGACGGGGAAGGATCAAGCGCTCCTGTGAGAATTCCATATTCATGGCCGCACTCATCCAGCAGTTGCTCCTGCATAAAGCCAAGGTCCGAACCAGCAGGCCGCCCATCCGGAACGCGTGCATCTGCCCGGTCGACACCGGCGACGGCCGGCTGTGTATAAGGCATATGTTTTTCCTGTGTCCAGTTGCAATCCGTTATGTAGCGACGCCACGGCTGTTCTAAGTAAGGGAGTAGATCCTTGTAACTGACCCGTTCATGAATATCGGTATCGATGAGGCCTATTCCCTTTTTTGTCGTAGACAAGGCATTTCCCCCTAGTTGATTTCAATTGATATAGACATTTTTAAATCCTAGCACAGGGGCTGGTCTGCGAACAAATGCGCTGAAGGGGGAAGAGCCAAGCTCTCCTCGCTCAGTGCGAGTCAGTGAAGGCCAGTGAGCGTTTTTTATATTTTTTCAGATTGATGAGGTGGGGAGATGTCGGGAAAGATGAATGACAAGTAAAAAACCTGAGCGGATCAGTAGAGGTGCAGAACTCGACAAAGGGGAAGCGCAACATAAATTCGGCATACAAAATAACTTAACCGCACCAGCTACATGGTGCGGTTAAGTGCTGACCGAAAATGCGTTCACTCACCCTGCTGATCCATGCCAAAACAAATCGGCTGAGGTATAGGCAAAGCCTTCCATGAGCCGACGGGAGGTGCGAGCGACGGCGGCTCTTTCAATGGTGACATGGTCATTGGTGTCGTTCACATTGACAGAGAACTCCATTTTCCCGGATGGATGACCAATGAGGACGGTTTCTGAATTGTGTTCTTGTTTTACACATTCGTTAACGATGGTTCCTTTCAGCTTGGAAGCAACAGCTGTACAGAGGCCACCTGTAACTGGAAAGGTTTTGTGCATTTTTTGCATGGACATCGCTCTACTGACGAAATCAATATCTTCCTTGTCAATGGTAGCGCCTGTGCTGCTTTGGTAAGCGATACGCGGAGCAACGAGGATTACCTTTGGACTGGCGGGTGTTCGTGTCGTCGCTTGCTGGGCTGTTTCCACGAAACCGAGGTGTTCGGCGACCGTTGAGCGAATGTCTTCGAGCTGGTGTAGATGAACAGCGGAGAGCTCGTGAGGTTGCTCTGTGCCCGTTAACCCTAAAGAACGAGCATGAACAAAGACCACAGGGGCGCTGGCATCAACCACGCTGACTTCAACGTCCCCCAAGCCACAGGAAAGAATTTCTTTACGCTTTCCGGTTGGAAACAGAGCGCCCGTTTTCGCCCCAGCAGCATCGAGGAAGTTCAGCAAAATTTTTGCCCCAGCGCCCGGGACGCCGTCAATTTGAAAAGTTCCGGTCGATTTAGCGCGACCGTCGACAACAGGGACGTGAGCTTCGATCACTCGGTTGGTATTTGTATTACATATGCGAATGTTTGTAAAGGGCTCTTTAGCTGGCACTAAGCCTTCATCAATCGCATAGGGGCCTACACCACTGAGTATGTTTCCGCAGTTGGAGTTATAATCAATTGTCCCGGTGCCGACGCCCACTTGACCAAATGTATACTCTACATCAGCATCTTCTCTCGGGGAGACGCGAACCATCGCAAACTTGCTTGTTAAGGAGTCTGCTCCACCCAAGCCGTCAATTTGCCGGGCATCGTCCCCACCATATAAGGAAAGGATTACTTGATCTCGAATGTCGGGATCAGAAGGCAGTTCGTTTTGCAAAACGAAGACGCCTTTGCTTGTTCCTCCCCGGATAATAGCAGCGCGTATACGTTCAAATTCTCTCATTGCAATTCTCCTCCTTTTTTACAGTCCAAGAACATTTTGTGGCCAATAGATACCAAGCAAAGAGCTAGCAATCGACAGCATCCCTAAGACAGCAGCGACGGAGAAACTTGTTTTCAAGAACGTAACTTTTGATTCAAGGATGAGAAAGGTGAAGAGGAAAACGGTCGTTGCCACAAGTAAACCGGAAAGGTAGATAAGTACGAGATAGCCAAGAAACCAGGCAATGTAGCGAAACGGTTTTCCAAAGAAGAAAAAATTCTTCCCTTCTTCATCACGAATCCGTAGATAGCAAATAAGCTGCATCACAAAGTAAATGCCAGAAAAAGCAGCTCCTGCAACGGAGACATACAATGGGAAAAACTGAGCAAGCCTCGAAAACTCCAGTGCACTAAGGGCAGCCAGAGAAAAGAGCACGAACAGAAATCCGGTGAATAGTACATTTAAGATGTCTTTATTCATGAGGAAATCTCTCCTCCCTTTGATTCGATCGTTTTACTAAAGCGCTTCATGATGGTACCACCTGTTAGAAGTAAGAGAATGATTACAGCCAACGTAATAACAAGCGGATTGCTTAGCCACTCCCAGCCGTAACGCTCGATAGAAATCCAGTAATACCGCTCTGCGGAAAGAGCAAGAACAAAACCAATCAGTAAAGGCGGGCGAGGCCAATCGAGAATTGTCATTACGTATCCGAGCAGACCGATGATGACAAAGACAATTAAATCACCCCAGGAAAAGTTGCTCTGATATGCACCAACGACGAGGAGAACAAGCAAGAAGGGGACGATTTTTTCCCCGGGTACCATGCTAATTTTTGAAATTGGTCGAATAAGGATCATGCAGAGAAGCGCACCAAAAATATTGGCAAATACAAGTGTCCAAACAATCGATAACGTCAAAGGCAATTCGCTTGTCAGCATGCGTGGCCCTGCTTCAAGACCCATAAGCGTCAGTCCGCCGAGCAAGATCGCCGTTGTTCCTGATCCCGGGATGCCAAAAAGGAGAGTGGGGACAAGGGAGCCGCCTTCTTTGGCGTTGTTGGCACTTTCGGGGGCGATAACTCCACGAATGTCACCTTTCCCGAAGTCGTTCTGTTTAACCGTTTTTTGTGCCGCTCCATAGGCAATCCAATCAACGACACTCCCGCCAAGTCCGGGGACGAACCCGATGAGCGCCCCGAAAACGGCACTGCGAAACACAAGGAACTTATTGCGCAGGGCGTCCATGACTCCTGTTAAAACGCCGCTTTTTAATTGTCCTGATTTTGCGATGCTTCCTTTTTCGGTCAGCATCGTGATCATTACTGGGAAGGCAAAGACTGCAAGCGCAACGACGGGTAAAGACAGACCATTAGATAAATAGAGTGAATCGAATGTGTAGCGGTATTCAGCGACAGCAGGTGCACTGCCAACCGAACCAATTAACAACCCAAGTAAACCAGAGATGACGCCTTTCATCGGCGACTTTCCAGCCAACAGCCCAGCCATACTGAGTCCAAGCATCGTCAGCATAAATAACTCGGGTGAGCTGAAGGCAGTGATGAGCGGTCTTGCAAATGGAATGGTCAAATAGAGGGCAAGACCTCCAATGACGCCCCCCACCATCGAGCAAAAGAAAGCAGCTCCCATGGCTCGAGAGGCTTGCCCCTGCTTTGAAAGGGGAAAGCCATCCATAATCGTCGCTTGAGACCCAGATGATCCGGGTATACCAAAAAGAATGGAAGGGAAGGTATCGCCGGTATGAACGACAGCGACCATCCCAATTAAAAGCGCCATTCCTACAAAAGGATCAAGCCCAAACACAAATGGAAGGAGCAAGGACATTCCTACTGTCCCACTCAAACCTGGAAGAAGTCCGACAATGATGCCGATGAATATTCCTAGAAACATAAAGCCGATTCTTGATGGGTGTAGCACAACGAGCAACGCTTCCCAAGCAGCTTCGAGCATATGCAGCCCCTCCTTTACAGTTTGTTGATATCTACGTCATATGTTTCAAGCAGAAACTCGGAAACCCAATCAAGCGTATCTGGAGACATCTCAAGCATGGCATCGACACGGGTTTGCAACTCACCTCCGGTAAATGGCTCATAATTCTCAAGAATTTCTTCCGATTGATCAATGAAAGACTCATTCTCAATCAAGCTTTCCATGGATTTGGCTAGGACTTCTTTATGCGTCTCGGGAGCGTCGCCATGAACCCAAATGACCTTTTGCATGGTAAAAGAAGCACCTACGAATTGCATGTAGGCTTCCCAAGCCTGCCCGCTAGGTGGTGTGCCATAGATGCTTTCGTGAACTTCTTCAATCGTTGGCAGTTCAGGAAATTGGGGGTCACGCACAAGGTCGCCATTCTCGTCGATTTGTCCGAAGCTATACATCGGAACAGCCGACCCTTCTTCAACAAGCGGTTCAACATTCTGGTTGTACGCAGTGGTTGTTTGGTAATCGATGTTGCTTTCCCCTTGTTCAAAAGCTACACGCGAAGGACCTCTACCTTCATAGCCGAGCACCGCTTTTACGTCCATATCAAGGACTTCAAAGGACAGCAAGGTGATAAGGTCTAACCCTGTCGGGGAGATGCCTGCGTAAAATAACTCATTTGTACTTTCGGCTAGCCCCGCCATGCCTTGCTCGGCAAATTCTGGAGCCATGTAAACAACTCCGCCGGTAGGAGCGCCAATGACCGGAGTCATCTCGCGTAGATCATATTGCACAGAAGGCTGATTGAGAATGAACGGGATATGTGTAGAGGCACTGGTGGTTAAAATACTATACCCATTAGGCTCCCGTGACAGGGAATACTCATTTGTGCCGGTGATGCTCCCACCTCCAGGAATGTTCTCGACCTGGACGCGAGGTTCTCCTTCGATATGACTACTGAAATATGGTGTCATAAAGCGAGCAAACACGTCCGTTCCACCACCAGCTTGATATGGAACGACAAACGAAATTTCTTGATTTTCATAAACAGCGCCCTCTGAAGCCTCGTTCTCTGTATCTGCATCAATCGTGTTGCAGCTTGCTAGAAGAATAAAAGAAGCACAGAAAGTTGTACAAAGCCATGTTCGATTCATCGTCTCACCTCTTGTAGAATATCTTGAATCAGATTGTAAGCGATTCCAACACATAAGTAAAATAGCATTATTCTATAAATTTCGATAAAAATAGTTAATAACCCCTCTAAAGTGGGGAGGAATTCGCTCTTCTTTGGCGTAAAGAAGAGTGAGGCAAATAAAGGAAGAAGGGAGAGATTATTTGTGGACCAAAAAGATTGGCAACTGATCAATACTCTTTACATCCACAAGAACATCACGCGCACGGCCGAAAAGCTTTTTGTGTCACAGCCCTCACTCAGCTATCGGCTAAAGCGAATTGAAGAAGAATTCAAGGTACCGCTATTTTTTAAGACGAAGAAAGGCATCGAGTTCACATCCGAAGGTGAATACCTCGTAGCCTATGCACGGCAGATGATCGATAAGCTGGAGGAAACCAAAGATTACCTGGCCAACATTCAGGACAAGGTAAGTGGCACGTTGCGGATTGGTGCATCCAGCAACTACGCTCAGTACTTACTTCCAAAGGTGTTGAAGGGGTTTTCAACAAAGTATCCGGATGTACGGTTTCAAGTACGGACAGGCTGGAGCACTCAAGTACTTGAGCTTCTTCAGCACTCTTCGGTTCATGTTGGCATTCTGCGCAGTGATTATACATGGTCCGGGGAGAAACATTTGCTAGGAGTAGAACAGCTGTCTCTAATTTCGAAAGACACGATTAATCTGGATAGCCTTCCAAAACAGCCTTATTTAAGCTACAGCACGGACAGCTCGTTGCGAGATACAATTCAAAGCTGGTGGAGTGATCGCTTTGAAGAACCACCCTATACAGAAATGGAACTTGATCGATTGGAAACGTGTAAAGAAATGGTCAAACAAGGGTTGGGTTATTCAATTGCTCCTGAAATCTCGCTTTCTGCTAGGGATGAACTTTTCATAAAGCCTCTGTCCTATACAAATGGAGAACCGGTCTTACGACGAACCTGGTTACTGTGTAGTAATCAGACATCGAATCTAGCAGTCGTTTCCCATTTTAAGGAGTACATTAAGGACTGGAAAGACACATAATAAAAATTTCTTATACCAGTTGAGAAAAAGAGAGTATTTTACAAACAACTAGCTCGCTCGCTAAGCTAAAAGAGAGGCAGGAAAGGATGGATCACATGCGAAGCTATAAACTAGGTGTGTTAGCTGGGGATGGAATTGGAAGAGAGATTATCGAAGCAACGACGGCCGTGCTTGAAGCTGCAGCAAAAAAGAAAGAGGTTAAAATTGAGTGGGTGCCCTTACCAATGGGATTTAAGGCGATTGAGAAAAATGAACAACCGATGCCGGAGTCGACGATCACTGCACTCACCGGGTGCGATGGTTGGCTATTAGGTCCCCATGATTCAGCGTCCTACCCAGAACGGTATAAGGCAATACGCAATCCAAGCGGAGAGCTAAGGCATAGGTTCGATTTGTATGCCAATATCCGTCCCGCGAAATCGAGCCCTTTCGTGGAAGGCCTTGTTCAAGACGCTGACCTCATCATTTACAGGGAGAATACAGAAGGTTTCTACGTGGATCGCAACATGTATCAGGGAGTAGGCGAATGGATGGTGACAACCGATGTCGCGGTGACGGCCGGTGTTTTTACCCGCCAGGCAATCGAGCGCATTGCTCATGCCGCCTTTCAAAAAGCAAGAACCCGCCGCAAGAAAGTGACCATTGTCCATAAGGCAAATGTGATTCGCCTTGGGACAGGGCTCTTTCTTCGTGTTTGTCAGGAAGTGGCCAAAGAGTATCCGGATGTGGAAGTGGATGATTACCACATTGATGCCATGTGCGCGCACCTCGTTCGCCGTATTCATGATTTTGATATCGTCGTAACGGAGAATATGTTTGGTGATATTCTTTCTGATCTGACAGGTGAGTTGGTCGGTAGTTTAGGACTAGCTCCTTCCATTAATGCCAATGATACCTACGCCATGGCGCAGGCGGCTCACGGCTCTGCCCCGGATATCGCGAATCAGGATATTGCCAACCCAATGGGCATGCTACAGTCGGCTGTGATGCTACTCGATTGGCTTGGTGAGCGTCATGATGATGTGAACCTAGGCGCAATGAGTGCGAGCATTGAGGAAGCTGTGTCAAAAACGTTGAGTCAGGGTGTTCGAACGAGAGATCTCGGAGGGGAAGCAGGGACAAGGGAGTTTGCCCAAGCCATTATCAAATCCTTGTAATAAAATATTTTTATGAGTAACGACAGAAAAATGATATTTCCTTTATTTCTTGTTTTTCTCTACACTGAAAGAGACAAAACGAATTAAAGGGAGCGTGTAGGGAATGAGGGCTACAGAAGAACCAACCGTAGATGTTGTGATCGTTGGGGCCGGCAATGCAGCGCTTTGCTCGGCGATTGCTGCTAGTGAAAACGGGTCAAAGGTGCTTGTGTTGGAGAAAGGACCAGAGCATAAGCGAGGCGGAAACTCTTTTTTCACCGATGGAGCGATTCGATGCGCGTACAACGATATCTATGGACTGCAATCGGTGATTCCGGAGTTGACGGATGAAGTGATTCAAGGGACGGTAATGCCGACCTATCAAGAATCGGATTTTATGGATGATTTGAAAAGAGTAACGAAAGGCAAGAGTGATCCAGCACTTGCACAGCAGCTTGTCATTGAATCATTTCCAACGATTCAATGGATGCATAAGCAAGGCGTTGTCTTTGAACTCAATGAAAACCAATACTTCGTTGAGCAAGGCAAGCGTCAGTTCTGGGGAGGTCTCCCTATGAAAACAGAGAGAAAAGGCATTGGTTTAATTGAAACTCTTTTCAATCGTGCGATAGAGCTTGGGGTAGATGTTTGGTATGGAGCGAGAGCGATTGAGATCCAGACAGAGGGTGGAAAAGCGAGCGCTGTTGTTGTCGAGAAAGATGGAACTAACCTTCAAGTGAAGACAAAAGTGGTTGTTCTGGCGTGTGGAGGCTTTGAAGCAAACACAGAAAAGCGGATGGAGCATATCGGCCAAGAGTGGGAAAAGGCGGTGGTGCGCGGAAGTGAATACAACACAGGCGACGGACTGGAAATGGCGCTCGCCATCGGAGCGCAAGCATACGGCGATTGGTCTGGGTGCCATGCGCACACAACAGATTACGAGGCGCCCCGTGTCGGTGACTACGCGAAGCCAGGCGATATTTACAAAAAATCCTCGTATCCACTTGGCTTAATCGTGAACACTGGAGGAAAGCGCTTTGTTGATGAAGGGGCAGATTTTCGCAATTACACATACGCCAAATACGGCAAAGAAACGCTCAAACAACCGAATCAAAAAGCGTTTCAACTGTTTGATGCGCAAGTTCGCAGCCACTTACGAACAGAGTACGACCTAGAAGAAGCAACGTGCCTCAAGGCTGATACGCTTGACGGACTAGCAGAGAAGATGGGAATTGATACAACGGCTTTCAAAGAGACGGTCGAAACCTACAATCAAGCCGTTCAAGAAGGCGACTACAACCCAGGCATCAAAGATGGCAAAAGCACGAAAGGAGTCACCCCGCCAAAATCCAACTGGGCACTACGGTTCAAACAAGCGCCATTCTACGCCTACCCTGTCACATGTGGAATTACCTTCACCTTTGGCGGCATTCACGTCAGCCCAGAAGGCGAGGTATTGGATAAAGAAGAAACACCTCTTCCAGGCGTCTTTGCAGCAGGGGAGATGGTTGGTGGTTTGTTCTATCATAACTACCCTGGCGGCTCCGGTTTAATGTCAGGGGCAGTCTTTGGCAAGCTAGCTGGGGAATCTGCGGCGCGCTTTGTGAAGAGGAGGGAGCAAGAGGGAGTAAGGGTAGGAGGTCAAAATTTAGATAGTGATAGAACATACTAAGGGAGAGTCCTCGATTTGACGTCTTTTTTGATTATTGAAAGATTAAGCAGTTTCTTTTGGTTTTTGTTAAAGGATAAATTATTTGTAACTACTTAGGTAGGTCTAAAAGAGGAACTTTCCAGATTGGATTGCGATAAGGGAGGTAAGTACCTTACGTTTCTGTTTTCGGAGAGTGGAAACGAAGCTGCGGATTCGCGAAGATCGCTCGGAGCCTTCGAGGGTGCGGAAAGCCCCGGAGACCTTTTGTTTCACTTTCATCATTCGAAGATCCTGCTCTGCCAAATTGTTATCAAAAGGGACACGATCATCTCGAATAAACCGCAAAATTGCGGTTTTGTGAAGTCGAAAACGTTCGCCCAGATTTTCACCCTTACTTTTTTTCTTTCGCCCGCGTTTAATGGGAGCGTTGGGATCAGGCGGTATATGCCACTCCTTTTCCCCTTGGTTTAAAATGATGTCGTAACGGGTTTCCAAGCGGAAACTTTGGAGGCTTCTATTGGAATCTCTGCTTCTCTGGCCTGCTTGGTCTCTGTCCATATTTCCAGAAGGAGGTTTTGCATATCTGCCGCCCACTGGTGGCCATCATAGTCGATGATCCCCTGGCATTCCCGCATAACGCATGGTCAAATGAGTAATCTGTTGTAAAATAGCTTGCCCAGCAGTCGTGAACCAGAATCCCTTCGTAGCTAGGAAGTATGCCGTGATCGTTGATGGCCTCTTTTCCTCGTTTTTCATGAACGTGATACAAGGTCCAATTGGAACTGCTTACTGTATGTAACCATTGCGTTTGATTTTCAATACGCATACCAGTCTCATCGGCAGGCAGGACATCGCTTTTTAAAATTTCCTGTTGAATGTAGGTCTCAATGGGTTCAAGCTTTTCATGATAGGTATTCAAGTAGTGGAGAAGTGTGGCTTCACTTGGACGATAGCCCGTCATGTCTTCAAAAAGCTGACTTATTCGATCAAGGGGTAAAAGTTGGTAGGTATGTAACTAAGCGCACCACGCAGCAAAGCTATTCCCGTACTGGACCGGCGCTTTTACGTTTTCCGGAAATGAGGCCTGTTGTTTGGCTGTGCAGTTCGGACAACATTTCTTTTAGGGGGCTTACTGCTGTTCGTACTTGGCGCTCCAGCCCTTTCAGACGGGTTTCCAGTTGTTCGACTTTGGATACAAGGTCTGTGATCACAGTTGCAATCTCAGATGGGGTTCCCTGACTAATCTTCTCTATTTCCCTGGTTGAGTAGGGCATGGTGTACATCTCCTTTCCAAACTGAGTTAGTAGATAGTACCCGTTTTGTAGCATCCTAAACATTAAGTGACCTAAGTAGTTAAAATTATTGTTAAACTAAGTTTATGAAGCCCCCTTTCAAAAGTCTCAACAGGTAAAACCTATTGAGACTTTCTTCTGTGTAGAGGAGTCGGGGCTCGTTGCGTGAGGGGTATTATCTGTTAGACAGAGCTTAAAGCCCGTCCCTCATAATCTAATTCTGGTAAATCAACACGCATGTGTTTATGCTCTAAATTTTTATCGGTTAGTTGTAATAATATAAATTTTTCTGTATATTTAAGTGTATTGAGCTTTCTTATTATCTTTCCTATTACGTGACCAATTATTTTTGAATTTTTCTATTTACAAACTGAAGTCATTTATATATACTCATTAGTAAGCGGTTTTAGTTAACCGTTTAACTAATAAAAAACGAGAAAAGAAAGAAATGAGTAATTATGGCTACTATTAGAGAAGTTGCAGAAAAAGCTAATGTTTCTATTGCTACAGTATCTTATGTACTTAACAATACCAAGCCAATCAGTAAGGAGGTTAAGTGTAGAGTTTATGAAGCAATAGCAGAAACTGGGTATGTAGCAAATAGTATTGCAAGAAGTCTTAAAAGACAGGAAACGAAGACAATTGGAATGGTAGTAACTTACATTGATAATCCTGTGTACTCTGGAATCTTTAAAAGTATAGAGAAAAAAGCTCAGCTCGAGGGATATGCTGTAATGGTTTGTACAAGTAACGACGATCCAGATATTGAAGAAGCACAGATAAAATTACTTTTGTCAAAAAAAGTAGATGGGTTGATTATCGTTCCTTCAAAAGGTAGCAAATTACAAAAAAATAGAATTCTTCCGCAAGGCTTCCCGATTGTATTAATTAATAGAGAGGTGCCAGGACTTGAGGCAAGTCTTGTAGCCATAAGAAATGAGGAAGCGGCCTATGAAGTGACGAGCCATTTGTATACACACCATCAAATAGAAAGTGTTGGTTTGATCATTGGCAGTGAAAGGCCAAACCGGCTATCAAGGGAAAGAAAAACAGGCTACCAAAAAGCATTAAAAAAACATGGGCTTCGGTATAGACCTGAATGGGAGATTGAAGGAGGCTCCAATTTTGAAGGGGGAATGAAGGCTGCGAAATGTATAATGGAGATGGAAACACCGCCACGAGCGATGTTCATTACAGGGACAACAATGATGTTGGGGTTCATGTTCCAATTGAAAAATATGGATGTGAAATGTCCGAGTGATATTGCAGTTATTGGTTTTAGTGACTCAAGTATGAGTGTATTGATAGAGCCAACCTTGTCGAGTATAGCACAGCCGATTGAGGAAATGTCCAACCATACATTGAAATTAATACTAGAAGCAATTGAAAACAACCATATGAAAATAAAGGAAGTAGTGTTGCCATGTACAATACATTACCGCAAATCTTGTGGTTGTGAATGGGAACCGAATTCAGCTTTTTATAATTCTAATTTAAAGTTTTAATTAGAATTGAAATCTGAATTCTTGATGAAACCATCCATCTTACAGGCCTAGAAAACTTTAAGGAATCAAGCCGTGGTTGAGTTCCCATATGTCATCGTTGGAGTGAAAAAGCAGAGAAGCGGCTGCTATTTAAATGTTTAAATACTGAATAGTAGACCGCTAACAGTTATTAAAAAGAAATTGGAAAACATTGATCAAGTAATATTATGGAGGAGTTGATAGTGGTCAAAGCCTAGTAGTAGGTCATTGTAAAAATGTTGCCGTTTATAGATATGCAAGCTAACCAATTGGAGATCCATGGTCGCATTTAGCTAAAAGTAAAACGCGAAAATAGTGATACGTACTTGATCACTTTTCGATTGACATGCAGGCCCGTCTTAATGCATATGTTGCCGATTCTTTGTTCGTATACCGACAGTCTTTAGGAAGAAGAATGCACTGTATTTAAACGTTTCACTAAATGGAGGTTTTAAATTATGAAAAAAAGGATTAAAGGTTGCATGATATTTTCAATGTCTTCCGCTCTATTTATTTGTGGGTGTAACTCTGGCTCCTCTGATTCCAGTGCTGGATCAACTGATGGCTTTTATGAAAGCGGTGACACTATCCAGACAGTAGTTCCGTTTAGCGCAGGGGGGGGGACCGACGTTACAAGTCGGTTATTTGCAGAATATTGGTCTGAGTATACAGAAGGAAACCCTGCCTTCCAAGTGGAAAATATTGAGGGAGGCGGCAGTGTAAATGGTGCTAATGAATTTGCTAACTTAAGGGAGGCGGATGGTTATAACGTCCTGTCAACCAGTGCTTCTACTAAAATACCCTACTTGATTGGAGAATCTCATGTGGATTTTGATCTACAAGGGTTACAACCTGTTGTTGGGTTCCCGACAGGAGTTGCCGTATACACTTCTCCATCCACAGGGGTCGAGGAACCAACAGATCTGTTAAACCCCGATGAAGAATTGGTAATGGCAGCAACAACACCAACTGGTATTGACGTAATGACTTTGCTAGCTCTTGAAGTCTTAGGAATTCGTGAAGACATGAATATTATCTTTGGTTATGAAGGAGCTGGAGCCTCTCGTGTTGCTTTTGAACAAGGAGAATCAAATATTGACTACCAAAGTGTTCCAGCATATTTGACGAATGTGACACCTATTATAGAAGCCGAAGAAGCTGTTCCACTTTTCACTCTTGGGTTTTTGGATGATGATAACAACCTAATCGAAGATCCAGCATTACCGGATCTTCCTACTGTAGAAGAAGTACATGTGGAAATGTATGGTAAGGATCCTTCGGGTGAAGCTTGGGATGCCTACTTAGATTTTGTTGGTGTAGTTAATAATTTGCATAGAGGTTTCTGGATGCATGAAGATGCACCTGAAGAAGCAGTTGAAGCATTAAGAGAAGGAGCAAGTTTAGCAGCAGAAGACCCTGATTTTTTGAATGAATCTGAAGAACAACTTGGTGGCTATGATCCATTGGTAGGAGAGGAGCTAAGCAATGCTGTCTCAAACCTACAGGAGATTGATCAAACCTCTTTAGACTATGTGCGGAATTTTCTGGAGAAGGAATATGATGTTACAGGTTTAGGGGAATAAATCCTATCTCATCAATTTTGGATGGCTCCAATAATATTGTGGTCATCCAAATAATCTGGGAGGCGAGATTCGCTCATGCTAGAAACTGCTCTAGAAGCGTTAACGTTGGTATTGGACCCCTCAAGAATTATATTTATTATTCTTGGAACTTTTATTGGGATTATAATAGGCATACTTCCGGGACTTGGTGGTCCTGTAGGTATGGCCCTGGTTTTACCTTTTATATACGGGATGGACCCAGTAGCTGGGATTGGATTATTAATTGGGATGATAGCGGTTATTCATACTGCTGACACGTTTCCATCCGTCCTACTTGGTGTTCCTGGGACATCGGGTTCTCAAGCAACTATCCTAGATGGTTATCCATTGACACAGCAAGGGCAAGGTGCCAAGGCCTTGGGAGCAGCTTTCTTTTGTTCTCTGATCGGTGGGGTCATTGCCGGAGTTGTGCTGTTCTTAGCAATTCCAATTGGACGTCCAATAATTATGGCTTTCGGGTCACCTGAGCTATTCATGCTTTCTTTGCTGGGTATCAGTATGGTAGGTATTCTTGCTGGTAAAGCACCAATTAGAGGGGTAGTCGCCGGTTTAATAGGTATGATGCTAGGTACAATTGGGGGAGCCCCAGGGGCTCCCGAATATAGGTTCACTTTTGATACGGTATATTTGTACAACGGTATACCTTTAGCGGTATTTGCTCTCGGTTTGTTCGCCCTACCTGAAATAATTCAACTCGTTTCAGAAAAGCGTAGCATCTCAAAGGTAGGAATATCAGGCAGTCGTCTAGAGGGTATTAAGGCAGCGATCAAGTATAGATGGTTGATGTTTAGAAGTGCAGTATTGGGATCATTTATAGGATTTATTCCAGGTCTGGGGGGCAGTGTAGTTGATTGGATAAGCTATGGTGTTGCTAAACAAACAACGAAAAACAATAACTTTGGTCAGGGTGATATACGTGGTGTGATTGCTCCAGAAAGTGCGAATAATGCAAAAGAAGGTGGGTCGTTAATTCCAACCTTGCTGTTTTCTATTCCTGGTAGTGGGACTACTGCAATATTATTAGGTGGCCTAGTGATGCTTGGGGTTGAAGCAGGACCAAACATGTTGGCTTCGGATTTGCCTATTACATTATCTATTGTTTGGACTCTAGTCATTGCAAATATTTTCGGAGCTTTATTGTGTCTTATGTTAGCTAAACGGATTTCGCTTTTGAGCACTGTTCCAGCCGTTAAACTCTTTCCTTTCTTGATTGTCATTATGATTTTTGGTTCATATCAGAGCACAAGACATTGGGGCGATATAGTGTTTTTCCTATTAATTGGTTTAATGGGATGGGCAATGAAGCATTTAGAGTGGCCCCGTGCCCCACTAATTGTAGGATTTGTTTTATCTACAGCTGCTGAACGGTACCTTCACCTGTCTATGTCTGGATATGGTTGGTCATGGTTAACGAATCCAATAGTCTTGATTATTGGATTACTAATATTGCTTCTATTATTCTCTACTGTTTTTATGAGCAGATTAAAATCTTTAAGCTTATTTAATGGAGGAAAATCAAATGACTAAGAGAGGCTATTATTTCATCTTTTCTGGCCTGTTGTTTGCTTTGTTTGCGTGGGCAATTTGGGAGTCTTTAGAGTTTCAACCAATCGCCCGCTATTATCCAATGTATATAGGCATAGCCGCTGCAAGTCTAATCGTGCTTGATGTGAGCCTACAGATTCAAAAGAATAGGAAATCAGTGCCTGCAGAGGAAGAGGAAGAAACAAGCACTGTAAATGGGAAGAGCTCACTTCTTTATGTAGCTTGGATTATTGGCTATTTGATACTTATCTATACTTTAGGTTTTGTTGTGGCCACAGGGTTATTTCTAATCTCGTTTCTTAAAGTTGAGGCGAAATTTAATTGGCTCAAAAGCGTTTTTTTCACCTTAATTGCAATTGGGATCATCTTTTTGTTTAGAGAATTTATGACGACTTATTGGCCAACCGGGCTTTATGAAGTTATTTGAGTGGCGAATGTCAAGGAAGGCCTTCTGTTATTTTGTATTTCAGTAAAGCAACATTTAGACCAAAACGAAGAGGTGTTGGAGCTAATAGATGCTTTGATATTTCATATTGGGGGCTGAAAAAATGGTAACACTGTTAGCGGCGTCAGGCATGTTAGGAACTGGTTTTTCCATTGAAAGCTTTAATCGAGCAATGAAGAATTGTCCAGATATGATTGGGTGCGATGCCGGATCCACCGATCCAGGTCCTTACTACTTAGGAAGCGGTCGTTCCATGGCTTCCAAGGAATCAGTGAAGAGGGATTTAGGAATAATGCTACGTGGGGCTGTGGAAAAGGATATTCCATTAATTGTTGGATCGGCAGGTACGGCAGGTGGTAATAAGCAAGTAGAGTGGACAGTTGATATTATTCGGGAGATTGCCGAAGAGGAAGATTTTCATTTCCCGATGGCGAAAATATATTCTGAAATCGATAAAGACTTACTACTAGAGTATTACTCTAAAGGGAAAATTAAACCTTTAGAAAATGCACCAACTTTAGGAGAAGAACAAATCAGACGGCTAAAAAGGGTTGTTGGACAAATGGGACCAGAACCAATTATTGATGCGTTAAATAAGGGCGCAAAAGTAATCATTGCAGGAAGGTCAAGTGATACTTCGATATTTTCAGCACTCCCGATTCAAAAAGGAATTAGCGATGGTAAGGTTTGGCATGCCGCCAAGATAATTGAATGTGGAGCTGGTTGTGTGGAGAATCGAAAACACCCTGATTCAATATTAGCGATGATTCACGACAACTATTTTACCATAGAGTCACCGAATCCTCAGTTTAAAGTAACGCCACTGAGCGTTCTCTCTCATCTTATGTATGAAAATCAAAACCCCTATCAATTGGTAGAGTGTAACGGAACTCTGAAAACAGAGGCTGCACGGTATGAATCGAATGGAAAAGGTGTTGATGTGTTTGATAGTGAGTTTAGTAGAAGTCATATCTACACCACGCGGTTGGAGGGAGTTGAGCATATAGGGCACAGGCGTATCGCTATCGGAGGAATAAGAGATCCATTCGTTTTAATGCAACTGTCGCAATTCATTGAAGAAGCGGTTTCTAGTGTTAACAAAAAAGTACAAGAAAGTTTGGGGATAAAAAAAGAAGAATATGATTTATCCATTCGGACATATGGTGCATCAGGCGTTATGGGAGAGAGGGAATCACATAAGGACGCTATTGGTCATGAAGTTGGAATATTATTTGATGTCATTGCACAAACGCCTGACAAGTGTAATTCTATCATGTCAATCTTGTGGCATACAGTGCTGCATCATCCGATTAAAGAGTGGTCAGGCTTAGTCAGTCAGATAGCTTTTCCGTTCTCACCCCCAGACGCGGATATGGGAGAGGTTTATGAGTTTTCTCTTAATCATGTGGTTGAATTGCAAGATCCTCTGGAATTAGTGGAAATTCATCATATTCAAATTTAATGAAGTGGAGGGGTCTATATGCAACTAGGTAGTCTAGCAAGGCTAATTCGTTCAAAAAACGCCGGTCCTTTTCTATTAACGATTGACATTCTATTTGAAGAGAATAGACACTATGAGCGAGTGAAAAAATCTGGGAAGCTGAATAAATCTAAGATCGCATTGTTGTATCAATTAAGGGAAGAGCAAATTCAGATTTATGAGTGTGATCAAGCAAAAGCAATAAAGATTTCTTTTCCTAGGAACGTGAGTGCAGGTAGTAGGTTTGATTTGGATGTATTCGGGGGGCAACAACATAGTCCACTTATAGAACTGGATATATAGCAAAGTATTACCATGGCTGCAAAATACAAGTCAAGTAGTGGTGGGTTATTAGAAACTATAAGGGAGGAAACATACGTGGAAAAAGAATATATTGTTAGCAGTTCTGATTATATTAGTATGGGAATGGAAGTTATAAGACAATATGGGGTATCTAAAGAGCATGCTGGTATTCTAATGGATAACTTTCTTGACTGTGATAAAAAAGGGATATTTACACATGGATTTGTTAGATTGCCCACGTATATTATGCAGATTAAACGAGGGAACATTAACCCGCAACCCAAGATTAATAAAATAAAAGACGATTCGATTGTGAAATTAATAGATGGGGATCACGCTTTAGGCGCAGTCGCCGGTCATTATGCTATGCAAGAAGCCATAAAAATTAGTAGCGAGTACGGAGTTGGGGTTGTTGGTGTAAGAAATAGCACGCATTTTGGCACCGCAGCCTACTACACTGAAATGGCTTCGCAAAACAACCAGATCGGCATCACCTTTACCAATGCATCACCAGGAATTGCTCCAACCGGGAGTTTGAAGCCCTTGCTTGGAAATAATCCATGGTCGATATCTGTCCCAACAAATTTCGCTTATCCAGTTACGATGGATATCGCAAATAGTATCGTAGCACGGGGGAAAATCCGTGTTGCAAACTCAAAAGGAGAGTCTATCCCATTAGGGTGGGCCATTAACAAGTTTGGCGAATCGACCACCGATCCGAAAGAAGCGTTAGATGGCGGCGCTATATTACCTATTGGAGATTATAAAGGTTATGGCATTACATTTATGATTGAAATATTAACAGGGGTCCTCACTGGTTCTGGTTTTGGCAATCAAAATGCTGGTGTTGCAGAAGATGGAAAAAGAAACAATGGTCATTTATTTCTATCTTTAAACGTAGAGAAATTTATGGAAATTGCTCATTTTAAGCAAAGAGTAGGTGATCTGGTTCATATGGTGAAATCACTGCCGAAAATTGATGAAAACAAAGATATTTTGTTGCCTGGGGAAATAGAATGGCAACGAAAGCTAGAACTAGAAGAAGGTACTGTTAAAGTCTCTGAACAAATTTATGATGTCATGGTGGATTTATCGAATGAATATGAGGTGAAAATACCGGCAAGTCAAGTAGTTACAACTTAAGTTAAACGTGGATATAAAATCAAAGATTAAGGGGAGTTTTTAATGAGTTGCTTTCGGGAGATACCAACGACATGTATTTCAGATTGTATGCAAGGTCTCAATAATATGGATCCATCCATTAAACCTTTGCATGGAGAACAAAGAGTCATGGGAAGAGCTTTTACAGTAAAGATGCCCGTTGGTGATAATTTAACCGTACTGCGCGCTATCCAAGAAGCGGAAGCAGGAGATGTTTTGGTTATTGATGCAAAAGGCGATTCCTACCGTGCGGTGGCGGGAGACTTTATTATAGGTTTAGCACAAACATTAGGTATTAAAGGGATTGTCACAGACGGAGCCATTCGTGATATAAAAGGAACAAAGCAATTAGGTTTTCCCGTTTTTTGCAACGGAGCGACGGTGGCAGCAAGCGGAAAAGCAGGTTGGGGAGAAATAAACGTTCCTATATCATGTGGTGGCACGACCGTTCATCCAGGGGATATTATCGTAGGAGACGCAGATGGTGTTGTTGTCGTCCCACAGGCAGATGAGGATAATATATTGGAAAAATCATTAGACAAACTTGATTTTGATTTGAGAAGAGCAGAAAAAGTTTCTGGCAAGGTAGAGGAAGTTGAAAAATATCTTAATGATTTTCTAGCAAAATAGATGAATTGTCTTGATAATAATGATGCCTTGTACTCAAGGATCGCCATTCAACAGTTTCTTAAAAAAATGAAACGATGAAGATGTAGAAATAGGTTGATTTATTGGGGTTTTGGGTTGTCAATGATTTTACTGCAAAAAAAAGGGAGATGGGTAGGGATGAAAAGTGTTATTATAGATCACTTTGGCGGGCCAGAGGTATTAAAAATAAAAGAAACAGACATACCGAAAATCAGTTCGACTGATGTCCTTATTCGAGTAGAGAAAACAAGTGTAAACTTCGCAGATGTTAAACAAAGGAATGGGAGGAAAGGCAAAGGTGATTTCCCCATAACACCTGGGTTAGATGCAGCAGGGACGATTGAACGTGTAGGAGAGCATGTCAAAGGGTTAAGGGTTGGGCAAAGAGTCATTGCCTTTCCTAACAATGGTTCTTATGCTGAATATGTCGTTGCAAAAGAAGCCTTAACTTTTGCTCTTCCGGACAATATTGATTTTACTTCAGCTGCAGCGTGCCCAACAGTTTCTTTTTTATCTTATAAACTCTTGCATGACGTGGCACGGCTACGCAACGGGGAAACCATTCTTGTACACGCTGCTGCTGGGGGAGTAGGTACAACTGTTATTCAGCTGGCTAAACTACTGGGTGCTGGGAAGGTAATTGGTACTGTTAGTGAGGAAAGTAAATTTTCAGTAGTTCAGGAAGCAGGGGCTGATCATGTGATTCTATATAAGGATTTCCCTTGTAAGGTAAATAAATTGACCGATGGTTTGGGCGTTAATATTGTTTTAGATTCTCTGTCCGGTAAAGTGTCCGAACAAAGTATGAGTTGTTTATCCTTGTATGGAAGACTGGTTCATTTTGGTGATTCTAGTGAAGAAGTTGGCATTTTTGAAACTAAAGAGCTCCATTCGAGTTGTCGATCTGTCTTAGGATTCAGCCTGGGCACGACCCGAAAGGAGAGACCAGATCTCTTAAAGGGAGCAGCAGATCAGGTATTCAAATACATGTCAGAAGGAAAACTAATGATTAAAATTGGCATGGAGTTTTCTTTAGAAGATGCATGTGAGGCTCATAAATTATTGGAGTCTAGAAAAAGTACAGGGAAAATCTTATTAAGTGTACGAGAGTGACCCGGCTTAATATAATAACAGGTTCGATAAATAAAACCCACGAATTCAGATATCTCCTAATTGAGAATTTTTTATTATATTGTTATTATGATTCGGTAACAATTTATGGGGAACATGATTAGACAAAAACAGGAACATCCAAATCATCTATCGTAATGATTTAGTACCAACACTCCCCATACGAAAGGATGATTTGGATGCTCCCCCACTGTGCTATAAGGAATGAATGCAAAACAGTCCCTTTTGCCATTGTTGGTCATGAAGAGATCCCTTGGTTATCCAAACGCTGGATTACACTGTCACTGCTGGCGATGTATAGCTTGAATTATGGGCGTTCCGCCATTGACCCGGTTAAATATTTAGTGTTGAGCCGATCTACCCCCTGTCCGATGTGGACCTTGTCGAGCGTTCCAAGTAGGAGATGTTGTATAAATATTTTTTGGGGATGGCACCAGAAGAAGAGGTCATCAACCCGAGTTCTTTAATGAAGTTCCGGAAATGCGGCTCAAGGATGTGAATCTCCTCGACTTGTTAATTAGAAAAAACGTTGAGATTGCCATGGAAAAGGGAATTATTGAGAGTGAAACGATCATTATTACTTTGAGGTAGAAAAATGCAAGACGTGTCCATTCCAAGAAGGGTGCTACAAAGCAGGGGCCAAAAGTAAAACGTACTCAGTGATGATTAAATCCCCTGAACACACCGCACAGATGGCTTTTGAAGAGACGGAGTACTTCAAGGAAAAGGCAAATTCATGCTATAAGATTGAGCCGAAAAACAGTGAGCTCAAGCATCGACACAGGTATGAAACCGCCTCATCTCCGGGTCTATTAAGCGGAGCTGCAAGGCGCCATGTCGATATTCACGGTCAACTTCTAACGAATGCTCAAGGTAATGGGGGAATAATCCCCCATTCCAATACTAAATCAACAAAAAACAGACCCCGGCTTCCTAAGTAAGGAATTTGGGGTCTGTTTATTTGGTTTATCAACCACCCTACGAGAAAAAATCATTTGTTTTTTAGTGGCCTCGAGGAACCCGCGGGTTTCCCACTCCTCTCGTCTGGATTCTGCCAGGATCAGCCGCCCTGATCCTGTATACCTGGGGGTGAGGTGTATTTCTTCTGTCCGGAAGTTGAGTTAAACATGCTCAAACGTTAACCTGACAGCTTTGGTGTGAGAACTGTGTAGGCTCGTTAAAGGGAAGCTGATTCACGGTACTTACAATGCTTCGAGTGCTGTTTTTGCTTTGCTTGCATGAATAGCTAGTTGAAATCTTTTCTTTAGAAAACCATCCTTCTTTAATTGGCTTATCGTAGCGCTAGTGGTCTCTCGTGTTGAACCAATCATGTAAGCAATGTCTTGATGTGTTAATTTCATTTCAATCGTTTGCCACTCTTGCTTTCGGTGCCCTGTTTTTTCACTTAACTTGAGAAGCAAATAAAGGACCCGGTATTTTACATCAACTAGCGCAATTTTTTCACTTAAACTATAGAGCTCGTTTAATCTTGTAGAGAGAATATTGATGAACCTCAGAGCGATTTTTGGGTTCTTTCCAATAAATGTTTCAAACTCATCTTTGCCTAGTATACATAGATAAGTTTCTGTCATCGCTTCTGCATAGATTTGGTCATCAGTTAAGGTCATCGTCGATGTTTCGCCAAAGATGTTTCCGTCTACGAGGATATCGACCGTAAACTGCTTTCCCTGTGCATTCATGCGATACAAGCGGACTTGCCCCTTTTTTAATAGAAACAAGGCTTCAATTGGATGCTCAGGCGATAAAATGAGGGTGCCTTTTTTAACGGGTTTCATTTCGCTCATTTGATCGATGAGTTGCAGTTCTTCCGTAGGGAGCTCATCAAATAGACTGATTTGTGATAGTAAAAATAGTTTATCCATATTCATCGCGCTCCTCTGCATACTTGGCTACTTTACTCTATTATAATTCATTCAGCCATAATGTAAGCCATCTTACAGAAAAAGACTGTTGAGATATTATAAGGTTAGAGTCAGGGAGGGGGCTACAGTGAATCGTCTTTTTGTTATAGATAGCTGTCAAATGTGTTATCAAGTGAAACAATATTTAAAGGGAAGCAATGTTCCATATGAAGAAATTAATTTATTTCATGTTTCTCATGCTGCAAAAGAACTGAAAAATAAAGTTGGCGAAGTTGTGACCCCGGTTCTTTTTACAAGAGACGATATTTACGTCGGGGATCGGATATTTACGGCAACAGAGAAGATAAAGGTGATTGGCGTGCACTCAACCGGTAAAAATAAGCAAGGTAACACCATGCATTTGACAAGTGGAAGTAAGCTTACCGGAGATCATGTTGTAAACAAGCATGATAAAGGTAGAAATTAAAAGGAGGTTTTTCATTATGTCAAAAGCAACATTTCAAATTTCAGGCCAAGCCGAGGGAATGAAATCAACATTAACTTCTGGAAACCACACCATCACTATTGATGAGCCAGCAACTATGGGAGGAACAGACAAAGGTGCTGATCCTTTATCTACGTTATTATTTGCGTTGGCCGGTTGTGAGAATGTCATTGCTAATTTCGTTGCGAAAGAATTGGAGTTTGATCTTCAGGGGATTACATTTAAGGTTAATGGTGAACTTGATACAAGAGGGTTAATGGGTGATCCGAATGTTCGACCATACTTTGAAAAAGTAACCATTCATGCGGATGTAGAGACATCCGAGTCTCAGGAGCGAATCGAACAGTTAAAAGAAATCACTGATCAACGTTGTCCGGTATTCACTACGTTAAAGGCAGCTGGGGTTGAGTTAGAAACAAATTGGTCAAAAAACTAACAAAGGGGGTACGCTGCAACATTCAGCGTACCCGCTTTACTCTTTAGTCGTACATGAAGAGGTTTCGGCACCGCTATGTTGGGTACATTACAGATCATAGTTAAAGAAGTTGCTAAAAACGTTGGTTTTACCTTTTTGAACACACACTCACGTAATGTGTACAATGTTCATAGAACGTTTTTGGAGGAGATCACAATGAAGAAGCTAATGATGAGCATCATCGGGCTATGCATCATGTTTCTTGCTGCTTGTAGTGGGCAGGAGCAGCAGACAAGTTCTGAGACGGATTCATGGGTAGAGAAGGATTGGTCAGAGATTGAAGAGTTGGCTGCCGGGACGACGGTGAACCTATTTATGTGGGGCGGTGACGATGGCATTAACCGCTATATTGATGAGTGGGTCACACCAAGGTTGGAAGAAGAGCATGATATTACACTGAGACGGACGCCGCTAGATACGCCGGAAATCTTGCAGAAGCTGTTAGTAGAAAAGCAAGCAAATCAAGAAAACGGCACGATTGACATGATTTGGTTGAACGGTGAAAATTTTAAAAATGCGAAGGAAAACGAGTTGTTAGCGCAACCGTTTGTTGAGAAATTGCCGAACTATCAAACGTATATTGATGGTGAGAATCCTGCCTTTTTAACAGATTTTGGGACGGCAACCGAAGGGTTAGAGGCACCTTGGGGGCGTGTTCAGTTCGTGTTTTTCTATGATTCTGCTAAAATTGACAGTCCGCCAGCAACAATAGAAGAGTTCGTGACTTGGATACAGGAGAATCCGGGGCGTTTTACATATCCAGAAGCGAGTGACTTCACGGGGAATGCGTTCTTACGTCACATGCTCTATTATGCAACGAACGACCAGTTGTACACACAAGACTTTGATGAAGCGATGATCACAGAGCAAGCGGAGCCAATGTGGGAACAGCTGCGTGAATTAAAACCAGCGCTTTGGCGAGAAGGGGAGACATACCCTGCTACATTAACGGACTTAGACCGCTTGTATAGCCAAGGCGAAGTGTGGATGACGATGGGGTATAACGAAGCTCGAGCGGAACAACTGATTGAGTCCGGAACGTTTCCTGAAACGACGCGCTCGTTTGTGTTAGATGTGGGCTCAATTGGGAACACTCACTTCCTGTCGATTCCATTTAATAGTCCGAATAAAGAAGGGGCGCTCGTTACGATTAATGGGTTGCTATCACCGGAAGCGCAACTCGAGAAGTTAAAACCGGATGGATGGGGAGAGAATACGGTTCTATCTCTTGACCTTCTCTCAGATGAACAACGTGAACAGCTTGAGACAATCGAGCGTGGCGAGTCGGTTTTGGCGGAGGAGGTTTTAGAGGAGGCCTTCCTTCCGGAGCTTGACTCGAACTATGTCGATTGGCTAAAGGAGCATTGGGTAGATGAGGTTGTTCAAACGGACTAGCGGGAATGTATGGGGCCTTTTCCCAGCACTGTTTTTTATCATCGTGTTTGTTGGCTATGGATTGATGATGGCACTCCAAGGTAGTATAACGACAGAAGAGGGGGGCTGGTCGTTAGAACCTTATCGTTTGTTGCTCGCGGAGCAAGGATTTCGAGACTCGCTCGTGTTCAGTTTGCGTGTGACAATCTTGTCGACGTTGATCTCGTTAGTCGTTGGTTTGTTGTTGACGCGGTTTTTATTTTATACGATTCGGGTGCAACATCAACGCTGGCTTGTGTGGCTCCCGCTCCTTTTCCCTCATTTCGTCGCAGGTTACATGGTCGTGTTGCTGTTTTCACAAAGTGGCTGGTTTTCAAGCTTGGCGTACCAGCTTGGCCTGATTAGCGACTTGGCTGATTTTCCGATATGGACGATGGATCGTCATGGGATTGGGATCATTCTCACTTATCTGTGGAAGGAAATTCCCTTTGTTATACTCATGCTTCTGCCTGTCTATATGCAACTAGACCGCCGCTATGTTGATGTGGTTCACACGCTTGGAGGCAGTCGGCTAGCCGCTTTTTGGACGGTGGAATGGCGGGCATTGTTTCCGGTTCTGATAGAGACAGGTCTTATTCTGTTCGCGTTTATCTTTGCCGCGTTTGAAGTGCCGTATTTGCTGGGTGTTACCTATCCGAAGATGCTTCCGGTCTTATCGTATCAATGGTTCTTTGATGGAAATTGGGAGGAACGCCCTCTGGCGTTAGCTGCGATGATTCTCGTGACCGCGGTCATTCTCGTTATAGCTCTTCTTGCGTTAGCGTTCATGCAACGTGGGCGCTTTCGAATGACGAGAGGAGGGGAGTAGCATGACACGGAAATGGCTTGTGATCGGCGTCGGACTCATGTTCACTTTTCCCATTCTTCTCCTAACTGTAAAAAGCTTTGCTTTTGACTGGTCGTGGGGGGAGCTTTGGCCGTCAAGTTTCCAATTGGCGAATTGGCAGACGATTTTTCGAGACGCGAACATCCGTCAAGCGCTGCTCCTGACGATTTCAATTGGGTTTGTTGTCGTTGCACTAAATCTATTGATTGGTATTCCGGCGGCAAAAGCGCTAGCCTTTACGCAATTTCGTGGAAAAGCACTAATTGACGTGTTGATGCTTCTGCCTCTTTTCATCCCGACGTTAGCCGTGGTGATGGGCCTGCAATTGACGATGATTCGGTTGCAACTGACGAACTCGTGGTATGGTGTGGTTCTCGTCCACTTAATTCCGACTGTGCCGTACACGATTCGTATTCTCCGTTCTGGTTACGAGCGAATCGGGGTGAAGTGGCAGGAGCAAGCTCAGGTGCTCGGTGCGACAGGGAGGCAGGCCCTCTTTACGGTTGAATTACCCTTGCTGATGCCGAGCATCCGCGCCGCGATGTATTTGACGCTCGTGATTTCATTTAGTCAGTATGTGTTAACTGCGATCATTGGTGGGGGAACGGTTGTGACATTAGCAATGCTTTATTTTCCGTATTTTTCTTCTGCGAACGAAGGAATTCTTGCAGCGTTTTCGATCCTGTTTGCGCTTATCCCGTTCCTATGTTTGGCTTTGCTGGAAGGAGTGGTTCGTTTATTTATGCCGGTACTGAAACGATAGATACTAATGAGGTGAAGAAATGCAGCCATTGCTCGTATGTAAGCAACTAGGAAAAGATTGGACTGGAACGGTGGTTTTTACCCAGGTGAGCTTCACGTTAGAAGCAGGGACAACGCTGAGCTTAGTTGGTCCATCTGGGACAGGGAAATCGACTCTTTTACGTGGCCTGGCAGGGTTGGAGTCGTTCTCGAAGGGAGAGATCTGGATCGAGGGTGAAAACATCTCTGCTAAACGAGCAGAGCAACGACCGATTGCGCTGATGTTTCAGCAACCATTGCTCTTTCCACATTTAACGGTGCTTGAGAATGTGGCCTATGGCTTGAAGGTTAAAAAGGTAAGGAAAGCGGAACGACTGAAAATCGGCAGGGACATGTTAGCGCGAGTGGGTTTAGCTACGTATGAAAAGCATTATCCATTTGAATGTTCAGGTGGACAGCAGCAACGAATTGCATTGGCCCGGGCGCTTGTGATGAAGCCAAAATTGTTATTGCTAGATGAACCATTTAGTAGCATCGATGCAACCTTACGTCAATCCTTACGCGACTGGATGCGCTCATTATTGAAAGAGGAAGGAATCACGACGATTTTCGTTACGCATGATAAGGAAGAAGCGATGTTGCTCGGTGACCAAGTTGCGGTGTTAATCGATGGACAATTACAGCAAATCGGTTTGCCTGAAGAGGTGTATGAGCGTCCCATAAATCAAAAGGTAGCACACTTTTTCGCTGAAGGTTTTTCCGATCAGGGGGTGTTTTACCCAGTGCGGTCCCTCGCCGTTGTAACAGATAGAGAGGAAATCGGAGAGAAGCAAGGAGCGATTTGGTCAGCAGTTATCGTGAAACAGGTGATGAAGTACGGGCAGCGATTTGCTCAAGTACGACTGGAGGAACAGCAGCGAACTTTGCTTCTACCTATTCATGAGTCAATGCTAGAAGGGCAGCAGGTATGGTTGCTTGCCGATCCTTGGCAAGCGATCACATTTGTTGAAGGACAGAGCCAATGAACATCCAACGAAAAACGATCATAAAACTAGCGCTTGTTATCGTAGTTGTTGGGGCTCTCCTCTGGATTAACCAACGCTTTTTCCAGGTGACACCAGAGCGAATACGGACATGGATTCTTTCATTTGGAGCGGTCGCGCCGCTTTTGTATGTCATGCTCTATATCCTTAGACCTCTGATTCTTTTTCCAGCATCGATTCTTTCACTTGCCGGAGGACTCGCATTTGGGGTGTGGGTGGGAAGCATTCTCACGTTAATCGGAGCAACTGGAGGAGCGGTCGTTTCCTTTATTGTTGCCCGCAATCTGGGGAGGTCGATGCAACAAAAGCAGTGGACCGGTCGGATGGAGACTGTCCAAGAGCAATTAGAGAAGCATGGATTTTTCTATGTGCTGCTTCTACGTTTGATCCCGCTTTTTCATTTTGATTTGATTAGCTATGTAGCAGGTGTGTCGAAGGTTCGCTTTCGTGCTTTTTTATCCGGAACGATAGTTGGGATGGTTCCGGGCGTTATCGCCTATACATTTCTTGGTTCAAGCCTTGTTGCTGGGGACCTTGTAACGATTGTGCTGGCCATTTTCGTTTTCTTGATTGTGTTACTTATTCCGGTGCTGGCGAGTAAAAAAGTAAAAGAAAAGTTCGGCATGAAAACGGCGAAAAAGTGAGGAGTCGGACTTATGTTAGATACGCATGGAAGAAAGTATGTTCAACCAGTAATTGGAGCGACGGCAAAGGGGCTAATACAAGTTGGACTAAGCGCCAATCAAGTGACCATGGTCTCCTTTGTCATCGGATTTTCCAGTGGGGTATGGATTTATTTTGATCAGCCGATTTTAGCAGTGATCGCTCTTTGGCTGTCTGGTTTTCTAGATGCCGTTGACGGTACGATGGCACGACTAACCAAGCCGTCTGCCTTTGGCACTGTGATGGATGTCACCTTTGACCGGATTGTTGAGATTAGCGTGATTTTAGGATTAGCTTTTCGGTTTCCAGAAGTGATGTGGGCGTTGCTGCTATTGAGTGTGTCAATTATTTTCTCGATGACCGTCTTTTTAACAGTGGGTGCCGTCACGGACAAGTCAGGGATGAAATCATTCTACTATCAAGCTGGTTTGGCTGAAAGGACAGAAGGATTTATTTTGTTCACGCTGATGATTTTACTGACGCCGTATTTGCTATGGCTGACGCTATTGTTTTTCGTTGTTGAGACGTTTACCGGAGTGCAACGGTTGCTAGAGGCAAAACGAGTGTTGCAAGCAAGGGAGGACGAGACGGATGAAACGATATGATTTAATTGTCATAGGTGGAGGGGCTAGTGGTCTGACGGTGGCCGCTGGAGCTGCCAGTTTCGGAATGAGTGTGGCTTTAATCGAAAAAGAGGCCCAACCAGGTGGTGACTGTTTGCATCATGGCTGTGTCCCCTCCAAAGCGTTGATTTCTGCAGCAAACGACGTTTACAGAGCAAGAAAAGCAGCGGCAAGCTTTGGAATGAACGTGACAGGTGATGTGGATTGGGCAGTCGTGAAAGAGCGAATTCGTTCAGCGATAGAGACGATTGCGGTTCACGATGACCCCGAGCGCTTTCGGAAAATGGGCGTAGATGTGATTCAGGGACTGGCAACGTTTGTGGATGAACACACTGTCCGGGTCACTGATACGGAAACCCTTTGGGGGAAACGAATGGTCATCGCCACTGGCTCTCGACCGCTCATTCCAGAGATTGAAGGCGTCTTGGAGGGAGATTTGCTCACAAATGAAACGATTTTTCGGATGGAGATATTACCGAAACGAATGCTTGTCATCGGTGCAGGTGCCAGTGGCTTGGAGCTTGCGCAAGCGCTGGGAAGGTTAGGCGTAGAGGTGACAGTTGTGGACCGGGGCGAGAGGCTGCTTCCCCGTGAGGATGAGGAAGTCGCTCAAAAGCTGGGCGCAGAGCTGGCGCAACAAATGACGATTCGGCAAAATGCGTCTGTCGCGAGGGCAAGCAGAGAGAATGGACATTGGGCTGTGACTGTGACAAGTGAACACGGGGATGAAAGAGTTGAAGTGGATGCGATTCTATCAGCAGCCGGACGATTGCCAAATAGTGAGGAGTTGCAACTTGAGCAGGCTGACATCAAGACGGAGAATGGGAAAATTGTCGTCGACGAACAATTACGGACATCGGTTTCTCATATCTATGCCGTTGGTGATGTGATCGGTTCATATCCATTTACCCATGCAGCGGGAGCAGAAGGGAAAACGGCTGTGGCAAACGTTGTCTTCGGTTTAAAACGAAAAATGCGCTATGATCATATGCCCTGGGTGGTGTATACAGACCCCGAGCTCTTTCACTTAGGCTTGACGGAGACAGAGGCAAGAGAACGATATGGCAATGCCATTTCCGTGTTTACACAACCACTGACAGGAGTAGATCGAGCGATTGCCGAACATGACACGGTTGGACTCATCAAAATGATCACCGATAAGCGTGGTTATATTATCGGGGCCCATGCGCTTGGGACCGGTGCAGGAGAATGGATGCAGGAGATCGTTTTTGCAAAACAGCACCGTCATAAAATTGGGAACCTCTCAGCCGTGGTTCATCCGTACCCAATTCGGGCTGGAGCCGTACAACAGACTGCAGATCAATTTTGGCGGAAAACATTCCAATCAAGCAAACTGGCAAAATTAGCACAAGCGTATGTCAAACGATTTCGCTAATGGTCGTTGGAGAAGGTCGGAAGGGGCTACATATGAAACAACTTGTCTTAATTGGCGGCGGTCATGCTCATTTGCATGCCATTCGACATTTCTCTACTGAGGTTCGGAAGCAATACGAGATTATACTTATTTCGGCATCGCCGTACCAATATTATTCAGGGATGTTTTCAGGTTATGCCGAAGGGTTGTATGAGCAGGACGGGATTCGTTTTGACCTTAGAGCGTTAGCCGAACAAGCAGGGATTCGCTGGATGGAAGGTTGCGTAACGAGGGTCGATCGTGTAGGACGGAGAGTCATGACGGATATGGGGGATGTCCTGCCATTTGATGTACTCTCAATCAATGTCGGCTCGGTATCAAACTCGCTTTTTGGTCATCAAGGGCTTGTGATGAAACCAAGTTATAAGATAACGGAGGCGATTCACAAAATGAGAATGGCGGAGAATCCGATTGTGATTGGAGGTGGAGCGGCCGGAGTAGAAATGGCGCTGTCGCTCGCTGCTTGGCGCGGGGCCCATCGAATCGGTGGTGTCATGCGAATGGTGACACGCTCCCGTCTTCTTCCCGATGGTTCTGACGGCTTGTCGAGAAAGGTAAAAGAATGGATGAGACGAGAAGGGATTCAAGTGTTTGAGAATGAGCATATTCATGACCTACAAAGGGGGAACTTGTTAACAGATCGTCAAGCTCTCATCGTTGATCAGATGCTAGTGGCAATTGGGTCGCAGTCTCCGTCATTGCTGCGTGAAAGTGGTTTTGATACAGACCGAGCCGGTGCAATGCTTGTCAACGATCACTTGCAATCTGAAACAGATCCAGGAATTTTTGGTGCTGGAGATTGTGTGACATTGTCTCGACACCCAAGCCTTCCGAAAAACGGTGTTTATGCCATCCGACAAGCCCCTGTCCTCTCTAAGAACTTACAGCGTTATATGATGGGAAAGCCATTAACCTCGTTTGAACCTCAGGAAACCTATCTGTCAATTTTATCACTTGGGAAGAAGAAGGGTTTGCTCCGATACGGCGATTTCTATTGGTTTGGGCACTCTTCATGGTTAATGAAGGATTGGATTGACCGAAACTTTATGCGCGCCAATTCGTTCATCTCGAGCTCTTCCAAAAGAAAATAAGCCCGTTCTATGGAGGAAGGAGAATCAGCTCGCCTTGAGAACTGGGCTAAGGAGTTAAAGGTGAAGTTGGGGGAGGTGTGGATCTTAGCGTAGACGCGATTGGTGGGAGCGCATTTAAACATTTAACTCATCTCGCTAAGACTGGCAGAAGAATTGTAACAATTGGTGGCACTAGAGATCCTGTGGCTAATTTGGTTATGCCAATTATTTTTTAAAAGCATCTTGATATTTTAGGGACTTCAATGGGGTCTGCCAAGGATTTTAGCAGCATGCTTTCCTTCTATGAAAAACACCGGCTTCAGCCTGTAATTGACAGTGTTTTCGCATTAAATAAAATTGAAGATGCTCATCGTTATTATATGGAAAATGGAAATCAATTTGGGAAAATAGTATTGCAGATACCGTGATAAACCATTTTGCAATGTTCTTATACACTGAACTATAAACTAAAATGGACTATACCTGCGAAAGGTGTAGTCTGTTTTCTGGTTCACTTCTTTAATTAAACGTTTGTTTAAACTTCAAGGGGAAGGTGTGGGGCTGGTGAAAACCGTGAATGCATTGGGAATATTTTAAAATCCATTGCCATTCGCTTACATCTAATTATAAAATGAAAATCAAGAGGGCTTAAAAGGAACTACATGGATTTGCCGTGCCTGAAGAATTCATATTTAGTAGTGGTTCGTAGAGAGGCTAGTCTTCGCCACATGGAACTTGAGGGATCAAGGGTTGTTGGATTAGTAAATACCCATGACTACTCACAAAAGAACTAAGAGCTTGCTAGATCCAAAACGAAACTGTAAAAACCTGTTCCCTGCAAGCATGCTTTCCGGGTTGTAAGCGACGAAGCTGTCGGGGGGTGCTGTTCACTGAATGGTTCTCAAGGAAGGGGGGGGGCGAGTTACTCTCATAAACGGGCGATAGTGGGAATCGGCGAAATGATCTATGCAAACTAATCTAGAGAATCAATCACAGACTCTAATAAAGAACTAAACGGAGGGATAGCCATGCAATCATGGAAACTGTTTGAGGGAATACCGACCACCTGCGTCTCAGACGCATTAAAAGGAAGCAACCACATGGACCAGGCGGTCAGGCCACTGAAGCCGGACTGGCATTTAGCAGGAAAAGCCTACACCGTCAGCATTCCAGCAGGAGAAAACAAAGCCGTTCTTCAGGCGATCTATCACGCAGAGCCTGGCGAAGTGCTTGTGATTGACGGCAAGTTTGCCACAGATCATGCGATCGCTGGTGACTTTATCGTCGGACTGGCACAAACACTAGGGCTAAACGGAATCGTATCGGACGGAGTCATTCGCGACATCAACGATACGGTCGCCTTGGATTTCCCTGTTTTCTGTCAAGGCACGACGCCAGCGGCAGGCAAGAAAACGAAGGAAGGCGAACGTCAGGTTCCGATCAATTGCGGGGGTGTGCAGGTACGGCCCGGGGACATTATTGTTGGGGACATTGACGGGGTGGTTGTCGTCCCAGCAGAGCAAGCAAAAGAAGTGCAGAAGGCGGCCCTTGAAAAAGTGAAGAGCGATGAAGAACGCTTGGAACGAATCAGCGGGAATCCGGAGGCTGTTCGGGAGTATTTGAGGAAGTTTTTGTGAGGTAGGGATGGGGTATTGAAAGCGAGAGAGGGAGAGCTGTGCCTTCCTTGTGTTGATGCAATACAGGATGTAAAACAAAACATCGAAAACAAATATACGAAAAGAGCGGCCAACCAGCCTCTTTACAATCTAGGATATCTACCTCAGCATTATTCTTCTTTTGAAGTAGAAAATGCTAACAACCTTCTTTATTTACTCAGAATGTCTCTTTTTCTGTATTTTTCCAGCATGAGGTGATGGTTACTCACCATCACCTCATGCTGGAAAGCTAATGAGGCTCCCCTTACTGACCTTCAAGCTTTTGAGCCTAGCTACGTTAATGTGTTCCTCTGACGGCTCTCATTCACTGACCTTAAAACATTACCGCATTTCTTAAAATTCTCTTGTTTTCGTTTTGTATGAAAGCGATTACTATTAATTTGAAAGGGTTCTATGATCATTTGCGCTAGATGTGCTAAAAGGGGGGCAATATGAAAAAGTATTTGAAAAGAGGACTGTTGGCTGGTGGGAGTGTGTTTGTGTTAGTGGCATGCAGTGATTCGGCGACAACGGAATCAGACGAAAGTATAGAACCTGTGAATTCAGCTGCTGAGCTGCCGGAACGATTTGAAGAACCGGTTACGCTCGACCTGGTCAAGCATGTCTCAGGGGACATCTTTTTCCGTGATGATGAAACGATGCAGGATAATGTTCACACCGATTGGGCTAAAGACACGTTTAACATTGATTTAAACTATATGTGGACAACGAGCGGACCTGGAGAAACATTTGATACCAAGCTTCAACTAAGCATGTCGGCAAATGAAGAGTTGCCGCCGATTTTGTCGCTCAGAAGTGATTTAACACAAGATCTCATTGATTCAGGACGCGTCATAGAGGTTGGAGAGGTGTTTGATAAATACGCGTCGGATACGTGGAAGGAGGCAATGGCGGCTGATCCGTACGCTTGGGACCCATATATTCGCGAAGATGGGCGTTATGCTATTCCTATTCTCGATTACGAAATGAATGGAGACACGGTGTTATTTATCCGCCAAGATTGGATGGATGAATTGGGGCTTGATGCTCCGGAAACGCTTGAGGATATTGAGATGATTATGGACGCGTTTGTGAATGAGGACCCTGCTGGTACTGGAGAGACCACGTATGGACTCGCAGTCGGGTTTGCGAATGCACTCAATACATGGATGTCAACGGCGGACTGGGTATTTGGAGCCTATGGTGCTATGCCTGACCAATGGAATTTGGCAGAGGATGGTACACTGGAACATGGATCGGTTCAGCCTGAAGTGAAGGAAGGTCTTGAAACGATGCAAGAATGGATGGACAAAGGCTATCTTCATCCGGAATCTGGCCTCTGGGATGAAGGCAAGGCAGCTGAGTTGTTTACCTCTGGGAGAGCAGGCATCATTGCTGGACCACACTGGATGCCGGATTGGCCGCTGAGTGAGCTGTTGCAAAACGTGGAGGGGGCAGAGTATAAGGCATACCCAATTCCTACTGGTCCTGAAGGACTTTCCGGGCGTTCAACCGGAATTACCTCCCAAAATGGCGCGGTCTTGATTAATGAAGACGCTACGGAAGAAGAAATTCAGGCGTTTTTTGTTTACCAAAACTATTTGTTTGAAAACTACGCCAACCCGGAAGAGGGAGGAGAGTTTGAATACGGATTTGCAGAAGGATACGACTATGTGTTAGATGGGGATGAAGTGAAGTATGGGGAGGATGACATTCCAGGAGGGCGTATCGATCCGATGAAATATACGATTACTTTTGAAGCGGCACGCATTCCGTCTCTGTATATCAACGCTCTGGCTGACTTTGCCCGGGGACAAGAGCCGCAGACACCCTTTGAACAGAAGATGTATCTCCACTATCCCGAAGAAGCATGGGAAGGGGCTCGAATTGTGGTAGATAATCAGGATGAACAAATTCCAAGTGTATTTACGGGTGCTCCAACCCCTACGATGCTAACGAGACAGGATACGCTTGATACGCTACTTCAGGAAGCGTTCAGTAAAATGATCTACGGAGAAATGGACATTAAAGAATTTGATGGAATTGTGGACCAGTGGAAAAGCTCTGGAGGTGATGATATTACAGTAGAAGTGAACGAATGGTATGAGACCGTTGAGGAAAACCGTTAGGAGAGCCCCTTCCGTTTAATACCATACTAAGAGGCAGTAAAAAAACCTTCCTCCCCCTCTTCTAGTACGCTACAATTTAACCATTATCGTAGAGGAGGGGGAGGGATGATAAAACGATTAACGCTGTTTCAAAAAGTCATAGTTCTTATGGTGGGACTTCTCGTTCCTGTAGTCGGTTTATACACGTATTCCAACTACGTAAGTGAACAGGTCATACGTGAGGAAATTCATACTCAAAACATGAGCAAATTGGACGTTGCCATGAACCGAATTGAAGCGGACTTGGAGCAAGTATCACAGTTTCTTGTCGCCCTTAGTGTAGACTCGGATGTCAGCAAACTACGTAATCTTGATTTGCTAAGCCATTATGAGGCGGTTGTTCTGCAAAATGCTGTACTGGAAAAGATGCTGACGTACCAACAATTAAGCAATATGCTCGTGGATGTCTCTATTTATTTGCCTGGAAAAGAAAGCGCCATCACAACCATGTCCGCTCATCCGGGCCCCCTTGGAGAGGAGGCAGAGGCATGGTTCTACGTTCATGAAAAAGGGACAAATGAGCGCAACTATTTCATAAGGCATCTTCGTTACCCGCTTCATGGGTTTGAAATCGGAAACGAAGTCGTCATAGAAGCGAGAGTCTATGAAGAGAGTGTGCGCCTTCATCTTGCTGAACTTGGCTCGAATGGGGCTGGGCAATCGGTATTCTACCATCCTGACTCTGAAACTATTGAGGCGGCAGGGGCAACAGAAGAATGGATATTCTCAAATATGGAAGACTTGAATCCGAATTTTCAGGAAAGGCAAGGCACGTTTTCCCTCAGACAAGGCCACGAAGACTATTTGATCAGCTTTATTCAATCTCCTTCATTAGGTTGGGTACTGGTTGACTATATACCAATGGAAGAAGTGCTTTCTCCTGTACAATCAACGCGGGTTTTATTCTATGGCTCGGTCTGTTTGCTTTTGCTGTTTGGACTTGTGGCGGCTGGGCTTTTATATAAACATGTCCATGTGCCGGTATATAAGCTAAAAGAGGCGATTCATCGATTTAAAGGCGGAGACTATAGCGTACGCATGGATTTGAAAAAAGAGAGTGAGTTCCAAACAGCAATGAGCGGGTTCAATGAAATGGCCGAGCGCATTCAGACGCTGATTGAGAAAGTCTATGAAGAAAAAATCCATTCTCAGGATGCTTCGTTAAAGCTGCTGCAAGCACAAATTAATCCACATTTTCTTTATAATTGCCTTTTTTATATGAAGAATATGGCGAAGGTTAAAAATACAGAGGCGGTTGAGGCGATGGCCTTACAGTTAGGGAGGTACTATCGCTTTCGAACGAAAGTGGAAGATGAAGAAACATACGTAGGCGAAGAACTAGAGTTGATTCAGAGCTTCCTGGAAATCCATGCCTTACGGAAATCGAGCCTCTCGTATGATGTATCAGTGCCAGAGCCAATGAAACAAGAGTTGATTCCAAGGCTACTCATTCAGCCCATCGTAGAAAATGCGATGCTACATGGCATTGAGCACATGGAGGAGCCGGGTCTGATCTTGGTAAAAGGGGAGATACGCGAAGGGTATATGAGAGTTGCCATTGACGACAATGGCCCAGGCCTTTCTGAAGAGAATCGTTCTTTTTTGCAACAGCAGATCGAGGAAGGGGAGCAAACATCAGAACGTTACGGAATGCGAAACGTACACCAACGCTTAAGAAACCGGTACGGGGGCCGGGCCGGATTGCTCCTCAAAAAGTCTGAACTAGGGGGCCTTAGAGTAGAGATCCTGTGGGAAGAACGTGCGGAAGGGAGGGAGGGATAGGTGTACCAACTGCTTTTAGTCGATGATGAAGAGGCGACGTTGCAGGGCCTGCAATCCCTGCCGTGGAAGGATATGGATTTCTCATCCGTTTATCTGGCGCGTTCGGCAAGAGAGGCCCTTTCGATCCTCGAACAAACGGAAATAGATGTCATGGTCTCAGATATTCGCATGCCTGGGAAGTTGGGGACCGATCTTCTTAAAGAAGTCCATGATGGAGGGCATCAGGTGAAAGCGCTCCTCCTCTCTGGTTACGCGGAATTCTCATATGCGACGGATGCTTTGCGTGCTAAGGCCGTTGACTATCTCTTAAAACCAGTGGCTGATGAGGAATTGCTGGACGCGGTTTCTCGGGCCCTTCAATTAAAGTTGGAAGTGAAGAAAGCAGAGACGAGGAGCCATTTGGAGTTAGGGGGAGCGGTTCTTCGTCCTTGGTTGGAGGAAGGAACAGAGGTCGGTCTTGTTTCGTTTTGCCAAGCAGAGGGTGTAGCATTTGATACAGAGGCTCTATGGTTGCGGGTTAACATGGGAGACCACGGTGTTGAAGTAGAGTCCAAGCAATTACGTTGGTTTGAACACATGATGAGTGATTATTTTCAAAACGGACGTACAGGCTTGATGACGTTGAAAGAAGGGTCGGGGCATTATAGTGTGCTGCTCTATCAGAAAACAAGTACTCCACCCGTAGATTGGGAAGCTTATATCCGGCATGAGTTAACTGATAATTTTTTGAAAACGATGAAAAGAACGTTTGCTGGCCCTATCACAGTAAAATTAAGCAGGAGGTTTTTGCTAGGGAAAAAAGGGGCTATAGTGTATCGCCAAATGAAAGAAAAAAGCAGAGAACCGCTATCTGCGGCAGAACAGCTTGTTAGCCGCGTGCAGCACTACGTATACACGCGTTTAGAAGAACATCCGAATTTGCAAAGTGTGGCTGATGATCTACAGCTTCATGCTGCCTATGTCTCCAAGGTGTACAAAGAGGTGACTGGCGAAAACTTCACCGACTATATCCATCGAACGAGAATGGAAAGGGCTGTGTTCCTGCTAAACGAAACGAACGAAAAAATCGCTGTTATTGCTAAAAAGCTTGGTTACGGGGACTCTTCGTATTTTATTAAAGTGTTCAAAAAGTATTTCAACGTGACTCCGCAGGAATTTCGAAGTGGATAAGAAAGGGGTGGACCTCATGAAGACTTCCACATCGACAACGGCAGGGCTTCCCATAAAAAAACGCAAACGCCCCTGGAATCTTAAGCGAAATTGGCCGCTTCACATTCTGGTTCTTCCGGCCATCCTGCTTGCATTTGTTTTTAACTATGTGCCGCTTGCAGGGATCGTCATGGCGTTTCAGGATTATAAGCCGTTCTTAGGGTTTTGGGATTCGGAATGGGTCGGCCTTGAACAATTTAGGCGTATTTTTGAATTCAGCGAAGGAAGGCAAGTAATTTGGAACACCTTTGTTATATCCATCTTCAAGATTATTTTTCAGCTCGTCATACCTATTATTTTTGCCTTGCTTTTGAATGAAGTGCGTATCATGGCGTTCAAGCGGTCCATTCAAACGCTTGTCTATTTGCCACACTTTTTATCGTGGGTCATCCTCGGCGGCATCTTACTTGATTTGCTTTCTGTCGATGGAGGGCTTGTGAATCAGTTCCTTGGCTTATTTGGGATTCAACCAGTCTTCTTCCTTGGAAACGGGGATTGGTTTCGTGTGACGGTCATTGCGAGTGATGTATGGAAGGACTTTGGATTTTCCGCCATTATCTTTCTGGCTGCGCTTGCCGGCATTAACCCAAGCCTGTATGAAGCGGCCACTGTAGACGGGGCCAATCGATTTCAGCAAGTGCTCCGCATTACGCTCCCGGGAATTCTTCCAATTACCATTGTGGTGGCGACACTTGCTTTAGGGAATATTTTAAATGCTGGATTTGACCAGATTTTTAACCTGTATAACCCGCTTGTCTATGACAAAGGCGATATTATTGATACGTATGTTTACAGGCAGGGGCTTCTCGGGGGCAACTTCAGCTATGCGACGGCCGTGGGGTTGTTTAAATCAATCATTGCTTTCTTTTTAATCGTACTGGGCTACCGCCTTGCCTATAAGTACGCAAACTACCGCATTTTTTAGGGGGGGATGGCATGTTTCATCGCAGCCGGTCTTACAAAGTTTTTTCAATATGCAATACGGTTTTTCTTACGTTGCTCGGGATTGTATGCATTCTCCCCCTGCTGCACATTCTGGCCGTTTCCTTCAGCGCTTCTGCACCTGCCAACGCGAATATGGTTCGTTTCCTGCCTATTGATTTTACCGTGGCAGCTTGGGAACAGACACTTGGTAACAATAATTTCCTGCGGGCGTTATGGATGGGGGTATACCGTACCGTTCTCGGCACTGCCATTAGTCTTGGTGTCATCACGCTTGCGGCTTACTCGTTGTCAAAAGAGGACCACGAGTTCCGAGGGAGGAAGCTGTACGTTTATTCCCTGGTGTTCATTATGCTTTTTAATGGTGGGTTAATTCCAACCTACATGCTTGTGCAGAATCTTGGGTTAATAAACACGATCTGGGCCTTGGTTCTTCCAGGAGCAGTGAACGTGTTCAACCTGATTTTGCTATTAAATTTCTTCAGGACTGGGGTTCCGAAATCGCTTGAGGAGGCAGCCCTTATTGATGGGGCAGGACATTTTCGAATATTGTTTAAAATCTATTTGCCCATTTCTCTTCCTGCGTTAGCAACAGTCGGATTGTTTACAATGGTAGGGCAGTGGAATTCATGGTTTGATGGACTCATCTACTTAACCGACTCCACTATGTACCCTCTGTCCACGTTTTTGCAAACGGTTATTGTGCAAAATGATTTCTCACAAATCAATGTGAATCCTGACGAAGTGCAGGCACTGTCTGAAAGAACTGTGCGTTCTGCCCAGATCTTTATCGGGGCACTTCCAATAATTCTTGTATATCCGTTTTTGCAGAAATACTTCGTGAAGGGTATTGTCTTGGGTTCGGTAAAGGAATAATGAAACAACCATTGGCTGGCTCCGGTGAAAAGGAAGTTTACGGTAAAACGCCGCAGCGTCGTTGTTTTTTCTTGCAATATATGTAATTTTGGTTTTTTCTGCGAAGTGGTGGAGAGATAAATGAAGGGAAACGTGGAAGAGCGTTAATGGAGGATCTTCCCCATCAACGCTTCTTTTTAGCGATGAATCGGTAAGGGTTAGCAAGCTTCCCGCTCCTACAAATCCTCAACCAGTCGCGACATCGTTGCCACAGTCTTTGCATTTGCCTTTAAGCAGGACACCAAACGTGTCATCGTGCAATGTATAGTCAACAATAGTGGTCACATAGCAAGTAGAACAGAACACATTGTTGATAAGCAGTTGCTGAGTCTCTTTAGGGAGCTTCGCCCATTTCCGGGCTGCATTCAAATCTGTTACGGACATCTAGCAAGCTCCTTTCCATTCCTTCTACCCTGTAGCATTTCTGGCTCAGTACAGGTACAAGCATATCATTTTCACTTGTAAATCGCACATCGTTGAAAATCCCAAGCCTCTTGAGTTTTGATACCCGCTAGGAAAGTGGTATTATAGCAGTAAGAAAGCAAAAACCAAGGAGGGATGAGTACAATGAACATACAAGCGCAACGAACACCCAATCCAAACGCTGTTAAATTCACGGCCGACCAAGTCATCTTTGAAAAAAGTACTTCAGTGAAACAGGGGCAGGAAACGGACCATCCTGTCGCAAAAGCATTGCTCGGTATTGATGGCATCGACAATATCTTTGGCGTCAATGACTTTGTGACTGTCAATAAAACCGAGGAGGCGGATTGGAACGATCTTTTGCCGCAAATTGAAAAAGCATTTGAAGACGTGAACGTGTAGTATTCTAACAGAGAGCCGTGGTTTGGCTCTCTGTTTTGTTGGAGCAAGCATGCCGCCTGCCATCTACTTTCATTCCTTCATCAGATCGGCGGAAGAAAGCTTCTCCTCGCATTCAAAACAATATAGCCGGTTCTCTTTATAGACGCCATTCAAAAAACCATCCATACAATATAAACGCTTGCCACATTGGGTACAGACCCCAACCTCTTCTTTCATGTAGCTCCCTCCCGCTACCCATGTTACCCATTTTGCTTTGTTAATAGCAAACTATTCCTCTACGTTTTCGCGGATCGTATACGGTTCACTCCCCATACCCTCAATGCGCTGAAAAGCTGTCGGGCGCGGACCGTTTTTGAGTCGCTGGGAGATCAAATGAGCAGACTCTTCAGGGCTAAGCACTGAGGTATCGATTTCCAAGTCATAGATTCCAGGCACATGAACGAGCTCTTGCCATAAGCGCACGGGTTTGGGCACCTTGCCATCGGCGGTGTAACCAGCATGCCAGGTATCGATCCGTCGTTCCATGACTATCTCGATGGGGCAGCGGATGCCTACGAATAAAACAGGTAGCCCCTTCAGAATTCTGGCACATCTTGGGAGAATCCCTCTAGGGACGGAATGCCCATCGTGGTGCCCAACATCGACCACGACGTTCAGCCCCAAGCGACTGTAAGAAGCGATTGTCTCATACATGGCTTGATACATGATCACAACGAAAGGTTCGAGGTCAGGGCGTTCACCCCCGGGTCGCAATCCAATCCCAGGCTGATACTGTTCGGGGGTCATCTGCATGAACCGGTCCACCCCTACGTTCATCCACACGCCTTCAAACCTGTTCTGAATTACAGCGGCGATGCTAGACTTTCCGGATCTTGGCGTACCGTTAAGAATGACAATTTCTCCGGGTTTTTCGACTTGTGCCATGAAGATCCCTCCTTCCCCACTCGCTACGACACGAGTCATTGGTTCTTCCTTCATTATAAGAAGCTTCATCCGTTAAGTAAACGCATACACAATTCCCTCATTTTGCAAATCAACAGTTGACAAACGCCTAGGGTTCACTTATCATAATTGTAAGAAAACTACCGTCACCCGGAAAAAGTCACCGATTATTTCCGTAATCGCTCCCTTTTTCTGTCTGGGATGGCTGATACAGAAAGTTCGAAGGTGCTAGCAATGTTCGATCAAGACACGGTGTACATTATTGGGGAAGCGAAATCTCCAGCGAATAATCCGATTACTGAAAAGTATAAGCTGTTTTTCATCGGGATGGTCATTGATGCCCATTCAGGAAAAATTGTCGATGTCGAGTGTTCGTCGATTTTAAATTTGACGAATGTCTTTATTCGCTCTCTGTTTGTAGGGAGACAAGTGGAAGATGAAGAGGCGATCGTTGCGTCAATCGAAAGGCGCTATTTAGGCTCTTCGCAAAAGGCACTAACGGTGGCCTACCGGAATGTGCTGACGAAATACCGTCAACAGAAAGAAAGCTAATTGAAAATACGCTGCTTTATCTGTTCAGGATAGAACCCAGCGAAAAGGTCGAGCGATCTTTTTGCTGGGTTCTTTTCTGTTGAGTGGACGAAGCGGTAAGGGGGATAACGATGATTGAGAGTGGATTTCTTTATGTGAGTGTGTTGATTGCGATGGCGGCGCTTGTCATTTATGCAGACAGGGGGAGGGGGTGGACGTTCTTTAAGTATGTGCCGGGGGTCGTGATGATCTATATTCTCGGGGCCACCTTTAATACGATTGGTCTCTTCGGGGAGTCGGAGGCGCTAGGAGAGACGTATTCACTTCTTCGAGACGCGCTTCTTCCGGCCATGATTTTCCTGTTGCTCTTTAGCTGTGATCTGCGCAAAATCGCGAAGCTTGGACCAAAGATGATTATCGCTTTTTTTGTCGGTACCTTCAGCATTGTCATTGGCTTTGCCCTTACGTATCTGCTTCTGCAAAGCTTCTATGCGGCGGATACGTGGCAAGGATTTGCGGCGCTGGCTGGCTCCTGGACCGGCGGGTCTGCGAATATGGCGGCGATTCAAGGGATTTTGGATGTTCCCGAAGGCATTTTCGGACAAATGCTGATTGTCGATACGATTGACTATTCGATTTGGTTGATGATGCTCTTTTGGATGGTTCCCTTTGCGGCGGCCTTTAATCGCTGGACGAAAGCGGATACGTCCGCTTTTGAGGAGATGTCGGCACGACTGGAGGAGGATGCAAGTGCTGAGCAAAAGAGCATTGACCTTGTGCAAATTCTAGGTCTGATCGGGGGCTCCTTGCTCGTATCAGCCATTGCGACCTCCATTGGGGAAGCGCTCCCGGAAATCGGTGACTTTATTAATCCGATTACCTGGACGATTTTGATCGTTTCTATTCTCGGCCTGATCGTTGCCCTTACGCCGCTTGGAAAAACAGCAGGTTCAATGGAAATCGGCAGCGCAATGCTCTATATCATCATTGCGTTGATCGCTTCTCGCGCCGATTTTTCACAAATCACTGAAGTTCCCATTTATTTGCTTTCTGGACTGCTTGTTCTCTTCATTCACGGTGTCGTCATGCTCTTGTTTGCAAAGCTATTCAAGGTTGATTTGTTTACGATGGGGATCTCCAGTCTTGCCAATGTGGGTGGGATGGCCAGTGCGCCTGTTCTGGCTGGAGCCTTCAGCAAGAACCTCGTTCCAATTGGTGTCATTATGGCCTTGATGGGCTCTTTTTTCGGGACCTACGCGGGGCTGTTTGTCGGTTGGATTCTAGAACGGCTGTAGAGGAGGGATGTTATGCAGATTAAAGAGGTGCACGTCTTTACACGGGAAATCCCGCTGAAGCGACCATTCGTCACAGCCTTACGCCGGGTAACGGCGGTTGAGGCATTGGTTGTTCAGCTGACGCTTGAGGACGGGACGACCGGCCAGGGCTCCGCAGTGCCGACCTTTGCGATCACTGGGGATTCTCTTGGCGGGATGAAGGAGGCGATTGAAGGGCCAATCAAAAGGCGTATTTTTGAAGAAAACCTCACTGATTTCAATCAGCTTCTTGACGCCGTTCAAAACGCCTGTGTCGGCAATTGCGGTGCAAAAGCGGCCGTTGACATGGCGTTGCATGATCTGCGTGCAAAAAGGCTCGGGGTTCCGCTGGTACAGCTGCTTGGCGGGAATGTGAAAACGGAGTTAGAAAGCAATATGACCCTTAGCCTCAGCGAACCAGAGGAAATGAAGAAACATGCCTCTAGGCACATCAGCGAAGGGTACCGAATGTTAAAAGTTAAGCTTGGCGATGCGTGGCAGCGGGACTTGGATCGCCTGCTTGCTTTGCAGGGGGAGCTGCCAGAAGGAATCCGTTTGCGCATCGATGCCAATCAGGGCTGGTCTCCAAAGGACGCCGTGCGTATCATTCACCTATTTGAGGAGGAGAAGCTGCCGATTGACTTTATCGAACAGCCCGTGGCCGCAGACGACCTAGACGGTCTTGCCTATGTCACGCAGAACGTTGGGCTACCGATCATGGCAGATGAGAGTCTAGCAACGGTCGCCGATGCCCTCACACTCGTCCACAAAAAAGCAGCAGACTTGTTTAATATTAAACTACTCAAATGTGGCGGCATTCGCGAGGCAATGACGATCGCGAGTATCGCAGAAGCCGGGCGTGTGCCCTGCATGATTGGCAGCATGATGGAAGCCACACTTTCCGTGACAGCCGCCGCCCATGTCGCAGCGGCTCACCCGAATATCACCATGACGGATCTCGATGCGCCGCTTTGGTTGGAGAGGTCCTACCCAGAAGGAGGGATGACGAGTGCTTACCCGCCGATGGTGACATTGGACGAACGGCCAGGTCTTGGCGTTGAACTTGCTATTGCAGAAGAATCCTAAATCGAAAGGACGAGCGCAAATGATCAAGAAACGATGGGGCTATGCCCTGCTAGGTGCAGTCGTCGCAACGAGTCTAGTTGGAATCTCAAAAAGTGGGTTTGCAAAAGAAGACCAGAAGTCTAATAGGGCTCAGGATACGGCCTATGTCAATGTATCAGTGGCCACAATCTGGGGAGAACCAGACAATCTTCGTGACATTGATGAACCCTCGGCCGCCGAAGTGGTCGATCCGTGGAGGTGGACCGAGAGCATGACGCTTGATGACAAGCTCTGGCTCGTCGGAAAGCTGGAAACGCAGGCTGTCTACGGACAGAAAGTAACGGTTCTAGAAGAGGACGGAGAATGGGTGAAGGTGGCCGTGGACGGACAATCGACGCCAAAAGAGGAGCTCGGGTATCCGGGATGGATGCCAAAAAGACAACTGACCGAGAACCCGACGCTTGCCTATATGGATCACCAGCCAGACGGGTATGTAACAGCGCCAACCGCCAACCTCTATAATGACTGGGGACTGGAGCAGGAGTACCTTGAAGTCAGTTACAACACCATCCTTCCTGTATTGCATGAGGGAGAGGGGCGAGCCCTCCTTTTAACCCCGGATGATGGTGCCAAGTGGGTCGACAGTGATGATGTCAATGTCTATGAAAACGAGGAGGCAATCCCTGCCCCCGAGGCAGAGGACTTGATTGAGGATGGAAAGCAGTTTCTCGGCCTTCCGTATCTGTGGGCCGGTGTCTCAGGATTTGGCTTTGACTGCTCCGGCTTTACCCACTCTCTTTATAAAGCGCACGGGATTGAGATCCCTCGGGACTCTGGCGACCAGGCAAAAGCAGGAACCTTCGTCGAGCGGGAGGACTGGCAGACTGGGGACCTGTTATTCTTTGCCCGCGATGGCGGGACGGGAACCGTTCACCATGTCGGCATGTACATCGGCGACGGGGAGATGATCCACGCTCCGAATTCTGCGAAGACCGTTGAGATTGTGAACGTCAATGATTTTGATTACACGAACGGCTATCACAGCGCTCGTCGTTACTTGGAAGACTAAGAGATGAGGACTTCTGCCCAAGGGTAGAAGTCCTTTCGTTTGAAGACTTCGTAGTTGCTTCATTCCAAACGGGGTGGAAGACGCTTGGCCCTTTTGAAAATTCGCGACGCCAGAGTATTGCTGTGACTAGAAATTTGATAAGCCACCAGATACTGTAAGGGAATTTTTCTAGACAAATAATTTTTAAAACTACTTTTCTTGTGAGTATTATTGATATAAGATTGAAACAAGGATAATGAGACTAGATCCATAGGGGAGAGGATAGCCTGATTTCATTTGAACCAAGAATGCCGCCCTGTATACTTCTTGAATTTGCTTGGGAAGGAAAACTTTTCTTCAGGGTTGGGGTGACTGAAATCGTCTTTCGCTTTTCTGTGTCGAAGTCGATCCGAGTTTGAGAGACGAACAAATACTTATTTGGGGAAATGGAGGCGTTGACCATTGGAAAAGAAGCCTTATGTTGATGTGCATTATCTCACCAATTTTTGTGAATATTCACGCATAATTAGGGGGGTGGCTAATATTCAAAAGGCCATTCCTAGCGAAGAAATTATTCCAATGAAAGATGAAAAGATTGTAGGTGAGTTCCAGTTTGCGATCTTTGACCCTTCGTCGTACCAGTCTTGGAATGAATTGCTTGGGCCGCTTGCAAATTCGGGCGAATTGGGGGACGGTTTACGCCTTCTTGTGAAACAATTCGAGCAGCATGGAGAGCAGTATTCAACCATCGCAATCATCTACTCTCACATCACGGTAGAGAGGGAAGGAAGGGAGGCGCAAATTATAGTGGAAGCGCTGGAGCAATTTGATGATTATCTAAAAGTATTAAATGTAGACTATCTGGCACTTTATGAATCGCCTGGGTATGAATTGCCTCGAGCGAAGCGCACTCCTGAAGGAATCAAGCAGTTAAGCGGAAAGTTTGTGCACTTCTATGAAAAAGTCGGTTTGCAATTTCTCGATCAAGACGGAACCAATGTGTTGCTGGGAAGTAGCGTTCCTTTACAACTTAAGACAAATATGGACACGTTACAGGAGGAATCGCCCTGGTTTCGTTTATGGTTGGTGAAGTGAATTTTGGAGGATTTGGTAACTGGCGACGGCGAATGACGAGGGGAGAAGGGGGTTGAATGGCAATAACTATGCTCCTTATTTGAATCCGGATATGGAGGATTTTGATGATTGACCGATGAACACGACAGCCATAGCCGGACAAGTCCTCACTAGCATGATCATGGACCATCTTGGCTTGTTTGGGGCCAAGTTGATCCCGATCACCTTCACGCGCGTAGCCGCCTTCCTTTAGTTGCTTACTTGATTGTGGCTTTTTTTTCACAAAAAGTAGAGGAGTCACTGTCCATTGCTGACTGTGGGTTCAAGTACCGTTAACGTATTATTGATCGTATTTAAATTCACTCTTGCACCGATTGGAATCGCTGCTTTGTAGAGGCCGTGAGCAGTTGCTACATTTGTCATCAGTGGCTTCCCAAGGGGGACTACAAACTCGGCAATTAAATCTTCGTAGGTCTTGCCATAAGCGACCGGACAATTTGTGCATTCGCCCATGATAATTCCGACACAATCTTGAAACTTCCCGGCGATGTCCAGGTGACTCATGTACCTGTATACCGTATTAATCGGTTCATGCGTGTCTTCAAGGAGTAAAATTTTCCCTGACGTGTCGATTTCAAAAGGGGTTCCCAGTGTATCCACAAATGAGGTTAGGTTTCCCCCGACAATAGGGCCTGTAACATTACCAGGGATTCTACTCACTAGAGGCATGCCCGGAGGATTTTGGATTTGTCTAGGTGAAGTGAACGTAGAGGTAGCCGAAAAAAACTGATCGTAATTGTACGCTGGCGTCCCCATGGTGAAGTCAATTAGCATGAGACTCTGAAATGTGATTAAATCGGCCTGTTGATAGAGGACATTGAGTAAAACTGTAATATCGCTATAACCACTTACTATTTTCGGGTTCTGTTGGATTACGCCATAATCAAGATAAGGAAGGATGCCAGCAACGCCGACGCCCCCTCTCGAGGGGAGAATCCATTTGATTGATTCATCCGTAAACATCCTCATTAAATCAGCCGCACGCTCTTCCGCTGTTCCGGCAAGAAAGCCGTCTTCGGCATACACCGATTGGCCGATCTCCACTTGAAAACCCATATTCCTAAGCGTATTGATTCTGTCATTAATGATCGTCGGATCGAGGGGGCTCCCAAGCGTCACAATTCCAACGGTGTCACCTGGTTGTAAGATCGGGGGTTTGGTTGCCATCACGCACGCCTCCCTTTTCGGGAAAGTATTTTCTGACCTTTAAGAATGTATATGTGAAAAAGGGAGGTTCATACATGGAAGCGGTTGGTTCTGCCAGGTAGGCCCTATGTAATGCTTCATGGAGGAAAGTGTTTCGCAAACGCCTTTAGACGGATGGAATTGAAAATGATCCACTATCATACCATTTGAAATTCCTTATTGAAAAAACGCTTACATATGTTGTACAATGAATCCAGTAACTTATACTAAACCGATTTAGTAAAAAGTATATGCTACCTGGACTTTTTTTGTCCCGAAACTAAATCGGTTTAGTAATAAGTCATAGGGGAGGAATCCAATGGCTGTGATCACAATGGCGGATGTGGCGAAACGTGCCGGAGTTTCCAAAAGTACGGTTTCGCAGTACTTAAATAAACGCTTTGATTATATGGGAGAGAAAACGAAGAAACGAATTGAGCAAGCGATTGAAGAATTAGATTACAGTCCGAATTTTGTAGCGCGTAGCCTCCGGCAGAAAAAAACAATGACGATTGGCGTCATTGTCGCAAATATCTTACATGATTTTTCTACACAGGTGATCCGAGCAATCGAGGATGCATGTCATGAACAGGATTTTCATGTGATTGTGTGCAACGCTGATGACGAACCTGTGAAGGAGAGGCGTTATATCGAGATGCTGCGGGCTAAGCAGGTGGATGGCATCATTGTTTTTCCAACGAGCGCAAATGTAACCCTTTACAATGACTTGCTTAGGGAAGGATACCCCCTTGTCTTTGTCGACCGAATGGTTTCGAAGGTGAATGTGAATGCTGTGATCTCGGACAATGAAGAGACGGTCCGATTGGCGGTGGGGGAGTTTGTAGCGAAAGGTTACGAGCGAATCGCCATGGTCCTTCCATCACTGGAGCAACAGCTTAGCCCCCGAGTGGAAAGGATGGAAGGCTACAAAAAAGCATTGGCTGAATACGGGCTGCCTTATTGCCCCTCCTATTTAGCGAGCGGTGAGATTGAGTACGTGCAACCGGCTTTTGCTAAAATGATTGCTTTGGAAAGCCCGCCACAGGCCCTTCTTGCTGGCAATGATTTGGTTTTATTTGAGGTGCTGGAGTATGCAAAAAGGGAGCAGATGCGCATTCCCGAAGATATTGCGATCATCGGAATTGATGATGTCAGCTTCGCAAATTTTTATAATCCTTCATTAACCACCGTGGCACAACCAACATTTGAAATGGGAAAGAAGGCGGCAGAACTGCTTCTTAAGCAAATTAAAAATGGAGAGTCCTCCCAGGAAGAGCCGTGTGTCCATCGCTTTCAACCCACGCTTAAAAGGCGGTCGTCTTCCTAGAAAACAAAAAAATGTTGGCGCTTTCGTTAATGAAAACCCAAGGGAAGGATGAGGGATGTTGAAAGGAGGAAGGCATGAAGAAAACAATCTTTCTTGCAAGTGTTGGGGTGGTCAGACTAGTTGCACTTGCTGGGTGTAACACAGCTGAGGATGCAGCTGGAGAGGCACAGGAAACGTTAATTTTAGCCACACAGCTTGATGCAAACAGCCCCTTTGGGGTGGGATTCGAGCGTTTTAAAGAGGTGATTGAGGAAGAGACGAATGGAGAGGTAACGGCAGAAATCCATACAGATGGTTCTCTTGGTGGGAATGAGGATTTGCTTCTGCAAAGCATTGCCTCAGGCGCCGTTGACATGACGGTCGTCTCACCTGGCTTCATGACGCAGGCAATTCGCGAAGTCGATCTGTTTTCGATGCCGTATTTGTTCACAAGTGAGGAGCATTGGGAACGGGTGGTTGATGGAGAAGTGGGGAAAGAGACGAACGCGATGATTGAGGAAGAGACGAATTTACGCGTACTTGGATACTGGAGCGCAGGCGTACGGAATTTCTATGGCTTTCATGAGGTGAATGCACCCGAAGATTTACAGAATGTCAGCATTCGGACGCAAGACTCCCCGGCGGTGCAAGATGCATGGTCTGCACTTGGAGCTATTCCAACAAGCGTGGCGTGGGATGAGATGTATCAAGCGTTGCAAAATCGCGTGGTGGATGCGTCGGAAAATGATTTTACCAATATGTATCAGTCGAGCCATCATGAAGTCACGCCGTATATCTCCCTGACAGAGCATGATTTTGCGACGCGGTTCTTTCTTACTTCCGACGTGGTGCTTGAGAGGTTTGATGCGGAGCAACAGGAGGCCATTTGGAAGGCAGCGGAAGAAGCAACGCTTGCGGCTCGAGAGGCCGACCGGGAGATGGCAGAGGATTCCTTAAAGCGTCTGGAAGAAGAAGGTGCGGTCTTGAATGAGGTGGACACGGCTCCATTTATGGAACAGACCGAGCACGTACGGGAGCAGGCAGCGAAAGACTTAGGGGCACTTGAACTCTATGAAGCGATTCAAGCATTAGCAGAGGAATGAGGAAAGGTGGCGAGTCACTATGAAAGCAATAATGAACGGCATGGAATATGTGTTGATGCGCTTAGCCGCCCTATTCTTTATCGTGTTTGTCGTTTGCATCATCTTGCAGTTGGTATCACGGTATGTGCCCAACATCACCATTCTATGGGCGGCGGAAGTAGCGACCTATGCCTTTGTCTGGACGGTTTTTCTTGGCGCAGCCGTGATGGTGAAGCATCAGGAGCATTTTAAGGTCGATTTTCTTTTTGATAAGCTAAGCGGTCTCTCATTGTTAATCGTGCAACTGATTAGTCATGTGTTAATTGCAGCATTTGGATTGATGATGACGGTGTATGGAAGCATGCTCGCCAAGTTATTTTGGGAGTGGACAGTGAACACCTTGCCCGAACTGCAACAAGGCTATCTTTGGCTTGTCTTGCCGATTTCTGGCGTAGCGATGATGATTTTCTCACTTGGCAATGCAGCGAGTGACTACCACTTCTATGCCATGGAGAAAAGGGGGAATCCATCATGACGGGCATCCTGCTTGTTGGCTTATTCATCGGATTGTTATTTCTTGGCGTCCCCATTGCGTTTTCGATTGGAATTGTCGCCTTTATTGGGATTTGGATGCTTGATTCCGTTCCTCTTGAACTCATTGTTCAAAGTATGTTCTCGGGGCTAGAATCATTTATCCTCCTTGCGGTTCCTTTGTTTATTCTTGCGGCAAATATTATGAACCAGGGGCAGATTTCCGACCGTCTGATCAAACTTGCCGTGGCTATGGTCGGTCATATCCGAGGTGGATTGGCTCAAGCAAATATCGTCGTGTCGATGTTTTTTGGCGGCATTTCCGGCTCTGCTCAAGCGGACACGGCAGGTGTGGGTAAAATCTTGATTCCGAGCATGATTAAGGAAGGCTATCACAAGGGGACAGCGGTTGGAACGACAGCCGCATCATCAACGATGGGCATGCTGATTCCGCCAAGCATTCCAATGGTTGTCTATGGAAGCGTTACAAGCGTGTCCGTCGGGCAAATGTTTGTCGGCGGTGTGATCCCCGGCCTTCTTATGGGTGTAGCGATGATGGGATTGGTCGGTTTTGTTTCGCATCGAGAAGCCTATCCACGGCATAAACGGGTAAAAATGAAAGACATCGGTCGTCAGTTTGTTCGATGTGTGCCACCGCTTTTGACGCCAGTCATTATACTTGGTGGGATTGTCGGCGGGTTTGTCACGGCAACAGAAGCGGCAATCATTGCCTGTTTGTACGCATTCATTCTAGCCATGTTCGTCTACAGGTCGATTACGATCAAGGATTTAACGGAAATCGTCTACGATACCATCAAATTAAGTTCGTTAACACTGTTTGCTCTCGCCACAGCGAGTGCGCTTGGACGGTTGTTTAGCTATTACCGAGTGCCCGATCAGATTGCTAGGGTCTTTGAAAACTCCTTTCCGCAGGAGTGGATGTTTCTTCTAGCTGTGATCCTATTATTTCTATTCATTGGCATGTTCTTGGATGCGATTCCAGCGATGATCCTCTTTGTCCCCATTGTGCTCCCAGCCTCTGAGGCGTTCGGTATTGATCCCGTTCACTTTGGGATTGTCATTGTCATGTGCCTGGCGGTCGGTTTAATTACCCCGCCGTATGGTTTATGCATGCTGCTGGCAAGTTCCATTGCCAAGCTTTCGGTAAGCCGCTCGATCGTATCGCTATTGCCATACGTAGGCATTATTATTGCTGCAATCACCGTTGTTGCGTTTCTTCCGCAACTGGCTCTATGGCTGCCAAGTTTTCTAGAATAGGAGAGGGGAAGGCAAATGAGAACATTTAAAGAAACCGCGCGTACGTGTGTGAATGAAGTACAGGTTGTTCTTGAATCCGTTAGTGAAGAGGAACTAGAAGGGGTCGCGAATGCTTTCATCAATGCGAAGCGGATTTTTATCAGTGGCGACGGACGCTCGGGTCTAATGGGAAAAGCGATCGCGATGCGTTTGATGCATGCAGGCTACAACGTGTTTGTCACAGGGGAGACGATTACACCAAGTATTGAAGCGGAGGATTTGCTTGTGTTGATTTCTGGCTCCGCCTTTGGAAACGGAGCGCATGGCTTTGTGTCTAAAGCAAAAGATGCAAAGGCTCAGGTTGCCCTTGTAACAGCCAATCCAGAAACGCCGCTCGCTAAATTCTGTGATGCGCTTCTGGTTCTACCTGCAGCAACGAAGAATCGCAAGTCTCATGAACCGAAAACGATACAGCCTTTAGGCAATCAATTTGATCAAAGCGTGCATGTGCTGCTTGATGCCCTGATTGTAAAACTTACAGAAACGAACCAAGAAACGATGCGGGCACGTCACGCAAACTTGGAGTAGATACGATGAGTGATAGAAAAAAACGTGTTGCGACCCAAGCGGTCACCTACGTTGAGAACGGAATGACACTTGGCCTCGGCTCTGGCTCAACGGTCAACGAATTTCTTGTTGTATTGGCAGACCGAGTGAAGAAGGGATTGAACGTGAAGGGAGTACCTTCATCACGCAAGACGGAAACGATCGCCAAAGAGTTAGGCATCCCTTTAATGGGTTTTCCAAAGGAAGGAACGTTGGACCTCGCCATTGATGGGGCAGACGAAGTGGACCCTAGATTGAACCTTTTAAAAGGAGGAGGAGGGTCTCTCGTACGAGAAAAGATCGTTGCTTCTTGTGCCAAACGATTGCTCGTGATGGTCGATGAAAGCAAACTCGTAGGAAGTCTGGGCGCTTACCCGTTGCCAGTCGAAGTGTTGCCGTTTGGCTGGGAACAAACCGCAGCGAGAATTTCTGTTCTTGGTGGTGAACCTGTATTGCGGCACAAGGACGGCGAGGTGTTTATTTCCGACAATAGCAACTACATCCTGGACTGTTCTTTTGGAACAATCACGGACTCAGAGAAGCTGCATCGATTGTTGAAACAGCTCGTAGGCGTTGTGGAAACCGGGCTGTTTGTTGGCATGAGCGATGTTGTTCTCGTGGCAACTAAGGCAGGAGTGGAAAAGTACGTACATGAGGAGGGAAGAATCGATGAATGATGTGATTACGATTGGCGAAGCAATGATCACCTTTAATCCGCATTCAACTGGCCCGCTTAAGTTTGTGAATGATTTCGAAAAGAAAGTAGGCGGTGCGGAGCTAAATGTGGCCATCGGCTGTTCCCGGCTTGGACTTCAGGTGGGCTGGATCAGTCGCCTAGGCAAGGATGAGTTCGGCCAATCCATTCGGACGTTTGCCCGAGGGGAAGGCATTGACGTTTCTGAGGTGGCACTCGTTGAAGGCTATCCGACGTCCTTGAACTTCAAGGAAATCATGGAAGACGGAAGTGGACGCACGATGTACTATCGCGATCATTCGCCAACGTCAACGATGACACCAGCGGAGTTAAAACCTGAATATTTTCGTGAGGCAAAGCTGCTCCATATTACCGGCATCTTCCCAGCAGTTGCCCCAGAAAACATGGAAGTGACAATGAGGGCGATTGCGCTTGCCAAAGAATATGGTCTAAAGATTGCTTTTGACCCAAACATTCGCTTGCGGCTATGGAACAAAGAAGAGGCAAGGGAAGCTCTTTTTCCATTGCTCGCTCATGTCGACATTCTCCTTGCGGGAGACGAGGAGATGAAAGTCATTCTCGGCGAGTCCGACCCTCATGCCATGATTGAAAAGGGCAAAGAGCTCGGTATCTCCCTCATCGCGATTAAAAGAGGGGAGAAAGGTTCTGTTGGCTATTACAACGGCGAAATCGTCGAAGCTGCTCCTGTAAAAGCGTCAAAAATTGCCGATACGGTCGGCGCGGGGGACGGGTTTGATGCGGGAATGATTTACGGATTCCTGCAAGGTTGGCCGCTATCTCGAATGTTGACATTTGCCAATACGATCGGGTCCATGGTGGTCAGCATCGTTGGAGATAATGAGGGATTGCCTTACTTAGAAGATGTGCAAGCAAAGACGGGGGAAATCGAACGAGTGGAACGGTAGGAGGAGTAGAAGCGCGATGAAATTACAACTGGCATTGGACCGTTTAACATGGGATGAGTGTTTGGCGCTAGCAAGAGAGACTGAAGCGAATGTAGATATCATAGAGATTGGAACGGGAGTAATTAAGGAGTACGGAATGGCGATCGTCCGCAAATTGAGCGATACCTTCCCCGAACATACGATTCTTGCAGACATGAAAATCTGTGATGCTGGCGAACATGAGGCGAAGCAAGCCTTCGACGCGGGGGCTGATATCGCCACAGTGATGGCATTTGCTTCAGATGCCACCATCCAAGGTACTCATCAAGTAGCAGAGAAGTATGGCAAACAGATGATGATCGATTTGCTTCAAGTTCGTGAACGAGAGAAGGTCAAACAACTCAAAGCGCTCGGCGTTTCCTTTGTTGGGCTGCATATTGGCAAAGACCAGCAGCAAGACCATCAGCTAAGTTCAGCGCTGTTCTCTTTAGTCGAAGACCTCCATCTAACCACCTCAGTGGCTGGAGGGGTCACATTGGCGAGTTTAAGAGGCATTTGTGAACACTCTCCGGATGTTGTGATTGTTGGGAGTGCGATTACAAAGGCTGACGATCCAGGTGGGGCAGCGAGGTCCATGCGAAAGATCATGCGTGATTCGGAAAAAAGATGAAGCGATTGGATATAGGAACCGCTCAAGCCAACGGCTAAAGCGGTTCCTTTTTCTATTGTCTATAAGCATGAAACCTTAGCGTTGTTGAAGGGAATGCCTAGTATGGCTCCGACCTTTGTAGGGGAGTAGGACGAACAAGTAACTGACTAGGCCTTTTGTGGTATAGACAACTAAAAAGGAAAATTGATACTCTACTTATGAAAGCCCTTTCAAATTATCTAAGCCCATCTCCTCAGACTTCGTTTGCATGATTCCATGCGGATGCGGTTTTGAAGTAGGGTAAGATTCAATTTTTGGAGAAGGGCACCTTTAGAAGCGCTACTTGAACGAGTGATTGGGGGGTGTGAAAATCAAGATAGCGATTACTAAAAAAAGGTTGTTGATTGCAATGTATTACATTACTTGAACGGAGGGATCAGATGAAAAAACGGACCATCGCGGTGGCGGCGCTCGCTTTAGGGATTTCTTCGATGCTGGTGGTGCCGGCAAGTGGCCATGAGCCACCGGGTAAAGCCAAAGGCAAGCAGAAAGATGAGGTTAAATTGGGGATCGATAGGTTTCTTGAAGAAGAACTCGAGCGTGTGAATGGAAAAAACGTCGGTTTGATCACGAACCCCACCGGTGTGGACCAGGAATTATCCAGCATTGTCGATCTGTTATATGATCATCCGGAAGTGAATCTTACAGCACTGTACGGGCCAGAACATGGGGTTCGAGGCGACGCCCAGGCAGGCGAGTATGTGGAATTTTATACCGATGAAAAAACCGGTTTGCCGGTCTACAGCTTGTACGGAGAAACCAGAACACCGACAGCAGAAATGCTCGAAGATGTAGATGTACTGGTGTTTGACATTCAGGACGTCGGCACAAGGTTTTACACATACATCTACACAATGGCCAATGCAATGGAAGCCGCGGAAGAGCAGAATATTGAGTTTATCGTGCTGGATCGACCGAACCCACTCGGAGGGGAAAGCGTTGCGGGGCCGGTTCTTGAGCCGGAGTATGCATCCTTTATCGGCCAATACCGGATTCCAATTCGCCACGGTATGACCGTTGGAGAATTAGCCACACTATTTAATGAAGAATTCGAGATTGATGCCGATGTAACCGTCGTGGAAATGGAAGGGTGGCAGCGTGAGATGACCTACGATGACACCGGGTTGGAGTGGGTGCTCCCATCGCCTAATATGCCGACGACCGATTCAGCCGTGGTCTATCCGGGAGGAGCCTGGTTCGAAGGCACCAATGTATCAGAGGGGCGCGGAACCGCTAAACCGTTTGAGTTGATTGGAGCGCCGTTTATTGATGGCACGGAACTTGCCGCGGCACTGAATGCGCTTGATCTTCCTGGTGTGGCCTTTAGGGCAAGTTATTTTACGCCACAGTTCTCCAAACATGCTGGTGAACTGTCCGGTGGTATTGAGATTCATGTGACGGACAAGGACGCGTTTGAACCGGTGTCGGCAGGCTTGCATATGGTCAAAACCATTCAAGATATGTATCCGGAGGACTTCGAGTTCCGCGCAGAAGACAGTGAAGGCATCTCTTTCTTTGACAATCTCGTCGGCAATGGCTGGATCCGTGAAGCCATTGAAGCAGGAACATCAGCCGAAGAGATCGAAGAACGTTGGCAGGAGGACGTAGCTGAATTCGAAAACTTGAGAGAAGACTATCTTCTTTATCATGACAAAGGAGGAAAGGGCAAAGAAAAGGGAAAAGGAAATCCTCATTGATAGAGCCTATGAAAAGGAGAGGATAGCGAGATGAGAAAGCGAACGGGATGGTTGGTGTTGCTAGGCTTGACGCTTGTGTTCACGAGTCTGTTCACCCCGGCGCAGACCGCAGCGAATAAGAAAAATGACAACGCGAACTACCATAAACGTTGGGTTGAAAAAACAATGAACGACATGACGCTTGATGAAAAAATCGGGCAGATGTTCATGGTTGGCTTTCAAAATGAGTCGGGGCCGGCATATGAAGTGAATGAGCAAGCCGAAACCATGATTAATGAGTATCATGTGGGCGGAATCATTTTATTTACAAGAAATGTCGACACCCCATCTCAAGTGGCCGGGTTAACCAATGCGTTGCAAGAACTCGCCTGGGAAAAGGAGAATCAAATCCCACTAATGGTCACCGCTGATCAAGAAGGCGGTCGTGTGATTCGGATTGAAAAGGATACGACGATCTTTCCAGGCAGCATGGCTTTAGGCGCCACTCGCTCCGAGGACCTTGCGTATGAAGCCGGACAAGTGACTGGGACGGAGCTTCAGGCGATGGGAATTAACGCGAACTTGGCGCCATCCCTTGATGTCAACAACAACCCGGATAATCCAGTCATTGGTGTACGTTCATTTGGCGAAGATCCCGATCTGGTCGCTGATCTTGGCACAGCGAACATTCAAGGGTTTCAGGAAGCCGGCGTCCTTGCGACAGCCAAACATTTTCCGGGCCACGGCGATACAGACGTAGATAGCCACATTGGCCTTCCGTCGATTCCTTACGATATGGAGCGACTGCGCGAAGTCGAGCTTGTCCCTTTCAAACGCGCGATCGATCAGGGCGTTGACATGATCATGAGCGCCCACATTACCTTCCCGGAAATCGATGATACCCCGGGTCTTCCGGGAACATTGTCTGAACCGGTCTTAACCGGAATTCTCCGGGAAGAACTCGGCTTTGACGGTGTGATTATAACCGATGACATGGAAATGGCGGCGATTGTTGACAACTTTGGTGCTGAAGAAGCAGCAGTCAAATCGATTCAAGCTGGGACCGATATCGTGCTGGTTTCTCACCGACTTGATCGCCAGAAGGCTTCCATTGAAGCGGTGAAAGAAGCGGTGGCGAGTGGGGACATTTCGAAAGAACGCATCGATGCCTCCGTTGAACGGATTCTTAAGGCCAAAGCCAAAAAAACGACGGGCAAGCCGATGATTCGAACCCCTTTTGTAAATGAAACCCACGTGCCTAAGAACGTCGGTACCGAGGACCATCAGCAAGCTGCTGCGGAAATCGCGAGACAAGCCATCACACTGGTCCAGGACAACGACGACCGTTTGCCGGTAGATGCTACGCAAACCGAGGATGCCTTTGTGGTTAGCGCGGAAAATGCGGATGCGTTTGGCAAGGCCATCGAAGCGCACGGCGTGAAAACGACCGTTCAGTCGACGGGCACTCAGCCATCGGAATCGGAGGTGACTGAGATCGTCCAGGCGGCTGCGGGTCATGATCTGGTTGTTGTCGGAACCTCAAGCCAGGAACACGGCAAACTTGTGGAAGCACTCGAAACCAGTGGTTCAAACGTTATCATCGTTGGTTTGGACACGCCTTATGATCTGAGAGGGTTTCCGGATGCGTCCACGTATCTTGCCGCCTACGGATACCAACCCGCCTCCCTTGAAGCTGCCGCGGCAAGCATTTTCGGTGATATCGATCCGGAGGGCCAACTGCCGGTGACGATTCCCGGATTGTATGAGTATGGGCACCCAAAATAAGGACTTGTTGAACTTTGAAAGAGTCTGTTTTGGAGGAGCAATTGCATAAACATAAGCGCCGTATCACTACCAGAGTGATACGGCGCTTTTTAATGGGGCTGGTACTTTGCGAAAGCCCTCTTACCTATCCGTGGCAGCCTCAATAATGAGCACGACCGCGGTAATCGCATGCAACGCCCAGCCGACAAACGGAATCCAGGCGAGCAAGGAGGTGATTATACCAAGAATGTGACCGGCTTTTCCTCTATAATGAATCGCCGCGAAAACGAGCCCAACAATATGAAGAATCAACATGAAGCCAAGCGGCGAATAGCCCATAAAAACAACAAAACTTCCGCCTAAGACGGGGATTGCGAGAAGCGCTTCGAACGTACCGGAAACTGATTTTAAGACGCGACTGACCATTAGATCAACTCCTATAATTAGCTTAGATAACGTCATTTCTTTTTATAGTATAGCAGGAGCGGGCGTCAACATTCGAGAAATAACAACATTCTCATACGACTGGCTCGGAGTGAAATGATGTAGACAAGGCTTAGATGCTGATGAAAATGAGCGATAAGGTGAACGAGTTGCTGGTTTCAGTTAGATTTAAGGCCTCTCACCGTTTAAGCCACCCCTATTAAACCCCAACACAAAATAATTTAAGAATTTTTATAGTTAAAAAGACCTTAATTTACCATTCCTTATTTACTAATCTGACTTTTGGGTTTACTATACTTTATAAAGGCACTGGATAAATTAACTGACTAAAATCTAGAATTAACGTTGATTTAAAGTAAAAAGAGCGCTTTATAGGAGTTGACCATCGATCTTTTTAAAGAGAGCGCTAGATGTTAGGAGTTGATGCATGATTTGACACTTGAAAAAAAGGTGCACTTAATACAGGCCATGAACCGATCAAATATCCTCAATCTCATTCGATTAGAGGGTCCGATTTCAAAGAGGGCTGTGGCCAAGCGAATTCAAGTAAGTCCGACAACGGTAAATTCCATTGTTTCCGATCTAATGAGAGAAGGCTTTGTCAAGGAGAAGGGGGTTGGTTATTCTACGGGTGGGAGAAAACCGGTGCTCTATACATTTGATCCTGATGTGAACTTCGTTATTGCCGTATCCCTCAGCAATTCATCCATACGAATTGCCAGCTTGAATCTTAACGGTGACATCAAGGAGATCAAAACGCATGCCACCGAGAAAAGGCAAGGACGTGCCTATATCGAACTTTTTTTGAATGCGCTTACACTATTTGTTGAACATTTAGAAGATCTCTCGCGTTGTGTGGGGATTTCAATTATAGCCCCAGGGGTGGTTGACGCCAAACGGGGGGTGATTAAATACAACGCAAGGCTTGCTCTTTTTGAAGTGGGAATTAAGAAGTTAGTAGAAGAGACATTCGGAATCACGACCTTCTTGGACAATGACACCCATTCATTTGTTATAGCTGAGCGTTATTTTGGCGCAGATGCTTATAGGAACTTGCTCTACATTACAGTCGGGGAGGGAGTTGGGTCTGGCATTCTTGTGAACGGAGAGATTTACCGAGGGCATAGTGGCAGCTCTGGGGAGATTGGTCATATGGCCGTCGTACAAGGAGGTGCACCGTGCTCTTGCGGAAATAAGGGCTGCTTGGAAAACTATGTGAGCTGGCCAACGATTCACTCGAAAATCGTGTCTGCGCTGTTAACACAAGGAGTGGAAACTTCTATTTCCGCACACATAGACGGCGACTTTAACAGTATCACTCCCGAACTTTTTGTGGAGGCGGTGGAAGAAGGAGACCCACTGAGTATGCAACTCATTGAAGAAATGGCGGAATATCTTTCCGTGGCTATTGTCAATGCGGTGCACTTACTAAATCCAGAGGCGGTGGTATTAAGCGGAGAGTTGGTTCAAGGGAATGAGACACTGCTCGCTCTTGTTCGCGAGAAGGTATCACGCCGAGCGCTTCCGTCGGTGGGGGCAAACGTAGGCATTCATATGACTTCTCTACGCGGCGATATCGAAATGTTAGGAGCTTTATCGGTTTTGTTGCAGGAAGAGATGCATGTTGGTCGATACAGTCGACTTTAGACTGATATCTTGATCCATACGGAGGTAGATTCGTTTGAGGAGATACGCGGGAGTTTGTCTATTGGCAGCTGTCCTTTTAGGAGGGTGTAGCGAGGCAACGACCTCCGGGCAGAAGACACTTGAGGTTGCACTGTGGGACGAAAATGCAAGCGATGCCGTGAACCGTGCCATCGAAGCTTTTAATGAAAAGCATCCGGAGGTTGAAGTGAATGTCACCTATAGTCCTTTTGCCCAATATTTTACCACGCTCCGAACAAGTATTGGTGGGGGGAGTGGGCCGGATATCTTTTGGATGAATGCTGTTAATTTTTATGAATATGCAGAGCCTGGACTGATAAAAAATTTGGAGCCCTTTATTGCTGGGGATGATGAGTTTAGCAAGGAGGATTACTACGAAAGCATTGTTGAACTGTACAGCTATGAAGATCAACTCCATGGCGCCCCGTACTTTGTTGATGCCGTCGGGCTTTACTATAACAAAGAGTTATTTGACCAAGCTGGCATTGATTATCCGGATGAATCATGGACATGGGAAGATATAGAAACCGTTGGCGCCGAGCTGACGGATCCAGAGGAAGGGGTGTACGGGTATGCAGCTCCGATTGTAAGCAATCAGGGAGGCTACTACAACTACATACCTCAGGCTGGAGGAGAAATTGTAAGTGAAGACCAGCAAAGTTCTGGCTTTGATTCGGAGAGTGCGAAAGAAGCGTTCCGTTTTATGAAACGAATCGTTGACAAAGGAATATCTCCTGACATCAAATCACAAATTCAAAATGACCTGAACCAAATGTTCATGTCTAACCGTATCGCGATGCTGCCAGCGATTTCGGTGATGTCGATTGAATTTAATGAAGCGATGGGCGATCAAATCGACATAGCACCATTGCCAGAAGGAGAAGAAGACACTGCGGTTGTGCACGGCATCAGTTGGGCTATGAACGATCATGTTGAGGATGAGGAGCTTGCCTGGGAGTTAATGAAAGAACTTACCGGTGAGGCGGGCAATGAACAGATTGCTGAAAGCGGATTCTCCACTCCTGCAAGGCTAGATGCTGGAGACCTTTGGCTTGAGTCGATTCCACATATGAACCTGGAAGTTTTTATTGACGCCCAGGAGACAGGAACCCCTTATCCGCTCTCTCGAAATACAGCAGAGTGGCAGCGGATGGAGCAAACGGAGATTCAAGGGGCATTCCTTGGAGAAGAATCCATCGACGATACCCTTGATCAAGTGGCTGATGAAATGAATCGGATTTTGAGGCAAGGTCAGGAGCCGGACTAAGAAAGGAGTCGAGCTATGCAAAGTCAAACAGCTGGAACATCTAAGCCTCATAAGATCAATAGGGGAGTGGGAAAGAATAAGCGGAAAAGAGATGCTTTATGGGCGCTATTATTTATAGGCCCGACGTTTCTAGGCTTGTTTACCTTTTACATTGGACCCGCGATTGCATCGTTCGCTTTGTCGTTTACTTACTGGGATGGTTTAACATCACCAACATTTGCTGGGCTGGACAATATGGTTGCCTTGTTGACAAGTCCTATCTTTCTACGGTCTCTGTTAAACACAGTTGTCTTCATGCTCGTGGCCGTGCCAGTATCGGTGGCGGTCGCTACCTTGGTAGCGGTGCTGTTGAATCAAAGAATTAAAGGAATGATCTTGTATCGCGCCCTCTATTTCTTGCCTGTTGTGACAATGCCGATTGCCGTCGGGATGGTATGGAAATGGTTGTATAACACTGAATACGGATTATTCAACTATGTATTGAGTGCAGTTGGTTTGCCGCAGCCCGAGTGGTTGTTTGATCCGAGTATTGCGTTGCTTTCGGTCATCGCTGTGTACGTGTGGATGACCATTGGAAATAATATCATTTTAATTCTTGCGGGGCTGCAGAATGTTGACCCTACGTACTATGAGGCTGCTGAAATTGATGGGGCTTCTCGTGTTAAACAGTTTTTTAGCATTACGCTCCCACTCATCACACCGACATTGTTCTTTGTCATCATCACGGCGATGATCAGTTCACTGCAAGTGTTTGATTTGATTTTTGTGATGATTGGGGACACGACGGCACTTGTTGGACCGTTAAGAACCATTGTGTATGGCGTCTATGAGTCAGGCTTTATGTTCTCGCAAATGGGTTATGCTTCTGCGCAAGCATTTATCCTGTTCTTGTTGATTTTGGTCATTACCATTATTCAATTTGCTGGCCAGAAGAAGTGGGTTCATTACGATGGATAGTACAAGAAGGGAGTGCTAGGCTTTGAGGGAAGCAGGTATCCATGTGTTGCTCATTATCGGGGCGGTTATTATGATTATTCCATTTTTGTGGATGATATCGACTTCGTTAAAGACGTACCTTGAGTCGATGCAGGTTCCGCCAACGTTTTGGCCGCATGAGCTCGTGTTCGAGAACTTTGCCAATGTCTTTGAGAATGGGGACTTTCTCACCTATTACTTTAATACGTTTTTTGTAACAGTCGCGCGAACGGCAGGTCAGCTCCTTCTCTGTTCGATGGCGGCATTTGCTTTTGCTCGTCTTGACTTTCCGTTCAAAAACACGTTGTTTATTTTGATCCTTTCGGTGTTGATGGTTCCAATGCAAGTGATTCTTATTCCTAATTACGCCATTTTGACCCAACTTGGCTGGATTGACACCTTCTATGCCTTAATTGTACCGGGCATTTTCAGTGCCTTTGGCGTTTTTCTCCTTCGTCAATTCTTTATGGGCATTCCTAAAGAGCTAGACGAAGCTGCCATTATGGACGGGTGTTCCATGTGGGGCGTTTACTGGCGTGTCATCTTGCCGAACGCTAGACCCGCACTTGCTGCACTTGGGATTTTTACGGTACTTGCTTCATGGAATGATTTTATGTGGCCGCTCGTTATGACCAACTCTGCAGATATGCGTGTTCTTTCCGTTGGCATTGCCAACTTTGAAGGGCAGTACGGAACGGACTATCCACTCTTGATGGCAGCGGCGCTCATGTCGACAATCCCGATGTTGATTATGTTTTTATTCTTACAAAAGCAACTAATAGCAGGAATTGCCCTAGGTGGGGTTCGAAAATAGTAAGGAATAAATAAAACGTATTGAAAAAAGGAGATGAAATCATGGTTCGAGTACTCGTAGTAGGACTAGGCACAATGGGGTCAACCCATGCCGCTAGCTTTGCAGCAATGGAAAATGTTCAGTTAATGGGTGTGGTGGACAAAAATGCAAAGCTCGTAAATACACTTGCCAAAAAGCTAGATACAAAGGGTTTTGCCAGTTTTGAAGAGGCGGCTAGCTACTTGGAAGGGCAAATTGACGTGGTTTCCGTCTGTCTGCCAACTAATCAGCATGCGACTTATGTGAAAAAAGCGGCGGATATCGGAGCCGACGTTATTTGTGAAAAGCCGCTTGCACGGCAGCTGGGTGAGGCGCGAGAAATGATGGACTATTGCAAGAAAAAAGGTTCGAAGCTTTTTGTTGGCCATGTGGTTCGCTTCTTTCCAGAATACGTCAAGGCAAAAGCAGTGATGGAGGAAGGCAAGGTTGGAGAGGTGGCAGTGGCCCGAACAATGCGTGGTGGGCCTTTTCCGAGGGCGTCCGAAAACTGGTACGCCAATTACGATAGTAGCGGTGGCCTTATTCTCGATATGATTATTCATGATTTTGATTTTCTGCGCTGGACCTTTGGAGATGTCGAGCGTGTCTATGCGAAGAATCTTGCAGGGACAACAGGCGAGAATGAGGCGATGAAGGACTACGCGCTCGTCACGCTTCGCTTCAAAAGCGGTGTCATCGCCCATGTTGAAGGGTCGTGGGCCCATAAGCAGTTCCACACATCTTTTGAATTTGCAGGCAAAGACGGCGTCATCAGCTACAGCAGTGCCAAAGAAAAGCCTGTGGTGACTGAGAGGATCGCAGAGGAAGGGGAAGCATCGGGTGGTGTGTCTGTTCCCGAGAGTCCGCTAGCCCAGTCGCCTTACGACCGAGAGCTCCACCACTTTATGGACTGTATACAGACGGGCAAGGAACCAGTGGTCACGGCTGAAGATGCGTATAAAGCCATGGAGATCGCTCTCGCTGCGTTGCAGTCCATTGAAGAGAAGCGCCCGGTGAGCTTAGAAGCACAAACAATTCAACCCTAATACTGGAAAAAAGGAGGAGTTCAAGATGAAAGTTGGAATCATTAGTTTTGCCCATGGCCACGCCCATGCGTATGCAAGTAGTTTAGTCGGGATTGAAGGAGTCGAGCTCGTTGGAATTGCCGATGAGGACAGAGATCGAGGAGCAAGTGCAGCGGATACGTACCACACCTCGTATTATCAGAGCTACGAAGAACTGCTTGAGGAGAGACTTGATGCGGTTGTGGTGACTTCTGAAAATGCTCGCCATGCTGAGCACGCGGTGGCGGCAGCTAGAGCAGGGGCGGCTGTTCTATGTGAGAAGCCTCTTGCGCACACGGTTGAAGATGCAAAGAGAATCATTCAAGTTTGCGAAGAAGAGGGCGTTTTGCTGCAAACGGCTTTCCCGGTACGTTTTAATGAAGCGATTAAGCGTGCGAAACAGCGAATTGATGAAGGAGAAATCGGCGAAATTCTCGCAATGAAAGGAACGAACCGTGGCAAAAATCCAGGCGGTTGGTTTAACGAGAAAGAGCTTTCTGGTGGAGGGGCGGTGATTGATCACACGGTCCATGTAGTCGACATCATGCGCTGGGTGACCGGAAGTGAAGTCCAAGATGTCTATGCGGAAGTGGATCAACTATTCACTGAGAAAGACATTGACGATTCGGGGCTTCTGACGATGACGTTTGAAAATGGAATCTTTGCGACGCTTGACTGTAGCTGGTCGCGCCATCAGAATTTCCCGATCTGGGGGGATGTCACGGTTGAATTTATCGGATCGAAAGGAACGCTTACGGTCGATGCCCAGGGACAGAAGTTTGATGTCTTCCAAAATAACGGTCTGGAATACGCCTTCTGGGGAGATGACATGGACGATGGCCTCGTCCGAGACTTTATCGCCAGCGTCAAAGCGAAAGCAGCACCATCCATTACAGGAACGGATGGCTTGCGTGCATTAGAGGTGGCAAAAGGGGCGTATCAGGCGGCAAGAGAAAAGCAGCCAGTCTCTGTTTCAAGGTAGAAAAGCCAGAACCACCACTAAGTGTAGACCTCTAATCAATGGTCAACCGAAAGGGATGAATAAAATGAAAAAAGGAATTAACCAATGGTGCTACCCTCCAGGAACACCGCTTACCGATGTGCTGACATGGACAAAGGAAGCTGGGTTCGACGCTATTGAACTAAATGTGAGTAAGCCCGGTGACGTCGGATTGAACCTCGAGACGACGCTAGAAGAAGCGAAGGAAATCAAGGCAAAGGTGACAGAGGCAGGGCTTGCGATTGAAAGTCTGTCAACGGCGCTTCTGTGGGAATTTCCGCTTTCGGCAGGTGAGGAGAAAGTACGAGAGCAAGGAAAGAATGTGGTGCGGAAGATGCTTGAACTCGCAAATGCCATGGAACTTGATGCAATTTTGGTTGTTCCCGGACTTGTTACCTCTGAGGTAGCATATGACGAATGCTACCGTCGCAGCCTTGACTCTATCAAAGAACTGGCTCCTTATGCAGAGGAGCTGGGGGTGAAGATTGGCATTGAAAATGTCTGGAACCAGTTTTTGCTTTCTCCCCTGGAGATGGTGGCATTCATTGATGGATGCGATTCGGAGTTTGTCGGTGCGTACTTTGATGTCGGCAACGTCCTGCAATTTGGCTTTCCGGAGCAGTGGATTCGTATTCTAGGAAATCGCATTGTCAAGGTTCATGTCAAAGACTTTAACAAAAAGGTGGGCAATATCACCGGATTTACCAATCTGCTTGCAGGTGATGTGAACTGGCCAGCGGTGATGCACGAGCTAAACGAAATCAACTACACGGGGGCGATCAGCGCTGAGCTATCGGCGTACGCTAATCATCCAGCGGCGCTTGCCCACGACACAGCCAGGCATATGGATATTCTGCTTTCAATGGGACAGGAATCAACAGCAAATAGATGGAATTGTGCAGTCATTAAAAATCGTGGGTTCCCGTCCGAGTAGGGATGGAATACGGCAGAAGGCTTTGTAGTAAGGAAACATCAGAAGGCTAGAGGAGAAGTAGGATCCTTTAGTACAAAATTGGAGGTCATGAAAATGGAACAACAAGTTCACGTTGGTTTTATAGGAGCAGGGGGCATTGCCCAGGCGCATTTGAAGAATGTGGCCGCGAATCCAAAAGCAAAGATTGTCGCTATTTCTGATATTTCCCCGCAGGCAGTGGAGGCGCAATCCGAAGTATACGAGGCAAGCGCCTACACTGATGCCTACGAGATGCTTGAGGCCGAAAAGCTGGATGCTGTCTTTCTAAGCATTCCCCCTTTTGCCCATGGGACGCTTGAGGAAGACATTGTCGCCAAGGGCATCCATTTATTTGTGGAAAAGCCGGTGGAGCTGGACCTTGAACAAGCGAAGAAAAAATGGAAAGTGATCGAGGAATCAGGCGTTCTTCACGCCTCCGGGTACTGCTTGCGTTACTGGGATGTTGTGCAAAAGGCAAAAGATTTCCTTCAAGGCAGAGACGTAGCTCTAGTCCGTGGACACTATCTAACCTCATTTGTGGAAACCCCTTGGTACCGTCTAGAAGACAAGTCGGGCGGGCAGCTTGTTGAGCAGTCTACGCATATTCTTGACCTTTTTCGCTATCTTGGCGGAGAGATCGTTGAAGTAAGCGGCCATATGGCGCTGCAAGTCAGTCAAGATATTGAGGGAATCACGATACCTGATGTAACGGCGGTCACGACTCGATTTGCATCCGGGGCCATTGGCCAGCTCTCTAGCACCTTCATTCAAAGCGATCATCGGATGGGCGTGGAGCTAATGGGCAGAGGGTTCCGCGTAACGCTTGAAGGAGGGACACTGACGATCGTGGACAATGGAGAGAAAGAAGTGTTTGAGTCGGAGGTCGATTTTTACGAAGTGCAAGACGCTGCCTTTATCGAGGCGGTACAGAAGAAAGAGGCTGCTCTTATTCTTGCTTCTTATGAAGAGGGGATGAAAACACTCGAGGCAACACTAGCAGCCAAGCAGTCAAATAAGGAAGGAAAAGTCGTAACCCTTAATCATATAAGAGTTTAGAGGAGGCCGATGATGAAGGCAGGAATTAGTTCGTATAGCTTGCACCAGGCGATGCAGGCGGGGGAAATGACCATTCTAGACGTTGTCGATTATGTCGCGGATGTTGGAGGGGAACATATTGAGATTGTTCCCGTCGGTTTCAATTTGCTCGAGGATCCGGCGCTCGTAGATGAGATTGCAAGCAAGGCCAAAGCACGAGGGCTAGAAATTTCCAACTATGCGGTTGGCGCTAACTTCATTCAAGAGTCAGAAGAGGACTACCGCGCGGAAATCGAGACGATGAAGAAGCAAGTGGATATAGCCGCTCGACTCGGGGTCTCGCGGATGCGACATGATGTCGCTTCGCGTAAGCTGGAGGAGACGTCCTACGCGTTTTTTGAAGAAGACTTGCCAAAGCTTGTCGCTGCGTGTCAGGAAATTGCAGACTACGCCAGTCAGTACAACATCATTACAAGTATTGAGAACCACGGCTTCTACGTGCAGGCAAGCGAACGAGTGCAGCGGATAGTCCGTGCAGTGAATCGAGACAATTTTAAAACAACCCTCGATGTCGGAAATTTCCTCTGTGTGGATGAGGACCCAGTCGCTGCAGTGGCGAATAATCTGCCATACGCATCGATGGTTCATTTTAAAGACTTTTACTACCGCGACGCTTCTTTACCTGTTAAAGAAGGCTGGATCAAGACAGCGAATGGTCGTTACTTGCGCGGGGCGATTGTCGGTCATGGGGATGTCGCAATTCCTGAAATTACAGCCCTTATCCAAGAAGCTGGCTATGATGGCTATGTGTCGATTGAATTTGAAGGAATGGAAGACTGTCGCAAAGGAGCAAAACTGGGACTTGATTCAATCAAACAATTATGGAAAGAGCGGGTGAAGTAAAATGAGCGAACAAGTGAAAATTGGAGTGATTGGCGCTGGCAGCATTTCGGATATGCATCTGAAGTCGTATGCAGCAAGTGATAAGGCGGAGCTCGTGGCCGTGTGTGACCAAAACGAGGAGCGCGCTAAGGAGAAAGCGGCGCTTTACGGAGCGAAAAGGATATACACAAATCATGAAGAGCTACTTCAAGATCCAGAGATTGAAGCGGTTAGCATCTGCACATGGAACAATAGTCACGCAGAAATTGCCATTGATGCACTCCGCGCAGGCAAGGATGTGCTTGTGGAAAAGCCACTGTCGACAAGCGTGGAAAAAGCGCTGAAAGTCGAGGAAGCTGTCAGAGAAACAGGGAGGAAGCTTCAAGTAGGCTTTGTGCGTCGCTATGCCTCGAATACAGAGCTCGTCAAAACATTTGTTGATCAAGGGGATCTTGGCGATGTTTATTACGCGCGTGGGGTTACGCTTCGTAGACTCGGCAACCCCGGTGGATGGTTCGCTGATAAGGAACGTTCTGGCGGAGGTCCGCTTCTGGATATTGGTATTCACGTCATTGATGTGCTCTGGTATCTGATGGGACGCCCGAAAGTGAAATCAGTGAGCGGCAATGTGTACAGTCATCTCGGCAACCGTGCCAACGTCGAGCATCTTTCGTTCTACAAGGCCGCCGATTACGATCCTTCCAAGAATTCTGTTGAAGACTTTGCGAACGCACTCATTCGCTTTGAAAATGGCGCATCGATGAGCGTCGATGTTAGCTACACCATTCATGCGGAAAAAGACGAAATGTCAGCGAAGCTTTACGGGACAAAAGGCGGGGCTGTGGTCGAACCGAAACTAGAGCTTGTGTCGGAGAAGTACAATACGATGCTGAACATTCTTCCACAAGTGGATAAGACAACGCTTGATTTTGGTGAGGCTTTTCAAAATGAAATTGATTGGTTTCTGAAAGTGTGTCAAGGAGAAGAGGAGACGAGAAGTCCGGTCGAAGATGGCGTGGAGATGATGAAGATTCTTTGCGGGATTTATGAGGCAAGTGAACAGCAAAAAGAGATTGTCTTTGAGGGTAGCCCCAATATGATCTAAGGGGGGCGGGGGCTGCAGGCGCCAGTGGTTCGTGAGTTCTGGCGCCCTTTTACTTAAGAGGAGACTATGGGTTCGATGAATAAGAAGCAACCGTTTACCATGCTGAAAGTGTTTAATTTCTTTCTCTACGGGTCCATCTCCATCTTGCTTTCCTTTTTTCCGCTTTACTTTCAAGAAGTCGGCTTAAGCCAAGTGGCGATCGGGATGCTGATGGCAGGTGGTCCTTTCGTTTCCATCTTTGCCAATCCTTTCTGGGGGTATTGGAGCGATCGCTTGCAGGATATCAGGCGCGTGTTGATCGTGATGTTAATAGGAAATGTGATCATTGTGCAGTTTGTGTTTCAATTGCAATCACTCACGTATGTTTTCATGGCGATGCTCGTCTTTTTCATGTTTCAAACACCGCTGCTTTCTCAAAGCAACAGCATGATCCTAAATGCGGTGGAGGGGACGGCGCATAAGTTCGGTTCCATTCGTGCCTGGGGTTCCCTGGGGTGGGCTCTTCTTGCCGTAGCCGCAAGTCCTCTCATTGATCTGATTGGGATTGAACAGCTTTGGGTGCTTTACACAATTCTTCTTCTTATTACTATCATCTGTAGCTTTAAACTCCCACGAAGCAAGGCGACAAAACGAACGAAGCTCACGAGGGAGGACTACAAGCGAGCTTTTTTTGGAAACAAGTACTTCATGCTCTTCGTTCTTCTTGGTATTCTCATTTCCGTACCGAATTCAATGAATCAGACTTTCTTCTCTCTTTACATCGATCAGCTGGGTGGCTCTGTTGTTCTCATCGGGTGGGCCGCTTTTCTGACAGCGATCTTTGAAGCTCCTGTATTTCTATTGCTTGATCGATTCTTGAAAAAAGATCTCAAGACGATGATGGGGTGTTTAATTGCTGTCAGCTCTCTTTATCTCCTAAGATGGATACTGATGGCGTCTGCAACAAGCCCTCTTGAAATCATGTTCTATCAAATGCTTCATTGTGTAACCTTTGGCGGATACTACTACATCGGTACCGTTTTAACGGCCATGCTTATTCCTTCTCAACTAAGAGCCAGTGGGCAAGCCGTGTACGCTCTCACCTGGGGTGGAGTTTCTGGGATCATTGCTGGCTTCTTAGGGGGCTGGTTATTTCAAGAGCTCGGACCGAGAACGATGTACACATTTTCAGCGGTACTGACCGTTTTTGGTGTAGTTGGTTTTACGCTGATGTGGTGGCGATTAAGAAAGGTCGAAAAATACGAAGATAGGAAAGAAGTTTCAAGTAGATAAAGCTAGAGCAATCGAATCTAGAGTTTCGAAAAAACAAGAGAGGATGTTAAAAATGAGCGATATGCTAGTGCCTTTGTATACGGTGCCTGAAGAGACATTTGCAAGCGAGCAAATTGTGATTCGTAGAGCTCTTGCGCCAGAAAAGCGCCTTGTTCTGGACTGGGTGCAGAAGCATTTCAACGCGGGCTGGGCAGACGAGTGTGATGTCGCCTTTAGCCGAGAACCGGTGGCCTGCTATATTGCTACTCGTGATCAAGAACTGCTTGGCTTTGCCTGCTACGACGCTACGTTGAAAAATTTCTTCGGTCCAACAGGTGTGAAGGAGGAAGTACGAGGACAGGGAGTTGGCAAGGCTCTTCTTTTTCGCGCGATGCACGCGATGAGGGAAAACGGGTATGGATATGGAATTATCGGTGGTGCAGGGCCTGTGGAGTTTTATGAGAAGGCGCTTGGAGCGATTGAAATTCCGAATTCAAAACCGGGGATCTATCGTGGCATGCTTAGAGGGTAAAAGTGGCTGGTGAGATTTAGTTATGAGAATATGTTTCCGGAATCAGAATTACGGAAACGAGTCACGTTCTTGACAAACATAATTGGATCAAGAAGAGGTTCTCTTGGGTTATCCATATGCTGGATTATCCCTTCATCTTTAATTGATGAATCCAGAGACACACTGGCAGGATTACCGGTTTATATGACCAACGCACATGTATGTAGCATCTTTACACTTTTTACGACACCGTAGATTTTCCGCAAAAAAGTCAGAATAGTATTGATTAAATTTTTTCTTTCTGGTATTATCAACTTAATAAAGTTACTGGAAAAATAAAGTCTGTATAAGCAGACAAGCGAACATGGTATTAAGAAACTCTGCAAAAATGATAAAGAAAGGCAGAAATCAATTAGTAAACAAAAAATGTTAAACGCTTACATTAAAGGGTTTTTTGCATAAGGAGGTGAATGAATGAGGCGTACAGGGGATTTAAAGTTAATGCAGCAACTGAATCGCTCCATTATTTTGAACACCATTAGAGAAAGCGGTCCGATTTCCCGCTCTCAAGTTGCTCAGAAGATCCGGGTAAGTCCAACGACAGTAACTTCTGCCGTTGGCGAACTCCTGGAACAGTCACTTGTAAAGGAGGTTGGGAGCGGATCTTCTAATGGAGGCAGGAGGCCGGTAATGCTGGCGTTTAATCCAGAGTCTAGGTTCGTTATTAGCGTCGTCATTGATTCATTGGAATTATCTATCGGAAAGGTGAATTTGGCGATAGATGTAAAGAAGAAAGTTCATCATGCCATACCTAATGACGGCCGCTTTCTTGAACTTTTAGTAGAAAAGCTCCAACTTTTTATAGACGAGGAAGAAGATTTGAAAGACTGTGAAGGGATATCTGTCATTGTTCAAGGTATCGTGGACTCTGAACAAGGCATTATTCAACATAATAATCGATTGGATTTATATGATTTGCCGCTCAGAGATATATTAGAAGAAAGGTTTTCGATCAAGTGCTATGTTGAGAACGATACGAATGGTTTGCTGCTCGCTGAAAAATACCTTGGCAAGCTACAAGGTGATTCCGATTTGCTATACGTTGCAATCGGAGATGGAGTTGGGGCGAGCTTCTTTACGAATGGGGCTCTTACGCGGGGGGCGAATGGAGGGGCAGGAGAGTTCGGTCATACGTCAGTAAATGCCAACGGTCTTCCATGTAAATGTGGCAATCGGGGGTGTATTGAAAATTACATTAGCTGGCGCGCGATTGAAGCCCGATTGAAAGAGGACTTAGCCAAAGAAAAACTGGTTTATTCCTCTCAAGATTCAGTGAAACCGGAGGTTTTTTGCGAACGATTAAGAAAAGGAGAACCAGTTGCGGCAGCCATTTATAAGGATGTTTTAGAGTATTCAACGGTGGGCATCGTGAATCTTGTTAATATTTATAACCCTTCTTTCGTACACCTTGGTGGAAGCTTGCCGTACTTGCTTCCAGAGTTCGTGAAAGAATTAAGTGAAAAAGTCAAACAGAGATCTCTTTCTTCACTCTCGAATAACCTAGTTATTCAAGGAGCTTCCTTTGGTCCGGATGCGGGGATTAAAGGGGCTGCCACAGTGTTGCTTCACGATTTTTTTGAGTTTTCCTTGTAATAATAGAGTAAAAAGGAGAGTTTCCCCTGGGCATAAGAGTTCTAATATTATTATGGTAGCGCTCTCGTTGATGGAGTGAAAGTGGAATGTACTGGATTGGATTGGTACCTCAGTAGAGTGCGCAAAGTAACACTTGGTCAGTCTTCAGAAAGTACATCGACTCTAGAAAGGAGTACTGGATGAATATCGCGATTGTCGGAAGTGGGCACTTAGCAAAGCGTTATTATTCGATGCTTAAAACAAAGGAAGAAGTCACACTTGTTGGCATTATTAGCCGGCAGATACATCAAGAGAGATCAGAGTTTAAAATGACACCGATTGTAACTAGTCTCGAAGAACTGCCAGACTTAGATATTGTTGTTATATGTACACCAACTTTTACTCATCTGAATTGGATTGAAAAGGCAGCGGCGAGAGGAGCTCATATTATTTGTGAAAAACCGCTAGCACTGTCAAGTGAGGAAGCTAGAGTGGCGATTGATTGTTGCAAGAAAGCCGGTGTTCATCTTCTAGTTGGGCATACCCTTCGTTTCTTTCCTGAATATAAATCAGCGAGAAGAGAGGTGCTGAACGGGAAAATTGGCAGGCCAGGATTAATTCGAATGAGCCGTGCCACAAGGGCTCCAGCGGGCAGAAATGCATGGTACAAGGATGAATCAAAAAGCGGGGGGCTTTTTCTAGACTTGGCTGTCCATGACCTAGACTGGATTCATTGGACTTTTGGAAATGTTGAGCGGCTCACAGCGAAACGAGTGGCAAAAGACGAGGAGGGGTCTTCATACTCATATGGGCTCATCATATTACGTCTTGTGAGTGGTGCAATCTGTCACGTAGAAGTTTCCTGGGCTGCGAATGAGTTTCAGACATCCTTTGAACTGACAGGAGACCGAGGGTTGCTTACATCAGAAAGTGCCAATCGTACACCTCTCAAGTTGACCGTTCGTGATCAGGCTGAGGCAAAAGAAGCATTGCTTCCTACGACAATACTCGCTCAATCTCCTTATGAAACCCAGTTAAACCACTTTATCCGTGTCATTGGAGGACAAGAGGAAAGTTGTATTATACCGGACGAAGCATTATACGCCATAGAAATGGCTGAAGCGGCCATCAAGTCAAGTCGAACTGGGCACGCTGTGACTCTAGGGAAAGGGGACCCTCATTATGAACGTTGGACTGCTGAGTAGTGCCCACTTGCACGCAGGTGCTTACGCAAAGGCGTTGATAAAACACTCTGATGTTAACCTAGTTTCAGTTTGGGATGAGGATGAGATTCGAGGCAGACGTTTTGCTAACGCATACGAAGCAGCTTTCTATGAGGATCTTAGCCAGTTTTTTTCATCGGGTATCGATTCCGTGGTAATATGTTCCGAAAACACAAAGCACAAAGAACACGTTTTGGCTGCAGCCATGGCGAAAAAAGCGATTTTATGTGAAAAACCTTTAGCTACTTCGACCAAGGATGCTGAAGAAATGATCATGGCTTGCCATCAAGAAAATGTGCCCCTTCACGTCGCTCATCCAGTCCGCTTTTCACCTATCATAACCAAGACAAAAAAGTTGCTTGATGAGGATACAATTGGAAGGGTAGTTGCGGTAAATGCCACCAATCAAGGACAAATGCCAGGTGGCTGGTTCGTGAATAAGTCGCTTTCTGGTGGAGGCGCGGCAACCGATCGTATCGTTCACATTATGGATCTCCTTTACTGGATGCTGGGTACGGAAATGAAAAGTGTGTATGCCGAACTTGATACTCGTTTTCATGCGATTGAAGTAGAAGACTGTGGGCTCGTCCTTGCAGAGCTTACGAATGGAACGTTTGTTACCATTGACCCTAGTTGGTCAAGACCAACGACGTTTCCGAAGTGGGGGGATGTAAGGATGAAGTTGATTGGGACAAAGGGAAATCTTGAGGTTGACATTCTCGCCCAGCATTTCACCTATTATGCAGGGGTTTCTGAGAGAACGGAACAGCTGAACTGGTCCGAGGACATGAACCAACGATTAATCGATGATTTTATCGCGCGTATTCAATACAGGCAACCGCCATTTATATCAGGCGAAGATGGCAAGAAAACAGTAGAGGTCATTCAAGCTGTTTACCGGTCTGCTGCTTCCAACCAAACGGTTCAAATGAAACCGCATCTTGCGTGATAGAGGAGGGGTTCGATATGGAAGAAAAACCAGCGGTAGCAACTAATTTATCTTATGGCAAGCCTCCAAAAAAGAAATTCTTATCATCGAAGGACTGGGCCGGTCTCGCTTTTTCAGCACCGCTTATCATTGGTGTTTTTGCGTTTGCGATCTATCCAATGATTGCAGCCCTCATTTTAAGCTTCCAGCGCTCGTCGGGTTCTCTTGCCGGATCATGGGTGGGCTTTGGTAATTACCAGCGTGTCCTTGATGATTCTATGTTCTGGCAGGCGCTTGGAAATACATTGTATATGGGGGTCTTTACTGTAATCTTAGGTGTAAGCCTATCGTTTATACTGGCTACGTTAATTTACAATGTGCCAAGTTCGCGATGGCGAAATTTTTTTAAAGGTGTATATTTTTTGCCAAATGTTGTTTCTATGGTTGCTACGGCAATTCTCTTCCAGTTAATCTTTCATCCAGGCAATGCTGGAATTTTGAATTATGTGCTTGGCTGGGTGGGTATTGAACCTGTTGGCTGGTTTACAGACCCAAATGTCTCAAGGTTCAGTATTGTGCTAATGACACTTTGGGGAATGCTTGGCTACAACACAATTATTTTTCTAGCAGCTTTAACAAGCGTACCAAATGATTTGTACGAAGCAGCGGAAATTGATGGTGCCAACTGGTTTAAGAAATGGTTCTACATCACAGTACCATACTTGCGCTCGATCATTATGTTCATGGTTATTATAACAACAATAAATTCCATGAAGCGATTTACCGACGTCTGGCTAATTGGAGGAACTGCAGGGAATCCAAGTGGTTCTCTGATGAGTGTTGTGTTGTATATTTATCGAAACGCCTTTCATTCTAACCAAATGGGAATCGCCACAGCAGCCTCTTATTTGCTTTTCTTATTGATCCTGGTCTTAACCATTATCATGCTGCGCGTGAATAAGAAAAATCAATTTGACTAGGGAGGGTATTCGGAATATGGAAAAAAACATTGGAGTTGGCCCAATTAGTAAGTTTTCGCCTCAGCCGTCTTACAAGCGCACGAAGAAAGTACAGGCGAACACTTTGGTTATCCTGTTAACCCTTGGCTCCCTTATTATGGTTATTCCCTTTATTTGGATGTTATTAACAAGTTTTGACTGGGCAGCAAGGTTAAACATTCCGTTCCCGCCAAGGTTCTGGCCTGCGGATTTTTCCACCGATACGTATACGGCTGCTTTTTCGAATATGCCAATGCTGCGCTATATGTTTAACTCTTTTGTTGTCTCTTTTGGGGTCATTGCCATTAGCTTGATGTCAGCTCTGATGTCAGGCTACGCCATCTCCAAATTAAAGTTTAAAGGGTACATGATTGTGCTTGTCCTCGCTTTGAGTACAATGATGATCCCGTTTGAAATGACGATGATCCCTCAGTACTTGTTGTTCTCTAACTTGAATTTACTTGATACGTATTGGGCTTTTTACCTCCCAGCATTGAACTATGCGTTCGGGACATTTTTAGCGAAATCTTTCATTGACCAGATGCCCTCGGCACTTCGAGAAGCGGCCATCATTGATGGAGCCGGAGAGTTCAAAGTGTTCTTTCGTGTCTATTTGCCACTATGCGTACCAATCATCGCAACGATGGCAATTTTGCAGTTTTTGGCCGTTTGGAATGACCTGCTCTGGCCACTACTTGCATTAAATACTCCAGATAAATACACGATTCAGCTTGGCTTAGCATTGTTCACATATAATCAGTCTTCACCGTTGCCATCCATTATTCTTGCGGCAACAACTGTCAGCCTAATTCCTGTTGTTATTCTTTACTTATTCTTACAGAAATACATCGTCGAAAGCATTGCACTTTCGGGGATTAAGCAATAAAAAAAAGAAATTGAAAGGAGTGTATGCGCATGAACTTGAATCGAACTCTAATAGTCGGAAGGGCGACATCCCGAATGAGGAAATGACGATTTTAGAGAACACGAATGGATGCTTCACTTCAAAAACGACTAGGTTATCCATCAGAAATGAAGAGCCCTTGGGAAGGCTGTCCGTGAGGAGCTTCCGGTAGCAGAGAGTATGAAGGCGGTGAAAGAACATGAGTAGGACGGTTAGTATTCATAGAGTTTAAAGGCGTGAAAGGCTGTGAGAAAGGGGCGAGAATCGTACCTCAATCATCTAGGGGAAGTGGCGCAAGACTATAAGAACGGCGTTTGAAAGCTAGTAGAGGAATGTTACGTTTTATGAAGGGCTTACACTTTTAAATAACGGGGAGGTTTACTTATGAAAAAATGGATGGGGCTTATTCCGGTGGCAGCGACTGTATTGGTGATGGGAGCTTGTTCGTCTGACTCCTCTTCGGACAATGTAGAATCAGCGGATGAGATTGAAGTGGTTTCAGAAATGGAAGGAAATGTACGACTTGCCGTAGCGGGGATGCAGCTTGAAAATGGTGTCGATCCCATTACCGGTATTCCTGTTGTTGGGCTTGAAGAATTTATTGAAACTTCATTTAATGGAAGGTACCCGAATATCACCGTGGAAGTGACGACCGTTCCTTGGGAGAATGCAATGGCTGGACAGACGGCTCTATTGCAATCAAGTGATGTCGATGTGCTCTATACAGGTGGTGCATTTGCTTCACAATGGCATCAAAGAGGCCTATTAAATGATATTAATACACTGATAGAAGAAGATGAGTCTTTTGACACTTCCATGTATTTAGAAGGAATATGGGAGACAAACTACAGTGTCATCGGCTTTGATGAAGAAACGCGCTTTGGGTTGCCTGCTATTGCCGGTGCTCGAATGACGATGTACGATAAGAAGCTTTTTGATGATTGGGGCGTGGAGTATTTATCGGATAATCCTACACCTGAAGAAATTCTCGAAAAGGCTGCGCAAATGACGGGGGAGAATCCTGAGACAGGAGAGCAGAATTTCGGTCTTTGGTTTGATGGGGCTTCTCTAAATAGCTCAACGTTTATTGCCCTCATGCATGCTTACGGGGCAAACGGTGGGGAGGGGACACTCGATGACCCAGGCAATATTGAGTGGAATCTAAATTCACCGGAAATGAGAGAAGTGATGGAAACCTATGCAGCATTAACAGAATTTGCTCCGCCTGAATTTGTCAATACGCAAGGGATGGAGAATTTCGGGACGGAAAATAACAATGTCGCCATCTATTTAGACGGAAATGGAGCAGCAGTCATGGGGAATATTTAGGAAATGACAATGAAGAAATCTTGGAGCGCTATGAACCAGCTATGAACCTCGGAGTTGATGGAAATGGTTGGGTTCCTATTGATCCATATGTTATGGCAGAGAACGTGCAAGATGAAGAAGCGGCCTGGGAATTGATGAAGTTTATGGCTGGACCCATTGCTCAAGAATGGGGATATGATAACTTTAAATTCAACCCAACGTTGACAGAAGCAGACTTCGTTTTAGATGAAGACAAATTTACGGAACAGAACAGAGAAATCGCGGACGTTTCTCAGTCTATTATTGTTGACGAGGCGAATCCTTTTGTTTCAGGTGAACTAACGCCGCGTTTAAACGGCTTTGTTAGCTCTATTGCCGCCGGCGAAGAAATTGACATTGACGATTTCCTTAAGGATTTGCAGGCACAAGCAGAAAATTGGTCAGAGGATAATCAGTAATACGAATAGAAAGTACTTGATGAGCCCGTGATGATGTCACGGGTTTTTTTAGGAGTTAAAAGGGGATATAAGAGTCCATATTACTCAAGCTCAAATTCTTAAGGGTAAGAGCTCACCTGTTGTACGATTTAAAAAAAGATTGCTTTTATTCTGCCTGTTTGTTTGGCTCATTTACTGCATCACCTTGCCCTTTATCTAAATATAGAATTAAAAAAACAGAGAGAAATGGAAATAAACTTAGCAGCAAAAACGCTTGTTGAAACGTAACATTCAAGAGGAGCACACCAACGAGCGCTGTGCTTCCAATGGTAGCTAGATTTAGAGAGCTAAAATACAGGGACGATGAAAAGCCTTCGCGATCTTCAAAGCTATCCTGAATGTATAGAAGTAAGGTAATGAACATTACACCTACGTAAAAAGCACTGATAGCTTGTAAGGCAATAATCACAACGATACTGTTAGATAGACCCATTGCCAAAAAGAACAGTGTTTGAACAAATGCGCCTGAGACTAGTAATTTTTTGTTGCCATACTTATCACTTAAGTAACCGACGAGGGGAAATATAAACAGCTCAGAGATTGGGCCGACAGCAAACACAGCTCCTAAATATGCAGGATTAAATGAATCATTCACATATAAAGTGATGAGTGTCGGAAAAGCTGTGTGCCCAAAAAACATAGAAACAACTAAGGCAACGGATGAAACGGTTAATAGCACGTTTCTTCTTCGTGTTTGATTGCTCCTCAATTTCTTAGACTTAGCTGTTGCCTCAACTTTCTTATTATCTGAGATAGTCATTTGTACAAAAAAAGACAAAGCAAAATATAATGCCGCATAAATAAGGAAAAACATATGAAATGATGTAAGCTGGTAGATCATTACTCCTAAAAATGGCCCAATGCCATAGCCAAGGGAAACGCCGAGGCGAACTGATGAGGTGATAAATCCCTGATATGCTTCCTTCCGATGATCACGGATTTTGTCTTTTAAAATCGCCATAGGGATAGAACCAGCGGATATTTGAGTCACCCAACTTGCAAGAATAATTACAGGCACATATGGGAAAAAAGCATAAAGAATACCCCTTACAGCTGAAAGAATAAGTTGCAACTGAAGAAAAATTTTCCTTTTCCCCAACTTATCGCTCACATGTCCAATCACCATGTTTAAGACAATACTGCCAATCCCTAAAATGGATACTATGAACATTACAAAGGATACAGAAGATCCAACCTCTTCTAGCAACCAAATAGGGAAAATGGGGATCATCATAGCCGCAAGAGTGGACATAAGAACATTAACCATCAATAAAGAGCGAAAATCACGAGTCAGAAATAAAATCGATAATCGATTTTTAAGTGGTTTGCCACCTTCTTTCTTACTTAGTTTTTTTCTTCCGATCAAACTAACACCTCCTTGATTGAGTTATATTGATTTGAAAAAACCGTTTTTAGAACAAAGTTAGGGGATGAAAGTGTCGCTGGAATTTAGTATGAATCCCTTGTCAATTTGACTTTTACATATATGCTTTGTCCAGTATCTCTTTTGTAATAGGAACAATTTACGAACCACTAATGATTTTAACTGTAAAAACATTCATCTATGATGGACCTAATATGAGTGAATTCATCTGTTACATCCTCTTGAAAAGCGTAAATATTTCTATGACTACTTATTGGGGAAAATGAAAATAAAAAGGGATTAAGTTGACTTGCTTCTACCATACTATTTAAAGCGTTATCCTTATCCCCCTCTTTAAAATAGGCTATTCCCAAGTTAATCCATGCATGTGCAAAATTCTTTTCTTCTTTGATCACATTTAGAAAACAATCCTTTGCATGATTTACTGCATTTTGCTTAATGTAAAGCATACCAAGCAAGTTATACAATGTAGGATTCCAAAACGCTTGAGACTGGATTTCCAATGCTTCTTCTAGTGTAGAAATAGCCAGAGTGTAATTGTCCGTAACCATATAAAACCTAGCTTTAAACGTCCTAGGTATCTTGTTAAATGAGTCCAAATTAATGGCCTGCTCAATTGCATTAAATGAGTCATTGAATTTTTTTGCTACCGCCAGAGAAAGAGCATAGTACCACCAAGAAGCAGCGTCATCAGGATGTTTACTCAATTGGGTTTCTAGACGTTTAGTGTAACTTCGATTTTTCATAAGCAAATGATTGTTATCTTCAAGGTACCCAAAATGATGGACATAGATGGTTGAAATTTCAGGTACCACTCCTGTTCTTTCTAACGAGTAATTTACGGTTTCATGGATATCCTTCTCAAACTCGATTTCTTTTTTATTGGGAAAGAGTCTTGTAACAGGAAAAGAAGAGAACCTCCCGTTTGGGTAGTAGTTCTGAATTAGAAAGGCATAGCTTTTTTGTGAGTCTTTTACTAAATTCGATAGATTTTCTTTGCTTTTATTAGCGAGTGCTTCATCGGAGTCGATACCTAAAATCCAAACACCCGTTGCTTTTTCAATAGCGAAGTTTCTGGCTTCTTTAAAGCTAAACGAATCAAATGGATAAGAATATACCTTTGCCCCATACTTATTAGATATAATCTGAGTCTTGGGGTTCACCCCATTATCCACTACTATTATTTCATCGACAACATCACAAACACTTTCCAAGCACCTTGCGAGAGAAGCTCCATCATCTTTTGTCAAGACACACGCGCTTATTTTCATATTGACCTCCAATTCTATCTTGAATAAATCATACTCTGTTGTTTGTAATTTGTACTCTGATTAAGGTAAATAACGCTAATCTTATAACTCTCAGGTTGTTTTGTAATTTGTGTGACTTGTTTTAACTTCTGAATATTGTAAACGACCACTTTATTTCCGCATAAAACGCCCCGAAATTTGCAAATTCCCACAGATTGAGGAATGATGAGTCCCGCCGATAGAATGTGCTACGATTTTTGCATAGTATTTCGGGGGGATTGTTTTATGATTCTTATTCATGACTTTGACACTGATTTGGATACTTATGCAGAAAGAGGGAAAGACAACCGATTTTCCGTTCGTGGAATCCTGTTCTCTTGTCATTCAAGGCGGCGCCTCCATCGGTATGGGTTTTATTGGCGTTATGGAGTTACCTTCAGTTATTTTATCTAGTACTTTCTTCAATGCACTGTAATTCATGAACATCAGATATTATTGCAATTTTTCTCTTCATTAAGCGTAACAATCCTTGTAGCTTTCCTTAGACACTTATTTCTACACGATCACTATTTTCACCTTTAAAATAATATGGCTCTTGAACACGCGTCTTATTTCAAAAGCGTGCCACAACCAGCAGCAACGCACGGTCATAAGTGCATGTCATTGATAAAGGAAAAAAGTTGGGAAGGATATGTATGAGTAAAATGTTCATGGGAGAATAAAATCCCTTGATTTCCAGAACGCAGGAGACTGGGTTCTGGAAATCAAAGGGCAGCAAGCGGAAGCGTGGTAGGGATAAGCAAATCCCGTGAAAAAAAGGACCCTCTTTTGTATAGTTAAAGTCGACAAAAACCAACTAGACAGAGAAGAGGGTCCCTACTATGAAAGATATCATATCTACTATCACGATGAAAGAGTTAGAACAGTTGACGTTCCGTGCACTCCAAGAAAGTTTTTCCCAGGTGATGGTTCAGACCTTACTTGAATTAGATCAGGCTATGGCAATGGGGAGAGATAAGAAGAGATTTCATCTCAAGGACAAGAGAACGTTAACGTTTGAATCCGTGTTTGGTCAGGTGGAACTTCAAAGAAATTATTATCAAGATCGAGAAACCGGCAAGTACGTGTATCTCCTGGATCAATAGTTGGCTTTTGATGGAACGAAAGGGGTGAGCCCTGTGGTGCAGGAGTGCAGGATATGGCGATTGAATTGGCTGTTACAGGTGTATCGTATCGCCAAGCAGGGAAGGCCTTGGAGAAACTCTTAGGCTACCCGGTCATCAGCCATGAGGGCATTCGCCAGCAACTCTTAAACACGGAAGTCGTTTCAAAGGAGCCCGATCAGTTAAAACATGAGGTTCTTTTCGTGGAGGTGGATGGTCTGTACATCAAGAGCCAAGAGAAAAACAAGAAAGGCAAAGAGGTCAAAATCGCAGCTGTTCAACAAGGATGGGAAGTCAATGGAAAGCGGGCAAAGTTGCTTGGAAAGCGTCACTATATTCACGAGGGGAACCTCCCGTTCTGGGAAGGGTTTGAGCAGTTTTTAATGGCAACCTATGATTATGATCCAACTCGGCATCACCTTGTGATCAATGGGGGTGCGCAAATTGGATCACCGCATGCCGGGGCTACTTTCAACACAATATCACTTTTGTTATTGACCGCTTTCATATTGCTCGAGACGTCCAACGCATCTTTCGCGATCACCCCCGGTATCGAGCCATCCGGAAGAAACTCGCAGTCTATGATGCTGAAGGGTTCATGGTGGAATTGAACAGTGCCGTTGGAACGATGGGTCATGAGAAAAAAGAAGAACGGTTAGAGGAATTAATCGCCCAACTTTCTCAGTATCCAGAAGCCCTTGAGGATTACAGGGAAGCGTTAAAAGAGAAAGGAATCGAAGCAGAGACATTCCGTCCGATGGGAAGTGCAGAAGGAACGATGAGTGTCTTCGTCAAGCGATTAAAGCACGGACGAAGTTGGAGTGAAAAAGGGCTGGATAAATTCATGGATGTGATGGTCGCGCTCAAAGATAAATTGGAAATCAAAACCCTTCAAGGTCAACTCACACAAGGGCTCGACCTTGAGGAACGTAAAAAGGAAGAAAAACCTCCAAAGCATTTCGTAGAGAGGCTGAAGAACAGCGCGACAGAAGCTACACGTAACAACATGGCGTATCTCCAACAAACCACTGGGAACCTGTTGTAGAAGCACTGAAAGGACTGAGAGGGATTTAAAAAACGAAATCTAAGAACGGGAGATGACGATCAACAAGAGAAAGCGCTACCAAAGAAAGAATGGAACGATGCAGAAAGAGGGTTTACCAAGCTTCAGAAAAAAACTCCCACAAATACTTAACTCAATCGAAGGATATCCGCAACCTAACCAAAGACGTTGCGTTTTTGGTATAATAAGAAGAAAACGACAGGAGAATGAAAATGCGACCCAAACTGCTGAAGCGGTTGTCCCTTGATCGTCTGATGGATCTAAAAGTTGACTATGCGTTTAAACAACTGTTCGGAAGTGAGAAAAACAAGGAGATTACTGTCGTCTTCTTAAATGCCGTGCTTCAGCGAAACGACCATCATCGCATCAAAGAAATCTCATTCGCGAATGTGGAAAGAGGTGCTGATTATGAGGGAGACAAAGAGTCGCGTCTTGACATTGTAGCGGTCACGGATGCAAGGGAACAGGTCAATATTGAAATTCAATTTACGAACAAGTACGATATGGTGAAACGATCCCTGTACTACTGGTCAAGTTTGTACCAAAAGCAACTGACAAGACGTATGTCCTATACTCAGTTACAGCCGGTGATCGCGATTAATATCATGAATTTTGATTTATTTAAGGAAATCGATCGCTTCCATACTTCCTATCGCTTGTATGAAGACCGTGATCACACACTGCTTACTGACGTGCTGGAATTTCATTTTCTCGAAATGCCAAAGTTGATTCGTGATTGGAAAGAAAACAAATTAGATCCGTGGAATGATAGGTTGGCACGGTGGTTGTTGTTATTAGGCATTGTCGATCATCGTAAAAACAAAGTGTATGAAGATATTTATAAGGAATTGGAGGAGATCGCCATGGAAGATAGAACCCTTCGGAACGCATTTCACGATTGGGAAACGTTAAGTGCCTCACAGGAAGAATGGCTTGCCTATGAAGGGCGGCTGAAACGGGTGTTGGACGATGAATCCGCGCGCAATGATTCGGAAATCCGGGAGAAAGAAGCACGCAAAGAAGGGCAGAGGGAAGGGCAAAAGGAGGGACGAAAAGAAGGAATGGTTGAGTCCACACTCCTAATTTTAAAGGTGAAATTTCCTGATTATTCCCTGGACGCTGTCTCAGAGAAAATGAAGTCCATTGAAAGTCTTGAGTCGCTTGAAAAGCTCCAAAAAGAGTTAGTTCAAGTTGAAACGTGGGCGGAAGTGAACCAATTGCTAGAAAGGTCATGATGCATACAAACTGGAGGAGATCGCCATGGAAGACAAAACCCCTCGGAACGCTTTTCAAGGTTGGGAAACGATAAGCGCCTCACAGGAAGAATGGCTTGCCTATGAAGGGCGGCTGAAACGGGTGTTAGACGATGAATCCGCGCGCATTGATTCGGAAATCCGGGAGAAAGAAGCACGCAAAGAAGGGCAGAGGGAAGGACGTAAGGAAGTACGAGAAGAAGGTCGTGAGGAAGGGCGAAAAGAAGGAATGGTTGAGTTCGTACTCTTATTTTTAAAGGTGAGGTTTCCTGATTATTCCCTGGACGCTGTCTCAGAGAAAATGATGTCCATCGAAAACCTTGAATCGCTTAAAGAGCTCCAAAAAGAGTTATTTCAAGTTGAAACGTGGGCAGAAGTGAAGAAGTTGCTGGAAAGGTCATAAGGCATATAGCCCATGTCCACTAGTGAGTATCTAACCCATACCTTGAAGCCAAAAAAATCATGAGAGACTGAATCCCATGATCTTTTGGCTTCTTTTTCACTGTTTTGATAGAGTACTTGTCTAGCTGTTGCTCGTTCACTTCATTCTTTTTTCTAGCCAGCACACGATCTTAAAAACCAAAGGCCTCTTCTTTCTTCTGCCGTATTGGCGGAAGCTGTTTTCACTACATAGCTCATGGAAATCTTGTTTTCATAAAATTTTATTCTAATTTCCCCTAATTTACAGACGTATACTTTTTAATCGCTGGTAAAATTTCCGTACCGATGAGCTCAATATTTTTCATTAATTTCTCAAACGGTACGCCGCCAAAGTCCATTTGGCCGATAAAACGTTGGTGCCCAAATAGTTCATGTTGGTATAAAATCTTTTCAATAATCTCTTGCGGGCTACCGATATTCATCACATTATGAGGATCGGCCCCCTGGGCAAATTGTTGTTCTGGAAAACCGCGTCCGTTTGTTTTTTTCATTCCTTCGTTGATGTGAGGATAATAGTCTTTTAGTGCCTGCTGCGTTGTTTCAGCGACATAGAAAAAACCAGCTGTTGAAATGGGAAGGGTTGAAGGGTCAAAGCCATTTTCTTTGGCGGCCTCGCGATAGGCATCAATCGAACGTTTAAAATGCATAGCTGGTCCCCCTAAATGAGCAAGGAACATCGGGACGCCTGCATAACCGGCCTTTATCGCACTTGCTGGTGAACCGCCGACAGCACGCCAGATCGGAAGCTTGCCTTCTAATGGGCGAGGAAGAACCTGTGCATTGTTTAAAGGGGCACGGAATTCCCCACTCCAATTGATGACTTCCTCTTCATTGATCTGTCTTAACAGATCGAATTTCTCCTCATACAACGCTTCATAATCGCGGAGGTCATAGCCTAGTAAGTCGTAAAGTCCCACTCTGGAGGCGCGGCCTGCAACGATTTCGGTACGACCTCCCGAAATTAGGTCCACAGTCGCAAAATCTTCATAGACACGAACGGGATCCGATGTGCTAATAATCGTGGAGGAACTCGCTATTTTGATACGTTCAGTCGCTTGAGCAATTGCGGATAACACGACGGAATGAGCCTGTGTGGCGAAATATTCTTGATGACTTTCTCCTACACTGATAAAGTCGATCCCTGCCTGCTCCGCTAGCTTAGCGAGCTCAATAATTTCTTGAATGCGTTGCTTTGCTGAGATGCGCTCACCTTTTTGCGGGTTCGGTAGATGATCCCCTAATGTATAAAGGCCGAACTCCATTCCCTGGCTTGGGTCTATACGAAATTCCTTCAATTCAATCGTACCTTTCTATGGTTAGTTCTCTTTCTCATTATATTATGCGCTATATGAAGCTATTAAGGAAGTGTACACTTAAAAGTGCTATAGTATACAAAAGGGATGATTGGAGGGGAAGTGGATGCCTTCTGAAAAATAGGAAAAATGAAGTGGAGCGTAGAAAAAGAGGACAAACACTCTAATAAAATAGCAAAGGGAGGCACTTTATGACGATTCCAATGATCAATTTACTCACAGGCGAAAAGATCCCGAATGTCGTTAGTTTCAGAACAGAGGAACAGCAGTTGGCTTGGCTAAAAGATAAAAAGAGACGCCAAGCTTTGGAAAAACAAGGTTCCATTCCGTTTATTGCTTGCTATCATACACCGATCCAAACAATTTCTTCAAAACTATCCCTCACCGAAGCAGGCGCATTGTTCAACTTGTTATTTTATGTGCCGTTAAATGCTGGTGGAAGATTATCTCATAACGGACAAGCGCTTACTCAACAAGACATTCAGCGCATCATAGGGCGGAAGCTAACGCAAACAAAGGCGATTCTTAAAAAGCTGGAACAAGTCGAACTTTTGCTTCCTGAGAAAGAAGGACGTAAAAAAACGTACCGAATCAACGAGCACTTCCATCGTCGGGGAACGCTCTCCAACCAACTATTCACGAAAGTGATCTATCCAAGTGAGCGATCACACATCCATGCATTGCCGTTAACACAGGCCGGTTTATTGTATAAACTGCTCCCGTATATCCACTACCACACGAATATTATCGTTTCAAACCCCAACGAAGAAGACGAAACCAAAATCCAACCGATGACCCGCGAAGAATTAGCGAAAGCCATTCAACACTCTCCAACTGAACTAACAAAATTGATGCAAGCTCTTCATGCAAGAAAGCTAATTTTAACAAGCAGCTACACGCGGGAACAAATCTACACCATTCACCCAGACCTGATGTACCGTAAAAACAGCGATGGCCAAGACTTTTACACTTCATTTCTCCGCCATACGTTTCTATTTATAGAAGAAAATCCGACTCGTTAGGCTGTTTTATGAAAGAAAATCCGACCCTTTCGTTTGAGTTAAAAGTGGCACGAAGCCCTTGCCATGTCTAAGGTTGAAGAAGTCACCGCTCACTTGCCGCTCTTTATTCTTGCGCCACGGTTTTTGCTTCCTCGAATAGTCAGGCGGCTCTATTTTGGCGGTGCTGTTTGGCAAGACCATGGACATAAGGAGCAGAGAGGCACGGTTATAAGTAGATGTCATTAGTTTTATTATTGTTAATAAGATTCAGTTGTGAAGTTTTTATCGATTTTTGAAAAAAGATTCCCTCTTCAAACGTTTGAAGGGCTTTTCTTATCCTACCTCTTTTCTCAAAGGGGATGTAATATTATCTACCATAGTTCCGATGGGTTCCAACAAAAACATTTCTGTAGAAGGGAGGGGATAGTAGATCCAGATGAAGCACCAATGAAGACCCCTCCCGCAAACAACCATTCCAAAAGTATGTCCGATGGCAAAAAACCTTTAGTTTACCTTTAAATTATATTCCTCCAAGCATTTTCAAGGGCCACCGATATTCACTTATATACTAGACAAGCGTTTTCAACACCGCTGAATGAAAAATCAGATCGAGCTCTTCTCCGGCATGAGCAGGTTCAGCGCGTGTAATAGTGAGAGGGACGACCTGATTGGTAGATAAAGTAAAAGGCCCTATCGCCGACTCTGTCAACTTTTGGCCAGTTACGACTTGAACACTATTGCCGACCTGAACACGATAGCGGAAATCTGGTTTGGCTTGACCTTCCAGGTTGAGAGATACCTTCCCATCCGTGCGGGTCGATAGATAGGCGGTCAGTCGCACGGTGGTCTGAACGACACTTTTGTAATTCCCCTGGTCTGTATAGCCGTGCCTGAGATACAGGCTCTTTGGGTGGATCGTCCATGACCCGTCAGATTCAGCAATCGTGCGTTCGGGAAGGATGCGCAGCTTTCCGTCTAGCTCAACTTTGATGACTGGAAGAACCTCATCTATAGGTTCTTCGGGCAAAGTGATCACAAGATTGTTTTCCTTGTGTGACCATTGAAGTGTGCTGGTTGCGCCGTTTTCTGCGACCTGAAGGACGTCCGTTGCAAGACCAGATAGTGTTAGTTCCCTGCTCTTTGGCCAGTCCGTCACGAAAAGGAACAAGTTTTCATTGTCGGCCATGACCTCCCCCCAGCTTTGTTTACCAAATTGGGTAGCAGAGAGTCCTAGGCATGCGCCTGAATGCCGGTTGAGCCAGGATCCGATGCCGCGTAAGACATTGGCTTCGAATTCGACAATAGAACCATCTCCACGAGGTCCAATGTTGAGCAAGTAATTTCCACCATTCGCTCGGACGCTCACTAAGCTTTTTGCAAGTTCCTGTACCTTGGTCGAAACGTTGTCGCGCTCCTGCCAGCTTCTGTATCCCCAAGTCGAATGGTAGATGGAAGCGGGTGTCTGCCAAGCCCCATCAAGAGTGACTGAAGGTACTTCGTTGTCCCCCAACGTACGAAAATCACCCACGTTGTTCCAAATTCGACTATTGACAACGGCCTCGGGCTGAAGTTCGCGGACAATGCTTTTGAATTTCATGCTTTGTGAAAGTGTTGGGGAGGACATGTCGAACCACACCTCGGCGAGGGGGCCGTAATGGGTCAATAGCTCACGTAATTGGTTTTCAATCATCGGTTCCATCGACTCCGGAATTGGGTTGCAATTATTTAAATCGAACCCGTGCCCTTGGTGCCAGTCTACTAAAGAAAAGTAGATACCGAGCTTCAAGCCGTGATTCCGACACTCCTCGGCTAGTAGTTTCAAAGGGTCTTGACCGAACGGAGAGCTATCTACGATATTGTAATCAGTAGTCGTCGTGCTAAACATACAGAATCCATCATGATGTTTCGTTGTGAAAACAATATACTTCATACCTGCGTCCTTGGCCAGGGAGCAAATTTCCTTTGGATCGAATTTCTCGGCTGAGAATTGCTTAGCCACCTCTAGATAATCACGATCAGAAATGTCGGCCCACATCTTAATCTGCTCATTGTACCCTTTGGTCACAGGTTTCCCATTCCATACACCAGCGATTTTAGAGTACAGCCCCCAGTGAATGAACATTCCGTACTGTAGATGTTGCCACGCAGCGATATTTTTATTGACATGTTGTTCAATTCTGCTGGAAACTCCTTGCGGTTGATTAAGCTTGTTGTCTGTTGGATACATTATCTCACTTTTTTCCATGCTGATAACCCCCTCCATCATAGTAATGAAAAATCTACTTTGTACAATATAGCATCTACGGTATAATGTCCAGAATTTTTTGTCACAAAAAGAGGTCATTAATTCACTGATGTTAAAAATATGGTTGACAATTATTATGAACTCATCTATAGTTTAGAAAATTGCTCCAAAAGAAAACGCTTCCAAAAATTATTTTTTATTGGTGTGAGATGCCTGGTAAGTGAATGAGTCGTTTTGGTAGAAAGGGTAGATTCAATGAAGCTGAGTTGTTAGTAAACTGTACTGATTTTTCCATTGCCGGTAAAATGCTGTTTCAAAAAATGCTGGTTAAGCACTTTTTCTTTTTCATTTATTTCTTCAGTGGATGAAATAAATCAGGAATTGTCTAAAAATTATGAGGAGGGATTGTATGAAAAAGCAGTGGATTGGTTCAGTTCTAGTATCGGTTTTGGCTCTTAGTCTATTCGCTTGTAGTGAAGCGGAAGAAACAGGGGGAGAGGATGAAGGGGGAGAAAACACAGGTCAAAGTGATGAGGCGATTGTCATTGGCGTGAATGAGAATTTTATTTCAATGGACCCACAAAATACTGGAGATGGAAATTCGCGGACGGCCCAGCACTCAATGTTTGAAGGGTTGCTTGGTTTTAACGAGGAAGCAGAGATCATTCCAGTGTTGGCTGAAGATTATGAAGTGAACGACGAAGGTACAGAGTATACGTTCCGTTTACGAGAAGGGGTTCAGTTTCATGATGGATCTCCATTTAATGCGGAAGTCGCGAAAGCAAATATTGATCGTGTAGCCAATCAAGACAACGGTATTCGCGGGAATCGGGGCTTCCAGTTTGTTTCGGAAACGGTTATTGAGGATGACTACACGGTGAAAGTAATTCTTGAGAAACCATACAGTTCAATGCTTGATAAGTTTGCTACACTGCACATGATTGGTGGGGAGATGATTGATGCGGATGATAATGAGCTTGCGATGAATCCTGTAGGCACAGGTCCTTTCCAATTTGTAGAGTGGGATCAGGGAAGTTCGCTGTTTGTGGAAGCATTTGATGATTACTGGGAAGAGGAGCTTCCAAAGGTAGCGGGACTTGAATATCGCCCAACGCCTGAAAACGGGGCGAGGTTAGCGATGCTGCAGACAGGAGAGGCAGGGTACATTTTTCCATACCCAGATCAGAATTTAGAGGAAGCGGAAACATCAACGGATTTTTCAGTTGAACTAACGCCGTCAACGGTTCAAAACTATATTACGATGAACACGATGAAGGAGCCGTTTGATGATCCGAACGTGCGTCAAGCTTTGAACCACGCCATCGATAAAGAAGCCTACTTGAATGTGGTAAAAGCGAGTCTTGGGGAGGAGCTTGACTCCGTCATTACGAGACAGACCGCTCGCTATGAATCTCAGGGAGTATACGAGTACGACCCTGAAAAAGCAAAAGAGCTATTAGCAGAAGCAGGATATGAAGATGGCTTTAGTACGACGATTTGGGGAAATTCCCATTCCGATACGATGCGAGGAATGCAGTTCATCCAGCAGCAGTTAAGTGACATTGGCGTAGAGGTTGAGGTGCAGTCGATGGAAGAAGGGACTCTTCATGAGCAAATTTACGGGGTTGAGGGTCCAGAAGATGCAGAAGTTGAGATGTGGTATGTGAGCTGGGCTGCTTCGCCTGGGGATACGGATCATGCCATTCGCCCACTCCTCAGCAGTACCCAATATCCACCGACTGGCGCGAATTCCGCGTATTATCAAAACGAGGACGTAGATGGTTGGATTGAAGAAGCGATACATTCAGGGGATCCAGAAGAACAGGAAAGATTGTATGGCGATATCCAAACGCAGATCTATGAAGACGCCCCCTGGATTTTCCTTGCAGAGAGCGTGATAGCCCCAGGGAAGGCTTCAAATGTTGAAGGAATTTATAATCTTTCGACTGGAACGATTAGTGTACGGAATGCTGAAATAATTAATGACTGACGCACACCGAATCGCGCGGAAAGGAGACTGTAATGCTCGCGTTTCTTGGCAAGCGAATTCTTGAAACCATCCCAATCTTGTTGATTGTATCGGTTCTTGTCTTCTTCTTCACTCACCTTATTCCAGGGGACCCGGCTCGCCTTGTTGCCGGGCCCGATGCTTCCCTTGAGGAAGTGATTCAGATTCGAGAGAATTTAGGCCTTGATCAGCCAGTGTGGAAGCAGTATCTCGATTATATGGGAGGGTTGTTCACTGGTAACTTAGGAACCTCTCTCGTCACTGGGCATGAGGTATCGTCAATGATCGCCGACCGCTTTATGCCGTCCCTTTACTTGACGTTTTTGAGCATGGGCTGGGCGCTTGTCTTTGGCGTAATCATCGGAACCGTTTCAGCCGTATTTAAAAATAAGTGGCCGGATCTTCTAGGGATGTTGACGGCTGTGTCAGGGATTTCACTTCCAAATTTCTGGCTTGGCTTGCTATTGATCCAATTATTCTCGGTTTCACTCGGGTGGTTTCCAACAGGTGGAATCCAGACATGGCAGGGATATATTCTTCCATCCATTGCACTTGGTGCAGGAATTATGGCAATGATTGCAAGGTTCACTCGTTCATCCCTTTTGGACACACTTAAGGCAGATTTCATACGTACGGCCAGGTCAAAAGGGTTAAAAGAACGGATTCTGATTCCAAAGCATGCGTTAAGGAATTCTATGATCCCCGTCGTCACGATTGCGGGATTGCAGTTTGGATTTCTTCTTGGTGGGTCGGTTGTAGTCGAGACCGTCTTTAATTTCCCTGGGATGGGGCGTCTCCTGATTGACTCAATTTCGTTCAGGGATTACCCAACGATTCAGGCGCTGCTGCTGTTGTTTTCGTTTTACTTTATTTTCGTGAACTTAGTGGTTGATATTCTATACAGCATGCTCAATCCAAAAATCAAGTACGAAAGTTAGGAGGAAATGGGGATGGCCATGCCACAAACCGAACAAAACCCAACTGGTCCGGTGCAAGTGGAAGAAGCGATGTATTCTCCGTTTCGCCATTTTTTTCGCAAGTGGCGCAAGCAAACCTTCGCTTTTTTTGCCGGGATCTTCATTATCGCTCTGATTCTTGTGGCTATCTTTGCTCCGTACCTGGCTCCTTATGACCCGTATGAACCGGACTATGCCAACATTCTTGCAGGTCCTTCCGCTGACCATCTAGCTGGGACGGATGAGTACGGGAGAGATATATTTAGCCGCTTAATTGAAGGGTCGCGCATATCGCTCAGTGTCGGTTTCATATCAGTGTTTGCTGGGGGAGTCGTTGGGACGATCCTCGGGCTTCTGAGTGGATATTTTGGCGGGTGGCTCGATCGCTTAATCATGAGAACGAGTGATATTATGTTTGCTTTCCCTGACTTGCTGCTTGCGATTGCCATTGTTGCGATTCTCGGGCCGGGCTTGACCAACATCGTGATTGCGCTATCGGTTTTTTCGGTCCCGAATTTTGCGAGGCTTGTTCGAGGGGCGACTCTAGAGGGAAAAGAGGCGGAATATGTGGAAGCGGCTCAGTCAATGGGGGCTTCCAATTCACGAATTATTTTCAAACACGTGTTCCCAAGTAGCATTGGCAGTCTTCTCGTCTTCTGTTCCATGCGAGTGGGCAATGCCATTCTTGCTGCCGCGACGTTAAGCTTTCTTGGTTTGGGTGCGAGTCCCGAGACGCCTGACTGGGGAGCGATGTTGAGCATGGGCCGTGACTATCTTGGATCCGCTTCCCATGTCGTTCTCTTTCCAGGGCTTGTTCTTTTTTTAACGGTCCTTGCGTTCAATTTAATTGGCGACGGACTCCGAGACGTCCTTGATCCGAAGACAACGAATTAAAGGAGGGGTGTGAATTGGAGAAGTTCTTAGAAGTTAACGGGATGGAAACACAGTTTGTACAAGATGAAAAGCCGCTGAAAATCTTAAATGATATTACGTTCCATGTTGAAAAGGGCGAGGTGCTTGGCCTCGTTGGCGAGTCTGGGAGTGGAAAGAGTGTGACTTCGCTTTCGATTATGCAATTATTTAAAGGAACGACAGGCAAAGTAACGGCCGGAGATGTGGTGTTTAAAGGAGACCGGATCTCGTCGTATAACGAGGCGAAGATGCGAAACGTTCGCGGGAAGCAAATATCGATGATTTTTCAGGAACCAATGACCTCTCTCAATCCCGTCATGAAAATTGGCGAACAGGTAACAGAAATGATTCGCCTTCATTTGCCATATAGCAAAGAGCAGGCGAGAGAGCATGCGGCCAATATGCTACATAAAGTTGGCATTTCCAGAGCTGAAGAAGTATTAACGGAATATCCGCATCAGCTGTCGGGAGGGATGCGGCAGCGAATCATGATAGCGATTGCCCTTTCATGCAATCCGGAACTGTTGATCGCAGACGAACCCACAACGGCCCTCGATGTCACGATTCAAGCGCAGATTCTCGAATTAATGAAAGAGGTTCAGAATGAAGTAGGCATGTCAATTCTACTGATTACTCATGATCTTGGCGTCGTATCGGAAATGTGTGACAGAGTCATTGTCATGTACGCGGGCCGCATCGTCGAGGAAGCTTCAGTGATGGAGCTTTTTGAGTCACCGAAACACCCGTACACAAAAGGGCTAATAGATTCCGTGCCAAAGATCGGGCAGCGGCTGGAGAAACTATGGTCCATCCAGGCAATGTGCCTCACCCTACGCAAATGCCCCAAGGCTGCAAGTTTGCCCCCCGGTGTGAGAGGGCCATGGACATTTGCACAGCGGAAGAACCGCCTCTACGAGAACTGGAAACAAGCCGCCGTTGTAGCTGCTGGCTTTATGAGGAGGAGCTGTAATGGGAGAATCGATTTTACATGTAGAGAATGTAAGCAAAGTTTTTCAACTAAAGACAGGACCGTTTAAGCAAAAACGAGAGCTGCAAGCGGTGAAAGACGTCTCCCTGACGATTAAACGAGGCGAAACCTATAGTCTGGTTGGGGAAAGTGGGTGCGGGAAATCAACGACAGGCCGGTTGCTCAGCCGCCTGCTGAAACCAGAGAGTGGATCAATCTGGTTTGATGGGGAGGATCTTTCGACGAAGACAAAGCGGGAAATGAAGCCCTACTATAGACGAATTCAAATGGTGTTCCAAGATCCATATGCATCACTAAATCCGCGAATGAAAGTCATCGACTTGATCTCTGAACCTTTGCTGATTCATATGAATCTATCTAAAAAAGAACGGGAGAAGAAAGTTTTAGAAATGCTCGAGATTGTCGGCCTTAATCAAAAGTCGGCCTATAAATATGCGCATGAGTTCAGCGGCGGCCAAAGGCAAAGGATAGGAATTGCTCGAGCGCTGATGGTTCGTCCAGACTTGATCATTGCAGATGAACCGGTTTCGGCTCTTGATGTCTCGATTCAATCCCAGATTCTCAATCTCTTTAAGGATTTGCAAAAGGAATTTAACCTCGCTTACTTATTTATTTCCCATGACTTAAGTGTGGTGGAGCACATTAGCGATAAAGTGGGTGTCATGTATTTAGGCAGCCTGGTCGAGTCTGGCAATAAGCGGGATCTGTTTGCACATCCACAGCACCCGTACACAAAGGCCCTTCTTTCAGCTGTGCCTGTCATCAATCCTCGTGTGAAAAGAGAGAGGATTCTATTGAAAGGAGGGTTGCCGAGTCCTGTTGATCCGCCCACAGGATGTCGTTTTCACACACGTTGTCCAGTAGCTATGAAGAGGTGCAGCACCGATGTACCTGCTCTTGTCCATCGAGAGGGAATGGAACAGCTAGTCTCTTGCCATTTGTACGATGAAATCAAACCAAAAAAAGAAAAGGTGTGAGAAAGATGAAAGTAGGACTTAGTTCATACAGTGTGTTAGGCGCATTGAAAGACGGACGAATGACGATCATTGACGCGGTGCAGTGGGTCGCAGACAACGGTGGCACCCACATGGAGTTGGTTCCGTATGGCTATACTGTCGTAGACAATTACGATTTAGCGACAGCGATTAAAGAAAAAGCTGAGGAGGTGGGCATTGAACTCTCGGCCTACTGTATGCCAGCCAATTTCATTCAACCAACAGAGGAAGAATTCAAAGAGGAAGTCGAGCGTATCCAGGCTCATGTGGATGTTGTCAACCATATGGGGATTAAAATCTTACGCCATGACGTGGTCACTTTTACGGTGCCCGCTGAAGAAATGACGATCCACCATTTTGACGACCATTTTGATGAAATCGTTAAGGGAAGCCAGCTCATTGCTGATTATGCGAAGCAGTATGGGATGACGACAACGATTGAAAACCATGGGTTTAACGTTCAGTCGAGCGATCGCGTGCAGCGGGTCCTCCGTTCTGTCAATCGCGACAATTTCAAAACAACGCTTGATATTGGGAACTTCCTTTGTGCAGATGAAGACCCGCTTGTAGGCGTTCGTAAAAACCTACCCCACGCGGCTACAGTTCATTTCAAAGATTTCTACGTTCGTCCTTACTACGAGAACCCAGGAGAAGGAAAGTGGTTCCGTACGGTGAATGAGAACTATTTGCGCGGGGCCATTGTCGGCCACGGAGAGCTTCCGATCCGCGAAATCATTCGCTTGCTTAAAGTGGGAGGCTATGATGGCTATCTTGTCGTTGAATTTGAAGGGATGGAAGACTGCCTGGAAGGCTCTCGGATTGGCATGGATAATGTGAAGCGCCTTTGGGAGGAAGTGAGTGTCGATGGTTGGAAATCCGTTGCCGAGGGAGTGGCGCGGTAGATGTTGAATGTAGTAGTCATTGGTGTCGGGACAATTTCAGAGATGCACCTTAAATCGTATGTGAACAATAGAAACGTTCAGCTATATGGTGTATGCGATGTAAATGAAGCACGAGCAAAAGAGAAAGCGACAACGTATAACGCTTTGAATGTCTATACGAGTACAAAGGACGTCTTTGCTGATCCAAATGTCGACGCTGTTAGCATTTGCACATGGAACCAAACACATGCGCACCTCTCCATTGCTGCATTGGAAGCTGGAAAGCATGTGCTTGTCGAAAAGCCAATCGCCATGACCGTAGAAGAAGCGGAACGGATTCAGCGAGCAGCAGAGAAAAGTGAAGCAATTTTACAAGTTGGATATGTGAGGCGTTTTGGCACAAATACAGAAGTGCTTAAGTCCTTTGTTGATCAAGGAAGGCTCGGGGATCTTTATTACGCCAAAGCTTCATGCCTTCGAAGGATTGGCAACCCAGGTGGCTGGTTCGCAGATAAGGAACGTTCTGGAGGAGGCCCGCTTATTGACTTAGGGGTTCATGTCATTGATATCTGTTGGTATCTGATGGGCAGACCAAAGGTCAAAGTGATAACCGGCCATGTGTATGATTACCTTGGCAATCGCGGAAATATCGAACATCTGTCCTTTTACAAAGCAGCAGATTACGACCAGAGCAAGAACACGGTCGAAGATCTCGCCAATGCGCTCATCACCTTTGAAAACGGTGCATCACTTATGGTGGATGTTTCCTACTCCTTACACGCTAAGAACGATGAGCTAGCTGTTAAGTTATTCGGAACCAAAGGCGGCGCAGAACTTGAGCCTGAACTTCTTATGGTCACAGAAGAAAACAATACAATTTTAAATGTGGAGCCTCAAATTAATCACCGCTCCTTTGATTTCACGAATGCCTTTCAGAATCAAATTAACGCATTTGTCGATGCTTGCATCACAGGTGGACCTTCTCCTGCACCGGTCGAGGATGGCGTGGAGCTCATGAAAATACTTGAAGGTGTCTATACTGCGTCACTGCAAAAGTATCCGGTTCAACTGTAAAATACGGTAAAGCGTCTGATAATCAGACGCTTTCTCTTCTTTTTTGGGGGAGAAATGCCATACTAGAGATAGAAGCAACGGATGGGAGAAGAAAGGAGAAGCAGTCATGTTAAAGCACGATCAGTTTTTTATTAAAAAAAAGAACAAGCAGTGGGTGTATGACATCGTTCAAGCGTATGGTCCAATCACCAAGCCAGACATTGTGAAGCAAACTAAAATGAGTCCGACCTCGATTGGTCGAATCGTTTCTGAATTGATTGAGGAGAATTTAATTAAAGAGAGACAGCATGCGACAAACAGCGTGGGGCGTAACGCGGTGCAACTAGAACTTCAGAAAAACGCAAAATGGTCTATAGGCATTGAAATTGACTTGGATATCGTTCGTTTGGGGATCATGAATCTTAACGCGGAGCTAGTTTTGCTTGAGAGCTATACCCATCACACAAGAGAACGACCGGAAGAAACACTTGCTTTCATTTGTGAACAAATCAATCAGGTGATTGGGCAGGAACAGCTAAAAAAAGAAAACATACTTGGAATTGGTATTGGCATTCCGGGTTATGTTGACGACGTGAATGGAATACTTATTCGTTCGGGCCAGCTCATGTGGAAAGACATTGCTGTGAAGAGTGTGATAGAGAAAGAAACTAAATTAAATGTGGTCGTGGATAACGAGTTGAAGATGAGAGCTATCGCCGAAAAACACGCTCGAACATTCGAAGATGACGCCAATATTGTCTTAATTGGCATAGGTTCTGGCATTGGCTCAGCCATTATCATCAACGGGGAAATTTATAGGGGGGATACAAACAAAGCCGGGGAAATCGGTCACACGATTGTGAATCCGCAAGGGAATTTATGTGATTGTGGAAGGATGGGATGCCTTGCGACCTATACTTCAGAAAAAGCGCTCTTGCAGCAAGCTAGTAGTGGACTTGATGTTCAAACAATGAGCGAACTTTTTCGTTTGTACAGTCAAGGAAACCAAGGGGCTGTTAATATTTTTGATCAAGCGACAACCTATCTTGCTATTGCGCTTGGAAACGTGTATTCAACATTTGATACCACGAGCATCATTTTGAGCGGGAGCTTCTTTCAAAAGTCTTTCGAAATACGAGAATTAATGAACAGAAAAATGAGTCAATACATGCCGTATAATCATCAGGTCGACATTTTTTATTCTGATTTAAAAGAGAGTGGGGTTGTACATGGAGCTGCTCTGGTAACAGGGAACGCCTTTTTCTCATTGGATTAACATGGAAGACAAATACAGTACAAGGTCTCTCCAATTTCAAACAAAAACGAGTTGTTATCATACGGGAGAAATAGCGAAGTTCACTACATGGTGACGATACAGGGCCAGTTCATCTATGCACATGGCTGTTGGGTACCAATGGGACCTTGTGGATACGGAAAAAGCTATTGGCTTCATGGGAACACGGTATTACGAAGTCGTCGTAGACTATTTAAACACTAACCAAGAAAGATAGTAACCCTTGCTAAACTTCCCTTGTTCAATTCCTACACAAAAACCCCCACACCTCATGGCTATTTCACCACAAGGTCCGGGGGTTGAAATCTATTTTGACCCTTTTAGATACAGCTCGCTCCCCACACCAAACGCTCCCTCAAAATGATTCGTAAATTCCTCAATGCTATCGGTCGTTCCTTGATGAACAATGAGCGTCTCTAGAATATCAGGCGCTACGGTGGCTTCATGGACGCCAGCCAGTAGCGCTTCTTCGACTTGACGGACGTTTTTAAAGCTTGCCGCGAGGACACGTGTAGACATTCCGTAATGGTTAAAGAGAGTCACGATCCGCTTAAGCACTTCACGGCTATTTCCGTGGGCCGCGTCGATTCGATTGACGTAAGGAGCCACATGAGTAGCGCCAGCTTTACCGGCAAGGAACGCTTGTTGCACGGTGAAAACGCCTGTCGCCGTCACTGAGACCTTTTCTGAGGCGAGGGTCTTGATGGCTTTAAACCCTTCTTTAGAGACGGGGATTTTAATAGCGATTTCACGGTCAAAGGCAGCCTGAATCCGGTGTCCCTCAGCAATCATTCCGTCAGCATCTTTGGAAACGACTTGGATATGAAGGGTCTGTTCCGGTTGCAAGAGCTGATCCAGTTTCTTTACCTGATCTTCCGCCTGTACCCTATCGTTTTTCGCGAGGATCGTTGGGTTTGTGGTGATTCCATCTAGAGGGAACCACTCGGATAGCGATTGGAACGCTTGAACATCTGCTGAATCCAGTAACAATGAAAAGCTCATAGGAGGCCTCCTTGATTCGTTCGTGTACCCGTGATACTCCGTCTATTTTCTCGTGACGGTAATAGAATCCCCTGTATTGACTTCTGGGAGCTCACCGTCTTCAATAGAGAGCGTGCCAGGCAATTCTGCTTCCGTTGCACCGTCGGCTTTAATGGTAATATGACCGAGCGAGTCAAGGTTTTTGTTAACAGCGCTTCCTACAGCTGTAATTTGAAACGACGTATCAGCGATGGAGAGTGTGTCTCCGGCTTGAATTTGATCGTTCAGCTTGTTTTCTTCATGAAGAATGCAAAACTCAGCAAGCTCCTCTGGTGCATTGTTTTTAAAAAGAATAAGCATCTTGTCTGCTAGAAAATCTGATGCACTTGGGCCTAGTTTAGTTACAACGGTTGTGTAAATGTTCATTGGTACATCTTGCTCCTTCATTGTAGTATTTTTTAGGAATCATACATGCCGTAGCTTGCGAGCCATGCTACAAAAACGGTGGGCGCTCCTGTTAGAAACCTTCCATACAGAACAGCGGGCACCCCCACCTCGACCGTTTCAGGTTCGGCTTCAGCAAGTCCAAGGCCTACGGGAACAAAGTCGGCAGCTGCTTGTGCGTTAATGGCAAATAGTGCGGGCAGGGCAAATTGAGGGGGGATGTTGCCCCGGCCGATTTCTACCCCAATTAGTGTTCCAATCACTTGCGCAATGACGGCGCCAGGTCCAAGGAATGGTGACAAGAGAGGGAAGGAAACAATGGCCGATAAGGTCAAGAGCCCCCAAATGGTTCCACCGAGTGGCTGTAAAACATTCGCGATCACATCGCCAATCCCTGAAGCAAGGATCAAGCCGATTAACAGGGAGACAAAGGCCATAAAAGGAAGAATGGTCTTTAATATCGTATCAATCGCATCGCGACCCGCCTGGTAGAAAACGTTGACAATCCCACCCATAGCTTTCCCGATTCGAGACATGATATTGTCATTGGTATCGGTAATTTTCTTGGAGCTGTCATACTTGCCAGCTGGCTCTGCTTGTCCTCTTTCAGCGTTGTTCTCAGGAGAGACCTCTGCTTGAGGTTCATCAACAGAAGCGTTTTCCTCTGTCAATGAAACCTGCTGCGGTTTTACACCAGACACATAAATGTCTTCCACAATAAATTTCGCCATCGGTCCACTCTGGCCGGTAGGCATAATATTAATCGTAGGAATGCGCTTTTTCGGGTAAAGTCCAGCACGGAGCGTCCCGCCGCAATCAACAATGACACAGGCGATTTGGTCCTCAGGTACGGACGTGTTAAAGCCATTGACAAGTTCTGCACCGGTTAGCTCAGCGATACGGGCGCCTACATCCGATATAGGACCGCCTGTGATATTTACAATCTTATTTTTCTGCTCATTGGGTTGAATGACTAGCGGTCCACCAAAACCACCTGGGCCTTTTTCAATTCGTACTGCTTGGTAATTAGCCATTTGAAGAGCCTCCAATTGATTCTGATACCGTTGATTTTAGCTTTACCTTCTGTTGTTTCTCAACGTAGGCAACCATCCAGTCCGTGACAAGACCCCGGAACATGTTCATGACCATACCGACAAGAAAATAGCGTATGGCCAATTCAGCAGTTGAATGGCCAAGCTGTGTGATGCCCGCTGCAACTCCCAAAAAGACAAAGAGCTCTGCTGGGTTCACGTGCGGGAATAAGCCGTTCATAGAGTGACAATTGTAGCTTGCCGACGCATAATAGCCAGGTTTGTAACGCTCTGGCATAAACCGGCCAAGCGATAAGGTCATCGGGTTTAAAAAGAAAAAGGTCCCGAGCACCGGCAAGACGAGGTACCGCGTAAAGATATTTCTTGAAGATTTTGCGGCGAGCTTTTCGATTCGTTCTTGGCCAACAAATTGAATTAACGCATTCATGGCAACTAGTAACATAATAAGAAGAGGAACAATACCCGTAACAAGGCCTACGAACGTTTCGCCCCCTTCTTCAAATAGGCCGATAAACCATTCGGCTCCATTCACTAACCAATCCATTATTGTTTCACCTCACGTTTTTTTGTGAACATCGTTACTACTTTTTCCAGGGGAGCCTTTGGTTTAGGGACTTCTCCGCCAGCTTGAACAATTCGGTACACATGCCGAGCATCATCAAGAGCTTTTTTGGAGAAGCGATCCAGCTTACCTTCGACTTCTGGGCTTGTACGAAATAGCGGCTGATTAGCCAAGGCATCGACAGGCTTAAACCGTGCAAAGATGGTCAACCCCTGCATTTTTTCTGCTCTTACAATGTTGGCTTGTTTGTCCACGGACAAAAGCAGCACAACGCCCGTTCGAATAAATCCCCTTGAACGTCCAATGGCGACTTTTCCTTCTGAACGCATCAACGTATATTGCTGGTTGAAGTTCTTCATTTGCCAGAATCCTAATACACTCTGGAGCAAAAAACCAAGACCTAAGCATAAGGCTACAATCAAAATTGTCACCGGTTATTCCTCCCAATTTAGTATTGCTTCTGCTGTTTCTTCATCGGTTACTAAATGCGTCAGGTAATCGCCTCTAAGAGCACCGACAATGGACGCCACTTTTTCCCTTGACTCGGCAACGGCTATCGTTGCACGGTTTTCTCGTAATCGCTCGAGTTCAATAGCCACCGCGCGTTCGCGTAGGTCGGCATTTGTTTCGACTCCATCAATCGTATAAAAGCGTGAACAAATATCGCCCACTATGTTTTCGGATTCAAGCTTTTTTGCCTCTCCGTCTCCAAGGAACCCCGTCCAGACTAAGTTTGATGAACGGATAGGGGCACCAATTCCGATGATGGAAACCGTCATTTCCTTCCAGAGGTGACGAACATCTTGCATATAATCAGAATCCATAATCTCATCTCTGGTTTCTTTTGACTGAACAATGGCAGCGGAATCAATATAATACGCTTTTGATTTAAACGCTTTCGCGAAACTGTAAGCGATTGTATTCACGTGATGATCCACACGCATTTTTCCAGGACCACCTACAATCGGCACAAAGCGAATATCACGCTTTCGTCCTTTTTCGATGACATCTGCCATTGTCCCGACGGTCGAACCCCAGGCAAGCCCGACAACATCTCCATCCACGAGGATGCTATCCACGAGAGAAACGGCTGCTTTCCCGATCAATTCAAGTCGATCTCGACGGGATGTCTCTGGCTCAACAGGAACAACGAAAACTTCAGCAAGTCCATATCGTTCCGCCAGTTGTTTCTCAAGCTCGACACGAACGCGCTGGGTCTCGACAATTTCGATGCGAACAACTCCGATATCCCTTGCTTTTTGCAGCATCCGTGTGACTGTCGTCCGATAGATTCCTAATCTCTTTGCAATCTCGTTTTGGGTGAGTGATTCTTCATAATACATTTTAGACACGATGATCAGACTTCGTTCTTCATGCCAATTCAAAAACCTACCCCCTAACTCTGCACATATGTGCAATGTGTGACCAAAGGTGTTGACTTGGTAAAGTATAAGGCGCTTACAGTGAGTAGTCAATAATCTTTCGCTTGTGGATTTTAATTCCAAACGATTTTGCACATATGTGCAGAAGGTGACGGTTTGTTGTCAAACTCATGCTATTGAGAGCTTGGGGGATAGGGGAGCGAGGGATCACTTATCGCACGCGTTGGAGAGGGTTCATCGCTTCATAAAAAAGTGGGGGGTGGTGCCCCCACTGAATAAAATGTTCGTTAGCCGCGGGATTTTCCGCCTGAAATATTAACGGTTGTGCCAGTAACATAGCTTGCACGCTCTGAAGCTAAGTAGGCAATGGCTTCACCGATCTCATCAAGCTTTCCAACACGTCCGAGTGGGATGGATTTGCTGTAATCTGTTCCAAGACCTTCTACTGTTACGCCGCGTGTATAAGCCAGTGCCTCGTTATACGCATCGGTCGTTAAGCCTGTTTTTTCATTAATGCCAGGCGCAATGCCGACGACACGAATGTTGAATTTGCCTAGTTCTTTCGCCCAAGAACGGGTAAACCCGTTGATGGCCCCTTTTGTGGCAGAATAGACGCTTTGTCCCGCAGACCCTTCCATTCCTGCTTCAGAAGAAACATTTATGATGACGCCCTTGGTATTTTTGATCATTTCTCTTGCTGCCGCTTGCGCACAGAGGTAAGGGCCTTTCTGATTCACGGCCACCATGAAATCAAAATCCTTTTCACTGATCTCATATTCTGGCTTTTCGCCACGGTCATCCACGAGCAAGCGTGGCAAATTTACTCCAGCGTTGTTGACCAAAATATCGACGGTTCCAAAGAATTCAATGGCTTTGTTTGTCATGGTTTCAACGCTTTCTTTGTTCGTAACGTCGCATTGAATATGATAAGTCCCATCCCTTTGTTCACCAGTTTCTACATTCAAATCAGCAATGGCGACCTTTGCTCCATTCTTTACTAAGTGATCTGTGATGTGAGCGCCAATTCCCGACGCCCCCCCTGTGACAATCGCTACCTTAGTTTCTAATTGAAGCCATGATTCGTTCATTTCAGTTTCCTCCTTTAAATCGCATAGGTTAGTATGAGCATTTGTAACATCGACGATTTGCAGCTTCTTGCTTGTGCATGAAAAAGCTACTTACTTCTTGTCCGAGTAAATGATACAGGCATTAACAATGAATATCAAGTGTAAATAAGGATAAAGGATATGAAAAGAAGATGTTTTAAGGTATAATACAAGAAAAAACATGCACTTTCTTGAAGGAGGTGAGCCCTATGCTGAAGAAGGAAAGACAGAACGAAATCATAAAGATGATTCAAAATGAGGGAAAGGCAATAGCAAAAGAACTAAGCATACACTTAAATGTCTCAGAAGACACCATAAGAAGAGATTTACGAGAGATGGACGCAAAGGGACTGATCCAACGAGTGCATGGCGGGGCATTCCCCATTTCCCAAAGTGCGATTACATTTGCAGAGAGAAATGAAGAATTATTGGAGTCAAAAAGAGTGCTGGCGATGAAAGGGTTGGAGTTGGTAACGGACGGACAAGTCATCTTGCTAGATGGGAGTACAACGAACCTTCAACTTGCAAAAGAGCTTCCTGAACAGTTACATGCAACCATCATTACAAATAGCCCCACCATATGTCTCGAGCTTTCTGGACATCCACACTTGGAAGTCATCACGTTAGGAGGAACATTGTTTAAAGACTCTTTAGTAAATGTTGGCTTACCTGTTATTAAAACATTAGAAGATCTAAGAGCGGATCTTTGTTTTTTAGGAGTCTATTCGATTCACCCTGAATTTGGAATAAGTGAACCTCACATGGAAGAGTCGTTTGTGAGACAGCAAATGATCAAAAGTTCAAATAAGATTGCCACGCTTGTGACGAAAAATAAGCTGAATACGATCTCTAATTACAAGATCGGATCGATTGCTAGTCTCGATTACTTAATTACTGAGGGAGAAATCCCATCCCACGTTTTGAAGGGCTATGAGGATGTAGATATTGAGGTTATTAGATGTTGAATGCAGAATGTCATTGTCGGCGCCACATGCTTGTGAAAACCAGTAGGCACCGGGTGATTTGTAGAAGCCACATGCTGTCAACGCGGATTAGAAAACGTTCTGGAAAGCACCACAGTTCCTTCACAAGGGCAACTGGAGCTTGGCAAGATGCGTAAGATCCTTGGGTGAACGGAAGTGAGAAGTGACCATGGTTTGAAATCATGCTAAGGTGGAGAGCCTAGAGACGAAAAAAGGACTCCATGCAAAGGAGGAAATGAAAGTGATCCAGCGCTACAAAGTATTATTCACCAATTTGCAGAACGTGCCCGAAGTCTTAACGGAGGAAGATCGGCTGGTTGATGAATTGCATGATTTTAAGGATGTCGCTCGTGCGGTTAAAGAGGGGCGAGAGGGTCCGTACCAGGCGTTCGCGTCTTTCTTCTTCTATATGCCAAATGGCAACAATACGTATGCATTTGTGGAAGAGCATGAAATTGGTAAGTTTTATGATTATTTTAGGTGAAACCAACCAGGGGGTTAGCGGTGGCTGATTCCTGTTGGTTTTCATTGAACCACCCCGCTCTTCGGTTTAGCCTTCCTCCCACCCGTTCTTATGATCCTTACCTATACATACTGAGACTTTTTTACAACACTGTTACACAATCGCCAATGATATTATTGATATTCAACTCTCCAGCTCGGGTATAGACAATGGAACAATTGTTAGGAGGAGTAGCTATGACGTTCGAATCCTTATTCATTGGATTTGCCTTTGTTTTCATTCAACTCTATGCAAGCCGTATTATTTCCTCATCAAACCTCTCGACACCGAAGTGGCTTTCGCTTTCAGGTGGAGTGGCGATCGCATACGTGTTCGTTTATATCCTCCCCACCCTTCACGAGGAACAGAGCGATCTTGGGGGAAGCCTAGCTCTTGACTCGGAGCTATATTTCCTTGGTTTGATTGGGTTGTTGGTCTACTTCACCATCTATAAGTTGGCGGCCAGCAAACGGGAAGAAGCCAAGCAGACACGCTTCTACTTTGTCCAAGTGGGCTTTTTTGCGCTTTATACGTTTATGGTTTCTTATATTGTTTTTTCCTCGGATGTTCAAGTGGTGCAAGCTGTATTCTATGGAATGGCTGTAGGTCTGCACTTTATCGGGATCTCGCATAACCTCTGGCTTGAGAATAAGCACCTTTACCTGAGATATGGGCGGTTTATGTTGGCAGGAGCCACGCTGCTCGGGGCTGGTATCGGGGCAGTTGGGCCTCCCTCGGGTTTGTATGTCGATGCAATGATTGCGTACACGTCCGGGGCGATGATTTTTAACGTGATTAGTAAGGAAATCCCCGCTGAACGAAATGCGCACTTGCCAACATTTTTGGTTTCAGCTATGACGTACGCTACGCTTATCATTGGTTTGAAAGCTTTGTTTGATTGGTGAGTGGAGTGGGGGAGATATGGGCGTCGGAACCCCTTTTAGAACCTACAATTCTTACCTTTTGGCTATGCATCGCTCCTGCATTGACAACGCTCGACCATACATAGCTGATCGCTCCCGTATCGTTTTTCATGATGGTGAAGGCATTGTCCTCAAGTGGAGCACGACTTTTTACAAAACTTTGTCTTGAGCATAGAAGTTCCTCGGTTTTTAACTCGGGAGCCATCACTTTCGAAGAGTCCAATTGTCCGCCTAATCAAATCAGGATTAAGTGGATTATCCTGACTACATTGAGTGGTAGAAGAAGCGCTTTAGCGAGGAATGAGGGTCGGGGATAAGACGTTAAATTGCACGTTTCTGATGTGTTATGAGTAGGATTGCAGGGTAACAAGAGCTTCATATAAATTTTCCCGAAATAGTGAATCGACACGATAACCGGTAGAAGTCGTCTCCCCTCTTAGTTATGGGGGACGACTTTTTTGCTAAGGAACGGAAACCGCTTGGAGGGTGTAAAAAGCCAAGGCGCTTGAGTCGCTAATTTGAATACGTTTTCAAAATTTGATGCAACTTCAAGGCATGACCGGGCTGCCCATCCACTTTTAACTGCCCCGTCATGAAAGCCACGGTGGGGTTCAAGTTGCCGTCTAACAATTTTCCTAGATGGGCCTCACTCATTTTTAACGTGCACGCGTCTTCATCTGGAGTGGGGTCCGTTTCCACGGTCACTTGGCCACCAGAAAAAAAGACGCCGTAACGTCCTTCTGGCGTGAGTTCAAAATGGTACCGCCTTTCCAATCCCTGAATCTGTTCAGGTTGATCGTTGATTTTAACAGCTAGATGTTGAAGTCTCTCTTCCGTTGTCATACTTATCCTCCCACTATAAGAATGAATGCTATCCTATTATACATTAAGCTTTTCTTTTTGAAAAGTTAGACACCGGTGTCGATTGCATGGTACACGCTTCTAACAAAGGAAGAAGTGCAAGCAAAAGCTGATCACAATTGAGCGCAACGCCCACAAAGAGCCTCCTACTTAGCCTCGCACTTTTGGACCGGGATGATTTTCTATACGTAAACCATCCATGTTAAGGTAGTGTCAGCTAAAGGAGTGAGGTTGATGCTAAGCAATGAGGAGTATAGCAAAGAAACGCTGGTACGGTTGTATGAGATGCTCGATCAAATTGGAGATGAAGGCGATTATCTGCACTTTAATTTGTTTGAGCCGTTTTTGGCAATGGCTTCGTCTAGCTTATTGGTGAAAGAAGATGAGGAAGAGTTTGTTGAACGATTGGAAGAGGTGACGCGGAAATTTTCCAAGATGCAAGAAGAGGAAGAGCTCAGGTCTAAAAATGGGTAAGAAAAAACAGGACTGCCTTAATAGGGCAGCCCCTTCTTGTTCTAATAGAGAAGCTCTACAAACTGTGTGTTTCCAGTGATATAGAGGCCGCTTCTCAGCCTGTACATCGTTGACCCATTCACGGTGAGTGCAGAATCAACGGTGAACACTTCTCCTTGATTCACGATTGTATACCTTGCGTTCCAATCTGGCCGGTTGTAGACCCACAGCTGCGAGGAAATCACTCTGACTCTACGCGGTAGGTTGCTTCCGCCGGAAAGCTCTTCTTTAAAGCGAGCCCAGTCATTTAACAGGTTGGCTGGGCAATTTTTTCCTGTCCAATGCTGGTGAGTGACGACGTTCGCCACACCAATGCCTAGTTCACTCATGAGATGTTGGATTAAAGCAACGGCAGAGGCGCGCGTTTGCGCAAAGTTGCCGTCTCGATTGACGCAGAGCTCAATGCCGATAGAAGCGGCATTCCCTGCTCTTCCTGCATGCCAACCGACTTCGTTCGTCGGAAGGTGCTGGATGGTTTCTCGATCGTCTACGGTGTAGTGCCATGACACTTGGCGGTTCTGGGCATCTTGGCCTTTAACATACGCAGCGTGCATCGCTGCGTTGGCACCAATACTCGTATTGGCCGTTTCGTGTACGGTGATATGGGTCGGTGTTAACGGAGTGCCCGGTCGGTTGCTGTTGGTGGATGGAATGAGATCCTGCTTGATTGTACCCATTAAGATGAAAACCTCCTTATTCCTCGCTCTGATGTTTGGTGCGTTCGAGCTTTTGAATCGCTTGAGTTAAGTTGTCGATTTTTCGTTCGAAGCGAACGAGCAAATACATCGCTACCAACGTCGGAAACCCGAAATTCCCGAGAAAAATGACCCAGTTTGGTAAGTGTTCCATGGAACGCCTCCTTCTTGTTAAGGTGTAAGTAAGAAAGAAGAAAAGCCGTTTAAAAAACAACCAGTGGAAAGAAAAAAGAAGCAGCCTTTTCGGTAGGCTGCTTCCATCCCTGTATCTGATCTTTGCATGCAAAAATAAAAAAGCTGCTCTCCTTTTTGGGGAGAACAGCTTTTGTCTAGCTTCGGCGGGTAGAAGCTCGGGATTTTCTAGTCCTGGCCCGAAATCCAAAACCGGGATTTCTGATCCAGGCCTTCCAAAATCCGTGCTTCTAGGTGACCCGCCTGCGCTTTTCGATCTCATGTTTATAATCAAAACCCAGCCTTGTACTGAACGGGCACATCCATGTCTTTCTTCAGCTGTTTCGCGGCTTCCAGTGCCCAGTACGGGTTTCTGAGAAGTCCGCGACCGATCGCGATTAAGTCGGCGTCTTCGGTACCAATGACGTTGTTGGCGAGTGCGGGTGCATCGAGACGACCGACAGCCATTACCGGAACGTCAAGCGCTTCTTTTAATTGGCGCGCATACGGCACTTGGTAACCACCGTGCGTACCGGGTCTCCCGTGGGGCGTGATCGGTCCCTCGCCGCCAGCGCTGACATCGAACATGTCCACCCCTGCCTCTTGATAGGCTTTTGAGAAGTCGATCGCTTCTTTCATGCCATAGCCGCCGTCTACAAATTCTGTTCCGGAAATGCGCATCAAAAGCGGCATTTCTTTAGGCATTTCGCTTTTGACTGCTTGAATGACTTCCACACCAAAGCGAGTCAAATCTTGACCGTATTTGTCCGTTCGTTTGTTAGATAGCGGCGAATGGAACTGGTGAATCAGGTAGCCATGAGCGCCGTGAAGTTCAATTGTGTCCACGCCAGCTTCGACGGCTCGTCTCGCTGCTAAACGGTATTTTTCAACCATTTCCTCGACTTCTTCTGTTGAGAGCGCGCGTGGCGTCTTAAACGTTTCGTCAAAAGCAATGGCAGACGGGGCAACAGGCACCTTGGCATCTTCTGCTTTTCTCCCAGCATGAGCGATCTGAATGCCTACTTTGGCGCCATGCTTGTGGGCATTGTCGACAATTTCTTTAAAAGCGGACGTGTGCTCATCAGACCACAGACCTAAGCAATAATCGCTAATACGACCATCCGGCTCAACATTGGTCATCTCAACGATGATCAGTCCGGTGCCGCCCACGGCTCTGCTTGTATAATGAAGAGTGTGCCAGTCGTTTGGAATCCCGTCTTTCGCCTCGACCGAATACTGGCACATCGGGGACATCACCACGCGGTTTTTCAGGGCTAGATCCTTCAATTGGTAGGGGGTAAATAAATCAATCATGGTAAAGGCCTCCACTCTCTAAAAATCCTTTGATAGCTAGTAAACTACAATAGCGTTTGATCTTCAAGGAAAATGAACTGAATTGAATTTCATTGCGTTATAATGAGAAGATGAACGAAGGAGGAATGAGCATGAAGCCTAAAATCAAAGATGTTGCCAAAGTGGCAGGAGTCTCGCCCACAACGGTTTCTCGTGTCTTAAATGATCGTGGTTACATAAGTGAAACAACACGGAAAAGTGTCTATGATGCGATGCACCAGCTGAACTATATTCCCAATGACCTTGCCCGCTCTTTGTTTAATCAGCGGACCCATGTGATTGGGCTGATCGTTCCAACGACGAGTAACCCCTTTTACGGAGAACTAACGGCAGCGATCGAAAATTATTGTTCGGCTCAAGGGTTGAAAGTGCTGCTCTGTAATAGCTTGAACCGGGTCGACAAAGAGAAGCAATATTGGGAGATGCTGCGAAGAAATCAAGTGGACGGTGTCATTGTTGGGACGTACAACCGCGGGCTTTTGGATTATGACGGTCACAATTTGCCGATTGTCGCGATTGACCATTATCTATCGAAGGCGATCCCAGTCGTCGGTTCGGACAACTATGCTGGAGGCAAGTTAGCAACAGAAACACTGCTTTCCAAGGGTTGTAAACATGTGCTCCATGTTAATGGACCGCTGGAACTCGAGACACCAGCTAATCTACGTAGAAAAGCCTATGAGGATGTGATGGCACAAAACGGGTTGCCACACGTTACATATGAAGTGCCTCATGTGTTTGATAGGAACGAACAGGAGCGGGTCATCAAAAAAATGTTTGATGAGCATCCCGACGTTGACGGTGTGTTTGCTAGCGATGATCTGATGGCGCTCGCAGTTATTAGGGAAGCAAGAAAGCGAAGGCTATCGATTCCAAAAGAGTTGAAGGTCATTGGGTATGATGGGACAGAGATGGTGCGAACAGTGGAACCGGAGCTCTCAACGATTTGCCAGCCGATTTCTACCATCGCTGAAACGTCCGTGACTTTGCTGCAAAAACAAATCGAAGCTCCTGAGAAAAAAACAGTGCGGGAAACATGGCATGAAGTGGAGGTGTTTCAGGGAGGGACGGTGTAAAGCCGGCGGATGCCTTTGGTAACCCGCATTAACAACAGGACGACGGTCTGTGCGTGAAGGACGATCTTGCTGGCAAGACTTCTGTGTTCTTCACTTACAGCGGTCGTATAGTTTATGTCAACCGGTTGACATAAACAAACAGCTGACGTATACTTCTTTTCAAGAAAGCGATTTCAGTTAAGGGGAGGTCTTATGAAAACTATAAGGGTAGGTGTACTGTTTCTTTCTTCCGTTGTCTTAGCAGCGTGCAACAGCGACGAGAACCAATCCGGTGCCCCGCAGGACGACATCGTTATGTGGGTGCATATGTCCAGAGAGTCCGCCGAGGGAGAAGTTCTGCAAAATACGGTCGATCAGTTTAACGAGGAATATGAGGGTGAATATAAAGCGGCCATTGAATTTATTCCACGCGGCGGTGGTGGCGGTGGATATGAAGACAAGGTCAATGCCGGCGTGTCAACCGGGACGCTGCCTGATGTCCTTACATTAGATGGCCCGAATACGGCTGCCTATGCAGAGGCTCAAATTATCGCTCCGCTCGATGGGTACATCGAGGATGAGGAGGATTTTTACCCAAGCGTCATTGAACAAGGGACGTACGACGACCAGCTATATGCAATCGGTTATTCGGAGTCGGGCGTAGGCATTTATTACAACAAAGAGATGTTTGAGCAGGCCGGTATTGATTCGGAGAACCTGGCTACGATTGATGATCCTTGGGACTGGAATGAGTTTACCGATGTTGCCAAAAGGCTCTCCGAGGAGTTCGGCACGCCAGCGATTGATATGATGCTGAATGATAACAGCGAGTGGCTCATGTATGCATTTACGCCTTTTTTGTGGTCACATGGCGGTGACGTTGTTTCGGAGGATGGGGAGGAAGCGGTTGGTGTGTTTGACGAGCAGCAGTCGCTAGAAACCCTTCAGTTCATTCAAAACCTTCTGCAAAACGACTACACGACTATATCGCCTACGGACAATGCCTTTCAAACGGGCCAATATCCTATGCTGATGAGCGGGTCATGGACGATTCAGGAGTTGGCAACCAGCTATCCTGATATTGAATACGGCATGATGCCCTATCCTGTCTCTCCGGATACGAACGAACTTGTTTCTCCGACGGGAAGTTGGCAGTATGCAATTTCCAGCACAACTGAAAACGAAGAAGGAGCGGGTGAACTGGTTCAATTCCTCACTTCTACTAAAGCGATTGCCGATGTCAGTCTAAGGAACGGCGTCCTTCCTTCCCGGCAATCCTCGACCGATATGATTCAAGATGAAGTCCCAGAACAATTAAAGGTACTGATTGAGCAAAATGAGAAGTCGGGTCGTGCAAGGCCTGTTTTGCCAGCCTATCCACAAGTGAGCAGAGCCTTCCAGCAAACCATTGGCGCGCTGGAATACTATGAAGGCGAGGAGGAACTTAGAGAGTTGCTGGATGAACGTGCTCAGCAAATGCAGACATCTATAGACAGACGGTAAGGCCAACCTTACACAGCGGAGGTGTACCTATGAAACGAATGACAGCCACTATGCAGCCTTATTACTTTCTACTGCCGGCTATGCTATTGTTGGGTTTGTTTTTATTTCTGCCGGTGTTGTTAACGATCTATTATTCTTTCACAGATTACTACATGCTTACCCCGGGTACCGGAGTTTTGCTGGGTTAGATAATTTCACTCAGCTAGCAAGTGATCCGGTCTTTCTGGAAAGCTTGAAAAATATCGGGCTTTTCGTCATCTGTGTTATTCCGCTCCAGGTAGGCACCGCGCTCGGGCTGGCATTAATTATTAACAAGAAGCGTAGAGGGAATCTTTTCATAAAAATTGCGTTCTTTTCCCCAGTTGTGATGTCGCTCGTTGTTATCTCGGTGCTATGGCTGTACTTGCTTAATCCATCCGACGGCTTGATTAACTCGGCCCTGCAAACAGTAGGGATTAGCCCTCAGCCCTTTCTGACAAGTCCGAACCAGGCCATGTTAGCGATCGTCTTTGTATCGGCCTGGCAAGGCGCAGGTTACCAAATGCTTATTTTCCTTGCCGGCCTGCAGAACATTTCGCCTGAGGTGTATGAAGCTTCGAGGATAGATGGCGCGAACAAATGGCAGAACTTTGTTCATATTACGTTGCCGTTGCTTAAACCTACCTCGACGCTCATCCTATTTACAACGTTAATCGGGGCGTTCAAATTGATTATTCAACCGATGATCATGACTCAGGGAGGCCCGTTGAATGCGACGATGACCCCTCTTTATTATATCTATCAAACAGGGTTCACGGATCGATTTGTCGGGTACGCAAGTGCGATTACCGTTATATTCGGGCTGCTGATTGCGGTTGTCTCGTTTTTGCAACGCAAGCTTACCAAAGAGGAGGAAGCCTAGATGTCAAGAAAGCGAAAATGGAAAGTAACGTTAGAATATGTCTTGCTGATTCTGCTGGCTTTTCTATTTGTTTTTCCCTTGCTATGGATGTTTGCTTCCTCATTGAAACCGGAAGCTTCTATCTACCAAGATTTAACTAGTATTAAGGCATTGCTTCCCTCTCTCCAGCCGAGCGATTGGCTTGAACCTTATCGTGAATTGTTTTCCCGGTTCAATATCCTTGGCTACGTAGCTAATAGCTTGCTATACGCGACCATTATTACAGTCGGTTCCATCGTTGTAAATGCGATGGCGGGATTCGCGTTTTCAAAGTTCACGTTCAAGGGCAAGTATCTTTTATTTGGCATGCTACTGGCCTTGCTGATTGTCCCTATGGAAACGATGATTATCTCTCAATTTACAATCATTCACCACTTGGGGCTTGTGGATACACGGATTGCCGTCGTGTTGCCGATGATAGCCAATGTATTTTTCATTTATTTATTTCGCAACTTCTTTATGGCTGTCCCTACTTCGGTTCTTGAGTCCGCGAGAATTGAGGGAGCAAACAACTGGACCATCTTCTGGAGAATCATGATGCCCATGTCCAAACCAGCGATTGCCACTGTCGGCACGCTCTCGTTTATTGCCAGCTGGAATGACTACTTGTGGCCGCTCATGATTCTCACAGATACGAGCAAGCATCCACTGCAAGTAGCGATTACAAACATTAATGTCACAGAGCCCGTCTTTACAAACCAAATTATGGCGATTTTGACGATCTCCACTATTCCGCTCATCATTGTCTATATCTTTGCACAGAAATACTTGTTGCAAGGGCTTGGATCATCGGGGACGGGTGATAAGTAGAAACGGGTGGGAAAAGACAGACAAACAGAATCATCGCTTTGATGGTTGTAAAAGTAAGCAATATGTCGGTTGCGAAAACCATTGAGAGAGAAAAGGAATAGAGCAAAAGGATCAACTAGTGGTACAAGGAGGACTAACGATGGAAAAGGTTCAAATGAACAGCACACATGAAGAACGCATCAAACAAGCGACGGAGGCGGTCCGTGAACAGGCAAAGACAATTGACTCAACCTACCGTCTCGGCTACCATCTCATGGCCCCATCTGGCTGGATCAATGATCCGAACGGGCTGATCTTTTATAAAGGGGAATATCACGCATTCTATCAGCACCATCCCTATGATGCGACGCATGGGCCGATGCACTGGGGCCATGCCAAAAGTCGCGACCTTATTCATTGGGAGCATCTCCCTGTCGCTCTTGCCCCAGGAAACGCTTTCGACACAAGTGGCTGCTTTTCCGGCAGTGCTGTAGAGGGTGACGACATGTTAACGCTTATCTATACAGGACATAATGTGACCGATTCAGGAAGCGATGAATTTTTTCAGAACCAAAACATTGCCAGGAGCAAAGACGGCCTTGTGTTTGAGAAGGCTACTGAAAACCCGGTGATTCCGCAGCAGCCAGAGGGAACGACACAGGATTTCCGCGATCCCAAAGTGTGGAAACACGGCGACAAATGGTATATGGTTGTAGGTTCGACAGAGAAAGAAGGCAGGAGGGGGCAAGTGCTGCTTTACGCATCGTCCAATCTATCAAATTGGGTCTATCTTGGCGTTCTGGCCCATAGTGACGGCACCGAAGGGTATATGTGGGAGTGCCCCGACTTCTTTGAACTTGATGGAAAGCATATACTCTTGATTTCTCCACAAGGAATCGAAGCGGAAGGAGAGCGTTATCTGAATCATCATCAGACGGGATTTCTTATTGGTGACTTTGACTACGAGACGCTGACATATACTCGTGGAACGTTTACAGAGCTTGACTTCGGCCATGACTTTTATGCTGTGCAAACGTTCAAGGATGAAAAAGGGCGCCGCATTGCGTTTGGCTGGATGGATATGTGGGAATCGCCGATGCCGACGCAAGCTCACGGCTGGTCAGGGGCTTTTACTTTACCAAGGGAACTCTCCATGTCTAATCAGGGACGATTGCTGATGAATCCAGTAGAGGAAGTGGCGCAGCTGCGAAAGGAAGAAGTGCCACTAGATATAGAGGCTGTGCAGGATGAAGAGGTGTTGCTGCCGCTCGCTGGCGAAATGATCGAGCTGGAGCTTTCTTTGAAAACGGGGACGACTACGGAATGCGGGGTCAAGCTTCGTTGTTCGGAAGACGGAGGGGAGGAAACGGTGCTTTCCTTCCATGCAAAGGAAGATAAGCTAGTGCTTGATCGCTCTCGTTCTGGAAAAGGAGTGAGTGGTATACGTACAGGGCTTGTGGAAGCAAGTGAAAGCCTAGACCTGCGTATCTTTGTCGATCGCTCCTCGGTCGAAGTCTTTGTGAATGGCGGGGAAACGGTGCTGACAAGTCGGATCTATCCGTCGGAGGGGAGTACAGGTGTGAAGCTGTTTTCCAGGGGCGGGGACGTGCAACTCTCATCGATTCGCGGGTATAGGTTGAAAGATACGTGGAGTGAGTAGGAGATCTTTCAGTTGCCGAGTGCAGGGGAGCGCCTTTGTTCTCGGTTTTTTTGCTTGTGCCTAGGAAAGGAAGGAGTGGTCCAAGGTGAGGAGAGAGGGATGCGGTTTTATGACAGAGCCGCTGAACCGGTTTGTAATACGACTACGAATGCGACACTAATAATCATCCGCAGTTTTAAATGGAATTACAATTGCAAAAACTAAATATTTAGAAAAGACAGCCAATTGTTTGTTTCCTCGTTAAATTGGATATTTTTAAAGCCCATTTTTTCATAAAATAAATGGAGGGGTCCGTCACTATACTCAACGCCTACAATTCGCATGGCGGTGAGTTCTTTGATAACTTTGCAAAGATTTTTAGTCTCGTCGACAACCTCACGGCCAGGTAGAATTCCTTTGTAGTCATCGGAACGACCTAACTGAGCAAGAATGATTCAACGTCCTTGTTCTTTTTGCAAACAAAAGTAAAGAGATGATCTGCAAGAAGTTGATCATCTCCAATTTCTTGGTACTCGTTAATTAAGTGGTGCAAGCTTTTAATTTCCATTGCGAATACCCTTTCTAGCTGCAATGATTTTTTTAGCCTCTGCTCTACGTTGTTCTGGTGTCGAGAAAAAATCATTGGCCATTTTAGATGGCTTCACTGTTCTAACAGGTAAATTAGCAATTGCTTCAGCTTCATTTTGAGAAATGACAAAACGGTTAGTATTTATGCTTGTCGCCATATCTTTTGCCTCCTTGTCAGACATCCCCATCCTCCTAACTGGATTTTGGGAGTCAGTCTGCCCTGTTAGATCTATACTATACCAAAGCTACTAAAATGACAAAGTATTATAAAAACCTTTTCCCTTAGGGAAGCAAAAATAAACGCATCCAAATGGCCTCCCGAGACGGAAAGGGAACTTACTGAAACGGGAGCCAAATAACTGAATAGGGAGAGAACGATACAAAAATAACCCTCCAAGAGTAGATATCCATATAGAGAGACCCAACAACTTCCTCTTTACGATAGACGGACCATAATAAACACCTCTCGCCTTATAGCCCACTACACTACACTCAAAAAGGGGTTGCAACTTTCTGAAATTAGGCGTACGATGTGATTTATACAAAAAAGTAAATCATCTACCAAGTAGTTGGAGTGAGGGAGAGTTAGAAAATGAAAACCGTAGCATCCATCAGCCGTTTTGCTGGAAAATACTTTGCTTTTTTCGTCATTGCGGCTGCTATTATCGCCTATTTTTTCACTGGTTTGTCTGTGCTTACGGGTGCGATCAACATTCTTCTCGGGTTGATTATGTTCGGAATGGGCTTGAACTTAAGAGCCAATGACTTCGCGATGGTTTTTAAGAAACCAAAGATCGTCATCTTTGGCGTGCTCTTGCAGTTTACAGTGATGCCACTGCTCGCGCTGGCTATTGTCTGGTTATTGAACCTCCCACCTGAAATAGCCATCGGCGTCGTTTTGCTTGGCTCAGTACCGGGAGGAACGTCTTCCAACGTCATGGTGTATCTCGCGAAGGGAGATTTGCCTCTATCCGTGTCGATGACGACACTCTCTACGCTGTTTGCGCCTCTAGCGACGCCGTTTATCATGTACTTGGTCGCCAACAGCTGGTTGCCTGTTGATCCATGGGCGCTGTTTGTTTCGATCACACAAGTCGTGTTGCTTCCAATTGTGTTAGGTGTGTTGTGTAACTACTTATTCGGAAGAGGCGTCGAGAAGGTCACGCCTGCACTCCCACTCGTTTCTGTAACAGCGATTATCCTGATCGTGATGGGAGTGGTCGCGGCGAACGCTGGCAACATTATTGAAGTAGGACTCCCTGTATTTCTTGCGGCTTTCCTGCACAACGGGGCGGGTTACTTGTTCGGCTATCTTCTTGCCGTTCTCCTTCGCGCAAGTCCTGCGCAGTGTCGGGCGGTTTCCATTGAAGTGGGCATGCAAAATTCAGGCCTAGCCAGCAGTCTCGGCGCTACGCATTTTGGTCCGCTAGCGGCTTTGCCTGGTGCGATTTTCAGTGTTTGGCATAATATCTCGGGTCCAATTCTTGCAAGTTTTTGGAACCGTCGACCGCTTGAGGATCGTCACGCCACAGACGAAAAACGGAGTGCGTAAAGAGAGAAGAAGATGAGGCGAGATGCTTTGTCTTCTTTCTGTCTAGCTCCGGCGGGTAGAAGCGTCGAAATTCTCTAGTCCTGCAGAAATCCAAGACGGGGCTGGCGAGTAGCAGGCCTCCCACAATCCTCACTTCTGTGCAACGACTCAGAGGATGGGGGCAGGGGCACAAAAAGCCACGGGGAGCGAAAAAGCTACCAAGCGTATAAGTCGGGCTTGTTAGCCTTATTTTTAACAGTCCTTCTCTTCTCATCCAAAGGTTGAGGGGCTTAAACCCCATCCATATAAGGACGAACAGTCTCCAAATGCGTCCCCACATCAATTCCCGCACCCGTCACAATCACCGCCGTCGGTCCCTTAGGACGAATGTCTCCGTGTAACAGTGCACCGACGCCAACAGCCGCCGCTCCCTCGACGACTAAGCGGTGGTGCTTGTACAGAAAAGCCATTCCTCTAGCGATGCTCTCCTCAGAAAGGCGGAAGCGCGTGTCGACATACTGTTTGACCGCTTCCAATGTATAGCGGTTGTCTGCGCCAATCCCGCCAAGCAAGCTATCAGCGAATGTCGGGTGTTCGGGAACGTCGACTGGGCGCCCAGCGGCCAAACTTTCTTCCATCGCCGCTCCCTTTTCGATACTTATGCCGGCAACGGTAATCGAGCGGTCGGTTTCCTTTAATGCCAGTCCGACGCCACCAAGTAAGCCGCCTCCAGATAGGCCTGCGATGACGGTATCAATCTCAGGCAAATCTTCTAGTAACTCAAGGCCAAGAGTGCCTTGGCCAGCAATGATGGCTGGATGATCAAACGGGGGAACGAGAGGAAGTCCCTCTTTCTCGCTCATCTGAAGGCAGGCCGCTCCGGCTTCATCCTGACTTTTCCCGGTGATCACAAGCTCTGCGCCGCTTGCTCGAAGCGCCTCTTTCTTCGCCTCGGGCACCGCTTCTGAGACAAAGATGACTGCACGAATCCCGGCCTGTTTAGCCGCATAGGCAACCGCTAATCCGTGGTTGCCTGTCGAAAATGCCGTGACCCCACGTTGTTGCTCAGCCACTGGCAGTGACTGCAAAAAGTTAAGCGCGCCCCGTAGCTTGAAGGAGCCACTAGGTTGGAGGGTTTCTAGCTTTAGCCAGACGGGAACCCCGCACTTCTCTGATAACACCGCGCTTTTTATAAGTGGTGTTTTCGTAAGATAGGGTTGAAGTCGTTTACGCGCTTGCCATACCGCTCGCATGAAAATCTGTTGCTGCATGTCGTCTCCTCCTAACAAAAGTCTCTTGGCCTACATTGGACAGAAGGCGACAAACTCCTGCCTTGGCGAAAATTAAATTTCCAGATGAAGCAGGAAAACGTAAGTCTTCTATTTAAAAAGATAGAAAGAGTGTCATTCGCAAAGGAGAGAGGATGAATGAGATGGACATTTTTAAAGAAAAAGAGATCCGGGAGCAGGTCACCATTTCTAAAGAAGCGCTGACAGAGGTGGAGGAAGCTTTTCGCCATTTGTATAAAGGGCAGGTCTCGCAGCCGCCGGTCATTCGCGTCGACGTGCCGGAGCATCGTGGGGAGACGGATATTAAAACCGCTTATATTCCAGGGTTTGAGACGTTTGCGATCAAAGTTTCTTCTGGTTTCTTTGATAACCCGAAAAAGGGGTTGCCAAGCCTTGGAGGCTTGATGCTGGCGATGGATTCAGAAACTGGCGTGCCGAAAGCGCTGCTACAGGACAACGGCTACCTGACGGACGTGCGTACAGCACTTGCCGGAGCAGTTGCAGCATCGAAACTTGCGAAAACACACATCAAGAGTGTGGGCGTCATCGGCACAGGCATGCAAGCCCGGCTGCAAGTGGAAGCGCTGAAACTTGTTCGCTCGTTCGCGCAGGTGCATGTGTACGGACGGACGCAGGAACATGCCAAGGCGTACAAGCGGGACATGGAAGAGGCGTACGGAGTGACGGTACAGATCGAATCAGATGTTGAAAACGTGGTTAAGGCGAGCGACCTTATCGTAACGACAACACCGTCAACGGAACCACTTATTCAAGCAGAATGGCTGCATCCGGGTTTGCATATCACGGCGATGGGATCGGATGCCGAGCACAAAAACGAGCTGTCACCGAATGTATTTGAGAAAGCAGACTTGATTGTGGGCGATTCCAAATCTCAAGTGTTCACAATCGGAGAGCTGCATCACGCAGCGGAGGTCCGAGAAGAGGACGTGACAGAACTTGGAGCGATTGTTCACGGCGACGCTTTGGGGCGCACAACGGACGAGCAAATTACCGTTTGCGATTTAACCGGAACTGGGGTGCAGGACACGGCCATTGCCAATTTTGCGCTGAGAAGGTTGTCAAGGTAAAGCAAAAGGCGTTGAGAGTGCCACTCAAGGTTTTGCTTCTGAATTTCTACCCATTACGTGACAATCGCCAAAAAGAGTGATAGAAATAAAAGAAGCAACTTCGTTTGTGGAGGCGTTGGTCATGCAAAAACTCGAGGGGACATTACATCATCTAGCTGTCGGCTTGCCGAAGCAAATGACGTACGAGGAAACAAAGAAGATGAAAACAGGCATCTGCAAAGAGAACGTCGATGAGGTCTATCTTGCCAAAGAAGGTTTCCGCGGCGATGGCGTCGCAGACTTGAAAAATCATGGTGGATTTGAGCGCGCGGTTTGCCTGTATTCGGCGGAGCACTACCCTTTCTGGGAAAAAGAGTGTCAGGCGAAGCTGCCACCCTCAGCGTTTGGTGAAAACTTGACGGTGGCGGGCATGACGGAAAAAGATGTTTGCATCGGTGATGTCTTCCAAGCAGGAGACGCGGTGATACAAGTGACTCAAGGGCGTGTTCCTTGCAAAACAATAGACCGAAGAACCGGGCTTGGCGGGCACTTTAAGCGCATTGTCGAGACGGGATACACAGGGTATTTTTGCAAAGTGCTAGAGGAAGGCATCATTCGCGCTGATTCAAACATTAGGCTGGTAGAGCAGGATGGTACGGGAATTTCGGTGCTGCGTGCGCATCGACTGTACTTTCAACAGGAGAAGGATTGTGAAGGGGTTGCTGCTCTCCTCGAAGTTCATGCACTCGCTGAAAAGTGGCGGAGGCATTTTAGGAGGTTGTTGGATTAGGGTTGGTTATATAGAAAGGGAAAAAGCACGCACGAGTCCCTGCTAGCTCAGCCGGTGAATGAGGGGCGTCCATAAAGAAGCTCCACTCAAGGCACATCAATCGCGCCTGCGAAAATCCCATTAATAGAGTTTAAGTGAACGCTCTACTTAATAATAAGTGATTCCCTCATATGTGGTGCCTACACTCTTTCATTAAGAGTGCAGGAGAGCCAATGAAGCGAAAACGTGCATAAGCGGCAACACAAAAGATCCTACCAGCAGCCAATCCCCCCGGTACCTTGTTAGTGACGAAGCAGACCAAGAGGGGAACCGAGAGGCAAGTACGTTCTAAGTTTTCTCCCCTTCAAACATCTCAATCGCCTGGCGACGTCTTTCTTTATGGTTCACCATTGGTTCAGGGTACTGTTTGCCGATGATGCATTCGGCTTTCTCTTGTTGTTCAGATGACATACGGTGGGGTTCATGAATGTAGTCAAGGGGTAATTCTTTTAGTTCTGGTAGGTACATTTTAATAAAGGTGCCATCTGGGTCAAAACGTTCGGACTGTCGCGTTGGATTGAATACGCGAAAGTACGGCACTGCGCCAGTTCCTGTGGAGGCGGCCCATTGCCATCCGCCGATGTTTGATGCTGGATCGTAATCAATCAGCATCTCTTCAAAGTGCCGTTCGCCAAGTCGCCAGTCCAAAAGAAGATCTTTTGTTAAAAATGAAGCGACGACCATGCGCAAGCGATTATGCATCCACCCCTCTTGTTGCAATTGTCTCATCGCAGCATCGACGATTGGAAAGCCGGTTTCCCCACGTTTCCAGCGTTCCAACTCTTCCTCGTCATAAGACCAGTCGAGATTTCTGTACGTTTGATTCCATTCTTCATCTTTTCCGTTTGGATGAGCGTAGTAGATCATATTGTAAAAGTCTCGCCATGCGAGTTCTTGGATAAAGGTATCTGCGCCTTTGCTGCCTCCGTACTTGTCTTCAACAATTTGCAACGCTTTATGCACCATGCGTGGGGACAATGCGCCTGTGCGCAAGTACGGGGATAATCGACTCGTGCCATCGATAGCTGGAACATCACGTTCCTCATGATAAGTAGCAAGTCCATCGTTTAGAAATGTTTTCAGCCTTTCTCGACCGTTCACTTCTCCTGCCCTGTCGCTCCATTTTCCAGTCTTTTGCTGCATTAATTGATTGTACGCCTCTCTGCCTTTCGCAAAGGTGTCGCGCTGATCGATGGAAGTAGATTGTAGTTTCTGTTCATCGATGATACGCAACTCTGGTTTTGGCAGAGATCTCCACTTTCTGTAATACGGCGTAAACACTTGATACATTGAGCCGTCCTCTTTCGTGACTTCCTCTGCTCCGTGCAAATGGTGATCGGTATATAGATGAACAGAAACCCCTTTTGCTTCTAAAAGCTTTTGCACCGCCTGATCGCGTTGCCGTCCGGCACCGCTCTCATCTTTATTAAAATGAACCTTTCTTATGTCCTTCACTTGCTCTAACAGTTCACGAAAGGCTTCTTCCGGTTCTCCGTGTAGAAAATGGACAGAAACTCCTTTATCTTTTCCAGCGTCGACAAATGCTTTTAAGGATTCGTAAAAATAATCATGTCGCTGTGAAAAAGATTTTGTCATCTTCGGGTTAATGTGAAAAACAAGCATGACTCGATCATCACCTTCACAGGCATCAAGTGCAGCTGCGAGAGCTGTGTGGTCGTTCCAACGCAGGTCGCGGCGAAACCAGACAATGTGAATGCTCATGCCCTAAAACCTCCTCGTTCGATCTTCAAAGAAAAACAAGCTGTCACACAGCACGTTTGGCCTACAGCAACGTTTTATGTTGGTATTCTTTACATAATCAATCGATTATAATAGGAGTATTCTTATCGTATTTGGGGGTGGAACTTTAGTCATCGCTGCTGCATCAAATTAATCGCTTGTAGCGAATGAATTTATAAATCACAGCCCTTGCATCAAAGGGAGTTAAGGCAAGAAAAAAATGACCTCCCCAAGTCTCGTATAGTGTCATCGACAAAACACCCCAAAACGAATGGAGGAATACTTCCTATGGCTACTATACAACAAATGAGCTTATCTGGCATCGAAGACTTATATGAGATGGGCCTCCCCATCGCTATGGCGCAATCATTTCCGCGGTTGATTTGGGTGCGATTTGTCATGTAGTGACCCCAAAGTCCCGGTTTGGGCCCCAGAAGAGCTAAATGAAGAAGCGATGGTTATTTCGATTTTTGTCCGTATGTAGAAGACACCCCAAATACCAAACAGCTCGTACGATCGCTGATAAGCACAATGATTTAGGGAATTCTTTGAAATGGGACGCCATTATACTTGTGCGAGGGAATGCATTTTCTTGTTCCCTTTCCTATTTCGCATCAACTCTCCATTCTGGTTTTTTAAAAAACCGTCGCGCCCCGCAATGTTCCGCTTCATACTTCGTACTTGCCAGCTTGATTTGTTCGACAGACGTCCCTGTTTTAGGCGCATGAATCATCTCCCCGTCCCCGGCATACATGCCCACGTGATGGACCGCTCCTTTTCCTTCTTCATGGGCAAAATAAAGAAGGTCGCCTAGCTCTAGCCTTTCGTCTTCAATCGCCTCCCCGGTCCTTGCCTGATCCGAGGCATCTCTCGGGATGGTGATGCCGCTTGCTCGGTGCATCGTGTAGACGAAGCCTGAACAGTCAAACCCGTAGCCGCTCATCCCACCCCATAGATAAGGGAGTCCTAAAAACTGGCGGGCACTCTCAAGCAGCTGGTCGCTGGTGGCGGGGCGCTTTTCGTATTCGATATCTCTGGCGTGAAGGAAGCCGGGCCCAAGAGGCGTTTCAACTCTAGCACCGAACTCGGATGTCTCAATAATGGCAAGCTCGGTTTGAAAACTGAGCTTAAGCCACGGTCGTTCGTCTTCTGTAAAAAGCCAAGCGGTGTTTGTGCTAACGGTGACGATATGGTGATGGGAGCTTGAAGGTCTTTTCCTTTTGGTTAGTTGGGCAGCAGGGATCCAGCCGGGATAGCCGCGCGTATCCTTTTTGCACGGCTGGTGCGGCACAATCACGGCTGCCCACTCCTGATCGATTCTTTCAATATATACTTCTTCATTAAAGAGCACCTGGCTCTGAACCAAGTTGTCGTCGCAGAGCGCGAGAAGCTCGTTATAGGAAAGCTGGTTCAGCCAGGCATCCAAGTCAGCAGGAGAGGTGAGGGCCGGTTGGTCAGCGGGGCGGGGAGAGGCCTGATTTGTCCATAACGTAGCGGCGGGAACGTTTATGCGTGCGGTTTCCATTTCCGAAGCACCTCCTATGTTTGGGAGTTTCATGAGAGATTTCCTTCTGTACTTTCTGAATATATAACATAGGAGATTCGCAATGTAAGGTCCATGTTCCTGCTTTACTACAAAAAATAGTTGAAGGAAAAGAAGAAAAGTGGTCAGGGAATCTCGGGCAAAAACGACAGATCCTCGTACTCATGATCAGGCGACAGCTGAAGCTCTTCTTGCGGCTGCCCGTTTCGGTTAATCCATGCGGTCTGAAACCCAAAGCTTTCCGCTCCTGAAATGTCCCATCCGTTCGAAGAGGCGAAGAGGATTTGCTCTCGTTTTAAGTCAGTGTGCTCTAAAATTAAATTGTACGCGGCTGGCGACGGCTTATATTGCTTGCGTTCGTCTACGCTGAGCGTGACGTCAATGAATGTGTCCAGGCCGCTGTTTTGGAGAAGAGGGCGCAGCATATTCACAGAGCCATTGGAGAAAACAATGGTTTGTTTGCCTTTGTTTTTAAGTGCTGTTAGAACAGGTGCCGACTCCTCAAATGGAGGAAGATGTAAATAGGCTTCCATCAATTGTTGTTCCAGTTTCGGCGTAAGTGGAACTTCCACGGCGTTTGCCGCAAAACGTAAGGCATCTCTTGTGACATCATAAAACGAGTGGTACCTGCCCATGATTTGCCTCAGGAAGGAGTAGTGAATTTGTTTTTCCCGCCAAATGGTACTAAGATGCTTTCCTTTCCCGGGATAAAATCGTTCGACATCCGTCCTTACAGAATGTACATCAAATAATGTACCGTATACATCAAATACATATGCTTGAACCATCCAAAATCGTCCCCTTCTTTGCCGAATAGGTGTATGGGGAGATAATCCCCTTCTTCCTATTTTCCCCGAATTGATGTTGGTTAACCTTTTCTAGTTCGCCCGTGCTCGGTTCACAGAGATGACAGTAAGGATGGTTCAATATGGGTACTCTATTCAGAAAGCGAGTATAAGGGCACTCGTTAATAATGACGTTGGATCCAAGTGAATGTCGAGCCGCTAGCAGCGAGCGCCGCCCGTCCGTTGCTCTTTCTTTCACTAACTTTTAGTATTCACCCTCAATCAAAACGGGTAAAGACCTCTAACCAAATCTCTAAGGAGGCAAAGCAGATGAGAGTCGTCACAGGTGCAGAAATGCAGAACATCGACCGCTTCACCATCGAGCAGTTAGGCATCCCAGGTGTGGTGCTCATGGAAAATGCAGGCCGTGCGATTGCGGAGCAGCTTCTTTCTCTCTACGAAACAAACGAACGTTTTCTTATTTTGATTGGGAGCGGGAACAATGGAGGAGATGGGTTTGTCATCGCTCGGGTGCTTCAGGACATGGGCAGAGGCGTAGACGTTTGTGTCGTGCCGAAGGAGGAGACGTTCACGGGCGATGCCAAATTACATAAAGAGATCTATGAAAATGCTGGGTATGGGTGGTCTGCTCTAGAGGAAAATCAGCTGTCCCAAATGCTTCTGCGGGTGGATGTGATTGTTGATGCCTTGCTTGATACAGGCGTCTCAGGGGAGGTTCGAGAGCCGTACGCTTCCCTCATTGAAGACGTGAATCAAGCAGGGAAAATCGTGGTCGCTGTGGATCTGCCGAGCGGGGTCCCGGCTGATGAATCCCCCGTGCCAGCAGGAGCCATCAGAGCGAATCGCACCTTTACGCTGCAGCTGCCAAAACGAAGCTATTACACTTATCCAGCCCGCCGTTACTACGGCGAGACCGACGTCCTTCCCATCGGAATCCCGCCGCTAGCGCTGGAGCAAGTCACCACCGAGCGCCGGGTGTGGGGGGCAAATGCTACGATGGCTCACTGGCAAAAGCGAGCTCCTGACAGCCACAAAGGACAGAATGGCAAAGTTGGTATTATTGCAGGTAGTCAAGCAATGCCAGGGGCGGCTGCCTTTGTCAGCGAGGCAGCCGTTAAAAGCGGGGCAGGCCTTACAACTCTGGGGACTGTCAAAGAAAACCTTCCTGTCATTGCCTCCCACGTGAAAGAAGTGATGTATGCACCGATGAGCCATGTTGAAGGAGCGCTTGCTCCAAGCCGAGAGGAGCTGTTTTTCCTTCGCGACGGAAAACAGGTTATCGCTATAGGTCCAGGGATAGGGCGCAGTGAAGCGAGTGGAGAGATGTTCCAAGTGTTGATCGAGCACTACGAAGGGCCGCTGGTCGTGGATGCTGATGGCCTGCATTTTCTCGGCGAGATGCTTGATAAGGTAAGGGAGCGTAAACCCCCACTCATTATCACCCCACATACAGGCGAAATGGCGGCACTGACAGAGAAGAAAAACGCGGAAGTCAATGCCAACCGTTTTGAGGTAGCGGAGTCGTTTGCTTGCGACTACGGAGTCTACGTCGTTCTTAAAGGCCCGAATACGCTTGTTGCCACGCCCGAAGGAAGGACATGGATCAACGATAGCGGCAACGCGGGGCTGGCCAAAGGGGGATCGGGCGATGTTCTCACCGGCATGATCGCTGCTTTTGTGGCACGTGGGATAAATAAACAAATTGCTCTTTCGACGGCGGTGTTTTTACATGGCCATACGGCGGACTTTTTGCTGGCGCAAGGAAAGACAACAGTGGAGACCCTGACCCCGAGTGAGATTATGGAGGGGGTAGGAGAGGCGTTTAGAGAACTTCATAAAAATAATGACGCGAACGAAAAGCCATGAGGCTGGGCCTCGTGGCTTTGTCCAGCTCCGGCGGGTAGAAGCGTCGAGATTTTTCGCCCCGATAACGAAATCGAAGGTCAGGATTTCTATTATCGGGTCTCCAAAATTCGCGCTCCTAAGCGACCCGCCTGCGCTTTTCGGATTAACTAATCACAAGCTCTTCTGTTTGCGCCTCTCCGCTTCCATCTTCCCATTCAACCGTGATCGATAGCGTATTATTTTCTTCCATCAATTCACCCACATCCATTTCGTTGGCTTGAATCGATTCTGTTTCATCTTCAGATGGAACGGCAAACTCAGTAGGTGCGCCCTCATCCTCATGCCATGTGGCGGTATACGTATAGATAGCTTCGTTGCCAGTTACATCCTCATCGCCGTCATAGGAAAGGTCGATCAATGTCCCGGATGTGTCGCTGTCTGTATAGAGTTCAGCGCTCCAATTCTCCCCGTTCGTTGAATAATCGCTATCGCCACAAGCCGATAGAACAAAGAGTGTGGCAAATGCTAGTGTTCGTTTTTTCATCAATGAAACCTCCAAAAGAATGGCTGTATAGGGCTTTTATACCCTTTTCTGTGGGTGGACAAACACGAACGCCGAAACAGGAATTAGGAAGAAGATCGTTTCAGCGCCTCTACCCATAACCCAGACTGGACAGGTTGACAGTGCTGAAAAACACTCATACAATGTTCTTCAAGTAAACACTCAAAGAGCAAGGGAGCCCAAAGCGATGGCTAATGAGAATGAGACACTAGAAGAAGAACGCTCGATGAAGCTGTTCGTGGTGCTGACGCGGACATTAGAAGCTATCAAGAAAAAAATCGAGAAAGATATTCGCTCCCACGGCCTGAACCCGACGGAATTTGCCGTCATGGAGGTACTCTACAGCAAGGGAGACCAGCCCGTACAGAAAATTGGCGAAAAAGTATTAATCGCTAGCAGCAGCATCACGTATGTCGTGGATAAACTTGAAAAACGGGGATATACAACGCGGAGACGCTGTCCCCAAGACCGTCGCGTGACGTTTGTGACACTGACAGAAACGGGGTATCAATTTCTTGACGACATCTTCCCGGATCACCGAAAAGCGATTTCAGAAATTATGGGAGGACTTTCCACAGAGGAGAAAGATGCACTGATTAAACAGCTTAAAAAGCTAGGTGTACATGCGCAAGAATTGTAAAAAAGGTGGTTGACAACTGTGAGGAGACTCGATATAATTATCTCGAATTAAGGACATCCCATTTAGGGGTTTTGTTTTTCTCACATATCTCAAATTAGGAATAGTTGACTTCGAGGGAAATAGAAAAGCTTCTCTTGTAGGGGCAATGTATAAATAATGGAAGGGAGTGAAGGCTATGGGCAAACGTACGCTTGGAATCCATCATATTACAGCGATTGTCGGCGATCCGCAGGAGAATGTTGATTTCTATGCAGGTGTGCTTGGTCTTCGTCTTGTGAAAAAGACGATTAACTTCGATGACCCGGGCACGTATCATCTCTATTTTGGGGACGATGGAGGAAACCCGGGGACGATTATGACGTTTTTCCCGTGGCCAGGGGCGCATCAGGGGCGGATCGGTGCAGGTCAAGTAGGAACGACCGCATTCGCCGTGCCAAACGGGTCCATGTCATTTTGGGAAGAGAGACTAGAAACATTCGGTGTTAGCTATCGTGTCGAAGAACGCTTCGGCGAGCGCTCTGTCACGTTCACCGATACTCATGGCCTGCAGCTTGCGCTCGTTGAACGCTACGAGGGGAAGGCCAGTGAGTGGTCATTCAACGGTGTGTCCCCGGCAGAGGCCATCAAAGGCTTTGCTGGAGCGGTTTTGTTGACAAGTCAGCCCGAGAAAACGTCAGAACTTCTAGAAGAAACGATGGGCTTTGAGCGCGTCGGGGAAGAAGGGGGCTACGTTCGCTTCCGTTCAAAAGCGGACATTGGCAACACCGTGGATGTCTGGCAACAGGCGGTCGCTCGCGGGGCGTTAGGTGTCGGTACGGTGCATCATATCGCCTACCGTGCGAATGACGATGACGATCAACTTGACTGGAAGCAACATGTCGAGAGTGCGGGCTATCACGTTACGCCGGTACAACCTAGGCAGTATTTTAACGCGATCTATTTTCGTGAGCATGGGGAAATCCTTTTTGAAATCGCCACTGATCCGCCAGGCTTTGCCCACGATGAGTCATACGAGACAATGGGAGAGGCACTGAAATTGCCTGATTGGTATGAGCCCCAACGGGCGAAAATTGAACAAATCCTTCAGCCGGCAACTGTTCGTGAAATCGAAAAGCTGTAGAAGCTGTTGGGGAGTCAGTTAAAACGTCCAGACTAAAGCTGGAGGTGAGCGACAAAAAGAATTTAGCTAAGGAGATGGAGTAAATCATGGGTTTTTTATCAAGATTATTCGGGAACGAAGACAATAATCAACCAAAAGAGGAGTCGATTCAAGTGGAAAACGTAAAACTAGCAGTCATTTATTATAGCTCAACCGGAACAAACTACCAAATGGCGCAGTGGGCCAAAGAAGCGGCAGCAGCCACAGGGGCAGAAGTGAAACTACTTAAAGTGCCAGAACTTGCGCCAAACAGCGCGATCGAGTCGAACCCGGCTTGGAAAGCGCATGTCGAAGAAACGAAAGACGTTCCTGAAGTGACAACAGACGATCTTGACTGGGCCGATTCATATATTTTCAGCGTACCGACTCGTTTCGGAAACGTTCCAGGGCAAGTGAAGCAGTTCTTTGATACAGCTGGAGGCCTATGGGCAAACGGAAAATTGGCTAACAAAGTGGTCAGCGCCATGTCTTCCGCGCAAAATCCACACGGCGGCCAGGAGGCGACAGTGCTCAACCTTTACACAACGATGTACCACTGGGGCGCGATTGTCGCTGCACCTGGATATACCGACGCTACTGCGTTCACCTCAGGCGGAAATCCGTACGGCAATAGTGTCACTGTTGACGGCGAAGGCAACATGCAAGAAGACGTCGAAGAAGCCGTTAAACATCAAGCGAGACGCACAGCAACCGTTGCTAAGTGGGTCAAAGCGGGAATGCAAGGCTAGACTTATACTAGAACAAAGAAACAGGGGCGAACCACGCGAGGTTCCGCCCCTGTTTTCGTTGTTTATATTGTCGCAGGGAAGAGCAACCATGCAATCTTCGAAAGAACAGCTGCTCTGAGTCAGGTTGACTTTTGTCCCCACCCTACAAACATATGCGAGAAAGCAAACGATATGACAGTCTTTGGGGACGTGAAGTAGCAAAGAACTGAGGGTTGCTGTTCCTGATTTGATTCACTTTCATCTCCAAGACATAGTGGTTTGAGGTGGTTTCTTACGTATCCTCATTGGCCTCAATGACCCCACACGCAAGGCGGTCACCGGCGTCCCCAGTACTAAGGGTTTCTTCATCGGGCCCAGGTTCCTCTTGTTCCTCTGACTGATAGCGGTCTGGAATGTTTCCAACATTGTCAGGACCTTCATGGATAATAACTGCACCATTTTCAACCAGATCTTCCGGCGTAAAGCCATCGACCACAACGGTCATCGCAGCTGAACCGTCTTCATTAACGAAAAGGGGAGGCATGTCCCCGGCATGATTTGCGTGATCCGTGTCTTCCGGATTGTAATGACTTCCGGCTGACATGAATGCGCCTTCGCTGTCGTCCGCATCACAGGCATTGTTTTCATGCACGTGGAAGCCGTGGACTCCTCCTGCAGGCAACCCTTCGACCTCAACATTCACCATGGTCTGGCCGCTCTCTTGCTCGGAAAAATGGACCTCTCCGAGCGATTCGCCACCCACGTCTTCCATAGTGGCGAGGGAGACAACGTCCTCCTCTGCGCTTTGATCCGTTCCTTGATCTTCGGTTCCAGGATCGCTGGTTTCTTCTAAGTCACCATTCCCGCAAGCAACAAGCAATCCCGCAACGCCACACAGCCCCACTGTTTTTAAAACTTTCATGTTACTAAGTCCCCTTTCTAAAACCTAAAGTAGTCTCAGAATGCTATAGCCGGAAGAGGGGGGAGTTCAAACGTCTTCAGGTTGGGAAAATTCTCTCCGTTTTACTGAAGAGAGTTTTCCCGCGGTGACTTAAAGAAACGCTTGCACCGCATCAATCAAGCTATACGTTCCAAGACCAATGCAGATCAGCACAATGACACCGCCAACGATGTTTAGCTTAAGGGAATTGACGTAGTTGCCAAGCAAATTTTTGTTATTGACGACAATGAGCAAGAAAATCGCAACAATGGGTAGGATGGCGCCGTTAAGTGCTTGCGCAAATAAGATGATACTCAAAGGTTCAAAGTTTGTTGCCGATGCTCCAATGCCGATCATAATGACGATCGCGAAAATCAGTTTAAAGCGCCGACTGTTAAAGCCGGTTCCCCAGTTCATGATGCCACTAATTGTATAAGCAGCACCGAGTGGAGAGGCGATCGCTGAGGAGAAGCCCGCAGCGAGCATTCCTATGCTAATGAAAGCGGTGGACCATTCTCCTAAAAGTGGTTCAAGCGCAAGCGCCAGTTCGGCGGCGCTTTCAACATCTGTTCCGCGGATGACGGCCCCTGCTGTAATCAGAATAGCTGCTGTGATCAAGCCGCCAACGCCGATCGAGATGATAATATCCCAACGTGCAGCTTTTAAATCGGCAGGTTTGCTCCAGCGTTCTTGAACACTGGATGAATGGATGAAGAAATTATAAGGAACGACGGTCGTGCCGATCAGAGCCACAATCACAAGAATCGAACCACTGGGAATAGTGGGTACAAAAGCTCCTTGAAAGACGTCGCCGATGTTTGGCTGAACAACAATCATCGTCGTCACAAACGTAATGCTCATCACGACAACAAGAGCTACTAGGAGTTTTTCAAACACTTTATACGTACCAAGCAGTCCAAGAATGAGAATGATCGTACCGAGAATTGGTCCGATGATGTTTGACGGTATGCCGGTTAACAAGGATAACCCAAGCGCTCCTCCTGTTAGATCTCCTGAAATGTAAGCAGCGCAGCCGAGGCCAATAGAGACGCTAACGAGACCGATTGTTCCATACTTTAAAATCGGCTGTGAAAATTGATCACGAATCGCTTTAGCAAGGCCTTTGTTTGAAATGATCCCCAGACGTGCAGCCATCTCTTGTAAGAACATCGTCGTTACAATGGAGAATACGACCGCCCAAAGGATCGCATACCCGAAAGAAGCCCCGGCGCTGGTTGCCGTTGTAACAGTTCCTGGTCCAATGAACGAAGCGGCAATGATCGCGCCTGGACCAATGACTTTTGCTTTTGATTTCAGCCTTTCAGAGAGTGAAGCATTGGCCATGTTTCATTCCTCCTAGTGGACAAATGTCAAATCAACTTTAAAGCGCCCAAGATACAGCTGCGCCAATGACCACAATGGCGCCAATAATAATCAGGATTTGTCTAATCATGTGAACTCCTCCTTTTTGAGTATTCATGCCAATCATTCATGAAGATGGTATTCCTTAAAAAGCAACCGTTCAAACGGGGCAAATGACTTATTTTCTATCCAGACCAATGGAGGGAGGGAGAAAGGGGCTTTTGATCCGCCACTATCTTTCGGAGACACATTCCACTAGTTGTAAGAAACGAAATATTTTTTAAAAAATTGGTTATGAGGCAGGACTTTGACCAGAGATTGTCTAAAAGTTCTAGTAACGGTTTGAAAACTGAAAATCCAGGAGGGGGAAGGATGAGAGAGGTTCTTTCGAGACGTGAATATGCGGAAATCATTCAGCAGATCTACCAAGAGAGCAATAGCAGCAGTGCCAAGGTGATTAAGGAAACACTGAGGTCCAGAAATATCAAACCAAATTCTGTTGCTTTTGCGTTCAATACGAGAAATTTCACACAGATCATTGAGGAGTCACTGGTGGGAGTAAAGAAGAAGAGAAGGGTTTGAGCGCTTAGCGAGAATACGGATAAAAAAGCTCAGTCAGCTACTGAGCTTTTTTCTTGTCTAGCCGAGATTTTTCAGACCTGGCCCGAAATCCAACCCCGGGATTTCGAGTCCAGGTCTTCCAAAATTCGCGCTTCCAAGCAACCCGCCTGCGCTTTTCGGTAGCATGTACGTACTAATCTGTAAACGCCCCGCCGTAATCGGCAAGCTTATCACGCCAGACGGTATGGAAGTGTAGGTTCTCGGGGTCGGCTACGCCCTCTTTCGTGGATATTTCAATCCAGACACGAGGCCCATCAATCCGAATGTAGGAACCAGGGTCCTTAAAGTTTCTCGAACCAGCCCAGCCAATGTAAGTATCTGCTAAGGCCTCTTCCGTGAAATAAGCATCGAGCAATGCTCCGGCGGTTTCGTTTGAGGCGCCCGTGACCCAGGCTTTCATAGCCTCTTTCACATACGCTTGCTGGTGGATGGCGAGGTCCGTATAGCGGATGCCTTCGCTTGCTGGAAATTCCCCGTCTTTCCCCGGCCCTACAGCGACATCTTCAAAGCTGCCAGAAAGCTTGGCTGCCTTCAGCTGATCTTCACTGAAGGAAGAAAGCATCGCGTACATTGCGGTTTGCTTTGGCTCAAGAGGCACAACCGTTTTCTCATCCCATCCAAACGGCTGCGGTTCAATTCCTGTAAATTGCGGTGTTGCGCTTTCTTCCTTCGCGTTCACGACAATGTTCTCAGCTAGATGATGCCCGCTAAACTGAATCATCCACGGGTCGGTCTTTGAAGGCGTACCAACGAGGGCGATAAAATACAAATTCGCTCCCCATTCAGGTTCCTTGTAAGTATTTTTTAAAAATGCATCTGCTTTCATAATCTCCGCGAGCGTCTGAAAGCCTTCCTCGCTCAAAGAAGATTTAACAAGCGCTAACGCCGCTATGACGCTTTCATCCGATAAGTCACCAAGAGCCAGTCCGTTACGGTTCTCATAAGAAGCAGGCAGGTTCGACCAGCGAGCCGCGTTTTCTGCAGTGAATTGATAGAGAATGTCCTCCCGCTCCTGCTCAGTCAATGTCCCTAAAAAGGCGTTGGCGAGGGCCAGAGAATCATCCTCTTCAGAAATCTCCCTTTCCAGTGACTGGTCCACCAGTTCAATAATAGACTCCGTCGTTTGAGAGCGGGGCTTGGCAAGAGTCTCTGTGGATTCTTCTCCTTTGGAATCAACGTCAAGCTCTGTAGGAGAGTCTGATACTTGGCACCCGCCTAAGAGAAACATGATCATAGATAGGCTAATCAAATATTTGCTCGTAAATGGTTTCATAGGTACCTCCATATATGGGATCTATCAGCTAGTTTTCCACAGGAGGAAGATTTTTCATTCATTTTTTCACGAATTTTTGTAGGGATTGGTCTTTTGACAAGAACACGATGTAGATACAAGCATGAAACAGCTGTGAGAGGCATGAGAAAGGAAGTAGGAAGCAGGTAAATAAGTGAGGAGGCATGTAAATTCTAAAAATCGGCAGGTAATTTCCTGATATCGGCAGGTAAAATTTTAAAATCGGCATGTAAAACGGAAAATAGGGGGATTGAAAGCAGATGAAGGGGGCGAAGCTTGCTTTGTTAGCGATCAAAAGAGCCCCCAGTCAAGGGAACCCTTTTGAAGTGCCGTTTGTTACCACTCGGCAATGCTACCGTCCTTATGACGCCAAACAGGGTTGCGCCAGTTATGGCCTTCGCCCGCTTGTTGGCGGACAAATTCTTCATTGATCTCGATCCCAAGGCCTGGGCCGTCGGGAATCTTCACATAACCCTTTTCATAGTGAAAGACGCTTGGGTCCTTAATGTAATCAAGCAGGTCATTCGTTTGATTGTAGTGAATGCCAAGGCTTTGTTCTTGGATAAAGGCGTTGTGGCACGTGGCGTCCACTTGTAGGCAAGCCGCCAGAGCAATCGGGCCGAGCGGGCAGTGTGGGGCAGCGGCGACATCAAACGCTTCTGCCATGGAAAGGATCTTTTTGCATTCCGTAATTCCCCCCGCGTGTGAAAGGTCTGGCTGAATGATGTCGACATAGCCTTCTTTGAGCAAGTTCTTGAACTCCCATTTGCTGTACATTCTTTCCCCTGTAGCAATCGGCGTGGTCACATGCTGAGCGATTTCACGTAAGCCTTCATTGTTTTCAGGAAGAAGCGGTTCTTCAATGAACATCGGACGATACGGCTCCAATTCCTTTGCAAGTACCTTTGCCAGTGGACGGTGCACACGGCCATGAAAGTCAATTCCTATCCCAATGTCATTCCCGACCGCCTCACGGATAGCGGCGATGCGAGCGACGGCGTCATCCAGTTTGCTGTAAGAATCAATGTACTGCAATTCTTCTGTGGCGTTCATTTTCACCGCTTGAAATCCTTTTTCCACAACCGCTTTAGCTGCAGCACCTACGTCGCTTGGGCGGTCGCCGCCAATCCAAGAATACACCTTGATGGAGTGGCGCGCTTGGCCTCCGAGCAGTTCATGAATCGGCGCATTGTAATACTTTCCTTTAATATCCCACAACGCTTGGTCAATTCCAGCAATGGCGCTCATAAGAATAGCGCCCCCGCGGTAAAAGCCGGCTCGGTACATCTTGTTCCAATGATCTTCAATGTTGAGGGGGTTCTCCTGAAGCAAACCTTCCATGAGTTCATCGACAGCCGCTCGAACGGTAGCGGCCCTCCCTTCGATGACAGGCTCTCCCCAGCCACTAATTCCTTCATCGGTTTCAATTTTAATAAAAAGCCAGCGCGGTGGGACGAGAAAAGTTTCGTAGTTTGTAATCTTCATGGGTACCTCCAGATGTTAATTCAGTAGATTTGAGATGAACGATGCTTTCTTTGTCAGTTCTTCAATGATAAATGGACGTTGCTTGAGCATTCGTTCTTTCGGACCTGCCACACTAATCGCCGCTTGCATTGTGCCAGTCGGTCCATAGATCGGGGCGGCGAGACAGTAAAGACCTTCTTCGTTTTCTTCGTCATCGATGGCGTAGCCTCTCTCTTTGGAAGCGGCCAGCTGGACTTCCAGTTCATCCTTCTCCGTGATCGTATTTGCGGTAACAGGCGCAAGTGTTAGATTTTCAATCAGTTCCCTGCGCTGAGTCTCCGGTAGAAAGGTAAGAAAGGCCTTGCCTAGCCCTGTACAGTAGAGAGGCTTTGGATAACCAGGACGGGCGGTGGTTTGAATCGAACGGTTGTTATTGATCTTGGAGATATAGACAAGCTCATCCTTTGCAAGCGTTGCCATAAAAACGGTTTCTTGAACCGCTTCCATTAATACGCGCAAGAACGGCTCGCTTAGTTGGGATAAGTTAAATTGATCCATTGCCACGGTTCCTAACTGAATCAGTTTCACGCCTAACTTATACCGCTTCGTTCCAGGAAGTAACGTCACATACCCTTCGTTTAGGAGGGTGTTGATCAACTGAAACGTACTGCTTTGAGGGATGTTTAACGATTCGCTAATTTCTTTGACCGTTCGCCCATCTGGGTAATGGGAAAGCTCTTGAAAAATGTGCAAAACCCTTACAGCCGATTTTACGGACATGGTTTACTCCTTTCTAAGAATTTCACATGTAATTTTAAAATCTATTCACAATATACTTGTACTATAGCAGGAGTTGTCTCTGATCTCAACGAAAATAAAATTTTATATGTGATTATGATTTTCATACTTGAAAAAATAAGCGCTTTCCTGCATACTGAATGACAGCGTTTTATTGAAGAAGGTACTCAGATAAATAGGTCATAGGAGGAACGTGAAATGTCTACTGCAGGCTTAATCATTGTAACAATACTTGGGATTGCTATGCTGCTTTTTCTCATTATACGTTCGAAAATGCAAGCGTTTTTAGCGCTGTTACTTGCAAGTATTTTTATTGGCATTTTTACCGGGATGGACCCGATGGAGCTCATCGAAACGATGGAAGCGGGAATGGGCGGCACGCTCGGATTTATTGCCATCGTCGTCGGGCTTGGTGCGATGTTCGGGGAATTGTTACGCGTCTCCGGGGGAGCGGAACGACTGGCCTTTACACTTGTTGATAAGTTTGGCGAAAAGAAGTCTCCATGGGCGCTAGGTATTACGGGGTTTGTTGTTGCGATTCCGGTCTTTTTAGATGTTGCGTTAGTGATCTTGATCCCGATTCTATATAGCCTTGCCCTTAGAACAAAGAAATCGTTGCTCTATTATGCCATCCCGCTTCTAGCAGGCCTCGCCGTGGCTCACGCATTCATTCCACCAACGCCAGGGCCGATCGCTGTAGCTTCTATACTGAATGTAGAACTCGGCTGGGTGCTACTATTTGGTGTGATTGCTGGTTTTCCAGCCATGGTGTTAGCTGGACCCGTGTTTGGGCGATACATTGGCAATAAAATTCATATTGGCGTTCCTAAACATATCGTAGAAGAAGCAGCAGGTCAAGCTGAGAAAAAAGAACTGCCTAGCTTTAAGCTGATTGCGTTTATTATCCTGTCTCCGCTTGTTCTTATTTTAATGAATACTGCCGGTGATGTGTTGCTTGAAGACGGTACAGTGAAAACCGTGGTTACTTTTATTGGTCATCCCTTTATAGCACTGATTTTTGCAACTCTCCTGGCCATGTTCTTTCTTGGCAAAAAAAGAGGCTACACGAAAGAGGACTTGCAGTCACTTACAACGAAAGCGTTGGAACCTGCGGGGATCGTGATCCTGATTACAGGTGCGGGTGGTGTGTTTAAAGAAGTGTTGATTAACAGTGGCGTTGGTGATGTGATGGGAGAAATGATGGCTTCTACCGGCTTCCCGCTTGTCCTGCTTGCCTTCTTGATTGCCACCTTTATCCGGATTGCGCAAGGGTCAGCGACGGTGGCGATGATCACAGCCGCAGGCCTTGTGTCACCGATGGTCGAGATGACTGACCTCTCACAACCTTCGTTAGCACTAATTACGATTGCCATCGCTTGCGGTGGAACCGTTGTTTCCCATGTGAACGATTCAGGTTTCTGGTTGGTGAACCGGCTTTTAGAGATGTCCGAGAAGGATACGCTAAAATCTTGGACGGTCATGGAGACGATTGTGGGCGGCGTAGGGTTTCTAGTCGTCTTCGCGTTGAGTTTCTTCTTTTCATAGAATACGGGGAAAGGTGTGCAGCGTTTTGCACGCCTTTTTGAGGAAAAAGGCCAAGGAGTTGTCCTTTTTCTAGAGAAGAGATGAAGGGCGAAATGCAAGATCAAGAAGAAGCTGAAACAGATGAAGGTTCCGAAGCATAACTTTAGAAAATGACATGAACCACTCAGGCAGTCACAAACCTGGGTGGTTTTTTAGGGAATCTTTCCCTCTTGCGGATTATAAAAAAGGCATACATTCTAGTGTGAAGTCGTATGATAAGGATAAAATAATCAGAAATAACAGACAACATCTATCTCACAATTTTTTAGGTATTAAAGCAGCACGCTTGTCCATACTTATAAGGAAGACTACGATTCTCTGAATCAAAGAAAGTGGGTGCTTCTCATGGTAGAGATGATCAAACACAGACCGCCACTTATCAGCAAAGCCAGCTTTGAAAGAGACTACGCAGAGAAGGCTGACATCGATTTGGTGGAGTATCAAGAATGGATTAGAACAGAGCGTTGTTTTTGCGGGAAATGTTTAGGGTGGAGAGCGGTGTTTAAGTAGAGGATAGGGATAAAGCAAAGAAACCATGGCGTCTTGCCATGGTTTTTTCAAATGGTGCGTGATAGATTGAAGAGTGAGGGTGGGAAGGAGAGGGAGCGTGTGGAGAATGAACAATTGCGAACATTTACGGAAGATGGACGGGAGGAGGGAGTGAACAGTCGAGCAGACGTGCACAGGCTCGGCCTCTGGCATGAGACGTTTCATTGCTGGGTCGTTAGTATAGAAAACCGCCTCCCCTACTTGCATCTGCAGCTACGGTCCAGTGGAAAAAAAGACTTTCCGAATCTGTTTGACATTACCGCTGCTGGGCATCTATTGGCGAGTGAAACGATAGCCGATGGGGTGCGTGAAGTGAAAGAAGAGCTTGGCATTGACGTCAGTCTTGATCAGCTGCTCCCGCTTGGAGTGTTGAAAAACGTTATTATTCAAGAGGAGTTACTTGATAGAGAATTATCGAACGTTTTTCTTTATGTGAAAGAAAATGAATTCGAGGGCTACGAGCTTCAAGAAGAGGAAGTCGCCGGTATAGTGAAGGTGAAGTTCGATGATTTTTGTGCACTGTGTGCTGGGAGCGAGGAAGAAGTGACGGCTGAAGGCTTTGTGGTTCAAGAGGATGGTGAACGGAAAACCGTTCACAGAAGTCTTACTCTTTGCGATGTGGTCCCGCATAGCCGAACGTATTTTGAACAGGTTTTGCGAGCGATTCAAGAGGAGCTGGAGGGTCAAAGAGTCCGGAAATAAAAAAGAAGGATCTCCCTAACTTTCTCCGAACTATAGGTATGTAAAAGACTGAAAAAAGATCGAACGGGAGGCCAATATGAAGCACCGACCAGAAACAAACGAGTACCCAAGCTATTATGCAAAATACATTGATTTGCTTCCTGAGCAAAACATCATCGAACAGTTGAACGATCAGAAGGATGAAATGGCAGAGATGCTAGAGCCGGTAACCGAGAGACAGAGCCTTTTTCAATACGCCTCTTTAAAATGGAACATAAAGGAGGTCGTTGGTCACCTGACGGATGTGGAACGGATCATGGCGTATCGCCTTCTTTGCATCGCGCGGGGGGAGGCAACTTCACTCCCAGGTCACGACGACCAGGCGTATGTGGCCAAAGCTTCTTTTAACGAACAACCCCTTCATGAGCTCATCGCCCATTTTAAAGCGGTGCGGCAGTCGACGGTACTCTTACTTCACAGCTTGCCCACTGAAGCTCTTGACCGTAAAGGGGTCATGAATAATGAAGCCGTCACGGTGCGAGCACTGCCTTTCATCATTGCCGGGCATGAACGGCATCATCGCCAATTAATCAAGGAAAGGTATGTCGATTCTGTTGATTATCCGGCGCGTTAAAAAAACCTACGCCTGCGCTACTGTCCATCGCTGCTTGACAAGAAGTGTGGTGAACCAGGAGTACTTGCACATAACGATGTGAGTCCAAGCATATCTTGTACCGAAAGAGTCACAAATAAGGAGGTAGAGGATATGTCAATTTTAATCACGATCATTGTCGGTGGATTGATTGGTTGGGCTGCGGGCGCGATTACAGGGCGAGGGGTTCCCTTTGGCATTATCGGAAATATTATTGCGGGCTTAATAGGAGCCAACCTAGGAACATGGTTGCTTGGGAGCGTCGGGCCGCAGCTTGGTGGTTTTCATATTATTCCTGCCTTGCTAGGTGCGATCATTCTTGTTTTGATCGTCAGCGCGATTTTACGAACATCGAAAGTGTAAAGCAGAACCACGCGGGGGCGCTCGCGTGGTTTTTGTAATTACTCCAAGAGTGGAGGTTGTCCTTCCCCCTTTGCTTCTGCCTCTCACGCAAGAGGGGGATGTCACAAGATAAGGTGAGCGAAAAATAAAAAACGATCTCCCCCGGGCAGAGATCGTTTTCCAGTTCAGACCAAATTATCAAGCATCATCGTCGCGACTGAGAAGTAAATCAGTAGGCCAAGAATATCATTTAACGTGGTGATAAACGGGCCAGAAGCGACAGCGGGGTCAATTTTGAATTTATTGATGATGAGAGGCACGATCGCCCCGATAACAGCCGCCATGCTTAAAGCAAGAAAGAGAGAGATCCCAACGATAAAGGCCAGTATCCAATTGTTTTCGTAGAAAACAGTGATAATGCCCATCAACACGATCATGCAGACGACGCCAAGCATCAGTCCGGTTCCTAACTCGCGCTTCACAATTCTCCAGACGCCATTTTTCTCAATCGAACCCGTCGCAAGCCCGCGAACGGCAACGGCGAGAGATTGAGTCCCCGTGTTTCCTGCGGTCCCCATAATGAGAGGCATAAAGGCCGCGAGCAGGACGATTTGCTCAAGCGTTTCCTCAAATTGCCCAATAATATTGGCGGTAATCAGTCCAAAAAACATTAACAAGATAATCCAAGGTGCCCGTTTTTTTGCTGCTGTAAAAGCAGTGAGCGAGACGTCTGTGGTGCCTTTGGATGCCGTGAATTCGCCAAAGTCTTCAGTGGTCTCTTCTTCAAGCACATCAATGACGTCATCGACGGTGATAATCCCTACGAGCAGCCCCTCTGGAGTAACAACCGGCACCGCTAGAAAGTCATATTCACCAATGAGTCGTGCCACATCTTCCTGATCCGCATCCTCTGCGACGGAAACAACTTGCGTGCTCATAATGTCTTCAATCGTTACGTCAGGCTCGGCAATGATTAAGTCTCTCAAGGAAACAACGCCGGCCAGTTTTTGATTCGTATCCACCACATACAGGTAATAGATCGTTTCAGCTTCAGGTGCGGTTTCACGAAGTTCTTTAATCACTTCTTTTGCCTGAGAGGAAATCGAGACGCTTATAAATTCTTTTGTCATGATGGCCCCTGCCGTTTTCGGTTCATAGGCCATCAGTTCAATGACTTCTTTCGCTTCCTCTTGGTCCATCGAATCGAGAATCTCATCCGCGTTATCCACTTCGATTTCAGCGAGAAAATCGGCCACGTCATCGGCAGACATAAAGTTAAACATCGAAACGGCGTATTGAAAGCTAAGCAGGTGATAAACCTCTGACTGTTCCTCGATATCAAGCCCTTGGAAAACATCCGAAAACTCTTCAGGGCTTAAAAAGAGCAGCACCTGCTTTCGCTGAGGATGATCCATTGACTCAAACAGTTCCACTTGATCTGTAGGATGCAGCTCAAGAAACGTTTCTCTAAACGCTCTGAGATTACGGTCTACTAAATACTTGACGACGTGTTCTTTGTATTGGTTTCGTTTTTTATCGTTGAGTTTATCCATGTGTGACTCCTCCTTTAAGAAGAGAGTCTATTTATTCTGTAAGAGGCATGCTGGCGCAGAACAAATACCCTCCTCGAAAGATGCTTCTATCTACTATACCCGATTTTGTGAACGGCCTCTGATTGGGAAGGCTATCCATCCCACACCACCTCCTATTATAGAAACCCGTTTGTGTAAAGGCGACAAACGCAAAAAACACCCCCGTCCGTGGAGGTGCAAACACATGCGAAAAAAAGTGTGTCAGGACACACGCTTCGTGGCGCCTCCATTCGTAGAGCTTTAGCACTGTGCGGCATAGGCGTAGCCAGCTACATTAAAAACCACCTTATGTCGATGGTTTCTGTTGACCCATTGGCGTCTTTGGACATTTTTGGGTAGTAGCGTCTCTCCTGCACAGGAGCCTCACCTAACGAGGAATATAAGACAACTGCATGATCCACTTTACAGGGGAGCGCCTCCGATGTCAATGGGGCGAAGGGGATCTCTTTGAACCGTGGCAACAAAAGAGGTCGTCGTGACCCAATCTAGTGTATACTATGGGTGAAATCGTCGATGTGTTTCTAGAAAGGGTTTAAATCATGAAATCTTTTTTTTATATGCTTGGATTGAGTGTAAAGCTGCCACAGCGAAAAGCTGTATTCGTGTTAAATCGCAAAAGAGTCGCAGGGCCTTTTTTCTATCTATGCCTCTTGCTGTTTGTGGTGAGTATCCCACTTGGAGCACAGATGTTTTTGGAGTCTGTCGGTCCCTTGTCGGAGCTTCCGGTTTTTTTGTTTGTCCTGTATTTTCTCCTTATCTTCTACCCGCTGTTTGTGTTGGCGGTCTTAGCGGTGCTTTCGATTCTAACTGCGGTCATTTATGTTGTCAGTCTGTGTTTACATCGAAAGCTCACGTATTTAATGATCTGGAAAATCACGTTGTTTGCGGCAACACTTCCGTTAGTTGGGTATGGATGGTTAGTCATGGTTCAGTGGGAATTTATGGAGGGGTGGGTGGGTCTGAGCACTCTGTTTATGCTTGTTGTGCTCATAAAGACGGTGTTGATTTACCCGCCGATCAAAAGGAAGAAAGGGTGAGCAGGAAATGCTTATCCTTAAAGCATGCGCCAGCAGTTTTTTTGAAAGAATCGGAAAGAAATAGCCCGTAGTAGCTGTAAAAAGTACTTGAAAAAAGATATACTTACATAGAAGACAAGTAGTGGAAAGGATGAATAGAGAATGAGAGATGTCGCGATTGTAAAACAACAGCGCAATGTGCTTCGAGAAGAACTCGGCAAATGCGTCAATAAGGTAAAAGAAATGCAAGTCGATGAGAAAAGTTTCAAAGAGCTCGACCAGCATGACCAGCAAGTGTACATTTATTTAGATCGTACGATGCAAAAGCTGCGCACGCAGATCAACACGCTTGAATTTGTCCTCAACGAAGACACAAAACTAATTGACCCGTACTTTGATCGCGCAGCTGAAAAGCTGAACATCAACAAGGACACGCTCTTTAGCGCGAAGAAGCCGGAAGAGGAAGAAGAAGGCAGCTATAAGCTGGATATGAGCAGTATTGAGAATAAGCATTAATTGAAGGAGAAGCCCCAGGCATTGAAGTAATGTCTGGGGCTTCTTAATGAGCGAATAATAAAACAGAGGTCTTTTTATTCACTTTTTAACGTTTTACCTGCCGATTGCAACCTCTTGCGATTACATGTCTTTTCCTTCTTTTACCGGCTTCAATCCTACCTATACATCCCTTCCACTAGGCATTCCCCCTCGACCGCCATGGTCTAAAGAAGCCAAGTGGGGAAAACAGAGGATTGAATTGAGAAAAGGGGAGGGGAAACATACTAGAACTTTTCTTTCTTAATTTAAATTGGGAATATTTTAAAATCTATTGCAAGCCTCTAATTCTATTTATAAAATGAGGAGGGTAATGAGAAATGTTTTTGCAAATAAATGGAAATTTAAAGGAGGATGAAGATGAACTACATAGCTGAAATGAACGCACTTCATGTACGGCAGGAGACTGATCCACGTAGTCCCAAAGCGACTGTTCTTTGGTATGCATTAATGGATGTTTGCAACAAAACAGGTTGGATGAAGCAATTTTCCGTAGCTGCTGCTGTGCTTTGTTTTAAGACAGGGCTTACGGAAGATCAAGTTTTCAAAGCCCGCCGAGAGTTAGTCAAGAAGGGCTACATCACTTTTTATAGTCGTCGAGGCAAAGCAGCGGTCTACGAAATTCATTCCTTGCTTACAGATTACTCGACCACCCCCCAAGAAAATTCCTCAGAGGTATAAAATAAATTCATTGGACAAGCAAGAAAGACTCATCCAAATAAATCTCAGGATTTCTGCATAAAGCGCTAGAGCAACTGCATGGAGATTCGCACAGAGAAGTGCACGATAAAGTGTATGGTGAAACGCATGGAGATGCGCAAGACATTCGCATGGAGAAGTGCATGGAGAAATGCACGGAGATATGCATGCATTAGTTAAATAATACAAAACAAAACCAGACCATACAAAAGCAGCCGCCGCTGTTTTAAGCGTGGGGTTCCACTGTTACAAACAAGTGTTTCAGGTAGGCTTTTCGATGGCCCAAGAAAACGATGCGAGAATGGGGCATGTGCAGCGCCAATGAGAACCCCATAGCCATCGTGATTAAGGGGGATTCATCTAGTTGGGAAAAGAGGAGCCTTGATGTAAGAAAAACGACTTCATGTTATAATATATGCAAACTATTTGAAATGAGGAGAAAATGATGGATTTACTCGATCCGAAAGTTGATTTCGTTTTCAAACGCATTTTTGGAAGTGAGGAGAATAAAGATGTGCTCCTTCGGTTTTTAAACGATGCATTAACGGAATCGGTCACGTCGATCTCCCTTGTGAATCCTTATATTGACAAAGATGCACTTGAAGATAAACAGTCGGTTTTAGACATAAAAGCGGTAACCGCCAAAGGAGAACAAATCAATATTGAAATTCAATTATCCAATAAGCAAGATATGGAGAACGAACGCTGTATTATTGGGCGAAACTGTATGAAGAACAGATGCAGGAAGGAGAAGAATACCGGGATCTTAAAAAGACCATAACGATCAATATTCTGGACTTCAATAGGGTGGATAATCATCAATATCACAATATTTTTCATTTGCGTGAGGATACGACCCATATTCTTTTAACGAATGACATTGAAATCCACTTCATGGAGCTTCGGAAGCTGGGTGAGGAACATTATGATTTATCGGATCGATTAACAAAATGGCTGTTATTCTTGAAGGGGATTCAGGCACACGAATGGGAGGAACTAGCGATGGAAACACCCGAGTTGAAAAAAGCGATGACTACCTTGGAATTTTTAAGTCAGGACAAAGAAATGCGTCGACTGTATGAAATGCGCCAAAAGTCGCTGTTAGATGAACGTTCGGCGTTGGGGAAGGCGCGAAGGGAAGGGAAAGTAGAAGGGAAGGAAGAAGGGAGAGAGGAAGGGAAAGCAGAAGAGAAAAAAGAAGTAGCCATTAAATTATTTGCAGACGGCATGAGCATAGCGAAGGTTGCAGAATTGACAGGACTATCTGAGACGGAAATTGAAAAATTGAAAAAGCAATAGGTCGAGACATTAAGATCAAGAGAATCTTGCCGCTATCGGGCGCGAAAATTGAAAAATCTTTGCGCCTATTTTTGATTTAAGTTACACAAGCGTGATCTAACTCCACCGTCTTTAGACGGTATACGCTTTTAGCCTTGAATGTAAGAGTCCATACTTGAACTGAGGTGAAAGTATGGACGGCTACAAGAAAAGCAGTCATGCAGTTTATAGGGCAAATCGTTTATATTGGGAAACAAATAAAAGATGAGAATTGGGAAACTCTCACTATCCCTAAAGGAAAATCAGAAGAATATTTACAACAAAAGCTGAAAGAAATCAGTCACAAAGGGGTTAACCTTATTCAATCATCGAGGCGCAAGAATTGAATAAGACACAGCGCCCGTCTTTGCATATTAGGGTTAAATTGGGGATACCGTTATAATTGGAGTTGAATTAATTAGACTTTTCCCCAATAGAAGAGGTGTGATTATTTGAAAGCTAATGTAACCGTTTCAAAAAACATAGTGCTATTAGCTATATTTTCGGGCAGCCGATTGGGGTATCCAAAGAACCCTTGTTGGTCGTGGGTTTGAGGTTGTATGGATAGATAGACCTTAGCGAATGATGTAGGCAGTGAGCTGACGAGATTTCGACCTCAACGGCATAAGCAGCTATCCACCAATCGTACGTTTTTTGTCAATCTTTTCTTCGCCTCTTTTTGGTACGATAGGAGGGAGGTGGTAACCATGAGGGTTAAGTCTGGATTTATTTTTCCATTGGTCTTTCTCGGGTTGTTTGAACTGATACGTGCGGTGTTTAACTGGGTGGTTCCATGGACACTTGCCACAGATTTCCTCTCTCTTAGTGTCATCATGATGACGCTGATCCCTGCATCGCTCCTTGTGGTTGCGAAAGTACAGGAGTATTTAGAAACGCCGGCACGAGAGCGTGAAGGGCGTGTGCAGAGAGTGATCATTCCTAAAATGATGGCGATCCTCGCGTTTGGCTCCGTCTTCATGCTTTTAATGCGCGTATATTTGCTGCTGGCAAACGAGGTCTTTCATGTTGCGCAAGTAGCTGGACTCGCGCAACTGTTTACAATCGCTCTTCTCATTGTCCCGTGCTCACTGATGGTGAGCCGTAAACTATATGAACAAGTTTCTTAAGCTGATCCGTCAACGTTAGACGGTCAGCTTTTTTTCATAGCAATAAAATGGGAGTTTGCGGCCTTCGTAAAACATCTCGCCCACTTTGTGATAATCAAGTCGTGCAAACAGTGCCTGTGCTTTTTCGTTGAGAGAGTAAGTGTCAATTTTCATCGAGCGCAGTCCCTGTTCGATGGCAAAGCTCTCTGCAAAGCCAATGAGTTCAGAGGCGAGTCCTGATTTTCTGGCCTTTGGATCGACGGCGAGGCGGTGAAACGTCGCCGCTAAGGCATCCGCTGTTTCCCATAAAACGTCTTTGAATTCAGGGGCTAAGTTCCGGTCGACGGCAATCATCCCTAGAATGGTGCCTGCTTCTTCTTTTATAAAGAGGGAACCTTGAGCGATGTCGTTCTCAAAATGCTCGGCCGTGGGGTAGGTCTCGTCCCACTGATCGCTGCCTTCTGCGTTCATAAGGCGGGTGGCTCTGCTGGCAATCGCTGTAATGGTTGTTAAATCTTGACTGGCGGCTTGTCTAATCATGAGTTCCTCCTGGGGCTTGATCGCTATTAGTATAGCTTATCAACCTCTGCCTTCGCAAAAAGTTTGCAGAGGGTCGTATCCCCGTGTAGTGCCCTTTACTTTTCCCATAAGTCTCTGCAGATGAAGCTTAAACAAAACCATTACCAACATATGAAGTTTCGCCTGCGTGATTTTATAGAGAAACCAAGGGAGGGAGGGCACGTAGTCGTGAATCGCTATAATGATTTCCCTGCTTTGCGGGATTTCCCTAAATTCTAGACGAGCGCGGTCGTTTGATCGGGCGTTGACGAATAAGCCACCGGTGATGTGGAACAGGGCATGATCTGCCGTGCCCTGCTCCGTTGAAAACGTCAGTTGAAGCAGCGTCCATTTCCGTAAAAACGGTTTGATTTGAACGTTGCTGTGGGCGTCCATCTCTACACGAAGCAGAGGACTTCCTATGTCCGCAAGCCATCTGGGGTATTCTCTGGCCACCCACTGGGCATCCGTCCCCTGCGGCAAGGGCATGCGCTGGAGTGAGCGCACGTCATTTTTTACCTTTGCTTTGTTTTCGCTCATGCCATCATTCCTACTTTCTAACTGGCGCGGTACGATCGTTGTTAGCCGCTTGACGAGCGTTTTCACCCTTGGAAAGGGGGGTTTTTTTGCTTCCGTGCTTGCCTCCATTTGAAACGTCGATGCTGGGACTCCGTATTGTTGTAGTGTGCGTTCGACTTCTAGTCGACTTCGTAAACGACGAGAACGCTGTCGCTTGGAAACGTTTGAGGGAATAGCGTCGCTTACATAGAGGATATGTTTGATGCTATGATCTCGAGCTGCGCGGGCGAAATTGTCCGCAAGAATGATATCGATGTCCTTGTCTTTCGCCTGTGTTAATTGGGCGGTAGACACTGCAGGTGAGTGGATATAAATGGCATAATCAGCACCTTCGAGAGCTTTCTGCGTCTCCTGCAGGGAAAATAAGTCACAAGGGTGTGCTGTATGGTGCTCGGCGTTTTCTTTTTGATCAGCGTTTTGAACCAAGGAGGTGACGTCCGAGAATTCGGATAATCGGTCGATCAAATTCTGCTCCATAGGGGTATTGGTGCCAGTTAGCACGACTACAGGTCGTTTCTCCTTCATTCTGATCACTCCTCTTCTTCTTTTGGCCAATGCAAGACTATCGAAAAAACTGATCTAGAATTGTAGGTGGGGTGTCCCTAGTAAAAATCAAAACAGCAGCTGCGGCGAGAAAAATAAGGATGATCACCCAGAACGTTCGACTTGTTTCCATAGTATCCTCTCCCTCCGATAGGCCTCTTACGATCATTTTATAGAAAAAGATTGGCTGGAGCTACTGAGAGAAAGGATAAAAATCGGAAACCGGATTTTCACAACTAAACCGTTCATTTCATGACGAGAGACAGGCCTGCCCGGATGAGACAAACGGAGAGAGAACTATTTTTATTGTGTAGACAACTGTCCATTCATAATAAACATAGATTGACTTATCTGACAACTAGGTGTACAATAGTTTCGACTCATTAAAAGAAGCACTAGGAATCTAGGAGAGACAAGAGGAAAGAGGCGGACGTTAATGGCAAAGCAGATGTTGGAAGTGATGAAAAGTGTTCATGGAAAGCCAAAGCCAGAGGCAGACGAGCTGGGCTTTGGTACCTATTTTACGGATCACATGTTTGTGATGGACTATACAGAAGACCAAGGCTGGTACTGTCCACGAATTATCCCCTATCAGCCGATTACGATCGATCCTGCCGCCAAAGTTTTTCACTATGGTCAGACGGTGTTTGAAGGGCTAAAGGCGTATCATGGGAGCGACGGGGAGATCCGTCTTTTTCGACCGGAGGAGAATCTCGCCAGACTCAATCGCTCGAATGATCGCTTGAGCATTCCGCCAGTGGATGAAGCGCAGATGCTTGCGTATCTTAAAGAGCTCATTAGTGTTGATAAAGAGTGGATCCCGAGGGAAGTGGGGACGTCGCTTTATATTCGCCCTTTTATCATTGCAACAGAGACGAAAATCGGGGTCATTCCTTCGTATGCTTATAAGTTCATAATCATTCTGTCGCCAGTAGGCGCGTACTATGAAGAAGGCATGGATCCCGTGGGAATTCTCGTGGAAGATGAGTATTCGCGCGCTTCTCGGGGGGGGACCGGGGAGGCCAAGACAGGAGGGAACTACGCTGCCTCCTTTAAAGCTCAGGAGCGAGCCACGGCGAGCAACAAGTCACAAGTTCTCTGGCTGGATGGCATAGAGAAGAAATTCATTGAAGAGGTTGGCAGTATGAACGTTTTCTTTAAAATCAATGGAGAGGTACACACCCCGATGTTAAATGGCAGCATTCTTCCAGGCATTACTAGAAAGAGTGTGCTGGAACTTCTTCACGACTGGCAGATCCCTGTTCATGAACGAAGGATTTCCATCGATGAGATTATCGGCGCCCATCGTAGCGGCACGCTTGAAGAGGTGTTTGGCACAGGTACAGCAGCCGTCATTTCACCTGTGGGTGTGCTCCAGTGGGAAGAAAAGGAGTATGTGATCAATAACCGGGAGACTGGAACGCTAGCCAGTCGTTTATACGAAACGGTCACTGGGATTCAAACCGGCGAGCTTCCCGATCCGTATGGATGGACACAGACCATTGCAACAAAAGAGGTCGTCCTATAAAGAATTCAAAGGGCTCACGGGTTGAGCCGTCTCTCTGCGTTCTCAGAGAGACGAAGCTCGCAGAATGGGTGAATATTCGATTTAACAAAAGGGCGGAACTGGGCTACAATAGCAAGAGCTACGTTAAAATAAGCAGGCAGTTGAGAGGGAGAGATGAACGATTGTGAGTGAGTTAGAAGCATTATCTGTACGCGAATTAAACGAACGACTAGAACACTTGGAAAAGACCTACGGACGATTCAAAGAAGAGAATTTGAGCCTAGACATGTCTCGAGGAAAGCCTTGCCCTGAGCAGCTTGAGTTGTCAATGGAAATGCTGGACGTGCTTTCATCGACGTCACCGATGGAGACAGAGAACGGTGTCGATATTCGTAACTACGGGCAGTTGGATGGGATCCCTGAAGCAAAAAAACTTTTTGCGGAACTGCTCGGTGTGGGCCCGGAAGAAATCCTCGTAGGTGGGAACTCAAGTTTAAGCTTAATGCATGATGCGGTGGCCCGCGCCATGTTTCACGGTGTCAAAGGAAGTGAGAGGCCATGGGTTCAGCTACCAAACGTGAAGTTCCTTTGCCCGACCCCAGGGTATGATCGGCATTTTGGCATCTGTGAACTTTTTAATATTGAAATGATCAATGTCGAGATGACGCCAGAAGGTCCGAACATGGATCAAGTGGAAAGGCTCGTGGCAGAGGACGAGGCGATCAAAGGAATATGGTGCGTGCCGAAATATAGCAATCCGCATGGAATTACGTACTCTGACGAGGTCGTTGACCGCTTTGCGACAATGGAAACAAAGGCGAATGATTTTCGTATTTTCTGGGATGATGCCTATACCGTCCATCATCTAACAGAACAGCCAGACCAGCTTAAAAATCTACTTGCTGCAGCCAAAGAGGCCGGAAATGCTGACCGCGTATTCATGTTTGCCTCCACATCGAAAATGACCTTTCCAGGGGCAGGAGTAGCAGTGATGGCCGCAAGTGCGGAGAATTTAGAGTTTCTTCGCAAGCAGCTTGCCGCACAAACGATTGGTTCTGATAAGATCAATCAGCTTCGTCACGTCCGCTTCTTTGAAGAAGTAGAGTCCATCGAGGCACATATGAACAAACACGCTGCGGTGGTTAAGCCTAAGTTTGATCAGGTGCTCGAAGCCTTTCGCAGAAACTTAGGGGGCAAAGGCATCGTTTCTTGGTCGGAACCAAACGGCGGGTACTTCATTAGCCTTGATACACTTAAGGGCTGTGCCAAAGAGGTCGTGGACATGGCTGGGGAAGCAGGAGTGAAGCTAACCGGAGCAGGGGCGACCTTCCCTTATGGCATAGACCCAAAAGACCGCAACATCCGAATTGCGCCAACCTTCCCTTCCACCACTGAGCTTGAGAAAGCCATGAACGTTTTCTGTGTGTGTGTGGAGATCGCTAGCATCAAAAAATTGCTAGGGGAAAAGTAAGGAATGGAGATACGCGCGCTTAAGAACGAAGAAACGTTGCCCTTGGATTTGCTACTGCTTGCTGACCCAAATGAAAAACTGGTGAGGGAGTACGCAGCCCGCGGAACTTGTATGGTTGCCGAAGTGGATGGGGAGGTTGTGGGGCAGTATGTTCTTCTCCCAACTCGTCCGGGCACAGTAGAGCTTGCGAGTGTTGCCGTCACTCCGCGCGAGCACGGCAAAGGAATCGGCAAAGCGCTTGTAAGGCACGCAGTGTCCAGCGCTCGTGCCATGGGGTTTGCAACGATCGAGGTCGGGACGGGGAATTCAGGCATGGGACAGCTCGCCCTTTACCAAAAATGCGGCTTTCGCATGGTGGGCATCGATGTTGATTTCTTTGTTCGACACTACGACGAGGAGATTGTGGAGGACGACATTCAGTGTCGCGATATGATTCGCTTGTCACAGGATCTATACTAAAAAACACCGGCGAGGGACTGCTTCCCACGTCGGTGTTTTGCGGTTTGTCTAGCTCCTCGCTTCTGAGCGACCCTCCTGCGCTTTTCGGATTGTCTAGCTCCGGCGGGTAGAAGCGTCAAGATTTTTCAGCCCTAACAACGAAATCTAAGGTCGGATTTCGTTTGTCAGGCCCTCCAAAATTTGCGCTTCTGAGCGACCCTCCTGCGCTTTTCGGATTAATCCTGATCCGTCAACAAAATCGGTCCATCCTTCGTAATCGCCAGTGTATGCTCATACTGAGCGGAAAGCGTTCCGTCGGACGTCCGCGCGGTCCAGCCGTTTGCGTCCATCTTGCTGTTGTAGCGTCCGATATTTACCATCGGCTCAATGGTGATGACCATGCCTTCACGAAGGCGGAGCCCACGTCCTTTTGCCCCGTAGTGCAAGACTTGAGGGGGTTCATGAAGCGTCGGGCCAATGCCGTGGCCGGTGAAATCACGAACAATGGAATAGCCTTTCGGTTCTGCGTAAGATTGAATGGCATGCCCAATGTCACCGAGGCGGTTGCCCACCTGGGCTTGCTCAATCCCTTTATAGAGGCTCTCGTAAGTCACATCTAACAAGTCTTGAGCGGTTTTGTCAATCTCTCCAACGGCGTAGGTCCACGCGGAGTCAGCCAGGCCGCCGTTAAGGTTGAAGACGGAATCAATCGTGACAATGTCTCCGTTTTTCAGAGGCTCTTTTCGAGGAAAGCCGTGACAGATCTCATCGTTAACGGAGGCGCAGGTGGCGTATTCATAGCCATTGAAGCCTTTTTGTTCGGGGGTGGCCCCGTGTTTCTTCAAGAAGCGTTCGACGAATTGATCAATGTCATGCGTCGTGACTCCGGGCTTAATCAGCTCAGCGATTTCCAAATGACAGGAAGCCATCAATTTTCCTGCCTCGTGCATGAGCTGTATTTCTCGTTCGGATTTCAAGGTAATCATTTCTTCACCACTTTCCCGTTAATACCAAAATAAAATGCCTTCAGGGGAGGCTTTCGCTGAAGGGTTCCCTCTTTTTTTTGCCCGTATAGAGCATTGATATGCTCACTGCTTATTTAATGCTCTCTTTCCTCTGCTCTGCTTCGTCAACCGGCGCACCGCCGCGGGCGAGTATGAAAAAGGACAGAAGCGCAGCCGCACTTGCTAGGCACATGATCGCCCCCATCGGCACCGCTGTCTCTTCACCAGCAATCCCGACGAGAGGGGCGGATGCGGCGCCTAATAAGAACGGAAGCAACCCAAGCAAGGCACTGGCACTGCCCGCTCGGTGTCCTTGCGTCTCCATCGCAAGAGAGAAAGACGTTGTACCGACCATTCCAATACAGGAAACAAATAAAAAGACAGGGATAACAATGCTAAGTAGAGGCCCTTCAAGAAGGGTCATGATTAAAAGCAGTGTACCGCCAGAAGAAGCGATTATTAAAGCGAAACGCAAGAACGTTCTCTCCGGAATAATCCCCGCGTAGCGTCCCACTAAGTGCGTTCCAACAATAATTCCAAGGCCATTGAGAGCAAAAAGAAGACTGAAGACTTGAGGAGAGACATTGTAGATTTCCTGGTACACAAAAGGGGTTCCCGAAACATAAGCGAAGATTCCTGCCGTCATGAATCCTTGCGTCAAAGCAAAGCCCATAAAACGGCGATCCTTGACTAAATCAGCAAACGTTTTCAGTGTATACGCAATAGAGCTAGGCACTCGATGTTCCGGCGGCAACGTTTCCTTTAACTTCCATAACACAACGACGCTCATGAGAAGCCCAATGATGCTTAGGAGCAAAAAAATGCCGTTCCAATCGGTAAACGTTAAAATTCCGCCACCGACGACGGGTGCAAGAATGGGAGCGAGACCATTAATAAGCATGAGTAGTGCAAAGAACTTGGTTAATTCTCTTCCACTAAAAATATCGCGGACTACGGCTCTAGAAATGACGATACCGGCTGAAGCGGTGAAGCCCTGCAAAAACCGCCCGACAATCAAAGTAGTGATGTTTGGTGCGAACGCACAGAGAAGCGACGCCCCCACATACAAAATAATCGCCACAACGAGTGGAGTACGTCTGCCTTTAGCATCACTCATCGGTCCGATAAAGAGCTGACCAAGCGCGAGCCCAAGTAGGCAAGCGGTGAGGCTAAGCTGTACAAGGGAAGCACTCGTGTTTAGATCACTGGCAATCTGAGGGAAGCTCGGCAAATACATATCAATCGTCAGTGGCCCGAAAGCAGCAAGCGATCCTAGAAGAAAAGCCAGTGCAAACCGTTTTTTTCCTGTTGGAGTTTCACCCATTTTTCACAACGACCTTTCCTTAAGAATCATCGCACAATCTCTTTATTGTAACTCAAATTCAGAAAAAGGGAAGGTCCTGTGCGTATATTTTAACTAAACAGTAAGAACGAATCGCTCCAACCAAATCTCTCCAAATGTTTAACGGGGCTGAAAAAGGGAAAAAGTAAGTCGAGGTTTTTTTGATAGGAAAGGTGAGAAAAAAGATGAATCGATATACAGAGACGCTATTTTCGCAAGAACATATCAGCAATCACATTTTGAAAAATCGCTACATTGTCGGGCCAATGACACGCGTTAGTTCTGAAAAGGATGGAACGCCCAATGAGCGTGTGCATAAGTATTATGAACGATTCGCCAGAGGCGGCTTTGCAGTGGTGATTACCGAAGGAATTTACCCCGATACTTCTTATAGCCAGGGCTATGAAAATCAAGCCGGTCTTGCCACGATGAAGCATGTGGAAGCATGGAAGCCCATTGTTCGGAGTGTCAAAGAGCACGGTGCGAGAATCATTGCCCAGCTCATGCATGCCGGAGCCCAATCACAAGGAAACTATCACACCGAGGAGACCGTCGCCCCGTCCCCATTTTCGCCACCAAGCAAGAAAGTAGAGGTATATGGCGGAGAGGGAGAATTTCCTGTCGCGACGGAACTTTCAAAAGAAGGGATCAGAGAGGTGAAAGCTGGCTTTATCCAAGCAGCCAAACATGCAGCAAGCGCTGAGTTTGATGGCATCGAGCTTCACGGGGCGAACGGCTACTTGTTGGATCAGTTTCTGTCGGAAGTGAGCAACCAGCGTAACGATGAGTATGGAGGCTCCGTTGAGAACAGAGTACGCTTCCTCGTAGAGCTCATTGAGGAAGTACGAGAGGCTGTCGGGACAAACATGATGGTAGGCATCCGCATCTCGCAGATGAAGGCCACAAATGGGGAGTATAAATGGCCTGGAGGTGAAAACGACGCAAAAATCATTTTTTCTAAGCTTGGGGAGACGAGCGTCGATTACATTCACATTTCAGATGATGATGCAAGCACACCTGGATTCGGTGCGGAGACGATAACGATGGCACAGGCGGCTAAGCGCTTTGCTGAAAAACCCGTGATCACATGTGGGGAACTCGGGGACCCCGATAAAGCGTCTGCCCTCATTGAAAAGGGACACTGCGATTTTATAGCAATCGCTCGTCAAGCACTTGCCAACCCGGATACGCCTCATCGTGTTGAACAAAACTTGCCCCTAGACGCATTTGATGCAAAGGCAATCATGACACCCAAGGCGTACGTGAAAGACTTTGAGCTTGAGATGGAGATAATTGAGGGACGATAAGAGTGCTCGCTTGGAGTTGGAAGTCAAAAGCGCGGGGCAGAGAGTAGAGCAAGAACACACTTCCTGAAGGTTCCTACCTGCTTTTTAACAATTGAACCTGCTATTGGGCTGGCTCACTCACTATCAAAGCCAGCCCTTTTTTTGTCTAGCTCCCGCGAGTAGAAGCTCGGGATTTTTCAGTCCTGCACCGAAATCCAAGTTCGGGATTTCTAGCGCAGGCCTTCCAAAATCCGCGCTTCTAAGCGACCCGCCTGCGCATTTCGGGTTGTCTAGCTCCGGCGCCCACTTGCTCGAGGTTTCTTCAGACCGCCAGATCAAGTCAAAGAGCGACTTGATCCTGCCGTTCTTCCAGAACTTGTCGCTCGTGAGCAGGGCGCCTGCGCATTTCGGTATTGTCTAGCTCCGGCGGGTAGAAGCGTCGAGATTTTTCGCCCCGACAACGTAATCCAAAACCGGGATTCCTTTTGTCAGGTCTCCAAAATTCTCGCTCCTGTTCGACCCGCCGCCGCTTTTCGGTGTCTAGCTCCGGCGCCCACTCGCTCGAGGTTTCTTCAGACCGCCAGAT
>NZ_LLYY01000003.1 GCF_001484965.1 Shouchella shacheensis | reverse complement strand
GCATTTCTCCACCAACCTCGTTACAGTAAATTCGGGAATGCAGGATGTATAGAATTACGACTTGCTTGGACATCCATCTCGGTCAAGCAAAACTGTGCTTAGTTCCGGATGAACATACCTAGCCTTTAATGAAATGTTTCACCCGTCTTTGATGAAGTTTCGTTCTATGACTCATGTTCACCCCTGTGCCTTCATAAATATAGAGAAACGACCATCCTCAATCCTCAACAAAGGAGTGAAACTCGCATTATGTCACAGACAGCAAAAAAATCTCTAAAAAGGCTTACATCTGTTCAGCTTCAGCAGCGACTAATTCATGCCCAGGCCGAACTTGATAAATGTCAAAAAGAACTTAGCAAATACCAAAACGACTATTACTACCAGATGATTGATGAATTGAAGGAAGAAAACAAGCAGCATCAGGCTGAGCTAGAAAAGCTCCAGCTTGCACATGAAACCCTTTCTAAGAACTATGAACAACAAGAGAAGGAGGTTGAGCGGCTCCAAAATAAGTCACGAGCAGACTCTTCTCGCCTGCCGCCAAATGAAGAAAAAGAAAAGCGCACTGCTGATGGGTCAAAAGGGGCTCCTTTTTTAGGGGATAGTAGAGAAAAGCCGTCTTCCGCACCGAACCGGTCAAACGATCCGCGAAAGGCACAACGGAAGGCTACCGATTCCAATGACAATTGGTTTGAACGAAACTTAAAGGACCAGCGCGCCAAAGAATAACGGCCAGAGAGGTCCACGAAAAACCCTTCATTCGTAGACATTGAAGGGTTTTTCAGAACGAATCACTGTCATTTGAGAATGAGGGGTCTGCTGGTACATCTCCGTGTATTGTTGCCCCCTCCTTAATTACGGCCCCTTCTCCGATTGCCTGAGCTTTCAATACTGTGGCGCCTGCACCGACTTTCACGCCTCTCGCTATGTGCACCCCTTTTTCCTCTCTCGTTTTGTTAAGAAAGCAACAATGTGGCTCTATCCATACATCCCCTTCTATAATGGAACCCTCTGGAATAAAGCAATCCGATTGAATGCGGGTACTTTTTCCAACCACCGTATTCGACTCAATAATGACGCTTTGTTCAACCATCGAACCCCTTTTCAGCTCCACGCCCTCATGGATACATGAATAATCACCCACTTTCACATTTTCATAGGCAACTGTTCCCCGGTAAAGGCAGACGTAGCTTCCTATCATTACTCCATCGAGAAGGATTAAAGACGTGTGATGATTTTCCTTCGGCCGCTTGCCAAGCAGAGAAAAATCACCGATCACCGTGTTCTTTCCTATAATAGTTCCAGACTTAATGACTGCATGATGCCCAATGATCGTGCCTTCTCCAATCACAACGCCCGCTTCAATGACTGCATATTGGCCAATCTGTACATCTGGCGCAATCATCGCCACATCATCTTGACTCAAACCGTTTCCCTCCCCTTCATGAATATGTCCCGGACAGTGGCCAAAGGGACATTTGTTCACAACTCACGTAAAAAGAGGACTAAACAATAGCCCCCTTACTTTTTCTTCTTTCCACAACAGTTTTTTGAAGGCTTTAGCGCAGGTTTTGGTTCCTTCTTTGTCACCCTTTTTACAATGAAAGCTCCTGAATCCGGCTTCTTGTGATTCATAACGACTCCCCTTCCTCCTCCAGTTATGAAAACAACATCTATATACTCTATGCAGTTTTCACCCAATCCGTCCATGAAGAGGATTTTTTAAATATACCTAAGAAGGCCGCACATATTTAATCAACAGTCATACTATACAGTAGTCCGAACACCTAGTTATGGGCGAGAGAGAGAAGGCTTCAAGCTAGGTAAAATAATGAGGAGGTTTCTCCATGAGCTACGAACATGAAAAACACAATGTGTGCATCAGTGTTTCAAAAGTATATGACTGGGTCACACGTCAAGTAGATTTGCCAACCATGTGCTACAAAGATGGGAAGAAGGAGGACGAATTAGCGGAACTTTTTAAGTGCAAAAATATTGATGACTGTGACTCCTTCTCTGATTTCATGAAAAAATACCCTAAGAGTAAGGCCGTTTGTCGTGTTCTTGATTCGAAATTTTACACAAAAGAAATCACGGATCCGGACGATCGTACACAAGTAGAGGTTAGCATGCCAAACGGCAAAGAGGTCGTGCTTGAGAAAGTAAAAGTTCTAATCAAGGTATTCATTGAAGTAGACATCTATGATGAGTTTGGGGAACATCTCTGCACATCGTGCGAACCACTTGAATTCACAAAAATCGAAACCTTCTACTTATGCGCTCCAGAAGGGACGGACGTTTGTGCCTATATCACTTCAGGGCAATGCGATGCAGAAATCATTTGTGACGGCGACTATACGCAGTTAGACGTGTCCTTCTCATTCTGTCTTGACGTTCATGTACTCGCAGACGTCTTGCTAGAAATCGACGCTGCTTACTGCAAACCGCGCCATGAGTTTCCGATTAGTGACGTCATTTGCCATGAAAACAAGTTCCCGCCACAATGCCCAGTGATTTTCCCGGGTAAATATTCGGATAAAAAATCAACCGCAACTGTCTCAAGCTAATCAGGATCCTCTTTGTGCCACCGAGCCGTCTCTGCGCGGCTCGGTATTTTTGTCTTCTGAATGGCAGGAATGGTACATAGAATGAAGATAAAATGTGGAAATAGGAGGCTGTCTCTATGTCGCAACGCCAACCAACCAACACGCAAGATAGGAAACATATTCAGCTTCAACAAAAGCTATTGCATTATCGTTCTGAGGTCGTGAAGCAAGAGCGAATACTCAAGCAGCAGACAAAGAAACTTGACGAACAGGAGCTTGTGATCCACGGCTTAACGGACCGACTAGAAGAGTTAGCCAAACGTCCTGCTGAAGTCGAGTATAGACTGGAGGCCAAAGATGAACAAAGGGAAACGCCGCCACAAACATCGATAATCGTTCCTTATTTCTCCTACTCGATTATTTCACCCATCGATTTAGGCGCAGATGAGCCAGTGTTAATCAAAGGCCATTTTGTGCTTGAGAACAAGGGGGAGGAGTCACTCCACGACCCTGTGGTTTGTTTAACGTTTAACAAACCACAACTTGCCAATTTATCAGGACGAATTCATCGCCCTGATTCAGCAAAAAAGAAAGTAGATGACCACCTAATCGCACATCCCGACTCTCAGGATGGCTGGAGCTACCTCGAAAAGGAGGCCGACAAACGAGCGAAAGAAAGCGGGCAATTTTGGTTAAAGCCACAAACAAACGAACTGCCCGCTTCTTCTTCCATGGCCTTTTCAAATTTTGAAATTATGCTTCCTGTTCAGCCGAGCACGTCTGTTTCTTTGCAAGTAAATGGATTTGTGTACGGGCAGGAATATCCTGATGGGGTGCCTTCCTTGAATGCTATCACGTTTACGCTTGCATGAAGAACTTATCCTCTGTGCCCATTCACTTTTCGCGAGAATGGGCCCTCTTGCTTCCCTATAACCGCCTACTTATAGACTCCAAGAGAGCGGCAACGCAGGCAATCGCAAGAACGAAACTGATGGGAGTAAAGACCAACGGGTAGAAAATGTAGCCAAAATAGAGCGCCGTCGCTACCCAAACGCCTGCGCACCAATAGCAGGAAAGCAAGCTGCCGATCCACTTTTGCACCCCCTTCCCTTTTCCCTCAATGTAGATGGCGGTCTCACCCTCTTCGTCCACCTCTGTGCTTTCTTCCACAAAGGGGTTTCGTAGCCACGCCATAATGTCATCCATCACAAGCAACCGCGTCAAACGACAAGTGGCAAACGCAAGAATCACCCACTCAAACGGGGAAAGCATCATCGACTCCTCATCCTTCCTCTATCTTTTAGAAGATATGAACGACTACATTGTCCTATGTGCATAGGCAAAGCACCATTTTTGCCTCCCTGCATAACGTGTAGGGAAACAAATCGAATAGGGGGTTTCAAAATGTATCCTTCTTCTCGTCAGCAGCCGTCGGTCCAGTATCTGCCGCCTTCCACCATCGAGGACTACTACCACCAATGGGTCACGACTACCATTCCGGGTTATGGAAGAGTGATCGCCTATATTGCTGACTACAACCGACGTACAGGCATGGTCTCCCTTCTTGTCTATCAAGCCCCGTACTACCAGCAGCAATTCGTGCAGGTTCACCATAGTGATCTCATCGGTATCAGCCCGTACTTTGGATCCGTTCCACCACAAGGCGGAGGGGGGCATACACCGCCTCGTCCACCTTGGTATCCTGGTTACCCAGGAGGAGGCTTTTGGCCTTGGCTTTACGGGCAAATTTCTTCCTACGGTTCCACGGGCCAAAATTAATCAAAACAGCGCAGCCGGGTCTCCAAAACTCCACGCCTGTGCTTGAATTTCGGCGCAGGATTGAAAGATCTCGAACTTCTACCCGCCGAAGCCAGAAAAAACCTCAAGCCCTGTCCCAGAGCTTGAGGTTTTTTTAAGATAAGGAAAGAATATTGTAGCCACTGTCCACGTGAATCACTTCTCCGGTGATGCCGCGGCTCAAGTCGCTTGCTAAGAAGAGAGCGGTGTCTCCGACTTCCCCTTGCGTTGTCGCTTTGCGAAGCGGAGCTCTCTCCTCAATCTCTTTAATCACATCATTGAAGCCGCCAATACCTTTCGCCGCAAGCGTGCGAATCGGTCCAGCGGAAATCGCGTTGACGCGAATGCCATCCTTGCCAAGATCGTTCGCCAAGTATTTTACGCTCGCATCAAGAGAGGCTTTGGCCACACCCATAACATTGTAATTCTTCACGACTTTTTCGCCGCCAAGATACGTCATTGTAATGATGCTCCCGCCTTCTGTCATAAGCGGGCGTGCCGCTTTTGCGACCGCGGAGAGGGAATACGCGCTTACGTTTTGTGCGAGCAAGAATCCTTCTCGTGTCACATTCAGATACTCGCCCTCCAGCTCTTCTTTGTTGGCAAAAGCGATACAGTGAGCCAGCCCGTGGATCGTGCCGACTTCCTCTTTGATTTGCGCGAATGTGTTTTCAATTTCCTCATCATCGGTGATGTCGCACGGCAGGACAAGATGCTCCCCTTCTAGCGATTCGGCTAGCGTGCGGACGTTCTTTTCAAGCCGCTCCCCCGCATAAGTAAAAATCAACTTAGCACCTGCTCCTGCAAGCGATTGGGCAATGCCCCAGGCAATGCTCCGCTTATTGGCCACACCCATAACCACGTATGTACGATCGGTTAAGTTCAATGAAAACAAATCGGTCTCCTCCTAAATTAAGATCAGGTACTAACAGTTTATCATAAGGAGGTTTTAAATGAAAAGAATATCTTCGCGTGCGTCTGGACCCGAAAGCTCCGAAGCAAGAGGAAGCGACTGACTAGATGAGGGAGAGAAATCACCGTTATTACAAAGGGAACGCGAGAAACATTCCAGGATGTGTTCTCTAGGTTCGGCTCCTCGCGGGAGACTAGGGCTGGAGTGCATATAGTTGGTTTTGCTTCACCTAGCGACGGACAACGTTGATGTGAGGGATGATTACCACTCAAGTGAAGGCGATAACACTCATGTGGGAGACAATATCAATCAAGGGAGGAACGATACCGCTCATGTGGGAGGCAATATCAATCAAGGGAGGAACGATACCGCTCATGTAAGTAGCGGTATCAATCAAGCGGCAACAGATACCGCTCATGTGGGGCACAGTATCGCTCAAGCAGCGAGAAAATACCATTTAAAAAGAGTACTTGCTCGTCTCAAAGGACTATTTAGCCATTGACTCGTTACTTCCACCACTCGACACTAATGGTCAATGGTGATTTGAACTTAACCCGCTTTTCGATAGTGCAATTGGTCCAAATTCAAGTTCCCCAAGCTTACCCTATTTTTAGCTCCAAAAGCGTTACCCTTTATCCGTCTCAATGTTCCGCTCCTCAAACCCACATTTCCGACAAGTGTAGACAACGTTTTGGTTGGAGAGAGCCGTGAGCAATCCCGGAAGCTCTTGCTCATCGTTACAGCTCGGGCAGCGTACGATCGGTTCCATATCGACCATCCTTTCCTCTTGGCTTCTCTTAGAATCCCCTTTCCTTAAGTGAATCATGCAACCCAAGTTCACCAAGACAGTGCTGCATATCGCCCGGCAGCGGCGTTTGGAACCGCATCTCCTCCTTCGTAATCGGATGTACGAGGGAGAGCCGGTGGCAGTGGAGCGCTTGTCTGGAAAGGAGAGACACGTCACCTCCGTATAAGTCATCCCCTAGCAGAGGGTGGCCCAGCCAGGATAAATGAACGCGAATTTGATGAGTGCGCCCGGTTTCAAGCGTTAGTTCGACAAGAGCATGCGAAGCACTTTTGGCCAACGTTTGATAATGGGTGATGGCTTGTTTGCCGTCGTCGCGCACTTGCCGCTCAATGATGCTTGAGGGGTTTCGACCAATCGGGGCCTCAATGCGTCCAGTCGCCCTCTGCAATGTTCCTTGGATGACGGCAACATACTGACGCTTCAGGTTTCCGCTTTTTTGGGACGTCTGCATGCGTTCGTGGGCATAGCGATGTTTGGCAATCGTAAGCAGGCCGCTCGTCCCTCGATCCAGTCGGTTCACGGGGTGAAACGTCGCATGAATCCCACTTTTTTCGTAGTGACCAATCACCGCTTGAGCCAATGAGCCGGTAGGATGTTTCCTTGAAGGAATGGTTAGCATTTCAGAAGACTTGTTCACAACCATTAGGTGCTCGTCCTCATAAACCACATCTAGCGCCACATGTTCTGGTACAAGACTCTCGCTTCTTTCCTCGGGTGGCAAGTGAACTTCAACAAGATCCCCAGCCTGGACGACAGCCCGAACTGTGACGACTGTGCCGTTGACCAGAAGCTGTCCCCCGCTAAATTTAACCGCCGCCAGCGCACGCTTGGACAGATGCTTATAGTGGCGCAAAAATACACGCAGAAGCATTGGGCCCGTGCCCTCTTCTACGTGCCATGTCAACACGATTCTCTTACTCACCGATGAACGACTCCTTCACGCGCTTCCAAAACGGGAACGGTCGAAACCGCGCAAAACGCACCTTTTCCTCAGCCACTCTGCACTGAATAGAGTCCACGTTTTTGCCGTCAAGCGACACATTAAAGTGGTCAATGGTCACCTGAACCGAAACATCATTCAACAGTTTTAACAAGCAAGTATGGTGCTGCGGGAGCACGAGTGGCGAACCAACCGTGCGGTAGACTCGGTTGTTAATGGAGGCCATTTCAGAAAGCTGAATCGAAGCGAGGGACGGATGCAAAATTGCTCCCCCGAGCGCCTTGTTGTAAGCCGTGCTTCCTGAAGGCGTGGACATGCACAGTCCGTCTCCACGAAATGTCTCAAATTTCTCTCCTTTGATATCAACATTACAAACCAGCGAGCCCTCGGTACTTTTGATTGTGCTTTCATTCACCGCAAGGAATCGCTCAGAACTATTGTTATCTCGGTAGCGAATGACCACCTCGAGGGTCGGGTACTCGACGATTTGAAAGGGCGTCTTCACAATATGCGTCACCAAGCTTTCCACTTCATCCGGGATCCAATCCGCATAAAAACCGAGGTGCCCTGTATGGATGCCGACAAAGGAGGTTTCCTCCAGACGGTGGGTATAGGCATGAAACGCTTCGAGGAGCGTACCATCTCCCCCAACAGTAATCACAATATCCGGCTCTTCCGTGTCTTCGATAAGATCGGCGGCATTCAATCGGGTTTGAATGGTTTCCTGTAGGTCATTTGAAAGCTGATCCCCTCGTGATGCGACGGTATACTTCAAGCAACATTCCTCCTTTAGCGTCGGTTCTGCTCCTGCTTGGCTGAAATAATGCGCTGCGCTTCTCGAACCTCATCACGAATGATCGACATTTCTTCGTCAAGCCAAAACGCCGCTTCAGAGGCGCGCTGAAGGCGCATATTAATATCATCAGGAATTTCACCGCTGTATTTATAACGCAACGAATGTTCAATCGTTGCCCAAAAGTTCATGGAAAGCGTCCGCACTTGCAGCTCCACAAGCACTTTCTTTTCCCCTTCAATGGTTTGGACCGGGTAACGGAGCACGATGTGATAGGAGCGGTAGCCACTCGGCTTTTTCTCCTCAATGTAATCTCGCTCCGTCACAATTTCGAAATCCTTCCGCCTACGAATGAGCGAGACTACCGTCTCAATGTCTTCGACAAATTGAGTGACAATGCGAACACCAGCTACATCTTGCATGTTTTCATCAAGATGATCGAGAGGAATGCCTTTGCGCTCTGCCTTATTCAAGATGCTTGAAACCGGTTTGACGCGGCCAGTAACAAATTCTATCGGTGTATGCTTCGACGTCTTCTGGTATTGCTCTCTAATGCCCTTCAGCTTTACCTTCAGCTCATCAACCGCTTGCTTGTAAGGCGTTAAAAACATATGCCAGTTCACCTAAACCACCTACCTTTACCGATGCACGCTAAAACGCTTCTTTCACCGCTTGTTCAAACGCTTCTCCGTAATTTCCATTTCCATCGATATTTTCAAGCAGAAAATCAAGTTCATTATGTACCTCTACAAGAGCGAGCCTTGTGTTTTCATCCAATTTTGCATACAGAGCGGAGCGTTTCTTATAGGCTTCACTTAGTGCAGGCCAAACAACCTGTTCAAAACGCAAATAAAAATAGCGCTCCTCATCTTCAAGCATATAAATAAACGCATAATCATCGGAATCGACCAAGATCCGCTCCCCTGCTCGCAGCCGACTAACGAGATTAGGGTCGATTTCACCCTCTATATGAACCGTACTGGTTTCTTCTTCTATTTCAATTTGCGACACGATTAATTTCTCCATGACAACCTCCACACAGACATTTTTCCTCGTTTAGTTTATCACATTTCCCTCTGCATTCACACGGGGAGGCACTGCCGGAAGGCGCGCTTGGAGTGATCGGAGCTGAGTGAAAAAATGGCACCCGCCACGTTTAAAAGGAGGGGAGCGCAAAAACACGGTTGTTTTCCACAATGATTGTCTTATAATGGATGAAACACGGCATAGAAATGAGGCAAACCAATGGCAACCGAAATGGAATACGAAGCCAAATCGTTAGTAACGGAAGCACAATTCAAAAAACTGCTCACTCATTTTCAGTTTTCAAGTGAAAATGGCAGCAAGCAGCGCAATAACTATTACGACACCAATGACTTCCTCTTGAAGGAATCAAGGGCAGCGCTCAGAACGCGCGTTAAAGCAGGAAAATGTGTCTTAACACTTAAGCAACCGTCCGGCGATGGCTTGCTGGAAACCCATCAAGCGCTCACAAAAACCGAAGAAAAAGCACTGGAGGGAGGCGTGCTGCCGGAGGGAGAGGTAAAGGAAGCCGTGCTACTGCTCCTCCCTTCCTTGTCAGACCTACACCGATTCGGCACCTTGACAACGATCCGCTACCAAAAAGCCACTCGCAACGGCTTCATTTGCCTCGACCAAAGCACCTACCTCGACACCGTCGATTTTGAGCTTGAGGTCGAGAGCTCCACTGTGCACGAAGCGACGGCAATGCTTCGGTCCATATTAACTACGATTGGCACTCGTCCCGTTGAAACAAAAAGCAAGATCGCCCGACTTTATCACCGCGCTCGCGCTGAAACGTTGGAATAAGCCGTAAAAAGACGCAGGCGATCGCCTGCGTCTTTTTACGCACGTGTTTCCAGATTCCTCTCTATTTCGCTCTTTTCTACATCTGCTCATCGGTCGGTTGGGAGACCGCGTGGTGCTAAAAAAAGAGACTCTCGGTCTCTCTTCTCATCCTATGCATTCTGATATGTCTCATACACCCTTGGCACGTAAGCCTGTGTTTCTTTAAAAGGCGGGATGCCGTTGTACTTATCGACGTTACCTGGCCCCGCGTTGTAAGCGGCAAGCGCTAGCCTTATATCGCCATCATAGCGATTCAGCATGTCCTTTAGGTAGCGGACCCCGCCCTGAACATTTTGCTCTGGGTTAAAAATATTTTTGACGCCGAGCCCTCTCGCTGTGCCAGGCATCAGTTGCATTAAGCCACTAGCACCAGCTGAACTTACGGCCGATTCATTGAAATTGGATTCGTGCTTGATGACAGCATATACCAGCTTAGGATCAACCCCGTGCTCTTTCGCCGTGCGGTTGATCAAGTCCATATACGGCACATCTCCACTCATTGGCTTAGGCAGTGGTTGAGGCGCTTGCTTCATTTCCGTAGCGTCTACCTTAGCTTTCGGAACAGGAGGCGCCTCGCTTAAGCCTCCTTGCATAGCTAGAAGAAAAGGCAGAGGAGGCAACTCTGGTAACGTAGAGAGGAATGAATTTGATGTACTAGCCTCCCCTGCATGAAACATAGACGTTGGCATAGGTGCTTGAAGTTCTGTATGAAATCGCTCAGCAAAGGATTGAGTTGCGCTCTGCTCGCCTGGATTACCGACAGGCGGAGACGTTGCTGAATTCAAAAGTGACGGTTGTGGCATCGGCCAGTAGCGAATATCCATCCTTCCACCTCTTGGAAAATCGTTTCTTTAACTATAGCAAATTTTCATAGAAGCGACAATGAGATTCCCTAAAAAGGAGCGGTTTAAACACATTATTTGCTGTAAATACGAAGGGTTGCTACAATAGGACTACGCTGATTGAAAAAGGAGAGGCTTTTTAATGAATGACAAAAGCCGTAGCGATCGAACTGTCACCCCTTATGAAGCTCTAGGTGGAGAGGCCGTTCTCAGCAAACTGGTTCATACGTTTTATTCTCATGTAGCCGTGCATCAAGATTTACATGATCTCTTTCCCGATGATTTGACAGAAACGGCTCGTAAACAAATACAATTCTTAACGCAATTTCTTGGGGGACCTGCTCTTTATACGGAGGAACACGGTCACCCTAGACTTAAAGCAAGACACCTTCCTTTTGTGATTACGCCAACGCAGGCAGAAGCCTGGCTTTCCTGTATGGAACGAGCGATGGATGAAGTTGGTTTGCAAGGAGAGATTCGTGACTATATGTTCGAGCGACTGAAGCTGACAGCGCATCACATGGTGAATCATCCGTCACAAGGGTAACAGAAAGGAGTAGACCCATGAATCTAAAACAGACACTGTACGCTTGTCATCAAGAACTTGGCATTTGTGGTCTTCATCCTGATCAAGTGAATAGCCTTCCTTCCAAAAAACCGCTCGAAGTTTATACATTCATTGATCCACTATGTGCCCAGTGCTGGGCGATAGAGCCGGTTTTAAAGAAACTGCAGGTTGAATACGGCCACTACTTTAAAATTCGTGTGTTGCTTGCCGGAAAACTGCAGATGTGGAACGATGTTTGCGAATCGTTGACGAAGCAGGCAAAGAAACAACAGTCGCACCAAAACAAACACAGTCTAGACCCGAGCATGTGCTGCAGTGGCAGCGTACAGTTTGCCGATCAAGAATTGGAGCCGTACAAAGCCTCTCTTGCCATCAAAGCCGCAGAATTACAAGGACCGAAAGCCGGTCATCGCTTCTTGCGAAAGTTACGCGAGGGTCTGTTCTTGAAAAAGCTGAATATCACCGATGAAAACGTCCTTCTCGGTTGCGCACGAGAGGCCAAGCTTGATGAAGACGCCTTTTTGTTTGATTTGTACTCGACGAGTGCAGCAAAAGCCCTTCAATGTGACGTGCGAACCACCAACGAGATGGACGTTGACGCGGTGCCAACCTTTGTCTTTTTTAACGACAACTCCGAAGACGCTGGCATCAAAGTTTCTGGAACCTATTCGTTCTCCGTTTACATTCGACTTCTTGAAGATATGCTTGGGTATAAACCAGAAAAGGCCAAAACCATTTCCTTAGAGGATTTCTTACAACGGTACGGGTTTGTGGCGACCGTAGAAGTAGCGACCGTGTTTGATATGTGCGAAGAAGAAGCGGAAAAGCAGTTGAAAGCACTTATGCTCCAGCAGAAAGTGGAAGCCGTTCCGTTTAAGTACGGCACGTTTTGGCGCTATGTTAAAACTAGCGAAACAAAATAAGCGAAAGCCCGAAAGAAAGTCGTGCTCTGCTTTCTTTCGGGCTTTGTTATGAACCGTGAACGCTAAAGTAGCGGCTCCGCTTAGTGCGCGAGCCGCTACTTTTATCGAAGAGAATGTGAGCTGTTTCACCTAACAGTGTACAAAAAAAAAGACGCGACTGCAACCGTAAAGCCAAACGTTCACGAGTTTGACAAGGTTTCGCCGCTCGTCTATTTTTAGTTCCTCGCGCATACAGTGGGAAAAGAACCAAGCTTGCCTCCCAAGGGACGCATCTCTCCTGTTAGAAAGGAAGTGCCTTCTCATGTTCTCCTGGTCGCTTTTATGGCGTCTTGCCATTCTTGCTGGAGCATTCATCCTCTATATGGTTTCATTGCTACATGTTTTTCCACGTATCGTTTCCGTACCGCTTCTTTTTATGGCCGTTCTTTACCTTTTTTCGCCTATGAGCAGGAAGAAACGATTTCGAGGCTTCCGCTAGCGTTCGTTCACAGCTTCTATCGTTACTTCAAACCATGTAAAAAAGCCAAGTCACGGCTCTTATGACTTGGCTCTCCATTTAACGCTTCTTTTCAATCACCTTGCTCTGCAAGCAGCTCCTCCATCTGATCAAGCGTTGCTTCAAACAAGCCCATTGCCTCGCGAACAGGTTCCGGCGTCTCCATGTCCACGCCTGCTTTTTTTAACAGGGTAATTGAAAAGTCTGAGCTCCCAGATTTCAAGAACTCGATAAACCGGTTTGCAGCGGGCTCTCCTTCCTCCAACACTTGTTTGGCGAGCGCAGCCGCTGCGCTGTACCCCGTGGCGTACTGATACACATAATAATTCATATAGAAATGAGGGATACGTGCCCATTCGTATTGGATTAGTTCATCAGAGACCACGCCTTCCCCGTAGTACTTCTTATTCAGCGCCAGGTACGCCGCAGAGATCGAATCGGCTGTTAATGCCTCTCCTGCTTCCTGTTTAGCATAGAGCTCTGCCTCAAATTCGGCGAACATCGTCTGTCTGAATACAGTGGTACGGAAGCCTTCCAGAAAATCATTCAGCAAATAAAGTTTGCTACGCACGTCCGTTTCTCTCTTCATGAGGTGGTCATGCAAGAGTGCCTCATTCATCGTCGAAGCCACCTCCGCCACAAATAGCGTATAGTCGCCATACGTGTTCGGTTGGTTGGCCCGCGTATAATAACTATGCACGCTATGGCCAAATTCATGGGCGAGTGTGGAAAGTCCGTCGAGTGAGTCCTGCCAATTCATAAGGATAAACGGTTTCGTCCCGTATTCCCCCGATGAATATGCGCCACTCGCTTTGCCTACGTTTTCATAGACATCGACCCAATTCTCTGCAAAGCCCTCCTGGACAATCTCCACATACTCCTCGCCAAGTGGCCTAAGGGCATCGAGCAGCACGGTTTGAGACTCTTCATATGTAAACGGCATCCCAACACCCTGAATCATCGGCGTATAAATGTCATACATATGAAGTTCATCAAGGCCTAACAGTCGCTTGCGCAAGCGCAAATAGCGGTGCAATAAAGGCAAATGCTCATTTACGGTCTCGACAAGCTGATCATATACGTTTTCAGGGATAAAGTTTGCCGCAAGCGCTGCTTGTCTTGTAGTATCATAGTTTCTAACTGAGGCTTGAAAACTGTTTTGCTTGACTTCCCCGCTGAGCATCGCCGCAAACGTGTTGGCAAATGTCTGATAGGTGCCGTAGACCGACTCAAATGCCTGGCGTCGAACATTACGATTGGAGTCTTGCAAAAGGGAAATGAAGCGGCCCTGGGTCACCGCCACTTGTTCTCCTTTTTCCGACGTGATGTCTGGAAACGTTAAATCGGCATCGCTGAGCATTGAAAACGCCTGGGAAGAAGCACCAAGCGCCTCCTGTGCACTGGCAAGAAGCGTCTCCTCCGCCTCATTAAGGACATGCGGGCGCAGCGTTTCAAGCTCACGGAAGCGCTGCTCATACCGTTTAAGGCGGCTTTCTTCCTGAAGGAAACGGGCGATCCGCTCATTATCCAAGCTAAGGAGTTCGGGCTGGATAAAGGCTGTCGCCTCCTGAAACTGCGTGAAGAGTTTCACGGCACGATCATACATTCCCTGATAGCCGGCGTTCGTCTTGTCCTCATCGTTACGCAACTGTGCATAGGTGAAAATCTTCCCCAGCTTTTCTGCTAACTGATCCTGCGTATACAATGCTTCATAGACAACTTTTGCTGTGTCGTTTAGCCTCCCTTGGTAGCTTTTTATGGAAAAGATCTCTTGTGCAAACGCGTTTGCTTCCTTGCTCCACGCATCATCCGTTTCAAAAATGGAAGCCACGTGCCATTTAAATTCTTCAGGGATTTCGTCTCTCGTTTTTACATTGCTATTCACCAAAATCGCCCCTTCCTTTCTCGAATGTTCAAAACCATCTCCATCATAGCAATGTTAACGTCTTTTGCCAAATTTCACCGTATTCCGAGTCACGTTTGCTTAGCTCCTCTGTAGTCTCAAATAAAACCGGTTCACTCGTGCACACGTAGTGCTCCTCCCCAACTTTTTTAATGGTCGCAAAGGACATTAACAGCTGCAAATACTCTTCTGTTAGCTTTGCTGTGATAAATGTTGGAGAGGTATAAGGCAAATAAGGAATAGAAAAGGAGCCAAGAATAGCGCGAAGGGAGGCAGTGGCCTGATGCAGGGAGAAAGGATGATCAAGAGGAAGTGGAAGGAGAAACCGAAATAAAAAGAGCGTTTGCCAGATCATGGCAGGGATCGTGGTAAAGGGTTGTGAAGAGAGAGGCCAGCCCGCCTCAAGTGGAAACTGTCCTGGAGGACGCTTGTTGGCCGTTAAAAACTGTTGAAAAAAACGATCTCTGGGTGTACGGTACTCGGGGTATGTTCTCATTCTTTGTCGCACACGCAGGAGTTCATTAAGCAAAGTAAAAGGAATTTGTGGCGGCTGGAGCAAGCTCGCAAAGGAAAGATTGTCTGAGGGGATGAGTTGGATTTGCGCGAGAACAGCTGAGGAGCGAACCGGCAGGATGTGTCTTAGAAAACCAAACATCTTAGCGGTGGGGTCATAATACGTTAAGTAGCGTTCATTCTCTCTACGTCTAAGCGCGAACCATTCAAACGAACGCAGTCTGTAGATGGATGAATTCTTGCGTTTTAGACGATGGCCTCCGAGGATCCATACAGGAAGAATGCTTTCTTTTTTGTAGCCGTAGGACCTAGCGTGAATTGCTGCGATGTCCATCGAAGCACATTGAAATTCAATCGCAACCTTGTATTGGGCATCGTGGACATAAATGTCGGGTCTTTGCCGAATTTCGGGGAGAAAACACTCTAACGTGCTTGGCAGTTGCTGACGGGTCAGCCAATCCAGTAAATAGCGTTTCCCAAGCACATGCGTGTCACTCTCGCCCTCTGTCGCATAGGTGCACGCTTTCTTTTTCTCATGAGCAAAATGCCATCTTCGCTTTGTCCCGAGTTTAAGCGTGACCTTCTTCATACAGGCTGGGCAATAGAATTGCTGGTCTCTTCTCATTTGCTGGAGTTTGCCTGTGTCGTGCTCGTCGAGTAGAGAAACAGAGCGACCATTCATTAGCTGAGCTTGCAGCAAATGCCTTCCTCCTTTCCAAATAGATGTTCTTTCCCCTTCGACAAGCATCGCCAAAAGTCCTTTAGAAAGGTTTAAAACAATTTGAATGCCGAGTTGCGAATTTTAGACTCGTTTCAAAAAAAAACAAAAGCTGGCCATGGCCAGCTTTTAAAGTGAAAACGTATCTTTAAGCTCTGAAAGTGCGTGATCTGCCATCACCGTTTTCCCGTACTCCTGCAGACGATGTACGGAAAGCTCTGACTCATAGCCAAACTCCAACATCCGACTCAAAATATTGTCTTGCTCATCTTCTGAGTGCGTTTCATTATCGAAGTATACATAGAGGTAGTACCGCCCTTGAAAATGGTAAAGGGTGTTCTTAACTTCCTCTGCGGAAACTGTGTGGCTAAGCATAATGGCATCCTCCAGGTCTTGGAAACCAATAACGATTTCTAATACCTCCACCTCAGTGTTCGCGTAGCCCTCATCGTCTACTAGTTCGGAAAGCTTATCTTTGTGCTCCTCTGTTCCCTCACCGACAGGGATTTCAAGCTTCACATTTCCGTCTGAGACTTGACCACGTGTTACGATAATTTCAAGACCTTTATCAAGCGCATGCACTTGAATCCAGAGCGGGCCATCCAATTCAAAATCGTCACGATTGCTTGCTTCGTGCATCATTTCGTAGAATAGCTCTTCTCCACGTTCTCGGTTATACCAAATCTCATCACGCTCGAACCCTCGTGCCTCAATGTCTTTATACGTAATAAAAAATTTAATGGTTGTGTCGTTTACGCGTTCAATCTCCATACTCGCTCTCCCTCCTGTTAGCATCAGAGTTCCTACACTGAACGTCCAAACATAATTCCTGTGGCCCAACTTTCGTTGCCATCATCGTTGTATATTTTGCCATTCATCTGGTTTCTTATAGTCTATTCTATGACAAACGCAGGTAAAAAGAAATGATAAACGCTTATGTTTCCAAAAGATCCGCGAAACAAGGGCGTAGTCGTTTATATTCCCTTAATCTTATACCCCTGTCAAGAAAAAAACACCTACCACAGGCTCGTGCTCTGTAGAAGGTGTTTAGAGATTAATTAACGAGGCGCTGCGCTTCCTGCAACTGAAACGTGCGTACTTTTCGCGGCAAGAAACGGCGAATTTCAGCATCATTGTAGCCTACTTGCAAGCGTTTTTCATCAAAGATGATCGGACGGCGCAGAAGCCCAGGATTGTCACTAATAATGTTGAACAACTTCTGAAGCGGGAGGGCTTCTAGTTCTACTTCCAACTCCTGAAAGACCTTTGAACGAGTCGAGATGATCTCATCAGTGCCGTCTTCGGTCATACGAACCACTTGCTTAACTTCTTCTACAGAGAGTGGAGAAGCAAAAATATTCCGTTCTTCAAATGGAATATCGTGCTCTTCCAACCACGCTTTCGCTTTTCGACAAGATGTACAACTTGGGGACGTCAGCAGTGTAACCATCTTATGAACCTCTCCTTTACAACCAATATCTATTCGCTAAATCACTCGTTCAGTAGTTCACAACACCCATTATACAGCTTTGTTTAACTCTTGTACAGAAGACTTATACAAATATTGAACAAAGATCATGTAAAAATGTCTTCTTTCCTCAATACCCCCTGAGCTCATTTCTAAAACCAATTATACCAAAAAACTTACTAAACATCTATGTTTCAAAAGTAGGTAGTACAAGAAAACCAGAGGCAGTTCAAATGAAAAAACTCCGACGAACTGTCGGAGTTTAGGCGCTGATTTTATGGGTCTGTGGATACGGATTAACAGAACGCTTCTTTTTCCAATTGCCTACTTGTTTTCTGAGAGCATCTTTTAAAAGCTCGCGCTTCCGCTTTTTTTGCTTGTTTTTTTCTTTCATCTCACCCACCACCTTTGCCTTTAGGGGCTTGTGTTTCTAAAAATCCCTCTTATTCTTTTTCGTATGTGAGAACATCGTCTACAGGCTCATAAGCTTCTCCATACAAACGCGTGTCTTTGTACGTATGAATCGTCTCATAGGTGTGCTTCATCTTTTCATATATGCTATGCTCACTTTCATTATTCGGTGACCAGTACAATATTTCAAGTTCATTCCGTTCATTTGTCACTAGGGAGCGACGTGTATACCCTATTGACTGGGCGTGCTTGAAGCCTTCGCGATGATAAAAGCGTTGGCGTTTTTTGGAATCTGTGTCTTCGTAATCGACAGGTTCTACTTCGAGAATAATCGGTTTGCCTTTATCTTTTAGTTTTTGCAGCAGCTTTTTTCCAAGGCCTTCCCCACGCGCATTTTTGGAGACGAATAAGTAGTCCACAAACACGAAATCTTCCGTTTCCACGTACATCATCACGTGCTTTTCGCTTTCATCCTTGTGGTAAATATCCCCTTTCTCCTTTAAAAGCAGCGTCATATGCTCTTCGGATTTCATTTCCTCCACGGGAAAGTAATCTTTTAACTTCTCATACCATGACATTCGAAACCCCTCCGTCCCTGCATGTTGTTCGCTTACGTTTCGTTCCTTATTCAAAACGTATGCCAACTCCTTTTTTGTAGTGTGTGCGCAAAACACAGTAATAATTAGTAGAAAACCCCTACTCCCGAAAAGAGCAGAGGCTATTTTTTCATTTATGGATTGTCGTAATTGACGCCTTCTGAGTACGTATTGCCCGCGTTCCAAAGAAGGAACTCATGAATGTCGTTATCATACAAAGCACGGATTTGATCTTCCACTTCTGCTGCATTATACGGAATGTAATTCCCCGCTCCCAAATAACTTGCCGTAAAGTCTTGGATCCAAGGACGAGAAACGGGGCGATTTTCGCCAAGCTCATCTAGAACTTCATTTTCTACTTGCGCGTACTCGTCCGTCAATTCGTATGGATACAGATCAGGCTTGTCTAAACCAAAATACCCTGGGCCCCAGTGACTCGGATAGATCATAGAGGAAATGATATCAACGTTTTCCGAGATTTTCGCAAAGTCTTGACCAATTCCGGGCGCTGCGCCCACATCAGCAGCGTAGCCGAAAATGTCAACAGAAACGTCCACATCATACGCAGACAGGTCTTCACGTGCTTTCGCCACGAAATCCGTCACGGCTTGAACACGACGCTCAACATTGTCGCCGTCCCCGCCTTCGTACTCACCGACGCTATATTCAAGCGATTCATCACGTGTCTCAAAGCCTTCTGGGAAGCGTACATAGTCAAACTGGATTTCCTGAAAGCCCATTTTTGCCGCTTCCTCGGCAATCGCTATGTTATAATCCCAAACTTCTTCAAGGAATGGGTTTACAAATTTATGTCCGCTGCTGTTTGACCAAGTCGAGCCATTTTCCTGAAATGAAAGCTCTGGTCTAAGGTCTGCTAACACATTGTCTTTAAACACAACAACACGAGCGATTGGATAAATGTCGTTTTCTTCAAGCACTTTCAGCATGGCCTCGGGATCATCAATGTAGCCATAAGCAATATCATAAAACGGAGAATCTTCATCTGGCTCGTACGTGATATTTCCATCGTCATCTTTTATATCGATGACCATCGCATTCAATCCGGTGTCGTTGACAAGATCAATAAGTGAATCAAATCTGTCCCCCCCAGCAGAGTGAGCGGTTACAAAGATGCCTCTTACGCCCTCTTCCGGGTAGTCAAACGACAAATCAGTCTGGTAAACAAAACGGGCGGCACGATTCGGAGCTTCCAACTGTTCCTGGCCACTGGCTTTATGAACATGCTGTGCAACTGTCATCGCTGAATCCGCCTCTGCTCCGCTCGGCGTGAGCAGAAGTGTACCGCCCAGCAGTGCTGCAGAGATACTGTGTCTATGTTTGAACACTCTCTTCACATCCTTCATTATTTTTTAGTGACTAATCTTCATCTTGCGCATCCCAGTCCTCTGGAATGGGCTCGTCCTGCTCTATGAGCGTTTGTTTGCGTTTCGCGTCAAGTTGTTCTTTATGCCGTTGAAACTGCTCCTTATTTAAAAGAAGCTTCTCCCCATCCCAAACGGCATGTACATGTCCTAAATGAATCTGCTTTTGTATGTATGCGGGCTGCAGTCCAAGGTATTCAGCTAGCTCGTTCACGGAAATGTACATATTCTCGCTCCTCCTCTAAATTATAACGTCTTTTGTCGCAAATTGTCATCATGAACTTAAAAAAATCACTGATTTTGTGGATACCTTTTGAGTTTTTGCCCATATCCCGCTATGATGAAAGTGACACCGACGAAGCGAGGGGTACTATGCATACAAATTTACGGTCTTTTATTAATCAGTTGAAAAACGAAAAGGAACTCATTGAAATTACGGCTGAAGCTGATCCTTACTTGGAAATCCCTGAAATTCACCGGCGCGTCATTGATGAGCAAGGACCAGCGCTTCTCTTTACCAATGTCAAAAACAATGACACTCCGGTCGTGACCAATTTATTTGGAACCGTCCGGCGTCTAGACATGGCCTTTGGCCCAAAGCCAGAAGCTTTTGTCAAGCAAGCGATTGGTGCTTTGGACAAGCTTATGCCGCCAACGATCTCTTCTCTCTGGAATGAAAAGTCGCTTTTTACAGACGTGATGAAGCTAGGGACCAAAACGGTTTCAAAAGCACACGCACCCGTTGCCGGCATCTATTCGCCAGATGTCGACATGCGCACCCTTCCTGCCTTAACAGGATGGCAACACGATAGCGGGCCGTTTGTCACTCTTCCGTTAGTATACACCGAGCACCCGGAGAATAACGCCCATAATCTTGGGATGTACCGCATCGAAATCCGAGAACAGACGCCAGCGCAGACGGGGATTCACTGGCAAATTCATAAAGGGGGCGGGTTTCATCACTACGAAGCAGAACAACGAAACGAAGCCCTGCCGGTAAGCCTATTTATTGGCGGCCCTCCGGCGCTGATGATTTCAGCAATTGCGCCGATTCCTCCGTTCGTCCCTGAGCTCATGTTTTCTTCGTTTCTTATGGGAAAGAAATTGACGATGTTTGAAGTCGAGAACCATCCTCACAAGCTGGTAGCGGAAGCCGAGTTTGCCTTTGCCGGCTCGGTTCCTCCCCACGTAAGGAAACCTGAAGGCCCCTTTGGCGATCACTACGGCTATTATTCGCTTGAGCATGATTTTCCTGTGTTGGACATCAAGCAAATGTGGAAAAGAAAAGACGCCATTTATCCGGCTACGGTTGTCGGCAAACCGTATCAAGAGGATTTCTATATCGCTGAATACTTACAACGGCTCTTACGACCGTTTTATCCGCTTGTGATGAGTGGCGTGAAGGACTTGCAAGCATACGGAGAGACGGGGGTTCACGCGTTGACAGGGGCGATTGTCAGAGAGTCCTACTATAAAGAAGGCTTAACGCATGCGATTCGCATCCTCGGCGAAGGTCAGTTGTCGTTGACCAAATTTTTGATGGTCACAAGCAAAGATGTGGACTTGCAGCAGTTTCACGAGTTGCTTGAAGCCGTTCTGGAGAGATTTTTGCCGGAGAGGGACTTGCTGATTATGACCGATACTTCGATGGACACGCTCGACTATACGGGACGTTCCTTGAATGTTGGCAGCAAGGCGATTATGACCGGGCTCGGCGACCCAATTCGTACACTTGCTCGCACGTATACCGGTGGACATATCGACAACATTCGCGATGCAATTCCGTTCTGCGGCGGGTGTCTCGTTGTCTCCGGACCTGCGTTCTCGGAACACGAAGACTTCGCGCAATGGCTCGTCGACCATGCCCAGGAAGCCCTCGGGGACTGGCAGCTTGTCTTCCTTGTCGATGATGCGTCGATTGCCGAATCACAAAATCGCTTTCTCTGGACGACGTTCACGCGTTTTGACCCAGCTCATGACTTGTATGCCAAAGCAGACATTGTCCGCAACAATGTTCGCTACCGTGGCCCAATCGTCATTGATTCGAGAATGAAACCTTTTTACCCAGAAGAAGTCGTGGTCGATGAAGAAGTAGCGCAAAAAGTCGATGCACGATGGAAAGACTATTTCCCACGTGGGTATTAAGGGCCAGCACTAGACAACAGGCCGCAGAAAAGCTTGGCTTTCATGCGGCCTGTTTCTTTTATTAGACGGCAACGGGCAAAATAAAGTACAACACAAGCAAAAAGTGAAAGACCGAACCAGCGATCACAAACAAATGCCAGATCGCGTGGTGAAAACGAAACCCTCTCCACACGTAGAAAACTGTTCCTACCGTGTAAAACAACCCGCCCACGACTAAGAAAGTAAGTCCTGCTCGAGGCAACGCTTCAACGATGGGTCCCATCGCAAAGAGAGCAAGCCACCCCATCAAGAGATAAAAAACCGTTGAGAGGACAAGAAATTTTTTCACAAAGAAAATCTTGAAAATCACGCCGACCGTCGCAACCCCCCAGACAATTCCAAAGAGCGTCCAACCAAGGCTTCCACCGACAAGAATGAACAAGATCGGTGTGTACGTTCCCGCTATAAATAAGTAGATTGCCGAATGATCAAGGATTTCAAAGAAGTCCTTCGCTTTTCCGGGAGGCAAGCTATGTACCATCGTGGAGGAAAAATAGAGGAAAAGCATCGTCACGCCGTAAATGGTGAAGCTGACCACATGCCAAGCGGATCCATATAGACTGGAATAAACGATAAGAAGGGTCAATGCTGCTATGCTGAGCAACGCCCCAATCCCATGTGTAATGGCGTTAGCCAATTCTTCTGTTTTTGTGAATGTATGCGTCTCAGCCAAAAAAACGCCTCCCTTTACAAAGTCGTGTAATCATTATACCATACTGTGTTAATATCCGTTACTCGAGTACAAACTATTCCTGGTTCGGACAGAAAGGAGAATGAAAATGAGAGATGTTACACTCGTGGATTTATACGATCATCATATTACCCAGAAATTTGTCAATCGCTCCGGAATGGCTCACGCAATTTGCTGTGCCTACCATGCCTTTGACCTCGCACTCATCCACCATGTCCACCCAGACCTTGCAGCGAAGGCTGCTTTTCTACATGACATTGGTCATTTTACATGGTACAAAGATGGCAAATGGGACTACTCCTTATACAAAGCGTATGATATTCACGCCATCAAGGGGGCCGAGCGCGCTCACAAACTACTCATTCGCTTAGGAGAACATCCTAGAAATGCGAAAGAAATTGCACTGGCCGTCCTTTTGCACACCGATTCGTATTTGCCTCACGGGCACCTGGAGCTCAAACCGCTTCAACACGTCGTCGCTTTGGCAGATGAAGCGGACGAGGAGCCAAAGGGAAGGCACCACTACCGGAAAATTGACGACAAAACGGCCCGCGATTGGCTGCAGTCGCTGGACCGTAAAATTGATGCCTATTTAAGCGACCAGAAAACAAGCTAAGAGGCGTTTTCTCTCATCGGCCGCAAGTCCTCCACCATGGAAGGAGACATCGCCCCGTTGATCCGCTGAATGATTTCCCCCTGCGAATCAAGCACAATGGTCGTCGGAATCCCGATAATTTGATATTCATCCAGCACCTCTCCCTCTTTGTCAAGGGCTGGATCAAAGGTCGCATCGTAATGTTTTAGGAACGTGCGTAGTTCCGCTTTCCCCGTGTCCTCACTCGTTAAATTCACGGCGATAAACTGATCGCCCTGTGTTTCTAAGCGTTTAGCCATCTCGACAATGATCGGCATCTCTTCCTGACATGGATGGCACCACGTGGCGAAGAAATGAAGCACAGTATAGCGCCCCTCCTTCGCTTCAAGTGAGGCCGTGCTTCCTCCAAGCGTTGACAGTGTAAAGCCTGGCGCTAATTCCCCAACTTGCGCGCTAGCGGTTTCTAGATTCGCATCCGCGATCACTTCCACGTGGCGAAAAATGGACTCTGTTTTCAAATGAAACCAGCCAACCAACACAATGGCAGTTAGCAGACACAGGCGAAGCAGATACTTCTTCTTCATCGCCTTTCCCCCTCGTATGGAAATTCGCAGTCATTCTTTATCCGTTGTTTTGTCTGTGCTACGATACGGACGGGCAGATACTACACCAAAATGAACGGAGTTGTCGCATGACCAAACTACAAATGTTGCAAGGAATTGCAGCCCTTGCTCTCCTTGCCTATGTTTTCTATGACCGCACCCAACCCGATGCATCTCCTTTCTGGTTCGGCGTTCTTCTCACGGTGAACGTAGCCTTACTTGTGATGCGCTTTCGCGAACGTCGAAACGCTAATAAGGACGATCATAACGGTGCTCTATAGTTATTCGTATTCGTGCTTGGGACAGGTTATGTTTCACTGAGCAAGTTGATTTTTAAGAGAAAACTGATAGGATTAGATCTATACATAGACAAAACTGGAGATGAAAAGAATGCAAACCGTTTTTTCAGGAATTCAGCCAAGTGGCATGCTTACCCTTGGCAATTATTTGGGAGCATTGAAGCATTTCCCTCCTATGCAAGAATCATCCGACTGCTATTTTTGCATCGTTGACCAACATGCTATCACCGTGCCCCAAGACCGTTTGGCCTTACGAGAAAATATTCGCAGTCTCACTGCTCTGTACATTGCGGTCGGGATTGATCCAAAGAAGTCCACCCTTTTCATTCAGTCGGAAGTCCCGGCGCACGCTCAGCTTGGCTGGATGATGCAATGCGTCGCCTACATTGGAGAACTAGAGAGGATGACCCAATTTAAAGATAAATCAACTGGAAAAGAGGCCGTTTCCGCCTCACTTTTAACATACCCGCCTCTTATGGCGGCCGATATCTTGCTTTACCAAACAAATGTCGTCCCCGTTGGAGAGGATCAAAAGCAGCATTTGGAGCTCACGCGCAATCTCGCCGAGCGATTTAACAACAAATACAACGACATCTTCACTGTACCTGAAGTACAAATTCCAAAGGTCGGGGCTCGCATTATGTCACTCGATGACCCTCATAAGAAGATGAGCAAATCCGACGCAAATGCGAAAAGCTATATCTCCATGCTTGACGACGCGAAAACGATTGAAAAGAAAATCAAAAGCGCCGTAACAGACACAGAGGGGACGATTCGCTTTGATCGCGAAGAAAAACCTGCCGTGTCAAACTTGTTGTCGATTTTCTCCTTGTGCTCCCATCGTTCCATTGAAGAACTCGAACAAGCCTACGAAGGTATCGGTTACGGACACTTTAAAGCGGACCTTGCCGAAGTGGTCGTTGCCACCCTTGCACCTATTCGAGAAAGGTACGAGGAATTGATTCAGTCAAGCGAGCTAGATGCGATTCTCGACGAAGGAGCGAATAAAGCAAGTCGTGCCGCCGCAAAGACGTTGGCAAAAGCAGAACGTGCAATGGGGCTTGGACGGAAACGGAAATAGCAGTCCGAAATGCGCAGGCGGGTTGCCCAGAAGCACGAATTTTGGAAGGCTTGGACTAGAAATCCCGGGTTTGGATTTCGGGCCAGGACTGAAAAATCTCGACGCTTCTACCCGCCGGAGCTAGACAAGACCGAAATGCGCAGGCGGGTTGCCCAGAAGCACGAATTTTGGAAGGCTTGGACCAGAAATCCCGGGTTTGGATTTCGGGCCAGGACTGAAAAATCTCGACGCTTCTACCCGCCGGAGCTAGACAATACCGAAAAGCAGAGCTAGACAAATGAAAAAACGGAGGCTGCAGGCAGCCCCCGTTTTTGTTTGCTATTTTTTTATTCCTCATGACCAGCATCGAATGTTCCCGAAAGCATTTCATACTTTAAGCGATCTCGTACCTTCCTGAACGTCCGCGTAAACTGGACAAACTCCTCTTCCTCGAAATCGGCAAAGAGTTTCTCAAAATAAAAAAACATCTCCTCCTGCAGTTCACTAATGCCCAGCTTGCCTTTAGGGGTTAATTCGACGTACTTGATCCGATGATCATCGGCTGCCTGCCGAAATGAGACAAGCCCCCGCTGCTGCAATTTTTTTAAGCGATTGGAGACCGCGCTTTTATGTGTCCCCTGATACTCGGCGATTTGCTTTGATGTTAGCTTTCCTGAAAAATCCAGCAAATTTAACACTTCAAGCTGCTCCGCTGAAACCAACTGGTAAAGTTCATGCCCAAGCCTCGTTTGCACATGCTGCTGACCATAAAAAAGCACATCTTTAAAGAGTTCAATCGCCTCAGTTAGCTTTTCTGTTTGATCCACACCTCTCACATCCTATCTTATGTAAATCCAGTGTAGAAACAAACGCTTGGGGCGTCAAGCAGAAAAAGAACCAATACCTGTGCCAGTACCACACTTCTTCATTGCACGAAAGAGTACTCAACTTATCGCTACAAAGAAGAGCTAATTTTTTAAAATAGGCATGTAAATTTTCGATATCGGCAGGTTACTTTTTTGAATCGGCAGGTAAACGAGTTTCACCTTGAAAGATGGTACAAAAAAAAGAGGCAGGCGACCCTTTTTTGGTGTGAAAACACCCAGGGCCCCCCGCCTTTCTTGATCTAGCTTCGGGGCCCACTCGCTCGAGGTTTCTTCACGCCGCCAGTTCAAGTCAAACTCGGACTTGATCTGCCGTCGCTCCAGAACTTGTCGCTCGTGCCCAGGGCCCCTCCGCCTTTCTTGATCTAGCTGCAGCGGGTAAAAGCTCGAGATTTTTCAGTCCTGACACGAAATCCAAGACCGGAATTTCTTTGTCAGGCCTTCCAAAATTCTCGCTTCTTACCAACCCGCTTCCGCCTTCCTTCCTTAATACCCGTTTGTTTTTTTCCAGACTTTCCCAATCCAGAATGAAAGACCGAGTGTTCCCACGAGCAACACCACAGTGAAGATTTGCATGACGAGGTAAGCAAAATTGTCCATTGTATCCATACTTGCGCCTCCTTTATTATGTACACTTTCATTATAGAAGAAAGCGGATACGTTGTAAACAAAGACTCTGCATTCCCATCTTCCGGCCCTTCCTTATCATTTCACACGCTGAGGGTGTTCAAGCTCCCATAGCTTCTCAAAAAACGCTTGTCCTTTAATCATCGCTTCACAAAGTTCATAATGGGTTTTTGTCCATCCTTCACTTACGCCCATGTAAAGATGATTCCATAGTTGCTCCCGTCCCATGTGTTGAAGCTCATGATAAGAAAACGGGTCCCATTCGGTGCACCAGTAGCGTAATTCTGCGTCTGTTCCTGTAGTACGAAGATGATCAAGGGACATGTACAGAAGCTGCTTTAACTGCCGTTCTCGCCGCGTGAGCCCTTTCAACTGTTTGGGATCAGGGGAGAGCAAATGATACTCTTTTTCCGCCATGGGTTGCTCCTGTGTAATTCTTTCAACGTCTTGTTCCTTTAGGGCGTCAAATACGAGCTGTTCCTGCCTCGGGGTTAAGCGACTTTTACGAATCGGGGTTTTATACCCCATCGTATCAACCGCAATGATTCGAACCCCATCTGTCGCGATAAAGCAGTAGTCCAGTTGAATACGCGACATATTTTTTCGTAAATAGCTTTTTTGATGCACTGTTCCAAGCAGCGATGCTGGAAGTTCACTGAGCTGGTTTTCAATCGCCTCAAAGAGTGCTTCACTCGTCTCAACCAGTACCACTTGATCAAGAACTTCCACTCGGTCCTCGCTTCTCCATTCATGAAAATCACAAACATTATAACCGTTCTCTTCCCCTTCAAACCAGTTAACCCATACGTCCCGCATCATGGTCATAAGAAAGCTCCCTCCTGACAAGTTCTTTGTATCCACAGTATGGGCAGGCTTATTTTTTCTTAAACGGTATTTTCACGTTCTCCCTGCTTTTTTCAAGATTTCCTTGGCTGGCTGTCTTAGCCACTCCTTCACCGTTTTTTCCTCACTCGCCATGGCTGCTTTGCATAGTTGAAATCCAAAATAGTAGCCAAGCCAACGCGGAATGCCAGCCTGCTCATTTCCAAACAAGTAGTGTGAGTAGTACGTTCTTCCCTGTATATGCAACCTCGGATAAAGCCAATTTGTGTACCATTCTTCGCGCCACATGTGGTCATAACGGGAGGTCCACGAAGCAATGGATTCGCTCCCAACCTCTTCAAGCACAGCGAGTTCCGCCAACCCTTCCATCACCATCGATTCAAGTAGAGGAATACTCCTTTCAGTCTCTCCTGTAAAATCGAGACGACAGACATGATGATATTCATGAGTCAGCAGAGCTTGTAAATCTTTCTCACTTACGGTCGGCTGCACAAATAAGACGATCCCAGAGCCAAAACTTACGCCCATTTTTCCTCCAAGTTCTTCGTCTAACCAGCGATGATTGCTCACCGCTGGTAAAAGGTAAATGGGGATGTCCGGCCCCTCCCACTTCTCCTTAAGCACGTTGAAGTGGGCTTGAGCCATTGTCCAACACGTCGAGTCCAAAAGAGATGTTAATTCCTTGACTGAAGCAGACGGCTTAAATAGGCCCAGCCCGATGAGACGATGTTGAAGTTCTGTTTCGTTTTCGGTCGCAAATAGATGTTTCAGAGGCTTTATGAAAATCTTTTTTTGCTGCTCAAACCCTTGAGTTCCTTCTTCCAATCCCTTGACATAGCGCTCGATCCAGCGATACGTTTTAATAACTCCCACAACGTTCACTCCCTTTGCATTTGTCACTTATGAAAAAAGACCAGCAAGCAAACCGACGACCGATTTGCAGTAAGTTTCTATACACAACCGCAAAGAAGGTTGAATACGATGTTAGTAACTCAAGGCGAAGCAGGTGAGACTATGGGCGTACCAAGTGAGATAGCATCCTTGATTTTGGCGGTGGTTACGGTTTTCATTGTGATTGGTTTTATGTTTGACCTGTTTCCTGTTGAGGAAGTCGATGAACAGGCAGCCCCAGTGATTCTTTATAATGCTGCAAGGGGAGCAGAATCCTGATGACGGACGCTGCGCATAATGACCCACGAAAGGACTCTAAATCAACGTCAAAGGATGAGAACAGGCAAACGAGAGTGACACCGAAAGAAATTGCCATTGTTACCGCTCTTTTAACAAATGCGCTATACGTGCAATCGATCTTAGTTGACAGGGATCAAGTCGTTCAAGTCATCCTTCAGGGCTCCTTAAACAGCCGTCCAGAAATGAATGCTCTTTTGGATCAAGTCCGCGATGTTCCTGTTGGGGAATTCCTTTCCGCCCTTCTTAACGGGAGATAGTGGCACTTCTTTTGACTATCTCCGTTAGGGATACATACGCATGGCGATGAGCTTCTATTCTTGCTTCTCTTTTGATTGCGTGCTACTCTGCTAATAGATAATTCCCGCACGCGTAAAGGAGAGCCTTATGATTACAGATGAACTCACTCGCAGCCTGAATGCGTTTACAACTTTTACTCGCGGAGATTGGTCGCAGCTAAGTGACGACGCGACTTCCCTGCTCTCTAAGGAAGAGCGGAAGCAGCTTGAGGGCATTTATGAAACCATTTCTGATTCGGAGGTACGCGAAATTTACGTTCCTCTTTCTGAATTGTTGTATCGCTTAATGACTCACAATGCCAGATTGCACGACGACATGAATTACTTCTTAAAAAAAGAGCGCAAACAAGCGCCCTTTATTATCGGCATCGCCGGCAGCGTGTCGGTCGGTAAAAGCACGACGGCAAGGCTCATTCAAGCACTCGCAAGCAGATGGCCAAACGGCCCCAAGGTTTCTTTGGTTACCACAGATGGCTTCCTTTACCCAAACGAGGAGCTCGAACAGAGAGGCTTGATGAAGCGAAAAGGCTTTCCAGAGAGCTACGATATCCAGCGGCTGCTTTCGTTTTTAACAGATTTAAAAGCGGGTGCCCCACGAGTCGAAGCTCCTGTCTACTCTCATCTTACGTATAACGTGGAAAACGGAGAGAGGCAGATCATAGAGGAGGCCGATGTTGTGATCGTGGAAGGAATCAACGTTCTTCAAGTCAACCGCAAAGGGAAACGAATCCCCCATGTTTTCGTCTCCGACTTCTTTGATTACTCTATTTACGTGGATGCCGATGAAGAGACGATTCTTTCTTGGTATATCGAACGCTTCAAACTTTTAAGAAGCACAGCGTTTCAAAAACCCGAATCTTATTTTTATCGCTATCGGCATTTAAATGACCGAGAAGCTGTCGAGATGGCTACGTCCATTTGGCGCTCCATTAATGGTGTGAACTTGGAGAAAAATATTCGCCCGACCCGGTTGCGCGCTGATATGATTCTCACCAAAGGAGACCATCACCGAGTCGAGCAAATCCAGTTAAGGAAATAGACAGAACAAGAGACTAGCCAGATCGCTATTCCTGGCTAGTCTCTTGTTGATGGAAATGAGCAGGTCCTTTCCCCGTCTAGAAAAACGAAGCAATCCCTCATGGGTTTGCTTCGTTTTTTATCGCTCGCTACCTATTACCCTTTGAAAAGCTGCACAAACATTTTGCCGTATGGTCCACCGTCAACAATGCCAATGCCAACTTCTGTGTAGTTTGAGCTTAGGATGTTTTCACGATGTCCCTGAGAGTTCATAAGCGCTTGGTGCGCAGCGTCCACGGTTTGGTTTCCTGCAAGGTTCTCACCCGCTGTGTTGTACTGGACGCCGAACTGATCCATCATGTCAAACGGAGATCCATATGTTGGCGAATTGTGAGAGAAGTAGTTGTTGTCGATCATGTCTTGGGCTTTGACACGCGCCACTTCTGTGAGCTGTGTATCGACATGAAGCGGAGCAAGGCCTGCTTGCTGACGCTCTTGGTTGACAGAATCAACCATTTGCTGCTCTTCTGCTGTGATATCGCCTGACGCGTCGGCTTGCTCTTCGTCCTCAGTGACTTCTTCTTCAGGCTGTACTTCCTCTTCTGGTGCTGGCGCTTCTTCTTCAGGCTGCGCTTCCTCTTCTGGTGCTGGCGCTTCTTCTTCAGGCTGCGCTTCCTCTTCTGGTGCTGGCGCTTCTTCTTCAGGCTGCGCTTCCTCTTCTGGTGCTGGCGCTTCTTCTTCAGGCTGCGCTTCCTCTTCTGGTGCTGGCGCTTCTTCTTCAGGCTGCGCTTCCTCTTCTGGTGCTGGCGCTTCTTCTTCAGGCTGCGCTTCCTCTTCTGGTGCTGGCGCTTCTTCTTCAGGCTGCGCTTCCTCTGGAGCCGGTACTTCTTCTGGCGCCGGCGCTTCTTCTACATCACCAGGTGCTTGATTCCAGTCAATGTTAGACCAGTCAAAATCCCCATGTTGATCTTTCACATCTTGGAGCCAGTCTTGTAAAGGAAGCCAGTTCACCCCTTGTGCGCTAGATTGATAGACATAGGGGCCGCTAACCTTTACGTGGCCATTATTATTTTGAGCAGCATCTGCTCCTCCAGTAAAACCAGCCGTAGTAAGCGCTACAGCTGCAATTGTAGTGAGAACTAATTTTTTCAACGTAAAATCCTCCTGATGTATGTATTTTTTGGCCTGTATTTCAGGCACAAATGCATCGTAGCACAGCAAAAATCCTCTTATCTATGGTAAAAACTTCATGAAAAGGGAGTAGAGAAAATGTCTGTAATATAAATGAGTGCGGCCATGACCTTTTTTATCTTAGCTCCCCCTCCACCTAAAAAAGGAAATTTAAAAATGATTGTTACACAACTGTAAAGTACCTTCTTTTTTGTTACTAAACTGTAAAAAATAGATCTTGTCCTTGATATGATCAGCATGAAATGTTTTATCCTTAAGGCTGGTGAGGTTTACCAGCCCCAAACCCCGCCCTCTTCTGATAGAGTCGTAGCGTACGTGTCATCCACGTAGGCGGGCACGAAAACTGAATGAAAATAGGAGTGGTTACCATTGAAAAAATTTCTCATTTCCTTTGCTGCATTTCTTGGGCTGACTTTTTTAGCAAGTGCAACAGTAGAAGCCGGGGCGCTCACACACCCTGTTCAGAACGGTGAGTCTCTTACAACCATTAGCGATCGCTACGGCATCCCCATTGCAGCCATTAAACGCATGAACGGGCTATCTTCAAACGAGATTCACGCAGGGACATCTCTTGCCATCCCAGCTGCGGTTTCAGCGGAAGAACGCGAACTTCTTGCCAAACTCGTACATGCGGAAGCCAAAGGAGAGAGTTATGCTGGCAAAGTCGCGGCAGCCACCGTTGTCCTTAATCGCGTGGACAGCGACGAGTTCCCGAACACCGTCAGTGACGTCATCTATGAGGTCACCCCTTCTGGACACTATGCGTTCTCACCAGTACTTGATGGAGCGATTAATCAAGAAGCAGGTACCGAATCAAGAAAAGCCGTCACTGAAGCCCTTGCTTTTCGTGGACAAGGCAATCATTCTCTTTTCTTCTATAATGCTGCGACAGCTACAAGCGATTGGGTCGCAACAAGAGAACAAACGATTGTGATCGACAACCACATCTTCGCGAAATGAGAATGCTTTTTATGCTAGCTACAATTTGTGGCTAGCTTTTTTTGTTAAAGGTCGGCTTAGACGCTTGTAGGATCGTTCTTATCCAATCAACACCCTCCGCTTTTTTTGATTCAGAACTTGAATTTCGGGAATAGAATGAATAGAAGAGTTGGTTCATCTAAAGGAGGGAAAACCGATGGGAAGATCGTTACGATGGGAGCGTGTGGTGGAGGCTAGCGTTCATCAAGGGGTCCACCCTGAACGTGTGGATCCCGTAGAACGAACGAGAAGAAGCGTGCCAACGTTGTCTGCTCACGATCAGCAATCAGACAATGATGTCTATAGCTACGGATATGCATTCCTAAAAAAGAAGCCTAGCGCATCCCCCCAGTCCGAGAATTTGGTCCATCAGCAAGAAACGGATGAGTCGTTTCGCTTTTTCAGGCGTCTTAACGAAGAGATTTATTCGCTCTCCTCTCACTATTTTTCATCCAGACAGCTAGCTGAATGGCGTGAGCTGTTCCAACCGTTTCTCCCCGCTCTAAAGAAGGTCGGCATCGAACAAACTAAAGACGGTCTTTTTCAATTCAATGAAACGAAGGCGAGGGGTAGCGGTGAGCTCAAGCAACTCGTCGAAGCTTGCAAAGAAGCACTGGGACAGTTGAATGCTACGAATCAATCCTGCACCGTTAAGGGAATGTTGTTGGATGTCTATGCGTAAGGAATGATTTGGCCTCCTTATGCCCAGAATGATAGGGCAATGGAGGCCACTTTTGTTACAATAGAAGCTGATGAAGGGGGTAGAAAAAATGAACGTCATTGTTAGCCACACCAACCTGGATTTTGATGCGCTTGCTTCGCTCGTAGCAGCGAAACGGCTATTTCCCGACGCTCTTTGCGTCCTCCCTCACGCCATCAAACGTCAAGTCAGGGCGTACCTTGCTTTGTACAAAGACAGCTTTCCATTCACTCCTTTCAACGAAGTGCCGTGGCAAAAGGTGTCTGACGTTGTGCTCGTGGACGCATCCAGCGATGAAAGGTGCGGGCTCTCGACTACCGAGCTTCCAGCCGATGTTCAGCGGACGATTATTGATCACCATCTCAACGGGGATTCGCCTATCACCGCTTCCTCTCAAATTGAAGCGGTAGGCGCTTGCACGACTCTCCTAATAGAACGAATGCGCACTGCTGAGCTAGCGATTAGCGAAGTGGAGGCCACTCTGTTTGCGATTGGCCTCTACACGGACACCGCCCTGTTTACCTTTGAACAAACCACGTCACGGGACCTCGAGGCCGCTGCTTATTTACATAGCCTGAGTCTTGATTCATCCACTCTACGTTCCTTTGCGACGGCCTCAGACCCAGTTGCTGAACGGCCCCTCTTTCATTCGCTGCTAGCCGACTTGGAGATGAGCCAAATAGGTGATCTGCGCATTGCCTTTGCTTCCGGGAAGCAGGACGATTTTGAGGACGGGGTTTCGACAATGGTGGAGACCTTTCTGGACACCCATCGTGCCGATGCCTGCGTTGTATGCGTACAAATGGCCAAGGATGTCTACATTATTGGACGCGCCAGCTCTGAGCGTATCGATTTGCGCTTGCTTATGAAACCACTTGGCGGTGGCGGGCATGCGGGTGCCGGTGCAGCAACGGCAAAAAATACTGCACTTGCAGAAGTCGTGCACAACGTAAAAAACAACCTTTCGCAGATCGTTCTCCCCCCTTTAGAAGTTCAGTACTTTATGAACTGGCCTGTGATGAGCCTGATAGAGACCACCTCCATTGAAGAGGCTTACAAAGAAAGCGTGAAGCATGGACACAGCGGGTTCCCCGTCATGAATGAAGAAGGGGCGCTTTCAGGTGTCGTCTCAAGACGGGATATGGACAAAGCCCTTCACTTAGGCTATGGCCACGCGCCCATCAAAGGCTATATGACGCATGACGTGATTACGATTGCCCCCGATGCTTCCCTTGAGGAAGCGACCCAGACGATGATTGATCGCTCCATCGGTCGGCTGCCCGTGCTCAATAAACAGGGAGAGCTTCTCGGGATTGTAACACGCACCAATGTAATTGAACGGTCACAACGTAGCGACAAGCCCGCGAAAAATTTGACGGAGCGTTTAAAAGAAGATTACTCGGATCAAACAATTCGCTTGCTCAAAGAGATAGGCGAAGAAGCTGATCGCCAGAATGCTTCTGCTTTTCTCGTAGGTGGGGTCGTGCGGGATCTCTTTTTGCAGCGAGAGAATGACGATATCGATATAGTTGTTGAGGGAGATGCAATTCACTTCGCCAAGCAGCTCGCCAGGAGCAAGGGTGGGGCCGTCTCCGTTTACGAACACTTTGGCACCGCTACGTGGAGAAGTCCGCACGGCACGATCGATTTTGTCACCGCCCGCAGTGAACACTACGAGCATCCAGGGGCACTGCCATCCGTTGTGCCTAGTTCGATTCAGAAGGACTTGGAGCGCAGAGACTTCACGATCAATGCCATGGCAATGTATATCAACGCTTCACGACTCGGGGAGATGATAGACATTTTTTGTGGGCAGCAAGATCTCAAGAACCAGCAGATTCGCGTCCTTCACCCGCTCAGCTTTATTGAAGACCCGACACGTATTTTTCGGGCGGTGCGCTTTGCGCTTCGCTTGGACTACACACTTGAGGAGCAAACCGCTGAACTTGCCAAGTCTATTGGGGCTCCACTCAAAAGAATCAGTCCCAAACGCCTAATGCGAGAACTTGATCTTCTGGCAAAGGAAGACATGCTCTACGAGGGGTTCATTGAGCTAGAACGGCTCGACATATGGAAGAGCTTCTTTCCTTCTCCTCCCTCCCCTCAAGCCTTTTGCCATATGGAACACCTTCATCAACACCAGCTTATCGATCCGTTTCTCTTTTTGCTTGCCTTGGCCGAGAAGGAGCAAAACCTTGAAACACTGGAGCGCTATGCAGAGACAAAGGAATCGAGACAGCTACTAAGCGAGTACACGGATACAGGGTGGCACAACGTCACACCGGACACGAGCGCAACTGAATGCCACCAGTTGCTATCAAACGTTTCTGCTACAAGCATCCGCTTTGTCGCCTTAAAATTAGAGGCAGGACGAAGCGACCGCCTCCTGAGCTATCTCGAACAACGAACGGCCCGCTTATCACGGCGACTGATCACAGGAGCTTCGTTAAAGGTAAGAGGTCTAAAGCCAGGACCCACGTTCGCTGAGGTATTGTTCGCTGCCGAATGTGCACAGTTGGAAGGGGTCCTAAAAAGCGAAGAGGACGTTTCCCGCTGGCTGGACGAGCAGCTGTCGTGACGAGGCAAAAGCAGCGGCATTCTGAAAAAAACGAGCGATCCCCATATGGAGGTCGCTCGTTTTTGTTTAGGCGCTTTGCCACTTTTTAAAGACAAGCGTGGCATTATGCCCGCCAAAGCCAAGGGAGTTGCTCATCACTACTTGGAGGTCCGCCTCTCGCGCCTCGTTTGGAACATAATCAAGATCACACTGTGGATCTGGTGTTTCATAGTTGATCGTCGGCGGTAGGATGCCCGCCTCCAACGCCTTCACAGAAAAGACCGCTTCGATTGCACCTGCTGCACCAAGCAAGTGCCCCGTCATAGACTTTGTCGAGCTAACGGCCAACTTATAGGCGTGTTCGCCAAACACGGTCTTAACCGCCGTAGTTTCGAACGCATCATTGTATTCCGTGCTTGTGCCATGAGCGTTGATATAACTTACGTCTTCCGGAGCAAGCCCTGCATCACGCAGCGCCTCTGCCATACAGCGAGCCCCGCCCTCTCCTTCTGGTGCAGGAGCGGTAATATGATGGGCGTCCCCGGTAGAGCCGTAGCCAACGATTTCTGCATAGATTGTCGCTCCACGTGCTTGTGCCGACTCAAGGCTTTCGAGAATCAATAGGCCCGCACCCTCACCCATGACAAACCCACTGCGGTTGGCATCAAAGGGACGAGAGGCGGTTTTCGGGTCGTCGGTTGTCGTGACAGCTTTCGCTGAACAAAACCCAGCAACAGCCATGTTCGTAATTGGCGCCTCACTTCCTCCAGTAATCATCGCGTCCGCATCTCCGCGCTGAATCACTTTAAAGGCGTCGCCGATCGAGTTCGTGCCCGACGCACAGGCGGTCACTGAGCAAGAGTTCGGTCCTTTCGCCCCTGTGTAGATCGACACTTGCCCGGCCGCCATATCGGGAATCATCATCGGCACAAAGAATGGACTTACACGACGCTGCCCTTTCTCCAGGAATGTGCGAAACTGGCTTTCATACGTTTCCATTCCGCCGATTCCGGATCCAATCCAGACCCCTACTCGTGGGGCAAGCTCTGAAGTGATCTCTAGCTCCGCATCAGCTAAAGCCATTTTGGCAGACGCGACGGCAAACTGGGTAAAGCGATCCATCCGACGCGCTTCCTTTTTATCCATAAACAAAGAGGCATCAAAATCATTGATTTCCGCTGCAACTTTCATCGGAAACGCATCTGCATCGAGGCGTGTCATTGGTCCAACTCCAGACACTCCGTCTACTGCGTGCTTCCAGGACGTCTCGGCGTCGTTCCCAAGCGGCGTAACAGCTCCAACTCCTGTTACAACTACACGTCTTTTTTCCAAAGTACTCGCTCCTTCTACAAATAAGTTCTATCAGCAATTACCTCCCCTTGACCGCAGGATAGAGCCTAAGAGGATGAGGGAATTTCTATCTTTTCACAATCAATATCGTCAAACGCAATCTTACAAAAAGCTAAACGCTCCCACCGGTGATGTAATAAATAACGCGTATCGCGATTTTCCTACTTCTATTTTAGTACCTGATCTTAATATTAGCAAACCCTCTTTAAACTTGTCTAGCAATTGGGCAAAACCTCTAGCCATTCGACACGAACTGCCTTACGAAAACAGGCGCCTGCCATCTCACCATTCATTTTTGCACACATATCTTAATAGTAAAGAAGACAAGGAGGCAGACACCCCTATGGCCGAGCCACCACGAGAGCAAAATCATGACTTTTTCTCGTCGCTTATGTTTGGATCGAACACGCAAGAACCAACCCCTTTGCCGGAAGAAGAAAGCAAGGTGGAGGAAGCAACAGGCGCAGATGAACACAAAAAAGAAGGAGAAACAAAGGAAACAGAGAATGAGCCAGAAACCGAGGAAGCGGCTGGGAATGATCAGCTTGTTGCTCTTTTCGCACTCATGCAGTCTCTTGTCCCGGTTGTCGAACAATTTAAGCCCGTCGTCTCCGCAGCCGGCAGCTACTTTAAAGAAAAGCTGTCTGATAAAAGCAGCGAAAAAAACAGCAAAAAAACAGGAGGAAGCTAACTCCTCCTGTTTTTATTGCTTCTTTTCCTGTTGGTCCATCTCTTTCATAAGCGTAACAAACCATTGATCCAGCTGCTTTTTAAGCGACTCTTCTTCCGCTGATTCCATTTGGACATCCTGAATCTTGCCGTACGTTTGCAGGAAGCCGTCCACGTCCCCTGTACGAAACTGGGCCATTGCGTAGTACACAAACAGGCGCACATGCTTTGTGTCGCTTTTTTCCATAAGCTCCACAAAGGGCTTTAGCTTTGAAATGGCTTCATGGTCCTGCTTCTTTTTCACACAAGCAAATCCCTGCTTCATGTCCTCAGCAAATGTTCGAAGCGCCTGAATTTGAGTTTCGTTTTGTGTCATTTCTGTCACTTCCCTTAACATCTCACTTTGCGTTTTAAGACCTCGCTCGTAAGCTCGTCCTTCCACCTTAGCCCAATCCATGAGCAAACGCAACCTGCACGGCTTTTTTCAGGCGATGATGAAACTGCACCAATTGCCTGCTATAATGGATAGATCTATGCTAGAAATGAGGACACTCTAATGAAATTGATGAAAGATGAGATTGAAACACGACGCACCTTTGCGATTATTTCCCACCCGGATGCTGGGAAAACAACATTAACCGAGAAGCTTCTTCTGTTCGGTGGCGCCATTCGTGAAGCCGGAACCGTTAAAGGAAGAAAAAATTCGAAGCATGCGATGAGTGACTGGATGGAAATCGAAAAGCAGCGGGGGATTTCCGTCACAAGCTCCGTGCTTGAATTTCAATACGATGGCTACCACGTTAACATTTTAGATACACCGGGGCATGAGGATTTTAGTGAGGATACGTACCGTACACTTACCGCCGCCGATTCGGCAACGATGCTGATCGATGCCGCTAAAGGAGTCGAAGCACAAACCAAGAAGCTCTTTAAGGTTTGTAAGATGCGAGGCATTCCCATTTTTACGTTTATGAACAAGCTCGATCGTCAGGGACGCGACCCGTTTGAGCTCATGGAAGAGCTTGAGAACCTTCTTGGCATTCGTTCTTACCCAGTGGGATGGCCGATTGGCATGGGCCAATCCTTTAAAGCCGTCTATGACCGTCACCACAAAAAACTTGAACTATACAACCCTGATAATCCGAAGGACATTGATATTATTTCACTTAGCGGTCCAGACGACCCGAAACTTGATGAAGTCATAAATGATGAAGGGTTGGTCGCCCAGTTTCGCGAAGAACTTGAGCTCCTTGACGTTGCCGGCGATGACTTTGATGTCGATCTTATCGCGAGGGGAGAACTAACGCCGATCTTTTTTGGAAGTGCGATTTCAAGCTTCGGTGTCCAGACTTTTCTTCAGCATTTCTTATCCCTCTCTCCTGCTCCGACTGTTCGCGAAAGCACGATTGGCCCGATTGATCCGAAAACAAGAGAAGCTTTCTCTGGCTTTATTTTTAAGGTCCAAGCAAATATGAATGCCAAGCATCGTGACCGCGTTGCCTTTCTTAGGATAACATCCGGCCGTTTTAAGCGGGGGATGAGCGTGAAGCATGTCCGGACGAATAAGCCGCTAAAGCTTTCACAGCCTACGCAATTTCTCGCTCAAAATCGTAGCATTGTGGAAGAGGCTTGTGCAGGGGACATTATCGGTCTTTTTGACCCGGGCACGTTTCGGATTGGAGACACGCTTGTGGAGGGAGAAGCTTTTGAGTTTGATGAAATGCCTCACTTCTCCCCTGAACATTTCGCGGCCATCACCGTTAAAGAGGCGCTGAAACATAAGTCCTACGAAAAGGGGCTCCAGCAGCTTACGGAAGAGGGAGCGATCCAGCTTTTTCGCACCTACAACAAGTATGTCGAGCAGCAAATTGTTGGCGTTGTCGGTGTTTTGCAATTCGAAGTACTTGAACACCGCTTAAAAGGAGAGTACAACGTAGACATCCAGCTAGAGCGCCAGCCCTTTTCGTTTGCGCGTTGGATCGATGGGCCTTCAAAGGCACTAGCCACTTTGAAAGAGAAGCAGCGGAACCTCGTGACTGATCGGGAAGGCCGGCTTGTCGCTTTGTTTGAAAATGAATTTCAAATGCGCACCGCTCAAGACAAGTACCCGGAACTGACGTTTTACGAGAACTCGTTCTATAAGAAGAGCATAATTTGATGGAAGGAAAGCCCCTTGACGAGTGTCAAGGGGCTTTGAGGCGGGTTTCGGCGATTTCTTTTAGCTCCTGCTGCTCGCTCACATCCAGCTCCTTCTCGCTCACATCCGCTCCTCTCTTACATAGAGTCCGTCTCAAACATCTTCTTGATACGCCACCACTCTGTAAGCGCATCTTCCATCATTTTCAGTCCAGACTTCACATCCACTCGGGGCTTAAGACCAAGCACTCGTTCCGCTTTCTTCATAATTAATCGGTTTGTTTCTTCCTTGTTAGCGATGGGAAGGGAATAGAATTCCTCAATCGCTTGCCATGCACCCGCCTCGTTTGATCCAAGGTGAATCACGTCGCTTTTCGTTAACTCGCAGGCCCTAACAAAAGCAGCGGCTGCATCGGTGACATACAGCAAGTCATGCTTGGATTCTTCATCACACACGGCGTCCCGCTCGCCCTCCATCACTCGGCGCAGTTGCATATCGGGTCGTTGCCAGGGCCCGTAAACCGTAGGAAGCCGTAAAATAACCGCCGTCGCCTCATTGGTTGCCGCATGCGCTTGAATGGACTTTTCAAGCGCGAGTTTTCCTCTCCCGTATACCCCTTCTGGAGCAATGGGAGATTCTTCTGTGATCTCTTGCACTCCTCGTTTGTATACCGCCGTAGTGGAAGCGAAGACAATGGTTGTACCTTTTTCGCTAAGCTTAAAAAAGGAGTCGAGAACGGCTTTTTCTTCTCTTTCCTCAAGTGGCGGAGCGAGATAGATATGCGCGTCTGCGCCGTCAAGCTCGCTCTCCACCACAGACTTTTGCAGATGCGTAAAGAACGCATTGCGTCCTAGTCTCATCTCCAATTCTTCCTGTTCTTCCCTACGCTCTTCAACAAATGGGTCTACAGCAACGACCTCATACCCCTCTTCAAGCAATCCCTGACAAACATGAAAACCGATAAAGCCGAGCCCTCCGATCACAATTGCCTTCCTCATGACTAATTCCCCCTCTTCCCCTTCTTCATACCTATTACACCAACGTCTTGTCTGATGCTCTTCTTCCCTATGAAAGAAAGCCGCCGGCAATCCGACAGCTATTGAAAGCGAGCAAGAAAAGGCAGCACATGTCTTGTGACATTGGCAAGCGGTTGGTTCTTACTTACGAAATGCAGTTCGACGTACTGTGTTTTTGGCAAAAAAGAAGTTGAAAGCGACTGGGTAGCCACCTGCCGTTCTCGTTCGACCAATGATTGCAAAATCCGAACGGGTGGATAGTCTCCCTGCGCCAATTTTTGCTTGGCTTCCAGTTGGTGAAGCCACTTTTCATCAACGTTCGTGGGCTCAACACCGAAAGCGTTGGCAACTTCTTCCTTGAACCGCTTTTTTGAAAGCTCATTTTTTTGTTTCTGCTCATATGCATGGACAAAGGAAAGCTGCGGATTCACGAATACAGCTGAGCGCACATGAAGCTGTGGACTCGCAAACAACTGCCTTGCTACGAGCGCTCCCGTTCCCTCAGCTAAAATATGAATACGATCGTTCAGCGTCTCCTTTTTTAAAAGCAAATGGACAAGCTGGCTTGCATGATTGACCGCCCGCTCGCCCCCCCAGTGCTTTTCGTACAAGGAAGACGTCAACACCGTGTACCCTTCTTCCAACAGTTTATCAACAAACGCCTTGCGCTGCGGACTCCTCACCCAGTATGTTGCAAAGTCATCCTCCGCTTGATCATGATCATGCAAAAGCAAGAGGACGAAGCCATTCGGACGCTCTGGTAAGAAGCATGTGTTGGTGCAGCCACCAAAATCAACATAGCGAACGTGAATAGACATTAGACCATCGCTCCTGCTTCCTGAAAATATGCTTCATTTTTACTGTATGCACGTTCTCACGTAAACGACAGAGGACTTTTCGCCCTTTTTAACCACGCGCTTAGCTGGCGCGAGAAAACGAAAAAGACCCACAAGAGGAGCGTCTCTCGCGGGTCTTTTGAAAACAGACTAAGGCTTGCGCTTCGGCATCCATTTTCGATCATCGTTTGTCGTTTCCGGAAACTTTTCGCCAGCAACAAGGTCAACCGATTTTGGGTCAGCCACCATGTCTCCCGTTTCTCCAATCTCTACATAAATTCCGTTATTTGGCGCTCGATCTCCTGGATTAAACTGCTTGTTATGCCCCATCGGCCATCCCTCCTTCAGGCTATTAGCATAACCAGAGGAACGCCGTTCTATCAGCCCATCACTGCAGCTAGAACCGCTTTTTGCGCGTGAAGTCGATTCTCCGCCTGATCGTAGACAAAGGAGTGAGTGCCATCAATCACTGAGGCTGTGACTTCTTCCCCGCGGTGCGCTGGCAGACAATGAAGAAAGATGAACTCAGGGTTGGCGTAGCTGATGAGCTCCTCATTGACCTGGAAGGGGGCGAACACTTTTTCACGCTCGCTCTGTTCGCCTTCATAGCCCATGGACGCCCAGACATCAGTGTAGATCACATCCGCTCCTGAAACAGCCGCCTTTGGATCGTGAACAGCCTCAATATGTGCGCCCGTTTCTTTGGCAGCTTCCTTCGCTCTTGCCAGAATCTCTTTATCCACCTCATAGCCTTTTGGAGAAGCCACCGTGACATTCATGCCGACTTTCGCCCCTGCAGCAAGCAGGGAGTGAGCGACATTGTTGCCATCCCCCATATAGACGAGCTTTAGCCCTTTGAGTGTCTGCTTCTGCTCATAAATCGTCATCAAGTCAGCAAGGGCCTGACAAGGATGGAACGCGTCGGTCAATGCATTGATGACGGGAACGCTGGCGTGCTTTGCCAACTCAGCCACCATCTCATGTGAATTTGTGCGGATCATAATGCCATCGAGGTAGCGAGAAAGCACATTGGCTGTATCCACCACTGGCTCGCCACGTCCGATTTGCAAATCACGAGGGCTTAAAAAGAGCGCGTGTCCTCCAAGCTGTGTCATGCCGACTTCAAAGGAGACCCTCGTTCTCGTTGAAGCATTTTCAAAAATCATGCCGAGCGACTTGCCCGCTAAGTGTTGGTGGGGTTCGCCGTTCTTTTGTGCCGATTTTAAGGCAAAGGCTTCCTCAAGAAGCTGTGCTACTTCGTTTGGAGAGTAGTCCAGCAATGTCAGTAAATCTTTTCCGGTTACATTTATTTTTGTCCCTTTCATGTCTTGACTCTCCCTTTTTACGTCGTCGCATGGAGCGTTTGATTTTGCCATTCGGCAATGCTTCGACAAGATTTCATGTATGGTTGAAAATAAGAAAGCATCGCCTCGAGCGTTTCTCTCTCTGTAATGACGGTTAGACGTTTAGTGAGAGCGGCGATGCGCATCTCTTGGCCTGTTCGCTCCCCTTGAGAAGGAACGCTAATCAGCGCACACGCATGAGACGTCTCTATCCAGTCTTCAAAATGCTTGTAAACAAAGGCAAAGCCCAGATTCTCCAGCTCCAATAGCACGGGCCCAAAATTCTCTTTCTCTTCCTCACAAATATCCACAAATACCGTTCGCTTACCGCCTTGCTTATAGATGCTCGGTAGCGTCTCAGCCGGAGCAAACGCTTTGGCAAAGGCTTCATCCAGCGAATCACTGATCGCGAGCAGTTCTCCGGTCGACTTCATCTCCGCGCCTAACAGGGGATCAAGACCTGCAAGCTTACCGTACGAAAACACGGGGGCTTTCACAGCCATAACCGACGAGGCGGAAGGCGTTTCTTTGAGTCCAAGCTCTGCTATCGCGGCTCCTAACAGAAGCTGCACCGTGTAGGTAATCAACGGAGTGCCATACACTTTTGATAGGAGCGGTACCGTCCGCGAGGCTCGTGGATTGACTTCTATCACGGCGATTTTTCCTTCATGAACCACAAACTGGATGTTGAAAACACCAACATAGTTCATGCTTGTGGCGATCTGCTTCGTGTACTGGACCAACATGGCCTGAGTGGCTGCACTAAGCGTGTGAGGCGGGGTGACGGCAAGACTGTCTCCTGAATGTACGCCCGCCTTTTCCACATGTTCAAACATGCCGGCGATGTAGACATCTTCTCCGTCTGTCAGCACATCCACATCCAGCTCTTTTCCCGGCCAGTAGGCATCAATCAAAAGCGGGAATAGGCCGTCATGTTCATGCTTTTTCACATAGGCATGAAATTCCGACTCGCTGCCGATCAATTGAATCCCCTGCCCGCCAATGACGTAGGAAGGGCGGAGAAGTACCGGGTAACCAACAGCCGCAGCTTTCGCTAGCGCAGCTTTCGCGTCTAAGGCCGTCTCCCCTGGGATGTGGGGCACGTTTGCCCGATTCATGAACGCATAAAAACGTCCTCTGTCTTCCAGCTCATCAATGGTGTCGCTCGTCGCACCGTACACTTTTATCCCCGCTTCTTCCAAGCCTTCTACAAGAGAAATCGCGGTTTGCCCACCTAAGCTGACAATCACGCCTTCCACTTGTTCAAGCTCAGCGACATGGAGCACATCCTCAACCGTCAATGGTTCAAAATAAAGGCGATCGGCCGTCGCATAATCGGTGCTAACGGTCTCTGGGTTGTTGTTTATAATAATCGCCTCATAGCCAAGTGCTCGCACGCTGTTGGCCCCGTGGACCGAACAGTAATCGAATTCAATCCCTTGCCCGATTCGGATTGGCCCCGACCCAGCGATAAGAATTTTCTTACCAGCACTTGGGTGCGCGTCCTGCTCCCCATGCCAACTGGAATAAAAGTAGGGCGTTGCCGCTTCAAATTCAGCCGCACAGGTATCGACCATTTTATAGACAGGCGCAAGGCCCCAAGTCTTGCGCCTACCGCGGACCTCCTTCTCATCCACTTCCCAAAAATCGGCAAGCACCTCATCGGTAAATCCGGCAGCTTTTAACTTGAGCAGCTCTTCTTTTGATACGTCTGCCAAGATCCTCTCCTTAGCTACCGCCTCAAGTGTGATCAGCTTTTGAAAACTGTTTAAGAAAAAGAGATTGATTCCTGTTTCCTGATGGAGCTCATCGACACTCACGCCGCGGCGTAAGAGTTCAAAGATCGCGAACAGTCGCACGTCGTCAGCCTGCTTTACATGTGTCCATAAGGCTTCTGATTCAGTCCTCTCAAAAGCTGGACAGCTTAACCCTTTGGTTTTAATTTCAAGCGAGCGAATTGCTTTTTGTAGCGCCGCCTCTAAGTTGCGCTCAATCGCCATTACCTCTCCAGTAGCCTTCATTTGCGTTCCAAGGGAGCGATCGGCGTCGCTGAATTTATCAAACGGCCAGCGCGGAAACTTGACGATACAGTAGTCCAACGCCGGTTCAAAGCTTGCGTACGTGTGACCGGTCACTGGGTTCTTGAGCTCATGGAGCTGGTAGCCGATCGCGAGCTTCGCGGCCATTCTAGCAATCGGGTAACCGGTCGCTTTGGAGGCGAGAGCCGATGAGCGACTGACGCGCGGGTTCACCTCAATCAAGTAGTACTGGTCGCTGTAAGGATCAAGGGCAAACTGAATGTTACAGCCACCGACGATCTCTAGGGCGCGGATGATTTTCAAGGAAGCGCTCCGCAGCAATTGATAATCCCGATCCGTCAACGTCTGCGAGGGAGCAACAACGATCGAGTCCCCCGTATGAATGCCGACAGGATCAATGTTTTCCATGTTGCAGACCGTGATGCATGTATCGTTGGCATCACGCATGACCTCGTACTCCACTTCCTTAAACCCTGCGATGCTCTTTTCCACTAAGCACTGGTTGATTGGGCTAAGCGCGAGGCCGTTTGCGACAATCGTGCGTAGCTCTTCTTCTGAGTGAGCAATCCCTCCGCCTGCTCCACCGAGCGTGTAGGCCGGTCTTACAATGATTGGATAACCCGCGTCCTCTGCAAATTGCAAAGCGGATGTTTGCGTCGTCACAATGTCACTGTCCGGGACCGGCTCCCCCAGTTCATGCATCAACGCGCGAAAACGCTCCCGGTCTTCGCCTTTGCGAATCGATGCAACCTGAGTTCCGAGCATTTTGACGCCGTATTTTTCGAGAATGCCTTCTTCCTCTAGCCTCAGCGCTAAATTCAAGCCGGTTTGTCCGCCAAGCGTCGCAAGCAAGCCGTCCGGTTTCTCTTTTTCCATGATGACTTCTACGCTCTCAAGTGTCAGTGGTTCAAAATAAACGCTGTCCGCACAGGCTTCGTCTGTCATCACGGTGGCCGGGTTGTTGTTAAGCAAAATTACGCGAATGCCCTCTTCTTTTAACGCGAGGCATCCTTGTGTGCCTGCATAGTCAAATTCAGCTGCCTGCCCGATCACAATCGGTCCTGAGCCGATGACAAGTACGGACTGTATGTCGTTGTTACGCATAGTGATGCTCTCTCCCTTTGCTGTGCAGCTCTGTTAAAAATGTATCAAAAATTTCGTCTGAATCGCTTGGCCCTGGGTGGGCTTCAGGGTGGAACTGTACGCTTCGGATAGGGAGCGACTCGTGCTCTAGGCCCTCAAGCGATCCATCGTTTACGTTATGAAAGCGAGGAAGAAGACCTGTGCCAGCGAGCGATTCTTCTTCCACCACATAGCTGTGATTTTGCGAGGTCATGTAGACGCGCTTGGTTCTGGCATCGAGCACCGGCTGGTTCGCCCCGCGATGACCAAAAACCAGTTTTTTCGTATTCCCTCCAAAGGCGAGGGCAAGCAGCTGATGACCGAGGCAGATCCCAAGCGTCGGATAGGTTTCGGCGATTTGACGAAACGTCGGAAGCTGCCGGAGAAGCTGTTTAGGATTCCCAGGTCCATTGGAAAGAAGCACCGCATCCGGGGCTAGCGTCTGTAATTCTTCAAGCGTGGTTGTGTAAGGCACAACCGTTACGCGTGTGCCCTTCGCGGCTAGGGCGTGAGCAATCGAATGCTTGTAGCCGAAGTCATAGAGCACGATATGAGTGGCGGCATTACGCAACCCGTAATGGACAGGCTCCTTGACGCTCACACCTTCGATCACTTCTTTTGATTCAAGGGCGGGAGTGGCCTGCACATCGACATTTTCGGGCGTCGTCGTCAGGATCGCTCGCATATCCCCGTTCGCGCGAATCCGCTTCACAATCGCCCTCGTGTCTACCCCTGTCAAGAAAGGAACCCCCTTCTCCTTCAGGAAACGCTTGGCATCGACTTCCTTTTTATAGTGGGAGGGCGTCTCGGAAATCTCGCTTGCAATGACCCCCTCGACTTGCGGGACAACACTCTCATAGTCATCGGCATTGACGCCATAGTTGCCAATCAGAGGATATGTGAAGACGACGATTTGGCCTTTAAAGGAAGGGTCCGTCATGACTTCCTGATATCCTGTCATTCCTGTGAAAAAGACAATCTCCCCGTGAACATCCTCCTCGCCATGCCACTCTCCTGCAAATACTTCGCCTGACTCCAGCACCACATAGCCTTTCATCTCTCCACCACCTACACTTCATTTATGTTTATTCTACAATACGTATAAAAATTCAATTCTGTGTAAAAAAAGGGCCCCTTCTCAGAAGAGACGGATTAGAGGTTAGAGCGTCACGGCCTGCTCATGGAGAACCTCTGTTAAAATCGAGAGGGCTTCTTGACAGTCCGCCTCTGTCACCGTAAGTGGCGGCAAGACCCGAATCACATTCGGTCCAGCTGGCAATAGCAGCAACCCCTTTTTCTCGCATGCTTCGATGTAAGGAGCACAGGCCTCTGTAAGCTCAATCCCAATTAGAAATCCTTGGCCACGTACTTCTCGAACGATCTTCGCCGCTTTCAGCTGTTCCCTAAGATCGGTGATAAAGACCTCGGCCTTCTGCGCGATTTCTGCTAAGAAGCTCTCCTTTGTAAGTTCATCGATAACGGCAGAAACGACGGCTGCTGCAAGCGGATTGCCACCAAACGTCGACCCATGAGAGCCCACACCAAAGCTTTCTGCAAGATTGGCTTTTCCGAGCATCGCACCCATAGGAAAGCCATTGCCAAGCCCTTTGGCTACCGTAACGATGTCAGGGTTAAGTTGGAAATGCTCATAGGCAAACATTTTCCCTGTGCGACCGACCCCTGTTTGAATTTCATCGATGATGAGAAGAACACCCGTTTCCTGGCAGAAGGACTGCAGTTCCTTGGCAAACGTCTCTGACATGAGGTGCACGCCGCCTTCTCCCTGAACGACTTCAATCATAATCGCTGCTGTTTCATCAGTGACCGCTGCCTTTACGGACTCGATATCATTAAAGGACGCAAACGAAAACGAGGAAAGCATCGGGCCAAAGCCTTCATGGACTTTTTCCTGGCCAGTCGCGGCCATAGCCCCCAGGGTTCGCCCGTGAAACGATTGCTTCATCGCAACGATGTGGTGCTTCCCCGTCGCTTTTCGCGCAAGTTTGATCGCGGCTTCATTCGCTTCCGTCCCGCTGTTACAAAAGAAAACGTGGTCGCAGACACTTGCGTCGGCCAGTTTTTTGGCGGCTTCTTCCTGTACGTTGTAATGAAACAAGTTGGAGGCATGCCAGAGCTTGCCGGCCTGTGACTGTAACGCATCGACAACAGCTGGATGCTGATGACCAAGATTGCAGACCGCAATTCCTGCGATAAAATCCAAATAGCTCTTCCCATCCTCTGTATACAACCAGGCGCCTTTTCCTTCCTTCAACGTTATTGGCTTTTTAATATAGGTTGGAAATAGGTGACTCACTTTTACCCCTTCTTTCCTTCAATCACTGGTTAATGACTTGCTCTGTAGCAACAATTTTCGTTCCTGCTTCTGCCTCGAAACTCTCCGCTCCGCTCACAATTCGCACTTGCTTTAGCTGTTCAGTGAGACAGCGCATGGCTCCTTGCACTTTCGGGATCATGCCGCCGTAAATCGTGCCATCGGCAATCATCGCTTCGATGCTGGCGGTTGTCGCGAGCGGTAGGTACTCTCCGTCTCTTTGTATCCCGTTCACATCGGTCACAAAGACAAGCTCATCGGCACCAAGCTGACTTGCGATGGCTGCGGCGGCGGTATCCGCATTGATGTTGTAATGGACAAACGCCTCGTCCATCCCCACCGGGGCGATGACTGGAATCACGCCCTGTGCGAGAAGCGACTGTAACAGAGAAGTGTTCACTCTTTTGACATCACCGACAAAACCTAGCTCTTCCAGGCTTTGCGGCTCTGCTGTTAGCAGATGCCCGTCACAGCCGGAAAGACCAATCGCCTCTGCTCCTGCTTCATAAAGTTGGGTCACAAGCTCCTTATTCACTCGCCCGCATAAAACCATTTCAACCGTTTCCAGCACGGGTTTCGTTGTTTTCCGCAGCCCGTTCACAAACTCCGATTTAATCTGCAAGCTCGCAAGGACTGCATCAATGTCCGGGCCGCCTCCGTGAACGAGGACGATGCGGTCTCCGTCTTGCTTACAGCGAGCGAGACTAGCAAAGAACGATCGACTTAGCGAGGCAAGCGTACTGCCTCCAACCTTTACAACAATCGTTTGACTCAAAACCCCTTCCTCCTCGTCTACGTACGGTATCCCGCGTTAATTCGAACATAGTCATATGTTAAATCGCAGCCCCACGCTTTTCCTTCCCCGCTGCCGAGATGCAGATCAACGTCGATGACGATGGTCTCTTCCTGTTGCATGAATCTAGAAAGTGCTTCATCACTGGCTCCTGTTGGCTCGCTCTGAGTCAGTGTGGCGTACGGACCGATGGCAATGTCAATCGTCTCAGGGTTGATATGACACCCGCTGTAGCCAATCGCGCAGATGATTCGCCCCCAGTTGGCATCCGTGCCGTAGACCGCTGTTTTCACCAAATCCGATCCGACGATTTGCTTGGCGATTTTTCCCGCCTCTTCGTTGTCATAGGCCCCTTGAACACGCACTTCAATGAGCTTGGTCGCTCCTTCTCCGTCTCTGGCAATCTTTTTCGACAACTCCTCGCAACAGGCGCGCAGACCTTCATAGAAATTCTCCCAGTCTGGGTGCTCTGGCGTGAGCGTTTCATTTCCTGCAAGGCCGGAGGCAAGAACGAGTACCATGTCATTCGTCGATGTGTCCCCATCAACGGTAATACGATTGAACGTCTCATTCGTAATCGAGGAAAGCGCCTGTTGCAAAACGTCTGGCTCAATCGCAGCGTCTGTTGTCACAAAGCCAAGCATCGTTGCCATATTCGGATGAATCATGCCTGAGCCTTTCGCCACGCCCCCAATCGTGATCGTTTGTTGATCCACTTCTGTTTGCAGGCAGACATGCTTTGTCGTTGTATCCGTGGTTAGAATTGCCTCGGCGAATGACTGATCTCCCTCCTCATTTGGAACAAGATGCGTCACGCCCTCACGAATGTGAGCCATCTTGAGCATCTCGCCAATGACCCCTGTGGACGTAACCGCCACTTGATGCTCTGGAATATCAAACTGCTTCGCCGCAAGTGTGCGCATTTCGTAGGCATCCGCTCTCCCTTGCTTGCCTGTGCACGCATTGGCATTCGCGCTATTCACAAGCACCGCCTGAATTTTACCGCCTGAGGCTAGGGACTCTTTCGTGACTTGAAGTGGAGCCGCCTGAATCTGATTTAAGGTGAACACACCTGCCGCACTCGCAGGTACAGCGCAAGTAATTGCCCCTAAATCAAGGCGCTTTCGTTTTAAGCCGCTATGTACCCCGGCCGCTTTGAACCCTTTCACGCTTGTGATCGAGCCACCCTCTATTTTTGTTAAAGCCTTGGACTGCTTTTTCTGTTGGACTTTCACTGTTTCACCCTCCACCTACGGATACACCGGAGCAAGCGTCAAACCCGCCTGTTCCTCGTAGCCCTTCATAATGTTCAAATTTTGAATGGCTTGCCCGGCGGCGCCTTTAACGAGATTATCAATCACCGAAGCAACCGTCACCCGCCCTGTGCGCTCATCCAGCGCAATACCGATGTCACAGAAGTTACTGCCATAGACGTCCTTTGTTGCTGGGGTACTACCGGCTTTGCGAATGCGGACAAACGACTCGTTTCCATACGCCTGAGCATAGCGCTCGCGAATTCGTTCCTCCGTCACTCCTGGTTTGACCTTTGCATACATCGTTGCCATAATCCCTCGTACCATTGGAACAAGATGGGGTTGGAAGGAAACTGCCTCTTGCTCACCACTCCATATGTGCAGCTGCTGCTCAATTTCAGGTGTATGTTTATGCGTTTGTACTTGATAAATTTTAAAGTTCTCGTTCATCTCACTGAAGTGAGTGATCGCAGAGGGACTCCTGCCCGCCCCTGACGTTCCTGATTTTGCATCGATGACAAGCGAGGAGACCTCAATGTCGTCTGCCTGCACGAGCGGCGCAAGCCCTAAGAGAACCGCTGTCGGATAGCAGCCGGGATTGGCCACCACGCTCGCGCTTTTGATCGTTTCCCGGTTCCACTCACTGAGTCCGTACACCGCTTGTCGGATAAGCTCCTGGCTCGCAGCTGGGCGTTTGTACCAAGCTTCATAGATTGCTAGATCCTCGAGCCGCAAGTCTCCAGATAAATCAATCACGCTCACTCCTGCGTCCACAAGACTTGCTGAAATGTCAGCTGAGACTCCCGGAGGCGTCGACAAAAACACAGCCTCCACTTCGCTGGCTATTTTTTTGAGGTCCAGCGGCTGTAATTCTTGTTCAAACAACTCTGCGAACTGTGGATAGGCTTCATGAATAGGCAGACCTTCCTTGGATGATGAATAAAGCATAACCTCGTCGATTTCAGGATGGCCGTTCAATAGTCGTAAAAGCTCTGCCCCGCCATACCCAGTAGCACCGATAATACCAATGTTCATGACTCTTCCACTCCGTTTCTCGTTCTCGACCGTTTGATTTATCTCTCATTATAAGAGTGAATAAAAATAAATTCAACTGTATTTTTATTTTATTTTCGAGTGGTTGTTTTGGTGCCTGTGTTTTTCGGCAATTGTTGTGTGGATTTATTTGCTGCTCCTAAACCTTTCGGTGCAGCGTGAGGCTGCCTCCTTTTTCTGAAGGGACGCACGTGAATAACGGGCATAAGGAGGGGACCGACCGATAAGCGCAGGAGCTCTGCTTTCGCTGAGGACGTGATTGCGCTTGGCTTACATTTAGTAAAAAGAAAAGACGGCTCGCGAAATTCTCGCTTGCCGCCTTTTCTTTGTTATTCAACTGCCTCTAAAATATCCTCTACCATTTCTTCTTGATCCAGCTCAAGTCCATCGTAGCTGCGGATGATTTCGTGGTCCGGGTTGACAAGAAATAACCGTGTGGAATGGGTGATATCCTCGCTCCCCTCCACATGCTGAACCGGAACGCTAAACGCTTCAGATGCAAAGTTCGTGATGGTCTCAAAGTCATACCCAGTCATGAAGTTCCAACCGTTCAAATCGGCTCCAAGATTTTCTCCGTATTTCCTCAGTTGTTCTGGGTCATCGCGTTCAGGGTCTACGGTAAAGGTCACAAACTTCAGGTCTCCCCCCTCCTCCGCCATCGTTGCTTGAAGTCGCTGCATGTTGGGCTGCATCGTTAAACAAACCGTTGGGCAGTTGGTGAAGGCAAAATTCGCAATCCAGTAATCACCCTCTAGATCATCACTCCCGTACGAAGATTCGTATTGGTTCGTGTACGTAAACTCTGGAACTTCGAGTTCTGCCTCACTCATATCAAACTCTGAGCTGCCAGCCCCGACTTCATATAACCAGCCGCACCCCGCTAGCAAGGCAAGCAGGAGCAAAGCAGGAACCCCTTTCATCATTCGCATCTTTTTATCACCTCTTCATATCTTCTATATTTAGAGAATCGGGAATATCGCTAATCGATAACTCCCCTTCCTGAAACTTCTCTTTCTTCAACCACTGCTTAAAGACATAGCCGACCGTAATTCCGTAGACAATCTCCTGAAAGATTTTCATCATCACGCCTGCCAACTGCTGGTCCATCCGAGCATCTAATAAGGAAAGAGACTGCGGACTGCCAAAGGCCGCAGCGATCATTTCCGGACCAACGCCTGCCGGCAAACAGTAGGCCATCACCTGGGACCAAAACGCTGGGTCCGTGTACGTTTGGTACATCGCGTTTGGCGCAAAGATAATCAGTGCACACGCAGGGGTAATTAATAATCCGTTTGCAAAAATGTAGAAAATTCGTCTGAGATCCGGCAATTGATACCCGCTTGGCAAAGGGGCAAGCATATGCCACCACATCAGCGTCGCGCTCCCGAGCAAGATCCACTGGTAGCCACTATGCAAGAAAGGACTTTGCATAAGCGTGTCAAAGATAAACGGAACATGATAGAATGAGAACAGTCCATTAAAAAGAAGCAATGCTAGAATCGGATTCCAAAGGACATGTACAGCGCGCGCAAGCCTTGTGCCTTTATAGTTGCTCACCATTGCTTCAAGCGCCCATTTCGGGATGCCGAGTAAAAGGAGCGGGATCGCGACAAAATAGGCACATATCATTTGCAGCATGTGAATCGTCATCATGACATGCCCTGTTACATATAGAGGACTTCCCCACCCTAAATAAAGGGCGAATAGACCGAGACCAAATAAAGTCAGTCTTCCAATGGTCAACGGGACTTGTACACCTAATCGCCTTCCAACTTTGTGAATCATCCCTATGTAAGCCATATAAACCACTATAAGTAGAACAAGAAGCTCTGGTGTCCACAACGCTCGGAATCCAAGACTATCAAAAAGCGTTTCCATATCCGTAACCTCCTTAAGGTTGGGGACTAGGGGGAATGAATGGTGCATAGTCATTTTACTATAGCATATTCAAACCCCTTTTTTGGACCTTGTTTTACGTCATTTTTGTTACCATTTGTTAGAGAGGATGGAGCCCATGCTACCAAGACACTTGATTGCGCTTGATTTAGACGGAACTTTGCTTCCGAAAAATCAAGAGATTTCCCTGCGTACAAAAAAAGCGATTCAGAAAGCAAAGGAGCAAGGTCATGTCGTGGCCATTGCCACAGGACGACCATACCGTGCAAGCAAACGTTATTATCAAGAACTTCATCTCACAACGCCCATCATTAATTTTAACGGGGCGCAGGTTCATCACCCTCTTGATCCATCCTATCAAGCGACTCACGAAAGCATCGACTTGAAGACTGCTAGATCTTTGCTTACGATGTGCGAGGAGATCGATGCCTGGAACGTGATGGTTGAGGTTCGCGATGACTTCTATCTCGAGCGGCAAGAAGGCTTCTTTGCCGAAATGCTTACAAGCGGCTACACCCCACGCGGAACCGGTCGCTTGCTAGATCTTATTGATGCGCCGCCCACTGCGATACTTGTTCTTCCTCGTAAAGACGGCGCCGAACGACTTAAAAAGGCCCTAGACCTGCAAAACGCGGAAACCACTTTACAGCGCTGGTGGACTGGCGAGTTTAATATTGTTGAGATTGCGCCAAGACGGGTAACGAAAGCGCTCGGACTCCAAAAGCTCGCGAGCGAGTACGGGATCGCGCGAGAGCATATCATTGCCTTTGGAGATGAGGACAATGACATTGAAATGATTACGTATGCTGGCCAAGGAGTGGCAATGGCGAACGCGATTGACCCCGTCCTACAGGCCGCTCACTCAATCACTGCTAGCAACGAAGAGGACGGGATTGCTCTTTATCTGGAGAAAGCTCTTCGTCTCTAAAGTATCGCCAACCCACGCACGAAGCAAACACCTGTATGATTTTAGCTGATAAGGGAGGGAACCAGAGGCCACGCGACGCGAGCCAAACTGGTGTATAAGATGATTGAGATTTTTAAAGTACAGCAAGACGCATCGGATGTATTAAAACGGCAGCTCGCCGCTCTCTTTGAGCGACAACTGCACTCCATTGCCACACGCAAAGCTTATCTGCAAGTCGAGCAGACGATTGAACAGGCATTGGAGCCCCACTCACGCGCCCATTTTTTCGTCGTTCAGATGGACGGAGAAGCGGTGGCCTTCGCTTTCTTCAACGTTGCCCTCAGCTTTGAAAAAGGCGGCAACTACATTTGGCTAAACGAGCTCTATGTTGATGAGTCTTACCGGAACCAAGGCATTGCCAAGAAGCTTCTTCTTCGAATCATCTACTGGGCGGAGCAACAAAAAATTAAAGGCATCGAACTGGAGACCGGCATGAATAATGAAGCAACCAAAGCTCTCTACAATTCACTCGGTTTCTATGATGTCGTGTCCAAACGCTACAGTTTTCGATTCTAGGTAGAAGGAAAGCGCCACAATCCAATGGGAAGTGGCGCCTTTTTCTTTGAAAACTTAAGCAGTGCATGAGACCATCCATGGTTCCTCCCCCTATTTTTTAGGACTACGCTTGATGAGGGTGTATATGGATGACGCTCCACACCTAGAGGGAAGGGCTTGAAAAATATAAAGATTCCCCTATGCACCTGACGACTTCACTATGCCCATTTTTAACAAAACTAGGCGTTTTCATTCTTTTTTTTGCGCCTTCTACATAGGATAGAGCAAACTTCAAATTCAAACGTTCAGAGCTGGATGTCGAAAAAGGAGTGTATGGTTTATGCGCGATGCTTATTCCACGGTCGAATTTCAAGAAATTTCAATTAAAATGACGAAACCAGCGCTTCATCAGTTCATTAAACGTATGATGAGTCAGCATTATTCCCTCTATTGGCGCTATGACTCAAAAACAATTTATTTAATCATTGAACTCGGTGATTATGTACACGAACTTCCTTTTAAACGAAACGCTGATTTCCTGACGATGCACGCAAAGCTCCTCTACATTTACGATGAGACGCTTGCTTCTGCGCTCGAAAAGCTTCTGCAACATGAGAAGGGAACGGGCATTGTGAAACGGACAAGTGAGGGTCCCCTTTACATTACGTCGTATCAAGCTGGTGACATTGAATCCATGATTGAAATTGATGGGAGTGAAAAAGTAGTGATGAACAAAAACGGCTCAATGATTCAGTCCAAAGATGACGGAAAAACGCTTGGCCCGCAAACGATTTACAACATGATGAATCTTGAAATCGACTACGTCCTCATGGAGCTCCATGAATCGCTCCGTGCAGAAGACAAGACAAAAACCTCCCTCCATAAACAGCGACTCAAAAAACTTGTCACGCGACGCGAACAGGTAAAACAGCTGTTAACACCGTAACCCAAGGCTTCACTCTGCAAGCACGTAAGAAAAAGTGCTTGCCTTTTTTCGGGCCGCTAGTGTGGCTGAATGATCACCCCTTCTTTCCAAAGAACAATCTTTCGGGAGAAGCGCTTCTCTGGTCGACACCCCCCCTTTTTTGTGACTTCTCCGCCGCTTCTTGCGACTTTCCGTCTCGTCAGTCAAAGCTCTCTCTTCGCAGTGCTCATTATTCTAGACTGCTTTCCGTGAGATGACCGCTAGCTCTTCCCATAATGAATCACCATAATCGCCTCACATTGCCCCTCGCCTACTTGCGTGTAGACGTGACGCACATCGCCACGAAAAAGAAGAGCGTCTCCCTTTTCCAACCTATATGTTTCCTGTTCCTCCGTTACTTCCAAGCATCCCTCTGTGACCATGATGTATTCTTCTACTCCCTCCAGATGGGGACTAGCCACGTACGAGCAACCCCATTCGAGCTCCACTTGATAGATTTCAAAAGATTTAAAGCGCTCTTTTGCAAAATATGGAAATACGCAGTATCCCTCGTCCAGCTCTTCCACAGGTTGGATTTGCTCACGTCTAATGAGGGTGGGCTTTGACTGCCCTTCATCCAAGAAAGTACTAAACGATACAGACAGGCCGTTTGCCACCTTCCAAAGAGTCGAAACCGATGGATTGGAATCGCCTCGCTCCATCTGGCTCAGCATTGGTTTGCTGACATTCGACCGTGCGGCCAGTTGATCCAGGGTCAGCCCCTGCTTTTGTCGCAGTTCTCGCAAGCGCCGGCCAATTTGTTTAGACAGCTGGCGTTTGTCCATGTAACTTCCCCCTTGTTTTCATGTATGTTATAACATATAATATTAAATTATATAATATAAAATAGCAATGAAAGGAAGTCAAAAATGTCTGTTGAGGCAACGAGTGCTTGGCAAGAGGATTCATTTAGAAGAGGGCTTACAGCTGGCCTTGGAATCGCGCTCGGTTACATGCCTGTGGCTTTAGCGTTTGGCTTTTTAGCAAAAGGGATGGGCCTTAGCGTAGTGGAAACGATGTCCCTTAGTATATTCGTTTACGCTGGTGCTGCTCAGTATATGGTACTAAACATGGTGACGGTTGGTGCAGGGGCATTTGAAATGATCTTATCCGTATTCGTGCTTAATATTCGTCACCTGCTTCTGAGCGCATCCTTAAGCGAACGAGTAGAAGAGGCGCCGAAATGGATCAAGGCAATTTATTCATTTGGGATCACCGACGAAGTCTTTGCCGTCGTCAGTGCAGAGAGAAAATACCCACTTCGAACTCTCTTTGTATTTGGGGTCGGTGCAATGGCGTACGGAAGCTGGGTCCTTTTCACTGCTCTTGGTTTCGTTGTTGGCGGCTTTTTTCCCGAGACGCTCAGGCAGGGCATGTCGATTGCTTTGTATGCGCTTTTTATCGCGCTGCTCCTCCCAGCAGCAAGAACCTCTTTGAAAGTGGTTCTACTTGCCACACTTGCCGCCCTCTGCAATGTCGCTCTTCAAGCGTTTCTTGCAGAGGGGTGGGCGATTATCGTCGCAACGATGATTAGTGCGACGATCGTGGCTTATTTGCCGCCATTTCAAGAACAAGGAGGCGAGATGAACTCTTGAATACGTTTCTACTCATTATTTTCGCCATGGCGATTCTGACGTATCTCCCTCGAATGCTGCCTCTTGTTTTCTTTGACGCTGAAAAAATCCCGGGACCGCTGGCTCGAATTTTGCGAAATGTTCCCTATGCCGTGCTTGGTGCTTTAATTATTCCAGGGATCTTCACCGTGCATGAGTCTCCTTTTGTAAGCTTAGCTGCGGCGGTCTTTACATGCATCATTGCTTTGGCCGGGGCCCCGCTTTTAGTCGTGGTCACACTTAGCGTTCTCTTTCTAACTGGCGCAACTGCTTGGTTCTAGGCGGGAGCGCTTTTTTTTGTTCTTCAAAAGGAGTACAATAAGGGGATACGGTGTTTTTTACAATGAGGTGAAAGAGTGAGTACAATCCCACAGGCCGTCTTTGATGAAATTCGTTTTCAGCTTGAGGCAGAGGTTCTAACAGTATACAAAAAGCTCGTCTCCTCCCGCTATTTCTCCCCCGCTCATTTAGAACAGCTTGCTGGAGAAGCCAAAGAAGTGGTGGGGCGTTTTCCCGAACACAAGCAGTGGATCGGGTACGTGGTTTATATAGAACGGGTGTATCAACTCGCGCGTGAAACAGGGCAGCTTCAGGCTTCGCAGCGTCGTCTGCAGCATTTTTTTCACGCTTTAATCGCAGCGCTGCTTTTGATAAAGCCTGATCCAGTGAGCAGTTCAAACGTCTATCAGAACCTTCTTTCCACCTGCTTGCGCCACTTCGTTTCCGAAGCGGATCAAGCTGGGACTCCCTGGCCTCGTCTGCTCCATGCCTTGCTCACGGAGATGCCTGCGGAGATTTCCGAGAAAGTCGATCACTATTTATCAAAGTACTTACATGCCATGCACACAGAAAAAGAAACAGCACTTGTGGCTAGCCTCTCTTTTCTTATGAATGGCAAAGAGCGTGAAGCCTTGGGACAGTTGAAGGGCCTATCTGCGCCACTTGTCGCACATGACCTGACGGAACATGTGCAATGGCTGGCGAAAAAAGAGTGTTTCGCTACGATGAAGAAATGGCTCAAAACATTGTTCCCAAATCAGAACGGGCATTTTGGCTCCCTTCAAAGCTATGCCGACCAAATGGAAGCGGCCTTGCAGACACAGTCAACGGACGTCCAGTATGACCTTTGGGATCGTTGGCTTCATGCGCCGAACATGCGACGCTACGAATCGTTTGTCAGGCATCTGGGCAAAGAGCAAATGGAAGCGGTCCACCACTACATTCTTCCACGTCTGAAGAATCGACTTCATAATGAAGCCGCTAGCTTGGCCTACATTCGACTTTTATCAAAAAATGAGCGCTATGAAGAGGCGCGCGATTATTTCTTGACATTTGAATTGAATCCCATTTCCCTTCACGCAGAAAAAAAGCAATCACTCTATGAGCTTGCGGAAAATAAACCTGAATTCGCTAAACCTGTCTATCACCAGTTTATCGTTAGACTTGCAGAGAAGCGCTCACGAAAATACTATGTAGAGGCTGCTCGTTATACGAAAGAGCTTGAGTCGCTCTATACAAAGACCAATGAAGAAGACGTGTACCAGGCTTTTTTTAAACGTTTAAAACAAACCTATAAAACGTACCGCGCGTTTGTCGAGGAGTTGAACAAAAGTGAACGGTAATATTATCGTGCACGCTGGTTGGTTAAACGATGACCTCTTCCTCTGGGGCGAAAAGCCAGTGAAGAACGGGGAAACACAAAACGGGTTCATGTATCCGTTTCTGTTCTCTCCGTTTGAGTTAAAGCTGTCCTTGTATCGCCATCACACTGCCTCGTTCTACGGAACCTTTATCGATACGACCCGTGCACTGCTAAGGGCTCCTCTGCACAAGCGGGTGTTTCAATCACCGGCCGGAGAAACGATCATCTACCAGGCCGATGAGAGCTGGCAACACTATACTTTTCCAATCGAGGGCATTCGTCTTGAACTCGACGATTTCGTTTCCCAGTACACGCTGATGAAAGCCTGGGAGCACGACGAACAGCTTGTACTAGCGGAGGACTTGCAAGCCTGGCTCACGTTTTGTGATGCCATCCTAGCGATGATAGAAGCAGGCAAGGTCGAACCAGCTTCCAGCGGAACCTGGCAGCTCACCGTTCCTCCGTCCTGGTATAAGGAGCGGTGTGAGTCTTTTCCTTATTCAAGCCTAGCGCTTAAAGAGAGCCAATCGCTGCAAAAAGAAGTGGACTCACCTGAGGGCAGTGAACGGTTGGAGAGGCAGATGGCCTTGCTCGTTGACGCGTTTGTACGCTACATGCTTCGAACACCAACCATCAGTGAAGCGTTCGCCCAGTGGCAAAAGGTTGTCGCCGAACCGTGGCAGCCTTTTGTCAAAAACCTCCAACAAAAGCAAACGTCGCCAGCGCAAACATCAGGACGTCGATTTTCCGAGGAACTTGGCATCCACAGTCCGGACCCTTTTCAATCAGCGCTTGTCCTAAAAGAACCCGAACAGGCGGAAGGGAGCTGGAGTCTGTCTGCATCCGTCATCGATCGAAAGCAGCGCGATACACTCATAGCAATGGGGGACCTTTTGCTGGGCGAACACCCGTGGCGCTCCAACCCGATCCCACGCTTGAAAGCAGATTTGCTTGCGGCAAGAGAACGCGTCTCTATTTTAGAATCATTGACACTCGCCTCTCCTGAAGTGAAACTGTCAGCAAACGACGCCTATGACCTTTTTACAAAGGACGAAGAAACCCTGAAAGACATTGGCTTTCAGCTGATCGTCCCTAAATGGTTGAACCAAAAGCGCAAAATGACGGTTCAGTTACAGACCACTTCTGGTCAACAAGGCAGCGGAGCCGATCCACTCCTAAACTGGCAAGAAGTCGCAAGCTTTACGTATGAGGTGGCCATTGGCGACGTGTCGCTGAGTGAGAAGGATTTTGAAGCCTATGTGGAAAGCAACCGTCCGTTTATTTATGCGGGCGGTCAGTGGATCGCCTGGGACCCTGCCCTTGCGGATAAGCTAAAATCGTATCTTGATTCCATAAACACCAATTATACGTATTTAGATGCTTGGAAGCTCGCGCGTACCGAGGAGAGTATGGACGAACTTGAAGAGATCGATTGGGCGATTAGCTGGTCAGAAGAGCTGGAAAACAGGCTAACGGCTCTTTACCGCAAGCAGCCAGAGTCCATCGCTGTTCCGCCTGAGTTTAAAGGTGAGCTTAGAGGTTATCAACAAGAGGGGGCTTCGTGGCTCTCGCAACTTAGGCAGATTGGATTTGGCGGCTGCCTAGCCGATGACATGGGGCTTGGGAAGTCGATCCAAACCATCGTCTACGTGCTTCATGTTCTGCAAAAACAGCGGGAAGAAGGCGTTCGACACAGCCCTTTTTTGCTTATCTGTCCTACCTCTCTTCTTTATAACTGGGCCGCAGAATGTAGACATTTCGCTCCATCGCTTGCCCTTTTCATCCACCACGGGCAAGAGCGGCTTTCTGTTGATGACGAGCGGTTAGACGGCGTCGACCTCGTGTTAACGTCGTATGCGCTTGCCCTGCGTGATCAATCTTTTTTTGGTGCGGCTCACTGGAACGGCCTCATTCTAGATGAAGCTCAACATATTAAAAATAAGGACACGAAACAGCGGAAGGCGATTCGCCAGCTTTATGCGCGCCATCGTTTAGCCCTAACAGGAACACCGATTGAGAACCGCCTGCAGGAGCTCTGGTCGCTCATGGACTTGCTTAACCCGTCACTGCTCGGCCGCTTCTCTTCCTTTCAACGTGCGTACATTCGCCCGATTGAACGGGATCATGACGAGGAGACGCAGAAACAGCTGCAACGTTTGATTCGCCCATTCTTGTTGAGACGAACAAAGACCGATCCAAAGACGGACCTCGGTCTCCCAGCCAAGCACGAAGAGACGCGCCTTGTTTCTCTTTCGCTTGAACAGGCCGCTCTTTACCAGGCCGTGGTCGATGAGGTGTCAAGCAAGTTGAATGCCGTCTCCCCTTTTGAAAGACGGGCGCTGATCTTACGAGCGATTACGAAGCTAAAGCAAATTTGCAACCACCCGGCGCAGTTTTTGAAGTCAGGCCTCGTTTCCGAGCATGAATCCGGAAAGTGGGAAGCATTTCTTGAACTGGCCACAGCGATTCGCACTCGTGGCGAGAAAATGCTCGTCTTCACCCAGTACAAGGAAATGGGCAAGCTGATTAGTGCACACTTGGCGGAGGAGTGGAAGTCGGAGGTCCCATTTCTTCACGGAGGACTGTCCCGTACGCAGCGGCAGCATGCGATTGAAACCTTCCAAAACGACCCAGACACCTACGCGTTTGTGCTTTCCTTGAAGGCGGGAGGCGTTGGCTTGAATTTAACAAAAGCGACCCATGTGATTCACTATGACCGCTGGTGGAACCCCGCGGTTGAGAACCAGGCGACGGACCGTGCCTACCGAATTGGTCAAACGGAACAGGTTCGTGTCTATAAATTCATGACACAAGGAACGGTGGAAGAGCGGATTGATCGCATGATTGAAACGAAGCAGGCGCTCGCAGAAGGCGTGCTTAGCCAGAGCCAGGCTCCGCAAGTAACAGAGCTTGAGGACGAGGAACTTCTCGCGCTGATTCGTCTAACTCACGACTAAAGGATTTGATTGCATGGATGAAAACCGAACCGAGCCATTCAAGGCCTTTTGGACAGCAAAAGCAAAAGAGCCTCCGCTGACAAAGGACGTTCAGGGAGGCCCCGAGGAGAACGCCAATGAGGAATGGCTTTTGCTTCGCACACAATTGCAGCAGGCAGCGACCAAACTCCGACTGTCTGTTAAAGACCGCTAACGATGAGACAAGAAATGGACAATGATTCAATGGGTCGTCAACCACCCACCACTTATCAACCTAACGCTCTGATTGAAGTGGGGGCTTGTGACTACCCAATAGTGCAAACGGTCGGGAGACCTCCTATCTTAGAGTGGTGTCACATTAGGGCAGGTTGACAGCTACCCAACGCCATAAGTCATGCTTGTGGCGTTCCTCCAGCGATGTACTCGATTCCTTTTCGCTGAAGGTTCATTGCGCCAATGCGGTCATCATTGGATGTATAGCCACACGTTCTGCAACAAAAAATATGCTTCTTTTTGTTGCGATTCGCTTTTTCCGTGTGACCACATTTTGGGCACGTTTGTGATGTGTATTTAGGGTCTACGGCGATCACTTTCGATTGATGCATTAGGGACTTGTATTCTAGCTTTTGTCGCAAGTCATAGAAAGACCAAGATACCGTTTGATAACGATCGTTGACACGCACTTTTTCCGTCGCTTGACGAATGCCTGTTAGATTTTCAATCGTAAACAATGTATTCTCTCCGTATTGATCAACGAGTGCCTTACTGATGCAATGGTTTATGTCTTGCATCCAACGGTTTTCTCGTTGTCCTATCTGCAGAAGTCGTCTCCTGGCAGAAGGCGTTTGTTTCTGTTGTAATTCCTTCCGGGTTTGTTTGTATTTCGCTCGTTTGTGTTTGATGTGGCGGCCTTTGAAAAAGGTGGTTTTCCCTTGCGAGTCATAGGTAGTGGCCACAAAGTTGATCCCAAGATCAACACCTACGACCTGATTGATCACGTCGTCCTCCACTTGAGGGATGTCTTTCGTCATAGGAATATGCAGAAACCATTTTCCGTGTTTATCGATAAGGTTGGCTGTACCAAAATTCCAAGTGCCGTCAAAGTAGGGTTCCATCCCTTTGGTTTCAAAAGGAACTTTGATACGACCGCTCAATGTATTCACCGAAAACAACCCTTTGGTTAACGAATAATCACGATTAAAAACCAAGTCATATTGTGGTTTTTTAAACACCACAAGCGACCAGTCATGACCATTACTTTTGTTTGTTTTATACTTAGCAATCACGGTTTTCAAGACAGACTGAGCCATTTGAGAGCGAAGGTGATAGGTGGAACGAATATCGTGATAGGTTGCCTTATGCAATGTTGCTTGAGATAGTTGGTGGCTCTCAAAGACCATCTTAGAAACAAAATTGCAACTTTCGCGGTAAGCAGAGACGGTTTCTTTTAATAGCTCAACTTGAGCTAGCGTCGGGTGAATCTTTATTTTAGCTGTAATAGTCAGTTCCACACCGCCTTTGCCCCCCTTCACTAAGGTATTTCCATTGTACCACTCAGTGAGTCATTTCGTAGTTAGAAAGGCGTAGAACGTTTTTTGCTGACGCAAAAGCGCATTCCTCCCCCACCTACTCGCTGGGCTACGCCCTTCACCTTCCTTGAGGTAGGGGTCTCCTGCGCTAAATTCGATGAATAGTTCTTTGAGTATGTAGGTTCGTTGACCTTTGCTTTATTTTTTTCACCAGCCTTGCAAACATTTGCAAGGTTTTTTCTCTCTTTGAACAAATTTTATATGAGTATACATTATTTCAGATTCTATACTATTTTCAACAAATAGCATAGAATCTTTCTATTTTTATGTAGTTAGTATCTAAAAAAACTGTTATTATGATATGTATACTATTGTCTTCTAAGAAGGAGTGTGACCTTAACCGTTAAAGAATGTTGATAGCTAAAACTCCTTATTTCTATACGTATATAAGTATCCGAATAAACCTAATGAAAAGGTGGAGAGTTACTCTATGGGCGAAATTATTTCTTATGATAAACTTAAATTAATGGAGAGGACTCAACAGAATTATTATCTGGAGTACTGGCAGAAGAACTATTCGAACAAAGAAATAGCTGATGGTCTAGGAATTTCCCAATCCTACCTCTACAAATTGTTTGATGAGCTTGGTATTAAAAAAAGGAAAAAGAGAGGACGCAAACCCAATCAAGTGATCTCTTCTTTTGTCTATAATAAAGATGACACCATTCGTCTCTTACAAGATAAGAAAGAATATACGCAAGATGTAAAAGATATTATCGATTCAGATGAAGTTATTCCTTATGAGCGTTATCGTCGCTTAAAACCAAATGTTAGAATGCTTCTAATCCTTATGTACTCTAAGGGTAGAAGCTTTGAACAGTTGACCGAAGAAATGAATGCTGACCTAAGTTATGTATATAGAGAAAGAAACTTGGCTATAAAACGCTATCAAAAGTTTTTCGGAAAACCTAACAATGAACAAGACACTCTCCCATCCGATAACACTAGTGAATACGAGACTATTGAAGATACTAAAAAGGAAAAGCCTGAAAGATATGAGCTCGATTTAAACGACGAAACTGTCAACCTTACTTTGATAGGAAACTACGCGAAGGGAAAAGTCAATAAAAGGCTGAGCACACTTCTTCAGCTACTAGAGGATTTGGACAGCGAGGATTTGAATGTCAACATTCAGATGAGCGTGCAAAGAAATAACCACTCTGAATGAACGTCTAAGGGATAAACTATCTATTGTCAAAGCGCAGGCGCCCCGCCTTCGAGCAGGGCGCCTACGCTTTTCAATTCTAAATCTCCACTTCCAACGTTTGTCTAAACTCCTCAGGTTCTCCGATCTCTTGCCCATTCACCTGCGAAGCCGTCAGTTCCACGACAAGTTCATAAGTGCCAGACTCTATATTGTCCGTTGGGATCGTTTCGCTAAACGAACGCGTCTCGCCGGCTTCAAGGTCGAGCTGAACGATCTGCATCGCAAACATGTGTTGCTCCGAGTAGCGGTACACCTCCCCGTGCTCTTCCGAAGTCAGCGTCAATTCGTAGTGCTGAGCACTTGGAAAGGTAATTGAACCAGCTTCTGAAGTCTCATTCGTCAGTGTCATATCGACGTTTAAATCAGAGCCATCCTGGCTTTGTTCCACCTCAAACATCCATCCTTCCACAGCTTGACCCCCTCCTGATACAGGAATATGTTCATCCTCCAACTCCTCTTGCCCTCCGCATCCCGAAGCTAAAAGCATAGCACACGCCGCTAGCGCATATCCGAATGGTCGCATATCTGTTCCCTCCGTTAATCTTTTCGAAACAACCCAAAGATGCTCGCGGTCTCTACGATGTTTGTAAAGGCTTCTGGATCGACTTCATCGATAATGTTCTTTAGCTCGTACAATTCGTAACGAGTAATCACGATTACAAGCATTTCTTTCTCCTCAAACGTATAGCCTCCCTTTGCAGGCAACCTCGTTATCCCACGAGTGAGGCGTTTATGAATCGCCGCTGTTAGAACATCTGGCTGCTTGGTAACAACCATCGCCGTTAGCTTCACATAACGTGTATGAATCGCATCGATCACACGCGACGTCACGTATATGGAAATTAGTGTGAACAACGCTTTCTCCGGATCAAGCAAGAGACCCGCAGCGATGACGATAATCGAGTTCAATATGAAAAAATAGATACCTACCGGTCGATCGCTAGAGCGGGCTAGTACGAGAGCAATAATGTCTAGCCCGCCAGAGGAAGCCCCCCATTTTAGCAAAAGTCCAGCTCCAGCAGCGCCGAGCACTCCGCCAAACACAGAGTTCAGCATAATATCGCTTGAGAGCTCCCTCACCGGGAGAAACTCTAGAAATAAAGAAACGAGCACAACACTCAAAAAGCTATAGATAGTAAAACTCTTTCCTACCTTCACCCATCCTAAGATGGCAACAGGAATGTTTAAAAGAAAGAGAAGCACACCGGGTCCCACAGAAAATGGCAAGACTAAAGAAATTAATTGTGCAACCCCCGTGAATCCACTCGCAAAGACATCTGCTGGAATGAGAAAAAGATTCAGCGAAGAGGCTAACAAAAGCGATCCTAAAACGACAATAAAAATTTTGCCAAACTCCCTGGTCATCCGTACACCTCGCGTTCCACGAAAAATAAAGCTGGAGGCCAGGGATCGGATCTCTCCGCCCCCGCACCCGTGATCCCCTTAATGAACATCGTTTTGAGTGCCCATCCCTGAATACGCGCTTTGAACATCAAGTTTCGCGGGAAGCCAATCAGCCACATCCAACATAGCGGCCCGCGAAATTTTATGACCAGCTCCTTCTTCAGCAAAAAAGGTAAGCTTCCCATCATGCTCCGCATACATTGGGGCAATCTCTTGAACAAAAGATTCTGAGAACCCGTAAGGAACGGTTTCATCATCCTTCCCATGCCAAACATAAAGAGGACGGCTGGCAAGCTTCTCAGGCTGCTTTGATAAATCAAAGGAAGCGAGTTGGTTAAGCGTCTCCGCCTTGGATTGCTCGCTGATGCTCACCCCTGCTTGCTCCACTCTTTGAAAGAGATTGGTGGCAAACTGTTCATATTGCGCGGCCCCCATGAAGCTGACTGCACTATCGATCCAGTCATAAGCAGAGAGCGCTCCATACGTCGTTATGCCCCCCATTGACGTACCGCCGACACTAATAGCTTCTCCGTCCGTTAATCCTTTCGAAACAAAAAAATCAACCATCTGCGGCAGTTCCCTGATCGACGTAAGCACGACTTTCCAAAAGGACAGAAAACGTGTTTCATTGGAGACATCCCCTTCCCTGACACCATGTAGCAGGGCATCAGGCAAAATCACACGGAGCCCCTTTTTCGCTAGTGTGTACGCAATATGTAAGTTATGCTCTTTCGCGCTCGACACTCCGTGAAAAAAGAAAAGAGACGGTCTTTTTTTAGGTCCCTCCACTTGGGAAACGTGCAGCATTCGCAGGTCGCCCTGCTCCACACTTTCAACAGTAATCAAAAGCGTCCACTCCTTATCTCTAAGCTCTCTTTGTTAAACGTATGGTAGCATTCTGTTCATGCCAAAGCAAAGCCACCTGCTTGGGCGGCTTTACGATTGCTGGTATTCTTCGTTATAGCGTTGAACGCTGTAAAGAGACCCTTCTCCGACCATTTTACTATCTTCACTATACGGCTTAGGGTTGCCAAGGGTAAAGTTCTTTGACTCCTCTTCCTTGAGGCCGCGAGCGGACTGATAGAGGCTCACTGCCTTTTGCTTCATTTGCTCTCTACGCGTCTCATCCTTTAAACACACGGTAACGGCCCCAACTGCACCTGCAACGGCTACGGCTACTGCTGTTGTTTTCATATTCATTTTACGTCACTCCTCCGTTTAAAATAAGGTCGCTCCTTCTATCTATTCCCTTCTAGCACAACACTAAACCATAATCGGAAAAGCGCAGGCGGGTTGAACAGAAGCGAGAATTTTGGAGACGATAAAAGAAATCCCGGTCTTGGATTTCGTTATCGAGACGAAAAATCTCGAGCTTCTACCCGCCGGAGCTAGACACGAAAAGCGCAGGCGCCCTACTCACGAGCGACAAGTTCTGGAAGAACGGCAGTATCAAGGCCGTTTTTGGCTTGATCTGGCGGTCTGAAGAAACCTCGAGCGAGTGGGCGCCAGAGCTAGACAATACCGAAAAGCGCAGGCGGGTTGCCTAGACAAAAAGCCTCCCAGTCTAAGACTCAACTGGAAGACAGGAAATGACACTTACTTGTATAGTTCGCTCGAATGCTTCACAACCCATTCCTGGTCGAATTTCTGTTCTCCATCCCATGCAAGCATGCCACCGTCATAGTTGCGTACGCTCGTAAATCCTTGCTCCTGCAAATACTTAGCAACGTTTTGACTTCGCTTTCCGCTACGGCATATGAACACATAGCTTTTTGTTTTGTCCATATCGTCCACTTGAGATGGAATGGTATCCATCGGCAAGAGCGGAATCCCTGGAATATGCCCATTTTCATACTCATCAACACCTCGCACGTCGACCACAATTGGTTCTTCTCCTTTAGAAGCAAGGATCGCTTTCAATTCCTCTGTACCTATTTGCACAATGCCATCTTTCGTTTTGCTCATCTTTGCCACCTCCTCCTTTAGTTTAAAGGGTTTGTTTGCTCTACCTCAAGGCTGTTGCTCCTCAGCCTTCTCTCATTCGGATCCGAATTAAACGATACGTATGGCTGACAATCACTTTCCCCACGGCATACGTTGGAACAGCAAGAAGAAGCCCAACAAACCCTGCAAGCTGACTTGCTACAAGCAACAGAAGAATAATCGTCAGCGGATGAACGGAGAGCTGTCTCCCCATGATTTGCGGAGAAATTACGCTGCTTTCAAACTGTTGAATGACGACGACCCCAGCAATAACGGCAAGTGCCATAAAAGGGGAGTCAAACAAAGCAACGACCACCGCTGGAGCCGTTCCGATCCACGGACCGAGAAATGGAATCACGTTTGTAAAAAGAGCCACAATCGCCAAAATAAGCGCGTATTCTAGGCCAATCGCCAGATACAAAATCAAACAAAGACTCCCAACACAGGCGCTAACGAGAATCTGTCCTTGAATATACGAACTTAACGCTGTGTCCATATCCGCCAGCACACGCTCTCCTTCTTCCTGCTGTCGAATCGGAAATTGGCGTAAGAACATTTGCGGCGCTTTGTTTCCTTCCTTCAACATGTAAAAGAGGACAAAGGGAATAATCACTGCGATGACAACAATGTTTGCAACCGCTGATAGCGCGGACACTATACTCGAGAAGATCTGATTGGTATAATCCCCGAGATTTGAGGTGAATTGTCCGGTAATGTCATCAAGTGAAAAGTCTGCATTGGTCATGAGCTGCTGCACAGCCGAATGACTTTGAATGTCCATCACGAAGGCCTGAATTTGACGCCCATATCGCGGGGCATTGTTTACAAATTCCATCACCTGCGTCTGCAAGATTGGTCCAATGTATAAAACAGCAACTGTCACAAGTCCAATTAAGGCAAGAAAGACGATCAGGATCGACAGCCCTCTTGGCATTTGTTTCGCTAATACGTTCACAAAGGGGCGAAGAACATAATAAATAATAAGAGCAATGACTAACGGCGCAAACAGTGTTTGCACCAAAATGGCAATTGGCTCAAAAATAAAGCTAACAAGCGAGCCTAGATAAACAATAAGGAGAAGTACGACAACCCAACACGCAGATCGAAATAGCTTATTTTCCAACATCGTCATGTTCCCTTCTTCGAGTGAGTCCTCTGTAAGATGATTCGACGCTACGAACCCATTCCCTGCCGTGTACCTAATAAAACTCGAATGTATGATGCGGAAGGTTTTCTTTAACTGCCTCGAGCGACTGTTTTTGTTGATCAAGCGCTTCTAGCTCTGGCACAACAACATGATCCATGTAGGCACGCATATCAATCGTAGCGTCAGAACGAACGAGCCTTGCATCATCATTCACGTACTCATAAAGCATGGAAAAATCCTCTGTCGCGACATCCACCATTCCTCCCTGCGCTTCCAGTTGAAGAGGATGGGCTTCAATGTTCATGACCTTGTAAACCGTTCCTGCACTTATGTAGCGCGCTTGCTCACCCTCGATTTCCTCTGCCTCATTTGCGTTAATCAGAACATCCCCTTGGTAAGCGGTGGGGACCTGAAGAGAAATGGCGAAATAGGCTGTGACTACAGCGAGAAGCACGAGGAAAGAGCCTATGCTCTCGACACTCTTTGAATCTTCTTTCCTTTTTTTACGAAGGTATTTCGTTACCAAATATATGCCCACAGCCAGTAGAAAGACCATACTGGCGATTAAAAGAAATTGAAACAATCCTTCTGATAAGACAAGCATGCACAACGACTCACTTTCTTTTTGACCTCTTGGAAACAAGCATGTAGCACAGAGATATGGTACCATATCCGTGTAAAAGAAAGAAGCCATAGCCTAATGAGAAGGAGAATGCCCTATGAATCAAGTGATTGAATCACTGAAAAACCACCGGTCGCATCGTACATACACCACCCAAGATATTCCCTCCTCTTATATAGAAGAGATTGTGGAAAGTGCTCAGGCTGCGCCTTCCTGGATCCACGGCCAACAAGTCTCCATTGTTTCCGTGAAAGACCATAAGCGAAAGCAAAAGCTTTCAGAGCTATGCGGTGGACAGACCCATATTGCCAGCGCACCCGTATTTCTTGTTTTTTGCATGGACTTCAGTCGCGCCCAAATCGCGAGCGAGATGGAAAAAGGTGATTTTTCTTCCGTGGAAGATGTTGACGTACTGCTTGTGGGTGCAACGGATGTAGGTCTCGCCTTAGGAAACGCCATTGCCGCCGCCGAATCCCTCGGCCTTGGAATCGTTCCGATCGGCGGGGTTCGCCGCGAGTCCTTAGAAGTCATTCGTTTTCTTGAGCTGCCCAAATACGTGGTGCCGATTGCTGGCCTCTGCCTCGGTTACCCAGAAGGAGACGTCGCTCAAAAGCCGCGACTCCCAAAAGAAGCGGCCTATCATCTAGAAACCTACAAATCTCAGGATGAAGACACCTTGAAAGCCTATAACGAAACCATGAGTTCGTTCGCCCCAACTCTGTGGACCAAGCGAGTCTCCACTTTTTACGATAAACCATATTACTCGAACATTGCCCGAATGCTCAAACAACAAGGATTCACTGCACGAAACATGTCAGAGGAAGCATAAGGTGCCCACTCTGAGGTGAAAAAGCTGCCGAGTACGTTCCGGCAGCTTCCCGCTTCCGCTTTTCGGTTACAGGGGCATATTTCCGTGCTTTCTTTTTCTATCGTTTCCTTCTACTTTCTGGGTCAGCAGGGCGAAAGAACGAAGGAGCACCGTCCTTGTTTCTCTTGGATCAATCACATCGTCAATGAAGCCTTTCGCCGCTGCCACATAGGGGGTGGCGTGCACTTCCTCATACTCTCGCTGCTTTTCCTTTCGTGTTTTTTCTGGCTCACTGCTCTCCTCGATTTCCTTTCGATACAAAATCGCCGCAGCGCCACCAGGCCCCATGACCGCAATTTCTGCCCCCGGCCAGGCATACACAAAGTCGGCCCCAAGCGCTTTGCTATTAAGAGCAACATAGGCTCCGCCATAGGCCTTTCTTAAGATCACAGTAATTTTTGGCACAGTCGCTTCGGCAAAAGCATAAAGAATTTTTGCTCCGTGACGGATAAGCCCCCGACTTTCCTGTTCCACACCTGGTATGAACCCACTCACATCTTCAAGCATCAAAAGCGGAATGCAAAAGCAATCACAAAAACGTACGAAGCGAGCGCACTTATCAGCCGCATCCAGATCGAGACATCCGGCGAGATGTTTCGGATTGTTCGCAATAACTCCGACGCTCTGACCGCCTATCTGGGTCAACCCTGTGACTAAATTACGAGCGAAGCGTGGCTGCAATTCCAGCCACTCCCCCTGGTCGGAGAGTGCACGAATGATCTCCTTTACTTCGTAGACATCTTTTCCATTTGTTGGAATTAAATCAGCGAGTGATGTCTCGCCTGCCGGATGCGGCTCATGGAACGAGGGGGTCCCTTTTTCAGCGGAGGGTAAATAAGCAAGAAAGCGCTTGACTTCAGCAAATACTTTAGCTTCGGTAGCGGCAACAACATGGGCGACACCGCTTTTTGTGGCGTGGATCTGCGTTCCTCCTAATTCCTCTGCGCTAACTTTTGCTCCGGTCACACTCTTTAGGACTTTCGGGCCTGTGATAAAGAGCTGGCTGGTTTTCTCGACCATAAAGACAACATCTGTGAGCGCAGGGGAATAGACGGCTCCTCCAGCACAAGGGCCGAGCATCACAGAAATCTGAGGAACGACCCCAGAGGCCTGTACGTTCCTGCGAAAGATTTGCCCGTATCCAGTTAACGCCTCTACCCCTTCCTGAATGCGCGCCCCCCCTGAGTCAATCAATCCAATGATCGGAGCATTGATTTTGCAAGCAAGATCCATCACTTCCGCGATCTTTTGGGCGTGCTTGCCTCCAAGTGTTCCCCCATGAACGGTAAAGTCTTGAGCATAGAGGCAGACCACTCTCCGCTCAATCGTGCCGTACCCTGTAATGACCCCATCGCCAGGAATGTTCTCCTCTGATTTCACAAAGCGATGAAGTTCTGTAAAACTGTCGGCATCGAGCAGATGCACAATCCTATCTCTTGCTGTCCATTTGCCGGCACTCCTTTGCCTCTCCTGCTTATCTTCCCCACCGCCAAGTAGCAAAGCGGCTTCCTTTTTCTTTAAACACTTGATCGCATCCCTTTGTTTCACTAGCGCTTCCTCCTGGTTCAACATTTTCCCACTTACCATAACCAGGAAACACTTCCTGTATGCATCACTCCGAACGTAGAAGCGGGAGGGTCACACAGCGAAAGCCACCACCAGATTTGATAATTTCGGAGAAGGGCACTTCGATCACGTTATAGCCAACAGCCCTTAGTTTGGCATTGGTTTCCTTGTTGATGGGTAGAGCAATGACCGTTTTTTCACCAATTGAAAAAACATTCACACCTAAATGAAACTGCTCCTCTTTCGAAACGTCAATCAAGGTATAGCGTTCTTCAAGTCTTGTGATATCTGAAGGGGCAATGGCCTCCCTGTAAACCAAAGCCTCATTCTCTGAAATGGGGTTAAAGACACAATCTAGGTGTAAATACTCATCATCAATTTCAATCCACTCGAATTCAATCTCTGGGTGGTTGGCTTCAAGTGGCTTCAAGCTATCCTTTGACGTACGTCCACTCGCGCCAACATACACACGATCTTCAGCGAGGACCACGTCTCCCCCTTCAATCGTGCCAATCGAAAGATGTTCAAATGGCTTATCGTGCTCCGCTGCAAATATGGCTAGAACCTGCTCTTCTCCCTGTCGCACATTGCTTTTCAAGCGAGCGATATAAAACGTGTCATCAATCACAAAACCGGTGTCCCTCATAAAGACTTGCTCAGGAAACTGCTCTTCTGCAGGGATTTCGTATACGCGAACGCCGGCCTCTTTTAACGCCTCCACCAATTTTTCATGCTCTTCTGTCGCAACAACCTTGTCGATATTTTCATCCGCATACTGTTTCTCGGCCCTGTTGATCGGCTTACCGATGTGCAGGTGGTTTGCTGGACAGACAATCACCTCTTTGAGTGGGGCGAATTCCGTTCTACACCTAATGCTTTGGGTTTTCTCCATCTTCATACCTCCTCGTAACTTTCCTAACATGTATGTCTAAAGACGAAATGTTAGGGCTTAAATGGGGGTTCATTTATGTAGCATCTGTACACCTTCATTCTACTATCCCGCACTAGCGTCCTTTCTATTCAATACTGCCTCTGCTCACCCAGCCAAGCACAAATAAGCAGACCCTTCAGAATTCAAGGTCTGCTAATCACTTTGTTCAAAGGTTAACCAAAGGGTGTAGCCGTCCTCCTGTATGGTTCGACCGTTCTTATACTCGTTAAGATGAGCGGCAAGAGCGTTCGCGGCCTCGTGAAACTGTGTCTTATTCCTGTGTTCCAACGCTTGGTCGATGCTTCCCTCCAAACACTGTTTTTTAAAATAGTAACGGGAATACTCTAGCACTGCCTTGGCGTATAAGGATTGGACGATGGTGTCCGTCCGGATTTCCAGACTGTTGATTACTTGTAATTGCTTCCACACATTGCGATCCATTGCAAATGGCTCATTCATGGTTTGGTCCCTCCTATCTTGTTTTCATTGTAATTAATTATTTTTACCCCGAAAGAAAAAAGTCAAAACCCATGGTTGTGACCTTTCTCTTGCATTGCCATTATCTTCTTCAATTCATATTGCCCAGGGCTGGACTTTGATGTACAATGGTCTCAGCTGTTTTATGACAGATTTCAATATTATATTGGAGGTTATCCCATGTGTGGGTTTATTGGTGAGTTGTTGCATGATGCAAACAACCACGTATCTGAAGAGCAATGGAGCGAGGCGCTCGAAGCCATTCACCACCGCGGACCAGATAGCACAGGCAACTACCAGGACAGCTTTGTTCGTCTTGGCTTTAAACGGTTAAGCATCATTGACCTGGAGCATGGACATCAACCGCTTTCTTATGAAAACGGCAGATACCACATTATTTTTAACGGTGAACTATACAACTACGTTGAACTCAAAGCTGAGCTCATTGAAAGAGGGTACACGTTTCAAACCGACTCGGATACGGAAGTGTTGCTCGCCCTCTATGCTTTTGAAGGAAAGAAATCGGTGAAGAAGCTCCGGGGAATGTTTGCGTTTGCGATATGGGACAGCGAAAAAGGAGAACTCTTTTGTGCCCGTGATCCGTTTGGCATTAAGCCTTTCTATTATGTTAAAGACCGGGAACGCTTTTTCTTTGCCTCAGAGTTAAAATCAATCAATCCGGTGCTCGCCAAGCAATCCATCGTGCAAGAGTCGTTGCAGCACTACACGACTTTTCAATTCGTTCCTGAACCACGTGCACTGACGAAGAACGTTCATAAGCTCTTGCCAGGCCACACGTTAACCATCTCCAAACAATTAAATGAAAAGATTGAGCGCTTCTCAGCGCGTTCCTTTGAACCGCAAGCAGGGGCGAGCCCAAGCGAACTTGCAGCAAAGACGCAACAGCTGTTACGTGACTCGGTCGCCAAACATATGCGCTCCGACGTTCCAGTCGGTGCTTTTCTCTCAAGTGGCATTGACTCTACATCCATCGTAGCGCTGGCGAAAGAGCTCCATCCAAATTTAAAAACATTCACGGTCGGGTTTGGAAATGAAGGATTTAGTGAAATTGATATTGCTAAAGACACAGCCAATCAACTTGGCGTTGAAAACATCAGCAAGGTGATCAGCCCTGAAGAGTTCATGCAGGAGTTGCCCAACATCATTTGGCATATGGACGAGCCTGTCGCCGATCCTGCGGCCGTTCCTCTTTATTTTGTTGCCAAAGAAGCGAGCAAGCATGTAAAGGTTGTTCTTTCAGGTGAAGGGGCAGATGAATTATTCGGTGGTTACAACATTTACCGTGAGCCCTTGGACTTGGCATGGTTCAAACGAATTCCGAATGGACTTCGTAAACCGTTGAACGGCTTGTTTAAACAGCTGCCTGGAGCTGTGAAAGGACGAAACTATTTGATTCGCGGGACCACACCTATTGAACAGCGTTACATCGGCAACGCCTTTATTTTTTCTGAAGCAGAAAAAACGCAACTGTTCAAGAGTTATGATTCTAGCAAGCCGTATACGAAAGTCACCGAACCGTTTTACCGACAAATTACCAATTATGACGACTCAACTAAAATGCAGTACATTGATATGCACACGTGGTTGTCCGGCGACATTCTCGTTAAAGCCGACCGAATGACGATGGCGCACTCTCTTGAGCTGCGGGTCCCGTTTTTGGACAAGGAGGTCTTTGCCCTTGCCCGCACTATTGAACGTGACGCCAAGCTTCAGAACAAAACAACGAAATACGTCCTGCGTCAAGCGATGAAGGAATATATTCCATCAACTATCGTGCCACGGAAAAAGCTAGGTTTCCCTGTCCCGATTCGTCTTTGGTTGAAGAATGAAATGTATGACTGGGCAAAGACGCTGATTACAACGAGCCCTGCATCAAGCCAATTCTTCCGACAAGAATTTTTACTGAAACTGCTTGAGGACCATGCGGCTGGAAGAGCCGACAATAGCCGCAAGCTGTGGACGGTTCTCTGTTTCATCCTCTGGCATCAGGTTCATGTGGAGAAGAGCTTAAGGAGTCCAAATCAACTCATCAACGCCGAGCGTCTTAGTGAAGAAACGCGCGAGGCTCGTGTGGTGGTTTAAGAACGACGCTCATGAGAATGGTCTCATGAGCGTTTTTTGTCTAGCTCCGGCGGGTAGAAGCTCGAGATTTTTCAGTCCTGACAACAAAATCCAAGTTCGGGATTTCTTTTGTCAGCCTTCTAAAATTCTCACTTCTGGGCAACCCGCCTCCGCTTTTCTGTTTGTCGCGTTTCCTTTGTTTTCGCGTTCTAGTTCTGCTCTACTTTACTACTCCTCCTACCTTTTCTAGTAGCTCTTTGACTTGTAGGACGGTAATCAGGCGATCGTCCGTATGATAGACGCCTTCTATATAAGTCAATCTTTTACTGTTGTAAGCGGCTGGGTTTTCACTCATTTCTACTGAGGCGACATCCAACACACTATTTGCTTGATCGACAATAAACGCTACCTGATACCGATCCTCGTTTATTAGCAGCATGCGTGTTGCCTCGTTATGTTCTTTTTTGGCAAGATTCATGAGTGTTCGAAAATCGACCACCGACCAGAGCCTCCCTCGTATGTTGGTAACGCCTGTCAGATGCGCTCCAGGCACCCTCGTTACATATTGCATACGCTCTATCGATTCGACCGCCGTAATGTCGATTCCGTACTCCTCCCCATCTACTTCAAAGGTCACCAACTTTTCCACCATCAACTCACACCACCCTTACGATTTAAAAAACGCATTTGGATCTATAACAAGCGCAGCATCACCATTGCCTAAAATGGTCGCTCCAGATAGGGCAAACACGTCCTCGAGCAACCTGCCCAATGATTTTAAAACAATTTCTTTCTGACCGATAAACTCATCAACGGTAAGAGCAACAAGCCGTTCCCCGCGATAGACCACCACCACTGAATGGACGGAACTCTCCGCTACCTCTCCTGGGACATCGAACAACTCACGTAAGGAAAGCAAGGGAACCATTCGATTACGATACTCAATCACTCTGGTGTTATTTACTACATACACCTTTTCTTCTTCTATGAGAGCGGTCTCGACGATCGAAGCAATCGGAATTGCATAGACCTCCATAGATACTTGGACGAGCATCGCCTCTATGATTGAAAGCATCAGTGGAAGTTCAATCGAAAAACGTGACCCTTCCCCCTTGGAAGAAAAGACCTCGATGCTCCCACCAAGCGCTGTAAACGTACTCTTGACGACATCTAAGCCCACCCCTCTCCCAGAAAGATCTGTCACTTCATCGGCCGTACTAAACCCAGGTTCAAAGAGGAGCTGATAGACATCGTTGTCCGAAAGAAGGCCTGCTTCTTCAGCGGTAATCAACTCGCTTTGCATTGCTTTTTGGACGACTTTGTCTCGGTTTATCCCGGCCCCATCATCAGCAATTTCAATCACGACGGCGTTGCCGCTGTAAAAAGCATGTAATGAGATGGTACCCTCAGCCGGCTTTCCAGCAGCGGTTCGAGCAGCGGGCCGTTCAATTCCATGGTCGATGGAATTGCGCAATAAATGGAGCAGTGGATCGCCAATTTCATCCATAATCGAACGGTCCAGCTCGGTTCGCTCTCCTTGGATTTCCAGACGGATCTGTTTATTCAATTCCTTTGAGACTTGCCGGACCATTCTTGGAAAACGACTGAATACTTTCTCCAGAGGCAACATGCGCATCGACAGCATCAATTCCTGTAAATGTCCCGTGACACGAGCAATGCGCTGGGCGGCTCCGCTCAGATCCTCGTCCTCCCGTTCGTTCGCTAGCAACTCAAGGCGCCCCCGATCAATCACTAGCTCCTCAAAGACATTTAACAGTTGATCCAACTTCTTCACACTGACACGAATCGTCTTTGCTTGCTCTTTTTTGCTCCGCCCTTGGTTGACCTTTGGCTCAGCAACGGGAATTTCGGGTTGCCTCGCTAAAGCAAGCGAAGCGATCTCCACAGGCTCAAGAGCCACGTGATCAACCTCGGAAATCGAGCGTAACTCTTTTTCAATGCCTTCCTTCGAAACCTGAGTCACAACGGTCACGACAAACGTGTCATCGAATTTCTCTTCCTCAAGAAGCTCCACGCTTGGCGTCGCTTTGAAGACCTCCCCCACTTCTCCAAGTGCTTGAAAGACCATGAACACACGCGCGCCTTTCAGCACCGTTGTTGAATCAAGCCTCACCTCTATGGTATACACAGATAAGCCTTGCCTCAGTGCTTGTTCAATCATCGATTGTTCATAACTATCGAATGGCGCTTTCAAAAAGTCTTGCCCCTTAGACACCTCTTTTTGCTCTCTTTCGCCAAGGCTTTCTAGCTTTTGAATGACGTTTGTGGCCTGAATCACGCCAGCCCCATCCTCACGAATATGTGTCGTAATTTCCTCGAGCTTCTCCACTGCCTCGAACAGTACATCGATCAACTCAGTTGTTACCTTCTCCTTGCCATTACGGATGTCATCTAGTACGTTTTCAAGAATATGAGTTAGACTCGCCATTTCTTCGAAACCCATGGTGGCCGCCATCCCTTTTAATGTATGAGCCGAACGAAAAATTTCTGCGATGATTGACAAATCCCCAGGCGCTTGTTCTAACGCCAATAAACCATCATTCATGACCTGCAAATGCTCACTGCTTTCATCTAAAAAAACAGCCATATATTCTAACTGGGACACAAGCGTTCACCTCATTAGCAAAGAATACGAGGACAAACTTTTCCTCATCCTCCTTTCCTTGTATCGGCTAAAAGGGAGGGGGTGTTGACCCTTAAAAAAGAAAAGAAGCTGGGACAAAAGTGTATTATCAAAATGAAAATTCGAACGAACTTGAAATTGGTGCGTATAAGCGCTCCGGAAATATACTTCGCTTTCCGCGGGTGGCTGTTGAGCCTCCTCGTGCTTACGCTCTGCGGAGTCTCACCTATGCCTTTTTTCCCGCAGGAGTCTACGTATATTTCCTACGCTAATTCCCTATTTGTTCGCTTTTTTGAGTAACAAGTTTTCGTTATGTCCCAGCCTCTTTTTTTGACAATCATATCTGAGATTCTCTCGCCCCTGACTGCACAATCGCTTGCGGATTGCTGTCTTCCAGTGCTCGTTCTGTCAGCGCAAGCCAGGATCCGGCGACTGCTTTTCCTCCTGCTGCCAGTAGACAATAATCCTCTGCTCGCGTCATAGCGACATAATATAAACGCTTCAATTCTTCTTGCGCTCGCTCGTCCGCGCGAGCTTTAGCAACCGTAAAACCCGGCGTTTGCCACTCGGATTCCCCGTCCGAGGCTTTCATCACAAGCCCAAGCTGTTCGTCAAAGCGCACGGCCCCGGTTTCGCTCTTCATCCTCCGTTCGAGCTGTGGCAGGCAGATCACGGGGAATTCCAACCCTTTCGAAGCATGGATCGTCATGATGTGAACCGCATTGCCGTCCACTTTTTCCGTTTCTGCTTCCCCCGTGTAGCGACTTGCTGTAATCGTGCTCTCCAGCTGTGCCATCATTAATTCAAGCGAACGAGTGTCCATCGCCACCAGCATTGCAATTAATTTTTCAACGTTGCGAATGCGCTGCAGGCCATTTTCTTGTAGCAAAAGCACTTGTCTGAGTCCCGTTTCCAGAAAGAGCTCGTTCAATGTTCCTTCTACCGATTTCTGCACCCGAAACGGCAAATACTTCTTCATCCATTCGTTGTACAGTTGCAGTGCCTCAAGCATCTGGGGCTCCGTAATCTCCCCTTGGAAACGCGCTGGCTCACTCACATAGTCAGCAAACGATTCTTCTGGCTTGAGCTGTGCGTGGATAGAAAGAAAATCACTCATCGAAAGGCCAAAGAGGGGACTTCTCAAGAGTGCCAGCACATACGAATCCTCGAACGGGCGGTTGATCCAGTTTAAGATCGTTCGCATGTCCCTGATTTCCTGACGTTCGAAGAATCCTACACCCCCATAGACAACGTACGGAATTTCCTCCTTACTCAGCGCTTCCTCCAAAGCAAGCAGCTTCGTTCTCGCAGGCATGAGGATTGCCACATCCCCCCAGCGCGGAAGCTTATTTCCGGTACTACTGGCAACGAGGACGTTTCCTTTTGTGCAAATGGTCTTTAGTTCCTTCGCGAACGAGCTGAACTCCTCTTCCTCCTCTTCGACAGCTAGGATCCTTGTTAACGCAGGCTCACTTGCATGAGAAGCTCGTCCGGCCGAAAGCGGCGAATAACGAGTGGCAAAGGAGGCTTCCTCTCCCCCGCTCATCATATGAGCAAACAACTCATTGACGGCTGTGACGATTTGCGGCGCCGTTCGGTAATTTTCATGAAGCGAAATCAGCCGACCCTCTGTGGACTGTTCAGCTCGCGCAGCCACTTTGGCCATGAGGGCAACGTCCGCGCCCCGGAAGCGATAAATCGACTGCTTCTCATCGCCAACAAAGAACAAATGAGGAGGCGAAATCGCCTCAACAATCGCAAGCTGCACAGGGTTCGTGTCTTGAAACTCATCGACCATAATGTGACGGTACTGCTTGCGACACGCCTCCTGCACTTCATTGCAGGCAAGGAGCGTATACGTCTTTTGCTGCAAATCGCTAAAATCAAGGGCGTTCTTCTTCTCCTTGGCAACACGGTAATCGTTCGCAAAGCTTTGCAACAGCGTGAGGAATGCTTCTAGCAGGGGCCTAGCCTCTTCGAAATCGTCTCGTTGCGGAAAAGCCTCCCAGTGTTTCTTCAATGGCTTCCAAGATTCTTCATAGAGCGTATAAAGAGCTGGAATCTTCTCCTGCCAGGCTTTTTGTCCTCGCTTAGGCATACGGAATTTGATTTGCTTGACCCGCTCCTCTTCTCCTTTGACCGTTTGAAGCTCCTTCGCGAGTGTGCCAATATTTCCTACATGCTTTGCCTGGGCCGGGGTAAGCTCGTCCTCGGCTGGCAACTCTAAGACAGCTCGACCTAAGTCTTTCGTAAAAGCGGCGACGATCTGCTTTTTTTCTTCGTCTAACGCCTCGACTTGCGCCTTCCACATCTCCGCTACCGTGAGATGTCCGAGTACTTCCTCGCCTGGAACGATTTCAACAATCGCATTATGCATCGATTCGAGCTCTGCTACTAAGCTTGATTTAGAAAAGTGCTGCAAGAGCAAGCGTACCTCTTCCCGGCAAGCCACATTTTTCAATGTTTTTTCTAACAGCTCAAGCTTGATTAACCGTGCCTGGGTTTCATCAAGCAGGCGCCCACCCGGCTCCTCGTAGCCAAAGCGGGCAAACCTCCTAAGCAGATACAGAGAAAAACGGTGAAAGGTAGCAATCATTGCCTCCTCGGCCTCCTCTTTTTGAGTCAACCAGTAGCTACGCTCTGCATCTGTTTTCGATGCTTCGACTTTAGCGGCGAGCCTCTCGCGCAGACGACTCTTCATTTCCCGTGCCGCTTTCTCCGTGAAGGTAATCGCCGCGATTTCCGATATCGTCGCCCCTTGGGGGGAGTCAGGCTCCATGAGACGCGTCTCACAAAGAGAAACAATCCGTTCTGTTAACACGCGCGTCTTTCCGGAGCCAGCTCCCGCTGACACAACAACAAGCGGCTCACTCGCCGTAATCGCCTCGAGCTGAGCGTCATTAAATTTCATCCGCTCCTACTCCCTTCATTTTCTCGGTCACTCGACAAATGGACGCGTGCGGACAGCTGTCCCGGCAGTCAAGCGGAGCAACCGGAAATTTTGTGGTCATCCCATTCCACAACGTTTTAATTCGTTCGTGCAGCTGCCATTTCTCCATAAACGCTTCTTCCCCAAGCTCATCCTCACGATTTTGACAATGCGAGCTGACACCGTACGCCGAGCCTTTGCCGACATGTTCGTCGCGCCATATGCCGTTGCCCGCTCTTTTCTTCGCCTCCAGCAAGGAAATATAGCTTGTCCCGGCAATCGCCTTTCCTTCGGCCTCGCGCACCATATACGAATAGAGCGGCAACTGCAGCTTTAATCCTTGCTCCACCTCCTGCATGCGAATGCCAGCGCGACCTGTCTTGTAATCGTAAAGCGTCAGTTCGCCCGCATATGTATCAACACGGTCCAATTTTCCAACGAGAAAAAGGGATCGTCCCTCGTGGAGAGAGATGGTGGTGGAGACAGGCACCTCCAGCCCTTGGATCATGGCTTCGCGTAGGTTCGGATTGTCCCAAAAACGGAGGCGCTCTGCATCCCACCACTCCAAGAGACGCTTGCTCCAGCGCTCTTTTGTTCGTTCGAGCTCGACTCTGTTCAGCGAAGGAGTCAGTGGCTCGATCTCTTCTTGAAAACGTCGCTCCCATTCCTCCAGCAGCATATCCGGAACCTTGTCCTTCGTCTCGTTAGAGAGCTCAGCAAATGGCAGACCAACTGCGCCAATTTCTTTATAAAGCCATTCAATGAGATCATGAACAAGCGTGCCAATCAAAAGAGGGGAGAGGTCTTCCTCCTCTTTCGCAGGTTCACGGACCTCTAAAACACGCTCAAGCCCGTAGCGAAACGGACAGCGTGCGTAAGCTTCTAGCTCCGTCACAGAGGCATGTTGACGCTCCTTCAACGCATCGGACTGCGCTTTGGATAGCGGTTCCTCTCCGCTATCAAGCCGCTTAAGTCGCCTTTTGTACAAATCGAGCCACTTGTCTCCGCTAGAGTCTTGGTGTCTCGCAACGTAAGCCTCCTTATCCCTTTCATTGCTTCGTGAAATGCCCTCTCGCTCCATGCGCCCGGCGAACGACCATATTTCTGAGAGAGCCACCCCATCTAGAAACGGAGAGGCCTGCAAAGGAGTTTCCTGATCCACGCCACATATATAACTGATATGCAAGAAATCACATACAAAGGGAAGCAGCTGATACTGTAGCTTCTGTGCCCGACGCACGCTTTCTTTTGTCGGCAAGCCGGGCAAAGGCATGTTCTTGAGGTCATGCTCAGTGACATACCCTTGAAAGGAATAGCTTTGTGGGAATACAGCAGCATTTAAGCCAACGACAAACAGCGCCTCTCCCGAAAAGGCGCCAACATCGCTCCAGGTAAGAAGCTGAACACCTTCTTCCGATGCATCTGAGAGAGAAAGGGAGCCGAACATCGCTTGTAGCCATTGCAAAAAGACATCCAAAGAGACGGTCTGCTCTCCAAGCGAAAGCTTTTTTACGCGCGCCTCTTCACTCGTCAGCTTCTCTCGGAGCAGTTGGCCTGCAATTTTCTCCTGCGCTCTCGGACTAAATTCGTCGTCATGCGGCCAAATCTCTGAATCCAACAGCGAATCTAGCAAACAACGAAGACGAGCGATTCGCTTTCCTAGACTCTCTTCACGAGCCGCCTCCTGCTCACCCGCAGCCTCCACAAGAGAATCCAACGCCTCGATTCCACTCTTCCCGGTTTGGATTAGCCTTTGCTTCGCTTTTACATAGGTTTTGCCGCTCACACCCGCGATCTGAAAAAGCTGATCCGTAAGTAGGAGGCGCGCCTCCTGATCGAGAAAAGGCGTGCTCAAGCGGCTTGTCAGCCATACGAAAATACCGCTTTCCTGCATACGTGTGGAGGAGACGTCCGCTACCCGAATTCCTTCTCTTTCAAGCCTTTCTATAAACGAAGCCACACGCTGCTTTGTTGCCACGAGCACGCCGATCCGCTCAGCATTGTTTCCCTCATTTATTTTAGTGAGAATCCCGTCTATGACGCCACGCCACTCTTCATCTTCCGTCGTTGCTTGCGTCAGCCTTTGCTCCGTCGCCCTATGCTCGGCGTGTTCGCGTAAAGCTCGCTTTTCAAAGCCGCTCTCAAGAAGATAACTGCTCCCTTCTGACTCTGGCAAGCAATAGACCCCGCTTTCTTTTAAGGCGTCCAGCAGTGCGAGCTCTGGCGTTGTGAGATCGACAAACCCTTCTAGGTAGACATGTCCTACTTGAGGCATCATTCCTTCCTTCAAAGCGCTTGTAGCCGCTGGAAGCAAGTCATCATTTGTCAAAAGTGGAACCACCCGCTTCGCCTCCATCTCCTCCATAAGCGTGAAAGAAGCGCTAAAGGACTGCAGCGAGGCAGGTAGCTGTTCTCGCGGAATCCCTAAGCGCTTTAGTTGGCGATACGTTTCCGAAATGGTCCTTGCCGCTCTTGCATCTTCTGCTACTTCAGCCCTCATAAGTGCGTTCATTGTTAGCAAGAGCCCATCAGCTTGCGAGATCTCTTCATAGCGCTTTTGTGCAAGCGCAAGCAGCGTACGAGCGAACCCTTCAAATGTGTGCGTAGAGATATGTTGGTTTTTTACGCGTGCCTGCTTGCGCCAATACGCGGTGGGAACAACAAAGAACACCGGCAGCTCTGGCTTCTGCTGTTGGGCGGCAATCGCCTCGAGCCTCTCGTTTTGTAAAGTCGCGTCCAAGCCAATTTCCTTTAGGATGGCACCCACACTCTTTCCTCCTCGTTAAAGCAAATTTCGAATCCCTATGTAGACAACAATTAGGGCGATGCTAATGGCACCACCTATCATTATAAAAAAAGATCGATAGTCTTGTTTTTTCAATTTTCCGATGCTGGCTTCCATCGTATAGACAAGAAACAGAGCGAGAATCCCTTTGAAGATAAACTCAAACGGAAAGCCGTACGTATAAGTCATGGCAAGACCAGTAACAAATAGAAGGAACTGACACTGCCACACGAAGAAACGAACCAGTTTCCGCCCCCTTTGTACCCTCCCCCACACCATAAGAAGTAAGCATAGAAAAGCCACAAATAAAAGCGGCCAAATCGCACCATGAAAGGCGGCCATAATTCGAAACGTTTGAGCTGGCATGTGCGATCCCTCCTGCAAAAAACCTAAGACGAGTATATCATAGATTCTTGCTTAGCCTAGGGAAAGGGGTATGCTGACCTGTCGGATGCTTGATAATAGAACATACGGAGTCATTGAACTGGCGGGACTTCATTCGGAAAGATAATCCAGTTGCAGGAGCATTGCTTAGCAAAAACTGCAATTCACGCAAAAGTCTATTCTTCCTTCACCTTTACCTAAAGGAATTATCTTCTGCAAGGTAGATACCAGGGGTGGGGTTCAGGGATTAAATCGTAGTCTTCGAACTTAGACGTTTGTGCACGAACACTGAATCTCGGCGTTTTCAGCACTCGATTTTGGCGTTCGGAGGCTCCCCTTGTCGTTTAGGCGCCTTTTGAATGTAGGAACTGACAGGTTCCTTTAAACCAAAAAAGACCGGAGTCATGCTGTACTCTGGTCTTTTTTAATCTTTATCATTGCTGCACTTTGCTTGGACTGTAAACGGCAGGACCTTAAGGGCCGCTTGTCCTACCTCGGCTGCCTATTAGACTCTACATCTGACCTAACGCATTTGTTAAAAGAATGGAAGTGGTTGCCAGAAATCGCTCTCCTCACACGCATGCGCCAGCTGTAAGAGCCGGTGCTCCTCGCCCTTTTGCGCCATTACATGTACACCGAGTGGCATTCCTGCTTGCGTTAAATGCAAAGGCATCGACATCGCCGGCTGACCAGTAAGGTTCGCCAGCTGCGTAAATGGCGTGTATGATAAGCTCGGCAAAAACATTTCATAAATAAGTTCCTGCTGCTCAGTAGCAGAGACCGTTTCCACGACTTCCTTTAATGACGCCTCCACCTCGGCGTTTGGCGTTAATTCGCCAACTTCCGGTGCTCCTGATGCGGTGGCGGGGGTAATGTAGAAATCATACCGCTCGTGGAAGGCGCTCATCTTGGCAGCAGCGGCATCCCAAGCGGACAAACTCCGCGCATAGGTAGCAGCACTCACTTTTTTCCCTGCCTGGGCAAGCACCCACGACTCGGTTTCAAAATCATCAGCGGATAGTTTGTGACCGAGGCCTTCTTCAAGCTTCTCAAGTAAGCTGGCCATTTCCCCAGAATTCATGAGGTAGTATTGTCTCATTAAAGCAACGCCATCAATATTTGGCCTTTTTTCCTCAACATTATGTCCCTGCTCCTCTAGCCAGCGAGCAAGCTTTCTCACCGCTTCCTTCGCTTCATCGCTCACTGGAGTACCTACAGGGGACTCTACCGAAAAGGCAATTCGCAGCCCTTTTGCAAGCGGCTCCCGGGACGCATCTACATAACTCCCCTCAAACAGCGGTGTTTGAAAGGCTGCAGCAGGCTGAATAACTTGCAACACGTCAAGGAGTGCTGCGCTATCACGCACCGACTTTGAGAGCGCAAAGTCAATCGCCGCTCCTTGCCACTGCCGTCCGACTCCAGGGCCCACTGGCGTGCGTCCCCGCGTCGGTTTTAACCCAAAAAGACCTGTAAAAGAAGCCGGAATACGGATCGAGCCTCCACCATCACTCGCCCCCGCTACTGGCACGACACCGCTAGCAACGGCAGCCGCCGCTCCCCCACTTGAGCCACCTGGAGAATAAGCGGGATTCCATGGATTGCGACACGGCCCGTGCAGCTTTGGCTCCGTAATATTCTTCAGCCCAAACTCTGGCGCATTCGTGTGTCCTAGCATCGTAAAACCTGCCTTCTGCAACCGGGCGGTGTAGTGGTTAGTCGCCTCTGCGAGCTGATGACGAAAGAGAGCCGATCCAGAAGTAAGCGGCGCTCCTTTTAACGCATGAGACGCGTCTTTTAACAAGAATGGAACACCCGCAAAAGGAGTCCTTTGGTCATCAAAGGCCTTCGCTTCTTGCCAAGCTTCCTTTTCTCTTCTGGCGACGACTGCATGAAGTGAAGCCGTTTCCTCGATTCGCTTGTTGGCGGCATCCACCAGCTCTGTCGCATGGACTTCTCTTTTATTCAAAAGATCCGCAAGACCTGTAGCGTCATAGGATTGGTAGGATCTTGTATCCATTGGCAGCTCCTTTCTGTATGTAGCTTGTCCTGAGATTTCTTGCCCTAGTGCACTTCACTAAGGCTTGTGATTTCTTACTTCTTATTTGTACTATACGCGGTTATCCTACATTTGGCTTCCTACACGCTTGCACGAATGATAAGAAAAGCCGCTTCGCCATTCCGTCCTTGGCTTGCAGCAGATTTTCTGGATGCCACTGGACACCGACAACAAAGGCATGATCCATGGATTCAATCGCTTCAATCGTCCCATCGCTCGCCCATGCAGTTGCCTCAAATCCCGGAGCTAGCTCACGCACGGCTTGGTGATGAAAGCTGTTAACATACCCGTCCGTCACGCCGGTAAGTTCCGCTAGTTTCGAACTAGGTGTAAGAAGTATCGCATGGCTTCGATGATTTCTCGGAGCTCGCTGCATATGCTGAAGCATTTGTTTCTCCTCTTCTGACTGGGCATAAATATCTTGATACATGTCACCACCGGCAGCAATATTAAGAATTTGCACGCCGCGACAAACGGCTAGAATGGGCTTGTTTCTTTGCAAAAATGCCCGGATGATGGCGATTTCAAATCGGTCCCTCTCCGGAGTAATCTCTCCTAACTTTGGATGAGGGTCCTCGTCGAATAAGTTTGGATCAATGTCGCCTCCTCCGGTTACGTACAAGCCGTCAAGCTGCTCCGCGTAGGCACACGCCTGACTGACCCCGACGTTTGGCAAAACAAACGGAAGCCCCTCCGCCTGAGTGACGGCAGATATATTATCGAGCGAGGTGGAGAGCCGTTCTTCCCCTTGAACCGACGAACTGATGCCAATTCTTGCAATGCTCATAAGGTGTTTGCCCCCTTTTGCTCATTCCCTACACACTATTCCTCGCGTGTTCGTCCTGTGCAGATGCCAGCCTTATGATCTTCTTAGAAAGTTAATGAATTCTTTTGAACCATGTCGACATCAGCGGTCTATATGAGTAGGTCAGCAAGAGTGGACGGCAATGGGCTACGACTCGTAGATGCCCTCAACTTGCAGAAGTTTTCGTAACTGCTGCATGTCTCCTGCGATCTCCTGTTTCAAAGACGGATTGTAAAAAACTGAGGCTGGATGAAAGGTCGGGAAGACTATGTGCCACTGCTCCCCTCTCGACAATCGCTTATCATCCCAGTGCTTCAGCATTCGAATTTGAGTACAAAACGGTCGCCCGTGGATGATACTGATTTTGGCGTCAGGACCGACGAGACGATGAAGCGCCACGCCGCCAAGCGTCACAATCACCTTTGGAGCAATCGCCTCGATTTGAGCATCCAATAGCGGAGCGTGTGCAATGATTTCCGCCTGCGTCGGTTTCCTGTTGCCTCTTTTTTCGATCGGCTTCTGCGCGCTTTTTTTGTCGGTTTTGTATGGTCTGCTGCGGACAGTGCTCGAGATATAGACGTCGTCCCTTTGGAGGTTAAGTCTATGAAAATATGTATCTAGTATTTGTCCTGCTTTTCCTGTGAAAGGCTTGCCAGTCATCACTTCATCACGACCTGGCGCCTCCCCCACAAAAAGGACAGAGGCCTTCTCGTCGCCTCCTCCAAGCAAGAAGCCCTCGCATGGGTAGGGCTCCATCCGTTTTTTCACTTCCACCATTAGCTTACTTGAAATCATCGTCTTCACCTACAAAGTATAAATTAAAAATGGTCACTCTCACTGCGTAAGCGCGCCTTTTCTTCTAAAAGCGCCATTTCTGTTACGCACTGCTTCATTTCTTTTTCCGTTGTTGCACAAGCAAACTTCTTTTGCAGTGACTGAATAGAAGCGTTCTCCTCCTGTGTTAAAAAAGATTGCATCTACATCCTCTTTTCCCGTTCACACGTCTAGGGTCGTCCGTGTTCGTTTCGTGGTTCTACTTAAATAGTATACGCGGATTTATCATTTATAAACGTCTGGCTTGCAATCGTAGACAGGAAAACAGCAATGGGTTCACTGCTTTCAATGTTCATCCGCAGGAATTGTAAGCGATTCTTTTCGCTAAGCCCCTGCTTTGCTCTTGTTAATTTGTCCTTACAGACGAAAAGATACTAGATTCTAGACACAAAAAAACCATTGGCAAAGACCCAATGGTGATCATCCCTATACTATTTGGATTCCACATAATGTTGAAGCTCGTTCATGATTTGCTCGGCGCCCTCACGACTAAGGACAATGTTTCCATCCGCAAGTGAAATATTGTCATCAGAGCTCTCCCCTGTAACCACGCATGCTTTATAGGGTTGGTATTTTTCAAGAATAATCTGATCCCCGTCCACAAGGATCGCAAGCGGCGCCTTAATTTCAATATTTAGCATATTACGAAGCTCTTTAGGGATGACAATACGCCCTAACTGATCCAGCTTACGTACAATTCCAGTTGATTTCATAATAAATCACATCTCCTTAATCGTTTTTTCATTATTCTCTTTGCTAATGCTACCTGCATTTTACTTCATTTGGCTATTTTTTAATAGTCTTATTGCTAAAACTAGTGTTAAGTATGACAAGGGCTCCATAATTTGTAATCTATTATAGTTCTTTATGATTACATTTTAATGCTATTTCTATGTACAGAAAAAGCACGCACTCAGATTTATGGCTCTGGGTACGTGCTTCTCCCTTTATATCATGCTACAGGGGAAAGCTTGAGGTTTTTCGCTTCTGAGCGACCCGCCTCCGCTTTTCTTTGTCCAGCTGCGGCGGGTAGAAGCTCGGGATTTTTCAGTCCTGCCCTGAAATCCAAAATCGGGATTTCTAGTACAGGCCTTCCAAAATCCTCGCTTCTGTACGACCCGCCTCCGCTTTTCTATTAAGCAGGGTACACGCTTACTTGCTTACGGTCGCGTCCTACGCGCTCGTACTTCACAACGCCGTCGACTTTAGCAAACAACGTATCGTCGCCGCCTTTACCTACATTGGTTCCAGCGTAGACGCGTGTGCCGCGTTGACGAACTAGGATGGAACCGCCTGTTACCGATTGTCCATCTGAACGCTTAGCCCCAAGACGTTTAGAACGTGAGTCACGTCCGTTCTTTGTACTACCTACCCCTTTTTTCGATGCGAAAAATTGAAGGTCCATTTTCAACATGGAAGTCACCTCCTATCTATTTCAACAGTAATAAACTCATTATAGGATTCAGCAATTGACTCTAAGGAAACCCTCATGCCTTCAAGCAACAGCTGAACCTTCTCATAGCTGACAGAATCGAGACCAGCGGGCACCTGGCATTCAAGATGACCACCATCTGTTGCTGATTCAGCCACAACATTCACATCACACAACGCATGAATGGCATTCACTGCTCCAATAGAGACAGCGGATGCCCCTGCGCAGACAATATCATGTCCGTACGGGCCAGCCTCTGCATGCCCATCCATCGTAAAACCAGTGATCCCGCGTGAATCACGTGTAACTAACACATGTATCACCGGATTACCCGTTGATTTTGCCGATGGTTACTTTTGTGTAAGGTTGGCGGTGGCCTTGCTTACGACGGTAGTTTTTCTTCGGTTTCATTTTGTAAACGATGATTTTCTTGTTACGGCCATGTTTGTCAACAGTCCCTGTAACCGTTGCACCTTCTACAAAAGGAGAACCAACTTTCGCTGAATCGCCCCCAACGAAAAGAACCTTATCAAAGCTAACCTCGTCCCCTGCTTCTGCATCCAATTTCTCGATATAGATTTCTTGGCCTTCTTCAACTTTAATTTGTTTGCCACCTGTTTCAATAATTGCGTACACTTCTGCACCTCCTCATAACATAAGACTCGCCATTATAGGTAGAGCAACAGCTCATTTCAACCTAAGCCGCGCGGTTGTAAGTTCATTGGGTGCTCCAATTCACTAACAACCTACATAATAGCATAGGCGCAAATGCCTTGTCAATACGCATTTTACGGGTGTTCGCCGGATATGCGTGAATATACCCCTTCCGCTTCTTGACGACTTCCAATATAGCGAAACGCATAAGGAATGGTCCACGGCATGCTTGCATTTAATTTCGTAAATATCTGGAACCCTAGCGCACCGTCAATTGATTGATCTGCTTCCACGAGCAAGGTTTGCCAAACATCGGGGTGAACCTCAAGTACCACGGCCTCAACTTCACTGTCCATATGCTCCCACAGCGAACGTTCAAGAGAATAGGCCTGCTCTTTATTTGATTTAACCGTTCCTTTCATCGCACACATTGGACAGGGCTTCGATAAAGCCATGTTCAGCGGCAAGCGTACTTTTTTTCGTGTCATTTCCAAGAGACCTAGCTTCGTAAAGCCGCGAACATTCGTATGGACGCGGTCTCTTTTGAGTCCTGCTTCCAAGGCCTGTTGAACCTTTCGCTGATCCTCTTCCTGTTTCATATCAATAAAATCAATGAGGATCATTCCGCTCATGTTGCGCAGTCGAATCTGGCGTGCGATTTCCTTTGCAGCCAAATGATTTGTCCTCAGCACGGTATCCCGCAAATTCTGTGAGCCCGTAAATTTTCCTGTGTTGACGTCGATAACGGACAATGCCTCGGTTTCATCAAAAACAAGAAAGGCACCATTCTTCATCCAAATCCGACGACGCAAGGCTTTCTCCAGTTCGTGCTCCACTTGCTTATGCACAAACAAGTTCTCACTGGCCCTATAAAGCGAAAGTGCTCGGAACGCTGGCGTTTCTCTTAGCAAGTCTTTAAGGAGCATGTAATCCTCAAGATGATCAACGATCCATTCATCAATGTCACCGTCGGCAAAACTCCCCACCAACTCCTCAAGTAAACTTTGGGCAGAATAAACGAGAGAAGGCACTTTTTGTTCCTTCGCCTCCTTCCTTTTCCTCTGCCAGAGCGTTCGTGAAATATGGATGTCCTGCTTGATTTGCTCAACCTGAGCACTTTCCGCGGAGGTGCGGATAATCAGCCCTTCTTCCTTCTCTACAATTTTTTTGGCTTCCGCTCGCCAGAACTCCCGTATCTGTTCATTTGACATTCGCTTAGAAATGGCTACATACCCTGCGGTGGGCATGTAGACGGCATAGCGTCCTGGAAGGGCAATGACTCCAGTAAGTCGGGGGCCTTTTTCTCCGCGTGCTTCTTTTGTCACCTGAACAAGCACTTCTTCGCCCTGCTGCACGTAGATCGAAATGCTTTTTTCGCTTTTCTCTTTCTCAGGATCCGGATCTATTTGAAAAGAAAGCAGCTCATCCCGGTAAAGAAAGCCATTCTTTTCGCCACCAATATCGACAAACGCTGCTTGCATACCAGGTAGGACACGTTCCACACGCCCTTTGTAGACGTTGCCAACAATCTGTTCGTTTGAAACATCTTCATGGAGCGCCTCGACGACGTGCCGTTCTTCTACGATCACTGCTCGACGTGTGCTGAGACTTCTGTTAATATAAATGCTTCTTTTCATGACGTACGCTCCCTATCCATCTTTCTGGGACTATTGTACGTTAAGCTGCCCAAAGAAACAAACCATCAGTGCTTTCGCTTATCGATCAACGTGGACAGTGGTTCCTGCATAGCACCTCCCTCAAAGTAAGCGGCCAAAAGCGTCGATTCTTTAAGAACAACCCTTTTATCCCCATGGCCAATCGTAAAATGATGGGAGTAGCTTCGTTTTAAATAGTGAACAGCTTCACGCACCGTTATCGACCCATGAAGTGGGATGGTTTGAAGAGGAGCCTCGGATTCCAGTGTGTGTCTTGCGGTTAAAAAGCGAATGAATCGGTACTTACTCTGCCTCTGTTCTAAGTAATTGCTGATCACTAAGAAGGTTAAAACTGCGTACAAATTCAAATGAAACGGAAGGAGCGGCAACGAAAGAATAGCAGCTGTTAGCACGCTAAACGAAATTTGACTAGCTACTTGCATCGCCCTCTTGTACGGCCACCGTGAATGACAGGCCAGTTGCACAAGCCTGCCACCGTCAAGCGGGAAAATGGGAATAAGGTTAAAGCAAAGAATGGTTAGGTTGTGCATAAGGAACAGTCGATGATCGTCCTGACTCCAAAAAGCTTGCCCAGCAAGAAAATAGGAAAGCCCCATTAGCCATACATGCTGCGCGGGCCCGGCAAGCGTAATCAAAAGCTCTTCTTTGATTGGCTTCGTTGCTGCGCCCTCCTCGGTTTCAGCCACGCCTCCGAAGGGCAGAAGCTCTATTTTTTTAACGTTCCAGCCAAGCGCTACCGCTGCAAAGGCGTGCCCCAGCTCATGGATGAGCACAATCAAAAAAACGAGCAAAACCTCACGAAAACGACCCGTCAGTACACCTCCACCGAGAACCACCCAGAAAAGTGGATGGATACGAAGAACACTTACGCATGAAAGCCATTTATTCAAATGACATCACTTCACTTGGATCGATGTAAGAATCGCCCTGCTTGAGCGCGAAATAAAAACTTCCAGAATCATCCCCATCCGCTGTTACGGTTCCGACCGTCTCTCCTGAAGAAATTGTATCGTATAAATTGACGGCGACATCATCAAGCATGCCGTAAATGGAGGTCGTGCCATCTGGATGCTGGAGCTCAATCAGGTTTCCAACTTCAGACTCCTCATCACTCGTTACTCGAATCACATACCCTCCCTTAACCGCCTTTACTTCCTCTTCTGCTCCTGTCTCAAGTAGGACTCCCCTACCATCCTCTTCAAACCCTGTACGAATCGTCCCTGCTGCTGGCGCCGCGTAGTTCGTCGAATCGAGTTCCTCACTGCTTTCCTCGGTCTCCTCCGTGTTTGTCGGTAGCAGTGCGAGTGGATTGCCGAATTGACGCTCGTACCACTCTGAAACGGCTGCAAATTGAAAATGCTCTTCAAATGAGCGGTCGACGAACGCTTGGACAGGCCGCAAGCTTGCGAGATCACTCTTATACACAAGCCCAATTGAAAAAAATAGGCACCCTGCCGTCAAGACTTGCAGCACAAACGTGTTTATTTTTACAGGCTTTTTTGCTTCCCTCGGTTCTATTTCCTTTTCGTTCATGGAAGCGGCTCTCCCAGGCTTCAACTGAGGCTTTGATGAACTCATTCGATGCTTTCGTCTTCTATCCGCTAGCTGCTTACGTAGATTCTCTTTATGATTTGGCACACCTGTCTACCCCCCGTACGTTTTGTACCATCATATGACTTGTCCGTGGTGCTTATTCAGTATTCAGGTTAAAATGAAAGGAAATCGGGAAAAGATAAGAAATTACGCTAGAGTTAGGAGTGTGTACAGTGGAAAAAAGACAGTTGGGAAATTCGGATTTAAACGTGAGCGTACTTGGACTTGGGGGGATGTCCCTAGGCACAGATCGACAGTATGCCAAAATCATTATAGACCAGGCCCTTGACTCCGGCGTTAACTATATTGACACAGCGGACTTGTACGACTTTGGTGAAAATGAATCATTGATTGGAGAAGCATTGAAAGGAAAGCGAGATCAAATCATTCTTGCCACCAAGGCTGGAAATCGATTTAAAAAAGGCAAAGAAGGCTGGGAGTGGGATCCTTCCAAAGCGCATATTCAAGGGGCTGTTAAAGACAGTCTGCGTCGATTAAAAACGGACTACATCGACCTTTATCAGCTTCACGGGGGGACGATTGACGATTCGATTGATGAGACGATTGAAGCTTTTGAAGAACTCAAGCAGGAAGGCGTTATACGTGAATACGGAATTTCTTCCATTCGCCCAAATGTTATTCGCCAGTACGTAGAGAAATCCTCAATTGTTTCCGTCATGATGCAATATAGCCTTCTTGACCGTAGGCCGGAAGAATGGTTCGATTACTTACAACAACACAGTGTTAGCGTGGTCGCACGCGGCTCTGTCGCAAAGGGATTGATTAGCGACCGCCCCCTTCAAACAGTCCCTTCAGCTAAAGACGGCTATCTAAACTACACGAGCAATGAGCTCAATCAATTTCGGGATTTGCTCGTAGGCAAATACGGGAAGGATCATTCGCTCACAGAAATAGCCTTCCAGTATGACCTCCATCACGCCCCAGTCGCTGCCGTTGTCGCTGGAGCGAGCAAGCCCGAGCAAATGAAGCAAAACATCGCCTCTGTCGAAGCAGATCCTCTTGACTTACAAGAGATTGACTGGCTGAAGCGGGTCACAAAAGCCGATGTCTATGAACAGCATCGCACATAAAAACGAGTCTTCCTCTATTATGAGGAGACTCGTTTTATCAGAATGACTTACTAAGCCGCTTGCCTGAGGGGTTCCTCCTCTGGAGCAAGGGCTTTGCGAACACGCAGGGCAACCGCTGAGGCAACGACCACTTTGGCAAGATCTCCTGGAACAAAGACGGCATTTGCAGCCACTGCTTGCGTCCAACCGATGTCAGAAACGAAAGACAGGTACGTCGCCCCGCTTAAAAGAATAACGGCTCCGCCAACAGCATTAGCGAGACCCAGCTTCCATATGGTTGGCTTTCCTGCTTTCGCAATTAATAATCCAATCAAGAAAGCACTAAGTATGTAGCCAAGTATATACCCGCCCGATGGACCAACAAGATGCCCAGCCCCTCCGCGCATCCCTGAAAGCAAGGGAGCTCCGACCGCTATTAAAGCAACAAATAAGGCCATCGACGCCGCGCCTTTACGGGCGCCTAGGATCGACCCAGCAAGAAAAGGTGCAATCGATTGTACGACAATTGGAATAGGAATGACAGGCACTGGAATCGGGGGGAAAAAACCTAATACACCCGTAATCGCAGCCATCATTGAAATCATTAACATGTCTCTTAGCTTCATTGTCTGCTCGCTCCAATTCTATGAACTATTTCTTATACTATAAGGACTCTCTCCTCCACTGTCAACCTAAAATTAAAATAAGTTAACATTAAAAGCTATAAAGGAGTGACAGTTGACTTGATGAAAGCGAATCCTTTATTATTATGGAAAGAAGCAGGTGGAATTTGGGTGGAGAAACGAGGGCATGGATAATGGTGCAGAAGAAAGAGTACGGGCACTTCTCAAAGCTGAAAGATGTTTCTGGAAGGAATTCTGTAAATCAACAGGCAATTGCGAAATCGAGCCTTGAAATAAGTCCTGAGCTCTATGAAAGCTTACAGCGCGGCCCTCTAAGCAATGCTCAGGTTCTTCATTCGGCTAAAGCTGCTGGAACACTTGCTGCTAAGAATGCTTCCACCCTTTTGCCTTACTTGCATACCAAACAACTAACCACGATCAATATCGAATTCAGCTGGAAAGTAGGCTCTGGAATATGGGAGTTATTAATAGAAGCTGATGTAAAAGCAAAACATGCGGAAAGCGTAGAAAGCGAAGCACTCGCCTGCGTCTCTGCGACGGCTCTAACTGTCTTTGACATATGCAAAGAAGAACATCCTAGCATGGTCATCGGCCCTACCTACCTTTCTAGAAAACGTGGATAATACAAAAAGCGAGCCAACGTTGGCTCGCTTTTTCCTAATCCGGCGGGTAGAAGCTCGAGATTTTTCACTCCTGACACGAAATCCAAGATCCAGATTCTTAGTCAGGCCTTCCAACATTCTCGCTTCTGGTCGACCCGCCTCCGCTTTTCTACTAGCCTTCAAGAACTTTTAGAGATTCGCGGTTGAACGCTGGAAGGTCATCAGGCGTGCGACTGGTAACAAGATTGTTTTGGCAAACGACAACCTCTACATCTTTCACTGTTGCACCGGCGTTCTGAAGATCCGGAACAATTGGTTTCACACCAGTGACAGTTCGCCCTTTAAGCACGTCCGCATTAATGAGAAGCTGAGGTCCATGGCAAATCGCCAAAATCGGCTTCCCATTGTCGGCGAAGTCTTTCACGAAGTCAACAAAACGATCGTCCCCCCGAAGGATGTCTGGGGAGAACCCGCCCGGGATAAAGAGTGCGTCAAATTGACCCGGCTTGACATCGTCAATGCCCTTATCAATCGTCACACTTGCTTCTCCTTGTTTGCCTGTGACCGTTTGACCGCTTTCTTTTTCAATCGTCACAAGCTCGTGCCCACCATCCTTCAAATGCTTTGCTGGATCTGTATACTCCACATCTTCAAACATGTCTGTAATAACGACTGCAATCTTTTTGCCCATGACTCTATCATCCTTTCCATCATCGCGTCTATTTACGGTATACCCTCAAGATTTTTTTATTAAACACTGACCTCACGGAATAAAGAAGATTCCCTAAAGATTTCATTCAAAAAAAAGAAACCACCGCAGCGGCTTCTTTCTTTTTGTTATCTAACGCCAAATAGTCGTTTGATTTTCGCAAACATCCCTTGTTTCTCTTCGATCGCCATGAGCGGAACCGTCTCGCCAAGAATGCGGCGCCCGATATTGCGATAGGCAATCGATGCTTTGCTTGACGTATGGAGGGCAATCGGCTCCCCTTTATTGGAATGCTTAATCACTTCCTCGTCATCAATAACAATGCCAAGGAGGTCAATCGCTAGGATGGAAGTAATTTCTTCCACGTCCAACATTTCACCGTTTTGGACCATTCGGGTGCGAATACGGTTCACGACCAACCGAGGGCGCTCTACATTTTCTTGCTCAAGAAGGCCGATAATTCGATCAGCATCGCGCACGGCCGATACTTCTGGTGTTGTCACAACAATCGCCTTGTCTGCTCCGGCAACAGCATTGCGAAAACCATGCTCAATTCCAGCTGGACAATCAATCAACACATAGTCATACTCCTGCTTCAGTTCACCAACAATGTCCTTCATTTGTTCCGGTTCAATCGACGTTTTATCCTTCGTTTGAGCCGCTGGCAGCAAGAATAAACATTCAAAGCGCTTGTCTTTAATGAGCGCCTGTCTTAATTTACAGCGCCCCTCAATAACATCGACTAGATCATAAATGATGCGGTTTTCAAGCCCCATGACAACATCGAGGTTACGCAGGCCAATGTCTGCATCAATCAAACAGACTTTCTTACCCGAAAGAGCAAGGGCTGTGCCGATATTTGCCGAGGTGGTTGTCTTCCCAACCCCGCCCTTACCACTTGTAATGACAATCGCCTCTCCCACGCTCATTTCCCCCTTCTTATCCACGATTACCTTTCAACCGTAACTGGTTCTTCCGCTTCTTTTAGCTCCGGACGCGCATCCATTAGTCGCTGAATACGCTCAAGACGTAACTCCCGCTGTTCCGTGTCTAAAAACGCCGCTTCCATAAAAGCCTCCTCATGTTCAATGTCAGCAAACACTAGGAAAACATCCGCAATCTGTAGCTGTGAGGGGGCCATGAGCGAGGCACTGATAAACACCTTTTCATTCCCCTCACAACCAGCATGGGCTCGTCCCTTTAACGCCCCCATCACAAAAATATTCCCCGTTGCCATAAGCAGACCCCCAGGATTAATATCCCCAACGAGCAACGCATCGCCACGAACCTTCACTACTTGTCCGGAGCGAACCATTCTAGTAAGTGTGGTCGTTTCCGCTTCTTGAGAGTAGTGCTGGGCTTCTTCCTTTGAAACCACGCTTGTATCAAATTGCTCAATCGCTAGATTTCGCTCATTCGTAATGATGTTCTCTAGCTCTTCCTTATCGCGACTATCAAGATATCTTGCCCCAACGTCTACTTTTACTCGTACAGACGGGTCATTGTCTGAACCTTTGTAGTAGCTGGACGAGAGCTTTTCTTTTAATTCCACTATCAGACTATCAAACGAACAACGATCATCGAGAAGAAACGTCAATCCGTCTTTTGTTCCTTTTATGGTCACGCACGTTTTTGTTTGCGTCATGAATCGTTCACCTCTGACAGACTGACCCTTGCTAGGTCTTTACTTGTTATAATTCCACACGCTAGATAAAATCCCTTCTTTACACTAGCGTTGACGAATACTTGCCTGGTGATTAACGTGCTGAGCTAGCTTTCGAAAAGGAAGCACGAACAAAATCGCAAAAGCGCTATTTAAGAGAAGCGTTGGCAGCAATCGCGTTGAAAAAAACTCGCCCCCCGAAAGTTCCGTCACACCAATCGCAAGAAACATCCCGTACTGGTAGTACTCAAAGAGCAACACACCAAGGAAAGAAAGAAGCACGGGCCAGAGCGCCGAATCCTGAATAGACTTTACCGAAAACCCCAGAGCGTAACCTAAGAAAGCAAAGCCAAACGTGTATACGCCGAGAAAATTCGTATACACCACATCATACAGTAATCCAAATGCAAAACCGAACGCTAGTCCTTGATGACGATTAACAAAAATCCCGATCATGACAATTATCACGATGAGAAAGCGAGGAATGACGAGCAAATCGTCGGATAGGTTGTTTTGCAAAAGGTATTGAACTAGGGACCCCTCTAAGACGAGGAGAACAAAAAGAACGCTCGCGAAATAGATCCGGCTCACGACTCGTCCTCCTCTTCAAGAAGGGCTGGATCCATCGCCGCCACATCTCGCTCTACGATATATACATAATCTAGAGCGGCGAAATCAGCCACTGGCTCCAGGTAGACGTTTTGCGATAAGCCGTATTCATCCATCTCTACTTCGGCCACTTCTCCAATGAGAAGCCCTGCAGGATAGACATCCCCAAGCCCTGAAGTTGTAACCATTTGTCCTTCTTCAATTTCAGCATCAATGTCCACTTTACGCATAATCAAATGACCTTCATCGTTGTCGTACCCTTCGATAAAACCAACGACTGACTGATCAGCATCATCCTCATACGTCACCTCGGCAGAGACGCGATTCGTAGGGTCGTTGTCGCTTAAGAGCTGAGCGTACGAGGTGAATTCGCTCACCCCGGTAACCTTTCCAACAAGGCCTCCCTGAGAGTCAACGACCGCCATGTCTTCTGTAACGTCATCCTGTCCCCCCCGATTTAAGCCAACATACTGTTCCCACGCATCTGGAGAACGATGAATCACGACAGATGACAGGACGGAATAGTCGTTTAACGATTCCTCTAAATCAAGCATCTCCAGAAGGTTGGCATTATCCGCTGCAAGCTGGTTGCGCTCGACAGAGACTTGTGCATACTCCTCAAGGCGCGAGCGAAGCAATTCATTCTCCTCATAGACATTGAGAATCTCTTGGACATTTTCATAGATGCCACCCACGAAATGAGCAGGTCTGGACACCACGTTCTGTACCCAACCTACCGCATCCCGCGTCACACGCTCAGGGCCTGTTACGTTTCGTTCACTCATCGAGTAGCCGATAAGTGCCACTAATATAATGAAGCTTACAAGTAAAATAATTAGTTTTTTATTCGAGAAAAACGACGGCATTTAACCCACCTTCTTACGATTTTCGGTCTGACCGAGATGTAATACCAGCTTTGGAACGAAACAAATGAATATTTTCAAGTGCACGTCCTGTCCCAATGGCTACGCAGTCCAGGGGTTCTTCCGCAACGATGACAGGCATGTTCGTCTCATCACTTAGCACTTTATCCAGGTTTCTAAGCAGCGCCCCACCGCCTGTTAAGACAATGCCACGATCCATAATATCAGCCGCAAGCTCAGGAGGGGATTGCTCAAGCGTATTCTTGACCGCTTCAATAATCGTTTCAACCGTGTCAGCAAGCGCCCCCTTCACTTCCGATGCTGTAACGCTAATGGTTTTCGGCAGGCCACTCACCAAATCACGACCGCGGATATCCATCTCTTCTGAGCTCTCTTCAAGGGCGTCGGCTGAACCAATTTCTAGCTTCAACGCTTCTGCCGTTCGTTCGCCTATCATTAAATTGTATTTCTTCTTGACATACTGAATGATAGCATCGTCCATCTCGTCACCCGCTACGCGGATCGACTGACTGGTTACGATCCCCCCAAGAGAGATAATCGCTACTTCTGTCGTTCCTCCTCCAATATCAACCACCATGCTTCCTGTCGGTTCCCATACCGGCAAGTTCGCCCCAATCGCTGCTGCAAATGGTTCTTCCAGTGTGTAGGCTTCCTTTGCCCCAGCTTGTTTGGTCGCGTCTTCTACCGCGCGCTTCTCGACAGCCGTAATGCCTGATGGAACGCAGACCATTACCGCTGGTTTTCGAGAAAACATCGAGCCGTTTTTCATTGCTTGTTGAATGAAATACTTAATCATGGTTGCCGTTGTATCAAAATCAGCAATCACGCCGTCTTTCATCGGCCGGACCGCGACAATATTTCCCGGCGTACGTCCAATCATATTCTTAGCGTCATTCCCGACTGCTTCAATCGAATTCGTGTCTGTACGAAGCGCAACAACCGAGGGTTCTCGCAAAACAATGCCTTTCCCTTTTGTATAAACCAGTGTATTTGCCGTACCTAAATCAATCCCAATATCTTTACTTCCAAACATCTATGTACACTGCTACCCAATACAGGGGATCCGAAGAGGACCCGCTGATCCTACAATAAAATAGCAGAATGCCTCCCTTAATACACGTAGGTTCGTGTGTTGTTTTCTACCTACTACGGTAAGTAGCAAATCCATCAATTGAAAATCAAAACCCATACCCTTGATTATATCGAATAATACCCAAAAAAAATAGCCTTAAAGTTCCCCGAGACATAAATTCGGACTTTCGATTGAGGGAATGTGGCGTTATTCGTTCAAAAAGCCTCTCTCTTTGAGGCTAATAAACCTTCGATCCCCAATAATCACGTGGTCAAGTAGCGGTATGCCTAACACTTTTCCAGCCTCCCCAAGTCTTTTTGTGACCTGGATATCTTCTTTGCTTGGGGTCGGGTCGCCGCTTGGATGGTTGTGAAGGCAGATAACGGAAGCCGAGGAATAACGAAGCGCTTCTTTGAAAACCTCACGAGGATGGACAATGCTCGCATTTAAACTGCCAATAAAAAGTGTGTGCTGTTTCATAACATGATTCTTCGTGTTCAAGTAAAGCGCGACAAAATGTTCTTGCGTAAGTGTACGCAATTCGTCCATAACCACATTCGCCGCATCCTCTGGAGAGTGGATCACCATTCTCTCTCCGTTTTGCTCCGCATGAACGCGCCTGCCAAGTTCCATCGCCGCAGACAGCTCCACCGCCTTGGCAAGCCCAATTCCGCTCACCGCGCGCAGTTCATGAAGCGATGCTTCCTTAAGTTTAGTTAACGTTTGAAACTGACTTAACACCGTTCCCGCCAGGCCCAGTGCAGATTGCTCCCTTGTGCCTGTGCGCAAAAGAATGGCCACAATCTCCTGGTTGGAAAGTGCGCGTGCCCCCTCTCGTTGCAGGCGTTCACGTGGTCGTTCTGAATTTGGAACATCACGAATTAGCATAGCCATTTAAGCCGCCCCCATTCTCATTTTTTCAAAACAGTTGGGTACACACCGTAAGCGGAAAGAGCCTGAATGGTTCGCGCCAGAGGCAAGCCGGCGACCGTGTAGAAATCCCCCTCTATCGCTTCCACCAACATCGCGCCGAAGCTTTGAATTCCGTATCCACCAGCTTTATCAAGCGCCTCTCCTGAAGCGAGATACATGGCAATTTCCGCTTGCGTGAGCAAGCGCATTTTTACATTGGTTTTGTCAAAGAACAATGTCTCTTTAGCGCCTCTTTGAATTGATACACCTGTATAGACGCTGTGTGTTTTTCCAGAAAGGCGCATCAGCATGGTCTCCGCCTCCTGATTCGTTGACGGTTTGCCAAGAATACTCCCATCAAATGCAACAACGGTATCCGCTCCAAGCACTACGGCTTCAGGGTGGAGACTAGAGACAGCCGTCGCTTTTTTTCTGGCAAGGGCACAGACAATGTCACTCACAGGAAGTGTATCATCATACGATTCGTCGACATCGGCTGGTACAATTTCAAATTGAAAATAACATTGGGTAAGAAAATCTTGGCGCCTCGGGGAAGTGGAAGCTAAAAGAAAAGAAGTCATGCTGTGGTCACCTCATCAATAAAGTAGTTATGCCCTTTATTGTACAGGTTCTCTTTCATTATACCAAGGTAGTGGGAGGGAAGCAATGAGAAAAGAAGGGGAATGAATGGTTATCAACAGTACAATGTAACATGCTGTATTTTTTTCGGAGTTTTCGCGCTCATATTAAGTAATGGATTGCCCTCTTCTCTCGATACGTCAAAGCCCGAGAGAGCTACTCTCTCGGGCCTTCATCAGAAATTCATCACAAATGCTCATCAAACCAACCAGCTATCGCTTGAAGACGCTCCATTCTCAGGTTCGGCTTTCCGCTTCTAGAAAGCTCATGGTTCGCTTCCGGAAAACGCATAAAGCGTGTCTGTTTTCCTTTATGTTTAAGTGCGATGTAGAGCTGTTCGGCCTGTTCAATCGGACAGCGAAAGTCTTTCTCGCCGTGTAAAATGAGAAGGGGCGTCTCGATTTGATCCACATACTTAAGCGGTGAGTGGTGCCAGAGCGTCTTTATATCATCCAGGTTCGCTTGAATTTGCCACTCTGAAAAATAGTAGCCAATGTCACTCACCCCATAAAAACTAACCCAGTTGCAAATGGAACGCTGCGTCACCGCCGCTTTAAAGCGATTCGTGTGCCCCACGGCCCAGTTCGTCATAAATCCACCGTAGCTTCCACCAGTGAGGCCCAGTCGATCACGGTCGATCCATTCATACTGATCAAGTGCTTGATCAAGGGCATCCATCAAGTCCTGATAATCTCCTCCTCCGTAGTCCCCGCGCACAGCGTCCACGAATTTCTGTCCGTAGCCAAAGCCACCGCGAGGATTCGTGAATAGCACCCCGTAGCCTCTGGCGCAAAGCAATTGGAACTCGTGAAAATACGTTGTGGCATACATTGCGTGTGGGCCGCCGTGTACTTCTAATATAAACGGGTACTTTTTGTCTGCTTCAAAGCCTGCCGGTTTCATCATCCAACCGGAAACAGCGCTCCCATCCTCTCGTTCCAAGCGGAATTCCTCCGGCAAACTGAGTTCAAGTTCCTGAACCACTTCCTCGTTGACCGCTGTTATCTTCGCCAGCTCTCCTGAATGAAGAGAAAGCGCGTAGGCCTCACTTGGCTCACTGGGCTTACTTAGCGTGACGACCCCGGTCCCCTCGCTTTTTAAAGAAAATCCGTGAACATGATGGCTACCCGCCGTGATCTCTTCTACCTCGCCACTCAGATAGAAACGCCATACATTGACATGACCCTCACGAGAAACGAGTGCATAGATCGACTGGCCGTCCTCGGACCAACGCAAACCTGCACCACCAACGTTTTGCAGAAAGTCACCAATCCCAAGGTCCCCTATAGCAACATCCACATTCTCCGTCAGGCAGCGGAGCTCTGCCTTTTGCAGATCATAGAGCCAAAGGTCCGCCTGTGTCGCGTTCTCAAACTGACGCTGATGACCCAAGAAAGCGATCGTGCTTCCATCAGGGCAGTAAGCCGCCTGTCCAATAACAAACGATCCATCCGTGAGCTTCTCTTTTTTGTTTGCACCCAGAGAATAAACCCACAAATCTGACGTAAAAGACAAATCCCGGTTTTCCGCGTCATCCGCAGATACAAGAAGGTTGTTTCCATCAGGCGACCAGCAAAGAGGAGTCACATCGTATGGTTCGTCTGTGAGCGGTGTCCGTTTGCCAGAAGCCACATCGATGACGACTACTTGCTGAGTGCTGTTGTCATGAAAGCCTCGCCCGTCGGACTTGTATTTCATCTCGTCCACCACGAGAGGGACCGGGAGCTCCTGCTCCTCTTTTTTGCCTTCGCCTGTACGGATAGTGAGAGCCAGTTTGTCTCCGCCTGGCGACCAATCAAAATCCGTGACGCCTCTTTTTTCGTCCGTTACCTGCCTTGCATCCGCCAGGCCTTCTTTCATAAACACTTGCATGCTTTCCGTCCGGTTTGATAGAAACGCAAATGCCTCTCCACTCGGCGACCAGCGCGGTGCTATATTTTTGCTTTTGCCAAACGTAAGCGGCGTTGCTTTTTGTTTCTTATGTACATCGACTTCATAAATATGAGCTTCGTAGTCGTTCTGCTCACGCGAAAGTTCCGTCACCACCACTAGCGCTCGCTCTCCATGTGGAGCAAGGTCAGGAGCAGTAACCGTCTTCAGTTTGTACAAATCTTCTGCTTTCACAGCTCGTTTTGCCATGTATTCATTCCTCCTCTTCTGCCTATTATACAGAATTTTAAAGAGAATGCCTTGGGGGACGACTTGTTCAATTCCTTATCCGGAAAAGCGCAGGCGGGTTGGTCAGGAGCGAGAATTTTGGAGGCCTGACAAAAGAAATCCCGAATTTGGATTTCGTTGTCAGGACGAAAAATCTCGAAGCTTCTACCCGCCGGAGCTAGACAATCCGAAAAGCGCAGGCGGGTTGCACAGAAGCGGCAAACCGGCCTGCCTCTTGGTAAGACGGCTTCCCTCTAAGTACGTAAGAGGCGGATCTGTCAACAAAGATCCGACAGTTAAATTTTTCCTGGACTTTTAAAACCATTTCTTTAAGAAGATGTAACCATCGCTTGCTCATAGGCCATCACTGCATCCAACAAATGTTGCTGCACCTCCCAAACAAGCTCGTTGTCCTCCTGCTCAATCAAAGAGGCCGCTTGGGCAAGTGCGTCGCTCATCGTTAAGGCTGCATCTTTTGCCTCTTCGCTTAGCTCTGCAAAGGCACCTTCTCTTTGCTCTCGCAGTGACTCTCCATTCGCTCTCACCTCTTCTTTTTGCGCCTCGGAGATGACCGCATCGTTTCCTGAAGCTTGATTTGCTGCAACCGCTGTTAAGCCACGAAAATAATCCACTGCTTGTACAAACCAGGCTGCTGTCGCTTCTCCTCCCTCCTCAGGTGTCCCTCCTTCCACTTGATACGTCTTTACGTACGTGTCTTGTCCTTCTGCCTCAATTCGCTCGCTAATTGCCTGGGCCTGAGAATGGTCATTCCCAATGCCGACAAATAAATAGAACGGCTCCTCCCCACTCGTTAATACTGCCGGCAAGCCTGCTTCTTGGACCGAATCGGCAATCTCCTGTCCACTTTCCACCGTTTCAAAGGCCCCTCCCTGTACAATATCAACATTCAATGTAGGAAAGGCAGCTTCCACACTGCTTGCCGTCAGCGCCTCGTTTTCAGTGACCTGTTCCTCTGCTGCTTCATTTGCCCCCACAAACAGCGTATAAAACGCAAAAGCTAAGCCTACTCCGACGACCAATGCAGACAGAACGGCCGTCACTACATTCCAGGGAACCTGTTCATATAATGCTTGGAATTTACGTGTTTTCTGCTTGGCTTTAACGTCGGGGACACGACTAAGAAAAGGTTCTTTAGGCGACTTTTCTTGATCCCGTGACTGGTCAGGGCGTGGTAAAAAATCATGTTCCTCCATTTCTTCCTCATCCGCTTCCGGTGGCAAGGCAGTGTTCGGTTTTTGTTCGGTTTTCTCTTCTGTTTCTTTATCCTCGGGTTCACTCTCATTATAATCTGTAACCAATAGCTCCTTGTCCCATGTGATAAGCTCCAGCTCTTCTTTCTTTACTTCTTGCTCTGCTGGCTTGCTTTTCTCCTCGTTGGTCGGCGTTGTTCCCTCAGCGGCCTGGTTCGTCGATGATGGCTTTGGTTCTGGATCAAATCGAAACGACATCGTGTGCTTACGTTCGTGCATCTGGCCGACACTCCCTTCACATGCTTTGCTCTATTCTATGAAGCTTGTCTCTTTACTAGAACAGAAAAGGGCTCAACTGAAACGAAAGGAGGGCCTCCCCAAAGAAATAGACGAAGAGAGTGCCTATAGCGATAAACGGAGCAAATGGAAACGGTTCTTCAGGCGAGCGTTTCCTTGCCAGAAGAAAAACTCCCCCAACCAAAGCGCCTAGAAAGGAAGCCGCGGCAATGGCAAGCAGCACCTGCTGAGTACCTAGAGTAAAACCTAGCAGTGTGAGCAGCTTAATATCCCCACCCCCAAGGCTGTCTTTTTTCCATGAAGAAACAAAAAGGAGCAGAGAGAAAACGAGAACCGCACCAAGAAAAGGGTCAAACCAGGGATCGAGAGGAGCAAGCGTCAGCCTAAGAGCGACTAACGGTAAGGTAAAGCAAAGGAGCACCACGTTGGGAATAAGCATAAAGCAAATGTCGGAGACAACCACAATTACAAGGAGAGAAATGAGAAGCAATGCAATGAGGAACTCATAGGAGAAGCCAAAGGTAAGAAGACTAAAAGCGAACAGACAGGCGGTGAGTATTTCCATCACTGGGTAGAAAAGAGGAATAGTGGCCTTACAGGAAGTACAGCGCCCTTTTTGCAGAAAGTAGGAGAGGACGGGAATGAGCTCTAATGGTTTCAAGCTACGTCTACATGCGGGACAAGCCGAACGAGTGAAAAGCAAGGGCTGCCTTAACGGGACTCGCACCCCAACCACATTGTAAAACGAACCAAGAATACTACCGGCAAGTGTGAGGTAAAGCGTCCAGATCATCATCACCATGCGTCAAAGCTCTCTTTCAGGGTTAAGTACATCATTTCTGACCTCCTTAGATCGTAAGGTAGCAACTGAATTCGACATGATCCGCAAAATTCCTGCTAGAAAAAAAGCCTTTCCTCAAAAATAGAGAAAAAACTATAGGTTCCCCTTAATAAAACGGCGAACCTCTGAAATAAAATAGAGCGAGCCAGTGACGACAATCATCGTATTTGCCTCTGCCTTTGCCTGCGCCGTTTGCAGCGCCTGACGCCAATCTTTTTCCATGCGCTTGATTTCAACCGTTGCCTGGGTATAAAGTTCTCGTTCACTTGCCGCACGATGAAAATCAAACGTCGTGAATGTAAAGTCGGCATCCAGATTCTCCACCGGGGCAAGCAGCTCTCCCATATCCTTCTCTTTCGTTGCGGCGACAATAAAATGATAGCGCCTGTCTTTAAATGCTTGCACAAGCGTAGCGGCAAGGGCGGTTACTCCCTCTACGTTATGTGCGCCGTCCGCAACAAGAAGTGGATCCGTTGCGAGGGTTTCAAAGCGACCCGGCCATGATGTGGCTGCGAGCCCTCTGCGAATGGCCGACTCACTCAACTTGCAGTTTCCTTGTTCCTCCAGAAGGCGAATCATCTCCAGGGCCACACCGGCATTTTTTAACTGGTGCTCCCCAAGCATTTGTGTGATCAGATGATCGAGTGTTATGCTCCTAGCACGGTAGCTGAAGCTCTGTCCCTCCCATTTAAGCTCTGCTTTCTGAACGTGAAAATCACGATGGAGCCGTTTAACAGAAACCTCTTGCTCTTTCGCCGTTCGCTCAATCACCTCAAGGGCTTCCACGTCCTCACTTCCCGTCACAAGCGGAACCCCTTTTTTAATAATTCCAGCCTTCTCTGCCGCAATTTCCACGACCGAGGCTCCGAGGATATGCATATGGTCATGCCCAATCATCGTAATCGCTGAGACGAGAGGGGTAAGCACATTCGTTGAATCATAACGTCCGCCAAGACCAACTTCCACCACGCAGAAATCAGGGCGAGCAACGCGCGCAAAATGCCAAAACATCATGGTTGTTATCACTTCAAATTCTGTCGGCGAACCAAGGTCTGCTTCCGTTAACTCTTCTACAAGTGGTCGCACTTTAAGAGCCGCATGAAGTAAGTCTTCCTCGGAAATGGGCACGCCGTTCACAGAGATTCGCTCTTCAAAACATTCAATGTACGGGGAGGTGAACGTTCCGACACGATAGCCTCCCGCTTCTAATAGATGGCGCAAGTAACTTACAGTCGAACCCTTGCCGTTCGTTCCCGCTATGTGGATCGCCTTCATCTCTCGCTCAGGATGATCTAGGCGTTCAAGCATCCACTCCATCCGTGCAAGACCTGGTTTAATGCCGAACGGCAGCAAACTATGAATCCACTCGATTGCTTCTTGTCTCGTTCTCATTCCCTTGTATCTCCCAACATAAAAAACTCTTGTCCTTCATTATAAACTTGCCACATCTGGGACGGCAATTCCGAAAAGCGTAGGCGGGTTGCCCAAAAGCGAGAATTTTGGAAAGCATGGTACTCGTAATTCCAGTGTTAAATTTCAGGGCAGGACTGAAAAACCTCGAGCTTTTACCTGCCGGAGATCGAAAAAACATAGAGACCCGTTTCCAGGTCTCCACATTTCTCTAGGCTTCCAACTCAGCAATTCGTACTTTCACGGTATCGCGCTTTGCGATGTAATCCTGTTGCTTCGCTCTCTCTTCTTCCACAACATGAGCCGGAGCTTTTGCGACAAAGCTTTCGTTATTTAACTTCTTATCAATGCGCTCCACTTCCTTATTCAGCTTCTCGAGCTCTTTGTTCAAACGGGCCACTTCCGCCTCTAAATCAAGCAATCCTGCTAGAGGCATAAATAGTTCAAGTCCACTTAATGCATGAGACATTGATTTTTCTGGCGTCGCAAGTGTTGTGGAGATTTCTAGCTTGCTTGGATTTCCAAATTTCTCGATGTACGCTTTTCCACGCTCAAGCCGCTCTCCAGCGGCATCGTTCGCCGGACGAATCTGGAGTTCGACCTGCTTGCTCATCGGCACATTTAGCTCGGCGCGCGTATTGCGAACAGAGCGAATCAATTCTTTCAATAGCTCCATGTCTTCAACCGCATCGGCATCGACGAGTGCCTCGTCGTATTTTGGCCAACTGGCAACGGTGATAGAATCGCCTCGATGCGGCAAGTGCTGCCAAATTTCTTCGGTAATAAACGGCATAAACGGATGGAGCATACGCATCGTCTGATCAAGCACATGAGCGAGCACAGAGCGTGTGGTTTCCTTTGCGGCTTCGTCTTCACCATAGAGTGGAAGCTTCGCCATTTCAATATACCAGTCACAGACGTCATCCCAGATAAAGTTGTAAAGAAGCCGCCCCACTTCCCCGAATTCATAGGTATCGATCAGTCTTGTCACGGATTGAACCGTTTCCTGAAGGCGGGTCAAAATCCATTTATCAGCAATCGACTTCTCGCCACTGAGGTCAATCTCCTCATACGTGAGCCCTTCCATATTCATCAGGGCAAAGCGCGAGGCGTTCCAGATCTTATTGCCGAAATTCCAAGTCGCTTCGACTTTTTCCCAGTAAAAGCGCAAATCATTTCCCGGGGAACTCCCCGTTGCTAAGAAGTATCTCAAGGAGTCCGCCCCGTACTTTTCAATCACGTCCTGTGGGTCGACGCCGTTGCCGAGCGATTTGCTCATTTTCCGCCCATCCGCATCACGAATGAGACCGTGGATCAGAACGTCTTTAAATGGACGTTTTCCTGTAAACTCCTTGCCCTGAAAAATCATGCGCGATACCCAGAAGAAAATGATATCATAGCCCGTTACAAGAACATTGGTTGGATAGTAGCGCTGAAAATCGGTTGCGTTCTCCTCTGGCCAACCCATTGTAGAAAACGGCCAGAGCGCAGAGGAAAACCATGTATCCAGCACGTCTTCATCCTGGTTCCAGTTCTCTAGATCACGAGGCGCTTCCTGTCCAACATAGAGCTCTCCTGTTTCTTTATGGTACCAGGCGGGGATGCGGTGCCCCCACCAAAGCTGACGAGAAATACACCAGTCACGAATGTTCTCCATCCAGCGCATATATGTTTTCTCAAAACGATCAGGAACAAAGTGGACTTTCCCCTCCGTTTGTTGAAGCTCCACCGCTGCATCGGCAAGTGGCTGCATCTTCACAAACCACTGTGTCGACAAGTACGGCTCAACGACAGCGCCACTTCTTTCTGAGTGACCGACCGAATGTGTATGGTCTTCAATTTTGAAGAGAATGCCCGCGTTTTCTAAATCCTTGACAATTCTTTTGCGGCATTCGAAGCGATCAAACCCCTGGTAGACGTTAGCGTTCTCGTTCATCGTTCCATCCTCGTTCATGACGAGCACACGAGAAAGATCATGACGGTTGCCGATTTCAAAGTCATTCGGGTCATGAGCGGGCGTGATTTTCACCGCTCCTGAGCCAAATTCCTGATCAACATACTCATCAGCAACAATCGGAATTTCTCTGCCAACGATCGGGAGAGTGACGGTTTTTCCGATCAGATGCTTGTAACGATCGTCCTCTGGATGAACGGCGACCGCTGTATCCCCAAGCATGGTTTCCGGGCGGGTCGTGGCTACGTCGATGGATGCACTGCCGTCCGTGAGCGGATAGTTCATGTGGTAAAACGCCCCTTGAACATCCTGATAGATCACTTCAATATCAGAAAGCGCCGTCTTGGTTTGTGGGTCCCAATTAATGATGTACTCGCCGCGATAAACCAATCCTTTTTCATAGAGCTGGACAAACACTTCGCGCACGGCCTTAGACAAGCCTTGGTCCAGCGTGAAACGCTCGCGTGAGTAGTCCACAGATATTCCTACTTTTGCCCACTGGTCGCGAATGAACCCTGCATATTCTTCCTTCCAGGCCCAGGAGGTGTCAAGGAATTTCTCCCGTCCCAGGTCATAGCGGCTTTTGCCTTCCTCGCGTAGCTTTCCTTCCACCTTGGCTTGTGTTGCAATTCCAGCGTGATCCATCCCTGGCAGCCAAAGCGTGTCATACCCCTGCATTCGTTTCGTGCGGGCAAGAATGTCTTGCAACGTTGCATCCCAGGCATGACCAAGATGAAGCTTTCCTGTCACGTTCGGTGGTGGAATGACGATCGAATAAGGCTCTTTCTCCGACTCTCCTGTCGCTTTAAAAAAGTCGCCTTTCACCCAATAGTCATACCATTTGGCCTCGGTTTGCTTGGGATCGTATTTGGTCGGCATTGAAACTTCCTGTTCCATTGTAGAACCTCCTTATTATGTTGAATTCCAGTTGCGGCGCCCACTCGCTCGAGGTTTCTTCACGCCGCCAGATCAAGCCAAAACCGGGCTTGATTCTGCCGTCGCTCCAGAACTTGTCGCTCGTGTGCAGGGCCGCCTCCGCTTTTCTTGATCCAGCTGCGGCGGGTAGACGCTCGGGATTTTTCAGTCCTGACAACGAAATCAAAAATCGGATTTCTTTTGTCAGGCCTTCCAAAATCCTCGCTTCTGAGCGACCCGCCTCCGCTTTTCTAACAAAAAAACCCTCTTCATCTCAAAGGACGAAGAGGGCTTGTTCGCGGTACCACCTTTGTTCACAAGCAAATTTCACTTGCACAACTTAACCGGATAACGGTCCGTGCCCGGCCTTGCCTACGTTTCATTTCAGCAAGGCAGCTCCCAGGCGACATTCAAATAGCCGTACATAGGAAACCTTCCAACCTTGGATTTCCCTCTCTGCATGCCAGCTCATTCTACTCTTCCTGATCAACGCTTACCTATATACTTAATCGTCTTGCGCTTATTTTACCGTTTTCCATCTTATTTCGTCAACAACCGTTTCGTTCCTCCAAGCGTCGCCTATTTTCATGAAAGATATACGCCCATTTGGAAGCTAAATCCGGGACCTCTGTCTTGACAGATACATACGATAGAAAAAAGTGGCTTTCATTCAGCTGTCATACATTGAAGAAGAGCCTGCGAAAATGGAGCTAGGCTCTCGTCCATTGTTCGTGTCGAACAGAAAGGATGTTGTTTATGCCCAAACGATTCCGGGGCTTTCCGCCCCCTTGTCCAATGCCTGGTCCTCCTAGAAGACGGGGATCATTTCGCCTGATGATGCTTCAAATTTTGCCGCCCATTGCCACCTTTCAGCTGATCCGTCTCTTGCTTCTACCTACAGCTCTTGACCTCTTTCTCTTTGCTTTCATTGCCGTTCTTTGGATCTGTCTACTCCTCGGAATTTTCTAACGGTATGGCAGCGTCTTCACCATCTAGACGCTGCCTGTGCCCATGCCTTTTTTGCAAGCATAAAAAAGCACCAGAGACCCATCCCTGATGCTTCCGTTTACCCTTCCTCTTCTTCTTCAGCCGGGGCGAGCTTTGATACAAGCCGCTGGACTTTGCGCAAGGCAATCACTCGTTTTTCTAAACGTTGCACATGTTCAAGCTCACTTTTTTCGTTTCCTTTTGTTTGATAGTCAAGCATCGCATAATAAATCGGCTCCGGGAAAAGCATATACGCACAAACGAGCTGTTTCTCCGCATCAAGTAGAGGCAAGTGATATTCGTAGCGTCCAAACCAGCGAAAGACTTCTTCCTCAGACCAAAGCGCATACGGAAAGCTATGGCGGCAAAAGCTCGCTAAATCACGGGCAGGGGTATCAAGACTGGCCTGCTCGAAGTTAAAGAGAAGTGGTTGATTTTCCGCCGAGAACAGTGCATGCTTTCGAGAAAGCCTTCCATGGGTAAGCACGCTGCGATACGTCCCTTTCTCCAAGGTCGACTCATACCACTTTTCTAAATGCTGCTTCGCCCCTCCTGACATTTGCTCGAACATATACATATGCGTAAGAAAGGTCAATTCGAAGGGAGACATATACGTCTTCTGCTCTGCCTGATCAGCAAAGCGCTTCAGTTCCAATATACGCATGTCCCATCTTGAAAGCAATCGTTCACACGACTGATCAAGAATTTCTTTAGAAGCCTGCTGCGTTTTGACCGTTAAACGATGAATCACACCCATTTGATCGGCAATTTTCTCTTCCATTGACACCCGATCCGTGTAGTCAAGCTCCTTCACCCAGGGCATTAGATAATAGCTCTTTTGCCCACTGGAGATCGTATATTCGCCAAATTTAGTCGGAAGAATCGGGATGAGCGATCTGTAATTAAGCCTGGCGAGCTTGCGAAAAGCATGAACAAGCTCGTCTGCCCGCAAGCGGTTCAGTTCGGTTTCCTTTAATGCAAACGTTCCCTGCGCTGCCTTCACCTTCTTTACCTTTCCGAGATCCTCGATTTCTTGCGGTTGAATATCGTAATAGAACAAAATCGCTTCATACGGTTGATTCATGTTGTCACCTTCTTTTGATCCAGCCAATTAGCCATAAGCGATACAAATCCTCTCGTCTGTTCCCATTCTTTGAGGGCTCGTTTGACTTCATGCTTTAGATCTTCTGCTGAGCATTTGCCTACACATTCGGCGACGTGATTAAGCTCATACGGCTTCAGCGCTTCAGCCAGCATAAGCGCCCCTTGGTCTTCGCCTAGAATTACTTTCTCAGGGATTCCCTCCAGTAGGCGTAATAACGACTCCTCTCCATTGCGCTGACGCCACTCTTTTAGAAAACGAACGAGCGAATAGTAACCGCGTTCTGGACGCGCGGTCGTTCCGTACCAAACCAGCACGTCAAAAGTTGTCTTGGCCTGTTTCGTTTCCTCCACTCGATCCATTATCGGAAGTGAAGCGTTCGTGCTCCTCAAAAGCTTGCCCGCTTTTTTCTCTCGCACCGATGCTTCCGTCATCAACCGACGTACCATTTGCCGTTCAGCCTCTTCCATACTTGAAAGAGAGTGAGAGAGCTCTGCATAGCGCGGCGCGGGCGCCTCTTCGGTAGCGACATGATTTGTGCCAAGGCCGTTTTCGATCATAGAAGCGAGCAGCATTCCCCACGTCCCTTCCCGACCCTTTTGAGGAAAATGTTCCTGAAGGTCATCGTGAACGGTTACATAGCGGTGTTTCCACTTTAGATAGGGCTTTCCTTCGGTTGTGCGAATCATCCGATCGACTAGCACATAAGGCGTGACACTACAACGGTCACGCCACAAAATATGCCAATTTAAAAGCGTTTCATCTTGCCATAGATGAATTCGTTTTCGTCCTTGCGTCGTCTCAACCAACGTCTCCGTAACAAATCGGGCCTCATCCCATGCATACTGCTCTTGTAATTTCGTTAGCATGGGGCCCACCTATGACTTCGTTGAAACCGGAATGTAGAGGATTTGTCCTTCCTCTAGATGCTCGGATTCTAAGTTATTCATTCGAGTGAGCTGAGCTGTTGATATTTCATACCTTTCGGCTACATGCTCAAGCGTTTCTGTTCCCTGGATAATGCACATCCGCCACTTCGAAAACTGCTCATCTTCATTGCGCAGCATCTTTGTTAGATAGAGGGCGTTTTCCTGACGAATCCCGTGTGGCTCTTCCCTTTGTTCTTCTTCCACTTCTTCCACGATGTCTGCCTCGCCCCGATGATCAGTGGTCGGAGCCCTTTGTGACGTTTCCTCAAGATGGGCACTTGGCTCTTCTTCTTGCTTCGCCGAACGGCTTGCCATTGCACTTAAAGAGGAGTAAAAAGACGGGCGACGTTCAGGCTTCTCCACCTCTTTTTCAACTGGCTCATCGTCTCCCCCCGCCTCTTCATACGCGGCACGGAGAGGTTCTATTTGCGGAGAAGTTGCTTCTGGCTCGAGCGGCGCCACTTCGTATTCCACAGGTGAGTTTATCTCTTCGTTATCATCGCGCTGTCGTTCCTCGCTGTGCCCTGTCTCTTGAATCACTGGCTCTTGCACCGCCTCGAAAGAAAAGGCTGTCTCCAGCGGCTCTTCGGGCTCCTCTTCCCTAGCTTGCCCCGGGTTAGCAGGGTGGTACGGCTCCTCTTCTCCAGCGCTCATTCCACTAATGCACACATCAGCCGTCAGCTGAATACAGCTTTTCTCGGGCAAATCGTAGTCAAACGATTCCACTTCAACAAAGATGTCGTCGACACTCTGAATGCGCGCCATCGGAATCGTAATATCAATCGGGAACACATGCTCAATTTCCCCGGTTCCGTCTTCCTCCACCTGTTCCATATCTCCAACCGAGCGAAATGAACCGAGTGCTTCAAACGAGTCTTCTCCTTGCGGCTCATCGTCTTGTCCGACACGGTACTCTCCGATAAAGCGCAAGCCTCCTTTGATTGTGACATGCTCGCCATCCTGATCAACGGCTATTTCCGGTGTAAGCGACATGCCAATAATTTCTTCGATTTCCTGTCCTTTATTTAACCAAACCGAATCCTCGATCGAAAAGGTTAATGTGGAAGGATGTTCCTGTGTCACCGTTCATTCCCCCTCATCTTCATATCTAGCCTTTATTCATAGATATGTCGTACAGTACACATTATGAAGAATGCCCACAGGTTATGCCTCTTTCACGATGAAAAGCAGGGAATACCGAAAAGCGTAGGCGGATTGAACAAAAGCGAGGATTTTGGAGGGCCTGCACGAGAAATCCCGCTTTTGGATTTCCGGGCAGGACTGAAAAATCCCGAAGCTCCTACTGCCAGAGATAAACAAAAAAGCCCGCAGAAAACACTGCGAAGCTCCTTTATAAAGGCTTGATTCCCCAAATCTCTGCGGCGTACTCTTTGATCGTTCGATCGCTGGAAAACCTTCCCGAATAGGCCGTGTTGTTAACACTCATTGTCAGCCAGTTCCACTTGTCTTTGTACCTTTGCTCGATGAGTTCATGGGTCTCAATATAGGCATCAAAATCTTTTAAAACGAAGTAGGGGTCATTTTGGTACAAAACCTGGTAATATAGATCTTTAAATGACAGCCGCTCCAAACCAAAGACACCGTCATTCAACTGATCCAGAATTCGCCTGAGCCGATCATCGGTTTGATACAGATCTTTCGCAGAGTACCCGCCATTACGATAGTAATCGAGCACTTCCTCTGACGTTAACCCAAACGTAAACATATTGGCGTGCCCTACCAGGTCCAAAATCTCAATATTCGCCCCGTCCAGCGTCCCAAGTGTTATCGCCCCGTTCATCATCATTTTCATATTTCCTGTCCCGGATGCTTCTTTGCTCGCCGTCGAAATTTGTTCACTAATATCAGCTGCCGGGATCAGCTTTTCGGCCAGGCTGATGTTGTAATTTTCCAAGAAAACGACTTTTAGCTTCTCTTTTGTATCCGGGTCATGATTAACAACAGAGGCCACCTTGTTGATCAAGTGGATGATTTCCTTGGCGATGTAATAGCTCGGCGCGGCTTTTGCTGCAAACAGAAAGGTACGCGGCGTCAGTTCAAGGCGTGGATTATCTTTAAGCTCGTTGAAAAGATGCATAACATGGAAAATGTTCAGAAGCTGCCGCTTATACTCATGAAGACGTTTGATTTGCACATCGAAAATCGATTGGCTATCGATCATCACACCTGTCTGATTGTACACGTCGTTTGCGAGTTTTTGCTTGTTCGCCTGTTTTACGCTCGAAACCTCTTCAAGAAAAGGCTGATCTTTGGAATAACGAAGGAGACTGATCAACTGACTCGGTCGCTTCACCCACGCTGCTCCGATAACATCGGAGATTAATGAAGCGAGCGCTGGATTGATTTGCAAAAGCCAACGACGGTGGGTAATCCCATTGGTTTTGTTGTTAAAACGCTCAGGAAAAAGTCTGTAAAAGTCGTTCATTTCCTCTTTTTTTAAAATATCAGTGTGAATGCGGGCCACACCGTTCACGCTTAAGCTGCCGACGATGGCAAGCCTTGCCATGTGCACCTGCCCATCGGCAATGACCGCCATTTGCGGAATCTGATCTCGTTTACTCGGATGATTGAACCAGAGCCACTGGCAAAAACGTTCGTTCACCTCATGAATAATCTGATAGATGCGTGGCAGCAATTTCTTCACAAGCGCCACCGGCCACGTTTCCAATGCTTCGGCAAGCGTCGTGTGATTCGTGTAGGCAACGAGTTTGGTTGTAACGCTCCACGCCTCCTCCCAACCGTAGCCCTCTTCATCCATAAGAATGCGCATCAGCTCTGGAATCGTCAGTGTCGGATGTGTATCGTTGATTTGAATCGCGACCTTCTCCGGCATCTTACTCAGCGGCTTCTGGTGGAGACGTCTGAAGGTGCGAATGATTTCCTGAACACTAGCAGAGACAAGAAAATACTGCTGTTTAAGTCTTAGCTGCTTTCCTTCTTCCTCGGAATCATCCGGGTAGAGATAACCCGAGATTTGTTTAATCGATTGCTCGTTCTCCAGGTCGCGGTAAAAGGTTCTGCTGCACTCCTCCTCGCCACCTGCTGATTCAGCACTCCAAAGGCGCAGTGAATTGACAACGTTGTTTTCGTACCCGACGATCGGCACATCGTACGGGACGGCAAGCACATCCTCCGTATTCCTAAGCTCAATCTCTAGCGACCCGTCGGTTCTAGCATGCATCGACACCTCCCCACCGAAACGTACAAGCACTTGTTCCTCTGGCTTTTGAACCTCCCAAGCGTACGGCATACTGAGCCAGTCGTCTGGGAGCTCGACTTGGTGTCCTTGAATGACGCGCTGCTTAAAGAGCCCGTAACAATAGCGTATGCCGAGACCATGACCTGCATAGCCAAGCGACGCCAGCGAATCAAGGAAACAGGCCGCTAAGCGACCAAGACCACCATTGCCCAGTGCTGCATCGTTTTCTATCACCAGAATTTGGTCAAGACAATGATCCATCTCTTCCAATGCTTCCTTCGTCACCTCTAGTAACCCGCAGTTGAGCAAGTTCGCCTCGAGCATACGGCCGATCAGGAATTCCATTGATAGGTAGTACACTTGTTTAGGCTTCTTCTTCGCATAGCTCGCTTCAGTTTGTTGCCAGTCCTGCTTGATCTCCTCATTCACAATCTGGGCGATACCGTAATAGAGCTCTTGCTCCGTAGCTTCTCCAAGAGAACGCTCCCCCAATGAAGGGATGCTCATTTTTAACCGTTCTAAAAATTCCTGTTTGCGCAATCTCGTCAAAGACTTCCCCTCATTTCGTTACCGTGGCATACAATTGGCTGTATTCTTCCGCCGAGTGTTGCCAGTCAAACTTTTGCTTGTTCACATTTTTAATCAGCCGCCGCCACTGGATCGCATCTTGATAAACGTCAAGTGAGTCGTAGAGCACATGTAGCAAATCGTGGGCATTATAGTTGGCAAAGCTAAACCCGTTCCCTTCTCCGCTTACGCTATTGAACGGAACAACCGTATCTCTAAGCCCTCCCGTCTCCCGCACGATCGGCACCGTTTTGTACTGGAGAGCGATCAGCTGAGCGAGTCCGCATGGCTCAAATTGCGAAGGCATCAAAAAGAAATCAGCACTCGCGTACATTTGTCTAGCTAGTTCCTCATTAAATGAGAGCAGCGATCGCACTTGATCCGGAAAGATATGGGGCAACTCAGCAAAAAATGCTTCAAATTCTGCTTCCCCTGTGCCGAGAAGGATGAACTGAACGTTATGCTGCAAGAATTCAGGTAAAATTCGTTTAATGAGATGCAGTCCTTTCTGCTCCGTTAGCCGGGTGACCATGATGTAGAGGGGAATGCTCTCATCCACTGACAGCCCAAGCTTTTCTTGCAAAAACGCCTTATTGATGCTTTTTTTAACACGAGAGTCTCGATACGTGATATGCAAGTTCGGATCTGTTAACGGGTTGTATTCCTTTGTGTCAATGCCGTTGAGAATGCCGCTTAAATCCTCCAATCGCTCGTGTAGGAGGGGATGAAGGCCTTCGCTGTAATAAGGGTCGAGGATTTCTTCGGCATAGCTCGGACTGACGGTCGTAATTTTATCAGCGTGAAACAAGGCGCTTTTCATGCAGTTGATCATCCCATTCCACTCGAAGCCGCTGAAGTGCTCCCCAGACAGGTTAAAGAAATCAGAAAATGTGCTGTGAGGCATGACTCCCTGGTACTTTATATTGTGAATCGTGAAGACTGTCTTCAAACCTTCAATCGGCTGCTCAATGTTTGCAAGGGCAACAACCAGCCCTGCCTGCCAGTCGTGCGCGTGTAGGACATCCGGAACGAAATCGAGCTTAGCAAGCGCCGCCATGACCGCATGACTAAAGAACACAAAGCGCTCCCCGTCATCGTAGTACCCATAAATGCCTTTACGCGTGAAATAGTAGTTATTCTCGATGAAGTAGTAAATAACGCCCTTATACTCATACGAGTACAGACTGACCTCTTGCTCGCGCCAGCCAAGCGTTACGTGAAAGCGAGCGACATACTGGAATTCCTCGCTGTACGACTCTGCTACTTCATCATATAGCGGCAGAATGACTCTCACATCGGCCCCGTTCGATTGCTTAAGAGCAAGAGGAAGCGAGCCAATCACGTCCGCAAGCCCACCAGTTTTAACGAAAGGGCTACATTCAGAAGCAACAAATAAAATTTTTTTCATGGGCAGTGGTCCCCTCCTCTTTTCTGTCATGATGCCTGAGTCCAGTCACTTATGACACCGTCTGACGTTTCGCGATCACATACGGTTTGTCACTGGACCCGATCAGGGTTTGGCCGGAAGCGATCGTGACATCTTTATCAAGAATGACATTTTCTAAATAGACGCCTTCTTCAATTATACAACGCTGCATAACAATCGAGTTCTTCACGCGACTCCCTTTATGTACATGAACACCACGAAATAATACGCTTTTCTCCACACTCCCTTCAATTACACAGCCGTTTGCCACCAGCGCTGTTTGCGCACTCGCCTGGCCCAAATACTGGGTCGGAGGTTCGTTGCTAATTTTTGTACGAATCCGAGGTGCCTGATAAAACAATTCCTTAAAATTCTTGCAGTTTAAGAGATTCATATGCTGCCGGTAGTAGGACTTAATCGATGTAATGAAGACCGCATAACCATTCTGCACATGATGTTTAACCCGCAGTGAGTGCAGGTTCCCCTTAACTCCTTCGTGGAACAAATTCTGCTTATGCCTTGCAATGCATTCATCAACAAGCGCTAACAGCTTTCTCTTTTTTATAATATAGGCCCCCGTAAAGAGCAAGCGGTTCTCTGGCTCATACGTCAGCGCTGTTACATTATGATTCTCATCGACCTCCAGTCGACTGCATCCCCGATGGTCGTCTGTTGGATCCATTTCAGTGGACAGAAGCGTGACATCTGCGTCAAGTTCCAAATGCTGTGCAAATGCGGCTTGATAGGAATCGTTGGAAAGAAACTGACTTCCGCTAATAAGCACATGCGCTGAAGCGCTTCTGGCAAAGAAATCACGATTGTTATGAAAGTACCGCAAATCTCCTGCCGAAAGATCTGTAGGATCATGCCAATCAGGAGGCAAAATAAAAAGACGTCCATTTCTTCGCGCAAGGCCCCAATTCTCTCCTGAACCCAGATGATCCATAAGAGAACGATATTTGCTTGGTGCGAAAATCGCGACTTCTGAGATGCCCGCATCCACCATCGACGAAAGCGTAAAATCGATCAGCCGATACCTTCCGCCAAAAGGAACAGCAGCTCCGCAGCGGAAGTACGTCAGCTCATTCAAAAAGTCTCGTTCCTGATCAAGATTGATAAGCCCGATCATTGATTCCATAGCAAATCCCCCTCCACCTTTGTAGTTGACTCGCGTGCCTGTTCTATGAAATTCTGATCAATAATCAACGGCTCCGCCCCTTCCGGTGTTTGAATCATCATGCCGTCCGGAACCTTCACATTCTCCATCACAATCACACGCTCAAGAACAACCCCTGCCCCTATTTGCACTCCAGACTGAAGAATCGACTCCATGATGAGGCTCCTCCCTTCAACATGGACATGTTCAAACAGCACCGAATGCTCAATCGTACCTGAAATTAAGCAACCGGCACTAAGGAGCGAGTAATTCACCCGTGCCTCCTTATCAAGATAATGGGGTGGGTAGTTCGCACTGTTGGAATACGTCCGCCATTGTTTGTTGTTCAGCGATAGGCTCAGATCTTCATCAAGCATGTCCATGTTGGCTTCCCAGTAGCTTTGAATGGTGCCCACGTCCTTCCAGTAGCCTTTAAAAGGATACGCCAGCATTTCATTGCCCTCAGCAAGCATCTTCGGAATGATGTCTTTTCCGAAGTCATGACTTGAATGAGCACATGCGTGATCCTCTAGCAAGTGACGACGTAAAACGCTCCACTTAAACATGTAAATGCCCATCGAGGCAAGGTTGTTTTTCGGCTCAGCTGGTTTTTCCTCAAATTCATAAATGCGCAAGTTCTCATCTGTATTTAATATCCCGAACCTTGACGCCTCCAACCAAGGGACTTCCATTACTGAGATCGTCGCGTCTGCCTCGTTGCGCGTATGCTCGTCTAGTAGCTCTTTGTAGTTCATTTGATAGATGTGGTCACCGGAAATCACAAGGAGATGCTCTGGGTTGTACTGATCAATGAAGTGTATGTTCTGGTAAATTGCATCAGCGGTTCCGGCATACCAGTGCCCGCCGTGTGCGCGGGTATGTGGAGAAAGAATAGAGACACCGTCTTTCTGCCGGTTCAAGCCCCAGGGCTCTCCGATGCCAATGTGCTGATTTAATTCGAGGGGCGAGTACTGTGTGAGCACACCGACCGTATGGATGTTGGAATTCCCACAGTTGCTTAACGTAAAATCAATGATTCGATATTTCCCTCCGAAAGGAACCGCTGGCTTTGCTAGCTTTCTTGTCATTAAACCCAGTCTCTTCCCTTCCCCTCCTGCTAGTAACATGGCCACACATTCTTTCCTCACGTATGCACTCCTCCTTTTTCTCTATAAACGAATGTACTCCTTAAAAATATGCGCGCCCCAAAGGATTTAGCATCACAACTTGTGACAATTATGGTTCAACTTTCTGCTGATAAATCATTGTTGAGAGCGGCGGAATCATGACCCTAATATGTTGAGAAAGACCGTGCCAACTGGTCGGGATGCTGAAGTGATTAGCGACACTGCGCTTACCGGAGCCTCCAAACCTCTCTGCATCGGAGTTGAAGATTTCCTGGTAGGTCCCTGGAACCGGAACACCAATGTTGTAATCAAAATGTGTGGCCGGAGTGAAATTGCAAATCACGATTAGCTCTTCGTTGGAGTGAATCGCTTTTCTGCGGAACGCAATCACGCTTTGGTTCGCATGATGAGGGTCAATCCATTCAAATCCTCCTGGCTTGTGATCTCCTTCATAGAGTGCAGGATACGTCCGGTACAACGCATTAAGAGCTTGCATATACGTCTTCATGCTGAAGTGAAGAGGATATGCAAGCAGCAACCAATCGAGCTCTGCTGAGTCTCGCCATTCAATGTACTGACCGAATTCCCCGCCCATGAACAACAGCTTTTTTCCTGGATGCGTCATCATGTAGCCGTACAAAAGCCTTAAGTGAGCGAACTGCTGCCACTGATCGCCAGGCATTTTATCAAGAAGAGATTTCTTCCCATGAACCACTTCATCATGCGAAAGCGGAAGCATGAAATTTTCCGTATGCATATACATCATGGAAAAGGTGAGCTTCTCATGATGCCATTTCCGGTAGATCGGATCGGTCTCCATGTAGGTGAGCGTGTCATTCATCCAGCCCATATTCCACTTGAGATTAAATCCCAGGCCCCCTTCGTATGTAGGAGACGTCACCATCGGCAAATTGGAACTATCCTCAGCAATCATCAGCGTATCGGGATGGCCTTTGAACACCACTTCATTGAGCTTCATAAGCAGCGCACGTGCTTCCAAATTCTCCTCCCCACCGAAGGAGTTAACGAGGCGCGGGTCTTGATCGGATCGGTCAAAGTTCAAGTAAAGCATGCTGGCAACCGCATCCACACGCAACCCATCCATATGGTATTCCTCGAGCCAGAACATCGCATTGGAAATGAGAAAGCTTTGCACTTCCGGTCGACCGAAATCAAAGGCAAGCGTTCCCCATAGAGCCTTATCCGCTTTGTCTGCCCCAGCATATTCATACAACGCTCGTCCATCAAACTGCCTTAATCCGTGATCATCGCGGCAAAAGTGGCCGGGGACCCAGTCCATAATGACACCTATGTTTGCTTGATGACATTTATCGACAAAATATTTAAAATCTTCATTAGGTCCGTATCGACTTGTGACTGCATAGTAGCCAGTAATTTGATAGCCCCAGGAGCCATCAAAAGGGTGTTCGCTCAGCGGTAGAAATTCAATATGCGTAAACCCTAACTCCTTGACATAAGGAATCAGCGTCTCTACTAAATCGAGATACGAGTAATACCCGCCGTCCTCCCTCCTACGCCACGTCCCAGCATGAACCTCATAGATAGAGATGGGAGATTGATCACTATTTTGCTTCTTTTTTTGTTCATACCATCCCCGGTCATTCCAGTTGTAGCGGCTTTTCGCCTTTATGATTGAAGCAGTTGCTGGCTTCAGCTCTGCTTGAGTCGCGTAAGGATCCGCTTTTAAGCGCACATCCCCTTCAGGCGTAACCAATTCATATTTATATGCCTGTCCCTCCGTAACATTTACAAAAAAGCCAACCCACACCCCTGCGCGATTCAAGCGAGTCAGTCGGTAGTCCCTTCCTTGCCACTCATTAAAATCGCCAACCACTGAGACAGCTTCCGCATTTGGAGCCCATACGGCAAATCGGTACCCCCTCGCCCCGTTTTGAACTTCCTCGTGGCAGCCAAGCAGCTTATAGCTATAGTAATTGGTTCCCTGATGAAACAAATACACATCGTCTTTTCGGACAGACACAGACAATCAACCTTCCCTCCTTTTCCACTTGCCGGTTAAGTCTCCTTAAAACGGGAGACACTGACCATTCAAGCCCGAACAAGTAAACAGACCCTTTGTTTAAGTATACGGGAACACACAAAAAACCAAAAGAAATTCGTCAGAAAACTTTTCTTCATTTTTCGACGTATTCTAAGTGCGTTTCTCCTTTGAAGAACAGAACGCTGCCTTGGAAAACGCTAGCCAACTAACGCTGAGCAGTGAGGTGGCATTGTCCCTTCCTAGTACCCGCTTGGAAAGAATACATTTTTTCACAAATCGCTTTTCGTTTTTGTTAGAACCGGGTATGGGTATCTACTTTTCTTCACACCAACTTTTGTTGGTATCTGTCGAAGGCTAAATGTTTTTCTACATGACGTGATGGTGTTTACTGACGAATAAAGGAGCAAGTCAACGCCCTCAACAATAGAATGTATGTAACTACCTAAAAAGGAGCGATCATCATTGACTCATTCAATCGCCTGGCTAGATAGCCCAGTAACTATAAATGTTGAACATTCACAGCCGAAGTGGAACAGCTTAGGCACGAGTGCATTTACGCTTGAAGCCGGCTCGTACTCCTATACAGTAGAGGATGTCGAGTCTATCGCTAAGGGGCGTCTGGCACTGCGGCTGTCTGAATGTCCACCTCTAGGCTTAGCGCTTTCACTACTTGTCGATGAGGATCGCTGTCCCGTTTATCCCCGCGACATTGTACGTACCTCTTATTTTGAGGAGCATTACTCAGCAGAACACGCCTCACTTGGGGCAATCTGTAGCGATAAATCAACAACGGTTTCGGTTTGGGCCCCTACAGCAACAGCAATGTCCGTCGTAGCGGATTCTCGATTGTATGCGATGAGCCGCAATGACCACGGTGTATGGCAATACACACTTGAAGGCGATTGGGACGGAATTTCGTATCAATTTGAAGTCGGCATTAACGGAAAGCAAAAGAGGGCCAATGACCCTTACGCCAAGGCATTAACAGCCAATAGCAAGGAAAGCGTCATTGTTAATATGGAACGTCTTTTCGCCAACCGCCCGGAGGCAAAACTTCCGACTCCCCTTGCCCATGAGCAAGACGCGATCATCTATGAGATTCACGTTCGCGATGCTTCCGCGCATGCTGCAAGTGGCATCAAAAACAAAGGAAAATACTTGGGGTTAACCGAGGCGCATACCGCAACAGAAAAAGGATATTCTACAGGCCTTTCTTACATCCACGAGCTTGGCGTGACGCACGTCCAACTTTTGCCCATCAATGACTTTGCCCGCGTCGATGAGCGCTTCCCGGAACAAGACTACAACTGGGGCTATGATCCGCTCTTTTTTCAAACGCCAGAAGGAAGCTATGCGACGGATGTGGAGGATGCAGGTGTTCGCCTCGTTGAAGTGAGAAACATGATCGATGCCATTCATGCCAAAGATCTACACGTTATCCTCGACGTTGTTTACAACCATGTATTTGAGATGGAGACATCCCCCTTTGAATCCTTGGTACCAGGCTACTATTTTCGCTACGAGGAGGACGGAAGGCCGAGCAACGGCACTGGGGTCGGCAACGATCTCGCCTCTGAACGTTCCATGGTTCGTTCCTTTATTTTAGACAGCATTAATTATTGGCTGACTTATTTTCAAGTTGATGGCTTTCGCTTTGATTTAATGGGCGCCCTTGATGTTGAAACAGTACAGCAAATACGGAGACGCTGCACTAGAGAACCAAGGCCGATTCTTTTACTAGGGGAAGGATGGGTTTTGCCCACCGTGCTTTGTGAGACTAAGAAAGCCAACGTCCATCAGTCCGAACAACTTCCAGGCATTCGCTTTTTTAATGACTTTTTCCGGGATATGATAAAAGGTGACTTATTTTCACCGCGAAGCACTGGCTTCGTAAACGGGCAAGGTCGACACCTTGAACAAATGCCTCACCTTGTGAACGGTTCTGTTTCTGCAAAATTCGGTATTCCCTTTGCCAGCGATATTACGCAAATTGTCAACTACGTTGAATGCCACGATAACCATACACTCTGGGACCGCCTACTTGAAGCGAACTCTGAACAAAGCGAGACAGAACGCAAACGGATGCATCAAATGGCTACGGGGTTCACTTTGCTTAGCCAGGGCATTCCTTTTCTTCATGCTGGTCAGGAATGGTTTCGCACAAAGAAAGGAGACGCCAATAGCTACCTATCAGGGGATCGCATCAATGCCCTCGACTGGACACAGCGAGAGCATGAAGAAGAAGCGGTTGCATTTGTGCGTGCGGCCATTCACTTACGCAAAACATACAAGGCCCTTCGCCTCGAATCCATCCACGACATCGAGCGCTCGTTTCATGTTTTGCAAATGCCTGAGAACCTGTTTGGCTATTTACTTTTTGATACCACGTCTGACCTTTGCATCGTTGCTAACCCAACCAAGAAGGCCCACCGCATTCATCTGCCTTCCACAGGGCACTGGAGCTGTGAGCTTTCCAACTGGATGAGTGAGTCCAAACTAGCTGAGCGAGAGACTGATTGTGAGTATGCCGAAATCCACCCCTATGAATTTGCCGTGCTTGTGAATGAAAGAAAAGGCTAATAAATTAACTAAAACTTCAAGGGAATTGGCCTTTAGTGAAACACATCAAAGGCCATTTCTCACTGCCATATTAAGAGGATTTAGGGAGTATGCCCTTAGTTCATTTATTCATCAACCCCGCTTAAAAACTGTCCCAAATCACGCAGCGCTTCCTCTTCATCTTTTCCTTCAGATTGCAGTGTCACCGTTTGGCCCTTGCGGATCGCAGCACTCGTTAACCCTAAAAGGCTCTTCGCATTTACCCTCAAAGATCCTTTGATTATGAAAACATCCGACGCGTATTGACTAGACTTTGCCACAAAATCCGCTGCTTTTTTGGCATGCAGCCCATCTTTCAACTGAACATTCACTTCCTTTTCCAAACGAAACCCTCCCATACTCAGATAGAGAAGTATATGCGTCTCTTCGAAAAATACGCTGGTTTTTTACCGTTAATTTCACTACAAAGCCTGATACCTAGCCTATTTGTCCCCTCCCCTTTTACGGCTGTTGACCTGCACTATATTCGTCCATGATCCACGGGTTGGCTGATCGTTGCTTTACGTACAAACCCCCTTACATTTTCACGTAGAGCTTTGCGCTGTCGATTAGCACTTTGAATCATACGAATGAAATACGCCGCTAGCTTGTATGTTTCTATTGACCCTCCTGCCTTTCCATAGTATGATCTTTATGATAATGAGAATCTTTTTCACTAAATAAATGAGGAGCGTTGGGTATGAAAATACGTTACATACTTCCTTTTGCTTTGCTCTTGCTAGTTTCTATGGCAGGGTGCGCTCAGGGGGATGAAACAGAAGAATCGGATTCCGGTGAGGAAAATTCCGAGGCGACTGATGAAAGAGAAACCGTTATGGTTGAGGATGCACTCGGTGGACAAGAATTGGAAGATGTGCCTGAAAACATTGTAGTGTTAGAATGGGTGTATGCAGAAGATTTGCTTGCACTTGGGGTTGAACCTACGGGAGTAGCGGATGTTGCAGGGTATGAAGATTGGGTAAATATTGAACCTGACCTCCCCGAAGACGTTACAGATGTAGGCACTAGACAGGAACCAAGTCTTGAAGCAATCGCCCAATTGGAGCCAGACCTTATTATCACGGCACAATCAAGACATGAAGCCATTCGTGACGAACTCAATAGAATTGCACCTACGCTTATGTTTGAGCCCTATCCCGAAGAAGGAGAAGGCGACCAATACGAAGAAATGGAAACTACGTTCAAAGAAATAGCGAAAGCCGTCGATCAAGAAGAACAAGCAACAGAAGTTCTCGACGATCTTGAGGCTTCCTATGAAGAAATTGCGTCGCAATTAAGCGAAGAAGGCGTTGACGGTACAGAAATTCTCCTATCCCAAGCTTTCAGCGCTAATGAGAATGCTGCTCTTCGTCTTTTTACAGACAACTCGATGGTCATGCAAATTCTCCATCGTATTGGCCTTGAAAATGCGTACGACGGCGGTTTTGAACTTTACGGATACACAGAAACAAATGTAGAAGCCCTTGAGTCGTACCAGGAGGCTGAATTTATGTACATCGTACAGGAAGAGGATAATGTTTTTGAAAATCAGTTAAGTGGCAATCCAGTGTGGGAAAACTTGAATTTTGTTGAGGAAGAGCGCATGCATGCCTTACCTGGAGACACATGGACGTTTGGAGGACCTTTAGCTGCTGAAGTTTTCGCAGAGCAAGCTGCTGACGCTCTTATAGGAGAGTAAATTATGAACTCATTATCACGTACAAGCAAGGCTGTCTTTACTTTCGGGGGAGGGACAGCCCTCTTGCTTTTTCTTATCTTTCTCCATTTGCTTCAAAGCTCCCAGGAAATGCCCCTGTCTACTGTGTGGGAAGCGATATGGAATAAAGGAGATTCTCTCCAACATCATATTGTTCGCTCCATCTACCTTCCAAGAATCGTCATTGGCCTTTTGGCGGGGGCTGCTCTTGCTGTTTCGGGGGTGGTTTTCCAAACCTTAACGAGAAACCCGCTCGCCTCTCCCAGTACACTAGGGGTGCATGCCGGAGCTTATTTTTTTGTCGTGGCAGGAACAGTACTTGGTCCTGCTTGGTTAACAGATAACGGTTTTCTACTAGCCTTTGCTGGAGGGTGTATTGCCGCGGTACTCGTCTTTAGCTTAGCTGGGGGACACACGGCCACACCCGTTCGGATGGCGCTCGCTGGCATGGTGTTATCGTTAATGTTTACCTCCTTTACATCGGTTTTGCAAATCTTTTTTGAATATGAAACGGCGGGGCTGTTTCTATGGGGCAACGGCACCCTCGTTCAACAAGATTGGAACGGGGTTACGTTTTCACTCCCATGGGTAGCTTTGATCACTGTCATTGTGATCTGGCTCGGAAGAAAAATGGACCTCTTGCTGCTTGGAGAAGATCAAGCAAAAACGCTGGGGGAAAACATCAGACTTGCCCAAGTGCTTATGTTTTTTTCAGCGGTTGGGTTAACAGCGCTTGTTGTTAGTGTTGTAGGGCCTATTGCTTTTGTTGGGCTTATAACTCCTCATTTAGTCCGGTTAATGGGGTATCAGCTTCATCGTATGTTAATTCCTGCCTCTATGCTTTGGGGGGCGAACCTGCTCATTGGGGCAGATGTGCTCGGGCGCTATCTCGACCCTAGTTTGAGCGAGCTGCCAGTCGGTTCAGTTACGGCTCTTATCGGAGCTCCGTGGCTGATATGGCTGATCCTTCGATACCGCAATAGTTTTTTTGGCGCCGGGGCAAAAGAAAGCGTATCTCCTGGTAGCCTCTCATTCTCGCTTCCGTATTCCGTTGTTGTAGCGGGATCGCTCTTACTCCTATTCGTTTCTTTTTTTGCTGGATTAGCTGGAGGAGGAGACGGTTTTGAGTTCAGAGCCACCTGGAGTGCGCTGTTTTCTGACGAAGCTTCTGGCCAACGCTTTATTATCTTTGATTTAAGGCTCGGCAGATTACTTGTCGCTATGTTTGCGGGGGTGCTGCTAGCGTTGAGTGGACTTCTTTTCCAGGGCGTCTTGCGTAATCCTCTTGCCGACCCGTCGATTATTGGTGTAACCTCTGGAGCGGGTGTTGGAGCGTTATCGATTATGTTTATTTTTTCTGGCCTGTCTGCAACTTGGCTTCCATTAGGAGCCATTGCTGGATCGTTTCTAACAGTCGCCATGGTGCTTTTTTTCACGTGGAAAACTCAATTCCATCCAGCCGTACTTGCTCTCATTGGGATCGCAGTCTCTGCTGCAGGTGGTGCCATTACGCAGATTTTAATTACCCGTTCCAATCTGAACGCTGCCTCGGCTCTCACCTGGCTGTCAGGAAGTACGTATGCATCTGGGTTTTCAGAACTGCAACAGTTCTTAGTCTGGCCGCTGCTGCTTTTACTCCCAGTAACGGCGATGTTAGTAACAAAACTCAACATCTTGGCTCTCGGCGATCAGACAGCGATTGGCCTGGGAGTACGGACAGCCAACACCCGTTGGCTTGCCATCCTACTGGCAACCTTTTCCGCCTCCATGGCTGTAGCTGCTGTCGGTACCATTGGTTTTATCGGCCTGGTTGCTCCTCATCTGGCGCGACTACTAGCAGGTACAGATCATCGAAAAATGATGCCAGTCGCCTTATTGCTTGGCGCCTCTCTACTCATGATTGCTGATACGGCAGGACGCATGCTGCTCGCTCCAAAAGAAATTCCCTCCGGACTCGTTGCAGCTATTATTGGTGCCCCGTTTTTCCTATGGCTCATGAGCAAAACGCCAAAAAAGTAACCATAAGGGTGGGCGCCCATCCTTATGGTTATTTTTCTTGATATTTTTGATAACGCTCTTTTCGTTCAGCTAATTTCATCCTCGGACACCTATAACAATATGGATTTGCCCCCTTGTATGCCAGACAACACGTTGGCTTTGTGTACAACGGTTTATGGTCAACCGGGTTAGGAATCGGGATGAGCTTGAACTGAAAGGGAGATCTTTTTTCTTGAAATATTTCCGCTCCCGCCTCTTGAGTGATAAACGCCCAATCCTCTTGTAATCGCTGCTGTAGTTCGGCTGGCTCTGTCACTTTTGCTAAGTCAATGAAATAAGGGACGGCGTGATACACTTGCCCCCACAGCTCGCGAGTGGAAAGTCCAGCCCGGGAAGCAAAGGCTTGAAACAGAGGAGCGACGTGATTCGTATAAAAGCTGGTCAGTTTGTTCTGTCTGCTTGCTCTATCGATCGACCCTTCTCTGGTAAACTTTGTATGGAATTCAAACGCCGGTTCATTTCCCTCAACACGAGAACAAAAATAAACGGTTAGTTGATCAAGCGTAGCACTTACCTTATATCCTTTCGCTACCGCCAAATGGAAAAACGCAAGATAGCGGCTGTACCGATTTGCCCAAAATACCGCCGTCATATCAGCACTTGGAGCGTTAATACATCCACCGTAGTCCTCCAGAAACCGAGATAGCTTCGCCCCCTCCAGCCATTCACAGGGGGTGTACGCCATTTCATAGCTACTGGGAGAGTCTGGTCTAACCGCAAACATTTCATACACCTTGGATGGATGTTCTTTTGTATCAACAACAGTCATGCCTATCCCCTCGCAACTTGAGTTGGTCCTTCTGTTTCTGGAACGGCTTCTAAATGTCGATCCACCAGGTCATACGTCATACAAAGAGGTTTTCCTGTTCGAGGATCCGGTACAACATAGGCGTCGATTCCAAACACTCGCCTGAGAACCGATTTACTAATAACGTCAGAAGGGGTTCCAATATGCTGGATTTCTCCAGACTTCATCGCAATTAAATGATCGGAAAAACGAGCCGCATGGTTTAAATCATGGATGACCATGACAATGGTACGTTCTTCTTTCTCATTTAGTTCTTGCAGAAGTTCTAGTATTTCTAGTTGATGGGCCATATCCAAGTAAGTGGTAGGCTCGTCAAGCAGCAACAGATCCGTTTCTTGGGCAAGTGCCATCGAAATCCATGCTCTTTGTTTTTGACCTCCCGATAACGCTTCAAGGGGGCGATCCTTGTACTCTAACATGCCGGTATCCGTAATCGCCTTGTCGACGGCTTCCTTATCTGCCACTGACAACCGTCCAGCACCACGACGGTGTGGATAGCGCCCGAAAGCAACAAGCTGCGCCACTGTCAGTGTTTGTGGTGTATCCGGAGACTGTGAAAGAATAGCCATTTCTTTGGCTACTTCTCTCGTTTTCAATTCCTGGATGCTTCTGCCGTTAAGATACACCGCTCCCCCATCCGGTTTTAGAATACGGGCCATTGCTTTTAAAAGCGTTGATTTCCCGCAACCATTCGGACCAATAATGGATGTAATTAGCCCTTCAGGTACTTCAATGTTCATATCGTTAATAATTGTATGGTTATGATAAGAGACTGCTATCTCACGTGTGGACAACTTCGACATGTTTGGAACCCCTCCGTATTTATCCATTCACTAATAACATTGATAATCATTTTCACTAAAAAGTATAAATGGTTTTTGGTCAAAGATCAAGATCAGAGACAAAGTTCCTCAAAAAAATAGGTGCCTAACGATAAAGGGGATCGCTCCCTTCGGTCATCATTGGTTTTGACTCTCCTGAGCGAGACGCTAGATAGATTCACATGTCTCTTAAAAAAACAACCCCCTTTAGTTGGCAAAGGAAGGTTGTTATCGCTTTACTTACACCTGAAGACGGGCAAACACTCGCTTCACAGCCGCAATCGTTTTTTCAATGTCTTCATCGGTGTGTTTTGTGGACAGAAACAGCCCTTCAAACTGCGAAGGAGCGACGGAAACCCCTTCTTCAATCATGCCGCGGAAATAAGCGGCAAACAGGTCAAGATCCGACGTCTTCGCACTCTCAAAGTCGCGAACATTCTCGTCTGTAAAAAAGAAGCCGACCATTGAACCGGCGCGATTGATATGGTGGGGAATGCCGTGTTTTTTAGCGGCGTCGCCTATTCCTTCTTCCAGACGCTCGGCTTTCTTATTGAATTCCACATAGTCTTCTTTTGTCAGCTGTGAAAGGGTCTCATACCCAGCGGTCATCGCAAGTGGGTTGCCTGAAAGCGTGCCGGCCTGATAGATCGGACCACTCGGGGCAATCTGCTCCATGATTTCTCGCTTTCCACCAAAGGCGCCGACTGGGAGGCCTCCCCCGATGACTTTTCCAAGACAGGTTAAGTCAGGAGTGACTCCGAATTCGCCTTGTGCACAATGATACCCCACACGAAATCCAGTCATGACTTCATCGAAAATTAAGAGCGTGCCATGGCTACTCGTTAGCTCCCGAAGCGTTTCTAAAAAACCTGGTTCTGGAGGAACAACGCCCATATTGCCAGCTACTGGTTCAACGATCACCGCCGCCAAATCATCCCCGTACTGCTCAAAGACATAGCGCACGCTCTCAAGATCATTGTAATTGACTGTGAGCGTGTTTTGTGCAATCGACTTTGGAACACCGGGACTGTCGGGCAACCCAAGGGTCGCGACGCCAGAGCCAGCTTTAATGAGAAGTGAATCGCCATGGCCGTGATAGCAGCCAACGAATTTCAAAATTTTGTTCCGTCCTGTATAGCCACGAGCAAGGCGCAGCGCACTCATTGTCGCCTCTGTTCCTGAGTTTACCATCCGCACGACCTCAATCGACGGCACGCGTTCAACAACAAGCTCTGCAAGCTTCGTCTCAAGTTCGTGTGGTGCACCGAAGCTTGTGCCTCGCTCCGTGACTTGTTTTAGCTTTTCCACGACGTTCTCATCAGCATGTCCTAGAATTAAAGGCCCCCAAGAGAGCACGTAGTCAATGTACTCATTGCCATCAATATCGAAAATATGAGAACCAACGCCACGGTCCATATAGACAGGGTTCATCCCCACGGAATTAAAGGCACGCACCGGACTGTTCACGCCCCCTGGCATGACGCTCTTCGCCTCTGTAAACGCCGCTTTTGATTTATTATAGTGTCCCATCGAATCGCCTCCTTTATTGATTTTCACGAAGCCATTTGACGGCATCTTTGGCATGATAGCTCATAATAATGTCCGCCCCAGCTCGCTTCATGCTGAGCAACTTCTCAAGCACAATCTCTTTTTCATTAACCCAGCCATTTTGCGCGGCTGCTTTAATCATTGCGTACTCCCCGCTCACATTGTACGCAACCAGCGGCACTCCGGAGATGTCCTTGACTTCGCGAATAATGTCAAGATAGGAGAGAGCCGGTTTGACGATCAAGAAATCAGCGCCTTCTTCTAGGTCCGAAGCAGCTTCGCGAAGCGCTTCCTCGCGGTTGGCTGGGTCCATTTGGTACGTTTTGCGATCGCCAAAGCTAGGCGTACTGTGCGCTGCGTCACGGAACGGACCATAAAAGGCCGAAGCATATTTCACGGCATAGGACATGACGGGTACATGTTCATATCCTGCCTCGTCAAGCCCCTCGCGAATCGCTGCAACAAAGCCATCCATCATATTCGAAGGGGCAATAATGTCTGCCCCCGCCTCCGCTTGAGAGACCGCTGTCTGTGCTAGAAGCGATAGCGACGGGTCATTCAGTACTTGACCATCTTCAATGACGCCACAGTGGCCATGGTCCGTGTATTGACATAGGCACGTATCGGCAATCACCGTTAGCTCAGGAAACGCTGCTTTCACCTGACGCGTTGCCTTTTGCACAATGCCGTTGTGGTCATACGCCGCAGAACCAACTTCATCCTTATGGTCCGGCACGCCAAATAGCATAATCGAGGGAATGCCGAGAGAGACGACTTCTTCCACTTCTTCATATAGCAAGTCGAGCGAGCGCTGGTAAACGCCGGGCATAGAGGCGACTTCGTTCTTGACTCCTTCGCCCTCTGTCACGAAAATCGGATAAATAAAATCGTCAGCACGAACCTGGGTCTCTCGCACCATTCGTCGAATCGATGCTGTCTGTCGAAGCCGACGGTGGCGTGAAAACGGATGACTGCTCATCTTGACGTCCTCCTTTAGGGGTATGTTTGCATCGCTTGAATTAAATCGTTCGTTGTGTAGCGGATCGGAACAATATCAACCTTTAGCCCGTAGTTCTCCGCTGTCTTTGCTGTCACAGGCCCGATACAGGCAATGTAACGCCAGCTGATGTCTAGCTTTTGCTGCACGTTTGCAAAGTTCCTCGCGGTCGAAGAGCTTGTCAGCGTCACATAGTCAAAGGTCTTTCGATCGAGCGCAGCAAAGTCTTCCTCTACGGTGGCAGGCAGAACAGTATCATACAATAATAGCTCCTTCACCGCCGCCCCTCTCTCTTTGAGAAGCTGTGGCAGTGCTTTTCGTCCAAGCTTTCCTCTAGCAAGCAGGATGCGTGTGCCCTCTTTTACATCGAGGGCTTCGGCGAGCGACTCCGCGACAAATTCATTCGGCGTTACGCTCACCTCAAAGCCATAGGTTTTCAGACTCGCAGCCGTTCGTTTTCCGACCGCCGCTAGTTTCGGCAAAGTCGAGGACTTGCGATCACAGTGCTGCAAATGGCTGAAAAAGTGATGCACCCCGTTAACACTCGTGAACACGAGCCAGTCAAATTGGTCAAGATGGTGCAGTGTCTCTTTCAACTCATCGGTTGCTGGTGTCTGCGTGAACGCAATCAACGGCAAATGATGCGCGGTAGCTCCTAGCGAATCTAGCTTTTTAGCAAAGGCACCCCCCTGCCCCTTTGCTCTTGTAACCAGTACATGCGCACTAGCAAGCTTGTTCACGAGTGGCCTTCCTGCTCTCGCATAACCTCATCAAGAAGTTCCTTTGCCCCTTGAGCAAGCAACGTTTTCGATACGGACTTGCCGAGAGCGATAGGGTCCTTTCCTTTTTGAACTTCTTTCAAGACGGTCTTCCCATCGGGCGAGCCAACGAGGCCGGTGAGCTCAATTTGATCGTCGCGACCCACTGTCGCGAAGCCACCGATGGGTACCTGACACCCGCCTTCCATCAAGCGGAGAAACTCTCGCTCCGCCGTAACCGTTCGCGCTGTATAGTCATCGTTTAATTTCCCAAGTAGACGGATGACTTCTTGATCGGCTGCTCGGCATTCGAGGCCAAGGGCTCCCTGCCCGATGGCCGGTGTGCAAATGTTCTCATCTAAGTATTCGCTCACAAGTCCATCGCTATAGCCCAGTCGCTTTAGTCCTGCGGCCGCTAAGACAATCGCGGAAAATTCTTCTTCCCGCATTTTCCTCAGCCGCGTTTCCACATTTCCACGAATCCACTTTACACGCAGATCCGGGCGATGGTACAAGATTTGTGCTGAACGCCTAAGACTGCTTGTACCCACAATCGAACCTGCTGGCAGCTCTTCAAGTGTCTCTCCATGCTCACTTACAAGGGCGTCTCTCGGGTCCTCACGCTCGGTAATGGCCGCAAGTGTAAACTCATCCAAAATTGTGGACGGTACATCTTTCATAGAATGAACGGCAACATCAATTTCCTCATCCCTAAGAGCTTGCTCAATTTCTTTCACAAACAGTCCTTTGCCGCCAACTTTTGAAAGTGTTACATCAAGAATCCGATCCCCTTTTGTGACGATTTCCTTCACCTTAAATTCATAGGGTACGTCCATGTCTTTTAATTTTTGGATGACCCAGTCCGTCTGAGTTAGTGCCAGCTTGCTTCGTCTTGTCCCAATAACAATTGTACGCATAGAAACCTCCCGTTTCAATTCTAATACCATATGTGAAAGCTAGGGTACTGCCCAGACAGCAGAAAATTAAGTAACACTACTAAGAAGGCAATAATATTGAGCCAGACGGCCTTGTACCCGCGACCATACTTGACGAGTCTTCCATATAAATAAAAACCGTAGGCACCAAGGGCGACCAGGGATATCAAGATCTTTGGATCCGCCCACGGAAATCTCTCAAATTCAATAACTGCCCAGACAATGCCTAGAATTAGACCTGTTAAAAAAAATGGAAAGGCTACAGCCGCAGCGCTAAACGAAAATCGTTCAAGCGCTGGCAACGAGCCAAAACGAATCAGCCTACGGCCCCACTTCTTTTGCTTTAGCATCTGGTGCTCAAGCAAATAGAGCACCGACGTGGAAAACGAAAGAGTAAACCCTGTATAAGACAGCAGGATGAAAATAACGTGAAGGATAAGAAGCTCGGAAACCAGCAACTCAGCCAAGGCATTTGGCACATCTCCAGACGGCACAAACAGGCTAAACGTCATAACGATAAAGCCAGTCACATTCATCACAAAGACGAGAAAGGCCATTTTCACCTTCCAATTAATGAAAAGAGAGAGTGTGACAATGGACCATGCATAAAAAAAGAGCCCCTCAAACGGCGTCACCATTGGCAGGCGGTCAAGTTCGATCATCCGCAACATGAAGTAAACCGTTTGCAGGCTCCATACGAGGGAGAGAAACCAGAAGGCCGTTCGATTAGCCTTCTGGCTATTCACTGTAAAATCAATAAAATAACCGAGTAAACTAAGACTGTATAAACAAATCGTTATTGGGTAAATCCAGTCCACGTAGGATCACTCACAGTCTATGTGCGAATAGCAACCCCGTGCTTGTAGCCCGGGACTGTCGCAAAATCATCTTTCGCTTCTTGCCATTCTCGTTCGGCCTTTTCCACTCGCGCACGAGCTTCTTGCTTTTCAAGCTGCTCCTCAAGCGCAAAAAGCTTTGTAAAAAGCTCCAGCGATTCTTCAGCATCCGGCTCTGTCGCTAGTTCCTTCACACGGGTGAGCGGATCGCGAAGCAGCTGATTCACAATGCTTTTTGTATGCTTACGCAAAACCTTCCGATCTCTCTCAGAGAGATGAGGCAGCTTACGTTCGATGCTCTCCATCGTTTCCCCTTGAATGGTGAGTGCTTTTTCACGTAGGGCCGTAATGAGTGGGACCACACCTAATGTATTGATCCAGCTTTTAAATTCAACAAGTTCCTCTTCAATCATTAATTCAATCTTTTCCGCTTCCTTCTTTCGTTCTTGCATGTTGGCTTCGACGATGTTCTGCAGATCATCAATGTCGTACAAATAAACATCGTTAATCTCCGCAATGGCGGGGTCGATATCACGTGGAACCGCAATGTCGATCATGAATAGCGGGTTACCTTTTCGTTTTTTGACAACTCCAGCAACAGTCTCCTTATCCAGGACAAATTGAGAAGCTCCCGTTGAACTAATTAGCACGTCCGCCACACTAAGGGCCTCGCCCATTTCGGCATAAGGGCGTGAACTTCCTTTGAATTTCTCTGCCAACTGCGTGGCTTTTTCTTCCGTGCGGTTCATAACTGTGATGTTCGCCGCACCACTGGCATGCAAGTGCGTGGCGGTTAGCTCACTCATTTTCCCTGCACCTAAGATCAACACATTCTTCCCTTGAAAGCTACCAAAGATTTTCTTGCCAAGCTCCACGCCTGCATAGCTAACGGAAACCGCCTGAGACGAAATTTCCGTCGCTGAGTGCGCCCGCTTCCCAAGCGTTATCGCTTGCTTAAACAGCTGATTGAATATTGTCCCTGTCACGGCCTGCTCCTGTGCAAGCAAAAATGCAGAACGTACTTGACCCAGAATTTGTGTCTCCCCAATGACCATCGAGTCAAGCCCTGAGGCCACCCGTAGCAAATGCTCGACGGCGTGATCGTTTTCACGAATCGTCAAGTATGGCGTGATCAATTGTTTATCTACACCAAACCATTCCGATAGAAACGCCTTCGTGAAATGCCGACCCGTATGGAGTTGGTCAGCCACCACAAAGACTTCCGTACGATTACATGTGGATAGAATCACACCTTCCATGATGCTCTTCATCCCTCTAAGTTGCTTCAGCGCAGCCGGAAGCTGGCTCTCTTGGAAAGCGAGCTTCTCTCGAATTTCAACTGGGGCTGATTTATAGTTTAGTCCGACAACAATCGTGTGCATGGTTTTATAAGACCCCCCAAATATCTCTATCCGTCCACTACTGTCTCTAGTATTGTACCCAAATTTAATTATAACATGTCTAAATAAGGATACCAAAAAAAGAATTGTGAACGTTTCAGGAAAAGCGAAGGCGAGTCGAACTGAAGCGAGGATTTTGGAAGGCCTGACAAAGAAATCACGGTTTTGGATTTCGTGTCAGGACTGAAAAATCCCGAGCGTCTACCCGCCGCAGCTGGATCAGGAAAAACGGAGGCGGGTTGCCCAGAAGCGAGAATTTTGGAGACCTGACAAAAGAAATCCCGATCTTGGATTTCGTTGTCAGGGCGAAAAATCTCGAGCGTCTACCCGCCGCAGCTGGATCAGGAAAAAGCGGAGGTGCCCCGCACACGAGCGACAAGTTCTGGAGCGACGGGAGCATCAAGTCCGAACTTGACTTGATCTCCCGGCGTGAAGAAACCTCGAGCGAGTGGGCGCCGCAGCTGGATCGAGAAAGGCGAAGGCGGGTTGCCTTGAAGCGAGAAGGAGCATTCCCAAGATTGCTCTTGAACGAACAAAAAACAGCCCCCGACTTCCAGCTGTTCTTTATTTTAGATCTTTTATAGGAAACGTTTTGCTAGTCCTTCACCTTTAAGTGATGCAAAATCGTGCGCCATGCTTCTTCGCGCCCCTGTCCTGTTTCAGAGGAAAATAAAAGAAGTTCATCCTCAGGATTTTTCTCAAGCTCTTTCCGAATAACGGCTAGATGTTTTTGCCATTTCCCTTTGGGAATTTTGTCCGCTTTGGTTGCCACAAGAATCACATGGATATGGAAGTGCTTGAGCCAGTTATACATCAGCTTGTCATCCTCCGAAGGCTTGTGACGAATGTCGATTAGTTGCAAAACGGCTTTTAGCGGTTCTCGTTCGGCCAGGTACGCCTCAATCATCCGCCCCCAGGCAGCTCGTTCGGTCTTTGACACCTTTGCGTAACCATACCCGGGAACATCTACGAAATAAAGCCGTCCATTAATTTCATAGAAATTAAGCGTTTGCGTTTTCCCAGGATTTCCGGAAGTCCTTGCAAGTCCTTTTCGATTTAGCATTTTGTTTATGAACGAAGACTTGCCGACATTTGAACGTCCGGCAAGTGCTAGTTCAGGAAGCAATGTGTTCGGGTATTGATCTCGTTTCACGGCCACATGGGCAAGATCTGCCTGCGTTACTTTCATTTCTATTCCTCTCCCAGCGCGTGTTTCAAGACATCATCCAAATGTCCAACCAGCACAATCGACAGGTCCTCCCGCACGCTTTCGGGTATATCCTCAATGTCTTTTTCATTGTCCTTCGGTATTAAAATTTTGGTTAAACCAGCTCGGTGGGCGCTCATGGCTTTTTCCTTCAGACCTCCGATGGCTAACACGCGTCCCCTAAGCGTAATTTCCCCTGTCATACCCACTTCACGCTTGACCTTTCGTCCTGTTAACGCAGAGATCAGCGCGGTCGCCATCGTGATCCCAGCAGAAGGTCCGTCCTTCGGTGTCGCTCCTTCAGGGACGTGAATATGGATGTCATTTTTCTCATGGAAGCTAGGTTCTATTTGAAGTTCGTCGGACCGAGCACGAATATAGCTGAACGCCGCCTGTGCGGACTCTTTCATCACATCGCCAAGCTTGCCTGTTAGCGTCAGTTTGCCCTTCCCAGGTGCTGTGGAGACTTCAATCGCAAGCGTCGTCCCCCCCGCCGCTGTATAGGCAAGCCCCGTTGCAGCACCGACCTGATCTTCTTCCTCTGCCATCCCGTATCGGAAGCGTGGCTTGCCGAGCATGGTTTCCACCATATTTTCCGTAATGACGACGCGTTTTTTCTCACCTGCGACGATCTTTCTCGCCGCTTTACGACAAAGCGTTGCTAACTGGCGTTCTAAGCTCCTCACACCTGCTTCTCTCGTGTAATAGCGAATCACTTTCGTTAATGCGTCTTCTTTCATTTGTAGTGTGCTTTTTTTAAGGCCGTGGTCTTTCACTTGCTTCGGCAACAGATAGTTTTTAGCAATCTCCAGCTTCTCGATCTCCGTGTAACCGGGGATGGAGATGATTTCCATGCGGTCCAGGAGAGGGGCTGGAATCGTTCCAATATTATTCGCTGTTGTCACAAACATCACATTGGAAAGGTCATAGGCTTCCTCTAAATAGTGATCACTGAACGTGTTATTTTGTTCCGGATCCAGTACTTCAAGCAGTGCAGAAGCAGGGTCTCCACGAAAATCTTGAGCCATTTTATCGATTTCATCAAGAAGAAAGACTGGATTGATCGTTTCCGCCTTTTTCATTCCCTGAATCAGTCTTCCTGGCATCGCTCCAACGTATGTCCGCCTGTGGCCACGAATTTCAGCTTCATCACGAACACCCCCCAAGGACATTCGCACAAATTTGCGGTTAATTGCCCGGGCAATCGACCGTGCGAGTGAGGTCTTCCCTACCCCTGGAGGCCCCGCTAAGCAGAGAATCGGCCCTTTCATGCTTTGAGTAAGTTGACGCACTGCCAAATACTCAAGCACACGCTCTTTTACCTTTTCGAGCCCGTAGTGATCCTCATCCAAAATGCCTTCCGCGTGTACAACGTCAAGCTCATCCTCCGTCTTTTCGCTCCAAGGCAATTGCACGAGCCAGTCTAAATAGGTGCGAAGAATGGAGCTTTCTCCGGCATTTGCTGGCATTTTCTCATAGCGGTCAAGCTCCTTTAGCGCCTTCTCATGGACATGTTCAGGCATCCCAGCAGCCTCAATTTTTTCCTTGAGTTCAGCGACTTCGCCTGTACGTCCTTCACGATCCCCGAGTTCTTTTTGAATGGCTTTCATTTGTTCACGCAGATAATATTCTTTTTGCGTTTTCTCCATCGACTTCTTGACGCGCTGGCCAATTTTCCTTTCAAGGCCTAGCACTTCTTGCTCGTTACCAAGGACTTCAATCAAGCGTTCCAAGCGCTCAGTCACTTCGACAAACTCCAGCAAATCCTGCTTTTGGGCGAGTTTTAGGGGTAGATTGGCGGCAATCGTATCCGCAAAGCGCTCTGGATCAGAAATCTCCTTTAGCGTAGCAAGCGTCTCGGGAGACGCTTTTTTAGACTGCTTGGAGAATTGTTCATACATTGCAAGCAGCGTCCTCATCAGCGCCTCGGTGCTTGCATCCGCTTCATTGGCCTCTACAAAAAGGGAGACATCCACAACGAGCACATCTCCCAAGTCATGAAATTCATCAACAGACCCTCTCTGAATCCCTTCGACATGAATACGTATCGTTCCATTCGCGAGTTTGTTCGATTCTTTAATTTTGGCAAGGGTACCGATGCTATGTACATCTTCCTTTGCCGGTTCATCCATTGTTGTTTCTTTTTGCGATGTCAAAAAGATATATTGATCGTGACTTTCAGCTTCCTTCAGCGCCTTGACTGATTTTTCTCGACCCACGTCCAAATGCATGACCATCCCGGGAAAAATAAGCACACCACGCAAAGGAAGGAGCGGAACACGTCTTTTTATACTTGTTTCAATCACCCGCTAAACACCTCCACATGACTTTAAAAGCAACTTTTTCATTACTATATAATTGGAATAAAAAGCGCCCGTCTAGACGACCGACGCCCATGTACGCGCTTGTTCTTATCACTTTGCTAAATGAATGAATTCCATCTGTTCATTTTATCCCATAAGACCAATTCTTGTCTAATAGTTAAACTGAGGCAGGCGCCTGTTTAATCATTGAAGATGCTGGAATGATTTCCTCCCTTTTAGCCTCTTCTAAGGCAATGGCAAGAACGTCGTTGAATGTCTCTACCGAAATGACCTTTACTCCTTCAATGTTCTCGAGAAGAGCTTGCTCGTTTTCTTTTGGGATGATCACCGTTTTAGCGCCGGCAAGCTTGGCGGCTTTTACTTTCGCAACGACTCCGCCAATCGGCTTCACTCTGCCACGAATGCTTAGTTCTCCTGTCATCGCCACATCATGAAGGATCGGGATGTCGTGAATGCCTGAATAAATGCCTGTGGCAATCGCAATCCCAGCAGACGGACCATCCACAGGCGTGCCGCCAGGGAAGTTTACATGAATGTCATAGTCTTTCGTTGGCACTCCCATGCGTTTAAGAACCGATACAACATTTTCCACTGACGAGCGAGCCATACTCTTGCGTCGAATCGAATGTGCCTGTGATCCGGTGCTTTCCTCTTCAGCAATCCCTGTAATGGTCATCGTCCCGTCGCCAGAGTTCTCTTGAACGAGCACTTCAATTTCAAGGAGTGCTCCACTGTTCGGACCAGTTACTGCCAGTCCGTTGACAAGACCAACGGCCGACTCCTCGTGAATCAAACGCTCTGGCCTTGGACTCATTTGACTGGAGTGTAGCACCCATTCTACATCTTTGACCGTAATCGTCTGACGATCCTCCGCACGCGCCACCCCGACGGCAATTTGAATGATGTTCACCGTTTCTCGCCCATTTGTAGCGTAAAGAGCCACCTTTTCGGCTGCTTGTTCCTCAAGGTTCATGGCTACTTTATTTGAAGCCTTCTTTGCGATTTGAACAATTTCCTCTTTGTCTAATCCTCTAAAGAACACTTCCAAACATCTCGAGCGTATCGCTGGCGGCATTTCTTCCGGTCTTCTCGTTGTCGCTGCGATCAAGCGGAAATCCGCCGGCAGCCCGCGTTTGAAAACATCATGAATATGCGTAGGGATCTGTGTGTTCTCTTCACTATAGTACGCACTCTCAAGAAAAACTTTACGGTCTTCAAGTACTTTCAATAATTTGTTTTGTTGAATGGTATGAAGCTCGCCAATTTCATCAATAAAAAGAATGCCTCCATGTGCTTTTGTCACTGCTCCCGGCTTCGGTTGGGGGATGCCTGCCTGTCCCATTGCTCCAGCCCCCTGATAAATCGGATCATGCACCGAACCAATCAAAGGATCAGCAATGCCACGCTCGTCAAAGCGTGAAGTCGCTCCGTCAAGTTCAACGAAAGCCGCATCTGACTTAAACGGGGAATCCCCTCCTCGCTTGGCTTCATCGAGTACGAGACGTGCGGCCGCTGTTTTTCCCACTCCTGGAGGCCCATAGATAATAACGTGTTGTGGGTTTGCTCCACAAAGAGCCACACGTAATGTTTTCAAACCATCCTCCTGCCCTACAACATCGCTTAAATCTTTCGGCCGAACTTTTTCTGATAGCGGTTCTGTTAAAGCAATCGATCGAAGCTTGCGCATTTGCTCGAATTCTTTTTTCGATTCCTTGTCAATATACGTTCGCTGACTGCGCTGGTTTTTTAGCAAGTTCCAAAAGTAGAGGCCGATGACCACCCCGAAAAATAACTGTACGAGTAATGCGATACCTGTCCAATTCATGATGTACCCCCTGTTTGTCCTAAGAATCTTTCCTTTAGTATTTCCGGGAAGTCTTGAGATAGTCAGATGAGCATGCATGCATTATTTCCAATTTCTTTATGAGGAAAAACTGGTGGCCCTTCGCGTTATTGAAGGCTCACTTCTGACCAAACCGCCTCCGCTTTTCTAACAAAAAAAGCGGTAGGAGATGTGCGCTCTCCTACCGCTTTTTTCTTATGCACTTTCTTTCGGTTTGTTTAACGATAGCTCCGAGCCATCTTCTGACTTGAGGATCGGCGCGGCGTTATCGATTATACATGCGCCATGAATCACACATTTGACGGCATCTTCACGGGACGGCAGATCAAACATCACATCAAGCATAATGCCTTCAATAATGGAACGGAGGCCGCGTGCGCCTGTTTTGCGTTCAATCGCTTTGTTGGCAATTTCTTTTAGTGCGTCATCGGTGAATTCTAACTCCACATCATCAAGCTCGAGTAGCTTTTGATATTGCTTGACAAGAGCATTTTTTGGCTGAGTGAGAATCTCAACCAAGGCGCCCGTATCAAGCGGTGTTAAGCTCGAAATAACTGGAAGTCGACCAATAAACTCCGGAATTAAACCAAACCGTAGCAGATCTTCTGGAAGAACTTTTTCCAAGTATTCACCGGGCTTGAGATCTTCTTGCTTCGTTTCAGATCCAAATCCAATGACTTTCTTACCGAGACGACGCTTGATGATTTGCTCGATCCCGTCAAACGCCCCTCCACAAATAAAGAGTACATTGGTGGTGTCAATTTGAATAAATTCTTGATGAGGATGCTTACGCCCCCCTTGCGGTGGCACGCTAGCCGTAGTGCCTTCAAGAATTTTCAGGAGCGCTTGCTGAACGCCTTCCCCTGATACATCGCGTGTAATGGATGGATTCTCGGATTTGCGGGCAACTTTATCAATTTCATCGATGTAGATGATGCCTTTTTCCGCCTTTTCTACATCATAATCGGCAGCTTGAATCAGCTTCAGCAGGATGTTTTCAACGTCTTCGCCGACATAGCCCGCTTCTGTGAGAGACGTCGCATCAGCAATTGCAAAAGGAACATTCAGGATGCGAGCAAGCGTTTGAGCAAGAAGCGTTTTTCCGCTGCCCGTAGGCCCGATCATCGCAATGTTACTTTTGGCAAGCTCCACATCCTCAGACCGAGAGCCAGAGTTTACGCGTTTGTAATGATTGTAAACGGCGACCGCCAGTGACTTCTTCGCGCTTTGTTGACCAATGACGTAGTCGTCAAGAATGTTGCAGATTTCATTTGGCTTTGGAATTTCCTCGAGCTCAACTTCTTCATCCGTGCCAAGCTCTTCTTCAACAATTTCCGTACAAAGTTCGATGCACTCGTCGCATATATACACACCAGGACCAGCTACAAGCTTACGCACCTGATCTTGCGTCTTCCCACAAAATGAACACTTGAGCTGTCCTTTTTCTTCATTAAATTTAAACATGAGCTCACCCCTTACAGGATATTCTACCGCTTGTTGCTTATCATCGTTTTAAGCAGAAGCTTAAACAAGCAATCCTAACGCAATGTCAAATCATTTTAGCATACCTACGTGAAACTCTCTAGAAAAATGCCTCCATTATGTATTTCTTTTCCTATAGCTTATGTACGTGTACCGCTCTTCTATACCCATTCAAGAACAACGAGCGAAAACCCTCTTTTTGCGTAAAGATCTTCTTTCCTTGGAAACCCCTTTACCATCTTGTTCAATATGGCGGTTCCCCATACATGGAGAGGAAGACCGCAAAATAACAGAAAGGTGCGGAAATCCGCACCCTTCTGGACGTTCTTTTATTCTGCCGCTGGCTCTACTTCTTTACTGTGTTCAACAAGAAGTTCCATTGCTTTACGAACTTTCAGATCCCCTTTTAAGTTGTCTACGCCGCCTTGAGCAGCAAGTAGAGCTTTGATTTCCTCAGCAGATCGTTGATACATGTCAGCCATTTTCTCTAGTTCAGCGTCCACTTCCTCCTCTGAAACTTCTACATCCTCCGCTTCAGAGATCGCTTCAAGCGTTAAGTTCACGCGTACGCGTTTTCCAGCGTCTTCCTTGAACTGCTCACGCATTTGCTCTTCCGTTTGGCCGGAGAATTGGAAGTACATATCAAGGTTCATGCCTTGCATTTCCAGACGTTGACCGAATTCTTGCAACATGCGATCGGTTTCGCTTGTAACCATCGCTTCAGGAATGTTAATTTCCGCATTGTTTGCTGCTTTTTCAAGCAGTGTATCGCGTACAGCGCTTTCTGCCTGTTGTGCTTTTTGTTCTTCAAGGTTTTTGCGAACGTCTGCTTTAAGCTCGTCCAATGTTTCAACGTTTTCGTTGGCATCTTTTGCAAACTCATCGTCAAGTTCCGGGAGCTCTTTACGCTTAATGTCGTGAATCTTCACTTTGAACGTTGCTGGTTGACCGGCAAGCTCCTCCGCATGGTACTCTTCAGGGAATGTCACTTCTACGTCTTTATCATCTCCTGGTTTTAAACCGACAAGCTGCTCTTCAAACCCAGGAATGAAAGAGTTCGAGCCTATTTCAAGTGAATAGTTCTCAGCTGTACCGCCTTCGAACGCTTCTCCGTTTGCATATCCTTCGAAGTCTAGTACGGCTGTATCTCCATCTTGCAGCTGCCCATCTTCAACAACAACTAGCTCTGCGTGACGCTCCTGCAGCTGTGAAAGCTCTGCTTCTACGTCTTCATCAGAGATCTCCGTATCCTGCGCTTCCACTTCAAGACCTTTGTAGTCGCCAAGCTTGACTTCAGGCTTCACAGTAACCGTCGCTTTAAAAATTAAGTTGCTGTTCTTTTCCATTTGTTCGACGTCGATTTCTGGGCGGTCCACCGGTTCAATGCCTGCTTCATCTACCGCTTGAGCGTAAGCATCAGGCAGCAGGAAGTCAAGGGCGTCTTGAAATAAGGACTCCACACCAAACTGCTTTTCAAAAAGACCCCGCGGGACCTTCCCTTTACGAAAGCCAGGGACGTTCACCTTTTTTACCACTTTCTTAAACGCTTGATCAAGGGCATCATTGACTTTATCGGCCTCAACTTCAACCGTTAAGACGCCCGTGTTCTCTTCTGTTTTTTCCCAATTTGCACTCATGAATAGTTCCCTCCAACTCGTTTTATCTCAAAAGAAATACTAGGTAGTATTACTCTACACGCTCTTGACAACCACCCTATTATAACATAATGCGGTGATCTTTCAATCATCCTCCTGCGGGAATCGCTAGATTTTTATGTATGAAACCACTGATTGCCTTCCTGCGTTTCCAATAAGATATCCTCTTCTAGCGCCTCGATCTCACTTGAGGCAGCCAACACCTCATATCGCTGACAGCCGTAATGCCTCGCCATTCCTTCTTCATCCGTTTCAAGTCCTAATTGTTCACTCGCAACGAGGTGAAAAGCCCCGGCCCAGGCCGCTGCGATAGGGGGTTCGGGCAAGAAAGGGTATATAGCCAATATGTATGTATGGTGAAGCTGCTTTGCCATTTCAAGGAGCACAGGGTTCTTATGCTCAAGACTGTCCTCCAGCGTTTCGCGAACATCGCTGTCGATCTGCCGTTCGCCTGGACTCTCTAGACGTGCAGGCTGAACCTTCATGACTCTGCTATTCTTCGCTATTTCTAACTCCTCTAAATCATCCCACGTACCTAGAAGCTGGAGCGCAAACGTCCTCATAAGCACATGAGCCGTTTCATCACTGGCCAGTTCTCGTACATCCTTCGTCAGCTCCGTTAGTCCTAACTCACGAATGGTTTGCAGCGCCTGCCACTTCGCTGCTTCATTAACCGAATGTAGACCCGCTTTAAGCTCATGAGCCGTTTCTTCTTTATTTTCCTCATCTAAATACATAGGGTTGTATCCGGCCGTATCACTCATCTGCCTACTAAAATGAAGCAATTCATAGAGTGATTCCGCATGGTCTGACGGCAAGCGATCCTCACTCAGCACCGCTTCGAGCATTGTGACCACCTCCGAATAGCGGGAAAGCTGAACAAGAAGGGAAACATGCACTTGCAACGTCTCATAATAGTCGCCGATTCCTTCCTTTAAAAGCAGACTCGTACGTTCTACCGCTTCTTCCTGCTGGCCTAGTTCGATTAAACTTAATACCACGCCAAACCTTGCCTGTGCATGACTGGCATCGTACGCCTCTGCTTGCGCAAACAGTTCTAACGCCTTTTCGGCTTCTTTCTTTTTTAGCTCCTCCATCCCTTTCTCAACCAACCGCTTGATGACTCCTGGGTAAAGGACCACATTATCCTGTTTCTTTTCGTTCTCATCCCTCATCATCATCGCTCACTTTCCATACTCACTTCCGTTTAATGTATCACGGGACATGGCTTCTATACAAATGACCCCCAGTCCTAATGTATATGCTTACAAGCGTACCCTATTTCTACAAAATGAAACCTAGACAACCATCTTCCCAAGCCATAGCTCGGGAAGATGGTTGTCAGTCAAACCGTATGCTCTTTTTCAAAGCTTGAGATGCGTGATTCATAGTTCAGCGTAAGACTGATTTCATCCCAACCATTAAGAAGCATTTCTTTCCAGTAAGTGTCAACCTCAAACGAAGAGCTAAAAGCCCCTCCCTCCATGGTCTGATCCTCCAAATCAACGTTAAGAATGAAACGCTTTCCAGCCGCCTGATTCATTAACGCCTGTACATCCACCTCTGGCAAACGAATCGGCAGTATGCCATTCTTAAAACAATTGCTATAGAAGATATCCGCAAAGCTCGGGGCAATAATCACCCGAAACCCATAATCTTGCAAAGCCCAAGGTGCGTGTTCACGAGAGGAGCCGCAGCCGAAATTGTGGGCGGCGACAAGAATCGAGGCTCCTTTTGCTTCGGGCTGGTTCAGTTCAAAAGCAGGGTTCTCAACGCCATCCTCGAGAAACCGCCAATCGTAAAACAAAAATTGCCCAAAACCCGTGCGTTCGACTCGTTTTAAAAACTGCTTTGGAATAATTTGATCCGTGTCTACGTTGACTCGGTCCATCACGGCAACGTTTCCTCCATGCTTGCGAAGGGCCTCCATTACTGTCCACCTGCCTTTATCTCTCGATTTTCAAACGTTCGCACATCCACAAAATGTCCAGCAATGGCTGCTGCTGCCGCCATTGGTGGGCTGACTAGATGCGTCCTGGCACCCTTACCTTGCCTGCCTTCAAAATTTCGGTTTGAAGTAGAGGCACAGCGCTCGCCTTCTGGGACAACATCAGGATTCATGCTCAGACACATGCTACACCCAGACTCACGCCATTCAAACCCGGCCTCTCGAAAAATTTGATCAAGACCCTCTTTCTCTGCAAGCTTTTTCACTCGCTGGGACCCAGGGACGATAAGTGCACGTACGCCAGTAGCTACGCTCTGCCCATTGACAATTTTTGCGGCAGCACGAAGGTCACTGATTCTTGAGTTGGTACACGAGCCAATAAACACATGCTGGATGGGAACGTCATGCATCGGTGTCCCTGGCTTCAAGTCCATATACTCAAGCGCCTGTTCGATCGCTCGTTTGTCTGTTTCATTCCTCGCTCTTTCTGGGTTGGGCACCGATTGAGAAACGCCAACGCCCTGAGAAGGATTCGTCCCCCATGTCACCATAGGCTGTATTTCCGAAGCGTCAATGGTAATGGTGCGGTCGTACACGGCGCCCTCATCCGTCGCGAAGGCAGCCCATTTTTTCGTGGCTTCTTCGTAGGCCTCCCCTTGAGGAACATTCTCTCGGCCCTGAAGATAGTCAAAGGTTACCTGGTCTGGGCTGATTAACCCAGCTTTCGCCCCAGCCTCAATCGACATATTGCAAATCGTCATCCGCTCTTCCATCGTCATCCCACGGATGGCTTGCCCTGTATATTCGATGATCGAGCCAGTACCAACATCTACGCCAAATTTGGCAATGATTGCTAAAATGACGTCCTTTGCTGTGATGCCAGGTCCAAGCTCTCCTGTTACCCGTACCTCAAGTGTCTTTGGCTTCGACTGCCAGATTGTCTGCGTTGCCAGCACATGTTCGACTTCGCTCGTACCGATGCCAAAAGCAATTGCTCCAAAAGCACCATGTGTGGACGTGTGACTGTCTCCGCAGACAATCGTTTTGCCGGGCTGCGTCAGGCCAAGCTCTGGACCAATAATATGAACAATCCCATTTTCTGGATTTTCTAGGTCAACAATATCAATGCCGAATTCTTTACAGTTGGTCGCAAGCGTCTCCATTTGTGTCTTCGCAATCACATCACGGATGTTATAGCGATTCACCGTAGGAACGTTGTGATCCATTGTCGCAAACGTAAGCTCAGGGCGACGCACTTGTCTCTCTGCAAGTCGCAGTCCTTCGAATGCCTGTGGTGACGTTACTTCATGCACCATGTGAAGATCAACATAGAGCAAGCTTGGCTTCCCTTTTTCTTCAATCACTTCGTGAGCGTTCCAAATCTTTTCGATAATCGTCCTCGCTGCCATTGCCTTTCCCCTCCTCGCTATTCTAGACGGCTGTGCTTGCTTTCAGCGCTTTTAGGACCGCATTTGTCATCGCCGAAGTTGAAAACACCTGCTCACCACCCTCAGCAATATCTGACGTGCGAGCGCCTGTAGCTAGTGCTTCAGCTATTGCTTGGTCAACGACTTGCGCTTCTTCTTCCCATTCAAAGCCGTACTTTAAAAGCATGGCCACCGAAGCGATCGCTGCGAGCGGATTTGCCTGACCGAGTCCAGCAATGTCAGGAGCGGAGCCGTGAATCGGTTCAAATAAACCTGGTCCCTTGCCGCTAAGACTTGCGGAAGGAAGAAGTCCTAGCGACCCTGAAATCATAGAGGCTTCATCACTTAAAATGTCCCCAAATAAATTCTCAGTCACAATGACATCAAAGCTCCTTGGACTGCGGACGAGTTGCATCGCAGCATTGTCGACAAGCATGTGTTCAAGCTCCACTTCCGGGAAGTCTTTGCTTACTTCCTCTGCCACTTCACGCCACATTCGACTGGATTCTAGGACATTGGCTTTATCGACAGATGTCACTTTCTTGCTGCGCAAAAGGGCTGATTCAAAGCCAATACGGATAATTCGTTCCATTTCTGATCTCTTATAGACGAGCGTATCCACAACACCCTCTTCGCCATTTATCTCTCGTCGTTCGCTTGGCGTGCCAAAATAAATCCCCCCGGTCAACTCACGGACAATTAAAACGTCGACATTTCTAATCACCTCTTCTTTTAACGTTGAGGCGGAAACTAACGCATCATAGACGTTAACAGGTCTTAGATTGGCAAACAGGTTTAGCTCTTTACGAAGCCCCAGAATTCCTTGTTCAGGACGAAGTTCCTTTGGCACCGAATCCCATTTTGGTCCGCCGACTGCGCCAAAAAGAATCGCGTCGCTGTCTTTACACGCTTTTAGCGTCTCCTCAGGAAGCGGGGTGCCATACACATCATACCCCGCCCCCCCTACTGCAGCCGGTGTGAAGCTGAAGCTGTGGCCGAAGCGTTCCCCGATGGCTTCAAGTACACGTACAGCTTCCTTCATAATATCCGGTCCAATTCCATCTCCAGCAAGTAAGGCAATCTGCTTTTTCATGGGTCCCTCCTAGATGTTGACTTCTTTTTTTATCGGCTGCTGCGCCTGAAGATAGCGGGATCGGCTGTAATAGCGATTCACCGCATTGAGGTAGGCCTTCGCGGAGGCCTCTAGGACATCCGGAGCTGTTCCCCTGCCAGCCTGTTCACTTCCTTCAATCTCTACTTTTACAAACACTTCGGCCAGTGCATCGCGCCCACCGCTAACGGACTGAATCCGGTAATCCTTCAAGGCACAGCTCCCCTCAACGATGCGCTCCACCGTGTTATAAATCGCCTCAACACTCCCAGATCCGGTAGCAGCCTCTTGCAACTGCTCTCCAGTCGGAAGGTTGATCGTAATCGTTGCTGTCGGGATGTTCATCGTTCCGTAATTAACCTGTAGTCCTGTAAGTTCGTAGCTCGCCACTTCGTCAGCCTCAAACGTAGCATCGGCCATAAGCGCAAATAAATCATCTTCGGTTACTTCTTTTTTCTTATCCGCCAAGTCTTTGAAGGCGGTGAAAACGGATTGAAGCTGTTCCTGGCTTCCGGTAAACCCTAGCTCCGCAAGCTTTGTTTTAAACGCATGCCTCCCCGAGTGTTTGCCGAGTGGGGAGGAGGACGTGGCCCCTACAAGCTCCGGTGTAATAATTTCGTACGTTTCCTTGTTCTTGAGCATCCCGTCTTGATGAATGCCAGATTCATGAGCAAATGCATTCGCTCCTACAACGGCTTTATTTCCTGGAACACTCATATTCGTCAACCGACTGACGAGAGAGCTGGTGCGTTTTAACTCGTTTAGTTTAAGGCCCGTCTTTGCCTTGTAATAATCCGAGCGAATCTCTAGAGCAACAGCAATCTCTTCAAGCGAAGCGTTCCCGGCGCGCTCTCCGATGCCATTAACCGTACATTCCACTTGGCCTGCACCTGCCTCGATCGCTGCAAGTGAGTTGGCGACTCCCATCCCAAGGTCATCGTGATTGTGCGTAGACAAGATCGCTTGATCAATGTTCGGAACATTGTTTCGAACATATTTGAATAATCGAGTAATTTCTTCTGGAGTCGTAAAGCCAACCGTGTCCGGCAAATTAATGACGGAAGCTCCTGCATCAATCGTCGCTTCAATGATGCGGGCAAGGAAGGCCCAGTCGGAGCGGTTCGCATCCTCAGCGGAAAACTGCACATGGGTGAATTTCTTTGCCGCCAGTTTGACGGCCTCCACCGCACTCTCTACGACTTGATCAGGACTCAGCTTTAACTTGTAGTCCATATGAACAGGAGAGGTGGCTAGAAACACATGGATTCTCGGTTCAACACTTCCTTTTAATGCCTTCCAGGCCGTCTCGATATCCTTTGCCGTGCAGCGAGCAAGCCCTGTCACCGAACTTTCTTGGACCGCGTCAGCAATGGCTTTGACGGACTCGAAATCACCAGGGGAGGAGGCTGGAAACCCAGCCTCAATAATATCCACCCCAAGACGCTCAAGCTGTTTGGCGATTTCAAGCTTTTCTTCGAAGTTCAAGTTGACACCAGGGGTTTGTTCTCCGTCGCGCAACGTCGTATCAAAGACATTAATTTTTCGCACTGCCGACCACTCCCTTGGCTTTTGCTTTTACAAATGGCATCATTTCGCGAAGCTCACGGCCGACAACCTCGAGCTGTTGATGCTTCTCAGACTCATTGATCGCGTTGTACTCCGGACGATTGAGTTTGTTTTCCAAAATCCATCCTTTAGCAAATTTCCCGGTCTGGATATCCGAAAGAATGTTTTGCATTTCCTTCTTCGTTTCCTCTGTCACAATACGTGGACCCGCCTGAAAGTCTCCCCACTGCGCCGTATCAGAAATCGAATAGCGCATGTACTCAAGTCCACCTTCGTACATCAAATCCACAATCAATTTGAGCTCATGCAGACATTCAAAGTAGGCAATCTCTGGCTGATAACCTGCTTCCACAAGCGTTTCAAATCCTGCTTTTACAAGAGCCGATGTGCCTCCGCAAAGAACAGCTTGCTCTCCGAACAGGTCCGTTTCCGTTTCTTCTTTAAAGGTTGTTTCAAGTACCCCTGCACGGGCGGCGCCTATTTGCTTCGCGTAGGCAAGAGCTATATCCTTTGCCTGACCCGTGGCATCTTGATAAACAGCGATCAGTGCTGGCACACCGGCTCCTTCTGTAAACGTACGGCGCACAAGATGTCCAGGACCTTTTGGTGCAGCAAGAAAAACGTCAACGTTATCTGGAGGGACGATTTGGTTAAAGTGGATGTTAAACCCGTGAGCAAACACGAGCGCATTTCCTGCAGCAAGTTCTGGCTCGATTTCATTTTTATAAACGTCCGGCTGATGCTCATCTGGGAGTAACAGCATGATTACATCCGCCTGTGCGGACGCCTCTTTCACACTGTAAACGTTAAAACCGTCTTGCTGTGCTTTCTCAAATGACTTTCCTTGCCGAAGTCCGACCACCACTTGTACGCCGGATTCACGAAGATTTTGAGCGTGTGCGTGCCCCTGTGATCCATACCCGATCACCGCTACCGTTTTTCCTTGAAGAACACCTTCATTTACATCGCCATTATAATATACTTTTGCCATTGTCAATCTCTCCTTTTTTGTATGAATTCTGTTGTATGGACTCGCTTAGTTAATAAGCGTAAGTCTTGAATTTGGTTCTTGCGCCTGTTTTGTGCTTCGATTAAACGCTGTAACCCCCGTCCTCGCAAGTTCCTTAATGCCGTACGGACGAAGCAAATCAATCAATGCTTCCACTTTTTGTGTGTCTCCTGTTACTTGCAGCGTCATCGAATCACGCCCGATGTCAATCGTTGTCGCACGAAACGTATTCACAAGAGCTGCAACCTCGCCCCGCTGCTGAGGACTAACGATGATTTTAATTAGCGCCAATTCCCTGGCAATAATCGATTCATCGGTAACGTCTTTAACCTTTAATACATCCACCTGTTTGTGCAGTTGTTTGATGACTTGCTCGACATTATCCATCGAATCGGCGACGACCACAAACGTCATTCTTGACACTCGCGGATTCTCCGTAATCCCAACGGTGATGCTGTCGATGTTGTATTGGCGCCTAGCAAACAACCCTGTAATTCGATTCAAGACGCCCGAGCTGTTGTTTACATGTGCGGTGATAATGCGTTTCATGGCGTCACTCCTTCCATACAGTGATGACCCTCGCCTGGGCAAATCATCGGATAGACGTTCTCTTCTTTGGCTACGCCTACTTCAAGGAGAACCGGGCCGTCATGACGAAGCATTTCGCTAATCGCTCCATCGAGCTCTGAAAGGGAGGCAGTTTTCATTCCTTTAATGCTGTAGGCTTCTGCTAGTTTCATAAAATCCGGCTGAATGGGAAAGAGCGAATGGGAATAGCGCTCTTCATGAAACAGCTGCTGCCACTGGCGGACCATGCCGAGGGAGGCATTGTTGACGATCACAATCTTCACCGGCAAATCAAGCTCCTGCAAAATGGACATCTCCTGAAGCGTCATTTGAAAGCCTGCGTCCCCAATCACAGCAACAACCGGTGTTTTCGGCTCTGCAATTTGTGCGCCAATCGCTGCCGGGAAACCAAAGCCCATCGTTCCCAGCCCTCCGGAGGTTACCCAGCGGTTGGGCCTATTGAACTTGTAAAACTGAGCGGCCCACATCTGGTGCTGGCCGACATCGGTCGTTACAATCGCTTCCCCTTTCGTGTGCTCATAGATTTTCTCGATTAATTCTTGCGGCTTGATCACTTCTCCCTCGCGTTTGTACCAAAGTGGAAAGTCTTTCTTCCAGCGCTGAAGCTGGACGTGCCACGCCTCGTGGTCGCCTTCCACCTTGCCTTCCTCCATCAGCATCTCAAGCGCACGCTTGGCATCGCCGACAACTGGAATGTCAGCATGAATGTTCTTGCCGATTTCTGCTGGATCGACATCGATATGAGCAATTTTCGCATATGGAGCAAAGTGCTCAAGCGCTCCAGTCAGACGGTCATCAAAGCGAGAGCCGATGTTAATGAGTAGATCAGCTTCGTGGAGGGCCATGTTTGCTACATACGTTCCGTGCATCCCCGCCATTCCGAGGTGAAGCGTTTCTTCTCCCGGATAAGCGCCAAGCCCTAGCAATGTGTTGATAAGAGGGAGCTGCTGCTTGTTGACGAATGCTGTCAGCTCCTCACCACCGCCCGCATGGAGCACGCCAGCCCCTGCAAGCAGGACCGGTTTTTTCGCCGAGCGAATCGCATCTATTACTTTGCGAATCTGCAAGCGGTTTGGCGTATACGTGGGTTGATAGCCGGGCAAATTCACTGGTTTGTCATAGCTAAATTCACAAGAATCAAGCGAGACATCCTTCGGCAAATCAATCAAGACTGGGCCAGGACGCCCTGTTGTTGCAATATGAAACGCTTCTTTAACGGTGCGAGCCAGTTCACTAACGGAACGTACCTGGAAATTATGCTTTGTGATTGGCATTGTGATTCCGAGCATATCTGCCTCCTGGAAAGCATCAGAGCCAATCACATTCGTTCCAACCTGCCCGCTGATGACAACAAGGGGCAAAGAATCAATCATGGCATCGGCAATGCCTGTCACTACATTTGTTGCTCCTGGCCCTGAGGTAACGACACAAACGCCTGGTTTCTGAGTCACCCGCGCATAGCCTTCTGCTGCGTGAATGGCTCCTTGCTCATGCCTTGCCAGAATGTGGCGAATGCCCATTTGATAAATGGCGTCATATGTCGGAAGGATGGCACCACCGGGATAACCAAAAATCACGTCTACCTCTTCCTTAGCCAGCGCTTTTAAGAGCACCTGCGACCCTGTATTAACGGTTTCAAGCTCCTCTTCAAATGCTGGACCTACTTCCTGTTCTAGCTCCGGACTGCTCATCTCGATCCCCCCTAAGTTTAGTAGCCTCTTCTAGTTGATATGTTTTTTAAATAAAAAACCTTCCCACCCACATGCCACGGTCGCGGCAAGGGGCGAGAAGGTTATTCACGCGGTACCACCCTTGTTTGCTAGCAGACGCTAGCCTCATGGATAGATGAAGCTATCCGTTTTCGTAACGAATGCATGGTTTGCATCCGGCGCCCCTACAGAAGGATCTCTTTCAGGTACGCACTCGGAGGTGAGTTTCATCGCTTGCCTCTCACCGCTTCTCAGCAACGCGGCTCTCTGTTGGTCAGCAGTAGCGACTACTTTCCTCTTCAACGTGTTTGCTTTTAAATTTTCATTACTCCACCTGTATTGGCAGAGGTCACTAGCTTTGAATAACGTGCCAAGTACCCTTTTTTCACTTTCGGTTCCGGCTCCACCCAGCTTTCACGACGCTTTGCCTGTTCTTCCTCGCTTACGAGCCACTCAATCGTACGGTTTGGCAAATCAATTTTGATGCGGTCGCCATTTTCAACGAAAGCGATCGGACCGCCCTCTGCGGCTTCTGGGGAAATGTGACCAATAGAAATTCCCCGTGATGCACCTGAGAACCTACCATCCGTGATCAACGCCACTTTTGTCCCAAGTCCCCGCCCTTGAATCGCTGACGTTGGGGCGAGCATCTCCGGCATCCCCGGGCCTCCCTTAGGCCCCTCATAGCGTATGACGACGACTTGGTTTTCCTTGACGGCGCCTTTGTTAATCTGTTCTTGTGCCTCTTCCTGAGAGCCAAAGACAACGGCATCTCCTTCAAACGTTTGAATGGAAGGGTCCACAGCACCAACTTTAATCACAGCTCCGTCCGGTGCTAGATTTCCGTAAAGAATGGAAAGACCACCAACAGGACTATAGGCCGTTTCTTTATCACGAATGACCTCTTTGTTGGTCACCTCAGCGTCTTCCACGTTTTCGTAGAGCGACTTGCCTGTAATGGTGATGCGATCCTTGCTCACCGCGCCCATTTCACAAAGCTGCTTCATGATGGCGCTAACCCCACCTGCCTTATGAACATCATCCATGGAGTAATCAGAGGCCGGGCTGATTTTGCAAAGATACGGCACGCGCTCTGCCACCTCGTTAATGCGGCGCAAGTCATAATCAATTTCGGCCTCATTGGCAATCGCGAGCGTGTGCAGAACCGTGTTCGTCGAACCGCCCATGGCCATATCAAGAGCAAAGGCGTCATCAATCGTTTCTTCCGTGACAATGTCACGAGGTCGGATGTCCTTCTCTATTAAGTTCATTAAATGCTTCGCCGCGTCTTTGATCAGTCGATGTCGTTCTTTTGACGTAGCGACGAGCGTCCCGTTTCCAGGAAGCGCTAAACCAAGCATTTCCATAAGTGAATTCATTGAATTCGCTGTAAACATCCCTGAACAAGAACCACAAGTCGGACAAGCCTGCTGCTCAATCTCAAGAAGCTCTTCCCTTGTCATTTTTCCTGACGAAACTGCCCCCACGCCTTCAAAGACTGAAACAAGCGATAGGCTTTCCCCATCTTTGCTCCGCCCGGCCTCCATCGGCCCTCCTGATACAAAGACCGCTGGGACGTTCGTTCGCACCGATGCCATCAGCATGCCCGGTGTGATTTTATCGCAGTTTGGAATGTAGAATACACCGTCAAACCAGTGAGCGTTTATAACGGTTTCTGCCGCGTCACAAATAATTTCGCGACTGGGCAAAGAGTAACGCATGCCAATATGCCCCATCGCAATTCCATCGTCAACCCCAATGGTGTTGAACTCAAATGGAATTCCGCCCGCTTCAATAATAGCCTCTTTGGCTACTTCTGCAAATTTGTTCAAATGCATATGACCTGGAATGATGTCAATATAAGAGTTACAGACACCGATGAACGGTTTATCCATATCTTCTTCAGCCACTCCAGCCGCTCGAAGTAAACTACGATGTGGGGCTCGGTCAATGCCTTTTTTAATCATGTCACTACGCAACGCTATCCGCTCCCCAATGTCTCTCTTTTCTCTATTCTGTTCCCGGCAAAAGCAGAAAAAAGTTCTCCCCTCAACGGACAGTTGTTTTTGTAAAACTATTGTATCAACTTACTATACGCCTGATTTTTAAAGCGGTCAACCATTTTTTAAACCAATTAAGCCATTTATCAAAAAAATACTACTCTGTATGCGCTTCCACATCTGTCGCAATCCTTTTCTCAAAGATCGTGTATTTTCTTTGAAAATCATTCATACTTTTTTGGCAGGGCGGGCATAGTAACTACAGGTGATGCATATGAAGAAACGACTCAGCAATTGGCTAACGCTTCTTAAAACCAACCGACGATGGTTTTCCTTTTTTTCTCGTAATCGTCGACCATTTCTTGTGCTCGTAACCGACCAGTGGGAAAATTGTCAGAACGAAATCGACCGGACCATTTGCAGGAAGCTCAGAGAACGAAACTATTATACAACGCCCGACTTCTTCGTAGGGGCGGTTTCTGTAAACGTCGCCCTCGTGCCGTACAGACTGGCACTCGTGAACCGTACAAATGTTGACGAGCGCAAACTGACAAAGTACCTTTCTCGTAAAGGATGGAACGTCCTCTTTTACAATGCAACTGAGGTAGAGAGCCATCAAGAGAAGCTACTGTCACACATTGAATCGATAACTGAGCCAACAAAAAACGCCTCTTTGCTGTAGATTCAAAGCAAAGAGGCGTTTTCTTATGTACGATCGAGACATCCCAGGAGAGATTCGAACTCCCGACCCACGGCTTAGAAGGCCGTTGCTCTATCCAGCTGAGCTACTGGGACTTAAATTGATTGGAGCGGGTGATGGGAATCGAACCCACATCATCAGCTTGGAAGGCTGAGGTTTTACCACTAAACTACACCCGCATAAGGCTGATGACTCGGTGGCGACGATTATTACTATACCTAAAAAAAAAGCAAGTGTCAACTTCTTTTTATCAAAAAAAGACTGGGACGCTTTTTATGAAACGCCCCAATCAAGACAGTGAAACCACTCCCGATAAATCGCTGACGAACTCTCCCGCCGTTGTATAAAAGGCAACGTTTAGCTCTTCCTTATTTAACTCACAGACACAGTACGTCCCTTCTCTTCGCCCGTTAGGCAAACGAACGCTCCCTGGATTGAGCAAAACAACTCCATGCTCCTTTACTGCCGTAGCGACATGCGTATGTCCGAAAATAGCAATCTTTGCACCAAGCTCCTCGGCTCTATAAAGAAGCGATTGTAAGGTCATTTTCACGTCATAGTGATGCCCATGCGTAATCAAAAGTTTTTTCCCATACCATATCGGAGTCAGCTCTGCTTCAAAATCCTCTCCGAGGTCGCAGTTTCCCTGCACTACGAGCGCATCAGCTAGTGGGGGAGCATCGGCCTTTAGCTCCGAATCTCCGACATGAATCACTTGCTCTACTTCTTCCCGATGCCTGGCGATAATTTCTTCAACTTCATCGAACCATCCATGACTATCGCTCAAGACAAGAAACCTCACTACTCCCACTCCCCTTTTGGCAGCTTTCGTTTAAAGGATGCCAGCGCTTGGCCACGGTGACTAATCGTATTCTTCTCTTCCTGAGAAAGCTCTGCCATTGTTTTGTTTAGATCCGGAACGTAGAAAATAGGGTCATACCCAAACCCGTTCCTTCCAGTCTTTGATGTGGCAATCAACCCTTGACAGCTTCCTTCTGCAAATAGGGTTTCTTTCCCTGGCCGGGAGAAGGCGATCACGCAGAAAAAGCGGGCACTTCGCTCTTGCATCGGCACTCCCTCTAGTTCAGAAAGCACTTTCTCGATGTTGGCTTCATCGCTTTTTTCCTCACCTGCGTACCGGGCAGAATACACCCCAGGCGCCCCATCCAAGGCGTCAATTACGAGCCCAGAGTCATCGGCAATGACTGGTTTGTGCAAGTAACGAGCAAGCGACTCGGCTTTTTTGGCAGCATTTGCATGAAACGTCGTGCCATCCTCGAGAATCTCAGGTAGCTCCGGAAAGTCAAAAAGAGAACGAACGCGGAGCTCCTGTTTCTTAAAAACCGCTTCAAATTCGGCCAATTTTCCTTTGTTTTTGGTAGCGATTAACACTTCATTCATGATTTTTTCCTCCGCTACTAGCCTCATCTATCAGCAAGGCTGCCTCTTCCACCAACGGCCGCTGCTTTGCGATAAGCTCAGCAATCCCGGCTTCAGCAAATTCAAGCATCTCACTCAACTGCGCCCGAGAGAAAACCGCTTCCTCCCCACTTCCCTGAAGTTCCACATAGTCGCCGGCTCCTGTCACAACAACATTCATATCCACTTCTGCCATATCGTCTTCTTTATAGCACAGATCGCAGACCACACCAAGATTGGGGACGATCCCAACGGAAACAGCTGCCAAAAAGTCGCGCACCGGCCACGTTCGGATAAGGTTCTCATCATACGCCTTCTTTATAGCTAAAACAAGAGCGATGTACGCACCTGTGATAGAGGCAGTACGCGTCCCGCCATCTGCCTGAATGACATCACAATCAATCCAAATGGTTCGTTCCCCCAGCTTGTCCAAGTCAATAATGGACCTGAGAGCTCTGCCAATCAGACGCTGAATTTCCATTGTCCGGCCTGACATCTTTCCTTTTGTCGCTTCCCGCATCATCCGCTGTTCAGTCGCTCTCGGAAGCATCGAATACTCAGCCGTAAGCCAGCCCTTTCCCTGTCCGCGTAAGAATGGCGGGACACGGTTTTCCAAACTCGCGTTACAAATCACTTTCGTACCGCCAAAGGCTATCAGGACTGAGCCCTCCGCATGCCTCGTAAAGTTCGGTACGATTTCAATGTTTCTTAATTGATGTGCCTCTCGATGATCATGCCGCATGTTGCATCCCCCTAAACCCGTGCAAATAGAGGCCGCAATGGACCTTCTCTATCTAACTCCACTTTTTCATTCTTTGTAGTATAGCATTTTCCAGCTATACAAATCAAAAAACATCTGAACCGAAAAACGCGGGCGCCCTGCTTACGAGCGATTGTTCTGGAAGAACGGCAGTATCAAGTCCGCCTTTTGACTTGATCTGGCCAAGACTGAAAAATCTTGACGCTTCTAGACAAAAAATCAGAGCCCGTATGAAGGCTCTGATCGCTGCGCTTCCTTATATTCTTACAACGGATGCGGATTGATTTGATCTGGACGCACGACCGATTCAACTTCCTTTCCGTTCTCTGCCATAACGTTTGCTTCCCCGTCGACTTCAATCGCTATATCAGAGACGCCTTCTTGTTCGGTTAACGTGAGCGCCAGCATGTCAAGCACACTGGAGGATACAGCGGTAGCCTCATGCTCCGTTAAGATCGACTCGTTGAAATTTAGCGTCACAGTGCCATCGTTTACCGTCGGCTCTTCAAGGAGCTCGATATTCTGGTTCATCTCCGTGACAAGTGAAGTGCCAAGGGCTGGGCCATTAATGAGCTGCTCAATGGCGGTCGCAAGATGATCTTCACTGTTTTCTACACGTCTTGTTACAGGAACGTAGTAGTTCCCTTCTCCCTCTGAGCCAAGGAAATACACCGTTACATCAGAGCTATTCGTCATGTCTGTCACTTGGTTAGATTCAAGGTTAATTCCATTCGCCCGGCTTAGGGAGTCACCGATCGGGGTCTTGGAATGTGGCATTTCTTTTAGTTCATGGCCATTGACTAAAAGTTTGATTTGTTCGACCCCGTCAAACTGCGTTAACGTCCATGTAATGGCTTGGAGCATCTCTTGTTCATGCTCTGGGTTATATTCGTTAAATTCAGGAGAAAAATCAGCAACCGCTGTTTCTTCATCCTCCATCAAATTCACGCTTACTTCTGTTCCAGCAGGTAAAACCGCCTGGAACCCACTTGGTAAAAGTTCCTGAACTGGACCATCCTGTACAAGATACTCAAGCGATTGCTGCATAACTCCATCTGACTTTGGAAGAGGAAGCGTTTGTGGAACGACCATACCGTTTGCATCAAACAAGTACAACTCTCGTTCGTTCGCCTCTGCTCCTTCTTCTGCTGGCTCCTGGTCTTCGTCCGCTTCTTCGCTCTCCTCTTCGCCTTCCTCGGCTCCTTCTTCATTTCCTTCGTCGACCTCTCTCTCAGACTCCGTGCCTTCTTCCCCTTCGAGTCCAAGGTCCTCCCCTTCCTCAATATAATTGACAGGCGGGTCATCCAGATCCGTTACTGCGTCTTTTGCTCCAAACGAACAGCCTGTGGCGAGTGTAAGTATCACAATAAAAGGTACACTAATCCCTACTAATTTCCGCATGCTCTTCCCTCCTAAGATGGTTGTACTATCATATATACGAGCCTCAAGAGAGAATAGACCAGAGTGATACACATTTTTTTAAAAGCTGCGCTCAGCAAAGCATGCACATGCAAGATGAAGCGTTTGAGCACTTCTTACGAATACCAAAATTCTCGCTTCTAATCAACCCGCCTCCGCTTTTCCTGATCCAGCTGCGGCACCCACTCGCTCGAGGTTTCTTCACGCCGCCAGATCAAGCCAAGACCAGGCTTGATACTGCCGTCGCTCCAGAACTTGTCGCTCGTGAGCAGGGCACCTCCGCTTTTCCTGATCCAGCTGCGGCACCCACTCGCTCGAGGTTTCTTCACGCCGCCAGATCAAGCCAAGACCAGGCTTGATTCTGCCGTCGCTCCAGAACTTGTCGCTCGTGAGCAGGGCGCCTCCGCTTTTCCTGATCCAGCTGCGGCACCCACTCGCTCGAGGTTTCTTCACGCCGCCAGATCAAGCCAAGACCAGGCTTGATACTGCCGTCGCTCCAGAACTTGTCGCTCGTGAGCGGGGCGCCTCCGCTTTTCTTGCAAAAAAGCATCTGCCGCAACGGAGGGCAAATGCTTTTTCCATGATCTATGAACGTACCGGCATCGTTTCTCCTAGTACAGCAAGGCGTGCTTCTATTTGTTCTGGTGACAAATTGTGCTCTTTTACATATAAATTACGTGGGTGAACGCGGCATTCAGAAGTGCAGCCTCGCATATGCTTGTGTTCATTTTCCTCAGAAGCGAGGATTTGCTTGTTGCAATCTGGATTGGCGCAATTCATGTAACGTTCGCACGGTTCGTCGTCAAAATAATCCTTGCCCACGACCGTAGAATTCACGTGATTGATAGGCACGGTCAAGCGTTCATCAAAGACATAGCACTGCCCGTCCCACAACTCTCCCTGCACTTCCGGATCTTTGCCGTACGTAACGATCCCACCATGAAGTTGGCTTACGTCTTCGAACCCTTCCTGCTTCAACCAACCAGAGAACTTTTCACAGCGAATGCCGCCTGTGCAGTACGTGAGGATCTTTTTATTTTGAAACTGCTCCTTGTTACTGCGAATCCAGTCCGGGAGATCACGGAATGTCTCAATATCCGGCCGCACCGCTCCCCGAAAATGACCTACATCATACTCATAATCGTTCCGTGCATCAATGACGACCGTGTCTTCGCGTTGCATTGCTTCTTTCCATTCTTTCGGTGTAAGATACGTACCTGTACGTTCACGTGGGTCTACATCTTCCTCGTTCAAACGAAATGTTACAAGCTCCTCACGCGGACGCACATGCATTTTTTTAAACGCATGCTGGTCTTCTTCATCTATTTTAAATATGAGGCCTTCGAACAACGGATGTTTTTTCATTGCTTCCATGTAAGCTTCTGTATCCGCGCGAAGTCCAGATACGGTTCCATTGATGCCTTCCTTAGCCACAAGGATTCTTCCTTTAAGGTTCAATCCTTTGCAAAATGTTAAGTGATCGGCCGCAAATTCTTCCGGCTCTTCAATCGTTGTATAATGATAATACAACAGTACCTGGTATTCTCTTTCCATTTCAGTTCCCACCTATTCCTTATATTTGCAAGATACAATGTGTAGGTGTCTGGCCTAATCGTTCACATGTGTCTTCGTAATGCCTTGCGCATCGCCACGTAACGTTATACAAAAAAACGAACGCCTATCCAAGTGACAGTTTCTGTTGAGACACAAGAACCCCCCTTGAGCATCGTTACGATTGACACTCAAGGGGGATACAGCTGTTACTCTATCTACTCGATCCCAAAGAATTCTTCGGCTTTCTTGAGGTATTTCTGGTCCTCTGGAGCCATTTCGTATTCTTCTACAATCGCATCAACCGGACAAACGCCCTGACAAGCGCCGCAGTCGATACAAATATCAGGATTAATGTAGAACTGATCTTCGCCTTCTTCGATACAATCCACCGGACAGACGTCGACGCACTCTCCAGCCTTTTCCCCAATACATGGGCTCAAGATCACAAATGACATCTCTATGCACTCCTTATAGTACTTGAATTATTTAGCAACCCTTACATACGCTCCACTTACGTTGAAGCCTTCAGCAAAGAATTGTAGTTAGACTACTTGTTCTTAGCATACACGTCCCAATTAAAAACTTAAAGGGGTTCAATGCAAAAAATCCGCTTTTCCTATTTATCCACACGGGGGCGCTCTGCCAGCATCGGTAACTGAATCGATTCCACCGTTGGCATCGTGATATCCATCCATTGACTTGCTAGCTCGCGAAAATGAACGGCGCCTCCAGTCGTAAAAAAGCGATGTACTGGCTTGTCTCCTGACTTCCGCTGGATGTTATGATGAAAAAGCAAACTGCTCACTTCCCGCGCGGTTTCTTCCCCGGAAGAGATAACAGCAACTGCCCGCGGTAGATGAGAAGCAATAACCTCTTTTAGTAAAGGGTAATGTGTGCAGCCTAAGATCAACGCATCGAAGTCGAATGCTCCCAGTGGCTCAAGCGATTCACGAACAACACGTTCTGCTTCGTCTCCAGAGAAAATGCCCTGTTCAACGAGCGGAACAAATAAGGGGCATGCTAAGCTTTCCACTTGGACGTCGCTATTAATTTCCTGAAGAGCGATGGCATAGGCGTTGCTTAAAATCGTACCGGTGGTCCCTATCACGGCAATATGCTGTCTGGCACTTGCCTGTATGGCACTCGTTGCTCCTGGCTGAATAACACCAACAACTGGAACCTCCAGTCTTTCTCTTGCTTCTTCTAACACAACCGCGGTTGCCGTATTGCACGCGATTACGACCATTTTTACATTCTCTCGCTGTAGTCTGGCAATCATTTCCCATGTAAACGTTCGAACTTCTTCCATGGTACGTGGACCATACGGACATCTCGCCGAATCGCCAATGTAGACAATTTCCTCTTTGGGCAGCTGTCGCATAATTTCTGCGACCACCGTAAGCCCGCCCAGACCTGAATCGATCACTCCTATAGGTCTACTCAAACGCTTATCCTCTCCATCTATGATCTCATCAGGAGCGTACTTCTCGCTGTTCTATCATCGTTCGTAACAGGAGCGAAAGATTTTTTTCTAGGTCATCGACTTGTTCGCCCGAAAACTGATCCAGCATCTCCGCCAAATAATCCTGACGTTTGAGAATGACTTCACGTATGATCACTTGCCCTTTTTCAAGCAGGTGGATTCGAACAACTCGACGGTCCTGTTTATCTTTCACGCGCTCCACAAGCTCATTTTTTTCCATCCGGTCAACCAAATCGGTCGTTGTGCTGCAAGCCAAATGCATTTTTTCAGAAAGCTCACCTATCGTCATATCACCATATTCATTTAACCATTGAAGCGCCACAAACTGCGGAGCTGTAATCGGAAAGTGTGCCAAAATCTCTCGCCCTTTTTGCTTCACCAAATCCGCAATTCTCCGTAGTGACCTTTCAATATCTTCAATCTGGCGGTGGTCCTCATTGTGAAGATCTTCCACTATCATCCCCCCATTTTTAACAGACTCCAACAGAGCTCTTCCTTTTTAGCCTCTACTTTACTGTCTTTATTGTACAGAAAAAAAGACGTAACGACACCCACATGCGTTAAACGTTTGTGACATGGTTTGGTCAATCAACAATTAGGTGAACTTGCAAAGAATTCCGTTCAGAACGAAAGGGCAGACCGTTTAAACGACTGCCCTTGTTCGCTTATTTTGACCCGTACGCATCAACCACGAGCTGTTCCACGGCATCCGCGGTGTCTTCGTTCAGTGCATCTTTTGCAAACCTAGCCAGTTCTGCTTTTGAGAGCCCAGAAAGCTGGCTGCGCGCAGGTAAAATAGATGTGGCACTCATGCTGAACTCATCGAGACCGAGCCCTAGGAGGAGCGGGATGGCAACTTCATCCCCCGCCATTTCTCCGCACATTCCAACCCATTTCCCTTCTGCATGAGCCGCTTTAATAACCATATCAACCAGCCGCAAGATCGCTGGATGGTACGGCTGGTACAAATAGGAGACACGCTCGTTCATACGGTCCGCTGCCATTGTGTACTGAATCAAGTCGTTTGTTCCAATACTGAAGAAATCCACTTCTTTAGCAAATTGCTCAGCGGCAACGGCGGTAGATGGAATTTCAACCATAATGCCGACTTCCATGTCTTTTGATACATTCATGCCTTCAGACTCTAGCTTGTCTCTTTCTTCATCAAGAAGGTGCTTGGCTTGACGGAGCTCTTCAAGAGAAGCAATCATTGGGAACATGACCTTCAAATTCCCGTGCGCACTGGCTCTGAGCAGAGCACGAAGTTGATCGCGGAAAATGTCCTGGCGTTCAAGGCAAAGACGAATCGCCCGGAATCCTAGAAATGGATTAAGTTCTTCGGGCAAATCAAGATACGGAAGCTCTTTATCGCCCCCGATGTCAAGCGTCCGAATGACCACTGGCTTCCCTTCCATGCGCTCAACAACTTCCTTGTAAGCTTGGTATTGTTCTTCTTCGCTTGGAAGTTCACTGCGACCCATGTATAAAAACTCTGTACGGTACAGACCGATTCCTTCTGCGCCGTTATTAATGACCCCTTCTAAATCGTTAGGGGTACCGATGTTGGCAGCAAGCTCCACGTGCTGCCCATCCAGCGTTGTGGTTCTCTTGTTGACAAGCTTGGCCCATTCTTCTTTTTGCTTTTGAAAATCCGCCTGCTTTTGCTTATATTGATCTAGTTCTTCGTTGGAAGGTTCAACAATCACATGCCCATCAATGCCGTCAACGATAACCGTCATTCCATTTTTTATCGTTGTTGTTGCTTCTTTTGTCCCAACAACTGCTGGGATCTCGAGAGAGCGTGACATGATGGCTGAGTGGGAAGTGCGCCCGCCGATGTTTGTCGCAAACCCTTTGATGACTTGGGGGTTTAACTGAGCCGTATCAGATGGCGTCAAATCGTTTGCGATAATAATGGTGTCCTCTGTGATCGCCGCTAAAGAAACCACTTCAATTCCTAGAAGATGACCAAGCACGCGTCGAGAGACATCGCGAATATCTGCCGCCCGCTCTTTCATGTATTCGTTGTCCATGTTCTCAAACATCGAAATGAACATGTCTGCTACTTCATTTAGCGCATGCTCTGCTGTGGCACGGTCATCTTTAATTTTCCCTTTGACTGCCTCAACGAGCTCTGGATCACTAAGGACAAGTAAATGAGCAGAGAAAATCTCTGCTTTGTCTTCTCCAAGCTCTTCAAGAGCCTTCTGTTTAATTGCTGAAAGCTCGTCTCGAGAAGTCGCAAGCGCTTCTTCTAAACGAGTACCTTCCTTTTCTGCGTCTTCAGCAGTTTTGTTTCTAATTGTAAAATCAGGCTCTTCATGAACAAAAGCCTTAGCAACGGCTACTCCGGAAGAAGCCGCAATGCCAGACAAAGAGTGACGCATGAATTATTCCCCTAACCCTTCTTTAATAACCTCTTCAACAGCAACAAGTGCTTCATCCGCATCAGAACCTTCCGCTTTAATTAACACTTCTGCCCCTTGCCCAACACCAAGTGACATCACACCCATAATGGACTTTAAGTTTACGGATTTCCCTTTGTACTCTAACGTAATATCCGAAGAGAATTGACCCGCTTTGTTCACAAGCTGTGTTGCCGGACGCGCATGAATTCCAGTCTCTGCGGTAATTGTAAAAGTTTTTTCAGCCATTTGAATCCCTCATTTCTATTTTTTATCCTTCTATAAAGTTTACATTTAGCCCAAGCGGAACTTTCTGTACGCTGTACCACCTACTCGCTCCTTTGCGCATGTAAGCGTCAACCAACCTGAAGTCAGAAATCGACGTACACACAGACGCAGATCTTTCATGGCAAGTAGTATACCCTGCCATGGAGACCTTTACCCTCGCTATGACACCGATGCATCTGTTCCCCACTACTAGGCGTGCTACATGGTCACGATGCTCCATCTCCATTCACGCTCCATAGGCTCTAAGAAACACCGTTATTATAGCATGCAGCCCCTCCGCTTTCAACAAAATAAGCCTTTTCTCTTGGACCTTCACCACTTTTCAACAAATCGACAGAGAAAGGCACAACCGTCCAAACTGAATCAGGAACGCAATAGTTCTCACACCCCTCGAGCCGCACACATATACTGTCATGACTAAAACCTTCTTGGGTCGTTCTCAAGACCTGCTCTTAGCCTGGCATGAAGGAGTGAACATATTGAAAGGAGCAGACTTCGGACCTAAACCTTTGCTTACCAAAAGGGAACGCGAAGTATTCGAACTACTCGTCCAAGATCAGACAACAAAAGAAATTGCTGACAAACTATTTATTAGTGAAAAAACCGTTCGCAATCATATTTCCAACACAATGCAGAAGCTTGGAGTCAAGGGGCGCTCTCAAGCGGTTATTGAACTCATCCGACTAGGGGAATTAACGATATAACTCGAAAAGCGAAGGCGCCCCACTCACGAGCGACAAGTTCTGGAGCGACGGCAGATCGAGTCCGCACTTGACTTGAATTGGCGGCGTGAAGAAACCTCGAGCGAGTGGGCGCCGCAACTAGACAAGAAAAACGCAGACGGGTTGATCAGGAGCGACAATTTTGGAGGCCTGACAAAGATCTCGAAGCTCCTACCCGTCAGTGTTAGAAAGAAGGCCTGCTAGAATGTTTAGCAGGCCTTCTTTACGTAATCAACGTGATGAACGGTGTTTACCTAGAAGTTAGACGGTTCAAACTCTCTTCGTCGAGCGGGCTTGGCTTGCCGTTTTCTCTCTCAACCTGCACCACTCTACCTCGCCCTGTGAAGCAGAGCTCTTCCTCATGGACACAGACATAGTGTAGTTCTATGGAAGAAGAACCGATCCGAGCGACTTTGACGCCCACTTCGAGCGTATCGCCGTATTTCATTTGCCGGAAGTAGTCGCACTGAAGATCCCCGGTTACAATCATGTGCACCGCCCGATCCCGTGTCCAGTCTTCCATCAAACCACAAGCTTCAAAAAACTGCAACCTTACTTGCTCAAAATAAAGAAAGGCAACCGAATTATTAACGTGTCCGAAAGCGTCTGTTTCTGCAAAACGAACGTCAATGGTTGTAAAAAACGAAAAATCGGCCTTCCAACTTGCAAAATTGTCGATATAGTTAGGGAGTCTCAATAACGAATCGCTCCTTTTGAAAATACTGAAAAGCGCAGGCGGGTCGCCTAGAAGCTCGGATTTTGGAAGGCCTGCTACTCGCAATCACGGTTTTGGATTTCGGTGCAGGACTGAAAAATCCCGAGCTTCTTCCCGCCGGAGCTAGACAAGAGGGACTGCCAGATCGTTCCGCAGTCCCTCGCTCTATTAAATGCTTCCAAAGAAATTTTTAAACGATTGAAGCGTTGTTGATCGATTCAGTGCAGCAATAGACGTGGTAAGCGGGATTCCTTTCGGACAAGACTCTACGCAGTTTTGCGAGTTCCCACAGTTTGCTAAACCACCGTCGGTCATAAGCGCTTCGAGGCGCTCCTCTTTGTTCATGTCACCCGTTGGATGCGCATTAAACAACCGCACTTGCGAGAGGGCAGCTGGTCCAATAAAGTCCGAATTTGAGTTAACATTCGGGCAGGCTTCTAGACAAACGCCACAGGTCATACATTTCGAAAGCTCATAGGCCCATTGACGACGCTTCTCTGGCATTCTTGGACCTGGACCAAGATCGTATGTCCCATCAATCGGAATCCACGCCTTTACTTTTTTCAAGGAGTCGAACATACGATTCCGATCGACAATCAAGTCACGAACAATCGGAAAGGTTTTCATTGGCTCAAGACGTATTGGTTGTTCTAGCTTGTCAACTAAAGCCGTACATGATTGCTGAGGCTTGCCGTTAATAACCATAGAGCAGGCGCCGCAAACTTCCTCTAAACAGTTCATATCCCAAGCCACTGGTGTTGTTTTTTCGCCCTTGGCATTTACAGGATTGCGGCGAATTTCCATTAAGCACGAAATGACGTTAAGGTTCGGGCGATAGTCAAGCGTAAACTCTTCATCGTAAGCAGGAGCATCTGGACCATCCTGACGCTTTACAATGAACATGATCGCTTTGTCACTCATTTTTGACCAGCTCCTTGTTTTTTCTGAGAATAGTCTCGTTTCCGCGGTTTAATCAATGATGTGTCGACTTCCTCAAATTCAAAATCAGGCGCTCCTGTTTTTGGATTGTACCAGGCTTTGGTCGTCTTTAAGAAGTCTTCGTCGTTACGATCTGGAAAGTCCGGCTTAAAGTGTGCGCCGCGGCTTTCATTACGATTATAGGCACCAAGAGTAATTACTCGAGCAAGATTCATCATTCCTTCAAACTGCCGTGTGAAGTTCGCTCCCTGGTTGCTCCATTTGGCTGTATCATTGATGTTAATTTTCTTGTACCGTTCCATCAATTCTTGTATTTTCTCATCGGTTTGCAAAAGCTTATCATTGTGGCGAACAACCGTTACATTGTCTGTCATCCATTCACCGAGTTCTTTATGCAGCACGTAGGCGTTCTCATCCCCGTCCATGCTTAGAATCGAATTAAATTTTTCCTGTTCTTTCTTCACTTCGTTCTCGAATACGGAGGAAGAAGTAGAATCAGCGGTCCTCTCAAGGCCGTTCATATAGTCCACGGCTTTCGGTCCTGCCACCATTCCTCCGTAAATCGCCGATAGGAGGGAATTGGCTCCAAGACGGTTGGCTCCGTGTTGAGAATAATCACACTCACCCGCCGCGAACAGACCTGGAATATTGGTCATTTGATCATAATCAATCCACATTCCACCCATGGAATAGTGAACCGCCGGAAAGATCTTCATCGGAACTTTACGAGGGTCATCGCCCATGAACTTCTCATAAATTTCAATGATGCCGCCAAGTTTAATGTCAAGTTCTTTCGAGTCCTTATGAGAAAGGTCAAGATACACCATGTTCTCTCCGTTAATCCCCAGTCCTTCGTTGACACAGACTTGGAAAATCTCACGCGTGGCAATATCACGCGGAACAAGGTTCCCATACGCCGGATACTTTTCTTCAAGAAAATACCATGGCTTCCCATCCTTATACGTCCAGACTCGTCCTCCCTCGCCCCGAGCCGACTCACTCATAAGACGAAGCTTATCGTCTCCCGGGATTGCTGTCGGGTGAATTTGGATAAACTCTCCATTCGCATATGCAACGCCCTGCTCATACAGCTTCGCAGCAGCATAACCAGTATTAATCATTGAATTTGTGGACTTGCCAAAAATAATTCCTGGTCCGCCAGTCGCCACAATGACCGCGTCAGCGGCAAAGCTTTTAATTTCTGCAGAATTTAGCTCTTGCGCTGTGATCCCTCGGCACACGCCTTCATCATCAATAACAGCCGATAGAAATTCCCAGCCCTCGTATTTCGTCACAAGGCCTTGAACTTCGTAACGGCGCACTTGCTCATCAAGCGCATATAAAAGCTGCTGACCGGTTGTAGCCCCAGCAAACGCTGTTCGATGGTGCTGAGTACCACCGAAACGGCGAAAATCTAGCAGGCCTTCAGGCGTGCGGTTAAACATAACGCCCATGCGGTCCATCAGATGAATAATTCCGGGCGCTGCTTCCGTCATCGCCTTTACTGGTGGTTGATTGGCTAAGAAATCCCCGCCGTACACGGAATCATCAAAATGCTCATAAGGAGAGTCCCCCTCCCCTTTTGTATTAACAGCTCCGTTTATGCCACCTTGTGCACAAACAGAGTGAGAACGTTTCACAGGTACAATGGAGAATAAATCTACCGGCACCCCTTTTTCTGCTGCTTGTATGGTCGCCATTAGGCCAGCGAGACCGCCACCTATGACGGAAATTCTTCCTTTACTCATGAAGTTCCACTCCCTATGTGTTCGCTATATCCGGTTTAAACAAAAGCCAATGCGGCGGCTACGCCTACATACGTTAGCGCCAAGAAAATTATAGCTGAAACGTACGTCATAATACGCTGTGAACGCGGGCTTACCGTAATCCCCCAAGAAACAGCGAAAGACCATAGTCCGTTCGCAAAGTGGAATGTCGCAGAGACAACCCCTAAAATATAGAATGCAAGCATAAATGGGTTAGATAAAATATCCGCCATGAAATTAAAACTTATCTCTTCCCCTAAAAATACGGACTGAAACCAAGTGTCATAGACGTGCCAAGTAATAAAGACTAATAGAATCACACCGGTAACACGTTGAAGAAAGAACATCCAGTTACGAAAAAACCCGTAGCGGGAGGTGTTACTTTTGGATGTGAAGGCTATATAGACGCCGTAAATCGCATGAAAAAGAATTGGCAAGAAAATAATAAAAGCCTCTAAGACATGACGAAATGGCAGACTCTCCATAAAGTGAACCGCCTGGTTAAATGCCTCTGGCCCCCGCGTGGCAAAATGGTTGACCACTAAATGCTGTGTTAAAAATACTCCTATGGGAATGACCCCAAGTAGTGAATGAATCCTACGGTTAATATACTCCGAATTTCCAGCCATACGCGTTCCCTCCACGATAGTTTTGCTGCCTTCTCCTACCCGTTTGTTTGCTTGTTTTTATTCTCTCTTATAACTGGACCCCCTGATCATTTTCTCCAACCGCACTGCTGAGTCAAAAAGTCTCTCTCTGATTCTTTTAAAGTGATTTGACACATTTATTTTACCCTTATGCCAATAAATCGTCAAGAAAACGGATTCAGTTTCTATTGATTTATGGGGGTTTACTACCATTCTTATTTTGTAAGAACGGAGGGCATGAAAGCCATTTCCACGTCTCTTTAGTTGGCTCCCCTCCCTTTCAAAAATCAACCTTTCGCTCGCTATTCGTTAAAAAGTTCTACTGACAAACGTTTTGGATAAAGGTAAGATAGATAACAGAGATCAAGTCTTTTACTCGAGGTGTTCTTCATGAATGAAAGCAAAGAGTGCCATTTCGCCTATGACCTTATTCGAAATGACGTACTAAAAGACCTGTTAGGAACTGAGCACGATTCTCTCCTCTACTGGATCGGCAAGACGCTTGCAAGAAAATATCCAGTAGAAACGCTTGAGGAGGCCGTTGAGTTTTTCGCCAAAGCGGACTGGGGGAAGCTTGAGCTTACGAAAGAACGCAAGCAAGAGAAATCCTATCAGCTTGAGGGCGAGTGGATGGGCCGAGGGGACGATCGCTGTTATCAACTTGAAGCTGGCTTTCTCGCTGAGATTAACGAGCAATGGAGCAACACTGTCTCCGTCGCCTTCTATACAGTGAAACGAAATTTCGTTCAAATCACGGTGCATTCGGACCGTCGAGATTTCATAGAGTCTTAAGTGGATAACGTTTGAAGAACTTGGGAATGCACCAGGAACCAGGGTGGTTCAACGGATCCTCACTCGAATACTGCGGATTGCGCCAGTCGCTTCCATATTGGGAACTGCTCCATTTCTCTGGTCCTCCTTTTTCACTACACCACCAAACAGTGAAAGCCACCGGCTCTAAGAACTCGGTGGCTAGTTTTCATTCAGAGCATCAATAACTTTTTTGGCAATGGATGCAGGAATGCCATGCGTTTGCATGTCTTCAACCGTTGCTTCCCGCATCTTTTTCACGGAACCGTAGGCTTTTAAAAGGATGCGCTTTCGCTTTTCTCCTACTCCCGGAATGTGATCCAGTTTGGATTGAAAAAAGCTTTTCGAGCGTGTTTGCCTGTGAAACGTAATGGCAAACCGATGGACCTCATCTTGAACTCGTTGAAGTAAATAAAACTCGTGGCTGTCGCGCTTAAGCGGAACACCAACAGGGGGGGCCCCCATAAGCAACTGCGAGGTCCGGTGTTTATCATCTTTGGCAAGCCCGCACACGGGAATTTCTAGTCCTAGCTCGTCCTCTAAGATTTCTTTAGCCGCGGCAATTTGCCCCGCCCCACCATCTATGACAATCAAATCCGGCAGCGCCGCTCCTTCCTTGAGCAAGCGCACGTAGCGCCTCCTGACAACTTCACGCATTGAGGCGTAGTCGTCAGGTCCCTGTACAGACTTAATTTTGTATTTGCGGTAGCCTTTCCGATGTGGCTTTCCATTCACAAATGTCACCATTGCTGATACAGGATCCACACCTTGAATGTTCGAATTGTCAAAGGCTTCAATTCGGTAAGGCGGTGCAATGCTCATCGCTTCACCCAGACGTTCGACCGCCTTTACCGTTCGTTCCTCATCCCGTTCAATAATGGAGAATTTCTCCTTTAATGCAATGGAAGCATTCTCTTCAGAAAGCGCAAGCAGTGACTTTTTCTGGCCACGTTTTGGTTGGAGCACGCGAAGGTCGAGAAGCTCGCTTAGCAAATGGGCATCGACCGATTCGGAAACAAGGATCTCTTTAGGTTTGATATGCTCTTTTTCCAGATAAAACTGGGCAATGAATGTCAAGAGCTCTTCAGGCGCTTCTTGGTAGAAAGGAAAAATGGACACATCCCGCTCAATCAATTGTCCCTGGCGTATAAAAAAGACTTGAACACACATCCACCCTTTGTCATACGTATAGCCGAAGACATCCCGATCCGTGTTGTCGTTGATCGACATCTTCTGCTTTTCCATGACCTGTTCAAGTTGCGCAATCGTGTCTCTTAATTCCTTGGCACGTTCAAAATCTAGGTCGTCTGCCGCTTTCTCCATCTTTTCTTTTAACTTGTTTTTCACATCGGTATGTCCATTCTTTAGAAATCGGCTGATCTCCGAGACCATTTGCTCATTCTGTTCCTGTGTCACTTCATACACACACGGCGCCAAGCACTGACCGATGTGGTAGTACAAGCAGACATGGTCGGGCATCTTTCGGCATTTCCTGAGAGGATAAAGACGGTCGAGCAGCTTCTTTGTTTCACTCGCAGCCCCAGCGTTCGGATAAGGTCCGAAATATTTTCCTCCGTCTTTTCTGACTTGCCTTGTAATGATCAGCCTAGGATGCTCTTCCTTTGTTATCTTTAAATACGGATAGGACTTATCGTCTTTAAGAAGCACATTGTATTTGGGGTCGTGCTTTTTAATTAAGTTCAGCTCCAGAATGAGCGCCTCGATGTTCGAGGAGGTGACAATGTATTCAAAATCGACAATTTCTCCCACAAGACGCTGGGTCTTGCCATCGTGACTCCCTGTGAAATACGAACGCACGCGATTCTTAAGCACTTTCGCTTTTCCTACATAAATGACCGTTCCTTGGCGATCCCTCATGAGATAACAGCCTGGTTTATCTGGCAGAACCGCAAGTTTTTCTTTCAAGTGGGTGTTCATCTCGTCCCCCTTTTACAACTAATACCATAAAGCTACCCGCCGGAGCTGGACAAAAAAATCCGTCTCTCTAAGAGAAGACGGATTTTCAAGAAACAACTACATTTGTTTGTTCAGAAGCTCTTCAATCGCTTCTTTTGGTTGAAATCCAACCGCTTTGTCGACGACTTCTCCATCTTTGAGCACAAGCAGTGTCGGAATGCTCATCACGCTATATTTTCCAGCAGTTTCCTGGTTCTCATCAACATCGAGCTTTACAATTTTTGCTTTGTCCCCAAGCTCACCGTCAAGTTCTTCAAGGACTGGTGCAATCATTTTACAAGGGCCACACCAAGGTGCCCAAAAGTCAACGAGGACAACGCCCTCTTTTGTTTCTTCTGTAAACGACTGATCTGTTGCATTTACAATTGCCATTTTTATGATCCCCTTTCATTCTAAATTCTTTGCCAGTATACCACTATCTGCAGAAGCAATGGAAACATCTTGCTTATGAATTTTGCTCACACCGCTCCTTTTTCTGTTTATAGGTTTCCCCTTATTGTTCCGTGATAAACAGCAGATTGCCTAACACGCTTTACGCGCTAATGTAGGCTCAGGAAACCGAATTGCGCAGGCAGGTCGCTTAGAAGTGCGAATTCTGGAGATCTTACAAAAAATACCTCCCATGATTTTGTTGTCAGATCGAAAAATCTCGACGCTTCTACCCGCCGATGCTTGAAAAAAAGAAGCCACCTGCTTCCCAGCAAGCGGCTCCTCCCTTATTTAGAAGCGACAACTCCTTTAAGTTCTTCCGTAAGCAGAGGAACAATCTCAAATAAATCCCCAACGATACCGTAGTCTGCTACCTCAAAAATAGGCGCTTCCGGATCTTTGTTAATCGCTACGATCACTTTCGAGTTGGACATCCCCGCTAAATGTTGAATCGCTCCTGATAATCCAATTGCGAAATAAAGATCGGGGGTGACGACTTTGCCCGTTTGACCAATTTGCAAGGAATAATCACAGTATTCAGCGTCACACGCTCCCCGTGAAGCGCCAACAGCTCCTCCTAAAAGTTCTGCAAGTTCTTCAAGTGGCTTAAACCCTTCTTCGCTTTTCACGCCACGTCCACCAGCAATGATGATATTGGCTTCGGATAAATCGACGCCACCTGTCGCTTTTTTCACAACATCTTTTACAACAGAACGCAAGTCCTGGATATCTACGGATAGTGCTTCTGTATCCCCCGCCCTAGCTGAATCAGGCTCATTGGCCGGGATGTTATTCGGGCGAATGGTGACAATGAGCGGGCCATCACCAACAGGCTTTTTCTTTTCGAAAGCCTTTCCAGAATATATCGGTCGTGTAAAGGCTGGCTGCTCGCCGCCCTCTATTCCAACCACGTCTGAGATAAGGGCCGCGTCCATTTTTACCGCTAGGCGCGGAGAGACATCTTTCCCGATCGATGTATGACCTAGGACGACAATGTCCGGGTTTTCTTTATCAAACACTTGCAAATACGCTTGCTTGTAGGCATCCGTCGTATACTGCGTTAAATCTGCGTGTTCAATAGCAATCACACGGTCGGCACCATAGCTAATCAGGTCGCTTGCCAACCCCTCTGCTCCGTCTCCTGCAACCACTCCTACGATTTCTCCGCCATTTGTGAGCTGCCCAGCAGCTGCAATGGCTTCAAAGGATACATTTCGTAATTCCCCGTTTCGTGCTTCCGCAAGAACAACTGTTTTTTTCGCCATAAGTGTCTCTCCTCCTTATATCACTTTTGCTTCAGATTTTAGCAATGACACAAGCTCTCTCACTTGATCCGCCGTCTCGCCTTCAAGCTTTTTGCCTGCTTGTTTTTCTGGTGGCAGGAAGACTTCAACAGTTGTTGTTTTTGCTTCCACATCCTCTTCTTCCACTTCGAGATCATCCAAGTCCAGCGTTTCAAGAGGCTTCTTTTTCGCCTTCATGATGCCGGGCAGGGATGGGTAACGCGGGTCATTTAAGCCCTGCTGAGCAGTAACGAGAAGCGGAAGCGAGACTTCAACCGTTTCTTCATCCCCTTCGACATCGCGTACAATGGTTGCTGTTGTTCCAGCAACGTCGATGTTTGTAATCGTTGTCACTTGAGCGATATCAAGAAGCTCGGCCAGTCGAGGTCCGACTTGACCACTTCCCCCGTCAACAGCCACGTTTCCTGCGAGAATGATGTCGACTTCTTGGTCCTTGAAATAAGCATGGAGTAGCGAAGCCGTTGTAAAGGGATCGCTTTCTTCCACTTCTTCACGATCTATGAGAACAGCTTTATCGGCCCCCATTGCAAGTGCTGTGCGCAGCTGCTTTTCCGCATCTTCTTCGCCAACGGTGACAACGGTAACTTCGCCGCCATGTTCGTCGCGCAATACAAGCGCTTCTTCTACTGCGTACTCATCATAAGGATTGATAATGAATTCGGCTCCATCTTCCTGAATACGTCCGTTTGAAATCGTGATTTTCTCCTCTGTGTCAAACGTTCGTTTTAAAATGACAAAAATGTTCATGCATGCCCCTCCTAATTGAATTCATTTACTTTCCCTGAAATGTAGGCTTTCGTTTATCGATGAATGCCTGTACTCCCTCTTTACGATCTTCCGTGTCAAAGACCTCACCAAACTTATTCGCTTCCTGCTTCAACCCCTCTTCAAGTGGCCCGTCACTGTAACGAAGCAAATCAAGAACGCATTTGGTTGTAAGCGGACTCTTTTGGGCAATCTTGCGTGCAAGTTTTTCAGCCTCATCTTGGAGAGACTGTTCAGGATGAAGACTGTTGATGAGCCCTAATGCGTGACCTTCTGCTCCCGTCATCGGTTCACTTGTTAACATTAGCTCTAGTGCTTTCGCTTTACCAACAAGCTTCGGTAAGCGCTGCGTGCCGCCAAATCCCGGGATTAACCCTAGATTCAGTTCCGGAAGACCGAGCTTTGTGTCTTCCGTTGCAAGACGAATATGGCAAGCCATTGCAAGTTCAAGCCCTCCACCAAGCGCTGCTCCATGGATAGCGGCTATCACAGGTTTTGGGCAGTTCTCAATATTGCTAAACGTTTTCTGTCCACCGGTAGCAAGCGATTTGAATTCCTCTGTGTTTTCCACCTGAGTAAATTCCTTAATATCGGCCCCGGCGGCAAAAAACCTGCCTTCTCCGCGAATAAGCACAGAGCGGATCGTCTCATCTTCATAAACCCTGTCAAAATGTTCGTCAAGCTCCTGAAGCACATCGCGTGCCAGTGCGTTTGCAGGAGGTCGATTCAACGTAATTCGTGCCACTCCTTTTTCTAAGGACCAAAGCGTGTAACTCATGTTTTCCCTCCTAATTTTAATCTTTAACGGAGCCCACCAAACCGTTTAACAGCATTTTCTGTACCGGTTCGGCTTGCTCCTTTAGCGGAAATTTCCCTTCAGCCATCACCCAGTTTGTGACCACTTCATCCAGCGTGCCAAAAATCATTTGCCTTGCTAGCCGAACGTCAATCTCCGCGGAAAAGTATCCGCTTTCTTTCCCTTCTGTTATCAATTCGTCTAGCAACGACAAATACCCTTTTAAGATTTGATTTATTTTTATACGTAGCTCTGTTTTGGACTGGCGCAACTCAAGCTGCGTGACAACGGCCATATGATAATCTTCTTCAAGCTGATTAAAATGGGCGGCAACCAGCAGCTTGATCTTTTTATTTATCGCTCCCTCTTCGGCAAGATGTGAACGTATCTTCTCCACAAAAACCCCCATCTTTTTCTCAAAAAGAGAGGTCAATATGTCTTCTTTGTTTTTAAAATATAAGTAGATGGTTCCATCCGCCACTCCTGCTTCCTTGGCGATCTTCGAAACTTGAGCTTGATGAAACCCGTGTTTTGCGATAACAATCACAGCCGCATCAATAATTTGCTCGTACTTCTGCCCTTTTTTCTTGCTCACTAGTATCTCTCCTTCTCGAACTATGAATGAATGATCATTCATATAGTTAAAGTGTACCCCTTTTCCTCTCGTTTGTCAATCACGTCCATTCACAACACGTGCCGCATTTTTTCTTTCACCCAACAAAACCTCCTTTGCAGGTATCGGGGTACATGCAAAGGAGGTCTAGGTCATGCTTCCTTTTTTTCGGATTCCTTTCTATTGTCCAGTTCTTCAATAAGGGCCCGTTTTAAGACTTTGCCGACAAGCGTTTTTGGTAGTTCTTCCCGAAATTCATAAATGCGGGGGATTTTATAGGCCGCTAGGCTTTTGCGACAGTAGGCTTCTAGGTCCGCCTCGGTCGTCTGTGCTCCGCTCTTCAAAACCACGAATGCTTTCACCGTCTCCCCGCGGTATTCATCAGGTACACCAATGACTGCCGCCTCCATCACAGCCTCATGCTCATAAAGCACTTCTTCCACTTCACGAGGATAGATATTAAATCCGCCGGCGATGATCATGTCTTTCTTCCTGTCTACGATGTAAAAATAGCCTTCTTCATCCATTCGGCCCATATCTCCTGTCATGAACCAATCTCCTTTGAAGACTTGGGCCGTCGCTTCTGGACGATTCCAGTAGCCTTTCATTACTTGTGGTCCACGGACAGCGACTTCGCCCACTTCACCAACCTCTGCTTCTCCATCCCGTTCTATTGAATAAATCATCGCTTCGGTATCCGGCCATGGCAAGCCAATGCTTCCATTTTTCCGACGATCCCAAATTGGGTTCGAGATCGCCACCGGGGACGTCTCCGTTAAGCCGTACCCTTCCACAATTCGTCCCTTTGTTAAGCGTTCAAACGTTTGCTGGACCTCGAGCGGGAGAGCCGCGGAGCCACTAAGGCACGCCTTAATAGTTGTGAGATCGTATTTCTCAATGTTCGGGTGATTGATAAGAGCGATATACATGGTCGGTGCTCCCGGGAAGAGCGTAATTCGCTGTTTCTGGATCGTCTTCAGTACCTCCTCAGGGTCAAACTTCGGCACAAGCACCATGGTAGAGGCATTCATGACTGCTTGATTCATCACCGTTGTCATTCCATACACATGAAAGAATGGCAACGCAGCTAATATCCTTTCCTCAGCGGGTTTTGTTTGATAAGCCCATCTCATGCATTGGTACGTGTTGACGACTAAGTTTCTATGCGTCAGCATAACCCCTTTCGCTGGCCCTGTTGTCCCCCCGGTATACTGAAGGAGGGCTAGATCACCTCTGACATCCATGGTTTGTTCAACCTCTGACTCATTTCCTTCCTTAAGGAATGGCAAAAAGGCGATCGTACGCTCGTCGTAAAGGACTTCCACTTTCGGCGTTCCCTGTTTCTTCTGAACGAGGGGATACAGAACATTCTTCGGAAACGGCAGGTAATCTTTAATGCTCGTTACAATCACCGTCTCAAGCGACGTCCTCCCCCGAACGTTCAGCACACGCGGCATCACGAGATCAAGGCAAATAAGAACCTTTGCACCTGAATCATTGAGCTGATGCTCTAGCTCCCTTTCTACGTATAGGGGATTCGTTTGCACAACCACTGCCCCTGTCATTAACGCCCCGTAGTAACTGATGATTGCCTGTGGACAGTTGGCAAGCATGATGGCCACACGATCCCCTTTTTTTACATTGAGCGTCTCTAACTGGTTTGCGAACTTTAATGCCTCCCGGTAAAGTTCGCTGTACGTCATTCTTTTGCCCAAGAAGTGTATGGCTTCTTGCTCGGGGTAATTCTCTGCGGCAGCTTTCAAGAAATAATGCAATGGCTTCTCTTCGTATTCAAGTGACGGGGGTACCTGTTCCGGATAATGGGTTAACCACTTTTTTTCTACATGCTCCATGATGCTCCTCCTCGAATATCATGCTCCTCTCGCAAACGATCTCCTCTACGTCTATTGTATTGTAATCGCTTACACATTTGAATAGTTTTTTTCCCCTTTTTCGAAAAAAGTTGAAAAAGTTTCGAAAAGCGCAGGCGAGTTGCCGAGGAGGGAGGTCTTTGGAAGGCCTGCACTCGAAATTGCGACCTTAGGATGTCGATGCAAGGCTGAAAAATCTCGATGCTTCTACCCGCCGCAGCTAGAAAAAAGAAGAGCACCTCTCACAGATACTCTTCCCTTTCACCCAAAAAAAAGAAGGAATACAACCCCCGCCACTACAAATAACCCACAGCATATATATAAGATTTTAATTAAGAGTTCCACGTCTGTTCATCCTCATTCCCTACGTACTTGAGATTCCAGCGCTAATGACAAACGAGAGGCCAATGGAAAGAAGAAGGGATAAGAGTCCCACTGCCCGGTTGTCGTTCTTGATTTCCTCATCCACCGTAAAACTTGGTGTTAAAAACTCAAAGACATAGTAGCTGAATAAGAGCAGAACAAAACCAAAAGTTCCCCATGCCAACATCGTAAGCAGTGAACTTGCGTGGGCAATCGATGCACTAAAGATATTGGCCACGCCAAAAACCTTCCCGCCTGTCGCCATCGCGACCGCGACATTGCCGCGTTTGACTTCTTCCCAGTTATTGTACTTGGTGGCCAACTCAAAGATCGCAAGAAAGACAACAAGCGCAAGGATGGTTACGCTGTAATTGGCAATGGTTAGGATCCACTCATTCTCAAGCAACAACCCCATAGAAAAACGCCCCCTACCGTAATTCAACGACGGTATTGCCAAGCCCGCCTTCATTCATCCCACCGTCTCTCGCTGACTTCACCCGTGAATGCTTAGAGACAAGTGTTTTCACGCCTTTACGAAGCGCCCCCGTGCCTTTCCCGTGAATAATCGAAACCTGGTGATAGCCTGCTAGAAGCGCATCATCAATGTATTTTTCCACACGCTGCATCGCATCCTCATAGCGTACACCGCGCAAGTCCAGTTCAGGTTTCACATGGGACTCCCCTGTGCGAACGGTAGTCATCGGTCTTGGTACCTGCTGCTTGGTGGGCTCAATAAGTTGAATGTCTTCTGTTTCCACGTTCATTTTCATAATCCCCATCTGCACTTGATACTCAGACTCACTCACTTTTTTCACAACGGAGCCTTTTTGCCCGAAGCTGAGAACCTTCACTTCATCTCCTGGTTCAGGAAGACGTCTCGCTTTTTCCGCTTTTTTCTTGACTTGTTTTTGCTTTTTGTTAAAAGTAGGCGCGGCATTTTCTAGGTTCTTCCTTGCCTCAATGAGCTCGTGCTCCTTCACAGAGAACCCTTGCTTCTGTAAGTCACGCAGCTCTGAAATAATCACTTCAGCCTCTTCTTTTGCGCTAGCGACGGCTTGAGCGGCCCGCTCCTCAGCCTCCTGCAAAATGCCTGCCTTTTCTTGCTCAAGCTGACCCATCTTCTCTTCAAGGTCGCGCTTAAGCGATTCGGCTTCACGACGAACCGTCTCAGACTGCTCCCATTCAAGGCGTGCCGCTTTCTGATTGTCTTCAAGCGCAGCGATCATTTTTTCTACCTGCGTAGAGTCGCTATCAATATGCTGTTTCGCCTGATCAATAATGGCTTCGCCAAGGCCTAGCCGTCTGGAAATCGCAAAGGCGTTGCTTCTTCCGGGAACTCCCACGAGTAAGCGATAGGTTGGCTCAAGGGTCTCCACATCAAACTCAACGCTTGCATTGAGCGCCCCTTCGCGATTGTAGGCATAGCCCTTGAGCTCACTATAGTGCGTGGTTGCCACAGCCACAGCCCCCCGTTGGTAGGCGTAGTCAAGAATGGAAATCGCAAGCGCCGCCCCCTCTGTCGGATCCGTACCAGCACCGAGCTCATCAAAGAGGACGAGGCTGTTTGCGTTCAGCTGTTCAAGAATTGAGACAATGTTTCTCATGTGAGAGGAAAATGTACTTAAACTCTGTTCAATCGATTGCTCATCGCCAATATCAGCAAAAATATGCTCGTAGACAGCAAGCTCTGTTTCTTCATCGGCTGGAACATGGAGACCGGACTGAGCCATCAGCGTCAGCAGGCCTACCGTTTTTAACGTGACGGTTTTCCCACCGGTGTTTGGTCCAGTAATAACCAAAGATCGAACATCGTCACCAAGAGCTACATCAATGGGGACAACATCATCCGCTGGGAGCAGAGGGTGCCGTGCTTTTTTGAAATGGATGTAGCCTCGTTCATTTAGGACGGGTTTTACAGCCTTCAGTCGCTTGGCGTAATGCGCTTTGGCGACGATAAAGTCGAGCTGTGCCAACACGCCCAAATTAACAAGCAGCTCATCACTTGACTCTGTGACAAGTGCAGAAAGCTCACCGAGAATACGTTCAATCTCGCGCCTTTCCTTTGCTTTCGCTTCGGTCAATTGATTGTTCAACGTCACAATGGCCTGAGGTTCGATAAAGAGCGTCGCTCCGGAAGAGGATTGGTCGTGGACAATGCCTCCAAACGAGCCACGATATTCTTGTTTCACAGGGATGACGTAACGGTCGCCACGAATCGTTACGATTGAATCAGACAGCATTTTTCTTGAGCTTGTTGATTTTGTAATGCTTTCAAGCTTTGAGCGAATGCCTGATTCATAGCTGCGAATTTGGTGACGGAAGGTACGCAACGTCGAACTGGCGCTATCCAGCACGTTGCCGTGGTCATCAATACACTGCTTAATGGCTTTCTCAAGCGGCGAGAGTGGCTCAATCTTCTCTGCGTAGACACCGAGCAACGGAATACTGACCGCCCCGTCTTCGATCACATCCGACAGGAAGTTCTTGAGATTCTTGCCGCCGTAAATGGTTGAGGCGATTTCCATCAGCTCTGTCGCCGAAAGCGCTCCTCCAATCACAGCACGCCTGATATGGGCGCTAATATCCGATATTCCCCCAAGAGGCATATGACCCTTCAAACGGAGAATGTTGGCCGCTTCTGCCGTCTCATCCTGCTGGAGCTTAACGTCCGCAAGCACAGTCGATGGGACGAGTTCATTCACTTTTTGCCGGCCTAAAGAGGACGCTACATGTTCAAGTAGCTGTGCTTTCATTTTTTTATATTCCAGTACTCGCTGCACTCTATCCAATGTGCAACCCTCCTTCTCATTCCAAAATGCGGCGTTTCTTTTTTGTAAAAGCGCGCAAATCTTCCAGTGACCATGTATTGATCACATCGCTTGGCTCAAGCATTGCCCCCCGTGCATGGGCGTAGCCGTACTGAACATAATCAAGCATTTCAAGACGATGGGCGTCTGAATTAATTGAGATCGCTACCCCTGCTTCCCGGGCTTGTTTTAACCAGTAAGCGGCCAGATCAAGCCTCTTCGGACTCGCATTTAACTCTAAGGCCGTTCCCGTCTCTTTCGCCCACTTAATAAGCGTAGCCACATCCACATCATAGCCATCGCGTCGACCAATTAATCGACCCATGGGGTGAGCGATTAAATGGACATACGGGTTGAAAACAGCAGCGCGCAGTCGTTCCATGATCCTCTCACGGCTTTGCGAAAATGCTGAATGAATCGAGGCGATCACAAAATCGACCTCTTTTAAAACATCGTCAGGGTAATCTAGTTGCCCATCTGGCAATATGTCCATTTCAACGCCTGTTAGAATCGTAAAGTCCTCATACTGTTCATTTAGCTTACGAATATGGGCATGCTGTTTTTGCAGTTTTTCGATGGAGAGTCCGTTTGCGACCTTTAAATAGCGAGAGTGGTCGGTGATCGCCGTATGTGTGTAACCTTTCCCCCTTGCGGCTTCCACCATTTCTTCAATCGAGTGGGCCCCGTCACTCCACGTTGTGTGCATATGCAAGTCGGCTTTCGCGTGATCTAGGTAGACATCTTCAGGCTGCGTTTCATACCGTTCGATTTCACCGTTGGCTGACCTTGCTTCTGGTGGGATGTAGGCAAGTCCAAAATGGAAAAAGAAGTCCTTTTCTGTTTTAAATGTTTGAACGTCCCCTGTTTCACTTGCCTCCACGCCGTATTCGCTTATTTTTTCTCCTTGAGCTTTAGCAAGCTGTCGCATCAGCACATTGTGGTCTTTTGAACCAGTAAAATGGTGCAAAGCTGTTGCAAACTCATCATTTGCAACGAGCCTAAAATCTGCGGATATGCTCACGTTATCTGCGGTGAGGTCCACAGAAATTTTCGTGTCCCCCTTCGCGATGACCGAAGACACACCTTTTAAAGCCAGCAGTTTTTCTCTGACTTCTGCCATTTGGTCGGTGGCAATGATAAAATCTAGATCTTTCACTGTTTCCTTCATTCGTCTGAGACTGCCCGCTCGCGAAAAGCGACTGACCTCTTGCAACTCTTCTAGCTGAGCTTCGATTTGCTCTGCAATGGGAAGGACTGTCGCGAGTGGAAGCCGTTCCGGTCGCGTGTTCCAAGTCTCGAAGGCTTCTAATAGTTTGTTCTCGGATTTCTCCCCAAAACCAGCGAGCTGCCGGACCTTCTTCTGTCGACACGCTTCCAACAAAGAAGACGCATCCTTGACGCCCAGTTCATTGTAAAGTTTTCCAATTTTCTTTCCTCCAAGACCGGGGATCGTTAACAACGACAGCAATTCGCCAGGAATCGACGCCTGTAATTCATCTAATACGTTTGAACGTCCTGTTTCCTTTAATTCCACAATCACTTCCGCCGTCGCCTTGCCAATCCCGTTAAGATCCTGCGGCTTCTCGATTTCAGCTATCGTCCGCTCGTCTCCTTCAAGGGCTTGAGCGGCCTTACGATACGCGGCTATTTTAAAGGGGTTAACAGCTTTTATCTCTAAATAAGTCGCAATTTTCTCAAGCGTTGCAACCACATCTTTTTTATTCACTCTGCACCTGCTCCTCTTGAATCTACTTCCTCATATGATACCGAGTTTTGCACCCGAAAATCAATCTCTTGCGCTTAGACAATATGCGCAGAACAAAAGCGATAACTTTGGAAGGCCTGCACTAGAAATAGCGAAAGCTTAAGTGCTGAAGCAAGAACACCTTAAGGGTATCTTTCTCCACCATTAACCACTGCCCCCAAACAAAAAAGCTCGCCTAATCTAAGCGAACTCTCACGAAATTAGAATGTGGTCCGCAACCATAGATCACGAATCCATTCTGATAAAAACGGGGTATCATTGATCATGAACTGAGCGACGATCGAGGATTGAATTCTTTCCTGCACAACCTCTACTTGCAAAACCGAGAGGACAAACACAAGAATAAAAATCAGCAGGTACGTTTCAACAAAACCGAGAACCCCTCCCAATAGACGATTGACGCTTCTTAAGACGGGAAAGTTGGCGACAAAATCAAGCATTGATCCTACAATATGAAGGACAATTTTTGTACCGAAAAATAAAATCGCAAAGGCAATCGCTGAATAGTAAACTGATTCCGTATTGAATGAATTAATCATCATTCCTACTGGGCTATCCGAAGAAAAAGTAGGGTATGGGATATAGAGCCGGATAGTCTCTGCGAATGGCTGATAATACCGAACCGCTACATAAATCGACACGATAAAACCAATTAAATGGATAAGCTGTAAAATAAAGCCCCGTCGTCTTCCAACAAAGAAACCCAACAACAAGAGCAGCATAATTATTAAACTAACCATTGGTGTCTCCTTCGTACTTGCGCTTAAGCTTGACGTACTCATCTGCTGTGTTTAAGGCGGCAAGTACGGCAAGTTTTGTGGTATCTAAATAGGGATTTCGTTTTCTTACTTCTTGCATTTGATCATCAACAACACGAGCCACTTCTTTTACATGGTCGCGATTTTCGGCACTGACAATCGTATAATGTTGACCATTAATAGTCACTGTTGTTCGTTGTTTATCTTCGTTCTTCTCCACGAGAGAACCCCCTAGCACGTATTAAATCGTGATGCGTGCTGAACCAACAAAATTCTAAGCTTCATCATATCACGATGGTTCGGAATTGGAAACCCAAAAGATTGGCCCATCTTGTGACTTCTCAGCCTCCGCTTGTTCCTTCCGGCTCCATCATGTAACTTACCGTTTCTATTTTGTGACTTTTCCACCCCTTCTTGTAACAAAAAACCAGAGCCAAAAAGCTAAAATGCTTTTGACTCTGGTAACCATTTTGCCGTTAGGACCTTAGCTCCGCCCCTGCTTTCTTCGTAAGAGCTGTAAGCACGGTCTCATGAACATTTGCTACTTCGTCATCCGTAAGCGTACGCTCCGGGTCGCGATAGGTCAATGAAAATGCAGCTGATTTCTTTCCCTTCTCTATATGCTCCCCTTCGTAGACATCAAAGAGAGCTACTTCAGTAAGAAGAGAACTACCTGTTTCCCAGATAATGGATTTAAGCGTTCCAGCAGGGATTTCTCTGCCCACCACGAGGGCAATATCCCGCGCGACGGAAGGATAACGAGGAATTCCACTAAATTGTAAGGGTGGCAGCTGCTTGGAGAGCAGCGCCTCAAAGTCAAGCTCGAACACGTACGTTTCGCTTAGATTGTAGTCCTTCTCTACAGTCGGATGCACTTGGGCGACAAAACCGATGGATTCTCTACTTAGCATCACTTCTGCCGTTCGCCCAGGATGAAAGCCGGCTCGTTCAGCACTCTGGAAAGCAACTTCTTTCGAGAGTCCCAGTACCTCAAACAATCCTTCGAGAATGCCTTTTAGCACGAAGAAATCCACAGGCTTTTTTTCCCCTTGCCATAAGTGCTCGATCCACTGGCCGCTTACAAGACCGGCAAGACGTTCATGCTCTTTCGGCAACTCTGCGAGTGTCTCTTGTTCGCTAAGGAAAACGGAACCTAATTCATAAACAAAAACGTCCCGATTTTTTCGGTTGAGGTTGTGAGCGCAAATATCGTATAGATGCGGAATCAGGCTTGTGCGCATGGTGCTGCGTTCTTCGCTCATTGGCATCGCCACGCGTATTGGCTTGATAGCCTCCGCTTTAAACCAGTCCGCCTTCTTCGCGCTCGTGAGAGAATAGGACATCACTTCTGAAAGTCCAGCGGCCTGCAAGTAGCGTTTTGCTTTACGGCGCTTGGACTGATACGTAGTCAAACGGCCTTGGGCGGTCGCCCCTTCCGGCAATGTGGAAGGGATATTGTCGTAGCCATATAGCCGTGCGACTTCTTCATACAAGTCTTCTGGGATCGTAATGTCTGGGCGGCGATGAGGAATCGTCACGAGCACGCCGCTCTCTGCTTTCTCATATGGAAAGTGGAGCCTTGCCATGACACTTGCGACATCCGAGAGCTGTAGCTTCGTCCCTAGACGTGTGTTCATCGCCTCTAAGTCAAGTGTAACGACGGTATGATCTGTCCTACGCACGTCCTCTCCATTAACAGCTGCGAGCACCTCCCCACCGCAAAGCTCTTGAATCAGCATTGCTGCACGGCGTGCGGCTTCTGCTACAAGCGCTTCATTCACGCCTCTCTCAAAACGGGCGCTGGAGTCACTGCGCAGCCCAGCGTGACGCGCAGATTTGCGCACAACGCTTGATTGAAAGACAGCCGCTTCAAGCAGGATCGTCGTGGTCTGCTCGCTCACTTCCGAGTTGGCACCACCCATCACACCTGCAAGGGCGACCGGATCCTTTCCATTTGTTACGACAAGCTGCTCTTTACCCAGTGTGCGCTCCACTCCATCAAGCGTTGTGAATAACTCCCCTTGCTTTGCTCGCCTAACAAGTATTTTTTTTGAATCAAGCTGGTCATAATCGAATGCGTGTAAAGGCTGACCGTACTCAAGGAGAACATAGTTGGTAATGTCCACAACATTGCTGATCGGGCGGATTCCGGCAGCGATCAAGCGAGTTTGTAACCATAGTGGGGATGGCCCGACCTTGACATTTTTAATTAAGGTTGCACTGTAATAAGGTGTATCGCTCACATCCTCGATGTTGATCTGCACATCGCTAGGAGGTTCCTGTTTCAATTCATCCAAGCGGATGTTCGGCAGTGCTACAAGCCGATCGTACAGTGCGGCAATTTCGTAGGCGACACCAAGCATGTGCATACAGTCCGAGCGGTTCGGTGTTAAATCAAGTTCAAGCACTTGATCATTCAAGTTAAGCAAGGCTAGAGCGTCATCACCAACGTTCACGGCCTCTGACTCTGGGAATACATAAATGCCTTCTGCATAAGCTCTCGGCACAAGCTTTCCTTCGATGCCAAGCTCCTGCAACGAGCAAATCATCCCCTGAGACACTTGTCCACGCAGCTTCGCTTTTTTAATTTTCATTCCACCCGGCAAGCGTGCTCCTACTTTGGCAACTGCTACCTTTTGCCCTTTAGCGACATTTGCCGCTCCACAGACGATTTGCACAGGCTCGTCCCCGCCAATATCGACCTGACATACGCCTAGCTTATCCGCATCTGGGTGTGGGCTTACATCTTGTACATAACCAACAACGACCTTAGAGACGCCTTTATTCATTTCATGCACAAAATCAATTTCAATACCGCCCCGGGTCATTTTCTCTGCAATCTCCTCAGGCCTCTTGTCGGCAATGTCCACATATTCTTGTAACCAATGATAAGAAACGAACATTTCGCTTCCCCTCCCTACACTTGTTTAAACTGTGCTAAAAAGCGCGTATCGTTTGTATAAAAATGACGAATATCATCAATGTCATACTTAAGCATTGCTAAGCGTTCAACGCCCATTCCAAAGGCAAACCCACTATACGTGTGCGGGTCAAATCCACTCATTTCAAGCACGCGTGGATGCACCATTCCTGAGCCAAGAATTTCAATCCATCCCGTGTGCTTACAAACACGACACCCTTTGCCCCCGCAAAGCCCGCAAGACACATCGACCTCAACCGAAGGCTCTGTGAAAGGAAAGAAGCTAGGGCGAAGGCGAATCTTTCGTTCCTCGCCAAAGAACTGCTTGGCAAACGATTCGAGTACGCCCTTTAAATCACTCATACGCACGTTTTGATCAACAAACAGCCCTTCAATCTGCATGAACTGGTGCGAGTGAGTCGCATCGTCATCATCACGGCGAAAGACTTTTCCCGGGCAAATAACTTTGACCGGCCCTCTCCCTTCATGCTTTTCCATCGATCGTGCCTGCACTGGTGAAGTTTGTGTACGCAGGAGCAACTCCTCTGAGAAGTAAAAGGAATCCTGCATGTCACGCGCCGGGTGATCCTTCGGCAAGTTCATCGCTTCAAAATTGTAATAGTCGGTCTCAATCTCAGGCCCTTCCTCAATAGAGAACCCAAGGCCAAGGAAAATATCCTCCACTTCTTCAACGACCGCGCTTAATGGATGAACCGTCCCGTTTTGCACCGGCCGTCCTGGTAATGTGACATCAATGGTCTCACTGGTAAGCTTTGCGGCAACCGCTTCCTTTGCAAGTGCTTGTTCTTTTGCTTCGAGCGCTTGCTTGATGACGTCGCGGACCTCATTGGCAAGTGCTCCTATAACTGGGCGCTCCTCTGCTGAGAGCTTGCCCATCCCGCGCAGGACTTCTGTGATTGGCCCCTTTTTTCCAAGGTACGCCACTCGCACCTCTTGAATTTCCTTCTCGCTTGTCGCTGCACTCGCTTTCTCCAGCGCTTCCACCTGCAGCGCCTCTAACTGTTCGCGCATCGCTAACTACCTCCTTTTCGATGTAGACGCCTGAATATTCCCCACGTCATCTCCTTTTGATTTAACTTCTGACCGACCCGCCTCCGCTTTTCCAATTGTCTAGCTCCGGCACCCACTCGCTCGAGGTTTCTTCACGCCGCCAGTTCAAGTCAAGTTCGGACTTGATCTGTCGTCGTTCCAGAACTGGTCGCTCGTGAGCAGGGCGCCTCCGCTTTGCAACCCACCTTCGCTTTTCTAACAAAAAAAGAGCTCCCGCCCCCCGGAAAGGGACGAAAGCTCGTGGTACCACCCTTAGTTTTCCACAGCCCACTTGTAGCTGCTTCCTTCAATAGATCCTAACGACTCTCGCCGGTGTACACCTTCGTCTAAAAAATCAAACGGTCCAGTGCCTGCTCCAGAGTGAATTCAGCAACGCCTCCCATAGGGATGCTTTCAGTCACGGCACCCCCTCCCTTACAGATCCCCTCTTCATGGTGGTATGAAGCTTACTACTCTCTATCCTTGCATTTATCCAAGTATATGCATTTCTATTATAGTGAAAAGCACAACCGCCTGCAAGTCCTTTTCTGCTCACTTCTTCAAGGCATACATTAGAATTCCTGCAGCAACAGCCACGTTTAAGGATTCCGTCTTATAGTTTTGTGGAATGCAGATGTTTTGATTCGTCTGTCTAAGCAAGACAGGATCTACGCCTTCTCCTTCGTTGCCGAGCACTAGGGCAAAAGAATTCTGTCTGCTCACAATTGTATAGGGCTCCGCATCATGTAGCGCTGTTCCGTATAACGGGATGTCTTGCTCCTGGAAACGCAGAATCCATTCTTTTAAATTGCCTTGAAAAACGGGCAAATGAAAAAGGGCTCCCTGTGTGGCACGTACCACTTTGCCATTGAAAAGATCCACCGAACCCGAACCGAGAACGACGCCACTCATGCCTGCCGCGAGCGCTGTTCGAATAATCGTGCCAACATTGCCCGGATCTTGCAGTCGATCGAGCAGGACATAACCCCCGGCAAGTGTTTCAACCGGAGGGCTGGGAGGGGGCTCGCAAATGGCTACAACGCCTTGCGGGTTTTCCGTTACTGTGAGTTCCTTCATCACAGAGTCACTAACAAGCACCCCCTGTACGTCATTGCGGGCAACGCTCTTATGCTTTTCGGTGAACAGCAATGTCTCCACCCGCACATTTGAAGCAAGAGCCTCTTTAACCAAATGATCGCCTTCAATTAAAAAACGCTCCAGCTTCTGGCGTCCTTTTTTGGTATGTAGTTTCTTCCAGTTTTTCACTTGTTCATTTTTCGCTGAATCAATCCGCTTCATTACTCATAACTCCCTTGAGCGCACCTTATTCTTCTCATGATAGCTGTTTTTCCGCTCATAATCCAGCCTCGTTCTTGCCATACTAGCTTTAGATTCATCATTTTAAAGGAGGAGGCAGGTTATGAGCATTAATCTACGTGGGGCCATTATGGCAAACATTCAAGGCAGCAGCGAGCAAGAAGTGGAAGCGACGATTGTCGACGCTTTAGAAAAAGGTGAAGAAAAAATGTTGCCGGGGCTAGGCATCTTGTTCGAAGTCTACTGGAAGGAAGCGAACGAATCGCAACGAGAAGAGCTTTGTCAGCAAATAAGCCAAGGGTTGCAATAAAGTAAACGGGGCCTTCCTAGCTAGGAAGGCCCCGCGCTTTACATTCTCTACCCAGTTTATAAAGAGTCTGGACTGAGCAACTCTAGGGTTCATTTCTTTAGCGCATGGGTCACTCTTCTTTTTGTTCTTTTTCTACCGGTGCCTCTCCCGTTAAATAAGCCCACAGTACATCTGCCCAGACCTTATAGCCAACATCGTTGGGATGAAGACCATCATCCAGGGTGGCCTCAAGCTGAATTCCTTCATCTTCAAACTGGAGGCGCATAGCAGAATACGTGTCTACATAACTCCAGCCTTGCTGTGCAATAAAGGTATTGGTGCTTTGTATGTAGGCCTGGTAATTTAAGCCGAGACCATTTAGGTCTTCAGGCGTTTTCGTTGTTGCCGGGTTTGGTGACGTGAGTACAATGATGGTTGCCGGGTGGGCGCCTTGAATCATCGAGACAGCCGTATCCAGCGCTGCATTAGTTCTTTCCAGCGGTTCATCTTTGCGATGGCTATTAAGTAGCGAAGTTTCCATAATAATGAAATCCGGATCGGAAGCAACCATCGCCTCCATCTTGCCGTTATTAATTAAGTCCTGGATGGTAGCTCCGTTCACTCCATAATTGGTTAGCTGAAGCTTATAGAAATTCGGGTCCATTAACTGTAAATTGGTGATCGTTCTTCCTGCCCAACTGTGAGATTGGTCTGAGGCACCCATTCCTGCCGTGACACTGGAACCAATGACGGCCACTTCCACACGTGGCTTGACCTGAATCAAACGCTGCAAATAATCGACATAGCTCTCTCCAGGCAAAATAGAGACTGGTTCCGGATCCTCTTCATCTTGGGAAGAGTTTAGCTGGAATTGTAAAAGAAAGAATCCACCTACAAGAAGGGCGAGCGCAGATACTCCGATCACTACATTGCGTTTGCGTGTTCTCATTACCAGCACCCCTCCTTGCCATCCCCTGCATTCTATCATATCTTGTCGAACCAGCGTGACCTCCTGCCACCATTCCACAGAAATTTGTTTTCTCCCTAAATTCGGATACCCGTTTGCGAAAAATCTCGAGCTTCTACTCGCCGGAGCTAGACAAAAAAAGATGCCGCAGCTGGGCACCTTCTTCTCCTACATTTTCTCCTTGCACGCTGGTCCGGCTCTTTTCAGTTATTCCTTCGCATTCTTTTTACCAGAAGGTCAAATGTCCCCCTTATTGAAACGTCAACCGTTTGACCGTATCCGCATCAAGCCTCTTAATCACTTCAACAAGAAGCTTCACTGTGTTTTCATAATCATCGCGGTGCAGGATTCCGGCATGCGTATGAATATAACGAGTGGCAACGGTAATCGATAAAGCCGGGACGCCATCTGCCGTTAAATGAATCGCCCCAGAATCGGTTCCTCCCCCAGGAATAGCAGCGTACTGGTAAGGAATCTCATGGTCATCTGCGGTCTGAACAACAAAATCACGGAGCTCTTTATGGGCAATCATTGAAGCGTCATACAGAATAATTTGTGGCCCATTCCCAAGTGTTCCTTGAGCCTCTTTATCTGACACCCCAGGCGTATCAGCACCAATGCCCACGTCAATTCCAAATCCTATGTCTGGCTTAATTGCATGCCCACTCGTTTTTGCTCCACGTAGGCCCACCTCTTCTTGAACGGTTCCAACCCCGTAGACGGTGTTCGGATGGTCAACGTTCTCTAAGCCTCGTAAAACATCAATCGCAATCGCACAGCCAATTCGGTTGTCCCACGCTTTAGCCATAAGCAGCTTTTCATTCTTCATGACGGTAAATTCACAGACTGGAACAATGGCGTCCCCAGGACGCACACCGAACGACTCCGCTTCTTCTCTGCTTGACGCCCCAATGTCGATGAACATTTCCTTAATCTCTACTGGCTTTTTCCTTGCTTCTGGCGTAAGGACATGAGGGGGCTTTGAACCAATCACTCCGTCAATAGTGCCGGAGCGAGTCATTACGGTCACACGCTGTGCAAGCATGACCTGGCCCCACCAGCCACCAATAGTTTGAAAGCGAAGAAAGCCTTTTTCATCAACGCTCGTTACCAGGAAGCCAATTTCATCAAGATGACCAGCAACCATAATCTTCGGTCCATTGGCGTCTCCTGTTTTCGTTGCAATCAGACTTCCTAAATGATCCGTGGATACATGATCTGCGTACGGGCTAATATACTTCGTCATAACCTCCCTTGCCTCTTTCTCAAACCCAGAAATCGCGTTCGCGTTTGTTAAATCTTTTAGCATTTGCAACTTTTCATCTGCCATTGTTTTCACTCCTTTTTGACGTTTCCTCATTTAGTATATCGAAATGGCTGCCTGTCCACAAACGTTTACGATAGTCCAGAGTAGGGAACTTCTATTTAAGAAAGTTTTTACGAAAACGAAACCCGATAGTAGCAAAATTCGTATACAATAAAACCATAAAGCAATAAGAAAGAAGTTCTTTGGTCTTTTATAAGGAAGGGAGCGTGACGTCCATTGGTCTTCATTTTTCGCGTCCTACTCCTTGGGGCAATGATCGTGCTTGTTTACAGTTTATTTAAATACATGGTCCATCCCAAGCGGAAATTAGCGAAAGCACAGGAAAAAAAGCAGTTTTATTTTTTAGATGACGCAAAGAATGTTCGAAAAAACTTTCAGCTTACGTATAAAGGCGTACTCTTTGAAGGCGAGAAATATTTGGAAGCGACTTCAGAAGCCTTTGAAATTGTACGAATTTATATCGGCGTCAACCCCGAAGATTTGCAAGGCTTTAAACACGAAGATTTCCGTTTCCTGGAAGAGGAAGTACGTCTTCGTTACCCAGATGCCAACATTGAATGGAAAGCGCCCATCAGAGCCTTTATGCGCCAAACCCGGCAAGAGGAAACTGCTCCTGCCCCTTTAAAAGAGTAACAATCAAAGAACCCAGAGCCTAGCACACGCTTAGGCTCTGGGTTTTTTCGTTAATTCACGTCTTTCATTCCAGTCTTCGCCCATGCTTTACCTCGGCATTTTTTATCATCTCGGCTTGAGGACAGATACATTCCTAAAATCCCACCGAGAAACCCTGCCGGCACAGAAATAATGGCCGGGTTGGTGAGAGTAATGAGGAGCTCCCCAATAAAAACGGGCTTCCACTAGGAGAGAAGACTTAGGGCTCATAATAACGAGTATGAGAGCCGTTAATGACCTAGAGCGCATTGGAAAGCATTGCGCTGTAAAAGAAGAACCCTCAGCTCACTATGGACCATGCCGCCCGTCCATAAAGTCTTGAAGGGGTATGCTTCCATTTTTTGATCGAGCGAAGAAGAAGAGTAAAAGAAGAAAGGAAGCTAACACCAGCACTCCAACAAAATGAAGCTCATGAATCAGTCCGCCAAAAGCTGTATAAATAATGGCTGGTGAAAGGTTTATGATCGCAGATTTCTCCACATACTCTTTAAACGACACGGAGGACTCCATCACATAAAAAGAAAGAACGTGAAAATGCATGAACGGCATCACGCGTAAAATAAGAAGCTGCATCACATTCACATCCTCTCTTCCTTTTAACACTTTGTTTTTCAAACGAGAGAGATTCGCACGAATTTTCGGAAAAGCGCCGATAAGTATATAAAAACTGATGCTCACGCTCATTAAACCGACGTATGAGTAGGCGGCGCCGTATACCGGCCCAAAAATGTAACCGCCGAGGAGGCAGACAGCAAGAACAGGAACGAATACAAAGGGTCGTATTAAATGAAAAAGAACAAATAAGACTGGGGCAAACCAACCCGCAGTTTCGATGACGTTAAGGACCTGATCTACATTTTCCATAACTATCCTCCTTCCTCATTATATGTATGCTTTGTTTAGAAGAAGATGAACAGGCCTCCACCAATTTGGGCAAGCACTAAGCACGGGATCCCAACGCTAAACAGCCGTTTTCTCGTCTTATGACGAAACGTGTACATCCCCATATATACTCCAACCGTACCTCCTGTGAACGCTATTGCCAATAAAAGTGTTTCCGGGAAGCGGTAGGCTCCTGCCCGCGCCCGCTTTTTGTCTAGACCCATCACTAGAAAGCCGAGGAGATTCAACAAAAGCAAATACAAGAGCAACGACCATCGCCGCCTTTCTTCGTAGCCTTCATGTGGGCACATGCTAGCTGCTTCTAGCAATTGCCATGCACCCTCCATGACCTTTTCAAATTTGTACCCTTTAAAACCCCAGTGAAAAAGGCGCAGTCGCAATCGACTACACCTCTCATCCATTAATTGGTTAAGTTAGATTTCGCTTGATCGGCAAGCTGAGCAAATGCTTGCTCATCGTTAACAGCAAGATCCGCAAGCATTTTACGGTTGACGTTAATTCCTGCAAGCTTGAGTCCATGCATTAAGCGGCTGTATGAAAGACCATTCATACGGGCTGCAGCGTTAATACGTGTGATCCAAAGTTTACGGAAATCACGTTTCTTTTGGCGACGGTCACGGTATGCATATTGCAAGGACTTCATGACTTGCCCTTGTGCTGACTTGAAGAGCGTATGCTTGGAACCGAAATACCCTTTCGCTAGTTTTAGAACCTTTTTACGACGACGACGAGCGACATATCCGCCTTTTACTCTTGGCATCGCAAATCCCTCCTTCTATCTGTACGAGCAGTTTATTTTTTCTTATACGTAAGCAATTGCTGAATGCGTTTGTGGTCTCCAGAATGTACAATGGCAGCTTTGCGAAGCTTGCGCTTTTGTTTTTGAGACTTGTGGCGGAACATGTGGCTTGTGAATGCGTGTGAACGCTTGAGTTTGCCAGTTCCTGTCTTTTTAAAACGCTTTGCGGCGCCTCGGTGAGTTTTCATTTTCGGCATATCGAAGTCCTCCTTTAACTAGTTCAAAATCACTTATTTCTCAGCCTTAGGGGCCATAACGAGAAACATGCTTCGTCCTTCCATTTTCGGACGAGATTCAATGACTGCGATATCTTCACATTCCTTAGCAAGACGCTGCAGAACGTCACGTCCAATTTCAGAGTGAGTAATCGCACGTCCCCGGAAACGAATAGAGGCTTTGACCTTATCTCCCTTTTCAAGGAATTTACGAGCATTACGAAGCTTCGTATTAAAGTCATGATCTTCAATCGTCGGACTTAGTCGAACTTCTTTGATTGTGATGACTTTTTGATTCTTACGCGCTTCCTTCTCCTTCTTTTGCTGCTCATAGCGATATTTCCCATAGTCCATGATCCGGCAGACCGGCGGCTTTGCCTTCGGTGCGACGCAAACAAGGTCAAGGTTTACATTCTGTGCCATTTCCAGTGCTTCACGCTTAGGCTTTACGCCAATCTGATCGCCATTGGCGCCAACAAGACGTACCTCACGAGCTCGAATCCCTTCATTGACTAACATGTTATCCTTGCTAATAATGAGCCACCTCCAGTGGAATTTGTGGTGCGAGTAAAGCAAATGATTATACGCCTGAAAATCGAAAAGCACAGCGGGATTGGTCAGAAGTGCGAGTTTTGGAGACCCCGAGCTTCTCCCCGCCGGAGCTAAACAAAAAAGTGCGGGCACAATGCACCCACACTTTCCTCATTCATTTTAAAATGACGAGTATCTAACCTGGCAACCACTGTCGAACAGGTGAGAAGCGGGCGCTTCTTCTTGCTTTATACGTCTTACACACAAGCACTAGTTTATCATGGGGGAAGGAGAGTGTCAACCCTCGTTCTTTCCTCTCGCAATGCTTTCACGTTCCTTAGAGTATCTCAAAAAACATTAATCGCTGATTCAATAACTGACTTTCATTCCCTCCTCAAGGGGGACGCTGCCGTGCTCTATAATTATTTGATCTTCCTCCGAAAGTCCGTCGGTGACTTCCACCTTTCCATCTGCTTGAAACCCAAGTTCCACTTCCCGTGCCCACGCCCGGCCATTTTCATGAACAAACACATAAGAAGAGTCGTCCGACTCCTCCACAAGCTCAGCAGGTACGGACAGTCCTTCCACTTCCTTAAGAATAATTTCCCCTTGCATTCGATACCCTGCCTTTAGCCTCTCCGTATCCCCTTCCAGCAAAGCTACGGATACCGCGTATTGAGGCTGCGTAGATGCTTCATCCACATAGCCAGATGGAACATCGCCAATCTCAATGATTTCCCCTGCCCACCTTTGATCTACAGCTGCCGCAGAAGTCAAACGCACCTGCTGTCCCTCCTCAATTCTATAGGAATCAAGTTCGGAAACATCGCCTGTTAACGTGAACGTTTCCGGGTCTGCCACCTCAACTAGCGGACCATCGCTCCTCTCCCCTTTATCCTTTGCTACTGAAAGGACAATGCCGTCCATTTCACTTGTTACCGTCAGCTTCTCCCGCTTTTGCACGAGCACCTCTTGTTCCGCTGTTAGTCGGACGATCTCGTGGCTTAGCTCACGTCGCTCCCTGCTTAATTCCCTGAGTTCTGCGTTTCGTTCCGACGCCTGTATGACCTCTGAGAGTACTTCGCTTTCTGTTCCTTCTCTCTCCCCGCTATGATCGTCTGCCGCTTGGCCGGCGTTGGAACGCAAACCCGACGCCTGTTGGGTCTGTTGTTCTACTTCTACTTGAGCTTCCTGCCTGTCCACTAACTCAAGCGCTTCGTTTAAGCCTGCCAATTGAGCCTCTATTGACGCAAGCTCCATATCCAATTCATCTGTATCGTATGAAAGCAATGGCTCTCCTTCACCGACCGCTTGCCCCACGTCTACAAGCCACTCGTAGCTCCCACTCTCCTCCACCTCGTAAACCATTTGCCGGTCACTAAGATTAAGTGACCCTGAAAAGGAAACCGTTTCGGATACAGGCCCCAGCTGCGGATTAGCAACCTCTACAGAGACAACCTCTGCCTGGACAGACATCTCAGAGGTCTGCTGGATACCAAACGTTGTAAACGTCGCAAGAGCACTCCCCAGCATTAGAACAACCAGCACTTTTTTCCCGTTCATGAAAGCATCCCTCCAAGCTGGTGAAATAAAAAGACGCAAACGAAGAGAACAGCGCCTAAGCCCCCTGCAAACCTAGGGCCAAAACCAGCGACTTTTATACCGCCAAGCACCATCACTACAATAAAATAAATGACAAATACATCCAATGATGCAAGCAACGGGTATAGCCCGTGGGCGATTTCTACAAATACAGAAGCACTTGTATAGGTATATCCATATGTATCTCTTATCGCATTCAAAATCATGTTATATAAAAACCCGAGAGCCGGGATAATTGAGGCGAACATCGTCATGCTGTACAGCTGTCGATAGCTAACTTCCACAACTTTCACCTTGGCTATAAGAAAATAAATCAAAGGAAGCATAGCCGTAAAAAAAGCGGTTGCGCCAAAGATCAAGGCACCGACAATGAGTGGATGATCCATCCTCCATTGCTCCACTGGCCGTTCTTCTAAGTAATACCTTTCCTCCACCGTTAACACTGGTCCCGTCCCATCCAGCGCTACCGGTTCCACGACTCCCCCAGCCCCTGTAAACGTTGGAAATAAAAGCCCAAGTAGGAGAACAATACTTACCAGCAGTGCAGGCAACAGGATTTTCGGATGCAACCGAATACGTTCAAGCTGAGTCACTGGAGTTAGCAAAAACAAGAACGGGTTTGCTTCCTTCGCAAGGTCCACTTCTTTTCCGGCCATTTGTTGTTCCATGTCTTTCCCACCCTTTGTTCATATATAATTCCTCTCCCTTCATTATACTGCTTTTCCCAACAAAATCATAGATTTCAGCAAATTTGCTAGATTAACTGACGCCCTCCTACATTATGAATCTATAATAAGAGCCAACTTGTGCTCTCCTGCACTCGCTTACTTGATTTCCCTTTCATGAGTCGTTGCTCCTTGATTTTCTACCCCAGAAAAAACCATGCACTGGCCTATGAAAGAGCCAGTGCATGGTTGTCAAATGAATTCTATGGTCTCCGTTATATCAATACTGCCATTGACGGACTGGACGATCGGACAATTTTTTGTCGAAAGCGCCAATGCTTTCTCGACAGTCTCTTGAGAGGCAGATGCACCTGAGATTGTAAAATGCAGCGCAATAGCTGTAACTTCGTTGACGTTCGCTTCATTGCGCGTCACTTCCGCTGCAACATCTACCTCACCGTAGGAAATACGCTTCTTCTCCAAAATTTTGCGGAAAACCCCTGCTGAGCATACGGCAACAGAGGAGACGAGCAGTTGGAAGGGACGAAAGCCCGCGGTTTCATCTCCACTTACATCGAGCCTCCCGTACGCCAGCTCTGTATAATAGCCTGTATCCTTCATTTTATAACGAATCACATTGATCACTCCTTCTATACGTAGTTCGTCCAAAAAGGGAGGTGAGGTTGGTTTGAAAAGCGCAGCGGATTGCCTAAAAGCGTGAAAACCTGCGCTAGAAACCCCGATCTTGGGTCTCGGTGCAGGACTGAAAAATCTCGAGCTTTTATACGCCGAAGCTGAACAATAGATATCATCTCCCTAGGCAATTACTCCTCTTTACTTCCTTGCTTCCTTCGCTACTTCTTCCGCAAATTCAGCCAGAGCTTTGGACTCCGAGTTCTGCTCCCCGTATTTGCGAATATTAACGGTATTGGCCTCGACCTCTTTATCCCCAAGTACGAGCATATAAGGGATCTTCTGCATTTGCGCTTCTCGAATTTTATAGCCAAGTTTCTCATCGCGCTCATCGATTTCTACCCGCACGCCAGCCTCTTGCAAACAATCCTGTACACTCTTTAGGTATTCTAAGTGCACGTCTACAGAAACCGGAATCAGCTGCACTTGCACCGGCGCCAGCCATGTAGGAAGCGCTCCCTTGTATTCTTCGAGAAGGAAGGCGACAAAGCGCTCCATTGTCGAAACGACACCACGATGCACAACAACCGGGCGATGCGGTTTGCCGTCTTCACCAACATACGTAAGATCAAATCGCTCTGGCAAGAGAAAGTCCAGTTGAACCGTCGAGAGCGTCTCTTCCTTCCCAAGAGCCGTTTTCACTTGAACGTCGAGCTTCGGCCCATAGAATGCCGCTTCGCCAACAGCTTCAACGTATGGCGCATCAAGCGTATCCATCGCTTCCTTCAACATCACCTGAGCTTTGTCCCACATGGCATCATCATCAAAATATTTTTCCTTGTCACTAGGATCTCGGTACGACAAGCGGAAGGAGTAGTTTTCAAGGCCGAAGTCTTTGTACACTTCTTGAACGAGTCGGACCACGCGGATAAATTCGTCCTTGATCTGCTCGGGACGACAGAAAATATGCGCATCATTTAACGTCATTCCACGCACACGCTGCAAGCCAGAGACAGCACCTGACATTTCGTACCGATGCATCGTACCAAGCTCCGCAATACGAAGCGGCAGCTGGCGGTAGCTGCGCATGTCCTGCTTGTACACCATCATATGATGCGGACAGTTCATCGGACGCAAGACGAGCGTCTCATTGTCCATCTCCATTGGTGGGAACATGTCATCCTTGTAGTGATCCCAGTGGCCCGAAGTTTTGTATAGCTCTGAAGAACCGAGAATTGGCGTATAAACATGCTGATAGCCGAGACGCTCCTCTTTGTCAACGATGTAGCGCTCGATGATGCGGCGAATGGTCGCTCCCTTTGGCAGCCATAGCGGCAAGCCTTGTCCGACCTTTTGAGAAAGAGCAAAGATGCCGAGCTCTTTTCCTAATTTGCGGTGGTCCCGTTCTTTCGCTTCCTCAAGAAGGCGAAGATGTTCATTCAAATCTTCTTTTTTAAAGAACGCTGTACCGTAAATGCGTTGCAGCATTTTATTTTTCGCATCTCCACGCCAGTAGGCACCGGCTGTGGAAAGTAGCTTGAACTCCTTGATTTTGCTCGTCGAAGGCACATGGATGCCGCGACAAAGGTCAAAAAAATCGCCCTGCCTATAAATCGTTACCTGCTCACCTTCTGGGATCGCTTCGATCAATTCTAGCTTGTATGGGTCATTAATTTCCTCAAATGTTTCAATCGCTTTCTCGCGACTGACTTTCTCCCGCACGATCTCAAGATTCTCCCCAATGATCTTTTTCATTTCTTTTTCGATACGAGGGAGATCCTCTGCCGTAATCGAGTCGTCCGAGTCAATATCGTAATAAAAGCCTCCCTCGATCACAGGACCGACCCCAAGCTTAACGTTTGAAAACAGTCGCTTTACAGCTTGTGCCATTAAATGAGCCGCACTGTGACGCATAATTTCCAGCGCCTCATCCGCCTCCGGTGTAACAATGGCTATTTCCCCGTCTTCTGCCAGCGGTGTGCGCAAGTCAACCAGCGTACCGTTCAATTTACCGGCAAGCGCTTTTTTCTTTAACCCCGGGCTAATGGAGGCGGCTACCTCCTCCGTTGTCGCCCCAAATGAAAATTCCTTCTTGGAACCATCCGGAAACGTGAGCGTACGTTTTTCTTCCACTGCAATCTTCCTTTCTCCTTTAAAAATAAACCGAAAAGCGCAGGCGGGTTGGTCAGGAGCTAAAATTTTGGAAGCTTCTACCCGCCGGAGCTAGACAAAAAACACTCGTCCCTTGTACAAGGGACGAGTGTGGTCGTGGTTCCACCCTAAATTTGCGCAAACATCCATGCGCCTCTACTTACAGATAACGGCTGCGTACCGGCCACAGTTAGTCCGCGATTTCTCACGTTTCCCTGCCGCAGTTCAAAGGGGGTCACAGCGCGCCGCATGTTCTGAAGCTCTCAGCCTCTGCTCCATTCTCTTTACAACTGCCTGCGCGTGGGCTGTCCTTATCAACACTGTTGGAGATTGATTCGTTTCTTTATTATACGAAAACGTTCTTCCAAAAATCAAGCCTTACTTCAAGTGGGCCGCTTTCCGTCCCTTAGAGGGGAAATGGTCAGCCTCTCTTGAAAAATCGCTTGGATGGAAAGGACAACACCGTGATCAGGGTCATCTGAGTAAACGTACACATGTCCTGGCGCCATGCTTACGAGCGGACTAATCACCATTTCATCGAGAGCCGCGTCCTCTTCAAAAACGAGCTCCTGCTTTAAATAAAACAGAATTTCTTCAGGGGTTAATTTTCTGTGATGCTGATCGTAGAAGGTAAACATTTCCTCATGAACGATATGAAGAAGAGGCATTCCAGCAGGCGTCTTGCGAATATACTGCCGGTAAGATTCAATCATATTTTGAAAGTCCTGCTCCATTAAGTATTCATCCAATGCAAGCTCCACACAGTCAATGAGAATCTCCCCGTAATCCTGCAAACGAAAGGCTAGAAACGGTTCATAGTAAAAGGAGGTTTCTGGGTCCAGATGATTGGCAAATGCTTCATAAAGGAAGGACTTCCGGTCAAGATGGGGCTTCATGGAAGGAATGTCGTTCCGTTCTCCTGCTAAAATGGAATGGGCGATCTCGACGATCTGCTTTTTCTCCTCTTCATCCGTTACATGAAAAAGAGACCCTACAATGTCTTGAAGCCATTCATCTTCTTTTGTGTGCATCACGTAATCGGCGAGGACGGATGCAACAAATGGATGAAACGATTCGTAAAAATCTACATCTTCATTTTCATAGTTGAGAAGGATCATTTCCTCCCCGTTTTTTTGCACTTTGCCACCAAACCCGTAGACGGCAAATTCATTCATATACATGGCAAGCTGCTCAAATAAGTTCACACAGTCTTTGCGCTCTTCAAAATGGATGGCAATCAAGCGTGACTCCCCCTTACATATCAAAACCTTCATCTAGCAAAGCATCCTCATGATCTAGACAGGCTTACTTTTATCCTATGTTCGGTTCTGAGAATCATGTGTGGTTTTTTCAAAGGAAGGGGGAGGTCTCGCTTTCTTATCCTGTAAAAAGGCCAACTCTGCTCTCTCTTTTCTTGCATTCGTGCTCAATTCCAGCCCAAGGGGTCTTCTCTCTCGGTGTCGTTTAATAAAAAAGACCCCTTGAGCATACAAACTCAAGGGGTCTTTTTAATTTTGCATCACAAAATCTTTTTCTACTTTTGAATCTCCTTCGAAGGTGCGAAGAATTTCATAAGCCGTATTGCGCTGCGCCGGAATTTTGCCTGCCTCGCGAATTAGACGCAAAGTTAAGTTGGAATTGACCTTGTGAGTGGTGTTTGCCGCCGATACCACATTTTCCTCCATCATCGTGCTGCCAAAATCATTGCAACCAAAATGTAGAGATTTTTTCCCAACCTCTGGTCCCATCGTCACCCAAGAAGACTGGAAGTTTGGGATGTTATCGAGGAAGATGCGCGAAATGGCGACGTTCTTCAAGTAGTCTTCTGGAGAGAGCTTTTTCAATCTCTTTAACCCTGTATTTTCCGGTTGTAGCAGCCAGGAAATAAAAGCTGTAAAGCATTCAGTCTCATCCTGGGCGTCGCGGACACGCTGCAAGTGAAGCGCTCGCTCTTCGAAGGATTCCCCGAACCCAATCACCATCGTGGCCGAGCCGAACATCCCCACTTTTTTCGTGGCCTTCATTGCGTCTATCCATTGATCCCAAGTCACTTTCAAACGACTCACGCGTAGGCGCGTCTCTTCAGTCAGAATTTCCGCGCCACCGCCAGGCATGCTGTCGAGGCCTGCCTTATGAAGCTCACGGAGAACGTCCTCCACAGACATATCCATAACCTCGGCGATTTTTACGATTTCTGCCGGCGAGAACGAATGCATCCAAATGTCTGGAAAGCGCTCTTTAATGCCACGCAACAAGTTGGTATAGTAATCAAGTTTTAAATTTGGGTTGGTTCCGCCTTGCATGAGAATTTCTGTTCCGCCTACATCCGCGGTTTCTTGGATCTTTTGATAAATGACTTCATTGTCCAGAACATAACCATCCTCGTGATTTGGAGGACGATAGAACGCACAAAAAGAACAGTACGTATCACAAAAGTTCGTGTAATTTACGTTTCGCCCAATCACAAACGAGGTGATTGGTTCTGGGTGCCACTTCTTCATAATTTTATCCGCAGCTTTTCCAAGCGCCTCAAGGTCTTCGCTTTCATACAGCTTCACGGCATCAGCCATCGAAATGCGTTCCCCGTTCACCGCTCGTTCAAGAATCGCGTCTATGCTCATTATTCGTACCCCCAGATATGTTTACAAAATGATGTCGTACTATGATTAGAAACAAGTGAAGCACTCGTTCCTAAGAAAGAAGACTTCTAGCTTCATGGTATCATAGTTGTTCGCCCTCTTCCAATACTGGGCCAGCAAGAAAAATGCAGAGCGAAAACCAGAACTAGACAATCCGAAAAGCGCAGGCGCCCTGCTCACGAGCGACCAGTTCTGGAACGACGACAGATCAAGTCCGAATTTGACTTGAACTGGGGCGTGAAGAAACCTCGAGCGAGTGGGCGCCGGAGCTAGACAAAACGAAACCAGCATCAAACACGCCGGTTTCGTCCATTTACTTCAACAAAGGTTGTAAAATGCTTAATCCGCTCCATAATGCGCATCGCTTTGAGCTCTTCTTCCCCACCTTTGGTAGAGTACATTAAATGCTTTTCGAGCGTTTCGTAATCGTAGTTCGATGTAAAAAGCGTAGGAAGCTTTTCCTGCATTCGGTACTGAAGGATTGGGCCTAGGATCTCATCCCTTGTCCAGGCGGTCGTCGTTTCAGCGCCTATATCGTCTAAAATTAAAACCTCTGCGACTCGGAGCACCTCAATTTTTTCCTGATACGAATTGTCAGCAATCGACTGCTTCATTTCTCTAAAGAAATCAGGCGTGTACACGAGGTACGTTTGAATGCCCTTGCCTTTCAAGTGATTGGCAATCGCTCCGATTAAATACGTCTTGCCGACGCCAAACTTTCCGCAAAGATACAGGCCCTGACCGCTTTCACCCGGGTTTGCTTGGGCAGCAAATTGCATCGCCGCCATAATGGCGGGCTGACGTTGTTTCTCACGGTCAATATCATCAAAGGAAGCATTTAAGATATCTTTCGGCATGTGAAGAGATTGAATCAGCATCTTCTGCCTGTCGTCTTCTTCTTGTTTAAGCTTTAATGGGCATTTCGAGTAAGCAATCTCCAACTGCTGGCGTTCGACATGAAGGACTGGACGAAATCCCTGCATCATATTCGGACAGTTCTCAAGGCCTGGGCAGTGGTCACAATGAGTTCGTTCCTTTTTAAATTCATATAGCTTCATCATGCCTAGATCAATCATGGAGCGCGTCACATCGGCCCGACCCTCTAAAAAATCCTTAATGTAAGGGTCTGCGAGCAGTTTTTGACGCTGCTTCTCTAACCGTTCTTCTAGCTTTCCTGACTTGTCCCAACCCTCTAATGCGGATTGTATCGAATCCAACTAGCTCCCCCCTCTCGCCTGAGTCTGGCGCTTCAATTCTTTTTCCAGTTCTGCATATAACGCATCGTCCGCGTCACTCGTCGTTTCCTTCGTATGGTTTTCTTTAGAAGCAGAACCGTTTTGCTCCTTCTCTTTTTCCCTTTCTTCTATCAGCCACTTCGGCAACGCATCTTTTCTCGTGTTCTGCCCGTAGCCTCTTGCCTGTCTGCTCGCCTGTTTCTCTTTGGCGTTCCGTCGTTTCTGCGTTTCTTCTTTTAAAAGCTGCATGGCTTCAGGGACGGTTTGAAGTTTCTTTCTCGACCAATGCGCAGCGATTTTCAATGTAACGGCCTCAATCAGCTTCATGTCATGTTGGAAGAGGAGATAATCAAGCAAGACATTGACCACTCCTGGATAGAGCTTATAGTCGACGATGAGTTCCTCTATCAGCTTACTGTCAGCGGGCGCAACATGGGCCCCGTCCTGCCTTAACTCCAGTAGCGTTAACGGCGGGGTCTGTTCATAAAAAACAATCGCTTTCTCTTCCTCTGTCTGAGGTTCGGCAGTATGAATCGTACGCCTATTCGCAGGATGTGCGTTCTCCGCCTTCAACCCAAGTGCTGGCGGCTGCGCCCCATGCTCCACTTTGTACCATTCTTGCACCGTTTTGCGCAACTCTTGAGGATCGACCTTATTCGCTCGCACGGCTCGTCCGACGAGATGCCCCATCTCTACAGGCTCGATGCGATACACAAATGCAAGCCGGGCGATCAGTTGCTCACTTTCTTTATTCATCGCTTCTTGAGGCAGAATAAAACTGGAGAGAGATTGTTTCATTAAATCAATATCAAAGGAATCAAACTGAAGCTGCCCTTTCTCTCTTCCCAAGAGCTCTGTTGTCTGCCCTTCTTCCTCCCCCTCATCGGTTTGGGACTGGAGATACGGAACCATTTCTGAATGTTTTAGAGAAGTAAATACTTCCGAGAAAGCATACGTTAATTCCTCGTACTCTTCGGTGTCCACTCTTGGCACAGCGAACCGCTCTCGGATCGCTCGATAACGCGTTTTTCCAAGTCGGTTGTATAAAAAAACGCTTAAGACATCATCCTCAAAAAACGCTCTAGGGTTCATAGGCGGTTGAAGCTCGTATATGTAGCTTGTCCCCTCCTCCTCTTTCTTGCGATATGTCTTCAGGAGATCGATCGCTTCTAGCTTTTTGCGTTCCTCGAAAATGTCCGCAAGTGAAGCGTTCATTAAAAGCATTAGCTGATGATGCGTATGTTCACTGCTCCACCAAACGCCAGGGTCAAGCTGAGCGCGCAGCGTCGTGAACAAATTCGTCGCTTTGGCACCGATTAGCGGTTGATACAAAAACATCAGCACGGTTTGATCTCTATCCGTTAAATAATCGGCGGCGCGCACCGCAAAACGATCGACAGGCAATAACTCTCTCCAATGCCAGCTCACGCCTTTTCCTCCTTTCGTCAAAAAAGAGCTCCAAGCACGTCACGCGCTTAAGCTCTCTCTAGCTTTTGTTCCTGTCGTGGGTATTGACCAGCTCGGTTAATTCCTTTATAAATACATTGATGTCTTTAAATTGACGATACACCGAGGCAAAGCGCACATAAGCGACATCGTCGACTTTCGCCAAGCGTTCCATAACAAGCTCACCGACATCATGGCTTCTCACTTCATTCTTCCCTTCACTCCTGAGCGCCCGTTCCACATAAGCGACCAAGTTTTCAAGCGTCTCAAGCGGTACGGGACGCTTCTCGCATGCACGTACAAGCCCTCTTAGCAGCTTCTCGCGACTGAACTCTTCGCGCATCCCATCTTTTTTTACCACAACAAGCGGCGCCTCTTCGACGATCTCAAACGTCGTGAAGCGCTCGTTGCACTTCTCACACTCACGCCTACGGCGAATGGAACGCCCCTCATCGCTCGGCCTTGAATCAAGCACTCTCGTACCATTATGCTGACATGTCGGACAGCGCATTTCATCATCTCCATTTGTAAGAAAAGCGCAACCGCCTTGGCACTGGAGCTATATCGTTAACCTCCAAAACGAACGCCTTTTATTCTCTAATCATATAAAAAATGCGTGCATGTGACAAGAACTCTTACAAAAGTTCGTTGCCGAGCGCCGAGCCAATATACGTTAAGGATTGATCAAGAGCAGCGTAAAGCTCGAGCGTTAGCTTTTTACTGTGCCCAAAGTCACTTGGCAGCGATGTTTCCGTTGCACAGGAGAAATCCACGGCCGTTCGGAACGGTCGAACCATGATCACCGAGGCAACAATCAAGACCTTTTTTCCTTTTTGCGCCACAGCGACAATTTCTCCCCTGTCCGATTCACTTCGTTTTATTTGAAAGTTCTTCCTTATTAGGACGTCTTCAACAGCGGCCATCGCTTTATCCTTTGACGTCTTGTAGTATCGTGTTTGTAAATCCTTATTAACATGCGCTTCGCCAGTTTCTGTTCGAGTGCTCACCATCGCCTGCCACTTCTCACGAATCCCCATTTACTTCATCTCTCCCTGCAGTGATCTTTTTTCTATCATATCACACAAAGAAGTCCAGGCGTTGAAACCAATACCGAAATGCGGAGGTGGGTTGCTTAAAGACGAGGAGCTAGACAAAAAAACGACCCGCCTCTCGAGTCGTCTCTTTGCACCTATTCATCTATTTGGTCGTTAGTTGGCTTCTACTTTTTCCTTTACTTGAACAGGACCCATTCCTCGTGGTACTTCCAGCACTTCACTTGACTCCGCTTTTAGTTCCTCGGCAATAAACGTTGCGGCCACATGAGGATCAATAATATCTCCACATGTGTAGACATCAATGCTTGCATACCCATGCTCCGGAAAGCTATGAATCGTTAAGTGGGACTCTGAAATAATGACCACTCCACTCACACCATGAGGGGCAAACTTATGAAAGGCCACCTCACGTACTTCCGCTCCAGCTTTCAAAGCCGCATTGACAAATACCTGTTCAATAAAATTCATGTTGTTGAGTTTGTCCGTGTCACAACCCCACAGCTCTGAAATGACGTGACGACCCATTGTATCCATCATTCTTCCCCCTTTTTTGCGTAGTTCGCCTTGCATACCTAGCATTAGGATGAATCTTCCCACAGGGGGGAAAGTTAGTCCAAAGAGGTCCTAACCCATACTGCAAAATGATACATCCCGTTTTTAGGCGAGCTCACAGCATCCAGTATACTTGGTTTGTGAGGGGATTGCAATAACAGGTTTAGCCAGCAAACGTGCTTCTGTCAAGACAGTGAAAAGGGGGCTTAGGCACCAAAAAACCACGTCAGGCTCCCCCTTAGCCAAAACGTGGTCTACGCATTTATGAAGCGGAATGAACGCGTTCCTCCGTGAGAAGTCGTTCTCCGACATAGTGCATCAAATCAACCACTCTGCATGAGTAGCCCCACTCATTGTCATACCAAGCGAGCACCTTGACTTGCCTTTGATTCAGCACAGCGGTTGATTCTCCGTCAATCACCGCCGACTGCTCTTCCCCATTGAAATCCACGGAAACGAGAGGCTCATCCGTATAGCCTAAAATTCCTTTCATTGATTGGTTGGACGCACGGATAAAGACCTCATTGACCTCTTTTACCGTCACATCCGTCGCTAGTGTCACGACGAGATCGACAAGAGACACATTCGGCGTCGGGACACGCAGGGCCATCCCTGTGAGCCTTCCGTCTAACCCCGGCAACACTTTTGAAATCGCCTTGGCCGCGCCCGTCGACGTTGGAATGATGGACTGCCCGCAAGCACGTGCTCGACGCAAGTCTTTATGCGGGTTATCAATGTTCTTCTGGTCATTCGTATAAGAATGAACGGTTGTCATCATCCCACTTTCAATCCCAAACCTTTCATCGAGCACTTTAACAACTGGAGCAAGGCAGTTGGTCGTGCAGGAAGCATTCGAGATAATGTGATCGGTGTCCGGGTTGTAATCGGTTTCGTTTACGCCCATGACAACGGTGACATCTTCGTCTTTGGCCGGCGCCGTAATAATGACCTTTTTCGCTCCAGCTTCAAGGTGGCACCCGGCCGTTTCTCTTGTCTTAAACTTCCCTGTTGCTTCAATAACAATGTCTACACCAAGTTCTTGCCACGGCAACATCTTTGGATCTCGCTCTTTGAGAAGCACGACTTTTTCGCCGTTGACCATGAGGTTTCCATCTTTCGCATACACGTCTGCTAAAAACGGTCCATGAACCGTATCATATTTAATAAGGTGTGCTAGCGTTTCGGCTGGATAAGAGGCATTAATGGCGACCACGTCTGCTTTATTATCCAAGAACGCTTTTCTAAAGACCATTCTTCCAATTCTCCCAAACCCATTGATTGCAACCTTAGCTCTCATTTCACGACCCCTTTGCAGCTTAATGTTATCCCTGATAACTCATTATATGAATTAGTATAACATAAATAGACGATTTAGGATGATTATTTTTCGTTTTCGAGCATTTGGGCGCTGGCTGCATGTGAATACAGCAAAAAACCAGAGGAATCATTCCCCTGGTTCTGCCCTTGACCTTCGTGATCTCGCGATTTCCTTACGCCAGTTTGCCAGATATTCGTCCAATTGCTTTGCTGTTTCCTGAACAGACCCTTCATTGACAACGATCGCATCGGCACGATCTCTTTTGCTTTCAAGAGGAAGCTGTGCGTTTATTCGCTGCTGCGCTTCTTCCTCCTCCGACTCATCACGCGTCATTAAACGCGATAGCTGGATTTCCTTGCTCACATAGACAAGCAACACTTGGTCAACAAGATGAAAGAGAGCATTCTCATACAAGAGAGGAATGTCTAATACGACAAACGTGTGACCTTCCTTTAAAGAGGCCTCAGCCTCTCCGACCATTTCCGTCCGTACCGCTGGATGAACCATTCCATTAAGGGCCTTCCGCTTGTGTTCATCGGCAAAAATAATGGAACCAAGCTTTTTTCGGTCAATGGTGCCATCCTGAAGCAAAACGTCCTTCCCAAAATAATCGACAATCGCTACATAAGCGGCTTTCCCTGGTTCAACAACACGACGAGAAATTTGATCAGCATCGATGACAGGAATCCCCCGTTCGATGAACAGCTTAGCAACGGTCGTTTTTCCACTTGCAATGCCTCCCGTCAACCCAATTTTCATGCCACCAACATCCTTTCTCTCCCGTCTAGAGCCTCATAACCCCGAGAATGATCAGCAAAAGTCCTGGGATAAATGATAACCTACGTATCACTCTCGAGTTTGAAAAAATGTACCCAAATTTCATCCCAAGCAAGACCAAAAAAGCACTCAACCCGCCGACACAAAGAGCAAGCCAGATCGGTGAGAATCCCATTAGTGCAGCACCAATCCCCGCCCCAAAGGCGTCAAGGGAAAGCGCCAAACCGAGAAGAAAGGCTTCTTTACCCGTCACTGTTCCTGACCGGTCCAGATCGGCGGTTTCCGGCTCACGTAAGATGTGGATAACAAAACCAAACAGCTTAAATTCCAAATCTACCTTTGAACGCTCCACTTCTACGCGAGGATCGGCTGACTTTTTGGGACGATACGTTTCAAATAACGCCCAGGCGCCAATTCCAATAAGTATAAGCGCTCCAAGTGTCTCTGCTACATTCACGGATAAGTACGTTTGTAGAATCGTTCCAAATCCCATCGCTATAAGAATCGAGATTCCTGAACAACATCCGATAAATACTAGCGATACAAGAGGAATGCGAATTTTTCTGAGTCCATATGTGAGCCCGACACCAAAGCTGTCGAGGCTAAGAGCAAATGCAAGCATTGCCAGAGATACCGTCGCAACCATTTTTACGCCCTCCTACACGTTCGTTACGACAGTATATGGCATTAGCCCATCCAAGGTACATTAATGCTGGCAATTTGCACAGAAGTGCGTTCCTCTTCCTCCGACAACGGTGCGCGTGATCGGTTTTCCGCAGCTTTTGCAGGGCTCGCCTTTGCGACCGTAGACATCCAGCCTCTGCTGGAACATTCCCATCTCTCCCTGCCCGTTAACATAGGATTTGATGGAACTTCCACCAAGTTCAACCGCCTCCCCTAGAGTGGAGACAATCGAATGATGCAACCGCTCAAACTCGTCTTGATCAAGTAAAGACGCCTGGCGTTCTGGATGAATGCGCGCGCGATACAATGCTTCATCCACGTAAATGTTCCCGAGTCCAACCACCGTCTTCTGATCAAGAAGAGCCGTTTTGATCGCGCGGGAGGTTTTTTGAAATGCTTCTTGCATAAGCACGGCTGTGAACGCTTCGGAGAAAGGTTCCACGCCAAGCTGTGCCAGCGGCATCACTGACTCTTCCCTTCCTTCGTGAAAGAGATGCATCGTGCCAAATTTACGGACATCCGCATAGCGTAATTCTGTATGGTCCTCAAAGGTAAACACCACATGCGTGTGCTTCGTGCGCTCTTCCCCTTTCGAAAAAAGCCCGTAGCGTCCTTCCATTCTTAAATGTGAAACAAGGACGAGACCATCCAACTTAAACAGGAGGAACTTCCCTCTTCTCTCAATCCTGCGTATCGTTTGGCCGACGAGCATGGTTTTAAAAATCTCTACATCATCGGGTTCCTTAATCATATTCGACCAACCGACGTCGACCGCCGCAATTTGTTTTCCAATGACGAGCGCTGAAAGCGTTCGGCGCACCGTTTCCACTTCAGGTAATTCCGGCATTTTCTCTCCCTTTCTCTATTTCGCGTCGTACCAGGAGTCCCCAGAAGACACGTCCACTTTAAGCGGGACCTCTAATTGAACGGCGTCCTCCATCACATCCTGGACGATAGTCTCTAGCTGGTCTTTGTCTTTTTCTGCGACTTCAAAGATCAATTCGTCATGCACTTGCAGAAGCATAGTTGCTTCAATCCCCGCCTCTTCCAAGCGCTCATCCATCCGCACCATCGCCTGTTTGATAATGTCTGCCGCCGTTCCCTGTATCGGCGTATTCATTGCCGTCCGCTCCGCAAAGCTACGCTGGTTAAAGTTGCGACTGTTCAGCTCAGGCAAGTAGCGACGACGAGCAAGCAGTGTCTGCACATACCCTTTTTCTTTTGCCTCCATTACGACATTTTCCATATAGGCCTTCACTTTTGGATAGCTTTCTAAGTAACGGTCGATGAATTCTTTCGCCTCTTTCCGAGTGATTCCCAAGCTTTGGGACAAACCGTAGTCACTAATCCCGTAGACTATGCCAAAGTTAACCGCTTTGGCACTTCTACGCATATTCGCTGTGACCTCCTTCTGCGCCACATGGAAAACATCCATCGCCGTTTTCGTATGAATGTCTAAGTCATGGATAAACGCCTCTTTAAGACGATCGTCCCCTGAAATATGGGCAAGCACACGGAGCTCAATTTGTGAATAGTCCGCGGCGAGTATTTTCCAGTCCTTTTTAGAGGCCACAAAGGCCTTTCGTATTTTCCGTCCTTCTTCCAGCCGAATCGGGATGTTCTGTAAATTTGGCTCCGTTGAGGATAGCCGTCCTGTTTGTGTCAGTGCCTGGTTAAAGCGGGTATGCACTTTGTGAGTCTCGGAATCCGCTACTTTAAGCAGGCCTTCGATATACGTCGAATGGAGTTTGCCAAGCTGACGATACAGAAGGATGTGCTCAATAACTGGGTGGGAACCAGAGAGCTTTTCAAGTACATCTGCACTCGTGGAGTAGCCCGTCTTTGTTTTCTTTACAGGGGGCAGCCCTAGATCCTCAAAGAGTACCTTGCCCAACTGCTTTGGTGAATTAATGTTAAAGGCCACACCTGCTTCCTCATGAATCTGCCCCTCCAGTTCACTCAAGCGGCCGGCTAAATCCTCCCCCATCGCTTCCAGCTGAGAAGTGTCCACCTTTACGCCGTCTCTCTCCATTCGCCCGAGAACAACTGAGAGAGGCATCTCCAAGCCATTGAAGAGCTCATACTGCTCATTGTTCTTAAGCTCTTCTTCAAGAACGTCCTTCAGCTGATACATCGCATCGGCCTTCCGTGCGAGGTGTTCCCCGAGCAACTCTTGACCCGGGATCTTCCGCTTTGCCCCTTTCCCGTATACGGCTTCGTCTTCTTGTACACTGCCTTTTCCTTTGCGGTTTGCAATGTCACTGATTTCATGAGAAGACAAAGACGGATCAAGCAAATAGGAGGCCATCTGCAAATCAAAATCGACGCCTTCCAGCTCGATCTCCTGCCAGGCGAGAGCGACGACCGCACGTTTTGCATCAAAAAGCCACTTTTTCATGGACTCCTCTTTGGCCCAATTGGCAAATCGATCCGAAGACAGTGCGACTTCTGTAGGCACAAAAAACCGACCGTTCTCATTTGCTAGCCCAATCCCGCTAATCTCAGCTTGATGATAATTTTCTCCTAGCGCTTCTACAACGAGCGCACTTGGGCTTACCAGATGTTCATCTTTAACCTCTTGAACAACCTCAAATGAAAGTTCCTTTAGTTCCTCAGTCACCGGCAGCCCGTCTTCCCCAGGCAAGCGGTCAAGCAAAGACTGGAAAGAAAGCTCTTTGAACACCTCTCTCACGTTCTTTCTGTCAAAATGCTCATATTTGAGCGCATCCAGCGATTCTTTTAGCGGCACTTCCGTGTAGATGGTCGCTAGCTTTTTGCTCATAAGCGCCTGCTCGCGGTGTTCTTCAAGACGCTCCTTCAGTTTCTTTCCGGATATTTCATCAATCGAATCAAGGACGGTCTCAACATCGCCGAACTCCTTTAAAAGCTTGAGAGCCGTCTTTTCTCCAACACCAGGGACACCAGGGATGTTATCTGAAGAATCGCCCATCAGTCCTTTTAAATCAATAATCTGCTCTGGCTTTAAGCCGTACCGCTCATCAATCGCCGCTTCATCATAGCGATCAACATCCGTAATTCCTTTTTTTGTTAATACCACGTTGATCTTGGAAGTGACAAGTTGAAGTAAGTCCTTATCCCCGGTAATCACCACCACGTCCCACCCATCAGTCGCAGCCTGATTCGCCGCCGTACCAATGATATCGTCCGCCTCGTAATCCGTGGCTTCATAGCGCTTGATGGAAAACGCATCGAGCACCTCGTGAATCAATGGGATTTGTCCCGAAAGTTCTGAAGGCGTCTTTTGACGCGTTCCCTTGTATTCGGCATATGTTTTGTGTCGAAACGTTGACTTGCCAGCGTCAAAGGCCACAAGGAGGTGCGTTGGCTGTTCCTCTTCTAACACTTTCAAAAGCATCGTCGTGAACCCGTAAACGGCGTTCGTGTATACGCCTCGCTCGTTATTTAAAAGCGGAAGCGCAAAAAAGGCGCGATACGCAATGCTGTTTCCGTCGATCAACACTAATTTATTCAAAAAGCAAGCCCCTCTCAAGTCGATTCATGTGCCTTTATTGTACCATAGAAAGGGGAAAAGAAAAAAGTCAGACAAGAACGTGCGTTTCCGCCTTAGAAACGAAGTTTTTAACAACAAAAAGAGACGAGAGCATGTATGCTCCCGCCTTCAAGTAGGGTAGATCGACAGAGGGGGTCGCCGATCCTCTTGTTCCTGACCGTTCTATTTCATTGTAAGACAAGGACGTAAAGGAAACATGGACGCTTTGTAAAGAATGCGTTAATTATGTTCTTTATTTGATTGCCTTTTTGAAAACGTCAGGATAAATTCGGTTCCCTCCCCGACCTCGCTTTCCACCTGAATCGTGGCATGATGAGCTTCCGCCAAATGTTTCACAATCGCAAGGCCTAGCCCCGTACCACCAGAATTACGGCTTCTCGCTCGGTCCACGCGGTAAAAGCGTTCGAAAATTCGCTGCACCTCTTCTTCGCCGATGCCAATACCCGTGTCGGCAACATGAAGCCTTACTGTCTCATTTTCCTCAGTGATCCTTACATCAACCTTTCCCCCTTTAGGCGAGTAGGCAATGGCATTGGTTACTAAGTTAAGAACGATTTGCTTTAAACGCTGTGAGTCGCCTTCCATAAACGAAGAGCCTTCTGTTGATAAGGCTAACTCCATCTCTTTTTCCGCTGCTTTAGACTCAAGCAATGCAACGGCTTCCCTCGCAACTTCAGCTAACTGTACCTCCTCAAAGTCGAGCATGAAGTGAGCATCCTCAATTTTTGATAGATCAAGCAAATCGGAAATCAACGATTGCAGACGATCGCTTTCCTTCCAAATGATGCCGGTGAATTGCTCAGCCAGCTCTGGTTCTTTAAGCGCGCCATCCAGAAGCGTTTCCGTAAAGCCTTTAATCGAAGTGACAGGCGTCTTTAACTCATGAGAAACGTTGGCGACAAAGTCTTTGCGTACCTGCTCCAGCTTTTTCTGTTCTGTAATGTCATGCATGACAATGGTTACGCCTCTGAGCCGGGCTTTTTTTCCGAGAACAGGCGCCCCGAAGACGTCATAGATTTTACTTGTGTAGCCTTCTCGGACCTCAATTTGATCTCGCTGTTTGGCCTCACTCATATACACCGCCTGAATAAACGCGATCAGGGCCGAATCTTTTAGAACATGATAATAGGGCTGAGTCAGCCAGTCCTCCTCTTTCACTTGAAAGATGTGCTCACATGTTTTGTTCATTAAAACAATGTCTCCCCGAACATTCATAAAAAGCAGGCCGCTCCCCATATGGTCAATCAGCGTTGACATTTGATCCTGCTGCGATTGGTGGCGCCGGGTAATCTGTTCTAAATTATAAGCGAGCACATTTATGGAACGACCAAGCTGTCCGAGCTCTTTGTGCTGATCCTCATACGTTCTTGTCTTATAATCGCCTTCCGCCAGCTTAATGGCTGCTTTTGTCGCTTCATCAATCGGCCGCAAGATCTGTCTAGAGATACGAGCAATAAGCGCTAATATGATCACAAACGCAAGCAAGAAACTTACGCCAATGACAGCCCAAACGGTTTGGCTCATTTCATATAGCGAACCGAGCGTTAATCCTACACGCAAATACCCGACGAGCTCATTTTCAATATAAAGTGGATTGGCATAGTACATCAAATCGGCACCAATCGTCTCACTATAGCGGACCTCGAACCCTTCTCCAGTTTCTGCTCGCCGTATTTCTGGGCGCGTTCCGTGATTATCCATGGTCGCTTCATTGCCCCATGTATCGCCAATCACTTCTCCGCCTGCTTCTAAAATCGTCACCCGAGCATTGATGCGGTCCCCAATTTCAACCGCCAGCTCTCGTGCCTCCGCTTCATCAGGAAAGCCGTTCTCTAGAACAGTCCAAGAAGCAAGACCGGCTTCTTGCTCAAGACGGTCCCCAATCACATCCATATAGCGTTCGTTATACCAGTAGCCAAGAACGATGCCAAGCCCTATAAGTACAAGGGCGATCACAGAGATGACGCTAACGATGAAGCGATTGCGAAGCTTACTCATGCGTGCTTGGTTCCTCGAACTTATAGCCAAGCCCTCGGATCGTTTTAATATAAACCGGTTTCTTGCTGTTTGGCTCAATTTTATCCCGAAGATGACTGATATGTACATCAACAATACGGGTATCGCCAATAAACTCATAGTTCCACACGGCGTTTAACAGCTGATCCCGTGTCAGAACACGCCCCTTATGATCCGCTAAGTAGACGAGGAGTTCAAACTCTTTTGGTGTGAGTGTGAGCAGCTCTTTTTTTATATACACTTCATATTTTTCTGGGTAAATTTCTAAATCTGCAATAAGCAGAGACTTGCCATCAGCGTTCTCTGTCGTCTCGCTTTTCTTGGAAGACAGCTGTTCAACGCGTCGCAAAATTGCCCGAACGCGCGCCACCACTTCACGAGGAGAAAATGGCTTTGTCATATAATCGTCCGCGCCAAGCTCCAGACCGAGAACTTTGTCAAACTCATCGTCTTTTGCGGTGAGCATTAATATGGGAACAAAAATTTGCTCCTGCCGTAAGTGCCTACAAACATCCATTCCATCTAAAAGCGGAAGCATTAAATCAAGAACGATTAAATCGAACGGTTCATTTTTTGCTCTCTCAAAACCTGCCTGTCCGTCCATTTCGGTTACAACATCAAATCCCGCCTGCTGCAGGTTATACGTAAGTAGCGTTGAGATCGATGGCTCATCGTCTACAACCAATATGCGCTTTGCCATAATTGTGTGCTGCCACACTCCTTATCTTGGGATTTGAACGGTCTCTCTATCTATACATGTAGTATAGCAGAGTTTGGGAGCAAGGTAAGATTGATTTAGATTTAGAAAATGTTATTGAGTTCGCCTCTGTTTTGATAAATCTACGGAAAGAGTGAGTAGTATTTTTTTATAATTATTCCCTATTAAGCTTTTTAGATTGACGGGGCATTTCTTGAGAAGAACGTCTTCACACCGATAGCCTGAAATGATATCACTGTTTGTTCAACCCAAAGAACAAAGCTGGATCAAACAGGAGCGAGGGTTTTGGAGAGCTGACATAAGAAATCCAGACCTTGGCTAACACTGGCCAAAACGAAAAATCTCTAACTTTTTACCTGTCCAAGCCAAACAAACCCCTCCATTCCATCTGGAGGGGCAGTCATCACTATTCTTTTGGCAACGCACTCATCACATTTTTCACTGAATCCACAGACTTGCTTAGCTGACTTGCTTCGTCTTCTGTAAGCTCAAGCTCGATGATTTTTTCAATCCCGTCGCCTCCAAGAATGGTTGGAACGCCGAGGTACAAGTCGTTGTAGCCGTACTCGCCTTCCAGATAAGCGATGGTTGGGATGACGCGCTTTTTGTCTTTCACAATGGCTTCAACCATTTGCGTGAGTGAGGCCGCCGGTGCGTAGTAAGCACTGCCATTTCCAAGCAATCCGACAATTTCCCCTCCGCCTTTGCGTGTGCGTTCGACAATTTCCTCAAGACGCTCTTCGGAAATAAGCGTGGATAGCGGAACGCCGCCAGCTGCTGAGTAGCGAATAAGAGGAACCATATCGTCGCCGTGCCCACCAAGTACAAAGCCTGTGATGTCCTCAACGGACAAGTTGAGCTCCTGAGCGACAAATGTACGAAATCTCGCTGTGTCGAGAACACCAGACTGACCAATGACACGGTTCTTTGGAAGTCCCGACTCCTTGTAGACGGTATATGTCATCGCATCGGCTGGATTGGTTAGCACGATGATGTAGCAATCCGGCGAATGCTTGACGACTTCCTTTGTAACTGCTTTCATGATATTGGCATTTGTGCTTACGAGGTCATCGCGACTCATTCCAGGTTTGCGTGCAATTCCGGCTGTAATCACGACGACGTCAGAATCCTTCGTATCCTCATAGCTTGAGGTACCGATGATATTTGCGTCCAAGCCTTGAACCGGTGTGGATTCAAGCATATCAAGCGCCTTTCCTTTTGTCGGTCCTTCCATTTGCGGAACATCAACTAAGACAACATCCGCAAGTTCCTTTTGCGCTACCATTAATGCTGTCGTTGCGCCGGTAAACCCAGCGCCAACCACAGACACTTTTCTGCGTTTGATGGCCATGTCTCTACACTCCTCCTCGTATTCTCTAAAAAGGCCGTGGTGTGCCTTACTCGGCAACACCACTGGGCCTATTTGTTATCGCTTATAGGTTTTTAATGAGCTCGTCCGCAAAACCAGAGCACGATACTTCCGTCGCTCCGTCCATAAGACGGGCAAAATCATACGTGACTACCTTGCTTTCAATGGTCTTGTCCATGGAAGCCATGATGAGATCAGCCGCTTCATGCCAGCCTAGGTGACGAAGCAATAGATCGCCAGAAAGAAGCACAGATGAAGGGTTTACTTTATCGAGACCCGCATATTTCGGAGCTGTTCCGTGAGTCGCTTCAAAAATGGCATGACCCGTGTCGTAGTTAATGTTCGCACCAGGGGCAATACCAATTCCACCCACTTGCGCAGCAAGAGCATCGGAAATATAGTCACCGTTTAAGTTCATGGTGGCCACAACATCAAATTCTTTTGGCCGTGTTAAAATCTGCTGTAAGAAAATGTCAGCGATTGCATCTTTAACAATGATTTTGCCTGCTGCTTCAGCTTCACCTTGGACTTTGTCCGCCTCTTCGCGTCCTCTTTCTTCCACAATTTGGTCGTACTCTTTCCAAGTGAAGACTTTATCACCGAATTCACGCTCAGCAAGGTCATAGCCCCAGTTTTTAAACGCGCCTTCTGTAAACTTCATAATGTTTCCTTTGTGAACAAGCGTTACACTCTTGCGGTCTTCATCTAGTGCATACTGAATGGCCGAACGAACGAGGCGCTCCGTTCCTTCTTTGGATACTGGTTTCACACCAATTCCAGACGTTTCTGGGAAGCGAATGTTTTTAGATCCCATTTCGTTTTGCAAGAAATCGATCAATTTTTTCGCTTCGTCCGTTCCTTCTTGAAACTCAATGCCGGCATAAATGTCCTCTGTGTTCTCCCGAAAGATGGCCATATTCGTGTCTTCAGGACGCTTTACAGGAGATGGCACGCCTGTGAAGTAACGCACAGGACGAAGGCAAGTGTACAGATCAAGTTCTTGACGAAGAGCCACATTAAGGGAACGAATGCCTCCACCGATTGGCGTTGTTAATGGTCCTTTAATCGCTATCAAGTACTCACGAATCGTATCAAGCGTCTCTGCTGGAAGCCATTCCCCGGTTTGCTTGTACGCTTTCTCTCCAGCAAGAATTTCTGTCCAGTGAATTTTCTTCTCTCCGTTGTACGCTTTTTCAACGGCTGCATCTAATACGCGCGAGGCTGCTGCCCAAATATCAGCACCTGTCCCGTCACCCTCAATGTAAGGAACAATTGGCTCATTAGGTACGTCTAGTACGCCATTGTTTGTTTGAATCTTTTGTCCGTCTGCCATTTGTAAAACCTCCTGAACTATTCTATGAAATTTGCTCTACGTTCGCGCACATGGGAAGAGTTGGGCCCTCCCCACTATGTAAAGCGGAGAGCAAGGAAAGCCCTCCTACACAAGACTTTAGCGTTTTTTGACTGCTACATATTCGCGCTTATCCGGTCCTACGTACTCAGCGCGTGGGCGAATAAGGCGGTTGTTTTCATATTGTTCAAGAATATGTGCGAGCCAGCCGGATGTACGACTTATTGCAAAAATCGGTGTAAAGAGGTCATGCTTGATCCCTAAACTATGGTATACAGTTGCTGAATAAAAATCAACATTTGGTAGTAACCCTTTTTCTTTTGTGACCATCTCTTCCACTTTCATCGACATGTCGTACCACTTGGTCTCGTTGATGACATCGGTCAGCTGCTTTGACATTTCTCGAAGATGCTTTGCACGTGGGTCGCCGTTCTTATAAACACGATGTCCGAAACCCATGATTTTTGTTTTGTTATCAAGCGCTTTGCGGATGTAAGGCTCCACTTGATCGGTGTCGCCAATTTCAAGAAGCATATTCATAACCGCTTCGTTTGCACCACCATGCAAAGGTCCTTTAAGAGCACCAATCGCGGCTGTAAGACCGGAATAAATATCGGAAAGTGTCGCCACGCAAACACGAGCGGTAAACGTCGACGCATTCAACTCATGGTCGGCGTGAAGCACAAGCGCCTTATTAAACGCCTTTACTGACAGATCATCTGGTTCCGTCCCGTTTAGCATGTATAGAAAATTGGCGGCAAAGGAGAGTTCGCTTTTAGGACTCACTGGTTCTTTGCCAGAGCGAATGCGTTCAAAGCCTGTGACAATGGTAGAGATCTTTGCTTGAAGCTTAATCGCCTTACGATAGTTCGCTTCTTCAGATGCCTCCTCGGCTTCCTCATCAAACAAGCCCAGAGCAGAAATCGCTGTCCGTAAAGCGGCCATCGGATGTACATCGTCGATTGGATAGGCTTTCATTTGCGCAAAAATTTCATCGGGCACACTGAACTCACTCGCCAATTTTTCTGAGAATGTTTTCAGTTCCTCTTGGGTTGGCAATTGGCCATTCCACAACAGATAAATGACTTCTTCAAAGCTAGCATTATCAGCCAAGTCATCAATGCCGTACCCTTGATAAGTTAGTTCATCATCAATAATGGAACTAACACTTGACTGTGTAGCTACAATACCTTCTAAACCCCGCGTTGTAGTCACCTTTATCTCTCCTTTTTCTCCACATTTTTTTCATCCGTCCGCGTATAGTCCCCGGCATTTGAAGCGGTTACGTAAAACGCATGGGAGCGCCGGTAAGCCTGTATAATTAACCCCCTATTTGCGAGATGAATTGCACCACTCTCATCGTTAAATAGGCAATTCCCGCGCCAATTAGAGGACCGACGGCAACGCCGTTAAATAAAGCTACCGCAATAATGGTACCAAAAACAAGGGCCGCCGTAATATGAGGGTCATTCTTCAATAGATCAATGCCACTTGCGGCGATAAGCGCTACCGCTATTCCACTGCCAAGTGCGACCCAGGCATAGGCTGATTTCATTGCTTCCCCCAAATGCTTAAACCCAATTTCGCCAGTGACAATCGGTGTAAGCACGGCGATCGTAATCACCGTTACACCAATATTAATTCCTTTGGTTTGTAGTAATGGAAACAGCCGATCTCCAAGCCCGACCCATTTGATCAGTAGTAATACTGCTATTGCTAAGAGTAGCGATTGATTTTTGGCTACAATGGCCACCGCGAGTAAAATAAGCATAAATAATGTAGCCTGGGATACCATTGTAGTCTTACCCCTCCTATCAGCAGTTGCTCTTTCATGATACCACAATTCTAAAATTCCGGCTATAAATCACCGATTTCGACTATAAAAAATGCACTAGCGCCGTTTAATCACCATAAATTGTCCCTTTGAAATCGCGTTATGAATGAGCTTTAATAACAGTGCCTTAAAAATTGTACGCGTCCACGGTACCAGAAAGACAAGACCAACGATATCCGTCAAAAACCCAGGGAGGATTAGAAAGGCGCCTCCGATAAAAATACAAAGTCCGTCAAGCATCACTCCGCTGGGTACTTGCCCTTTTTGCACTTGTAATTGCGCGAGTCTTAAGATCTGTAAGCCTTGGCGCTTTGCTAAAGCAAAGCCAAGAACGCTTGTCGCAATCATGAAAAGGATCGTCCACCAAACACCGATCCCATTTACAACGACCGCAAAAATAAAAAGCTCGAGAAGAGGGATCAAAATAGCTGCAGCCAACATTATTTTTCTCATAACGGCTCCTCTTTTCTTTAATGAGTGATCACCAAATGCATTGATGACTCCGTGTATTCTTAGGGACTGGGCAGAGCCCCTGAGTAAAAAATAAATTGGAGAGGAAAGTCCTCTCCAATACGCTTATTATAATACACTCGCGTGACCGCTGTAAATATTGCCGCTGATCGCGTCCACCGTCACTTCTTCGCCGTCTTTGAAGCGCTCGAGTGCATGTTCAACACCAACGACCACCGGCGTGCTCAAGTTTAATCCGACAACGGCCGCGTGAGAGGTAAGCCCGCCCTCTTCTGTGATTACAGCGCCCGCTTTTTCAAAGGCTTCCACCATATCCTTGTCGGTAGCATACGTAACGAGAATGGAACCCTCTTTCACTTTTTCTCTAGCTTCCTTAGCATCTTTAGCCACAACGACTTTTCCTGCGGCCGAACGACGACCGATCCCTTGTCCTTTCGCGACCACTTCACCAAGGACGTGGACCTTAATTAAGTTGGTTGTCCCTGTTTCGCCTACAGGGACGCCTGCTGTGATAACCACGAGATCTCCTTGCTTGACTGCGCCAGAATCAACGGCTGCCTCCACCGTCTTTTCAAGCATTTCATCTGTGGTTTCCGCCGTTTGACCAAGAAGAGGAAGAACCCCCCAGACAAGGGTTAATTTGCGGTACGCGCGCTCATTGCTTGTCACCGCCACAATTGGCGATTTCGGACGGAATTTTGAAGTAATGCGTGCTGTGTAGCCACTTTCAGTCGCTGAGAGAATCGCCGCAGCGTTGAGGTTGCTAGCTGTGTGAGCCACGGATTGCCCAATCGCACTCGTAATCGTAATTTTCGCTTCCTTCGTTTTTTTTCGGAGCAGCGAATCATAGTTAAGCGCCTGCTCTGTACGGCTTGCGATATTCGCCATCGTTTGTACGGCTTCTACCGGATATTCCCCGGCAGCCGTTTCACCGGAGAGCATGATCGCATCCGTGCCGTCAAAAATTGCGTTGGCTACATCACTCGCTTCAGCGCGGGTGGGGCGGGGGTTCCGCTGCATCGAATCAAGCATTTGCGTCGCTGTGATTACTGGTTTTGCTTGTTCGTTGCATTTTTTGATAAGTTCCTTTTGGACAAGAGGTACTTCTTCTGCCGGAATCTCTACCCCTAGATCCCCTCTGGCCACCATCAGGCCATCGGAGACTTCAAGAATCTCCTCAATGTTATCGACGCCTTCTTGGTTCTCGATCTTGGGGATAATTCCCGTATCAGTGGCCTCTTTTTGTTCAAGAAGCTCACGAATCTCAAGCACATCGGAAGCACGGCGCACAAAGGAAGCGGCGATAAAATCAACACCTTGCTCGACACCAAAGTGAATATCATCCGCATCTTTCTCCGTCATGCCGGGAAGATTCACGCTCACATTGGGGACATTGACGCCTTTTTTATTCTTTAGAACACCAGAATTCATGACACGTGTTACAATTTCATCCGTCTTCACTTCCAAGACTTCAAGGCCAATCAAGCCATCATCAAGCAAAATCGTCCCACCAACAGAAATGTCATCCACAAGACCTGAATACGTAATGGAGATTTTCTCCGGTGTGCCGAGCACCTCTTTCATCGAAACAATGAGCTCCTGCCCCTTGGTTAGTTCAATGGCTCCTCCCTCGCATTCCTGCGTGCGAATTTCAGGCCCTTTTGTATCAAGTAAAATGGCCACCGTTTCCCCTGTTTGCTTTGAGGCTTCGCGGATGTTTTTTATTCTAGCGCCGTGCTCCTCAAAATCACCGTGGGAAAAGTTTAATCTTGCTACATTCATTCCTGCCTCAATGAGAGACACCAAATTCTCTACACTCTCACTTGCGGGACCAATCGTACAAACGATTTTTGTTTTGCGCATGTTTATCCTCCTAGTTCAACCCTCACATCTTCAATTTACGAGCAGATTAAATGGACAGCTCTTGGGAAAGCTTGTACATGTTTAAATCAACGCTGTGGGGCTCCGTTAAAATTTCGTTAATGTCATGGAATACAAGCTCATTTCTCTGAATTCCGACCGTCACGCCTGCCTCCCCCTGCAACAAAAGGTCCACAGCATAGGCGCCAAGACGACTGGCAAGCACTCGGTCAGAACCCGTCGGAGAGCCTCCGCGCTGAATATGCCCTAGAACCGTTACCCGCGTCTCCATATTTGTCTCTTCTTGAAGTCGCCTTCCGAACTCAAAACCGCTACCGGCGCCTTCAGCAACGATAATAATGCTGTGTTTCTTGCCACGTTCCTGGCCGCGTTTTAACCTGGAAACGATTTGGTTCATGTCATCCCCTGCTTCCGGAATGACAATCGTCTCCGCTCCATCAGCAAGGCCCGACCAGAGAGCTAAATCTCCTGCCTCTCGCCCCATAACCTCAATGACATATGTACGCTCATGAGACGTAGCCGTGTCGCGAATCTTATCAATGGCTTCAATAACCGTGTTTAGGGCTGTATCAAAGCCGATGGTGAAATCCGTTCCAGGGATGTCATTATCAATCGTGCCCGGCACTCCGATTGTCGGAAATCCGTGTTCTGTGAGCTTTTGCGCCCCGCGATAAGAACCATCTCCCCCTATAACAACAAGACCTTCAATGCCAAATTTCTCAAGCTGTTTGATGCCCTTTTTTTGTCCTTCGGGCGTCTTGAATTCCTCACAGCGGGCCGTATAAAGCTTCGTCCCCCCTCTATGAATGATGTCGCCGACGGAACCGAGCTCCATTTTGTGAAAATCACCAGTGATCAACCCCTGGTACCCATAGAAGATTCCATATACTTCAACCTCATGATAGATTGCTTTTCTTACCACTGCGCGTATGGCTGCATTCATTCCCGGTGAATCGCCACCACTTGTCAGCACTCCTATACGTTTCACTGTTTCCATCCTCCTATCACACTACGTAAGCCTCCGCGCATCGCAAGCAGGCTTAATTAAGTCACAATGTCTTAGTGCGAAATGTCTCTGCTAGTTAACATACCACTTTGTTTTTATGAAGACAAGTTCGGGCCAACGACGAAAAGTGCTTCCAGCCATGTGAAAGCACTTGCAGTTATTCGGTTGTACTCTGAGTACTAGCATTTGAAAATTGACCGATTGTCTTGAATTTTTCATAACGGTCATTGAGAAGCGTCTCGACCGATTTTCCTTGCAAACTTGCCAAAGCCTCTGTTACCACCCGTCCAATTTCCATCGCCTGTTGTTCAACTTCTCTTTGTGCGCCGCCGTTTGGTTCAGGAATAATGTCATCTATGATCCCTAGCTCAGACAAATCCGGGGCCGTAATTCTCATCGTTTCCGCTGCGCGTTTTGCTTGAGTCGAATCTTTCCAAAGAATAGTGGCCGCCCCTTCTGGCGAGATCACTGAATACGTAGAGTTCTCAAGCATATAAATTCGATCGGCTACACCAAGAGCAAGTGCTCCACCGCTGCCACCTTCGCCAATGACAATGCTGATAATCGGCACCCTTAGGCCTGCCATCTCCCGTAAGTTGCGAGCGATAGCCTCGCTAATCCCCCGCTCTTCTGCACTCTTTCCAGGATACGCCCCTTTGGTATCAATAAAACAGACGATGGGGCGACCGAACTTTTCTGCTTGTTTCATCAGGCGCAACGCTTTGCGGTACCCTTCAGGATGTGGAGACCCGAAATAGCGCCGAATGTTTTCCTTCGTATCCTTGCCCCTTTGATGACCAATAACGGTCACAGGCTTGCCGTTGAAGAGGGCGATTCCACCAACAATCGCCGCATCGTCCCCATACAGGCGATCTCCGTGCATCTCCAGAAAGTCCTCAAATAACTGATCGATGTAATCAAGCGTCGTCGGCCTGCAATGTTCCCTGGCAATTTGCACCCGCTCCCATGGCTGCAAATGGGCATACACGTCTTTTGAAAGTTTTTCGAGCCGCGCTTCCATTTTTTCAATTTCCGTACTCAAATCAAGATCTCTCTCTTCTGCAAATGCTTTAAGGTCAGCAATTTTTTGTTTTAGTTCAATGACTGGTTTCTCAAACTCTAATTCTGAAGTCATGTGTCCACCTTCTTTAGCCCATTTGATGCATGGCCAAGACTTTTGTCAGCGTATCCTTCAAATCATGACGGGAGATCACCTGATCGAGCTGCCCATGTTCCAAAAGAAACTCTGCCGTTTGAAAATCTTCAGGAAGTTCTTGCCTGATCGTCTGTTCAATGATTCTGCGCCCGGCAAACCCGATGAGTGCTTTTGGTTCTGCAAAATTATAATCTCCCAAGGAAGCAAAGCTTGCAGAAACGCCACCCGTCGTTGGGTGTGTCATGACGGAGATAAACAAACCTTTCGCACGGTCAAGACGTTCAAGCGCAGCACTTGTCTTCGCCATTTGCATGAGACTAAGCACCCCTTCTTGCATACGCGCACCACCAGAAGCCGAGAAAATAATAAGTGGAAAGCCGGTATCCACAGCCCTTTCAATCGCACGTGTAATCTTCTCACCTACGACTGACCCCATGCTTCCCATGCGGAAATTCGCGTCCATCACCGCAATCACCACCGGGTAATCATTGATTCGGCCTTCACCCGTTATGACGGCCTCATTCATGCCTGTCTTCCTTTGATCCTTCGCCACCTTTTCCTCATAGCCTGGAAATGCTAGTGGATTTCTGCCTTCTAACTCCTTGTCATACTCATAGAAAGTCCCATCATCCATCAGGGACGCAATCCGTTCCCGAGCCGACATACGGTGATGATAGCCGCATGTACGACAGACGTTTAAATTATTTTTGAATTCCTTCGTGTACATAATGGTCCGACACGATGGACACTTTGTCATTAACCCCTCAGGAACTTCTCTTTTTGCTCGCTCCGAGGGGATCGTCGCATAGCGTCTTTTTTTCGAAAAAATATCCTTTAACACGATTGTACACTCCATTCATAACGCACATGCCTTTAAGTTTGTCCTTTTAAAAGCGACTGTTTTCTAAGTGCAGACGTATCGCCTTCTGTGCCTCTTCTTATCTCGCTTGTGGAGCGCTCGCGGAATTTGCTCATGCTCCCAGGTGGAGATCGTGGACGGGCTCCCCACTCCAGAGACTCTCTCATTGCTTTTTTTTATTAAACAGAAACGAGAGATCTCCATAAGTTTTGGAGCAATGTGTTTTGACAAGCTTTCACAATGTCTCGTGCCACAAATAGTCTTCTTCAACAGGAAAATCACCATAAGCTCATTCAAGCTTAAACCATTCTTATCGTCGATGCGCTCACATGCTAATTTCAATGCTTCCAGTTCTACTATTCGCCTTGTTTCCGTCAGATCCTCCCTAGCTTGCTCATCAAGAAGTGAAAATTTTGGAGCCCTGCTCGGGAATCCCGGTTTTGGATTTCCGGGCAGGACTGAAAAATCTCGAGCTTCTACCCGCCGGAGCTAGACTAAATCCAAAAAGCGTAGGCGGGTCGCCAAGAAGTGAGGATTTTGGAAGCCCTGCACGAGAAATCCCGGTTTTGGATTTCCGGGCAGGGCTGAAAAATCTCGAGCTTCTACCCGCCAGAGCTAGATTAAAGGAGCGACCGACATCCAGTCGGTCGCTTATATGACGCTCTGAAGGAAGCCTGTCTCCACTAGTGAGGCCACCCTTTTGGATGAGCTCGCTCAACTTGCGAATAATTTCTACATATCGCTTTGGCTGTTCAGCTGACATAGTTTCCTCCACCTAGCTGATCAATCAATCATGGTTAGTTTGCTTGTTTTCTCGGAGACTTGCTCTGGGTCCACGTTTACTCGAGCCACTCCCGTTTCCATCGCCGTTTTCGCCACCGCCGCGGCAACTGCTGGGGCAACTCGAGGGTCAAAAGGTGCTGGAATGACGTAGTCTGCATTCAACTCCTGACCCGCCACAAGATCAGCAATCGCGTATACTGCTGCGACCTTCATTTCTTCATTGATATGCGTTGCACGCACGTCTAATGCCCCTCTGAAGATACCCGGGAAAGCAAGGACATTGTTTACCTGATTCGGAAAGTCCGAACGCCCAGTCCCAATCACAGATGCTCCAGCTGTCTTGGCATCTTCTGGCATTATTTCTGGCACTGGGTTTGCCATTGCAAAAATAATTGGGTCCTCATTCATGCTCTCTACCATTTCTTTTGAAACCGCGCCTGCGACAGACACACCTATGAAGACGTCGGCCCCTTTAATGACATCTACAAGCTTTCCTTCCATGCGATCACGGTTCGTGTTCTTCGCGACTTTTTCTTTTACCGCGTTCATGCCGTAATTACGTCCTTCGAAAATCGCTCCTTTTGTATCGCACATAATTACGTCACGCACACCCATTCGAAGCATAAGCTTAATGATGGCAATCCCAGCCGCTCCTGCACCGTTGGCTACTACTTTAATCTCTGAAAGTTTTTTCCCGCTCAGCTTCAAAGCATTCATTAATCCAGCAAGCGTCACAATCGCCGTTCCGTGCTGGTCATCATGAAAAACAGGGATATTCGTTTCCTTTTTGAGGCGCTCTTCGATTTCGAAACAATCTGGAGCAGCAATGTCCTCAAGGTTGACTCCACCAAACGTTGGTTCAAGTAGCTTTACGGTGTTTACAATTTCATCCACATCATTCGAGCGTAGGCAAATTGGAAACGCATCCACGCCCGCAAAGGACTTAAACAACACAGCCTTTCCTTCCATTACTGGGAGAGAAGCCTCAGGTCCAATATTCCCAAGACCAAGTACCGCTGTCCCGTTACTGACAACAGCAACCATGTTCCCTTTCATGGTGTACTCATAGACCGATTCTACGTTTTCAAAAATTTCCTTACAAGGTTCTGCAACTCCAGGAGAATACGCTAAGCTTAAATCGCGTGCATCTTTGACGGGGACTTTTGCTTTTGATTCCAGCTTTCCTTGATTTAAACGGTGAATGTGAAGAGCTTCCTCTCTTGTCGTTGGCACGATTTTCTCTCCTTTATGTTTCTAGTCACTGGTCTGACCACTTAAAATGTCTGATTCTATTATAAACAAATCCACAACGCCCGCCAAGGTCTTAAACAAAAAGATCCAAAAAAACGATTTCTCGAACCCAAATCAAGCCTCTTCGTCGCGAGTTTTGCCTCGGGGTCTAATCACGACATTTTCTTCCCCGAGTAAGTGTTTGAGAATGCTTACGGTTTTCCTATCGGTTGTGACCGAAAATTCATTTTGGAGTAACCTGGAGGATTCTTCTTTCTCTCTAAAAAGCACGACCGGCGTATGTCCAGGGGAGCGATTGAGCACATATTTAATATCGCTTAACCTCGTAGGTGTGTCTTCTTGTTCAGTAACGCGAAGGTACAGGGTCTCCAGTGGTTTTTCTCTCGTAAGGATCTGCTCCATCGAAACGACTTTGTTAACGAGCAACTGTTTTTGCTCATTGCGCTCCTCAAACGACCCTTCAAGAAAAAGCAGATGTTGTTCTTTGTACAACGCTTCGGTCTGCTTCCAGAGCCGCGGAAAAACAACCACCTCACACTGTCCACTTTCGTCGCTAATCATAAGAAACCCCATTGGGTCTCCTTTTTTCGTCGTGATCTTTCGTACGCTCTGAACAAGACCGGCCACCCGTACCTCACCGTTTGTCTGCATCGCCTCGGCAATCGGCGCCCGTCCGTATTTTTTTAGCGTCTTGGCCTGCTCTTCTACTGGGTGTCCGGTTAGATAAAACCCTAAAGCCTCTCGTTCATACTCAAGCTCTTCTATGCGTGTCGAAGGATCGGCCTCCACGTAATTTGGCGTTGTTCGCTCAATCGTAAAAAGCTCCCCCGCCGATTCCTGAAAGCGACGCACCTTTGTAGCGAAGTCGATAGCCTTATCCAAACTGTGAAGCAGAACCGACCTTGAAACGTGGAACTCATCCATGGCCCCTGCCTTGATGAGCCCTTCAAGCGTGCGCTTCGGAATGACTCTTGTTGGCAGCCTTGAGCATACATCAAACAAATCTTTATAGGAACTGCGCTGCCGTTCATTCATGAGCTCACGGACCGTCTGCAGGCCTACATTTACAATAGGCAACAGTCCTGTACGGATGCCTTTTGTCTCGAGTGTAAAGAGCGCACTGCTCCTTTCCATTGAGGGCTTAAGCATGACAATGCCCTCTTTTTTGGCTTCCGCTATATAGGTAGAGAGCTTCTCCTGATGTTGCCAAACCGAAGAAAAGAGAGCAGCATAGAAGGCCTTGGGGTAGTGTACCTTTAAATACGCGAGCCAGTAGCTAATCATGCTGTAAGCAACGGCATGACTTCGTGGAAAGCCATAGCTAGCAAAGCGAGCGATTAAGTCGAAAACCTCGGTTGCGACTTCAGACGCGTAGCCCTTCTCCAAGCTCCGAGCGACAAATTGCTGCCGTTGTTCGCTCATCAGTTCCTGCTTTTTTTTGCTAATGGCTCGCCTAAGAATATCGGCCTCCGCAAGCGTATACCCTGCCATCACCTGTGCCAGCTGCATGATTTGTTCCTGATAAACAATGACCCCGTACGTCGGCCCCAGAATCGGTTCGATGTCTGGGTGAACGTAATGAACTTGCTCTTTTCCGTGCTTTTTCGCAACATAATCAGGGATAAAATCCATCGGACCTGGCCGATATAGGGCGCTTGCAGCAACGATGTCTTCAAATCGGCTTGGCTCAAGACGGCTTAGCACATCTCTCATTCCCGCAGATTCTAACTGAAACACTCCGCTCGTCTTCCCCAAACGGAGCATTTCAAAGGTTTTCATGTCCTCCATGGGAATAGCAGTGGCTTGCAACACTTCTCCTGTAGACGCTTGGATATGGGCAAAGATCCGCTCAAGCAGTGTTAGATTCCGCAAGCCGAGAAGGTCAAATTTTAAAAGACCGAGCTCTTCCAAGCTACCCATTTCCGCCTGAACCATCGTCTGACTTTCCTGACCACGTTCTAAGGCCACAACATTGGTTAAGGGCTGATCACTAATGATTACCCCTGCCGCATGAGTGGAAGCATGGCGAGGAAGTCCTTCAATCTGCTCCGCTCTTGCAAGAAGATCCGCTAGCTCCCGCTCTTCGCGTATGGACGCAAAACGGCCTTTCTCTCTCGCCTCCCGAAGCTTAACCCCAGCGGTTTGGGGAACAGCCTTGGCGACCTTATCGACAAACGTTTGAGGATAGCCTAGTGCTTTTCCTGCATCCCTCACGGCCGCCCGCGCCGCGAACGTACCAAACGTGACGATTTGGGCCACTCGATCCTCCCCGTAGCGTCTGCGAACATAGTTAATCACTTCGTCACGGCGGTAGTCGGGAAAATCAATGTCTATGTCAGGCAGCGAGGCTCGCTCCGGATTTAGAAAACGCTCAAACAACAGATTGTAGCTCAGTGGATCGACGTCTGTAATGTAGAGCACATAGGCAACGAGAGAACCAGCCGATGACCCCCTCCCCGGCCCTGTTAAAATATTATTTCTGCGGGCAAAATCCATAAAATCGGCGACAATTAGAAAATAGGAGGCGTAGCCCATCTTCGCGATGACAGTTAACTCATGGCGAATTCGCTCCACTATCTGCTCGGTCGTCGACCCAAAACGCTGCTGGATGCCTTTCTCACAGCGCTCGCGGAGTTCCTTCGTTGCTTGTTCTCCATCCAACCCATCAAATGCAGGAATACGCGCATTCCCAAGCTCTAGGCTTACCTTTGAACAAGAAGCAAGCGCTGTAGCGTTCGCTAAAGCCTCTGGGTATTCAGCGAACCTTTCTTCAAAGGTCTGGGTGGATGGAAGGAACCATGTTCGCCATTCTTCTGGAAGCCTTATGTTCGCAGTCGACTCCCCTGCTGCAATGGCCCGAATCATCTTATAAGCCTCGGCCTCTTCTTCAACGAGAAACCGAACCGGTGAGGCTGCAATCAGAGGAATCTCCGTTCTTTGAGCAAAAGCAGCAAGTCGCGCGTCTTCCTTTCTCCCAGGGAGCTCAAGATAAGCGTCTCCATCACCTGCTAGCTCAAAAAAACGCTTTTTTTTCTCGTGCTCGCTGCCAGCTCCTAAAGCCTCTTCAGGAAGGGTGATGGCGCAATCCGCTGTCGCCTTCTGCAGATCCCCAATCGAAAGCTGCGGCTCCTTAGAGAAACCCATTTTGGTTGCAAGCTGAATTAAACGACGGTAGCCTGCTTGATTCTTGGCAATAACACGAGCGGGAAAACTCTCTTCCTCCCTCACGATCCGAACTTCTAAGCCGATTAACGGCTTCATTCCATGCGAGAGACAAGCTTTATAAAAAGGAACGGTTCCGTACATAACAAACGGATCCGTTAGCGCAATCGCCTCATATCCAAGCTCAGCAGCCCTAGCCACGAGTGCATCCATTCGATTTGTTGACTGAAGCAAACTATACTCGCTGTAAATGTTCGTCACGAGCACATTCATCCGACCACTTCCCTCTTTTGACCACTTTCAGTTATCGTCTAGTTTAGTATGAAACCTGCGAGGAAACAATCTTTCGAGACTCCATCCTTTCATAAAGCTTTTTATCATATTTCTAAAGGGTCGTCCCTATACATAGTAAGAGAGTATAAAAGAGGTGAGCGCTATGTTAACAAGAGAGATGCTTGCTATCCTTGTCATGAATTTCTTTGTTGCTTTTGGTGTGATGATCGGCGGAGCACTGATTGGGGGCATTGGGGCGTTTTTAGTCGGCAAACCGATTTTAGCAGAGATTCAAAGTCTGTCAGCAAGCTTGAAGATATGGGCGATTGTGGCTGCCATTGGTGGCTCTTTTGACGCGATTACGAGCATTGAAAGAGGGTTGTTTAGCGGCGTGCATGAAGACATTTACAAAACACTTATGATGCTTCTCGTCGCCTTTTGCGGCGCCCATGCCGGTACCGTACTCTTGCAATGGATCACCGGGGAATCCTCGTTTTAATGAAAATTCCACAGTATAAAAAACACTATGGGTGGCTGCGTTTTTTCGCCGGACTTGCTGTTGGAGCTTTTGTCGGCTGGACCTTTTTTTTGGGGGAGTACGGGCAAGCGCACGATCGATTGCTAACTGAAATTACCAAACAGCGCCTAACGATTGAAGATCAGCAAGACAGGATTGACAGACTCGTTAACGAACAGAACGCTGAAGATGCCGAGAACGAGAAAAAACTAACGATCCAAAAAATCGAAGTGATGTTCACGAACGCAGAAGAACTGAACCTTAGTCAGCTTAACGTCTATGAACTTCGACAACTTGCGCTAAAAGAGGTTGCAGATTTAGAGGGAGTTGATATTGACACGGCCGCTAATGTAGAAACCCTTCTAGACCGGGCTATTGAAAACAAACGATATGAGCTCGACGATAAATCCTTTCGCTTAAAAGTGGAAAAGGTCTATATGACAACCACGCTGAAATTAGAGCTGGAGATTACGGAGGAACCCCCTTCTTAATTCGAAAAGCGCAGGCGGGTCGCTCAAAAGCGAGAATTTCGGAAGGTCTGACATAAAAAAATTCTGAACTTGGATTTCGATGTCAGGATTGAAAAATCTCGAGCTTTTACCCGCCGGAGCCAGAAAAGCTCATGAGAAACTTCCACTCATGAGCCTCGGCTTTTATTCACTAGCAGCTTGTACAAGTTTTTGAACAACCGTTTTCGTTTCCTCCCATGAATAGGCCGTGGCTCCCGCTGCAACTGGGTGGCCACCGCCATCATGCTCTTTCGCTATCTCATTCACAACCACGCCTTTTGAGCGCAACCGCACGCGAATCTTATCACTCGCTTCTTCTTCCACAAAAAAGACCCACGCCTTTAAGCCTTCTACATCTGAAAAGCTATTGACAAGCAGAGAGGACTCATTGGCCGTGACCTCAAATTTTTTAAGCAATTCCTGGGGCAAGCGCATTACACCGATGGTTCCGTTCACCACCTCAAAGTTTGAGAGAACGTACCCTTCAAGCCTCACCATTTTTACGGAGCGTTTGTAAAGGTTGGAGTAGAAAACATGGTTGTCAAAATTGGTATCCAGCAAAAGCCCAGTACGTCGCATCGTTACTCCTGTTGTATTGCGAAAACGGAAGCGCCCCGTATCCCCGACAATTCCTCCGTACAAAAGAAGAGCTGCTTCCGGAGTCATGACAAAGTCACCCACTTCCTCGACAAGAGCGACCACGAGCTCGCTAGTTGAGCTCACCGTTGTATCGACACAGACGATGTCCCCGTAAGGCTCCTCATTTGGGTGATGGTCAAATTTGATGAGCATTTTTCCTAGGTGGAAACGCTGGTCACTAATCCGTCCTGTATTCGCTGTATCGCACACAATGACCAGCGCCTCTTCATAAACGGCATCGTCAATGAGGTCCATGCTCCCAAGAAACGATAGAGAGGGTTCTTCTTCCCCAACGGCAAACACGCGTTTCTCTGGGTACCGTGTTTTAATCAATGTCTTCAACCCGAGCTGAGAACCAAGAGCATCGGGGTCTGGTCGCACATGTCGGTGAATAATGATCGTATCAAATGTTTCTATTTGTTTAAGAATAGATGTAAACATTTCCCCCCTCCTTCTTTGATTACTAGTCAAACCGACTTGTTCACGCTACAATAAGAGAAACGTTTGCAGCAAGATCAAGGAGGTTTGGAAATGGGACGACTGCTTATTATTATCGCAGTGATCGCTGTTGTTTTTTACGTATATCATCGCGTCCGAGCCTGGCGCTTGCCGGATTCACTGGAGAAAAAGATTAACGATTCACGCGCACGGTTCGCGATCGGTATTTTTCTCCTTGCCTTTAGCGTCAACTTGCTTTTTGTCATGCAGGAAACGGCTGTACAAATCATTGTTGGGGTTGTTTTTCTCATTTTCGGCATAGCCAATGCCCACTTCGGATTTAAGTCACATAAGCACTATGTGGCTCAGTTACCGGAATAAACGCCCGTCCAATTGGACGGGTTTTTTCTGTCTAGATATGAACCAATCATGCCACAGGAGAACGGATCCTAAAAACCCATCGCTGCTAAGCTATCCGTCTCCCTTTCCTCTACTCTATTAGTTGGGCGGTTAATAGCCCTTTGCCGACGATGGCTCCTTCGTGGAAGAGTTCGACGTCAAATTTCCCGTGTTTTCGCCCGATTTCTAGGACGCAAGGAACAATGGTTAGGATACTGTCGATTTGAACAGGTTTGAGATAATACATCGTCGTATTCTCCACGACAAGGTCGCCACGCTTGTGTTTACGCATGACGCGCTTTGCTGCTTCAACCATCATTGTCGTGACCACCCCGTAGGAAACGGTCCCCACTTGATTCGTCATCTGTGGCGTAATTTCGCAAGTGTAGATTGCCTCTTCACCCACGGAGACACTCACTTCTTCAATCCGGCTTGTAACAATATCGTCAATCGTTTCCCCGACATGGGGCTGTCGCTGTGTGGTTTGCATCGCCTTCAAAACATCCTGCCTGCTTACCACCCCGATTAAGCGACGCTGATTGTCAGTTACCGGCAAAAGCTCAATCCCCTGCCAGACCATAACATGCGCACTAGAGGCAACTGACGTTCGTTCATTCACCGTAATTGGATTCGGCGTCATTACTTTTTCGATGGAATCATGCTTGGCTTTGTCAAGCACATCCTTGGCGGCGACCATCCCTTGTATTTTCATCTGTCCGTCCACCACGGGGTAGCGGCTATGGCCCGTTCTTGCGTTTAGTTCATGCCATTTCTCCACCGTGTTGCTTGTCATCATGTAATATGTATCTTGGAGGGGAATTAAAATATCATCGACAAGCACAATTTCTTTTTTGATTAACTGATCATAAATCGCACGATTGATCATCGCTGCCACGGTGAACGTATCGTAGGTCGTTGAAATAATTGGCAAATCCAGATCATCAGCTAAGCGAACGACCTCCGGGCTCGTATCAAATCCACCTGTGATTAAAACAGCGGCCCCTGCTTCTAAGGCAAGCTTATGACCTTGATAGCGGTTCCCAACAATAAGAAGATTGCCTGCAGTCACGTAGCGCATCATCGCTTCCATTTTCATGGCCCCGATCACAAACCGATTCAACGTCTTGTAAAGACCTTGTCGTCCTCCCAGAACTTGTCCGTCGACGATGTTCACCACTTCTGCATACGTGAGCTTTTCAATATTATCTTTTTTCTTTTTTTCGATTCGAATTGTGCCCACCCGCTCAATGGTCGACACAAGGCCTTGCGTCTCGGCTTCTTTAATAGCACGGTACGCCGTTCCTTCACTTACATTCAGTGCCTTTGCAATTTGCCGTACAGAGATCTTTTCACCTATTTGCAGCTGAGAAATATAATCGAGTATTTGCTCGTGCTTTGTTGTCACGCATCGCACCACACTTTCACGTAATCGCTATAGCTATTATACGACCGAAAGGTGTGGTCAGCAACTTATGCTCCGTATTGACTGCTTCTTTCCTTCTTTTCTTGCTGCGCTGCTTCTTGCATGCGAACACGATTTTGCTTTTTCGTCGCCTGGATCCAGCCGATTACATTTCCACTTAAGACGACCCCGGCGAACACGAGCCAGCTAATCGCAAAAACTTGACTAATGCCTTCTTCCTGTAGCGGTAACTGCTCATAGGCGTAGGCAATCATGATTCCGGTAAGCAACATACATATAATCGCTCGTTGTTTCATCCAATCCCACCCTTGTCCGTTTTTTACTAGCATACGCAGTGGGACGAAAAAAAGAACAGCTCTTGATGAAAGCAAGAGCTGTCCGAATTTATAAATTGATAACTTCCCCAGGCGCGAGTGCAATGCCTCTCCCACCTGGTAGCGAATTCGCAAACGCCTTAGGGTCCTGTTTGATCACTGGGAACGTATTGTAATGGATAGGCACCACCTTCTTAGCCTGAACCCATTCAGCGGCCGCTTGAGCATCTTCTGGCCCCATCGTAAAATTATCCCCGATCGGAAGAAAGGCAAGCTCGATATCATTGCGCTCCCCAATTAACTTCAAATCACTGAATAGCGCCGTATCCCCAGCATGATAAAACGTCTTTCCTTCTGCCGTGAATAAAATTCCAGCTGGCATGCCTGTATACACGATACGTTGATTGTCCTCCTCTGTATACGAAGAGCCATGAAAAGCCTGAGTTAACTTGACTGTGCCAAAATCAAACTCGTGCGCCCCTCCAATCGACATCGGGTGTACGTTCTCAACACCTCGGAATTCTAGATAAGTAGCCAGCTCAGCAATGGCCACAACCTGTGCTCCAGTGCGCTTCGCGATGTCTATCGTATCCCCAACATGATCGTTATGCCCATGCGTGAGAAGAATCACATCTACGTCTACTTCGTCTGCATTCAAGTCTGTCAACTCATTGCCTGTAATGAATGGGTCAATGATCATCTTCTTCCCGTTTGCTTCAACCTGCACAATTGAATGTCCGTGGTAGCTGACTTTCATTCCGTTCCTCTCCTTTGGTTAGAATTACTCTCCTTATTTTATAACCGATTTTCAAGCGATTAAACTTCCAAATTCCAATTCGATGAATCTGTGTCCCATTTCCTCTATACTATTAGAAAGGCGGAGGCGGGTTAATTAGGAGAGAGAATTTTGGAGACCCGATAAAAGAAATCCCGATTTTGGATTTCGGTATCAGGGCGAAAGATCTCGAGCTTCTACTCCGCCGCAGCTAGATCCAATAGATGAAGGAGGCCTTTTTATGAATGCAGAGAGATTGCATGTCTTTCAACAAAAAATCGCAAATGAAAACGGTACATTTGCCTTTGTACAAAGCAAAGAGAATCTATTCTATTTAACAGGCTTTCGCACCGATCCCCACGAGAGGCTTATTGGATTATTCGTTTTTCCAGAGGATGTTTTCCTCATCGCCCCTAAGATGGAGGAAGAACTGGTGAGAGCCGTTGGTTTTAATGAAAAAGTGGTCACATACAGTGATGCGGAGAATCCCTGGCAAAAGATTGCCCATGTTGTTAACAAGAAGACCTTGGTCGGCGACACCGTATTTCTCGAAGAAAGAACGGTCCCGTATGCACGAGTTCTCGAGCTGCAAAAGCTTCAGCCGTCTGCCCACATTAATGACTGTGAATCTATGCTGATGAACCAGCGTCTTCTTAAATCAGCGGATGAGCGTTCGAGTATGCGTCGTGCAGCCACACTAGCAGATGAAGGCGTTCGGGCTGGCGTCAACGCTCTCAAAAACGGCGTTACCGAATTAGAGGTGATTGCCAAAATCGAGTATGATTTGAGAAAGCAAGGCGTGCGCGAAATGTCTTTTAACACCCTTGTTCTATTCGGTGAGAATGCCGCAAGCCCACACGGTGTTCCCGGAGAACGAACACTTGCCCCAGGAGAGGCGGTTTTGTTCGACCTTGGTGTTGTCTTTGCTGGCTATTGCTCCGATATTACAAGAACCGTCTTTTATGGAGAACCGAGTACAAAGATGAGAACAATCTACGAAACTGTCCTAGGTGCCCAACGTGCAGCGCTCGCCATCTCAAAGCCGGGAACTGTGCTCGGACAGATCGATGCTGCTGCGCGAAGCGTGATTAAAGAGGCAGGATACGGAGACTATTTCCCTCACCGGGTTGGCCATGGCCTTGGTGTTGATGTCCATGAGTTTCCGTCGCTAAATGAAACCAATACAGATAGGCTACAAGCAGGAATGACGTACACGATTGAACCGGGGATCTATGTCCCGGCCCTTGGCGGCGTTCGTATTGAGGATGATGTGCTGGTTACAGAAGAGAGTCACGAATGCTTAACCCACTATCCGAAAGAACTAACCATCGTCCCCGCGTCTCCTTAAATCAGCAAAAAGGTCCTAGGAAGAGCGCAGTCTGCGCTTCCTAGAACCTTGCTTGTGCCTCTGAATTCGATTGAACGTCCCGACTACTCCTGCTCCCAGCTCCATACATGTAGTTTGCCTTCATCGTTTTTCCAACGAATTTCGAAGCGCTCTAAGTTCGGATACAGCGTCTCGAGTCGCTCCTTATACACGTCCTTTGTGACATGTTCACCGATTTGAAGCGTGTCGGTCATGCTCTCAACTTCTCGCTGCGCCCTCTTCCCCTTCATCACCCGGTCACCGTATTGGAATTCATAGTGGCGCGGGCTATCGTACTCCCATTCAAACTCTTCACCCTCTGAGACAACCGTCACACGGACCGACTGGGCTTCCATTAATTCAAAACCACCCGCTTGTGCGAACGTCGTCGGTACGCTTAGGCCCATGAAAATGAACAGCAAGGCAAACAATGGCTTCATTTTATCACCTCAATTTACTATTAAGGTGTACAAAAATTTACCACTTATACGCCTCTAACGATAGCGATGAATCACGTCTACTCCGCCAGTAACTTCTACGACTGTTCCAGTCACCATATCGGCATCTTCCTCACATAAAAATAAAACCGTACGTGCGATGTCTTCCCCGGTGCCAGAGCGACCAATAGGGGTTTCGTTGTCCTTTTTAGAGCGCGCCTCCTCAATCGTCGCTTCCTTCATGCCTCCCGTAATATTTCCTGGTGCGACCATGTTCGCTGTGATCCCATAAGAGGCTTCCTCGATCGAAACCGTCTTCATCAGGGAAACAAGCCCCACCTTCGCCGCTGCGTAAGCCGATCGATATACCCAGCCAGGTGCACTATCCGCCCCTTGAAATCCATAGGTAACAATGCGTCCATAACGCTGGTTTCGCATAATTGGAACGACGTTTTTAAGCAGATGGAAGGCAGAACTTAAATTTCCATCTAGCATATTTGTCCATTCCTCTTCCTCATAATCCACAAGTTTTTTCTTTTCTACCACATAAGGTCCAGCATTATGTATTAACAGATCAATGCGATGGGCAAAGGAATATGCTTCCTCCACGACTCGCTGAACGTCCTCTTTCTTCGTCACATCAGCCTGGACCACTTGTAATCGTTCACTCTGATCTCTCCAGGCGCGTTCCAATGCCTTTGCAGCTGCCTCGTCGCTAAAATAAGTAACGGTTACGCTGTAGCCATTTTGAAGAAGTGCGTGGGCCACTTGCAAACCCAACCCTTTTGTTCCAGCTGTCAGTAGCGCATGTCTCATCGTATCCCCCCGCTTAGTGTTCTTTTTCAAAGATACACTATGAAAGGCGTTTGCGCAAAACCTAATCGAAAAGCGCAGGCGGGTCGAGCAGAAACGAGGATTTGGAACACATAGAAATTCCGGTTTTGGATTTCAATTCAGGACTGAAAAATCCCGAGTTCCTTCCCGCTGCAGCTAACGAATCGTTCTACATTTTCTTTTGTTCTTGTCTCTCGTCAACCGTTCCTTGCTCGTAAGAATGGATGAGTTGTTCGTGTGTTTGCTGTTCCCCTTTCTCCATGTCTTCCGAATGTTCTTCCTTTCGTTTCATTGGTCTCCCTCCTTGTCTCATTTGCTGTTAGTATCTCCGAGAGGCTATGTGCTATACAAAAAAACGCCCCAAAGGACGTTTCTCAGCTAGCTATTTGTTTGTAGAAAGGATATGATTGGCTTTTTCAAGAGCGGATTGGACCTGATCGAACCCCGTTCCACCGGCACTGTTTCGACGAGCAACAACGGTGTGTGGCTGAAGGACTTCATAGATGTCCTCGGCAAAAAGCTCACTAGCCCCCTGATAATCCTCCATTTTTAAATCGAGCAAATAGACTCCTCTTTCAATCGCCGTTAAAACGAGCTTGCCAACCACCTCATGGGCTTCACGGAAAGGCATTCCTTTTGTCGCTAAATAATCCGCTAGTTCGGTCGCATTGGAGAAATCCTCGTGAACCGCTTTGGCCATCGTACCTTCGTTGACCGTCATCGTCTCAATCATTCCTGCAAAGATGCGCAACGAGCCTTTCACCGTCTTCACGGTGTCGAACATACCCTCTTTGTCTTCCTGCATGTCCTTATTATAGGCAAGGGGTAAACCTTTCAACGTCGTAAGTAGCGAGAACAAATTTCCGTACACACGTCCGGTTTTGCCACGAATAAGTTCGGCCATGTCTGGATTCTTTTTTTGCGGCATAATGCTTGAACCTGTAGCAAACGAATCATCCATTTCAATAAACTGAAACTCTTGCGACGACCAGAGAATCAGCTCTTCACAGAGACGGGAAAGGTGCATCATCAACATGGAGGCATTGCTTAGAAACTCGACAATAAAATCTCGATCACTCACCGCGTCAAGGCTATTTTCATAAATGCCGTCAAACCCAAGCAGCTCCGCGGAGTACGTACGGTCAATGGGAAACGTCGTCCCCGCAAGCGCGCCGGCTCCAAGGGGAGAGAGGTTACTACGCTTCCCTGCATCATGAAGGCGACCGTAGTCACGTTCAAGCATCCAGAAATACGCAAGCAAGTGATGCGCAAACGACACCGGTTGCGCCCGTTGCATGTGGGTGTACCCTGGGATAAGCGTCTCTACATGATCGGCTGCCTGCTTCGTAAGCGCCTCTTGTAGGGCGCGAACTGCGACCATAATTTCCCTCGCCTCGTTGCGCAAATACAAGTGCATATCCGTAGCAACCTGATCATTCCGACTTCTGCCAGTATGCAGTTTCCCTCCGACGGGGCCAATTTCATCGATCAGCTGTTTCTCGAGATTCAAGTGAATGTCCTCTTGGGCAACAGAGAATTCAAGCTCCCCGTTCTCTGCTTTTTGCTTTAGCACCTGTAACCCTTCTTTAATTTTCGTTGCTTCTTCGTCTGAAATGATGCCACATTTAGCGAGCATCGCCACATGAGCAAGGCTCCCCTCAATGTCCTCCTGGACGAGCTCTTGATCAAAGCCGATGGAGGCGCCGAATTCATCGACCCACTCCTCGGCTGATTTTGTAAAACGCCCTCCCCACAGCTTACTCACGATGTGACCTCCTTTTTCTCCTTTGTCACCATGCTGTGAACTTTCGTTGGCAGCCCCCATAGGGAGATAAAGCCAACCGCTGCGTTATGATCAAATTCATCATCTGGTGTATACGTCGCCAGCTTCTCATTATAAAGGGAGTACGGTGATTTACGTCCTTCAACGATGGAATGCCCTTTAAATAGTTTCACACGTACAGCACCTGTCACATGCTTCTGCGTCTCTTTCAGAAAAGCAAGCAGTGCAGGCTGCAAGGAAGAGAACCATAGACCTTCGTAAATCACTTCGGTTAGTTTTTTCTCAATCACGGGTTTAAAATGGGCCACTTCTTTTGGGAGTGTTAAATCTTCGAGCTCCTTGTGTGCTTTAATCAGCGTCATTGCGCCCGGACATTCATACACTTCACGTGACTTAATGCCTACAAGACGGTTCTCGACATGGTCAATGCGCCCGACGCCGTGCTTTCCGGCAATCTCATTCAAAGTTAGAATCAATTCATCAAGCGGATAACTTTGCCCATTGAGTGTAACTGGCACACCTTGTTCGAACGTAATCTCTAGAATATCGGCCTCATCCGGCGTTTTCTCAAGTGGTGCCGTTAATTCGTACGCTCCTTCTGGGGGCGTGGCCCACGGGTCTTCTAAGATGCCACACTCGTTGCTTCTTCCCCACAAATTCTGATCGACGGAATACGGGTTATCGAGGTCAATTGGAATCGGAATGTTATGCGTCTTGGCGTACTCAATTTCTTCGTCTCTGGACCAGGCCCATTCACGAACAGGCGCGAGAACTTTTAAATCAGGGTTTAGCGATTGAATTGACACTTCAAAACGAACCTGGTCATTCCCTTTCCCCGTACAGCCGTGAGCTACAGCTGTCGCCCCCGTTTGTTCAGCGATTTCCACAAGCTTCTTGGAAATCAGCGGACGAGAAAGAGCCGAGACAAGCGGATACTTTTGCTCATACAGTGCGTGAGACTGAAGCGCGGGTAGAACAAAATCCTCAGCAAACTCTTTCTTTGCGTCAATGGAATAGGACTGAGTCGCGCCTACTTGAAGCGCCTTTTGCTTCACAAATTCTAAATCCTTGCCTTCCCCTACATCAAGCCCCACAGCTACAACATCATAGCCTTTATCGGTTAGCCACTTTACTGCAACGGAAGTGTCAAGACCTCCGGAATATGCGAGAACTACTTTTTCTTTAGCCATGTTTATTTCCCTCCGATGTGAATATTAATGCCTTCATTATTATCATTATGCATTAGTGTGCAAAAAGGGAACGGGCAACATTTATCGCCTCATTTTTGCATAAAAACTAATATAACCTTATTAATATACATAACTTTAACAGCGATTAGAGGGTTTGGCAAGAGGTTTGAAGGAATTCTTTTAACCTTGTCCTTCCCCCAAAAGCGTAGGCGGGTCGCTCAGAAGTTATAATTTTTAATTTGTGAAAAATCTATATTTTGTAATTAGTTGTCAGGGCAAAAAATCTCGAACTTCTTCCCACCGGAGCTAGACAACCGGAATAGCACGGGCACTCGAACGGAACGAGACAAAAAAGCGACTTGCATATTCAAACACTTGCGCAAGCCGCTTTAAAAAATCCCCTACCTATGCCGTTTGACCTCTTCTGTTCTTTTTTTTCTCCTGCGAACAATTTTCATGATGACCGGGTAGAGCAACGGGCCCCATCGAAGTAGCTGTCGAATTAGTCTTCCCATAGATTTCGTCCTCCTAGTATTAGTCTCCCTTATGTATTACCCTTTTTGAGTCCAAGCATTCCTGATCCAGCGTTTCTGGTAAAAACATCTCGCGCATTGTGTGACTTGCTTCGCTCTTCTGTAATTACAAACGCCGCCTACACTTGCTGCAACAAACACTCCTCCCGCTTTCGGACGCTTACTAATGGAAGACATCATCCTCACTTTTAAAAGTTCCAAGAGCAAAGGGATGAGAATATCAGTGGTTAGAATTTCCTCCCGCGTGCTATAGAGGGGCTGCCCTTCCTCATGTGCTTCAATTTCAGCGAATAAACGTCGCCATTCATTTCCCTTGAGGACAGCAGGCAAGTTCGCAAGGTAGAGAATTCTCACCGCATAAACAGTTTCCAATGGGTTTTCCAACGTAAAGCCGTACGCCTGGGCAAGCGAAGCGACCGTTCGAGCGTGAAGCCACAACTGGGCCGGCATGTCCACGGCAAGAGCGGCTCCACCATGTCCACTTAGACCCCCTTGAACGAGTGAGGCCAGTCGCTGCTTTGCCAGCTGCTTATCAATATAGGCTTCGTGCTTTGCAATCTCTTGATCTGTCGCCTTAGGACCGAGGCATCGGTGAGAAAAGTGATCGGAGAACGCATCAAACTCAAGCATGGCATTTTGCAGCTGTACCATAAGGGCGTCCGCGTGGCTTAACCACGCCTCGCTCTTTTCATTGGCTAGCCGTTTATAGATGGATTCCACCCTTTGAAAGAACGCTCCCTCAACATCTGAAGGACTGTCCTGCATGAGCGTAGCTTCAAAATGTTCAACACCCTCCACTAGTTTTGCAAACTCACTCATCTCGCTTCCCCTCCTCCCAATTGGTAGTGCCCCGAATATTCATGCGCCGCTTAAACAAGTCAACGTAGGCCCACCCCCCACTTCCTTGTTCTCTAGCCATTTGAAAAGCCCTCAAATCTGTATTCATTCGCTTCATATGGTAATAAAACAGCGCTTCCGCAGACTTTGCTTGAACAGTGCTTCTGATACCGTTCCCTTCTTCGCCATACTGGGAGAGGATGATATGTTTAATAGTGACTAGTTCAGGGTGATCCATCGATATCCCTGTTTGCATGGCAGCATCATTGATCATCTCAACGCTAAGAACAAGCTGGCCAATGAGTTCTCCCGCATCCGTATATTCGGGGGCGATCGCTTCTGTGAGTGCTTTTATTTTGCCTATGTCTCCAAGCAAGCAGGCGGCCAGCACCTTGTCCTTATCCACGTCAGGATACATCGGAAGGAGGTGCCACGAAGAAAGCGCCAGCTCTACCATCTGCTCTAGCAATCCGGCATAGTAAGAATGGTGTAAACTTTTAGCCGCAGGGTAGGTCGTTAATCGCTCTCGGTTTAGGCGTTCGCTATAGAGATGGCGAATCACCGTCTGTAGAGGGTTAGAATGAATCTCATCCATTAGCATTCGCAACTCATGCCACAAATCCTCCCGCGACAAGCCTTTTTTTGAGATCAGTTCCGTGCGACTGATGCCGTCTTCCTCGGTGGCGAGGCGAATGCGCTGAATCGTTAGTTCTTGCTTTTGCCGATAAGTACGCGGGATGGCTTCCACTTTAACCATTGCTTTTTTTACAAGCGTTTCCTGCTGCTCCTCCGTAATGTCCCATAGTCTCGCCGGCATCTGCTTTAGCTGTTTTTGTAACGTAAAGTTCGCATACAGAGAGCCATTCGCTGCTTGCTTAATTTCGCGTTCTCGAATCATAAAAAAATCCCTTATGGTCGTCACACTCCCACCCCCGCCTTTATCTTAACAAAAAGAAAGACTAAAAAGCACGCCCGCATCAAGTGCGGCGTGCTCCTCATTCGTTAATTGGCAATACGTACCGTGTCTCTGGCAATCATCACTTCTTCATTTGTTGGGACAACCATGACTTTAACAGGGGAATGGCTGGAGTTAATGAATGCTTCCTTGCCACGTGTCTGGTTTAACGATGAATCGGTGTAGACGCCCATAAACTCAAGTCCCTTTAAGACTCGTTCACGAATGCTAATGCTATTCTCACCAATCCCGGCTGTAAACACAATCGCGTCAATACCGCCCATTCGTGCAGCATAGGACCCAATGTATTTATGGATACGAGAAGTGAAGACATCAAGCGCGACTTGTGAGCGCTCGTTGCCCTCATTGGCAGTAGCTTCGATGTCGCGCAAATCACTCGAGAATCCAGTGATACCAAGGAGACCGCTTCGCTTATTCAGCATGCTCACGACTTCATCCACATCCTGCCCCGTCTTCTCCATAATAAATGGAATCAGCGCGGGATCAATATTCCCCGAACGCGTGCCCATCGTTACTCCGGCAAGAGGGGTAAAGCCCATTGATGTGTCAATCGACTCCCCCCCTTTGATGGCCGCGATGCTCGCTCCATTCCCAAGGTGACAGGAGAGGATGCGCAGATCTTCAAGCGGTCGATCAAGCATTTCTGCCGCCCGCTGCGAAACGTACTTGTGTGAAGTACCGTGGAAGCCGTATTTACGAATTCCATACTCCTTATAGTAGTCGTAGGGAAGACTGTAAAGGTAAGCACTTTCCGGCATTGTTTGATGAAAAGCTGTATCAAATACTGCTACAGACGGAACATTTGGCAATATTTCTTTGAATGCGCGGATGCCCGTAATATTCGCCGGATTATGAAGCGGCGCAAGCTCGGACACCTGTTCAATCCCTGCAAGAACTTCATCGGTAATGAGAACCGAGTCATTAAATTTCTCTCCACCGTGAACCACACGATGCCCCACCCCTTCGATTTCCTCGTAGGAAGAAATGATGGATAGTCCTGTTAACTTCTCAAGCAATGTTTTTACTGCTGCGGCATGGTCAGGAATGTCCTCTGTAACCTTGAGCTCTTCTCCGTTTACCTCTATGGAGAAAACACCTTCCTCCAACCCGATTCGCTCAACAAGGCCCTTAGTAATGACCGTCTCCTCCGGCATCGCAAGCAGCTGGAACTTGAGGGACGAGCTGCCGGCATTTATTGCTATAATTTTAGCCATGGTTTTCTTCGCACTCCTTCTGTCTATAGGAACCAATGTACAAGGTAACTCTCCTTTTCCATTTAAGCACTGCAAGAGGTGGATTTCAAGTTAATCACGAACGTCTAAAAAAGAAATAAAAGTCAAAAAAGGAATGAAAACGCTAAACTCATTCGACCTAGCGTCCGAGTTGTTCCGCAAACCAGTTGTTGATTCGCTTCATCATGTCCGCCGTCGCTTCTTTACTCGTAAATGAAGGCAGCTCAGCAAGCAATGCCTGACTCGGAACACGAATTCCTGGTGCTTTCTTTTGCAAAAGAAGAATGCACTTCTGGTGCTGCTTCGCCGTGAACATCGAGTTCGGCAGCTGAAGCAACCCGAGGATAGTCGCTTCCTTTTTAAGGTAGTTATTTAACGCAAGAGTCTGAGTGCTTTCAAACAGAAAGTTTGGGATCAGCAAGAGCGCAAATCCACCCGCCTTAAGCGTCCGTAGACTTTGCTCAATCATCAGATGGTGGATATAGGCATGTCCATCGTCTACGTTCAATTCGTAGCTTGCTGCTACTTCATCCTTTGGGTAATAACCTACAGGCAAATCGGTCGCCACAAGGTCGGCCTCCGGCACTTTGACCGTAAGGCTGTCCTGGTGAAAGAGAGCGAGCTCTAGCTTCTGTAGGTTCGCGCTGGCAAAGGTAGTGGCAAGGAGCGTCTCATCCACTTCAAAACCACTTGCTTGTACGGGATGTGTAGAATGGTTATGGAGCGCGGTGAGTAAATTTCCGGAACCAACGGCTAAATCAACCAAGCGATAGCCTTCTTTTTCGTCGCTTGTAAGTTTATTCGCTAAATAGCTCATGTAGAGGCAGACGGCATCCGGAGTCATGGAATGGTTCGGTTGGACCGCACCCTTCATTCCTTTTAAGACAGCGAGTTGAAAAGCCTTTCGCACATCCTCGGCTTCACAATCTTTGGTTTTCACTTGTCCCAAGATCTCCTCAAGACTGTGTTGCTCCTCCCGACCCGCCTCTTGAAGAACACGACCTTCAAAAAGATTCTCCCCCATTTTCGCCACAGCTTCTAAATAAGTCATGTTTAATGCTTTCTCCAGCTGCAGTGCTCCTGTATCTAAACATTCATAGAGCACGCTTACTTGTTTATCTGTCATTGGTTCTCACCAGCTTTCCTAACGATAATTGCTCACGTATTGTACCGAAAAGCGCAGGCGGGTTGACCAGAAGCAAGGATTTTGGAAGGCCTGACACTAGAAATCCCGTTTTCGGATTTCGTTGGCAGGACTGAAAAATCCCGAGCTTCTACCCGCCGGAGCTAGACAAGTCCACCATCACTTGAGAATGGTGGACTCTTGTAAAGGGCTCTTATGCCTTCCTAGCGGCTTCTAATGCTGCCTCGTAGTCTGGATGATTAGTGACTTCACTCACGTACTCGGCGTGGACAATCTTATTCTTGGCATCCACCACGAATACAGAACGGGCCAAAAGACGCAATTCCTTGATCGCTACACCGTACGCTTCGCCAAATGAAAGGTCACGGTGATCCGAAAGGGTTTGAACATTTTCAATGCCCACAGCTCCGCACCAGCGTTTTTGAGCAAAAGGCAAGTCAACGCTAATCGTGAGCACCTTGGCATCACCAAGGGTTGCGGCTTCCTCATTAAATTTACGCGTTTGCTGATCACACACGCCTGTGTCAATTGACGGAACGACGCTGATCAGGCGGACACGTCCTTTCGAATCAGCAAGCGAGACTTCACTGAGATCATTGGCAAGAACGGTAAAGTCAGGAGCGGTGTCACCAACTTGAACGGGTGTTCCAATAAGGGTTACAGGGTTTTGTTTAAACGTGATTTGAGACAACGTTTTTCCTCCTTAGTTATGTAAAAATCAGATAATGTTCATTTTACAAAAAGGAGCTGCCTCTGATCAACAAAACTGCTCACGGCTTCGTCTTCTGTGCTTCCCTGCTTGATTACACCTGCTTACAGTTTAAAAAGAAACCCTTGGGATTTACTCAATCCCAAGGATTTGACAGTTGAAAGGTCTCTTTCGTTAAGCGAGCGGATCCTCTTTCTGCTGGAATTCACGAGGCTGCGTATTGCTCCCGTTTTCCCCACCTAACATTTGCTGAATTTTTTCTACGGCTTGAGGAGCAAGGTCTAACAGCTTTTCGTACAAGTGAGTGGTGCTATCGAGATGCACCATTTTGATGCCGCGACTATTAACAACAAGAAAAGCAATGGGTGTGATTGATACGCCGCCACCACTTCCTCCTCCAAACGGATGCGCCTGTTCTTCCAGCTCCCTTGCATGATGTAAGGACGCTTCTGTGTGAAACTCACTGCCTCCAGCGGCAAATCCGAATCCCACTTTCGATACGGGCATAATCACGCTACCATCAGGGGTTTCAACGGGATCTCCTACAATCGTATTCACATCGACCATCTCTTTCAAATTTTCCATGGCCGTTTTCATTAATCCTTGAATTGGATGCTCTGACATAGCTACCTCCTTGGTTAGCCTCCTCTAACTTGAAACGCCTGTTTCCTTGTTAGGGGCGGCCTTTGTTTTCGGACGTCTCTTCCAGCCTAATGCTAAAGCGAGACCTGCGCGTATAGCGTGCCCGAGTCGGAAGGAAAGCATGCATGAAAAATAGAGCGCAAATCCAGAGGTTTGAAAATGCGGGGTGACCTGAAGCTTCGGGTCGGTTCTCCACAACATCTTTCGCGTTAGCCAGCTGGACACTAGCCCCTTTATGGCCCACAATGCCCCAGCAAGCTGAGCGGTGGCTGCAGCGTCGCCCACGCCCAGTTCTGTTTTCCAGCAAAAATGGTGTACGTGCACTTGAGCCAAGAAACGATCCGCTTTCTTTTTAAGATGAACGACATGCCTCAATAACGCTTGAGCATCATGCCAAATGTTGAGCACCTTTTTCAACGTCCACTTTTTCGTCTTTTCCTCTTTGGCGCCCATTGTATCCGTCTCTTCTTTCATCATGAGCGAGCCATCCTCTTCGTTCCACTCCATCACCGATGTTTCCAGTGTATAAATAGGAATTCTCCATGCCGTAATGCGTGCCGTTAAAAGATCTTCTTTATACTGATGCGAGTATGTGATTTGTACAGTGATTTTGGCCAACATCAATAGGATAAAGAATAGGATTAGCCCAGCCCCAATGATAAACAGTATAATGAGTAGTCCGTTTCCTTCATTCATCCCTCGGCTTCCTTTACGAGTAAGTTACTTCTAGGCTCCCCTTATCTCTACCAAAATAAACCTGTCAGCAGCGCTGACAGGTTTAAACTCGTCATTCATCAATATGCACAACATAGGTTTCGGCAAAAAGATCGTGAACTCCCTGTTTCTTCGGATGGAAGGTAACGACAAGATAAACAAGCATGAGGATGTATTGACCAAAGATAGGAGCTTGATGCAGGGCGCGCCCTGCTCCCTCTCTTATCACCACATCCATCCATGTAAGCTTCCCTCCGTCCACCCGAACAACTTTAATTCCGAAAAGCATCTTGCCCAACGTCTGCCCGAAACACTTGGTCATCAGTCCAAAGTATAAAAAGAAAAACAGGGCGTACAACATGCTAGGAAGCAAAAACGAACTTACAAAAAAAGCAACCACAGAGGACACTGATTCAAACGCATCCACCCATGTCCAAAGCAGAGCTCCCGTTAAGGATGTGAGCAGGAGCAAATCAAGCAAAAACGCCCAAACCCTCATCCAAAACCCAGCGTACCGAACAGAAGACTGAAGTCCCTTTCGCTCCTGCTGCTCTTCTTTTGTCTCCTGCCCCTTCAGACGATTTCGGCTGCGCAAACGTCCATTTCGCCACGGTTCTTTTGGGAATGAACGTGGTTTCACACTTTGATCCATCATTCATTCCTCCTTATTCAAACGTTTGTAAGTACAACGCCCGTGGCTGATTGTATTCCACCAGCTGATGAAGTACATCGGACTCTGAATGAACGTTTGGCAATCGATCACTGAGGAAATTCATCCAGCTTGGCATGCCCGAAGGCCGTGTATAGGAAATCACCTCATAATCGCCTCCTAGTTCCGTACGCAAAGCCTTAATGGTGTCATCCAATGTTCCGATTTCGTCAACAAGACCTTCTTCCAAGGCCTGCTCTCCCGTATACACCCGTCCGTCCCCAAGCTCTCGTACACGTTCATCGGACATGCCACGCCCGTCTGCAATGACGTTGACGAAATCGTCATAATACTCATCCACGATGCCTTGAAGGATGTTTTCCTCTTCTTCCGTTGCGTCTCTGGTCGGTGACAGGATGTCTTTAAATGGGCCGCTCTTATAGACAATCTCCTCAACACCAATATTATCAAGTAGTTCAGAAATGTTGTAAGAGCTCATAATGACGCCAATCGATCCTGTCAAGGTCTGTGCGTTGGCAAAGATTCGCTCCGCAGGCGCTGCTAGATAATAGCCCCCGGAGGCAGCTGTGCCGCCCATCGATATGTAGACTGGTTTGTCATACTCCTCCTGAGCCTCGACCACAAGGTCATGAATTTGTGCACTTTCAAGAACACCACCTCCGGGACTATCTACGTTAAGGACAATCCCTTCCACAGGATTCGATTCCATCGCCTGCGTTAGTTGATTTAAAAACACTTGATGGTTATAGCCCCCTGATGTAAATAAAGAGTTTTCTTCGCCACTGTTAATGATCAGCCCATTCACATCAAGTAAGGCAATTTGACCATTGCCACTTCCCTCTTGAACAACAACCTCCCCTCCACTTTCTGAAAGGTTAAACGTCTCTTGGGGATTGAAACTTACAATTGCCACAATAAGCGAAATGACTCCTGAAACTAGTAGCACTAGCGCCGAAACGCCAAGAGCTATCCACCGCCTTGCTTTCATCAGCTCACTCCCTGCTTATAATTCTGCTTGCCAGTTACCTTAGTTAGCTTATCATAAACAACTTGTCCTCAGAAACAATTTAGCCGTTGAAGGTCGTCATTTACAATTTTCATTCACTATCGTTGGTGTGAAACTTGATACCAAACTTTTCCAAAAGCATCCTTTTTGCAAACCAAAAAGGGGCGGGGAACACCCCGCCTCTTTAGTCATGTTATAAAATTATCGTTGAGAGCCGTTCATTTGCTGCTGAGCAGTTTGAACTAGACGCTTGGTGATTTCGCCACCTACAGACCCGTTTGCGCGAGATGTAGAGTCAGCACCAAGGTTTACTCCGAATTCAGATGCGATTTCATATTTCATTTGGTCAAGAGCTTGTTGTACACCAGGCACAACAAGTTGGTTTGAGTTGTTGTTGTTAGCCATGTGTCTCACCTCCTTCGGTACTTATAGAATGACTCGAGAGGGGTGAAAACATACATGCTTCTTCATTGGTAAATATTTTTAATTAAAAAGGTCATCGATGGCCGCTTCTGCCTCTTGCACACTCTTAATTGTAACCGTTTCTGTGTTGGTGACAGCGGCAGCGCAGGTTTCTTCAATTTGAATGAATTGCTCAAACTTCGCCGCACCTTCTCGCTTTGGCTTTGTCTTGGAGTCGGGCGGCAAGAAGATGGTGCAACAATCCTCATATGGCAAAATGGAGATTTCATAGGTGCCGATGCGCTTGGCATAGTTAATCACGTCTAGTTTGTCCATCGTTACAAGTGGGCGAAGAACGGGCAGTGTCGTCACTTCGTTAATCGTGTTCATGCTCGCAAGCGTCTGTGAAGCCACTTGACCGAGACTCTCCCCTGTCGCGATAGCAAGGATTCCACGGTCACTTGCAATCCGCTGGGCGATGCGCATCATCATGCGGCGCATAATCGTCATTTCATAATTACTAGGAATCTCCTTATGAATATGCGTTTGAATTTCTGTAAATGGAACGAGATGAAGATTGATATTTGTGCCATAGCTTGTAAGTGCTCGTGCTAAGTCCATGACTTTCTGCTTTGCCCGCTCGTTTGTATAAGGGGGACTGTGAAAGTGAATCGCTTCGATTTCCGCTCCCCGTTTCATGATCATATGTCCAGCAACAGGAGAATCAATTCCGCCGGACAGCATAAGCAACACTTTGCCACTTGCTCCTACAGGCAGCCCCCTCGCTCCCTCATAAGCCCCGGCCGTTATATACGTCCCCGACTCCCGCACTTCTACGTTGATCTCAACATCTGGAGTGTGCACATCGACACGAACGGCGTTGCTGCTCCTTCGCAGAACATAGCCGCCGATTTCGCGGTTCAACGTCTGTGAATCGATCGGAAACGGCTTATAAGCTCTGCGTGTTGTGACTTTGAAAGTTTGCGCCTTGTTTCCCTCTCTGAGCATGAACGCTGCGCCTTTTTGCATTGCCTCGACCTTGTTTTCAACACGAAGCGCAAGGCTATACGAATGAATGCCAAAAACGTTGGCTAGTGCCTTTGTCACCGATTCATGCTGCTGCCCATGAAGTTCTACGACAATTCGTCCGAATGTGCGTTTCACCTTTACATCTTCAAAAATCGACAGTGCTTGTCGTATATTCCGAACGAGGAGCTTTTCGAACTCTACACGATTTTTTCCTTTTACCCCAATCTCGCCATAACGTATAAGAATATGGTCCATCTTCATGTCATCACCTCCATTAGTTCTGGTATTGTCGTATTCAAGGCACGGGCACATTCGATGACCTCCTCGTTCGTTGTTTCAAAAGAGAAACTAATGCGAATTGCGCTGCTTGCACCATCTTCCGTATGTCCCGCTCCAATGAGAATTCGACTGGGTTTCATTGTCTTGGAAGAGCATGCAGACTGCGAGGAGACGTAAATGCTTTTGGCTGCAAGCGCTTGGACAAGCACCTCCGCCTTCATTCCTCGCACGGAGAAATTAACGATATGTGGGGCGCCCTGAGTACTCGGTGAATTGATTTCACACGATGGCACTCGCTTAAGCTCATTTATAAGAAGAGAACGGTTCGCTTCGAGCTGTTTTATTCCTTCTCTAGACTGCTTCATTGTAAGCTGTAAGGCCTTTGCCATTGCCGCAGCTCCAGCAACGTTTTGTGTTCCCGGCCTGAGTTGTTGCTCCTGCTCCCCCCCTCGTAGCAAAGAGGTGAGCAACCGTTTATCGCGTACATAAAGCAGCCCGGTTCCTTTTAAACCGTGAATCTTATGGCTTGAAAGCGTTAAAAAGTCAATATGCGCTTCGCTGATCGAGAAGAAAACTTTGCCAATGCTCTGCACAGCGTCCACGTGAAACTTGATTGTAGGATGTCCCTTTAGCAAGTGACCAATCTCCTCAATCGGCTGAATCGTCCCAAGCTCACTTTGGACATGAGCGATCGTGACAAGAACCGTATGCGGCTTGATGGCCTTCTCGATTGCCTCTACGCTTACGCTCCCTTCACCATCCACCTCGACATAAGTGACCTCCACCCCTTCCTTTTCTAGAGCCCTGACGTTTTCGTATGTCGACGCATGCTCCACTGTTGTTGTGACAATATGTCTGCGCTTTGCCTTCCTTCCTCTCACCATCCCTTGAATGACAAGAGAATTGGACTCTGTTCCGCCCGAAGTAAAAATAATCCCTTGCGGAGGGCATTCGAGCTCTTTTGCTATGGTTTCTCTTGACTTTGTAAGGACTCGTTCAGCTTCCACCCCTAGTGTGTGCAACGAAGATGGGTTTCCGAAGTAAGAAGTCGAAACCTTATTATACGTCTCAAGAACCTCCTTGTACGGTCGCGTTGTCGCGCTATTATCTAGATAAATCACGGCTTCTCCCCTTTTTATTTGCTAACGTCATGGTAGCACAATTGTTTTCATTCCAAGTGAAAAGAGCTTCCTAGTAACCACTAGGGAGCTCTTTCTTAAGCACTCTCACGTGCGTGTTTGGTCGCTTTTTCTACAATATCTGGCTCATAGGCTTCGACAGCATCTGCTGCACAATGAATCGCCTCTTCGTATTCAAAGCGGCGGAAATGTTTCTCTGCATCGTGCAAGGAACGCCGCGTTTTTTCGCTTTTGTTTCGGTGGCGATTGCTATACTGAAGGAGAAGCTCGGCGACATGCGCACTCTCTACGATTTCGCTGACCAGAATCGTATTTTCTTCAACCGACTTGATCGCTTTTTCCACAAGTTCTCGCACCTTTTCCATTTCCAGCGGCACTTGATCCAGTTGTGTCGTGGCCTGGCGAATATGCTCCTCCCCTTCATTAAGAGCTTCAATGGAAGAGACGGGTACACCAGGAATATTGCTTTTCTGGAGCGTCCGTTTCGATTCAAGCATAATGGCACGTAAACGTTCGATGGTCTCTTTTGCTTTAAGCTCCTCTTTTCTCAGGTCATGGAGCTTATCAATGCCCGCCTCAATCTCCGCCTGAACCTTCTTGATCTCCGTGTGCCACTCTTCAACCATGTCGGAAATGGAAGCGAACGTTTGCTTTTGATTTTCCGTGACATCCACAATAACATACAGCTGCTTTTTCAAGTCCGCGATCTGCTTTTGAACCGCCTCTTGAATATACGTTTCCTCTTCAGCGAGCAAGTAGCTTTTCTGTACATGCGCAGTTTCCCGAAGCAGTTGCTGAAGCTGCGCGTCCGCGTGTTGGATTTGCTCTTTTAATCCAGGAATTTGCTCCGTTAGCTTTTGCTTGAATAACACTTCTTCTTCTAAGGTGGAGTAGATGCTCTCCATTTGCTCCTGAACAAGAGTCAATCGTTCTGAAGCCTCGTCAGCCCTTAACTTTTCTAAATCTTCGAGCGCAAGATCCAGATCAGATTGAAATTCCTGCAGACGAGGCTCAAAGGAAAATGGTTCAAGTTGGTACCCACTCTCTTTCATTTGCGCTATTCCTTGCTGCAAGTTACGCAGATCAGCCGGGATCGTCGTTCTCGCCTGTACTAGGAGCTTTGGAATCGCCTTGGTTTTCTCGCGAAGTTCATGCAATTGGTTCTTCATCCCTAGTAGCTGCTTGCGCGCCTGTAAGTAGCTTCCACCATCCATCGCCTGATCGAAAGAGACAAGCTCCGCTTTCAGTTCACTCATTTGCTGATCAATGGCCGGCAAACTCTCGCCAAACGATCCGCGTTTTTTTAGAAGATCGCTCGCTAAGGACTGGTACTGTTGTTTGACCTCGCCAATTTCGGCTCGGTTCTTCTGCTCTGAGGAGACAAGATGCTCAATGTCCTCCACTATCACATCGAGTTGGTTCTCAACGGTCTCCACCCGGTTCGCCGTCCATGTAATTAACTGTTTCGCTTTATTAACACGGTACTTCCCCGCTAGATCTTCAATCTCAATCAACTGCTTTTCGATGTCGGGGAGAATCGTGTCGACAATTTCATTCCAATCTCGACGCCAGGCCTCAAACTTCTCTTCGGTTTCCCCAGACATTCGGAGCTTCTTCACTCTTGCAATTTCCTCAGAAATATTACGGTTAAGTATGCTAATTTTTCTTCCATCCAGCTGGTCGACTTCTTTATGAATGTTTCTTCTCACGTACATACTGCCAAGCGTGAACGCGCAAACGATAACGATAATGGAAATAACAATAGTTATGAAATAATCCACGTAAAACTCCCCTCTACGGTTGCTTTGCCTCAAACAAAGATGCTAGAGCTCGTTCCTCTTTGAGAGGTTCATCATAGGAAAAAGCAATCCTTTCTTTTTCCTGATATGTATGTATAATAATGCACAAACTTTCAACAACCATATCATAAGTCTTTTCATACGTCATATGATACCATGAAAGCGAGGGTTTGTGTTCACTTTCGCTACACTCCCGTTCGACAAATTTCAACGCAGAGAGGCACTCCTCTCATTTTTCTGCAGGAGGTATACCAATGCTCATAACAATAGATTCCCATGTCCATACACCTTACTGCCCTCACGGCTCCCCGGATCGACTTGCTGATTATTGTGAGCAAGCCATTAAACAAGGGATTCATACGCTCTCGTTTACAGAGCATGCACCCCTCCCCCCTTCTTTTTCTGACCCTGTTCCAGACGCCGACAGTGCGATGAAGCCCAATGATCTTGTTTGTTATCTTGAAGATGTGGCAAAGGTCAAAAAAGAATACGCAGAGCATTTAACCGTCAAGCTTGGACTAGAAGTTGATTATCTTATAGGGATTGAAAACGAAACGAGGGCATTCTTGAATGAAGTCGGACCGCTGCTTGATGACAGCTTGCTTTCCGTTCATTTTCTAGAGACAGAGGAAGGATTTCTTTGTTTGGACTACAGCCCGGAGATGTTTGAGCTACTCGTAAAGAGACTCGGAAGTGTGGAGGCAGTACATAAGCGTTATTATCAAACCGTTCAAGCGTCCATTTCTGCCAATCTCGGGCCGCACAAGCCAAAGCGGATCGGTCATATGACGCTTGTCCGAAAATTTATTCAGAAATTCCCTACAACTGCTAGTTTTCATAACGAAACAGACCTCATTTTGCAACTTGTGAGAAACCAAGGCCTTGAACTCGATTATAACGGGGCTGGGATACAGAAGGCGTTTTGCAAGGAAACCTACCCTCCGAGGGAGATAGCCGTCCAGGCTGCTCGTATGAACATCCCACTCGTCTATGGGTCGGACGCTCATACAGCGAAAGGACTGCTTTCAGGAAGAGATTTCCTTATTTCGATTTAGCAAGTTTCACATATACACGTTTCCCTGGTTTCTCTTGCTCAAAGAGGATCGCCTGAAGCAAGCGGCGGACATGCTTCATATAGCGCGTGGTGAAGCTTGGTTCCGCTGGCGTCAATTGATAAAGCTCACGCATGTACTGTGGAGAGCTAAAGGGAAGCGTGATCGTATTTCGCAGTTGTATTACAAGCAAATCGACTGGTTGCCGCGTGAATATTCCCTCGTTCATTCCTCGCTTTAGAAGGTGCTCGAATACATATTTTTCTTTGCGTAAGTATGTTGTCATAAGTTCACGCACAAGCGTGGAATCAAGAGTCATTTCCCGGTGCGCCATTCGTGCGAGCCAGTGGTGGGATTGCTGATACTTAAGCAATTGAAAGAGAAGTTCCTCGAATAGCTTGTCAATCGGTAGATCCAAATGACGAAAGGTCTCTATCGTCTTAACATACCCTTCAAAAAAATCCGTCATTAACGATTCAAACAGTCCCTGCTTTCCCCCAAAATAATAGGAAACAAGTGCTGCATTGACTGAAGCTTCTTTCGCGATGTCCCTTACTGAGGTTCCGTGGTACCCTTTTGCGTAAAAGAGATAGGTCGCTGCGTCACGGATCATCAAACGCGTCGTTTCACTCAAGAGCAATCCCTCCTAGCTTGTCACTTTCAAAAAACCGCGGCTCAATGAAAGTTCCTTATTAGACTTTATTCGCCTCCCTCCTCCACATTCCCTTTAGTATAAAGCCGTTTTTCCTGCAATACTTTTAGACAAAAAGTGCAGAAATTCGCTTATTTTGCCGAATCGAAAAGACTCATGTAAACTAATACACAACTTGAGAATGTGGGGGTTACAAATGTTTGAAAAAAAAGCGTACAACAATGAACGTTCAGCTGATTACGATCTCCTCAAGAAGCAGCTTACAGCTCTTCTTGAGGATGAACCGGACGTTCTAGCCAACTTTGCGAATGCGAGTGCACTCTTAGCGCAGTTTCTACGGGACGTAAACTGGGTCGGGTTCTATTTTTTAAAGGAAGAGGAGCTCGTTCTCGGCCCGTTCCAAGGCTTGCCCGCTTGTACTCGTATTCCTATTGGAAAAGGCGTCTGTGGTACCACCGTTAAAAACAATGCAACAATGCGCGTAGCCGATGTCCATACGTTCCCAGGTCATATTGCCTGCGACGCTGCCTCAAACTCAGAAATTGTCGTTCCTGTGCGTGCAAACGGAGAGGTCGTTGCCGTACTTGATATCGACAGCCCGCTCAAAAACCGCTTTTCGGAAGAGGAGCAAACGGAGCTAGAAGCTTTTGTGCGGGTTCTGGAAAACGCCGTGTACGCGCCCCATTGACAAGCGTGCCAACAAAACGTATAATAGCCTTCGTGTGAGTGACAGCCACGGCAAACTGAAGGTAAGTTCATTTTGTTCCTCAAGCGGCTGAGTAACCTGAGGTGTATCCTGTAACTTCTAGCTGTCGAAGCGAAGATACATGAAAACAAAATGGCTATGTTCGGAGATTGTCAGGTAGGTTGTTATTTTGCAACTTCAAAATAACAAGGAGGAGACAACGATGTCTCGTTACACAGGTCCATCTTGGAAACTGTCTCGTCGTCTTGGTGTATCACTAAGCGGCACTGGAAAAGAATTAGCAAAGCGTCCTTATGCCCCAGGTCAACACGGCCCGAACCAGCGTAAGAAGCTTTCCGAATACGCACTTCAGCTTCAAGAGAAGCAAAAGCTTCGTCACATGTACGGAGTTAACGAACGCCAATTCGTTCGTATGTTTGAAACAGCTGGCAAAATGGACGGCATCCACGGTGAAAACTTCATGATTCTTCTTGAGTCTCGCTTGGATAATCTCGTGTACCGTATGGGGCTTGCACGTACACGTCGTGCCGCTCGTCAGCTTGTGAATCACGGCCACATTCTTGTCGATGGTGGGCGCGTAGACATCCCGTCTTACCGCGTGAAGCCAGGACAAAGCATCTCTTTGCGCGAGCGTTCAAAAAACTTGAGTGCTGTAAAAGAATCACTTGAAGTGAACGACTTTACACCAGCATTCGTTACTTTGGACGAAGAGAAACTTGAAGGCACATACTCTCGTTTCCCAGAGCGTTCTGAACTTCCTGCGGAAATTACAGAAGCGCTTATCGTTGAGTGGTACTCTCGTTAATCGATCGATCAAAAACCCCCACCTGCTCTCAGGAGCAGGTGGGGATTTTTTCATCCTGTAGAAAAAGCGGTGCCCCTTAAGAGTCACCGCTATCTTTTTACTTCGTCAGTTTTACAAACTTACGCTTCCCAACCTGTACAATCATCCCGTCCTCAATCGTGAGCACTAGTTGAATATCCGTCACTTTTTCCTCGTTCACTTTTACACCGCCGCCTTGAATCATGCGACGTGCTTCACCCTTGGAAGACTGCATCTTAAGTTGAACGAGAAGGTCGATAATAGATACTTGGTCGGCGCCAGTCCACTCAACCACAGGGATGTCATCCGGCAATGTACGTTTTTGAAAGACCGTCTCAAAGTAAGACTGCGCCTCTTTCGCTGCCTCTTCCCCATGGTACATAGAGACAAACGTGCGCCCAAGCGCCTGCTTTGCATCACGCGGGTGCACGGAACCGTCCGCAAGACCTTTTTCAAGCGCCTCGACCTCGCTCATCGGCACATCAGTCGCCAGCTTGTAGTATTTTACCATTAGCTCGTCAGGGATCGACATCGACTTCCCAAAGATCTCATTTGGTGATTCATCAATGCCAATGTAGTTATTAAGCGACTTCGACATTTTACGTATACCGTCAAGTCCTTCAATGAGCGGAAGTGTCATAGCCACTTGCTTTTCTTTTCCGTATGCCTCCTGTAGCTGCCGTCCCATTAAAACATTAAACGTTTGATCCGTGCCGCCAATTTCAATATCCGTCCCCATCGCAACAGAGTCATAGCCCTGCATAAGCGGATAAAAAAATTCATGAACAGAAATGGGCTGACCGGATTTATACCGTTTGTTGAAATCTTCACGTTCTAGCATCCTCGCCACTGTCATGTTCCCGGCCAGGTTAAGAACGTCTTCAAACATGAGCTCACTCAGCCACTCAGAGTTGTAGTAAAGTGTTGTTTTGCTCATATCTAAGATTTTACCGTATTGCTTTACGTAGGTTCTAGCATTTTCTTCCACTTGATCGCTTGTTAGCACTTTCCTCGTTTCCGATTTTCCGGATGGATCGCCAATACGTCCGGTAAAGTCGCCAATAAGCAGCTGAACCTGATGCCCAAAATCTTGAAACTGTCGCAGCTTCTGCAACGGCACCGTGTGCCCTACATGAACATCCGGGGCCGACGGGTCCATGCCTAGCTTGATGTTAAGCGGCTTCCCCGTCACAACCGCCTTTTCAATTTTTTTACGAAACGCTTCCTTGGGCACTACCTCTACCACGCCACGCATTAGCGCCTCCACTTGAGCATTCACTTGCTGTTCCTGTTTTTCCGACAATGTAAATCCTTCATCCATTTCCTACTTCCTCCCTTTTCAAATACAAAAAAAGCCCGCTCCCACTAAGGAACGAACTTGTCGCGGTACCATCCTCATTGAAACAGGTCTACTGTCTCCCACTCGGTTGATAACGGTCTCCCGTTTTGTTAAATGATACACACCCAACAAAAAAAGCTCCAGGCTGTAATTCTGAGGTGTGCGTGCGCTGGTTTCCACCGACCACCAGCTCTCTGTAAGCTACTGTCACTCCTCATACTTCGACCCTTCGTCGCTTTTGCCTATAATAATGTTTTAGTTGTACCATATAATTCTAAAGTGTGTCAACGTCCTTCAATTCATGTTTCGGTTCATAGGTTACGATCTCCAATTATGCTATACTAAACATACTATACGAGGGGGGAGAAGATGAAGCAAGTTCTTAACCGTGTAAAAAGCGTTTGGAAGGCCTTCACGGCAAAGCTAGAAGACATTCGACTCTTTCATAAGATAGGCATTGTCTATCAAGTTGCATGGAACTTATTCTTATTAATAGTGATTATCGGCTTCTTGTCACTGTTTTTTATTGGTGGTACGGCCGCTGGATATTTCGCCTCACTTGTGAACGATGAACTTGAGCATAGTGAGGAAGATATGAAAAATCAGATTGGCAGTCTCCAACAAACGAGTGAGCTTTATTTTAATGATGAGGTCTATCTCGGAAAAATAAGGACCGACCTTGAGCGCGAGGAGGTTTCGTTGGATGAGATCAGCGATCATTTAAAAACGGCGCTTATCGCCACAGAGGATGAGCACTTCTACGAACACGAAGGCATCGTCCCTAAAGCCATCTTACGGGCAACGATGCAAGAGTTTGCCAACTCTACCGTTCAAACGGGCGGAAGCACCCTCACGCAACAGCTTGTAAAACAGCAAATTTTGTCGAGCGAAGTTTCTTTTGAACGAAAAGCAACCGAAATGACACTGGCTATGCGTCTTGAAACGTTTATGAGCAAGGACCAAATTCTTGAAGCCTACTTGAACGTTGCCTCGTTTGGGCGAAATGCTTCTGGACGTAACATTGCTGGAGGAGAAGCCGCAGCCCAGGGCATCTTCGGAATCCCTGCGAGCGAGCTTAATCTGGCACAATCCGCCTACATAGCAGGCATGCCCCAAAGTCCGTACGGTTATACGCCTTATACAACAGGGGGTGACGTGAAAGAAGACTTAAGTCAGGGATTTAATCGCCAAGCCACTGTTCTTTCTCGCATGTTCACCGGCGGCTTCATATCCGAAACAGAATACGAGGAAGCTCTCGACTACGATTTAACGGAAGATTTTATTGAGAGCTCTCCTTACCCAATGGAAGAGTATCCGATTCTTACAGAGGAAATTATGCGTCGTGCGACCCAGCTTCTCGTGCAGGAAACGCAAGAAGATGATGATGACTATAATTACGAGGATGCCCAAAACGATCTGGCCACCAACGGATACCGCGTCTACACGACAATTGACAAAGACATGTATGAGGCGATGAACGATGCTGTGAATACGGATGAGCTGTTCGGCCCTAATAAAAGCGAGCAACGTGAGGAAGTCGGTTCAATGCTCATTGAAAACAGTAGTGGCGCGATTTTAGGCTTTGTTGGTGGGAGAAGCGAAGGAGACTTGGACCATTTATTTAACCACGCGACTCAGGCCAATAGGCAAAGTGGCTCGACAATGAAGCCCCTTCTCGCTTACGGACCTGCGATTGAGGCAGGCGTGACTCAGCCTGGATTAGTAATCCCGGACACACCTGAATGGTACGAAAATGACGATGAAATTACTAACGTTGACTTTAGCCACTTAGGGAACCTGACTGTACGTGAATCTTTAGCACGTTCCAGAAACATCCCAGCAATCCGAGCCGCCCGCGAAGTCCCACAGGAGGTAAAAGAAGAAACGCGCCAGTCGTTAGGCTTTACTAATTTTGAATATGTCGTTGAATCGACTCCGCTTGGCCCACATGCCATTACAATTGAACAAAACACCAGCGCCTACAGCGCCATGGGCAACAACGGCACCCGTGTTGATCCCTATTTAATTGACCGTATTGAAGCACCGAACGGCGACATCATCTACGAGCACGAACAAACAGAGCATACGGTTTTTTCTCCACAAACCAACTACTTACTCGTCGACATGCTTCGCGATGTTATGTATAGTGACTACGGAACGGCACGAGGAGTGCCTAGTCAACTGGACTTTTCCGCAGACTGGGCAAGCAAAACGGGAACGACCAACGAAGTCGTTGATTCGTGGTTTATGGCTACAAACCCGGACGTCACCTTGAGCACGTGGATTGGCTATTCGGGAGAGTCTCAGATTGGCATAGAGAACGGTGTGAATGGATTAAGCCATGGCCAGCGCACGCAACGAATTTGGGCCAACATCGCCAACGCTGCTTACACAGTAAACCCCAACTTGTTGACGGCAGACGGGGACCGCTTTTCTCAACCCGACGGCATCGTAGAGGAAACGATTTGCAGCTTAACAGGCGATTCCCCAGATGAGGCGTGTGAAGAGGCAGACATGGTCAATACAGATTTGTTTGCAACAAGTGCACTGGACTCGTTGGAAGAAATAGCCTCCCGTTTTTCCGAGGAAATAGAGGAAGAACAAGAGGAAGAGGAAGAGGAGGAAGAAAGTGACTAATCCTCAGATTACCGAAAAGCGTAGGTGGTTGCCAGAAGCGAGAATTTTGGAGACTCAATAAAAGAATCCCGGTCTTGGGTTTCGTTATTGGGGCGAAAAATCTCGACGCTTCTACCTGCCGGAGCTAGACATAGAAAAGCGTAGGCGCCCTGCTCACGAGCGACAAGTTCTGGAAGAACGGCAGTATCAAGCCGCTTGTTGGCTTGATCTGGCGGTCTGAAGAAACCTCGAGCGAGTGGGCGCCGGAGCTAGACATAGAAAAGCAGCTGAACTCTAGGGCACAGCTGCTTTTTCTTTTATTAATCTTCCATTGTCGACAAATCGCCTGTTGGCAAGTCAAGCTCCCATGCCTTAAGCACTCGGCGCATAATTTTTCCACTGCGTGTTTTTGGCAGCTTTTCCCGGAATTCCATCTCTCTCGGAGCAGCATGGGCGGACAAGCCTTTTTTAACAAATTGACGAATCTCTTCTTGTAAGTCTTCGGTAACCTCGTAGCCATCTCTCAAGGCAATAAAGGCTTTAATGATTTCCCCTCGGATGGGGTCTGGCTTTCCAATGACACCTGCTTCTGCCACCGCTGGGTGCTCGACAAGCTTGCTCTCCACCTCAAACGGTCCGACTCGTTCCCCAGCTGTCATAATCACATCGTCAATTCGACCTTGGAACCAGAAGTAGCCGTCCTCATCCATATAGGCCGAATCACCAGACACATACCAGCCATCAATCTCAAAATAGCTTTTGTATTTCTCTTCGTTGTTCCAGATCGCGCGCATCATCGCTGGCCAGCCTTTTTGAATCGCCAAGTTCCCCATACGATTCGGCGGAAGCTCGTTTCCTTTATCATCGATGATTGCGGCATGAACACCTGGAATTGGCTTCCCCATCGATCCCGGCCGAATGTCCATCGCCGGATAGTTGCAGATCATCTGCGCACCGGTTTCGGTCATCCACCAAGTGTCATGGATACGCAGATCAAAGACTTCCGCTCCCCAGCGCACCACTTCGGGATTCAACGGTTCACCGACACTTAAAACATGGCGCAGCTTCGAAAGGTCATATTTCTTTACAATTTCATCCCCCGCGCTCATAAGCATGCGGAAAGCGGTGGGTGCACTGTACCAGACGGTTACGCCGTAACGCTCGAGTGTTTGGTACCAATCATCAGGTGAAAAACGACCACCGCGTACAACATTTGTGACACCCGCAAGCCACGGACCAAAGATTCCGTATGACGTTCCTGTGACCCAGCCTGGATCGGCCGTGCACCAGTAAACATCTCCATCCTGAAGATCTAGAACCGTCTTAGCAGTTTGGTAGTGCTGAACCATTGCATCGTGTACATGGAGAACGCCTTTTGGCTTGCCAGTAGATCCTGACGTGTAGTGAAGAATGAGCCCATCTTCTCGGTCCACCCATTCAAGCTCCAATTCTGTGCTCGCATTTTCTAGGCGGGTATTAAAATTCAAAAATGCCCCGTTATCCTCATAATTTTCACTTGAAACAAGGACGGTTTCAAGCGCAGGCAAATCATCAAAAGGGACTCGTTCAAGTAAATTTGGTGTTGTTATAAGTGCTTTCGCTTCGCTATTTTCCAAACGATCGCGAACAGCCCCTTCCATGAAAGCCTCAAATAATGGGCCAACGATCGCGCCTAACTTAATGGCACCAAGCAGCCCAAAATATAGCTCAGGGGAACGTGGCATAAAGATAAAGACGCGATCGCCTTTCTTCACACCTTGTTCTTTTAAGACATTTGCTGCTTTATTGGAGTGCGCTTTCATTTCTTTAAATGTATACGACTCATCTCTGTTTGCGTCGCTATAATAAAGAGCCACTTGGTCAGCTTTATCTCCTTCTGCAAAACGATCGATCGCCTCATAAGCGAGGTTCACTTTCCCTGTCTCATGCCAGCAAAAGGCTTTCTCTACCTCTTTCCAATCAAATTTTTTAACTGCTTCTTCATAGTTGTTTAAGTTATGCGTTGCGTTGCTTTTAGGTAGCGCTTTCATATGGCATTCACACCTCTCACTCTCTAATTTACTTCATTATAGTATATGATTTTAAGAGTTTCAAATGTTAAACACTGGCTATTCAAATTTAGACATACCCTTGAGCCTATTCTGATAATTACTCCAACATTCCCCCTAAAAGTTTTTTAGCACGCTACTAGTGTGTATAATAAGATTAGAAGCTTACTATATAAAAGGTGGTTGTACATGGTGCAGCATAAAAAGACGGTTATCAAAGAAGAACACCCCACCGCAAAAGATGTTCTTCTTTTAGAAGGACCCTTAACAGGAGCTGAGCTAGAACGATATGATTTCCATGAAGACTTAACCTCCTTTCGCCCATCTGAAGAACAAAAAAAAGCGCTTGTTGGAATTGCGGACTTGCCCGAGGGCAGAATCAATGTCGTCCGCCTAGGGAAACAAGTCGTTGGCTATGTGACTTTTGTCCATCCAGACCCTTTAGAACGCTGGTCTGAAGGAAACATGGACAACCTAATTGAACTTGGCGCCATTGAGATTGCTCCTGATTACCGAAGTCATGGTGTCGGGAAGCAACTTTTGCGCATGTCAATGAAGGACGATGCGATGGAAGACTATATTATTATCACAACTGAATATTATTGGCACTGGGACTTAAAAGGGAGCGGTCTAAGCGTATGGGAGTACCGCAAAATGATGGAGAAGATGATGAACGCAGGTGGATTGACATGGTTCGCCACGGATGACCCCGAAATTAGCTCACATCCAGCTAATTGTCTAATGGTACGAATCGGGAGCCGCGTCAACCAGGCTTCACAAGAGCAATTCGACCAACTTCGCTTCATCAACCGCTTTATGTATTAAGAAAAGCGGAGGAGGATCGCTCAGAAGCGATTGAAAGAACTATTAATTGCTACTACACCTCATTCTCATAATGACAAGGAGGCAAGCTGGGTACAAAAAGAGGAGCGCAGAGCGCCTTTGTATACCAGCAATTTTATGAAACTAAGCACGCTCATGCACACCAACGTTTATACATTGTATCAGAGTAGCACTCTTGCAGAAGCGATTTCTTTAATGGAAACGAAAGCCATACGTCACATTCCAATTGTCGATGAATTCGAAAGCGTCATAGGAATGCTATCCGACCGTGATATTCGTGATATCCGTCCTTCCACCCTCATGAAGGAGAAGGACAGAAAAGCATTACTGGAACCGATTTCAAACTTAATGAAGACGCCAGTTTTAACTGCTCATCCAGAAGATGATATTCAGGAAGTAGCAAAAATGTTTTATCAAAATAAAATCGGCTGCCTTCCTGTGGTCAATAGGGAGAAGCTTGTGGGCATTTGTACGGAGTCTGACCTATTGCAACGGCTGACTGAAATCATAGGCTGCACCCAGCCTAGCTCCCTTATAGAAGTTCGGGTTGTCGATCAACCGGGGAAGTTAGCAGAGATAGCGGGCATTTTTAAGCGGCTCAACATGAATATTACCAGTGCGCTAATGTATACAAGCCAGCTCAACGGTCACGTTGTTCTTTCTTTTAGGGTCGAGACGATTGATCCTAGAAGAGCGATTGAAGAAATAAAAAAAGAGGGGTATGAAGTCCACGGTCCCCGCCTTCCAGGAGTAGAGGAATGAAAAAAGAGGCGGCACTTATTTACGGGACTAGCGCGCACCCCTATAAATTTCATGACTCTCATCCCTTCCATCCACTGCGGCTCGAGCTAACGTATAGCTTGCTTGTAGAGATTGGTGCCCTAAATGACGAGACTCCACTCATTAGCCCCAGATTGGCAACCGATGAAGAGCTGTCATTCATCCATGACCCAGATTTCATTGAAGCTGTTAAGCTAGCGAGCAAAGGAGAACTTTCCGATTCAATGGCCGCTGCGCACGGTCTGAACACCGAAGATACGCCGATGTTTCATCAAATGCATGAAGCAGCTGCGTATCTCGTTGGCGGTACACTGAACGCCGTCGATGCCGTGATGAGTGGAAACTATCAGCATGCCTTTCATTTAGGTGGAGGGCTTCATCATGGATTCCGTGGACGTGCTTCCGGCTTTTGTGTCTATAATGACTCCTCGATCGCTATAGAATATTTAAAACAGCGCTACAATGCGCGTGTCCTCTATATCGACACAGACGCGCATCATGGAGACGGCGTCCAGTGGGCATTTTACGATGATCCCGACGTTTGCACACTCAGTCTTCATGAGACCGGACGATACTTGTTCCCGGGAACTGGGCATGTGACAGAAAAAGGAACTGGAAAAGGGTATGGAACGTCGATCAATATCCCCCTTGATGCGTTTACGGAAGATGACTCGTTCATTAGCGTCTATGAGAAAGCATTTCGCGAGGTGGCTGATTTTTTTAAGCCAGACATTATTGTTACACAAAACGGCGTGGACGCTCATCATCTTGATCCACTTTCGCATTTACACTTTTCCTTGAAAAGTTATCAAGCGATTCCTACGCTTGCTCATGAGCTTGCACACCAACACTGTGATGGTCGCTGGGTAGCGATTGGTGGGGGTGGCTATGACAAATGGCGCGTCGTTCCCCGCGCCTGGGCCTTGATTTGGCTGGAAATGACGAATCAAACCGAGCTTGCATTTGGAGCACTCCCAAAAGAGTGGAGAAACATGTGGGAGGAGCAGGCAGAGGAGCCTCTTCCCATGAACTGGCCAGACCCGGACGTCACGCCCATTCCACGCCGCACAGAGATTACAGCTAAAAACGCGCAAACGCTTGAGAAGGCACTCTATCATATTCGAACTGAAAAACAACGATAAAAAAACCAGCTCCTTTTCATGAAAAGGAGCTGGTTTTTTGCGCCTAGCTCACCAAGCCACAGGACGTGGTGCTTGCGAACAAGATTCTCGCTTCGGCGGGTAGAAGCTCGAGATTTTTCTCCCTGACAACGAAATCCAAGGTCGGGATTTCTTTTTGTCAAGTCTCCAAGATTCTCGCTTCTTAACAACCCGCCTGCGTTTTTCGAAGTTATTTCGTTGAACCACGGTGCTCGATACGGTGAGGCAATTGAATGGTTTGCTCTTCGACTTCTTCTTTATTCATGAGCTTGGTTAACAAGCGCATAGAGACTGCCCCAATGTCATAGAGTGGCTGAACAACCGTCGAAAGCGTAGGGCGGACCATCGTAGCCAGCCTCGTATTGTCAAAGCCAATCACTTCATAATCGTTCGGGACTTCAAATCCACGGTCCTGCGCCCCGTGAATAATGCCTAGGGCCATTTCATCATTAGAAGCAAACAGCGCAGTCGGTTTATCTTCAAGCGCTGTAAATGTGTCCATAGCCTCCATCCCGGAGTCGTACGTGTAATCACCGATAACAATGAGGTTTTCGTCGAATTCAATGTTGGCTTTCTCCAATGCTTGACGGTAGCCGGCGAATTTTTGATAGCCGTTCACGGGATCTTCAAGTGAGCCGCTAAGCATTCCAATTCGCTTATGTCCCTTTTCAATCAATGCCATAATAGCGTCTTCTGCAGCTTGCGTATAATCTATATTTACAGAAGGCACTTCACGGTCATCGCCTAAGGTTGCCGCAAGCACGATCGGCACAGGCGAACGCTTAAACTGTTCTTGATGTTCCTCTGTAATCTCCCCGCCCATGAAAACAATGCCGTCTACTTGTTTTTCAAGCAAAGTGTTGATCAGGTGAATTTCTTTGTCCTTGTTTTGATCCGAGTTACAAAGAATAATATTGTACTTGTACATCGTAGCAATGTCTTCGATTCCGCGGGCCAGCTCTGAAAAGAAAATGCTCGAAATGTCAGGGATGATCACCCCTACCGTTGTTGTCCGTTTGCTCGCAAGCCCCCTGGCCACGGCGTTCGGCCGGTAACCAAGGCGCTCGATGGCCTCCAAAACTTTTTTTCGTGTCGTCGGCTTTACATTTGGATTGCCGTTCACTACCCGGGAGACAGTTGCCATCGACACGCCTGCTTCTCTTGCTACATCATAAATGGTTGTGTTCATTCCATTCTGCTATCTTCAGCCTCATTAGAAATGAGGACCCTACTTACAAATAGCAGCCTTCTCCTCCTTTTTACACTAGGATGTGTGTTGTTCAGTATATCCCAATCATTTCTATTGCAAAACGTTGCTGTTTTTCAACAATACAATCCTTTCATTTCCATCTTACGACAGCAACCCCGCTGGTGCAATGACTTGTACTTAAATTTTCCTTGATCGTCATAAAACAAACACTTGCATGAACTGTCTTCTGCAATCATGAAAAACAGACAGCTATATTTTACTATAACAGTTAAAAGAGTTCAATGAAAACGCGTGTACTTCAAGCATTCCCTTTTCAGCAAAATTTATGCCTATTCATGTAAAAAAGACAGCTTCCCGAGTCGTAGGGAGCTGCCTTTCAATTCTTCCTCATGCTTTGGCCGACTGTTTGTACAAACCAGAGGCTTCAAGCTCATCAAGAAATGAGTTAAACTGTTCAATATTCATCTGCTGAGCAGAATCTGAAAGAGCAACTGCAGGATCTGGATGGACTTCTGCCATCACTGCGTCAGCACCAATCGCGAGAGCTGCTTTCGCTGTCGGAAGAAGGAGGTCCCTCCGCCCTGTTGAATGAGTCACATCGACAAGGACAGGCAAGTGAGTCTCTTGCTTTAGAATTGGGACCGCTGAGATATCAAGCGTATTGCGTGTTGCCTTTTCATACGTGCGAATGCCACGCTCACACAGCATTAGCTGCGTATTGCCTTTAGAGACCACATATTCAGCTGCATGAATAAATTCTTCAATCGTGGCTGAGAGGCCTCGTTTCAAAAGGACAGGTTTATGGACGGAACCAGCCGCTTTTAACAGTTCAAAGTTTTGCATGTTGCGAGCCCCAATTTGGATGACATCAACGTAATCGAGAGCTGTCTCAATGTCAGCCGGAGTAACAATCTCACTAATTACGGCCATATCAAGTTCATCTGCAACGCGCTTTAAGATTTTCAGCCCTTCGACCCCAAGCCCCTGGAAGTCATACGGCGAGGTTCTTGGCTTAAAAGCGCCGCCACGGAGGAGATTCTCCCCCCGTGCTTTCATCGCTTTTGCGACCGTTACCACTTGCTCGTAGCTTTCAACAGAACAAGGGCCTAACACTAAGCGCTGCTTCCCGTCTCCGATAAGTTCGCCCTTTACATTCACGGTCGTATTTTCAGGTTGTTTCTTCCTAGAAACAAGCAACGCTTTGCTGTTGTCTTCTTCTTGTAGCTCTAAACCTGCTTTAAAAATTTGTTTGAAAAGATGCTGAAGTGTAGCTGTCTCGAACGGTCCTTCATTGTTCTCAGCAATATGATCAAGCATTTTTCTCTCGCGGACGGGATCGAATCGGGTTACACCTTGTTCTCTTTTTAAGTCGCCAATTTTCTTAACAAGACGAGCTCGTTCATTGATCGTCTCTAGAAGAGATAGGTTCACCTCATCCAGCTGATTTCGAAGTTGATCTAACTGTTCGTTACTCATACTCCCACTCCCTGTTTTTTTGTGTCTACTTGAAAGTTGTATTAAGTATATCTAATATCGAGCGAAATGTCACGACTTTTTTCTTTATTAGTTGAACGCTTTTAAGCACTAAAGTGATAAGCGATAAAAAAGAGGAGCTTCACTTTAGAGCTCCTCTTTTATGCTTACTTTTTGGTTTCTTGCATTTCCTGCTTTACCCTTGCCTCTGCATCGTCCACTTCTTTTTTTACATCTTCTGCGATGGTCTCGCCTGATTCTTTGACTGTTTCTTTTAAATCTTGTGCAAGGCTACCTGCATCATTAGCCACAGTTTCAGCCTCAGACTTAGCAGATGCCGTCAAGTCTTTTACTTTATCAACCACCTGCTGAGATTGATCGGAAACAGTTTTGGCGATGTTGGTGGACTTGTCTTTGGCCACATCGACCCACTGATTTCCTTTTTCGTAGGCATCGGATGTAAGCTGTGAGGTTTTTTCCTTCGCCATATGGGCTTGTTCACTAAGATCCCCTCTTAGCTCTTTTCCTGACTTAGGGGCAAGGAATAACGCCGTTGTTGCCCCTACGATTCCTCCAATTAAGGTCCCAATCAAAAAATCTTTCGTATTCATGTCACTCATTATGACCTGCCTCCTTCGTTGATTTGCTCTCAATTTGTTGCTTCCTTTGTTTAAACTTTGTATAGAAATCCAAAACAGCTTGGCCCCATTGAACAGCTTGGGCCACTGTTTCAGCATTTCGTCCTGTAGTATCGTTTACTTTGGTAGAAACGCGACGAATCGATTGATTGACATTTTTCACCGAATCTCCAAGGTCCTTTACAGAATCAAATACGACGTGAATCGTGTCAGATTTTCTTTGAATGTCCTCTGCTAAACGATTGGTTTTTTGAAGCAGCTGCTCAGACTCAGAGCTGATCCCCTGGAGCTGCTTTTCTAGTGCCTCGACAGTCGTCGCCGTATGCTCCAGCGTTTTTTTTGCTGATTTAAGTGTCTGTATCAAATAAATGCAAAGAATAGCAAACGCCAGTAACGCAATGGATCCGCTTATGTAAAGAAATAGTTCCATGTCTTCACCCCCTCATCATCTACTTTACCCCAGATGAAAGAAATCAAACCTTCCATTTGTGATTGATTTAAAGGGGATTATCTTTAATTCGACACAATCACAAGAATTCCTGCTCCGTTTTCAATAAAATTGAGTAAGGCCCCGAAACCATCTCATGGGGGAATAAATGAGATGGTCTCTCTTTCTTCTTATAGGTTTTCATAAGCTTCCTGGTATTTTTGAATGTCACCTGCGCCCATGAATAATAGAACAGCGTCTTCATGTTTCTGCAATTGCTCAATCTCCTCTTCAGGAAGAAGCAGAGAGCCCTTGACAAGATCCTGTAGATGCCCGATTGAGAGTGAACCAGCATTCTCTCTTGCAGACCCAAAAATGTCACATAAATATACGTGATCCGCCCCGCCTAAGGCAGTGGCAAAATCATTTAAGAACGTTTTTGTGCGCGAATACGTGTGAGGCTGAAAAATCGCTACAAGCGGGCGGTCTCTATATTTCTTCTGAGTGGCCTCAATGGTTGCGGCAATTTCCGTAGGGTGATGAGCGTAGTCATCAATAAGAATTTGCCTGCCTAAAGGCTTCTCTGTAAACCTTCTTTTTACGCCGGTAAAGGTATTTAAGTAGCTCGTTAACGCTTCTTTAGGGATCGCTTCATAATGGCAGAGCGCCACAACAGAGAGCGCATTTAACACACTGTGGTCCCCATACCCAGGCACTTGGAAGGAGCCGTACAAGTCTCCTCGAACGTAGACATCAAACATTGTGCCTTCCTTAGTGCTTTCAATATTTTTTGCTTGGAAATCATTGTCTTCCCCGAGCCCGTAGTATAAGATTGGCACATTGGCATGAAGTTTTTGAAGATATTCATCATCTCCGCACGCAATAATGCCTTTTTTGACTTGCTTTGCCATTTCTTGAAAAGCATCAAACACATCATCCACATTCGCAAAATAATCGGGGTGATCAAAATCGATATTGGTCATCACACAATAATCTGGAGAGTAATTTAAGAAGTGACGACGATATTCACACGCCTCAAACACGAAATAATCGGCGTTCTTCACCCCTTTCCCTGTGCCATCTCCAATTAAATACGAGGTAGGCCGAGCCGAGCCAAGAACATGTGACAACAAACCGGTTGTTGAGGTTTTTCCGTGGGACCCGGTAACGGCGATGCTTGTAAAATTCTCAATAAATGAACCAAGAAATGTTGGATAAACATCCACTTGAAGCCCAAGTTCCTTTGCACGGACGAGCTCTTCATGGCCGCTTTCGTACGCAGCCGACACAATGATATGCTGTCCTTCTTTAATATTATTCTTACTAAATGGCAAAACCGTAATCCCTTTTCTTTCTAAAGGCTTTTGTGTAAAAATCTCATCGCTAATGTCAGAGCCCTGCACGTCTTCTTGCATATCATCGAGAATTTGTGCAAGAGCACTCATGCCCGACCCTTTTATACCCGTAAAATGATAGGTTGTCATCGGTGAAACCTCCAGTCTTCACGATTCGGGGACACATTCACCCTGAACCATCTCCCTGCTTTCTTTTGTATTGCCTACATCCACTTCTGTATGTCGGATATTGGGATCACCAGTCTCTCATCAGTATATGTGAGGGAGCTTGAACACGTCCGAAGCAAATAAGCATCGTGTGGATGGGCGCTTGTTGCATGAGAAAGTTAAAAGCTCTTTTTCCGTAAGTAGCCCTTACACTCCTCCTGCGTCAACTGCCTAAGTCCTTCCCTATCATATAGAATCTTTGCCTAATCCACAAGAGGTCTATATGCTTAAAAAAGCTCTTCTATTGCGCTTGCTCCAACAAGCACCTGTCTTGGCTTGCTTCCCATTGCCCCTGAAACGACTCCTCGTTCCTCCATCATCTCCACCAGTCGCGCTGCTCGATTGTAGCCAACCCGAAACTTTCGCTGAATACTGGAGGCTGAAGCAGAGCCATGCTCTACGACAAAATAGCACACTTCTTCAAGCAGCTCATCTTCATTGTCGCCTTGTTCAAAAGCTCCCTGAATCTGTTCTGTATCAAAAGCATAGACGGGCTTTGCTTGTGTTTTAACGTGAGCCACTACGTCCTCGATTTCCTCATCTGAGACAAACGTCCCTTGGACCCGAATAGGCTTTGGCGTGCCGTTTTCGTGAAACAGCATGTCTCCACGCCCAAGTAAACGCTCAGCGCCTCCCATATCAAGTATTGTGCGCGAATCGGTTTGTGAACTTACAGCAAAGGAAATTCTTGTCGGAATATTCGCTTTGATGAGCCCTGTAATCACGTCCACTGATGGGCGCTGTGTAGCCACGAGCAAATGAATCCCGCATGCTCGTGCTTTTTGGGCAATTCGGCAAATCGCATCCTCCACATCCTGAGGGGAAACCATCATTAGGTCAGCTAGCTCGTCAATCACCACGAGCATGTAGGGAAGCGCTGGATTATTTTTCGCCTGTGAGAATTTTTCATTATAACGATCCACATCCCGCACCCCGTGTTGACTAAATAGCTCATAGCGTCGCTCCATTTCTGCCACCACCCATTTCAAAGCAGCAGTGGCTTGCTTTGCGTCCGTAATTACCGGGGCTATTAGGTGAGGGGCCTCATGATAAGGAGCAAGCTCTACCATTTTGGGGTCCACTAACAAAAGCTTGACTTCATCAGGCGTCGCTTTATAAAGCAGACTAACCAAAATCGAGTTAATGCAAACACTCTTCCCGGAGCCAGTTGCTCCTGCGACAAGTCCGTGCGGCATTTTTCGTAAGTCTGTCACGATTGGTTGGCCGGAAATATCAAGGCCCAACGCGACGGTCATGGGCGATTTCGGTTCAATAAAAACATCGCGCCGCAATATTTCACGCAGCAGTACAGGTGCGGACTTCCGATTCGGTACCTCGATGCCAATCGCATTTTTTCCAGGGATCGGCGCTTCCATGCGAATGTCTTTCGCGGCTAAAGAGAGCTTAATGTCATCGCTGAGATTGGTTATCTTGTTAACCTTCACACCGCGGGCAGGCTGGACCTCGAAGCGCGTAACAGCTGGCCCCCTTGTACGAGCAACCACTCGAGCATCTACATGAAAGCTAGTGAGAGTTTCCTCCAGCGTATGAGCTTGATCATCAAGCCAAGAGGAATCGTCGTCTATTCGTCTGTCGGGCATGCGAAGCAGTCCGATCGCTGGATGCACGTACCCATCTGCAACCGTTTTTTTTCGTCTAGGCATGGAAGAGGCTTGGGACTTGTCAGACAGAGGCTTCTTGTCCTTCGGCAGCATGAGTACATTGTAGGGAATGCTACTTTTGCTCGTATTCGTATTCCTTGATTCTGTTTTTGTAGTACCTCTGTCTGAAACGGGAGGTTGTTGATTCCCTTCTTTTTGCTTCTGAGGCTCCTCAAGGACCCCTACACTATCTGCTTCAAGCTGATGATTAACGTGCTGATTTGTCTTTGCTCGCCCCGGTTCGTTCAACTCGGGCTCCGGTCGCGCCTCTACCTGCTCTTGCTCTTTTTGAATGTCATCTCCTTGTTTCTCGATCGCTAGTGGCATCCCTATCTCGTTTTTTTCTTCTTCCTCTTTTTCAACATCTTCTTGCACGGCTTTTTCATGAATAGCAGAAACTGCTTCTGGCTGCACTTCCGGTTGAGTGAAAGGGACAACCTTGTTCTCTTCACCTTCTTCCTTGACAGCGCTTGATGAACCTTGCTCGGTTAGGGAGCTTGATTCGGGCAGTGGTTCTTTCATTCTCAGTTTTCGTAAAACATCCTCCTCAAATTCGAGCAAGTCCTGATGTTTCCGCATAAAGGCAGGCTGGTTGTCTTTCTTTTTAAGTGGTTGTGCGTTGTCGTTATGTAGGCGACGTGCAAAGTCAGCCTGGGTATCCCTTGTCTGAAAAATGAGCCAGTCATGTTCGCTATTCTTGTCCTTCCCTGAGTAGCCTTTTTGAAACCCATGTACAGGGGAAGGGATTTGTGTTGGCTCGAACGTTCCCTGAAAAAGCTGCTGTTCGCCGCTTTTAACGCCTTCCGTTTCTACTTTTTCATGTCGTTCACTCTCTTTTCTGCGGCTTTCATGCCTTGAAGGACGCTGGCTTCTCTCCATATCGAGAGGAAAACGAAAAGAACCGGCTTTCGGATACTCGTAGGTCATTCGTGCTTCTTCAAGCTCCTGACCTTGCCTGTTTTTTATTGGTAGATTTCGGGAGGGCGCAACTTTCTGTTCCACCTCTTCCTCTTCCCCCTGTTTAAATAACGATCTCTGAAGCCAGTCTCTGCATCTGTTCCATACGTTCACCTTTTATCACCCACTTTTCTTGCATAGTTTTAGTTTAAAGAGAGAAAAAGGCTGGCTTCATGCCGTCCATGAGCCAACCACAAAGGAAATTTCAAAAGCTGCTAATTCTCTACTCCTTAAACGACTGACCGACCTCTGCGTCGTCTTCTAATACGAGAATACTTTTTTCCTCTGATGCATCCTTAAGACCTAATTCTTTTGCTGAACAGATCATCCCATTGGATTCGACACCGCGCAGAACGGACTCTTTGATGACGAGTCCACTGGGCATCACAGCTCCAATGCGGGCAATAACCACCTTTTGCTTCGCTTCAACATTCGGCGCACCGCATACAATTTGCAACGTCTCATCGCCTACATCAACACGACAAAGGGAGAGCTTGTCCGCATTCGGATGCTTCTCCTTGGAGAGAACTTCACCGATCACAAAATGTTGGTTCCCGCTTAACTCAACGTCAAGCTCCACTTGATTCTCTGAGAATGCCTTTACAATGAGCGTCTTTAGCGCTGCGTTTACATCGCAGGGACCGTCTCTATTAATTTCACCGTACGTCGAGGCATTAAAAATGTTAACACCTACCGTTTCTCCGTCTTTTTTATCACGAATGATCGCCACATCGCCTGATTGTTCGACGACTTGCTCTTCACGTTCAATTTGTTCAAATGTCAGCAAAAGCGTATCCCCAACGCCTTTTAGATTATAGAAAGCATTCATTCCATACGTCTCCTTCGTTTGAGTAGACTTTTCCTAGTATAGCATATGCCCTCCGCTACTGAGATGGGCCTTTTGGTTTCTTTTGTGCCAGAATAAAGACGGGCTCAAGCGCGCCCTCCTCGACCATGAAAGGGAGCGCCGTCACCGGAACCCGTCCCTGACCAAAGAACTGCAAAGCCATTTGAGCGAGCACATCGTATCCCGTGTCGTTTTTTAAATCTGCAAAGATGAGGGCGTCCTGGTGAGGAATGGCAACCGCAAGCTCTCCGTTCACCTTTGCCGCCATTTTTTCAAGCAACGATTGATCAAGAATTCGGCTTGCATCGTATCCATCCTTTGCGGACAGGAAGTAAAAGTCATTCCCGGCTACTTTGTCCTGCTTGATTGGCTGAGGAAGGGAACGTACATTGAACTGAGCCATCTCTTTCAAGCGTGAGACGGTCATCCCACTCTCTTCTACTAGGTTCTGATCAATCAAGGTGTACGTCTCCCCTAAATCCACCGCGTAATAAATGCGCGTCTCGGCCGTGTGCTCATCAAACACAAGCTGTTTTCCATCCTTCGTTTCCGCTGGGAAAGACGCCGCACGAATAACCGGAAAGATCCGCTTCTCGTTGCCAGAAAGTGTAACGGATTTCGCCATTGATGCTAGGCCAATTTCCACATGACGAATAGCCTCCTCCACAGCCGCATATTCTTTGCGCTCCCATTTGGCTAATAGAGGCTTAAGCGCCAGCGTGACCCCTTTATTTATAGCTTCATCTTCAATGCGTAACGTGCCTTCTTTATAGTCATAACGAATGGTCCAACCATCTCGTTCTAGCTTTTTCTCTATTTTTTTTCGAAATGCTTGAAGCTCCACAAAAATTGCCTCCTTTATCATCCCTTACATTCTACCATGATTCTTATCTGAACCAAAGAATTACTACCGAAAGCGCCGGTCTGAAGAAACCTCGAGCGAGTGGGCGCCGCAGCTAGACATCGAAAAGCGGAGGCGGGTTGGTCAGGGGCGAGAATTTTGGAGACCTGACACAAAAAATCCCGATCTCGGATTTTGTTGTCAGGGCGAAAAATCTCGAAGCTCCTACCCTCCGCAGCTAGACTAAAAAGAGCTGCTTGATTTCACATGCGTGATCATCAACCAGCTCCTGACTTTTAGTCTATTTTTGCTTCAGCCCTCGTTAGAAAAGACTCGATCTCTTCTTCTGACTTTCGCTCCTTGGAGACAAAGCGATCGATTTCTTTCCCTCCTGAATAAACAAGAAAGCTCGGGATGCCGAAAATATCGTTCTCTACACAAACATCCATCAGCTTGTCACGGTCAACGTAATAAAACGTAAACGTTGGAAAATCCACTTCTAGTCGCGGAAGAAACGGCTCAATTACCCGGCAATCCGGGCACCAATCAGCGGAAAACAAGAAGACCGCCGTCTCTGTCTGTTTTATTTCCTCAAATTGCTCGACACTTTGTACGTGTTCCATATTCAATCTCCTTTATGCAGCTTCTATTTTCATATCATTTAGTTTAATATATCCTGCCTTTCGCATCCACTCTGAAGCAGCTAGACTTACGACCGCAGGGAGGAGAATATAGGCAACGAGGGCAGCAAGAACCACCTCTGTTGAAAACCCCATCTCCGAAAACGTCATAATCGGGCCAACCATGCCGCTTGTCCCCATGCCAGAGCCAGCAGCGTTGGAGACCAAATTAAACGCCATTGTTCCCACTGGGGCCGCCACCGCTCCCGCAAGCGTCGGTGGAATAAGAATCGTGGGCTTTCTGGCGATATTAGCCACTTGTAACATCGATGTACCAATGCCAAGCGCAACAACCCCCGACCAGCGATTTTCACGAAAGCTAGAAACAGCGAAGCCAACCATTTGCCCGGCACAGCCAATCGCTGCCGCCCCAGCGACAGCTCCGTCCAACCCTAACATAATCCCAAGCGCAGCGCTGGATATCGGGGCTGTAAGTGCCAGTCCCATAAGAATCGCTACAACGACACTCATCAACAGCGGCTGCTGCGCAGACGCCCACATGATCGTTGCCCCTAACTGCTGCATGCCATAGCCAATCAGTGGGCCGACACTTGCAGCCACAGCAAAACCAGAAAATATGGTCAGAAGCGGAGTGACGATAATGTCGATTTTCGTTTCTCCTGCTATAAGCTTGCCCACTTCCGCCGCTACAATTGAGGCAATGAAGCTGCCGGCAGGACCACCAAGAACCGCCCCAAAAGCTCCACAGGCAATGGTCGATAATACCACAAGTCTTGGGGCGGAAAGTGCAAGGGCTACAGCCGCGCCGATGGCCGCCCCCATCATATCCATTGCAAATTGTCCAGTGTCAATGATTGCCTGAACCTCTATTTGCTCCCCCACAGTACGTATAATAATGCCAATAATAAGGGTTGAAAATAGACCGAGCGTCATTTGACTCATCGCCTGAATAATGTACGTATGAAAGGAAGGTTTGACGCCTTTTCGTGCCATGAATGATTTCACGTTTTCCCTCTCCAATACTTTTTCCTTATCATACTTCATTGTATACTCTTCTGACAAGACACCTTTACATTTAGTAGGGATGTTTATATAATTGCCATAATTCGTTACAATGAAAGGAAGGATCACGATGGAATTGCTTGTCTATTTAGCTGGAGAGATCCACTCCGACTGGCGAACAACAATCAAAAATGAGGCCCATAAACGGGACTTACCGGTCCGATTTCAGGGACCAATGGAGAATCACGAGCGCTCAGATAACATCGGCGAAGAAATTCTTGGGAAACAACAAAGCGCTGTTTTAAAAGATGAAGCCGCTTCTAGTTTCAACAATTTTAGAACACAGATTTGGCTCAAGAAATCCGATGTGGTCATTGCTTTATTCGGTGAAGAGTACAAGCAGTGGAATACCGCAACAGATGCGGCAAATGCCGTCACCATTGGAAAACCGCTAATTCTCATTCGCCCAGAAAAGCTTCATCATGCGCTGAAGGAGCTTTCTAACAAAGCGCAGATTGTTGTCGAAACGCCTGAGCAAGCCATCCAGGCACTATCTTATATCTTTGAAGAGGACTGAAAAGAAAAGCGTAGGCGGGTTGCCCAAAAGCAAGAATTTTGGAAGGCCTGCACTAGAAATCCCGGGGTTGGATTTCGGTGCAGGACTGAAAAATCTCGAGCTTTTACCCGCCGGAGCTGGACAAACCGAAAAGCGTAGGCGGGTTGCCCAAAAGCGAGAATTTTGGAAGGCCTGCGCTAGAAATCCCGGGGTTGGATTTTGGTGCAGGACTGAAAAATCTCGAGCTTTTACCTGCCGGAGTTGGACACGGAAAACCCGCACATCACAGCGTGAGGCGGGTTTTCTGCTTTTAGTGATGATATCGCTTGGTCGCAAACATATACTGTCCATACAGCGATTGTACAATATGTGCGAAGACCTGCTTACGGTCCAGCCATTCGCTTGTAAAAAAACCGACAGCCCCAGTTGCATGGTTGTCCCCTCTTTCTTTCGCAAGCTCTTTCATGACTTCTCCGAGTTCCTTGCCTTGTTTCACACCCACCGCGGCGGCATCAGGCAAGTGCATTCGCAGTCCAGCAGCCGTGAATAGCAGTCCTTCTTCAGTCGCCAGTGCTCCCCAGTTGCAAATCATCAACCCGTCGCCTTCCGCTTCAAATACGCCGCCCTCGAGACCTAAACCGACCTCCGCTTCAACTAGCCCAAGTACCGCTTTAGCTCGGTTAACGGCCCCTTGTTTTGTTTCTTCGTCGGAGAAAGGCTGAGCACTAACAGAGGATGGCGCTTCCCTCGAAACTACAATCAATGGCTCTCGAATCAATGTCTCAGCAACGGCATGAACTTTAGCGCGGTTTTTTGTACCGACAGCAAGAATCCGATCCCTTTGCATACAGCTCATTTAAACGAGACGAGCGAATCATACATGGTTTGGTCAGAGGCTTTCACAAGCTTCGTTAGTAGTTCCTTCGCTGCATCGTAATCATCCACGTGAAGAATGGAAGAAGATGTATGGATGTAACGAGCACAGACGCCAATGACTGCGGAAGGGACTCCGTCTCCAGCTATATGAATTTTTCCAGCATCTGTACCTCCACCTGGAGACATGAAATATTGATAAGGAATGTTGTGCGACTCGGCTGTATCGAGCACAAAGTCACGCATGCCTGTGTGCGTAATCATGGTTCGATCAAAAATGCGAACAAGCGCCCCTTTACCCAGGTGGCCAAAGGCCTCTTTTCCGCCTGTGGCATCATTAGCGGGACTGGCATCAAGAACATAACTCAAATCAGGCTCAATCATCTGTGCGGCGGTTGTAGCTCCGCGCAAGCCAACCTCTTCCTGCACAGTTGCTCCCGAGTAAACCGTATTTAAGAGATTTTCCTCTTTTAACTCTTCTAAAAGCTCAATCGCAAGCCCAACGCCATAGCGGTTATCCCACGCTTTGGCAAGAATTTTTTTATTATTCGCCATTGGTGTGAAGGAGCACACGGGCACAATTGACTGACCAGGCTTAATACCGAGAGCGACGGCGTCCTCCTTATCATCGGCACCAATGTCAATGTACATTTTCGAAAGTGGCATTGGCTTTGACTTCTGCGACTTTTCAAGCAAGTGCGGAGGAGTCGAACCAATGACGCCAATCACTGGTCCATTGTCTGTAACAATCTCCACTCTCTGAGCAAGGAGTACTTGAGACCACCAGCCACCAAGTGTTTGAAAACTAATGAGTCCTTTTTCATTAATCGTTGTGACCATGAAGCCAACCTCATCCATATGTCCAGCGACCATTACTTTAGGACCACCTCCTTCCCCCCGAAGCACCCCAAACGTACTTCCCAGCTTGTCTTGGATAATCTCTTCGGTATGTTTGGACAGTTCTTTGCGTAAAAAAGTGCGAACATCATGCTCAAAACCCGGCGGACCCGGTAGTTCGGTTAACGTTTTAAATAGCTGCTTTGTTTTCCCGTTCATAATGGCCTCCTCAAAAAAATCCTTCACTAATTCTGATTCTTCGATGTTTCTAACTCCTCTCCTATCTTACCGAAAAAAAAAGATCGTAGCCAGCCAAACTCGTCCTTAAGCATGGAAATTTCTCAAACCTTTCGCTATACTACTAATAGCAAATGACTTTCAATTGCACAGCCTCTCCATAATGGAAAACAATCATAACATGAGTCATCTAAAAAAGAACGGAAATTGAAAGGATGTTGATTAATGAAACGTGTCTCTCTTGGACTTGGGATTGGGGTCGTCGTTGGTTTTCTAGTTAGCAAAAAAATCAAAAGCGATGCCCTTTCTCCTGAAAATGCGTTGAAGAAAGTAAAAATTGCCGTCAAAGAAGAACACAACGTCAGTGGGTCTTGGATCCACATGAAGCCAGAAACCATTGAACGCTTCGGCCTCAAATACAGCGCTTACCGCGGAGGCCTGACAAGCCCGACAAATGATGGAGTTGTTCAATATGAATTTCTTGCTGATACGAAAACGGGAGTACTCCTCAGTTTGGAGCAGATGTAACATCGAAAACCAGCGGTGCATGCCTCGTTGTTGGAATACCTCGAGATCACCAAGCGACATTGAACCGAAAAGCGTAGGCGGATTGCCTAGAAGCTAGACACAAAGGGATGCTCATGCGATGAGCATCCCTTTGTGTTATTCCCTTTTTAGAAACCGTCCGCTAAAGTTTTGCCACTTCTCCCTACGCGTTGGAAGAGGAACGAAGAACAGCTTCCAGTCGGTAAATTGGCAGGCCCTTAGCGACAAAGCGCTCCTCATACTCGGTCAACACATTGCCTTCCATCTCGCTGTTGTGAAGATCTAAACTTACATTGTTTAGGATAAGTCCGTACTTCGAAAAACTATGCAGCGAATACTCAAAAAGCGTCTGATTGTCGGTTTTAACATGAATGTCCCCGCCCGGAGTGAGGACTTCTTCATAGAGCTTCAAAAATCCTTCATGGGTCAGACGACGTTTTTCATGTCGTTTCTTTGGCCACGGGTCTGTGAAATTAATGTAGAAACGGTCAACCTCTCTAGGAGCAAAAAAGTCTCTCAGATTGGCTACATCTTCGCTCAAAAGCTTTACGTTTTCTAGATCTTCCTGCTCGACTCGCTCCATCGCGGTCAAGAGTACGCTTTCATACCGCTCAACGCCTATAAAAGAGGTCGCAGGATGCAACTTTGCCATTTCTGTTAAAAACTGTCCCTTCCCAGTGCCAACTTCGACATGTAACGGTCGCCCGTCACCAAATATCCCCTTCCACTTGCCGCGGTTTTCTCCGGGCTCTTGAACAACGATATGAGGTCGCTTCTGAATTTCTTCCCTTGCCCACGGCTTATGTCTCAAACGCATAATGACTCCTCTTTCCATTGTATAATTCATTGTTTTTCTACAGACGCTAAGATTATTCAAGAAGACTTATTTAGGAGGAATCTAACGTGCCCATCTCAATCGATCATAAATTAGGCCTTTTACGGGACCTCTTGCAAAATCACGTAAACGAACAACATTTAAGCTTAAGGGAGATGGAGCAAATTAAACAACTAGCAAATGTGCTTTCCGCCGATCCATCGCTTGACCCCGCCCTATGCGAAACTGTTGGAGCGATTTACCAATCGTTTGATCAACCGACCTCACAAAGCATAGAAAAACCACTTTCGACTACAAATGTGGAGAAATGGATCTCTGACATCAACCTTTTATAAAAATCCCTTACGAGTATTAAAACGGGGCAAACTGACAAATTTCCCGGGAAATTGTTCCGATCACAGCTCATCTTCAAGGAAGATGGGCTGTATTATGAAATAAGAGTTGATAAATATGTCCGAAAATCGTCGACTTGCTCCTCGTGTCCACGGCTGGCATGCCAAAGGATCTCTGAGATCGTTTGCGCGACCACATACCAGTGCATTCGTTTTCTAAGTGAGCCATTAAGTTCTACTCCGTACTGATGGAGCCAGTCTTCCCACTCTTTTTCTGGGACATAGGTATAAAGCAATAGCCCCAAATCCAAGGCCGGGTCAGCGACTGTTGCTCCATCCCAGTCAATCAAGTAAAGGTCGTCCCTTTCATCCACCAACCAATTGTTGTGGTTAATGTCACAGTGACACACAACATAGGGGTACGTTCCAAGCTGCTCCACTTGCTTGATTAAGTAATCCATTCCTTTTTCAATTAATTCATCTTTAATTTCATACAGCTGTAGCTGCAAGTGCATATTTCCAAGCATCATGCTAGGGACGAGCGGTTCGTTGCCGATGCGCATAAACATGTCGAGCAATTCACTTGAGTTATGAATTTTTGAAAGCATCAACGCGGTGCTTTCCGCGTTCATTTCGATCGCTTTTAATTCTCTTCCTTGGACCCAGTGCTGTGCTGTAATCACATCACCGTTCCCTAGTCGCTTTGTCCAAAGAAGCTTTGGAACAATCCCCTCTGCAGAAAGAACCGCAAGAAAAGGTGATGAATTTCGTTTTATGAATAATTGATAGTCGCCATGCCTTGCAAGATACGCTTCTCCCGTCGCGCCCCCTGCGGGCAAGACGTGCCATCCCTCTCCCAAAAACAATTCCACCCGATTCACCCTCAATTTCTTTCGCTTTTCTTGCGCTTCTTTACAGTTAGACCTAGTATAGCGCACTTCCCTTTAAAACCGTACGAAAAACTAAAACAAAAGAGGCAGAGCACAACAATGCCTGTGGCTCTGCCTTATCCTTCTTTGTATAGACTCTTTCCCAATTCATGAATACAATGGTACCAAAGAAGCGAAGAGGTCGTCAACGACTATATCAAAACTTAACACTCGTCAAATCTTTTATCATACTTCCATCCAATTTAAAAAATTTGACAAACGCTTCATTCTTTTGATTCAATATGGTAAGCCACACCTTGTACAACGTTTTTTGAACGGAGGAAAACCCTTGATTGATTCACACACGAAAAACCGAGCGCGTCTTCTAGTTGCTTGTCATGATCAGCCTGGCATCGTCTCTGAAATTTCAACTTTTCTTTATAGCCATTATGCCAATATTATCCAATCTGATCAGTACTCTACCGACCCAGAGGCTGGCATGTTTTTTATGAGAATTGAGTTTTACTGGAACGACTCACGGACGTCCTTTCAGGAAATCAGGCGAGACTTAGCACCTTTAGCTGAAAAGAGAAACTTTGAGTGGCGTATCGAGAAAGCGTCGCGAAAAAAACGGATGGCGATTTTTGTCTCCAAGGAGAGTCACTGTCTTTCTGAACTACTCTGGAAGTGGCGTGCTGGCGAATTTCATTGCGAAATCCCACTTGTTATTAGCAACCATAACGAAACCCGAGCAGAGGTGGAATCGTATGGCATCCCGTTTCACAAAATTGGAGTTGAAAAAGGGAACAAAACGGAGGCGGAAGAAAAAGCAATCCGACTCCTTCACGACCACGAGATTGACGTCATTGTGCTCGCACGCTATATGCAAGTTCTTTCCCCTACCTTTGTTCAAACTTTTCCGCAGCGCATTATTAACATCCATCATTCCTTTCTGCCAGCCTTTGTTGGGGCGAACCCTTATGCAAGAGCTTTCGATCGAGGGGTTAAACTGATCGGCGCTACGGCTCATTATGTTACGGATGATTTAGACGAAGGTCCGATTATTGAACAGGATGTGTTGCGTGTGAATCATCGTTTCACGGCCCGAGATTTGCGTGTAGCCGGTCGAAACGTAGAGCGGATCGCCCTTGCCCGTGCCGTTCACTGGCACTTACACGATCAAATCATTGTCCATAATAATAAAACGATTGTTTTCTAATGTGATCCAAAAACTCGCCATCTCAAAAAAGATGGCGAGTTTTGCTTTATGAACGGTTCTCTTCTTGCTGCTCTTTTAGCAGAAGCTTTGCCGTTTTTGGGGCAAGCCACAGGGTTGGCAGCATAAGCAGTGACACTGGCACGGCAGTCACAACAATAAAGGATTGTAGCGCATCAATGCTCCCTTCCCCTAAGTACAGAAGAACCGCTGCCACTGCCCCAAAAATCAACGTCCAAAACATACGTATGCTTCCAGCTGGGGTATGTTCACCAGTAATTGTCATTGAAATGGTATAGGCAATCGAATCCGAGGTTGTCGCCACAAAAACGCAGGTAACAATAATAAAGGAGACCGCAAACCACGTTCCAGCAGGAAGGTTCATCACAATGGCAAAGATCGAGGCAGGAAGTCCACCCTCATTAAGGAGGCCACTGACAGCGCCTGGACTATCGATTTCGAAGAACAGGCCAGTACCGCCGACAACCGTGAACCAAAAGTTCGTTACAACCGGCGCGAGAATCGCGACTGATAGAAATAGCTCTCGAATCGTTCGGCCCTCAGATATACGGCTTAGAAAGATTGCCATAATTGGAGCGTAGCCAATAAACCAGCCCCAGAAGAAGATCGTCCAGCCTGAAAGCCAGCCCTCATCACCCCGATACAAGCTCATCGGGAAGAAATTTTGCAGGTACGAGCCAAAGCCACTAACGAACTGATCAAGAATAAAACGCGCTGGGCCAAGCAAGAGGATCGCTACAGCTAAGACGAGCGTAAAAATAATGTTAAAACGACTCAGCCACTGTATGCCTTTGTGAATACCTGTGGCCGCTGACAAGGCTGAAATTCCGACTAAGATAAAAATCATGGCTAGCTGTGTCGGAAAAGTGTTCGGCAACCCAAAGACTGACTCAAGTCCATAGCCTGCCTGAAGGCCAAGAAAACCAATTGGCCCAATGGTACCTGCACAAGCCGCCAAAATTGAAAACACATCCACCAGTGTTCCAAGCACACTCCTTTTCATAATACGATTCCCAAAAATTGGGTAGAGCAGCGTTCTCGGTTTAAGAGGTTGTCCCTTCTTTTTCGCGTACATTAACACGACTACACCAAGCGTTCCGATGATACTCCAAGCAAGAAAGCCCCAGTGCAGAAAGCCTTGTGAGAGCCCTGCATGTAGTTGTGTCCCCACTGCTCCGCCTTCCTCGAAAAGCGGCGGTGTTTCCAAATAATGATACAACGGCTCTGCCGCTGCCCAAAATACGCCCCCTCCAGCAAGCAACGTCGTCATGACCATCGCTAACCACTTAAAGGTGGATGTTTCCGGTTTTTTGAGTTCTCCGAGACGCACAGAACCAGAATCAGTAAAGATCATCGCAATGGCAACGAAAAACGTAAGCAACATTAACACTTGCCAAAATGCACCAAAATAGCTGGAAGACCACGTGAACGTTTGATCAACGAAGTCCCCAACAGCTCCCGCATTAATGAGTGAAGCTATGACAAACACAAGCAGTGCGCCACCGCTTAGAATAAAAACGGGCCAGTCAAGTTTTAGATTCTTCAAGATTTCCCCCCTCAAATAAAAGCACAAGTGGGACACTTTATCATAGCTTTTCTCATGACGCAACAAAAAATGCCTTTTAATAGGTTTTATTAAAAAGCACTTTATGACTCTTGCCTAATGTTCATAGATCATTTTTCGTGTCATGCCTCCATCGATGATGTGTTCAACACCTGTAACGAAATTGTTCTCCCTTTCTGTTAAATACAGGCAGGCTCTTGCTACATCGCTTGGCTTACCCACCCTTCCGGAAAGGTGCTGGCGATGATCAACATCGCGAAGTTCTTCATCGCCGGTGTGAATCCATCCGGGTGAAATGGCATTCACCGTAATGTTCTCCTCTGAGAGCGTGGCGGCTAAAGCATGGGTCAAGGCAACAACGCCTCCCTTTGTCGCCGCATAAGCTTCTGAATCCGGCTCAGACATGGTGGCTCGAGTTGAGGCGATGTTGACGATGCGCCCGCCATGCGTATTTGTCTTCATCAGCTTAGCGGCCTCTCTTGAGCAGAGAAAAACACTACGCAAATTGGTTTGCATTGTCTCTTCCCACGCTTTGACTGTGAGTTGAAACAACGGAGTGAAGTCAGACATGCCCGCATTATTAATAAGGATATCCAAGGTTCCGTGCCGCTTTTTCACCTCCGCAAATAACCGAGTAGTCGCCTCCTCTTGTTTGACATCTGTTTCAATAAACTCTATGTTTTCCGAGCCTGCCAACACTTCTGCTTGTTCACGATCAATGTCAGCAATAACGACCTTTGCCCCAGCTTGTGCATATGTACGGGCAATGCCTTTGCCGATGCCGTTCGCTCCACCTGTGACCACCACAACCTGTTCACGAAAATCCAATTCAAGCACCTCCATCTTCCTATTCAATGCTATACCCAATTAGCCCACCTCTAAGCAAAAAAACGCTACACTTCCCATTCGGAAGCGTAGCGCATATTTGTCTGTTATATTTCTGCGATGGCCCGTAAACGACCATCGACTTGTGCAGCTTCCACTTCCTCCATGGGTGCCTCAAGAACAATGAGTTGAGCTGCCATATTCACCTCGGGTAAATGACTCACCCCATGATGTTTCGCCCAAAGGAACAGGGCCTCATCAAGATTAAGCTTCGCTTCGCTAAGTGTGTCTCCAAAGCCGACGCATCCATCTACTTGAAGCAGTTCTATCATATATTCAAAGCCGCCAAGCCAGTTAGGCACTCTTCTGACAAGCCAGTCGTAATCAGCCGCTTTGGCATCTGTAAGCTGCAGTCCTGTTTTCATTGGACAACTCCTTTCCATTTAGTTGCTCGCAGCTCGGTGCAGGACGTACCCGCCGGAGCTAGACAATGCCGAAAAGCGTAGGCGCCCTACTCACGAGCGACCAGTTCTGGAAGAACGGTAGGATCAAGCCCGCCTTTTGGCTTGATCTGACGGTCTAAAGAAACCTCGAGCGAGTGGGTGTCAAAGCTAGACAAAAATAACCCTCCAACGCTTCTCCGTTGAAGGATGTCGTAACTTTTCATTCGTTTCAAGTCTGCACATTTTTATTATAAGGGATCGAGCAGCCCGTTTCAATACTAATAAACGAGGTAAGTAAAGACGGGGGCCAGAAGAGAAACGATAATTGCGCAAATCGTCATGGAAACCGAAGAAACGGCCCCTTCTTTCTCGTTATCCTCGAGTGCTTTGGCCGTGCCAATTGCGTGAGAGCCAGCGCCGTAGCCGATTCCCTTCCCGAGAAAATGAGTGATTTTCACCCACTTAAAAAGGTACGGCCCAAACGTTGCCCCTGTTAAACCTGCCGCTGTTACTAAGATCGCCGTAAGAGCCGCTTCTCCCTGCAAACTGACAGAAATGTCCATCGCCACAGGCATGGTCACAGATTTTGGAAGGATGGAATCCAGCCATTCACGACCCAAGCCTGCGATTCGAGCAAGAATCCATCCACTGCCCATCCCCACCACCGCTCCAACGGTGATGCTTAGTAAGAGTGGACGAAGGTAGGTTTTTAGTAACGGGAGCTGCCGGTACAGCGGATAGGCTAGCGCCACAACCGCCGGGCCAAGCAACTGTGTCATCCAGTCCGATCCAAAGCGGTAGGTTTCATATGGAATTTGAAAAATAACAAGCATCACTGAGATAAAAGCCGTAGCAACAAGCAGCGGCAGAAGGAGAGGATGCGGAATACGTTTCTGGAGGGAACGAGCAACCAAGTAAACCGCAATCGTTCCGATACTAGCTAGCACTATGGTGAGTGTTTTCATTCGCTCGCTGTTCCCCCCTCTCCTGCTGGAGAGCCATCTTCTCTGCCATTCGCCCGCTTACAGTCATGACAATGCCTGTGCTAACCACCGCACTCACAATGAGCCAGGCCCCTTCAAATGAGAGTAGCTCCGGATAATTCATGACACCAACCGTGACCGGTAGAAACAAGAGCGGCAGGAACGCAAGCAAAAAATTGGCGCCTCTCTCAAGCAGCCTGGCAGGCATAATGTTAGAAACAAGCAGTACAAATAAAAGCAGCATTCCAATTATGCTCCCGGAGACAGGGAGGTGTAGAAATGCCGCCAGCCACTCCCCTAACAGGTAAAGCAAATAAAGGCCAGCAAGCTGACCGAGAACCTGAACGGCTTTCATCACGCTCTTCCCCTCAAAGGAAAAGAAAGCACAGACTCGTATTTAGGAGTCGCATTCATGTGCGAGCGATAGAGCGTATAGTTCCCTACACGGAAGTTCACGGATGGCTGGAGCTTCGTTGGCTGGTACCTGTACTCTCTTTGCCAGCTTCGAGCGACCGTTATATGGGGTGAAAACGTCCTCTTATCAACAGAAAAGCCCGCGTTTTTCAGGCTAGCCGTGAGCTGTCTTTGCTGTGTCTCTAGTGTATCGGATGGTTTGGTACCGATCCACAGGATGCGTGGCTTCTCAGCTGGCCCGAAAATGCCTTCGTCTCCAAGAGTAAGCGTGAACGGTTCAAATGTCTCAGTCAAACCACGACACATCTTTATATAGGTTTCCAGTTTCTCTTCTGTGGCACTTCCTAAAAAATGAAGCGTCATATGAAAATCAGCGGGATGGACCCATTTTTTAAAGAGCGATTGATCAAGACGTTTCAGCTCCTCAGCGATTGCTTGCTTTGCTTCCTTGGAAAGGGCAATCGCTAAAAAATAACTTGGCTGATTCATAGCATAGCCTTCTTTCTTAAATGTTCCTAGTATCGGGATTAAGATTCTTTAATGTGTTTATGATAAACTAAAACCATGTTTCTTGAAAGAGGTGACTTATGTTGAAAGTGGTTAACAATATGGGGGAATTGATTGGGGATACTCCACTCGTCCGTCTGAATAAAATCTCGCCTGCCAATGGTGCAGACGTTTACTTTAAAATGGAAATGAAAAACCCAAGTGGCAGCGTGAAAGACCGAGCTGCCTATGAAATGATTCTTCAAGCGGAAGCTCAAGGACTCCTAAAAGCAGGATCGACAATTATTGAACCCACCAGTGGCAATACAGGCATTGGTCTTGCAATGAGCGCCACAGCTCGAGGCTACAAAGCCATCATCGTCATGCCTGATACCATGAGTCAGGAGCGAATTAACCTTTTAAAAGCTTACGGAGCTGAGGTTGTCCTTACAAAGGGCGACAAGAAAATGCCTGGAGCTATTGAAAAAGCAAAGGAGCTTGCCACGCAGGTCCTAGATAGCTTTATGCCGATGCAGTTTGAAAACAGCGCGAACCCGGATGCGCATCGAAAGGCAACGGCTCGTGAAATTAAAAGCGACCTTGATTCTATCGACCAGTCGCTCACCGCCTTTGTCGCAGCCTCTGGAACAGGGGGAACGATTACCGGTACGGGCGAAGAGTTGAAAAAAATGTACCCAGAGGCGACCGTACACGTGGTTGAGCCAGCAGGATCGCCAGTTCTATCCGGAGGCGAGCCAGGCCCCCATAAACTTGTAGGGACAAGCCCAGGGTTTATTCCTCCTATCTTGAACGAGAGCGTCTATGACGAAATTTTTCGTATTGAAGATGAAGATGCTTACCGCATCGCCAGAGCACTTGCTAGAATGGAAGGAATTCTTGTTGGTCCGTCATCCGGAGCCGCCTGTTACGCCGCACTGGAAGTAGCCAAACGCCTTTCTCCGGATCAAGTGGTTGTCGCGATTGCCTGTGATACTGGAGAGCGTTACCTCTCCACCGACCTGTTTCAATTCGAGTAAGCAAAGAAAGCACTTGAGATTCTTTACGTCTCAAGTGCTCTGTAAACAAATAGTTCTCTCTAGATTTTAAACAGAAAACGCACCATGGTTTATGCCATCAATCACAACATTTTTCACCCTGTAATCAGTATCGTTCGGATTTTGCTTCTATTTTAAGAGTTATTCACTGTTTCACATAATTTCTTTTTTGCTTCTTTTAGCAGATTCGTGTACACTATAAGTGTCTAAGGTTGCAATTGCTAATGTGTAGATCATGAGGATGCACGAACTTCCCATACAGCCACCACCTCACCTAAGACGATATGGCTTTTGAACCGGTACATTATGGAGGTTCTAAACGCGTAGAATAGGGTATAGGTATAGTGACGAAGATGAAGAAGGAGTGGTTTTTTGAAAGCTTCAACTGATCGTATGCTGACTCGAATTAAGTCCATCTACTTGTATATTAAACAGGAGGGAACCGTCACGACGAATGAATTAGTTGAAGAGTTCGGCATCACGCAACGTACGGTACAAAGGGATTTACATGTACTGGAATACAACAACCTTGTCACAAGCTCTGCCCGAGGCAAATGGAGGGCAACAGCCAAAAAAACGAGTGTCTCTTAAATAGCAAAAAATCCGAAAAGCGCAGGCGTTCGAAAATGTTGGAAGGCCTGCATTAGAATTTCTGAGCTTCTACACGCTGGAGCTAGACCAAACGTCTCCATGAGTCCTTGACTCATGGAGACGTTTGCTCGTTAAGCGAGGCCGCACGCTCCTCTTCGCTAAGCTCGCGATACTCTCCTGAGCCAAGCGCTGCGTCTAGCTGAAGATCTCCAATTGATTCACGCTTGAGTTGCACCACTCGTTTATCCACAGTGGCAAACATCCGCTTTACTTGGTGAAACTTCCCTTCTGAGATGATGACATAGACAAAGGATGTCTCCCCTTGCGAGACGATCTCAAGGTGACCGGGCTTTGTGACATACCCATCTTCTAGAACAACTCCTTCTTTAAAACGAGCGACATCCTCGTCTGTCACTCTCCCCTCAATTACTGCAGCATAACGTTTGGGTACGTGTTTTTTCGGTGCCATGAGCCGGTGTGAATAGCTCCCATCGTTGGTGAGAAGTAGCAACCCTTCTGTGTCTTTATCAAGCCGGCCGACAGGGAAAAGCTGTTTATGTCCCCAATTATCTTTAACAAGATCGATCACAGTTTGATGAAGATTGTCCTCTGTGGCAGAGACAACCCCTTTAGGTTTGTTCAGCATAAGGTAAACAAATTTCTGGTAGTTGATGTGCTGCCCTCTTAGTTCAACCACTTGAGCGCTTGGGTCCACATGTCTTTTTCCTTCCTTAACAACTACTCCATCCACTGTGACGAATCCCTGTTTTAGCCATTGCTTGACGTCTTTGCGTGAGGCTTCACTGGTCGATGCCAGCAACTTATCCACCCTCATTCGTCTATTACCCCTCCTCATAATTTTTAGCAAACATATACGTCTTTGTATGGGCTTTGATGCTTAGAACAAGTCCAACAGCAAGCGCAGATGTTATTAAAGAGGTTCCTCCATAGCTGATAAATGGCAACGAGAAACCAGTGATTGGTAATAGCCCAACGTTCATTCCAATATTTTGAAAGACTTGAAAGGCGAATAACCCGCCGATCCCAGCACAGACCGTTAAATCAAACTGGCTTGTTGACTTAAAACCAACCATCACAATCGCATAGAGCAAAATGAAATAGAGACTGATGACAACACAGGCGCCGATAAAACCGTGCGTATGCCCAATGATCGTGAAAATAAAATCAGAATGGGCTTCCGGGATGTAGAAATCGTTGGTGCCCTCGATTCCGGACAATCTCCCTGATCCTACTGCACGAATGGCAAGCTCTGCTTGGAATCCGTACCCTTCCTGCGCAAATTCCGTTGGATTGAGCCAACCATGAAAGCGATTCTCCTGATAGGGTTGCATAAAACGGAAAACATAGCGCTCCACGAATTCCAAATGGTTATGGTACATATACACAAACGATAAAATGCCTGCAGCAGGCAATGCGATCATGGGAATGATCACTTTCAAGCTGATTTTTGAAACGAGCATCACCGCCACAATCATGGCAGCCAGCATCATGATTGAGCCCATATCCGGTTGGTCGGATAAGAGCACCACAACTGGCAAGGCCAAAAGAGCCATCTTGCCGATAAGCCAAAGATCACTTCGCATTTTTGAAGGACCTTCTCGGTGCTTCGATACTACGACAGCGAGCGAAATTAGCAAAAGCAGACGGGTAATCTCCGCAGGTTGGAAAGCTCCTATAACAGGGATGGCCAACCACCGGGTCGCTCCGTTACGAGTAATCGCCGGGCCTTCCGCACTCGCAGGTAACAGTGCTAAGACCACAAGAAGCAGAACGCCAAACGCGTACGTAAACCAATGTAACTTCTTCACATAATCTAAGTCGATATATGTAATACCAATGACGAGTAGAAAAACACCAATATAAAAGATAAATTGACGTATCGCGAAATTCGTTCCGTACTGCTCGAGCTGCTGCGCCTCGTAAATATAAAAAACGCTTATGCACATGAACAAGAAGAGCAAAAACAATATATTGTAATCTATTTTTGGTTTCAATTGTGTAGCACCCACTCTCTTATCCCCTTATTATACGACAAAACTAGCTCTTCCACGATGGGCATTTTTACTCCCTTCATGACATTGTCTAAGGGCTCTCGCCACTGAGCTCACGTTAAATTTATCTTCTGTTTATGCCTGGATCGAGTACCAGCAAGCACTGCTGTTCTACCTTACCTTTCCACGAGCGTTCTTGGACAGATGCTTCTACTAAACGTTTTGGTATAAACGTCTCTTGTGAAGGTCCTACCAAGAAAATAGAGGAAGCATGGGTGTAGCCACCGCTTCCTCTAAGAGCTTTTTTCATCTAAAACTAGGCGGATCGTGAATCATCCTTTGTTTGTGTAAGCTCAAAGCGTTTGTTGTATCTCGCAATGTTTGCCAGTATCGCGATCGACGTTAGCGTAATAAGTAAAGACGAACCTCCGTTTGAAACAAGTGGCAGTGTGATCCCCGTGATCGGCAACATTCCCGAGACGGCCCCAATATTAAAAATCACTTGAATTGCTAGCTGAAACACAATTCCGAAGGCAAGCAAGCTCCCGAATGGACTTCTGCATTTCGTTCCAATACGCACGCCTCGAAAAAGAATGACCGCATAGGAGACGAAAACAAAAAGCACGCCGAGTAGACCTAACTCCTCGGCTATAATGACAAGAATGAAGTCCGTATGTCCTTCAGGAAGATGGCGGAGCTTCTGCAAGCTCTGCCCAAGGCCTGTCCCAGTTAAGCCGCCATTTGCCATGGCCATATACCCGCTAATCAGCTGCCAGCCTGATCCGCTCATATCTGCAAACGGATCAGAGAATGAGACAATTCGGCTTAGCCGATAAGGTTCCAGTATGGCAAGCAAACCAAACACCACGCCCCCAACCGCACCGAGTCCAATTAAATGACGCCAACGCGCTCCCGAAAAAAAGACGAGCAAGATCGCTGAAAGTAAAATCGCCGTTCCTGTTCCAAGGTCGGGTTGAAACATAATCATAGCAAAGATAACACCGACGACAATAAGCGGAGGCATAACGCCGTTCACGAAATTATCAATATACGCTTGCTTTTTCGAGTAGACTTGCGCTAAATAAATGACAACCCCGAGCTTCACAAATTCAGATGGTTGCATTCTGAACGGGCCAATCTGAAGCCAGCGTGTTGCCCCGGCCACATCCGTACCAACCAGTAAGACAAGAGCTAGTAAAACAACCGATCCTAAAATAATGAATGGGGTTAGCTTTCTATAAAAACGAAATGGAAAATGCATCACAACAATAAATACACCAGTTGCAAGCAAGAACCAGACGACTTGTCTGATGATGAAGTAGTACAGATTCCCATCCTGAGTCGTGTACCCTTCCACATAGCTTGCGCTAAAAACCATTAAGAGGCCAAATAACGCAAGCGCAAACGTTGTTCCTATGAGAATCCAATCGTTGTCCCTTCGTAAGGAATACCTCATTTTTGCCCTCCAGCGGGTACACCGCATGAGCCCCCGAATAATATGTGAGCGTATAACTTGATTCATTATATCAAAGCTTCATAGCAAGCAAAAGAGGGTTTTAGCCAGAACAATTGTCGAAAATTATCTAGTTTCCCACCTTCCTGTTGAAAGCAACAAGGTACGACCACTAAAGCTTAAACTTTTCACCTAACACTTTCCCAGCGAGATGTGAACGGATCGTTAAATAAAAGAAAACAACCCCTCCGACTAGAACACCTACAAGTGTGATAAAGAAGCTCGTCGGTCTGGTAAGCGATCCAACCACTACCTCCAAGCCTTCGCCCGTGACCCACACAGCCAGTCCCATAACCGTAGTAATCATCACAATCAGCAGCATTCGCCTAAATACAAGACTGTAGTTAAACTGAGCGAACTTCCCAATTGCCCATACATTCATGGCAATCCCAACACCAAAACCGAGGTAGGTGGCCCAGATCGCCCCTGGTGGCCCGAATGTGACCATAAATACATGATTGAGCGCTAATTTAATTGCAAGCCCAACGAGAAGTGAGGCGATCGCATACTTCTGCCGACTCATTCCCTGAAGAATCGAACCTGTTACCGCATAGAGTGAGAAAAACAACGTCACCGGGCCGTAGTAAGCGAGCGTCTGTGCGCCAAGCGGTAAGTTTTCAAAGCCGTAGAGCGCAGCAAAAATCGGCTCCGAAAGCACTGAAAGCCCGACAGACGACGGGATGCCAATAAAAAGAATGACTTGATACGTTTGCGTAATATAGCCTTGGAGAAGCTTCATGTTTCCTGCCGTATACGCTTTTGTAATCGTCGGAACGAGTGTAATCGATAGCGCCGTCGCCAGCGCCATTGGAATCAAGACAATCTTGTGAACGGTCGAGGTCAATATCCCTAAATAATCTTCTGACTGGTCGCCCATTCCAATTTGGGTAAGCGCCCGATCGATCGTTGATACATCGATCATTTGAAAAAGTGGAATGGAAAGCCCGACAAACGAAAGTGGCAAGGCATAAGAAATCAGTTCCTTATACATTTTCGGCAAGGAGGGCTTATGATGCACTTCACTCGACTCGACCTTTGCCAAGATGGAGGGCCGCTGTTTGAAGTAATACCAGCCAAGCACGGCTAAGCCGCCAATTCCCCCAACAAAGGCACCAATCGTCGCGAAACCGATCGCGAGCGTAAGATTTCCTCCTGCTACATTGAGAATCAAATAAACGGCCAGTAAAATAAAGGCGATCCGTACAATTTGCTCAATGACTTGAGAGACGGCCGTTGGGACCATGGAATGAAAGCCTTGAAAATAGCCGCGAATGATACCCATAACCGGTACAACAATAAGGGCAATGCTTACCATACGAATCACAAAGGTCGCATCGTCCACTGTAAACATCGCGTGCTCGTTCTCTTCAAAAATGAGAGGCGCAATCAGCGGAGCAATCGAAAAAAGCAGTAAAAAAGCAATAATCCCGGTGATCATCATAAAAAAGAAACTAGACTGAAAAAGTCGGTGAGCGGTTTTATAGTCGCCGACCGCGTGGTACTTTGAGACGAATTTTGACATCGCAATAGGCACACCGAGCGTGGCTAAGCTAATGAATATCGTATAGGGCACATAACCAACCTGATATAGCCCGTTCCCTGCCTGGCCCACCAATGCGGTAAACGGGACAACATATATAAAACCAAGTATTTTTGATAGCAATGTTGCAATCGTTAAGGCTTTCGCCCCTTGCATGAGCTTTGAATCCACCCTGTCTTCCTCCCAGCACTCTTGCTAGCTAACTAAAAAAAGTCTCTCAAGCATTTTAGCATAATTGAACAGAGAATACCTACAGGACCTACAGACGGATTATACAATTAAAAAAGAAGCGATAACCACAGGGGCTCTCTCGCTTCTCTCTTACTCTTTAGACGATCGTGTTTGTCAGCCTATCAACGTAGGCAGGCTTCACTGACTTCCCTGCCATTTCAATCGTCCTGTCAACAAGGACAAGCTGAGCGTCAACCACTTGCAGCTCGTCCGTTTCTACCTGTTCATGAATCACCGATAATTCTGTGCAGCCAAGAATCACCGTCTCACATCCTAGCTCAGTCATTTGCTTAAGGAGCTCATAATAGTGGCCAACCTCCGCTATCTTTCCTTGCTTCACTTGTTCATAAATTAGCTGCGTGACACCAGCCTGAACAATCTCTGTCACCGGCACCACTTCAAACCCTGCTTTTTCTAACTCATATTGATAGATCCCGCAGTGAATGGTCCCCTCCGTTGCGAGCACACCCACTCGTTTCATCCCAGGGTAGCGCCTGGAAATAGAACGCACCGTTTCCTCCACCATATTGATAATCGGAACGGTTGTGTGTTCTTGAAGTTCCCTGTAAAAGTGATGCGCGGTGTTACAGGGAATAGAAATAAAGGAGCAGCCCGCCTTCGTCAACAAATGAACGTTCTGAATTAACTCAGGGAGTGGGCTTGGCTTTGTTTCATCCATAATAAAAGCCGTCCGATCCGGGATCGTGGCATGATTTAAGAGCATCAGATTGATATGTTCTTGATCGGTTGCTGCTGCTGTCCTCTCCACGATTTGAGAAAAATAGATGGCTGTCGCTTTAGCTCCTAGTCCACCAATAACTCCCACGAAATCATCCATCTGTTACGATACCTCCTCACCTTTCCGCCGCTAAAACCGCGGTTTCATTCATTTATCAGGTCGCCTCCTGTTTAGCTGCGCGTGAACGGAGGATATCTCTTAAACTTCCGGTAGTAATTGACGGTGGCAGCCTTTTCATAGAAACGTCGCCTCACCTTCGTCTCTGTCGGAAAATACTTTAAAGGATGATACACTGCGCCTTTCGCATAAAGACCCTTTACCTTTTGTTGTAAGTCATTATCGCGAATGTGGTTCAAAAGCAAGCGCCTTGGTAAAACCGTGAACAACGTTTCATTTTTTGGAAACGTCTCTTCTAGCGGCTGGCCTTCAAGAAAGTCTTTCACATAATAGGGAGCGATGTTCTCGCCTTGTGCAGTGACATAATAATTGCTGCGACCGAGACGGGCATTAAGCTCAAAAAAGTTATAGGACTCATCCCGGTGGTCATACTTGATGTCAAAGTTAGAAAAACCGACATAACCGACATGATCAATGAAACGCTTCGCCTGTTCCACCACTTCCTCTTTGTAGGTGGTTCGAATTGCTAACGGGTTGCCAATTGCCCCTGGGGTGTGATCTTCAAGCAAGGTTTGCCCAAAGGAAGCAAGCTTCGTCTCCCCGCCCCTACTCGTATAAAGGGTTAGAACGTGCATCGCCGAATCATCCCCCGGAATGAACTCTTGTAAAATGAGATCATCGCTATAACCAGCGCCGCGAATTCGGTCAAAAACCCTCTCCAACTCCTCCGTCGTTTCCGCTATAAAAACTTTATTCTTGCCTGGAAATGATACGGCCTGATAGGAAACGCTATTCGCTGGTTTTAAAACAACTGGAAATTTTAGCGAGTCCAAGACGTTAGTTGTTATTGAGTTTTTTAAAATCCAAGTTTTTGGATAAGAAATTCCAAGTTCTTCACACCATTGGTAGAACCGTGTTTTGTTCGTCACTTTGTGAAAGAGATCACTTGAAATATAAGGGACCGTCCAGCCTGGATTGAGCTGGCCCTTAATGTCCACAATCATCTTCACATGCCAGTCATCACTGCCTATTAACAGCTTCGGTACTTCTGAAAAACGCTCGTTTACTCTATCGAGGACTGCGAGTAACTGATGAGCTTGGCCCATCTTCCCTTCTACTACAGACTCAATAATGACCGAGTCTCGGATTGGTCCTGTCAGGGCAGTGCTAATTGTTAATGACTTGACCCCGTAGGCCTCATGAAACGCGCGAGCCAGGCTATAAGCGCCTAAGTTGCCTCCCAAAATAACAGGAATAAACGGTTGTTTTTTGATAACAGCCATTGGTTTCCCTCCTATGCATGTAACAGCCATCTCTCTGTGTACGCCTTCAATGTTTCCTTTGGCTGATGATTTTTTTCATCCTATCCGTCTTGCGTGACTTTTCTCCAGCAGTTCGTATCAATGATTCTAAGATCTCCATTGATTCTATGATACCTGTTCTCAGGACCATAGTCGATTAATTTCCATATGTACGCTCGTCCCATCCTCCTTTTCCCCTCTGCTATCAAAATCTTCATCCTTCCACCACTTTTAGGTAATATGTCCTCTGTCTCGGTCCATCGAATTCACAGAAGTAAATGCCTTGCCATGTACCTAGCACGAGGTGCCCGTCTTCAATGATCACGTGCTGTGAGGGGCCGACGGTCGATGTTTTTAGGTGAGAGGCCGAATTCCCTTCCATATGTCGATAGTTGCTATGTTCCCATGGGTAGACTTCATCTAGTCGCATGAGCATGTCATGCTTCACATCCGGGTCTGCATTTTCGTTAATCGTAATACCAGCGGTTGTATGCGGTGAGTAAATGAGCACCAAGCCATTTTGAATTAGCGTTTCCTTAACGAAAGCTTGTATGTCACTTGTCACATCGAGCATCTCGTCTCGCTGACTCGTTTGAATTGTTTGTTTTTGAAGCATTTTGGATGGCTCCCTTCCTTTTTTTCTGATTTTCTCTTTCCGCCTTGGCACCGTCCGAGGCTACCGCTTATGGAAACTCCAGCGGAAGATGCGCCACCGGAGTATTTGGTTGTTATAGGTATTTATCTACAATCGCTAAAAACAGCTTGCCGATATTTAGGAGAGCTTGCTCATCAAAATTAAAGCGAGGATGATGGTGCGGGTACTGCGTGTTTTCATCGTCCGTGCGCCCGCCGACATGAAAGAAGTTTCCTGGGCGTTCTTCCAAGTAGAAGGCGAAATCCTCTCCCCCAAGGGAAGCAGGCATTGAAATGACCGCATCATGGCCAAGCGTCTTCTCTGCAACCTCTCGTAGCACGTCCGTTTCATGCTCATAATTAACAAGTGGCGGGTAGCCGTTCAAATAATCTACGCTACAAGTCGCGTGGGTTGACTGTTCAACACCTCGAACAATGGAGCGAATTTCTTCCTCAATATCTGTCCGCGTTTGTTTGTTAAATGTGCGCACGGTTCCTTCAATGGTTGCGGTATCGGCAATCACATTAAAGGCCGTGCCAGCTTGAAACACACCCACCGTCACCACTGCCGTATCCACTGGGTTCACTCGCCTGGAAACAATTTGCTGTAAATTTGAAACCAGTTGGCTGCCGGCAACGATCGAATCAATCGTGTTATGCGGCCTGGCCCCATGACCTCCCTTCCCTTGAATCTGAATGGTGAACGCATCAACCGCTGCCATGATTGATCCGCTTGTCACACTTACTTGACCAAGGGGAATGTCGGAGGCGACGTGAGCACCAAACACATAATCCACACCCTCAAGACAGCCATCTGCAATCATCTCTCTCGCCCCACCTGGAGGTTTTTCCTCGGCGTGCTGAAAGAGAAAGACAATCGTGCCATTTAACGTTTCTTTAGTCTCAGCAAGAACCGTAGCTACCCCAAGGAGTGCGGCCGCATGACCGTCATGGCCGCAGGCGTGCATGACGCCAGGATTTTTGGATTTAAAGTCTATGTTATTTTCTTCTTCAATGGGCAAAGCGTCGAAGTCTGCCCGCAAGGCGATCGTCGGGCCAGCGTTCTCTCCCCGCAGGTAAGCGACGACTCCACGTCCCCCAACGCCTTTCTTCACTTCAAGACCCAACTCTTCTAGTTTCTGTGCAATAAAGGCTGGAGTCTCCACCTCATGAAAGGAAAGTTCCGGGTACGTGTGTAAATGACGTCTCCATTCAACGATCTTCCAAAACATCGATTCTAATTTCGTTTCATGCGTAACGCTCATGATATGATATAATCCCCTCTCGTATCAAAACTGAATGGATGTTTTAAGAGTAAGGTATAGAAGAGAAGTCTGTCAATTGAGCACCATGGTTTTCCCTTCTTCCTGATGCTAAAATGAAGGAAACAGCATTTGAACACGAAGGAGATTTTTCAAAGATGTATGATTGCATAGTGATAGGTGGAGGCCCTTCAGGTTTAATGGCATCCGCAGCCGCCGCTGAACATGGAGCCAACGTGCTTTTGCTAGATAAGGGGAACAAACTTGGCCGGAAGCTTGCTATATCTGGAGGCGGCCGCTGCAATGTAACCAACCGCATGGAGCGAAAGCAATTGATTGAGCATATCCCCGGTAACGGGCGTTTTATGCATAGCCCGTTCTCTGTATTTGATAATGAGAACATCATTACTTTCTTTGAAGACTTAGGCATTCAGCTAAAGGAAGAAGACCATGGCAGAATGTTTCCAGTCACAGACAAGGCACAAACGGTTGTGGAAACACTGCTCAAGCGCATTCGCTCTTTACATGTAACGATTCGGACCAATACGGGCGTTAAGACGGTTCATTTTAGGGATGAAACCGTTTCTGCAGTGGAGCTCGAGAACGGAGAGATTCTTTCAACAAGAACATTGATTGTCGCAACTGGAGGAAAGTCCGTCCCCCATACTGGAAGCACTGGAGACGGCTACCCGTGGGCGAAGAAAGCTGGGCACACAATCACAGAGCTCTACCCTACGGAAGTTCCCATAACATCCGGTGATTCATTTATTCGCGATCAATCCTTGCAAGGCCTGTCGCTTCGTTCAATTGCACTTAGCGTCATCAACCCAAAAGGGAAAGCGATGAAAACACACGAAGGCGACATGATCTTCACCCACTTCGGCGTCTCCGGGCCAGCCGCCCTGCGCTGTAGCCAGTACGTGGTAAAAGCGCTGAAAACGTCTAAAACAGAAGCAGTCGAAATGCAGATCAACTTATTTCCCGGACAATCGGGCGAAGACCTTTTTCAACAGCTCCATGCCCGGGTTAAAGCCGAGCCAAAAAAAGCGCTGAAAACGGTGTTGAAAGGCGTTGTCCCAGAGAGACTGCTTAGCTATTTGTATGAGCATTTGCGGATAAACGCTGAAGAGGTCTGCGCCAACGTTTCTCATGACACCCTCCGCCGGCTTGCAGATGCCTTCACCCGTTTTAGCTTCCATGCGAACGGCACCCTCTCGATCGAGAAGGCGTTCGTTACTGGAGGCGGTGTCTCCGTTAAGGAAATCGAGCCGAAATCGATGCATTCCCGCAAGATGAACGGCCTTTATTTCTGTGGGGAAGTGCTTGATATCCACGGCTATACGGGCGGGTATAATATCACATGCGCCTTTTCGACGGGATACACGGCGGGAAGTTCCGCGGCGTTGAGGGCGAGGGAAGGAGTGGAGAATAGGTAGAGCCTAATAGACGGTGGCTCTTGGAGGGGGTGTAGATTCTTTCCGTCCTTCTCATGAGTTTTTGACTCCCTCTTGTGGCCTCTGCTTTTTGCTTGAAAACCTTTCTTTCCTTTTTTTGTATTAAAAAACTGCCCGCACCCACGTGCGGACAGTTCCTCCTTACCCAACAACAATATTCACTAACTTCCCTGGTACAGCAACCACTTTGCGCACCGTTTTTTCTGCAAGAGCCGCCTGTACCTTCGCATCAGCTCTTGCAGCTTCTTCCATTTCTTCTCGCGTAGCATCTTTAGCAACGACAAGCTTGGCTTTGACTTTGCCGTTGATCTGGACAACCACTTCGACTTCATTTTCAACAAGTAGGTTCTCGTCGAACGTTGGCCACTCGGCGTACGTAATGGTTTCACTGTAACCGAGCTTTTCCCATAGCTCTTCAGCAATATGCGGAGCAACTGGTGAAAGCAATTTGACGAATCCTTCTATCAACTCAACAGGCAAGGTCTCTTGCTTGTTGCCTTCGTTGACCAAAACCATCAGCTGGGAGATGCCTGTATTGAAACGAAGCTCGGCAAAATCCTCGGTAACCTTTTTCACCGTTTGATGGTAGGTACGAGTGAACCCTTCGTCACCGGCGACGGAGCCAATTTTTTCTTGAAGCTTGCCGGTTTCTTCATCCACAATCAAGCGCCAGACACGCTCTAAAAAGCGGCGCGCACCATCAAGGCCGTTGGTGGACCAAGCAACAGAGGCATCAAGCGGTCCCATGAACATTTCGTAGAGGCGAAGCGTGTCGGCTCCGTGGCTTGCGATGATGTCGTCCGGGTTGACAACGTTGCCTTTGGATTTGCTCATTTTCTCGTTGTTGGCGCCGAGAATCATTCCCTGGTTGAAAAGCTTCTGGAATGGTTCTTTCGTGGGAACAACATCGAGATCATAAAGCACTTTATGCCAGAAACGGGCGTAGAGTAAGTGAAGTACCGCGTGCTCGGCTCCTCCAATGTACGTATCCACCGGCAGCCAGCGGCGCAGCTTTTCTGGATCAGCAAGCACTTCGTCATTGTCTGGGTCGATAAATCGCAAGTAGTACCAGCAACTTCCGGCCCACTGCGGCATTGTGTTCGTTTCTCGACGTCCTTTCATGCCCGTTTTCGGGTCAGTGACTTCTAGCCATTCGCTCGCATTGGCCAGCGGAGACTCTCCGGTCCCAGACGGTTTAAATTCATCAAGCTCCGGAAGCATGACCGGAAGTTCACTTTCGTCCACGGGCGACATCGTCCCGTCCTCCCAGTGGATCATTGGAATGGGCTCGCCCCAATAACGTTGGCGACTAAAAAGCCAGTCACGCAGGCGATACGTAATCTTCTTACGCCCATAGCCGTGTTCGACCAGCCAGTCGATGACCTTGGTGATCGCTTCTTCTTTGTTTAGACCGTTTAAAAAGGTAGAGTTGACGTGTTCACCGTCCCCGATATACGCTTCTTTTGCGATGTTGCCTCCGGTGACAACTTCACGAATTGGCAAATCAAACTTTTTCGCAAACTCATAGTCTCGCTCATCGTGCGCGGGAACAGCCATCACCGCGCCGGTTCCATAGCTTGCTAGCACATAGTCAGCGATCCAGACCGGAATTTTTTCGCCATTCACCGGATTCACCGCATAGGCTCCTGTAAATACACCGCTCTTTTCTTTTGCCAAATCCGTGCGGTCCAGGTCACTTTTCGTTGCGACTTGCTTTTTATATGCTTCCACCTCATTCCTTTGCTCATCAGTTGTGATTTCATGGACGAGCGCATGCTCAGGCGCAAGCACCATATAGGTCGCCCCGAACAACGTATCCGGCCGCGTGGTAAACACATCAATAGAGCTCTGGCCGATAGTAAACGTCACTTCAGCGCCTTCAGATTTGCCAATCCAGTTGCGCTGCATGTCCTTTAAGCTTTCGTTCCAATCAAGGTCGTCTAAATCTTCGAGCAAGCGATCAGCGTATTCGGTAATTTTTAAGACCCACTGTTTCATCGGACGGCGCTCGACGGGATGGCCCCCGCGTTCGCTGACACCGTCAACCACTTCCTCATTGGCAAGCACGGTTCCAAGCGCCGGACACCAGTTTACCGCGACCTCGTCAATGTAGGCGAGTCCTTTTTCGTAAAGCTTAATGAAAATCCACTGCGTCCATTTGTAGTAGTGTGGATCAGTTGTACTAATTTCACGGTCCCAATCATAGGAAAAGCCAAGTTCTTTAATTTGTCGTTTAAAGGTATCGATGTTCTTCTTTGTAAACGCTGCTGGTGTGTTTCCGGTATCAAGTGCGTACTGTTCGGCCGGTAAGCCAAAAGCATCCCACCCCATTGGGTGAAGCACATTGTAGCCTTGCATCCGCTTCATGCGGGCGATGATATCGGTCGCTGTATAGCCTTCCGGATGGCCGACGTGGAGCCCCGCACCGGACGGATACGGAAACATATCCAGTACATAATACTTTGCTTTTTTCTGTTCGTCTTTGGTTTTAAACGTTTTGTTTTCTTCCCAAAACGCCTGCCACTTTTGTTCAATCGTTTGGTGTGAAAATGACATCGCTGCCCCTCCATGTTTTAAATTGTATAAGCGGTCTAAATCCACGCAAAAAAACCCTCCCCCACAAAAGGGACGAGAGTTTGCCATATTCCCGCGGTACCACCCACATTAACAGACGAATTGCCTGTTCGCTTCCACATAACGGTGTGTACCGTCAAGAGCTACTAGAATGGTTCACTCTTAAGACTCGGAGGTGAGTTCACTGCAGCTATCAGACTGACTTGCACCAACCGTCAGTTCTCTTCTTTCCAAACTGTCGCTACTATTCCTCGTTTTCGTCATCGCATATCACCGTTGTATGCTAGCATTGTATGAAAAGTATCACCCAAAGTCAAGCCAGCGTATACCCCGCTTTCTTACAAAAGTCTATTCTAAGACAAGTTCTTATGATACTGTTAAAAGAAAAAACTGGAGGATTCAAAATGAAAACGTACACAATCGCATCCATTCCTGGGGACGGAATTGGCAAAGAAGTCGTCCCTGCCGCCTTAGACGTTATCGCAACACTTGGGGATGATTTCAAGATTGAAATCGATACATTTCCGTGGGGATGTGATTACTATCTCGAACACAACAGCATGATGCCTGAAGACGGGCTTCGCCAGCTCAAACATTACGATGCGATTTTCTTAGGAGCTGTCGGTGATCCGGCCCGCGTCCCCGATCATATCTCACTTTGGGGGCTGCTCATTAAGATTCGTCGCGGCTTTCATCAGCAAATTAATATGCGCCCGGCCCGCTATTTTGAAGGGCTCCACTCGCCCCTCATTGCACCAAAGGATTTTGATTTTGTCGTCGTGCGCGAAAACAGCGAGGGCGAATACAGCGAAGTCGGCGGACGCATGTACGATGGCGAGGATGAAATTGCGATTCAAAACAATCTCTTCTCCAAGCGGGCAACAAAGGCAGCTATGCGCTACGCTTTTTCCCTCGCGAGCGAGAGGCGCTCTCACCTGATGAGCGCCACCAAGTCAAATGGAATGGTCTATTCGATGCCGTTCTGGGATGAAGTCTTTCAGGAGATGAGCGACCAGTATCCAAGCATTTCCACCGATAGCCAGCACATAGACGCTCTTGCTGCTTCCTTTATCACTAGACCCGAATCCTTTGATGTCCTTGTCGCAAGCAACCTCTTCGGCGACATTTTAACCGATGTCGGTGCCGCACTGATGGGCAGCATCGGAATTGCACCCGCAGCTAATATCAATATCGATGGTCGCTACCCTTCCATGTTTGAGCCGGTTCACGGATCAGCACCCGATATCGCCGGAAAGGGTATCGCCAATCCGATCGGACAGATTTGGACAGCCAAGTTGATGCTTGATCATCTGGGCGAAACCACGGCAGCCGCTCGCATCCTAAGCGCAATCGAGTTTGTAATTAAAGAAAGCATTGTCACCGGTGACCTTGGTGGAAAAGCCTCAACAAAAGAAGTAACTGAAGCCATCAAACAACATATCACCGACCACCGATAAAGCAAAGGCTGTTGGCGAAAGCTCCAACAGCCTTTATTGTCTAGTTCCGGCGGGGAGAAGCTTCGAGATTTTTCGCCCTGACAACGGAATCCAAGGTCAGGATTTCTTTTTGTCAGGTCTCCAAAATTCTCACTTCTGAGCACCCCGCCTGCACTTTTCGGTATTGTCTAGCTCCGGCGGGGAGAAGCTTCGAGATTTTTCGCCCTGACAACGGAATCCAAGGTCAGGATTTCTTTTTGTCAGGTCTCCAAAATTCTCGCTTCTGAGCACCCCGCCTGCACTTTTAGGTTATATCATGCTTGTTTGGCTTTGTTCTCCTCCTGTATTTTGGCAAGCGGCCGATCGTACAGCCGCACAATTGGCAAGGAGAGCACGAGCATTCCAATGACGACCGTGAGAAGTATCTGCATAGAAAATGTATCAACGAGAAATCCCCCAAGCAGCGGGCCGACCATTCTGCCTCCAGTAGCCACACTGTTGACAATCCCCTGATAAGCACCTTCCTTTCCAGAGGGGGCAAGCGAGCTTGCGATGGTCGGTACAGCTGGCCAAACAAACATTTCACCGACGGTCAAGATCAACATGGCAGCGAAGAACATGGCAAAGACTTCTGCCTGCATGAGCACCCCGAAAGAAAGTGCAAAAATAATAACCCCCACCGTCATCTGCCCTTTTAACGTCAGTGACCATTTCTTGATTACCCAATAGATGGCTGGCTGGGCAAAAACAATCATTAATCCGTTCATGGTCCATAAAAGGCTGTACTGCTGAAGAGAGATCCCGAGCGATTGACTATACACCGAGACATTCGCTTGCCACTGCGTGTAGCCAATCCAGGAAATTAAAAAGACAATGCTGACGAGGAGAAGCGCTTGCATTCGGTAATGCTGGCGGAGCGGGATCCGCACCCCGCCGATCCCAACTTCCGCCGTTCGTCCATTCGATCCGCGCATCCCGCGAAAGGAAACCACAATAAAAAGAAGCAAGCCGATATGTACACCCGCATTGGCAATAAACACATCGGTAAGCCGTACGGCTGTCACGACGCCAATGAGCGCAGTTCCGAGGGAGACGCCGATGTTTTGCGCAACATAAATGGCATTGAACGGTTTCCTTCCCCCATCCGGCCAAACACTTCCAGCAAGGGCGTACACCGACGGGGCCATCATCCCGGACCCGAAGCCCATGCCCATCAGAAACAGCGCATAAAGCTGATACGTTTGAAAAAACATTGCGAGAAGAATAGAGGAGAGCGCGGATAAGCTCGCTCCGAAGACAATGGTTCGGTAGGCACCAAAGCCGTCAAAGAGCCTACCGCCTACCAAGCTACCAATCACACCGGCCCCTGCATTTAGCATAAGCACAAATCCAGCTGCCGTCAGAGATTCTCCAAGTTCCTGATTCATGATAATCGCATTCAAGGGCCATAGGAATGATGCCCCCGTAATATTGATTGTCGTCGCAATAATTAAAAGCCATAACACCCGAGGCATAAGCACCCTCCTTCACTCATCACCCCGACATCACGCGCAGCACCGGAGCCACTCTAATTAAGGTCGCTACTTTAACATACCTCAACAAGTGTAGGAGATTTCCTCCCAAAAGGCAACCAAAGGCAAAGTCTCTATTATTTAATTTCAACACTTTATGATAAACTGTTTTTATTACAAAGTGTAGGTGATACATGTGAACGAGCCAGTTAAAGAGAAGCGTTCCAAAATGAGGAACATTGCAGTGTCCGACCCAGAAAATCCAATGTGGGGCACTGCTAAATTATGAAGTTGCTAGGCATTCTCCCGTTTGCACGTTCTTTATTAGAGCAAGCCGTCCAAAAAGGCGATACCGTTATAGACGGAACCGCAGGCAATGGGCATGACACTGTTTTTTTGGCAGAGCTTGTGGGCGAAGAGGGGCTTGTCTGTAGCTTTGACATTCAACAGGAGGCGATCAAGCGAACCAAACAACGCGTGGTTGAAGCAGGTGTCGATAAACAGGTGCAGCTTCATCCCTTCGGACATGAGCGTGTCCGCGAAGTGGAGGCGATTAGAACGAGCCACCGACTGAGCGGAGTGATTTTTAACCTTGGTTATTTACCCAGGGGAGATAAATCCATTGTCACACAACCACATACGACGATTGAAGCGATCAATGGCCTGCTTGCGTACATGCAGCCAGGTGGGATCGTTGTTCTTGTCATCTACCATGGGCATCCAGAAGGCACAATGGAAAAAGACGAGCTTCTCCGCTTTGCTACATCTTTGCCACAGCAAGACTATCATGTGCTACAATACAGTTTTATGAATCAAAAAAACGATCCACCTATTATCTTGGCAATTGAAACACGATAAAGAAAAGCGAAGACGGGTCGCCCAGAAGCGAGGATTTTGGAGACGCTTCTACTCGCCGTAGCTAGATCAGAAAGGTTGATAAAAATGGCAAAATTGGATGAGATTCTTACGTTTAATGAACGGTTTGTAGAAAACAAAGATTACGAGCGTTACGCGACGGACAAGCTTCCGCATAAGAAAATGGCGATCGTAACATGCATGGATACTCGCCTTGTCGAGCTACTTCATTCCTCCATGGATTTGAAAAACGGCGATGCAAAAATTATCCGCAACGCAGGCGCTATCGTCTCTCACCCTTACGACAGTGTCATGCGTAGCATTCTGGTCGCGATCTATGAGCTTGGCGCCGAGGAGGTTTACGTGATCGGTCATTACGACTGTGGCATGACTGGACTCACGCACCACCCTGTGTTGGACAAGGCGAAAGAACGAGGCGTTGACATAGAGCAAATGTCAGGCGTCGACGTGGAAACGTTTCTCTCCGGTTTTGATCGCGTTGAAGATAGCGTTCGTAGCAGCGTTGACGTCATCACAACTCACCCCCTGCTTCCAGCGGATGTTCCCGTGCACGGGCTTGTGATTAGTCCCGAAACCGGCAAACTGGATTTGCTTGCGCGCGATCAGTTTCGGTCTAAGTAACTAGCAAGCGATAAGCAGTAAAAAGACTCCTCGCTCCTTCCATTGTAGGCGCGAGGAGTCCTTTATTTTGACCGCAAAAGAGCCTTCCTCAAGTCATGACTCTCCCTTTGATTTCTTTCTAAACACGCGGCTGTTCAACACAAAGAAAAATAGCGTATGCAGGCCGCCTGTTTTAAAAATCTCCTTTGACTGTGCTTTCATTTCAGGGTCCTTTTGTACTTTTTCGTCCGCAAGGTAAATCGCGATCACGCCACGAATGAGCATCCGGTGAAACTTAGGGTCTGGCAACTTGGAGATCGTTCCCTCTGACTGGGCGACAAAATAGCGAAAGCGTTCTTCCATCTGTTCTTTGCTGTCGTAATAAAAAAGAAAGTTCATCTCATCGTCTTCAAGGTCTTCTTTTTGATCGATAAAGTAATCTAGGAGGATATGCATCCCTTGAACGTAGGGGAAGTAGCCATCGCAGATCGTCTTCGCTAACCCTTCCGTCACGCCTTCTTTTGTCGCGTACGTCGCCATCGTGTAAATGGCGAGAGTAGAAGCCACACAGGCCGAAAATTCAAACCACGTCATTCCCTCTGGCATCTCGTGTTTGTGCTCAGCAAAGAACGCTTCCAGCATTGGCTGCCGATCTTCCTTTTTCACATGTTTGTATACTTGAAGATCCGCGTAAAGCCCGCTCATTTTCAGCATATGGGGCTGTAGTACAGCAAAGGAAGGAAACGTCCTCAATCGACCCTGGCATGTCTCCACGAGAGCACGCAAATAGCCGCCGTCTTCCTTTTCATCGCGGTAAGCATAATAATCTTCATGAGGGGCATCCGGTTGAAGCGCGATAAGAAGCGCACGATGCAAAGCTCTGAAGTCGTTTGGATTGAGTGAGTCGCTTTGGTCACAGAGATTGTCAAGATAATCACAAATCAGCTGGTAGGCAATGATGAACTGAATCAGCTCCTCAAAGCGATCCCCGGCAATGATTCCGTAAACCCCACCGCCTTCACAGTGAAATTTTTTACGAGCAAGGGCGTCAAGAGCCTGTGAGCGTAACTCTTCGTTCGGAATGGTTTTTGCCCGCTCGATCCATTGATTGTAATGGACATTGACCGTGGGAATGACGTCACGGTAGATCGTATACATAAGCGGTACAGGTTTTGTTGGTGCTGGCAAAAAAACTTCCTCCTCTATCGTTCTAATAAGTTCCACATTCAAGACGGAGCCAAACATCCACAGAAAATAACGATCTCGGCTCTCAATTAAAAGGAGCGCTGCCTCTTAGCTTCCTGAACATTCTTATCAAGGAAACAGCTGGTTAATAAAGCCAATTGTATGGCGAAAGACGTCTTCTTTTTCTGGCTCATTAAATAGTTCATGATACATGCCGCCCCATTCCTTGTACATTTTGTGCGTGATCAACAGATGATTAAACCATGCACGTGTCGCTTCCTTGTCAACAAGGTAATCTTCTCCTGCTTGGAGGGTGAGCACAGGGATGTTCGGAAATTTTTCAGGGTAGCGTCTTGTAAGGCGCATCGCTTTCTCCAGCTCTTGATACCAGCGCGCGGAAACTTTCGTAACGCGTAGATGATCTTTCACATACGCTTCTCGTACAAGCTCATCACGAGTAGCCAGCTCTGACTTAATTCCAGAGTTGACACTAAACGTTGGCATCACATGCTGCAACACTTTTGCTGCTGCCTTTTTTGCGACGGAAACATCGTGGGTTAAATCAAGACAAGGAGAAGAGAGAACAAGTGCCTGAACGAAAGAGTTATCACGTTCCATCAGTGTTCGAATCGAAATAAGCCCTCCCATACTGTGGCCAAAAAGAATGATCGGCAGCTGCTTTTCTCTAGCGAACTTTAACCATCCATCCACAGCATCAATGTACTGCCCAAAGGCATCGATATGTCCCCTTCGGCCTCGAGACTTTCCTTGTCCGGGTAGGTCATCAAGCAAACAATCAAATCCATGATCGTTCCACTTTCCTGCGAGCCAGTCATACCGCCCGCTATGTTCCCCTGCCCCATGCACGATGACCACGATTCCCCGGGGCTCCTCCACATCCAAATAGCGCACAGGCCTCTCCTCCTTTACACAGCAATCTTCTTGTTTGCATCTTTGCACTTACGCTAAAATAAGTATAGCGTTTTTCGGCTTAAAAAGAAAAGGATGTGATAATGATGACCATGTACCCTTACCATCAGCAGTCTCCAGCTCTCCATACTACCGTCTTTGTTGCAGACGGGGCGATCATAACCGGCGATGTGACCATCGAAGAAAATTCGAGTGTTTGGTTTCACACGGTGATTCGCGGCGATGTGGCTCCAACGCGCATTGGTTCCCGGGTGAACATTCAGGATCAATCGATGCTTCATCAAAGCCCAAAAAAACCGCTAATTATTGAGGATGATGTCACCGTAGGGCATCAGTGCATCCTCCACAGCGCCGTCGTTCGGAAAAAAGCACTCATTGGAATGGGCTCTATCGTGCTTGATGGTGCCGAAGTGGGCGAGGGCGCCTTTATTGGTGCAGGCAGTCTTGTACCCCCTGGAAAAGTTATCCCTCCAAACACGATGGCGTTCGGTCGACCAGCCAGAGTTGTGCGTGACTTAACACAGGAAGATGTGGAAGACATGGAGCGCATTCGCCGGGAATATGTAGAGAAAGGCCAATACTACAAATCGCTCCAACAAAAAAAGGACGCCCATTCTTAGATGGACGGTTGGCTCATCGCTTCATTCCTAGCCGCGGCTCTTGCTCTTACAATCGCCCCGGGCCCTGACAACCTTTACGTGCTTGCCCAAAGCGCTACATACGGCCCGAAGCAAGGACTTGCCACGGCGTTTGGGCTCTGCTCTGGTATCTTGTTTCACATTGCCATGGCCGTGTTTGGTCTCGCAGTGCTCGTTCGTCAATCGGAAGAGCTTTTCTGGATCATCAAGATCGTTGGCATTGTCTATCTTCTCTATCTGGCTTTCGATTCAATAAAAGAAAGATGCCTTTTCAACCAACCATTCCAAGACAGAGAAGGCTGATCCCCTCCCACTTACGGCGCTTTACAAGCGCGGCATTTTCATGAACATCGTCAACCCAAAGGTCACTGTTCTATTCGTCGCCCTCCTTCCACAGTTTGTAACGATGGAGGGGTGGGCTACGGCCGTTCAAATGGCAACGCTTGGCTTTATTTTTATGGCTCAGGCGCTTGTGCTCTTTTCAGGGCTAGCGCTTGTTGGCGGTTACGCTGGCCAAAAGTGGCTAAACCGCCTAGGAACACAGCGAGCCATTCACCTCGGCAAAGCGGTTATTTTCCTTGTAATTAGTGTGGAGATCTATTTTCTCTAAAGGCGCCTCCCACAGTGAACGGGGTCATCCAGCTAAATCGGAAAGCTCCGGCGGGTCGCCCAGCCTCCGGAGCTAAACAAAAAAAGAGAGCGCATCCGCTCCCTTCTTTCTTCTCCTCTTATTAAACTCCGGCCTCTGCTTTTAACATTTCAGCTTTATCCGTTGCTTCCCATGGAAGCTCAATGTCGGTCCGACCGAAATGGCCGTAGGCGGCCGTTTGCTTATAGATTGGACGGCGCAGGTCAAGCATTTTGATGATACCTGCCGGACGAAGGTCAAAATGCTTGCGCACGAGGGCGACAAGCATCTCTTCTGAGGCAGTCCCCGTACCGAATGTATCAATAGCAATCGAGACTGGCTGAGCCACGCCAATCGCATAAGCCAGCTGGACTTCGCATTTATCCGCAAGCCCTGCAGCAACGAGATTCTTCGCCACGTAGCGCGCAGCGTAGGCGCCCGAGCGGTCAACTTTTGTTGCGTCTTTTCCAGAGAAGGCCCCACCCCCGTGGCGTGCATAGCCACCGTACGTATCAACGATGATTTTGCGGCCAGTAAGACCCGCATCGCCTTGAGGCCCTCCAATGACAAAACGGCCAGTCGGGTTGATGAAGTACTTCGTGTTTTCATCGATCAGCTCGTTTGGAACAACAGCTTCAATGACATGAGTTCTCAGATCATCTTGAATCCGCTCAAGCGTAATATCTGGATGGTGCTGAGTGGAGATGACAATCGTATCGACGCGGATCGGTAGCCCGTCCTCATCATAATCAACCGTCACTTGCGTCTTCCCATCCGGGCGCAAATAATCAAGGGTATCGTTCTTACGCACTTCTGCTAGACGACGAGCAATTTTATGACTAAGTGAAATTGGAAGGGGCATGAGCTCTTCGGTTTCATTCGTCGCAAAGCCGAACATTAACCCTTGGTCCCCAGCACCAATGGCTTCAATTTCCGCATCCGTCATCTGCCCTTCCCGCGCCTCAAGCGCCTGGTCTACCCCTGCGGCGATGTCAGCGGACTGTTCATCAATCGATGTAAGGACCGCGCAGGTTTCAGCGTCGAAACCATATTTTGCTCGCGTATAGCCAATCCCCTTGATCGTGTCACGGACGACCTGAGGGATGTCAACATAGGTGCTCGTCGTAATTTCTCCAGCAACAAGAACTAGCCCGGTCGTTACAGACGTCTCACAAGCGACCCTTGCATTCGGATCCTTCGTTAAAATTTGATCTAAAATGGCGTCCGAAATCTGATCACAAATTTTATCCGGGTGCCCTTCCGTTACTGATTCCGATGTAAACAAATGTCGGCTTCTCTTCTTTGCCATGCCTAAGTATCCTCCTTAAAACATCGGTTGCGCACTTTGCAACCTTGATTAAATACAACGATTGACGAGGGATGGCTTCCATTCACCGGCTGCCGCCGAGAAAAAGAAACATCTATCGAATGCGCAGGCGGGTTGCTCACAAAAGAAACCCCACCCTTGGACAACGCTTGTCAGGACTGAAAAATCTCGACGCTTCTTCCCGCCTGAGCTAGACAAAAAGCCCTTTTCCACACGAGGAAAAGGGCTGAATCATTTTACCTTTCGCCTCTTATCGTTCAAGGCTATCTGCCTTGCAGGTTAGCACCTTTTCACTCAACGTTCCCGAGTGTTGGTTGCTGGGCTTCTTCGGGCCTGTCCCTCCGCCGTCTCTGGATAAAAGTGCATGCTTTACACAGATAACGTATAGCATGATTTTCTAGCGTACCGATTAATTGTAACACAACCATTGCAGGAAAAAAAGCAGGAATTCGCCTAAATCCTACATTTTTCTAGAGGCTCATAGGTTCGGAGTTCGTTTCTCAATAAAAAACTCTGCTTCAAAAAAGGTGTAGCTAATGAAATGTACAGCCCAATTTAACATGAAATCCAATTTATCCTCACTTTAGTATGGACTATTAAATATAATGTGTTATACTAAATCACAACAAAACTTCACTCATGTTTGCCTTAATTGAAAGGAAGGTGCCCTATGAAAACAATGATCCTGCCTGCTCAGCTTGAACAATTGGTAGCGAGTCCAAAGACCCACCACAATGCCCCTGTTTCTACACTTGTTGAACGGGCGCTTCATAATCAGGAAGGCCGACTCACCCCATCTGGTGCGCTCGCCGTTCATACAGGTGCTTACACCGGGCGCTCTCCGCGCGATAAATTCATTGTCGATGACCCCAACATCCATGATGTCATCGACTGGGGTCCCGTGAACAAACCGATTGAGAGGCAAACGTTCAAGCGCCTCTACGAAAAAGTGTTACATCATTTAGCAGAAAAAGAGGAGCGTTTCTCTTCAGCTGGTTATGCAGGGGCCGATCATGAGCACCAGCTCCCCCTTACCATTATTAATGAGTTTGCCTGGCACCACTTATTTGCCCGTCAGCTTTTTATACGTACAACGGAAGAGAATACCACTCCTGCCTTGCAGCCATTCACCATTGTTAGCGCCCCAACCTTCAAGGCAGATCCGGTGATTGACGGTACCGCCTCAGAAGCGTTTGTGCTAATCTCCTTTGAGGAACGGGTTGTGCTCATTGGAGGCACCGAGTACGCAGGGGAAATGAAGAAATCGATTTTTTCTGTCATGAATGCGCTTTTGCCTGACCGAAACGTCCTGCCAATGCATTGCTCCGCCAATACGAGCCCTGACGGCGATGTTGCGTTATTCTTCGGCCTTTCAGGCACAGGAAAAACAACGCTATCTGCGGCTCCTGATCGCTATTTGATCGGCGATGACGAGCACGGCTGGTCCGAAAAAGGGATTTTTAACATCGAGGGCGGGTGCTATGCGAAATGCATCAACCTCTCTCGTGAGAAGGAGCCGCAGATATGGAACGCGATTCGTTTTGGGGCGGTACTTGAGAATGTTCCCCTCGACAACGAAACGAGTACGCCAAATTACGACGACACCTCTCTCACGGAAAACACGCGGGCAGCCTATCCGCTTGAAGCGATACCAAATGCGCTTGAACCAAGCATTGCCGGACACCCTAACGCGATCATCTTCCTTACCGCGGACGCGTTTGGAGTGCTGCCTCCAATTAGCAAACTCACAAAAGAACAGGCGATGTATCACTTTCTTTCTGGATATACCAGTAAACTTGCAGGGACGGAGCGCGGCGTCACGGATCCAGAAGCGACCTTCTCCACATGCTTTGGCGCCCCGTTCCTTCCGCTTGAAGCAAATCGCTACGCGGTCATGCTCGGTGAGAAGATTGACCAGCAAGACGTGGATGTTTTTCTTGTGAATACCGGCTGGTCTGGCGGCCCGTATGGAGTTGGGGAACGCATGAAATTGACTCATACACGCGCCATGGTACGTGCTGCCTTGCAAGGCGAGCTAAGCCGCATTCCAACGGAAACTGACGCTACCTTTGGACTACATTTTCCAACACAATGTCCAGGAGTACCGGATGAAGTCTTGAATCCGCGCCACACATGGAACGATGCGGCTGCCTATGACAGGAAAGCGAAGGAACTCGCTGAGAAGTTCCGAGCCAACTTTACACGATTTGATTATGTAGAACCCGTGATTCGAGATGCTGGACCACGGTAAAAGTGAACCGGGGGTTTGAAGTTGAATACCGAAAAGCGCAGGCGGGTCGAACAGAACCGAGAATTTTGGAAGACCTGACAAAAGGAATCCGAACTTAGATTTCGTTGTCAGGACTGAAAAAATCTCGGCGCTTCTACCCGCCGGAGCTAGACAACCTGAAAAGCGCAGGCGGGTGGCTCAGAAGCGAGGATTTTGGAAGGCCTGACAAAAGAAATCCGACTTTAGATTTCGTTGTCAGGACTGAAAAATCCCGCGCTTCTACCCGCCGGAGCTAGACAACCTGAAAAGCGCAGGCGGGTGGCTCAGAAGCGAGGATTTTGGAAGGCCTGACAAAAGAAATCCGACTTTAGATTTCGTTGTCAGGACTGAAAAATCCCGCGCTTCTACCCGCCGGAGCTAGACAACCCGAAAAGCGCAGGCGAGCAGAAGCACGGATTTTGGAGAGCGTGCTGCTCGCAATTCCGACCTTGGATTTCGGGGCAGGACTGAACAATCCAGCGCTTCTACCCGTCGCAGTTAGACAAAAAGCCCTTGAGACCATTCATTCACGGTCTTAAGGGCTTTTCCTAGTCTCGACTTCATTTTCATGCCACACTCCCTAAATCATCAAGATCCCCCTTTCAAGCAAAATCAGTCTACAGGCCCTCACCCAGACAGGCGTAGCAGCATACAGTGGTGTAACTACGCTTAGCCTACTTCTTGCGACAGCTTTTTCTAGGCTAATGTCTCGAATAAAAGGGGGAACTATCTCAATGAGGAGACATACATTAACGGTACTCTTTTTGACCGTCCTCTTTTTTCTTGCTGCATGCACAAACGGTGGCAACCAGGACACGGTTCGCGTGGCTGAAGTCACACGCTCGGTCTTCTATGCACCTTTTTATGCAGCAATCGCCGAAGGTTATTTTGAAGAAGAGGGGATCGATATTGACTTAACGACGACATGGGGTGGCGATAAAACGATGACGGCCCTGCTCTCTGACGGGGCAGATGCGGCACTCGTCGGGGCAGAAACATCAATCTACGTCCATGCCCAGGAGGCAAGTGACCCAGCGATCAATTTTGCAGCCCTCACACAAACCGACGGAACATTCCTCGTCTCTCGGGAAACCACGGAGGACTTTGTCTGGGAGGATTTAAAGGATAGCGTCTTTCTCGGCCAGCGCGCAGGAGGGATGCCGCAAATGGTCGGCGAATATGTCCTCAACCAACATGACATTGATCCTCACAGTGACCTGGAACTGATTCAATCGATTGATTTCGGCAACATCGCTAGCGCTTTTGCTTCCGGAACTGGCGATTATGTGCAGCTGTTTGAGCCTCAGGCGACGATGTTTGAACAGGAAGGACTCGGAACGGTTGTCGCTTCTTTTGGGGAAGCGTCCGGTCAAGTTCCCTATACGACGTTTATGGCTAAACAAAGCATGCTTGACGAAGACAGAGATCTCTACATTCGCTTTGCAAAAGCCTTGCACAAAGGCCAGGAGCTTGTGAATGAGCAAGACCCAAGCGTGACCGCAGCGGCCATTGTCGATTATTTTGAAGATACGCCTGAAGAGGTTATCGCTGAAGCCGTTGAACGCTACCGGGATCAAGGTTCTTATGCCGAGACACCCGAGTTAAATGAGGAAGCGTGGAATCACTTACAAGACATTATGGATGCCGCAGGAGAACTTCCGAATGAAATTCCTTTTGAAGAACTCGTCGATGAAAGAATTGCAACGGAAAGCCTAAATTAGGGGGCATGTCTAGTGGCAACCTTACGACTTGATCATGTATCGCACACCTATGTCACAAAGGAAGGGGCCTTTCCTGCACTCACCGATATAACGATTGACGTCAGGGAAGGTGAATTCCTTGCCCTGATTGGACCGAGCGGCTGCGGCAAGACGACGCTGCTGTCCTTGATTGCTGGTATTATACAGCCAACGGAGGGAAGTGTCTCTGTGAACGCTGGTGCGGACCACTGTCTAAGCAACATCGGGTATATGCTACAACACGATTACCTTTTTCCGTGGCTCTCCATAGAGAAAAACATTATTCTCGGGCAAAAGATTCTCGGTACGTATAGCAAGAAATCCGAGAAAATGGCGTTCGCCTGGTTGGAAAAAATGGGGCTCGGGGATAAGCTTCATGAAGTGCCCGCTGCTTTGTCGGGTGGAATGCGCCAACGCGTCGCCCTCGTTCGGATGCTTGCAACCAACCCGGCGCTCATGCTGCTTGATGAACCGTTTTCCGCCCTTGATCAGCAAACCAAACTTAAGCTGGAGGACCTGGTCGCCGAAACGCTAAAGGCGGAGAAAAAAACAGCGATCCTTGTTACCCACGACATCAGTGAGGCGATCGCGATGTCGGACCGAATCGTGCTGCTTTCGCCTCGGCCGGGTCGTGTCGCACAAATATTTAGCATCCCAAACGAACTAAAGAAGCTCTCTCCCTTTGAAGCGAGGCAGCACCCGATGTTTTCTGAGCAATTTCAATTAATATGGAAGGAGCTGGAACGCCTTGAGCACGAATCCTAAAGAACTGCATGCTGTCTACCTACGTCAATTAGCAAAAGAAAAACGCCGCGTCGGGACCGTCCAGCTCAGCATATTGATTGCCTTTATCGCTATTTGGGAGGTCGCCTCAAGGCAAATGTGGATTGACCCTCTGCTCTTTAGTATGCCCTCCCGCATCATTCAGCTTTTATGGGAGCATATAAGTGCTGGAACGCTCTGGATTCACGCGTCAGTAACAATGTTTGAAACCGTGCTTGGTTTCCTGCTTGGGACAACGATCGGTACGCTGCTCGCCGCGGCCCTATGGTGGTCGAATTTTCTATCAAAGGTCCTTGATCCCTATCTCGTGATCCTGAACTCGATGCCAAAAGTAGCCATTGGTCCAATCTTAATCGTTGGTCTTGGTCCTAATATGACCTCCATTATCGCTATGGGGATGCTCGTTTCTGTCATTATCACGACAATGGTCGTCTACACTTCTTTTCGAGAAGTGGATTCAAATTACTTAACCGTGATGAAAACGTTCGGTGCCGGTAAAAAGCAAATGTTTCGTCATGTGGTTTACCCATCTTCCATTCCAGTCATCGTCTCCGCCCTGAAAATGAATGTCGGTCTCGCCTGGGTCGGCGTCATTGTTGGTGAATTCCTCGTCTCTGAACAAGGGCTTGGCTACTTGATAATTTACGGCTTCCAGGTCTTTAACTTCAACCTTGTCTTCATGAGCCTGCTTGTGATTGCTATTCTCGCAACGATTATGTACAAAGTTGTTGAAATCATTGAACGTCGGCTGACGAAGCACCATACATGAGTGGGCTCCCCACTCACTCCTCAGAGACAAACTTGGATCTGGGGAGTGCTTGTGGACGATTCTCATGTAAAAATTCCGCTCTTAATCGCCGCTTGAATGGCAAGTGGTACAACCTCATCTTTCATAATAAAGCTGTAGTTTGGATTTGTTTTTAGATTGATCGGAAACTCCTCCACAAGTCTGGGACCAGCTGTTTCAAGTCGTGGAGCTGACGGATCAATATCCGCAATAACCGCCGCATAAATCGTCTTACAAAAAGGATCCCCTTTAGGAGGAGAGACCTGGTACTGACCGACATCATGAATCTTCTCTATCCGCGCTCCCGTCTCTTCCATCACCTCGCGTCTTGCCGCTTCCTCTGGACTCTCCCCCGGCTCTACTTTTCCCCCGGGAAACTCAAGACCTCGGTTATTATGCTTCGTGAGCAGCCAGCTCTGTTTATACCTGCAAATCACGAGCACATGTCCCGGTTCGTCTGTGAACCGCTCCTCCCCCCCAAGGACTAGCCATATGTCACTACCATGGACGTCTTGAAAGGTTCTCATCGTATCCCGCCTTATCCAAACTTGTCCCTCAAGTATAGCGTGATTCGTTCTGATTCGTCCATTATTGCCACGTTTGCTTGAATGCCTGCTGTGGACGAATGCCCCAGAAAACAATGCCGATCGTTAAAACCACAAGCAACGCGTGGCCCGCGAACGTCCAGAAGTGACTGCCTTTCATGAAAATCGCAAACAGCGGCGGCCCCCCGGCTACCCCGACGAACCGCATGCTGTTGTAATAAGAGGAAACCGACCCCCGTTGTTCTGACGGAATTCCCTCTGTTACAAACGCGTCAAGACAGGGCAACGCAGCACCGATGCCAATTCCACTGGCAAACAGCGCTGTCAGCATAATGTAAAGATCTTTGTTGAAAGAGACTACAAAAATCGATACCGTGAGCAAACTTAGCCCAGCAACAGTCATCCACTTCATTTTTAGCTGATCCTGACCAATGATTCTTCCCGTAGCAAAAGAGGCAAGACAGAGAGCCATCAGAGGGAAAGCAAGAATCACGCCTTTTTGGACGCCGTGAATATTGTACGTCTCCTCCAAATACGTTGATAAATAAAACAGCACCCCAAATAAAATGTACATGCACACACCGCCAATAAAAAAGACGGCGTAGAGCCAGCGCCCTTCCCGTTTGAACAGCTTTTTTATAGAGGAAAGAAACTGCGGCAACGGTTCTGGCTTTGTTTTCAGTGGAGGTGTTTGGACTAAAAAGAGCAGAAGTACAATGGAGATCAAACAAAAAATCGGGAAAGCAAAAAACGGCATATACCAAAGCATGGCAGCAAGCGCAGCTCCAAAAATGGGGCTAAGCACTTTCCCAAACGTATTCGCCGTTTCAATTAAACCAAGCCCCTCACTCACTTGCTGCTTATTTTTGAACAAATCTCCAACAAACGGCATAACAATCGGGGCTGCCCCCGCGGCCCCGATTCCCTGCATTAAGCGACCGATGATGAGGACCCAGTACGGCTCTTCCATCTTCCAGGCCGCAAGTCCCGCAATAAGTCCGCCAATCCCAGCAACGATGAGACTGGGGATAATCACCTGCTTACGCCCAATATGGTCCGAGAGATACCCGGCAATAGGAATACAGAAAATCGCCACCACTGAATAAACCGTAATCAATAAACTCACCATGAAAGAACTAAGCTCCAGTTCCTTGCCGATTGTTGGTAAAACGGGGATCAGCATGGAATTGCCGAGCGTCATGACAAGCGGTACAGAGGCAAGCGAAATCAGTCCCCATGTATTTTTCTCTTCCACAGCGCGTGCGCTCCTTTTTTCGGTTCGTTTTTTCTTTAGTATCTAGAAAAAAAGGGGGTCCTATTCAAATTTGTTGGAGGTGGACAGCAGAAGGGAGGACCACTTCTTACTTGAGCAGTACCCGGCTCTCCTCGTTTGAAACGTAAAACGAAAAGCGCGGCGGACGGGACTGCTAGAGAAAAAAGACCCGAGAACTCATTCTCAGGTCTGCTAGCAGTCTTTAGAGTAGCTGGTATTTATTATTTTGTTTGAATGCATTGTATACCTCTTCAATCGTTCGGTCAGAGTACGCTTCAAGCTGTTCCACACGTTTCCTGAACTCAATAAGCATCTCTTCTTTTTGCTCGTATTCCTCTTCAAGCAAATCTTCAAAGATATCTTCTAGGATATCATCTCTGCCAAGGACGATTTTCCCTTTTAAAACAATGCTCATGTCTTTCTCTAAATCTGTCGTCGTTTCAATCGTTGTAATCATTACCGCAGGGTGGTTGTTCTTACTTGTAATAACGACACTAACCAAAAGATGTCGCTGTTCTTCTAGTTCCTTTTCAAAAAAAGGAGCATGTTCCTTCGGGACAACGGCATCAATAAACCATGTCGCTTCTTCATTTTCCATATTAATAATCAACCCGTCATTTAACGGAATATGGTGTTGCTGCACCGATCCCTCTTTTCCGTCAAGTACGTGAAGTGTATACAGCTTAAATGTCTTCATGTTGACCCTCTCCCCTCGTGCACTTTTCCTATTTTCAACGGAAGTTCGTGCTGGCGTTGTCCGACCCAGGCTAAGAGTGCCTTTTCCCTGGCAGTTAGCTGTCTTCCAAGTTTGACACTGATCTCTGCGGCAAGTTCAAGGCAAAGGCCATCTGAAGGCATTGGCATATGATGAACGACTCCTTTTTTACGTGTTCGCGACGATGCACTAGACATATGACAAGTCAAACAGATGGTTGTTCCTCGTTAAAACCCTCGCTTCTCGTAAGCAGCCTTAATGCGGTTGAGCCCTTCCATCAAGGTCTTGCGAGGAGAAGCCAGATTCAATCGTTCAAAATGCTCGGCTTCCTCGCCGAAAATTGGGCCATGGTTTAGCGCCACTTTCGCTTCTTTAATTAGCCACTCTTTTCGCTCGTTCGCGCTTAACCCAAGCTCCTCACAATTAAGCCATAGCAAGTACGTGCCCTGGGGCTTTACAACTTTGATTTTCGGCATATGATCTTCTAAAAAGTCACGAGTAACTTCATAGTTGGTCTGGATGTAGCTCATCAGCTGCTTCAACCACTCCCCCCCATGGCGATAAGCAGCCTCGGTCGCGACTTCAGAAAACATATTGGGGCCGTTCATGAACGTTCCCGCTAAATCACGCCGGAGCTTTAGCCGCAGTTCCGGGTTTTCAACGATAATATAGGCTGCTTGAATGCCCGCAAGATTAAATGTTTTGGTCGGAGCAAGCGTCGTGAACGTCCGTTTAGCCATCTGCTCATTAACAGAAGCAAAAGACGTATGCGAATAGCCGTCATACAACAAGTCGGCATGGATCTCGTCGGAAATTACATACAACTGATGCTTTTCGCAAACAGCAGCGAGTGCAGCAAGCTCCTCTTTGCTCCAGACCCGACCACCAGGATTGTGGGGGTGGCAGAGAATCAGCATCTTTGTATCTTCCGTAATCGCTTCTTCTAGCTGTTCTAGATCCATTTCATACTGCTCGCCCGTAAAATGAAGCGGGTTCTTGATCACAGTGCGATTGCTTTTTTGAATCACGTCATAAAACGGGTAGTACACTGGCGTCTGGATGATCACTTCATCTCCCGGTTCCGTAAACGCTTTGATGATATTGCTAAGTGCAGGCACAACCCCGGTAGTATGAACAATCGCCTTTTCGGAAACTTCCCAGCTGTAGCGGTCCCACGCCCAGTCTACAATCGCTTCGTCTACCCCAGTGGCGTGGCTTGGATACCCATAAATGCCGTGCTCCACTTTTTCTTTTAATGCCTCAATGACTGGTTCTGGAGCGCGGAAATCCATATCCGCCACCCACAGTGGAAGCAGATCCTCCTCACCAAAACGCTCCTTTGTCGCGTCCCATTTCATTGAGTTTGTTCCTCTTCGCTCAATTACTTCATCAAAACGTTTCATTTTCTCATACTGCATCAGGCTTCTTGTACAGCGTCCGTCAAGAGTCTTGCAGCCTACCTCCCTTACGCTCATTCTTCTCATTGCTTATGGTTTTTCTATACTTAAATCATAACACAGGATTGAAACACTTTCCGCTTAAACCGATCTAAACAAAAACACAGCCTCCGTGGTACACTAATAAACGATATATGCTAGCTGTGAAAGGAGTCCTCATTATGCACACCCCTTTTGTTTCCGTTGAAGGTGCAATTGGCGTCGGAAAAACCACACTTGCCACTGCGCTGGCCCATCATTACAATGCTACATGCCTACATGAAATCGTCGAAGAGAACCCGTTTCTCGAAAAATTCTACGACAATATGAACGAGTGGAGCTTTCAGACAGAAATGTTTTTTCTTTGCAATCGATTTAAGCAATTGGAAGATATGGAGACCGTGTATTTACGCAAGGCACAGCCGGTTATCGCCGACTACCATATCATTAAGAATCTCATCTTCGCTCACCGCACACTTCCTCGGAAGAAGTTTCAAAAATACGAGCGCATTTATTCAATTTTAACAGAGGATTTGCCAAAACCATCCATCCTGATCTATTTGCGCGCAAGTCTTCCTACGCTTTTGGATCGTATCAAACGTCGTGGACGAGCCTTCGAACAGGAGATCGATCCTGAGTATTTAGAACAGCTCTCTCATGACTACGATGAGGCGATGAACTTTCTTCAAAACGAAGGCACCACAAAGGTGATTATTGTTGAAACGGATCATCTGAACCTCGCGGAGAATAGCGAAGATTTGCAGAAAGTGTTCGATCAAATGAACCCGTATTTATTACGTACATAAGGAGTATTGCAATGTCCACCATCATTCCATCTAATGCCATTATCACAGTCGCTGGCACGGTTGGCGTCGGCAAGACCACAATGACTCAAGCGCTTGCCCACGAACTGCAGTTTAAGACGTCTTTCGAGAAAGTTGATAACAACCCTTACTTAGATAAGTTCTACGCTGACTTTGAGCGCTGGAGTTTTCATTTGCAAATTTATTTTCTCGCCGAGCGCTTTAAAGAACAAAAGCGCATGGTGGAAGAAGGGGGCGGCTACGTGCAGGACCGTTCGATTTACGAAGACACAGGCATTTTTGCAAAAATGCACGCCGACAAAGGGACGATGACACAAACCGACTTTGACACCTACACCAATTTGTTTGACGCGATGGTCATGACGCCATTCTTTCCTCGTCCTGACGTGCTCGTCTTTTTAGACGGGGATCTTGATGCGATTCTCTCCCGTATTCATTCGCGCGGGAGAGAAATGGAGAAACAGACACCGACTTCCTACTGGGAGGAAATGTACGGACGCTATCAAAAATGGATTTCCGAATTTGACGCATGTCCCGTGCTAAGACTCAATATTAGCGATTATGATCTCCTAAGTGATCAGAACTGCATTAGCGAGATTGTTGGCTTTCTTGGAGAGAAGATTCAGCGTTAAGGGGAGGGAAAAGCACTTGAGGCGCCTCAAGTGCTTTTTGCTTACTGATATAGACCCTTTCCAATCAAGTTTGCACTAACAGGCGGCGCCATCCCAAGGTCTCGGGACCAGATCGATAGCTGCCCAACATGGTGAATCTCGTGGGCGATGACATGGCGGATGATTTCTCCTTTGTAGAAAGTTTCGCCTGACCAAGGCACATAGACTTGCTCCAATTCAGCCTCCCCCGTCCACGCTCGCAAAAAAGCATGATTCTCCTCCATGTATTTTTCAGAGAGCTCGCGTAGGTCACCGACCGTGCGTATCTGCTCAAATGATACAGCATCATCCGCGAGCTCCCGCACACACCGAAGCCAGCTGTACTCGGCGTCAATAACATGGAAAAGGGTTTGAAAAATGCTGCCCACGCCCCCTGTTCTCTCCTGCCTTAGTTGTTTTTCTGTGAGTGATTCACACCACTTCAGCCAGTGATTACGGACGTGCCAATTATATAAAAATAACTTTTCCAATTTTCATCCTCCTTTAAAAAAATACTCGCCCACGCGCACCCGGCCTCGTTCACTTTCAACCGCTTCAAGCTTCGGTACCGCGGCCGCTTTCTCTGGATATACTGGTGTTTCAATGAGCGCAGCGGCCTCATCCAACCTTCCTCTTCTGATGTGCGAAATTAGTTCCTCCATGTCCTCCCGTAACAGAAATCCTACACCCGTTTTTGAGGCCAGCTTCCAGCATGACTCTGTGACCGCCTCAGCGGAAGTGATCACCAGCCCCTGGTCCGCTTCATAGAACGACTTAGCGCTATACACTTCCTGCACGGGTCCGAGGCCGAGCTTGGCCTGGTAGCGCTTTGCCTGCACAACGACTCGCTCGCCGTTGTCGTTCAGAAACAATAGGTCCGCACCAAAATCACGGCTTTTCTTTGTTGGGTATGTATCAAATCCAATCGCCGTAAGCAGCACGACCAAATAGTCCTCAAACTCATGCCCGTCCATCCGATCGATATCGCGCAGGGAAATTTTCGATACGTCGTAGCGCTTACGCCGGTTGAGGTGGCGTATAAAGAGGACGGCAACGAGCGCAAAGACGAGGAGGATGAAGGCAACTATCCATCCCTCTATTGTCCAACCCTCCATAGCCTCACCACTTTCTTCCTTTTGCTTAAGTGTACCAGATCGAACGTACTTTCGTACACTAAAAGATGTAGGCACTTTCACGCTAAATGTCTACACTACTTCGCACCCCTAGTTGGACGCACCGGCTCCTTCTATTGCTTACACTAGTTGTAATCCCGCACCTAAGGAGGAATACGCAATGGATCAGAAAAATCAACCGGTTCTAATGATTACTGGCGCTTCAAAGGGGCTGGGCCTCGCCCTCGCCACCTATTACGGAAAAAGGGGCTACGCGCTCGCACTTAGTGCCCGCGGTGCTGCCGAATTACAATCGTGCGAGGAGGCTTTGCGTGCAAAGGGCATCTCCGTCCTGGCCGTGGCCGGAGATATGTCCCAGCAGGCAGACGTCGAGCGTTTCGTCTCCCTTACCGTCGAGCGCTATGGCAGAATCGACGTACTCATCAACAACGCTTCAATATTTGGTCCCGGACCGACCCTGCTGCTCGATTATCCGCTCGAGCCCTTCAAGGAGGTGCTGCTGACCAATACGCTGATTCCTTTTCTCGTAACTAGACAAGTGCTCCCAATAATGTTTCAGGCAAACACCGGCGTTATCATTTCGCTAACGTCTGAGGCAGGGCATACCGGATTTGGCGAGTGGGGAGCTTACGGAATCTCCAAGTTCGCTGTCGAAGGACTAACGGAAACATGGGCAGATGAACTGGATGGCACAGGCGTGCGCATGCACATGGTGGATCCTGGAGAAATGGACACCGAGATGCACGCCGTCGCAGTCCCTGACTGCGACTATGAGCTTGCAAGGCCGGAGGAGCGCTTAGCCGTTTTTGATTATTTGCTACAAAACGCATCTCCCGCCAAAAACGGAAGTAGGGAAGAAGCGATGCTTTTTGCTACAAAAGAAGAAGGTGTTATGGATGACTGAGCCCCTTTTTACAGCGGCCCCTCTTGATGCGAGCGCCCCGCCTGAAGAACGGGGACACACAAGGGAAGATGTGCGTCTGCTCACCTACGACACCGAAAGTTACACGATAAGTCATGGACGCTTCCCCCAAATTGGGGAGCAGCTAGAGTGTGGGGACGTGCTCGTGTTAAACAATAGCCGCACGATCCCCGCTGTACTCAAATCGTTGGATGGAGTTGAAATCAGACTCTCGCGTCAAGTGGCCGAAGACTGCTGGGATGTATTGTTCCCAGCAGGCCCACCGAGTGATGCCATTCTCCAATTCGCTGGCGGACTCTCGGCCCGGCGCCTAGGCGCCGGAAGCGAACCACCGCTTTCCCGTGTTCGTTTCAGTCGGAGTGGCACGCGCTTCCTGCATTACCTCTATTCCTATGCAGATACCATCCGCTATGAGCACGTCGCAAAGCCCTGGCCTCTTGAAAGCTATCAAACCGTCTTTGCCAGCGCCCCAGGTTCCGTTGAGATGCCCTCTGCGGGCCGGGCGTTCACATGGCGTTTGCTTCGTAAGCTCGAGGAAAAAGGCATTCAGCTGGCGTTCATTACATTGCATGCCGGACTGAGTTATTATGAAGATGATCAATGGCCAACGCCAGCATTACACCCTGAGGCTTTCCATGTACCCCCTGAAACGGCACAGCTGATTCAGAGGGCAAAAAAAGCAGGCAGACGAGTTGTGGCTGTTGGCACAACCGTCGTGCGAGCACTCGAGAGCGCTGTCCGTACAAATGGGAGAATCGAGGGCCATACCGGTCTCACCTCTCTCTATATTCATAAAGACTACCCTCTCTCAGTTGCCGATGGCCTGCTTACCGGTTTTCACGAAGCCGAAGCAAGCCATATCGATTTGCTGCAGGCGTTTATTCGAGAGTCCGATTTGCCGCTCCTGTATCAGGAAGCGATGCAGAGGCAGTATCTCTGGCATGAATTTGGCGACATGAACCTGTTGCTGCCCGGAAGTCCATGAAGTTTCACCATATAGGATTTCCCGTCACAGACCTGCATCATGAAGTGTTGACTTTCCAGCGAACATGGGGCTTTCAACTGGAAGGCGTTTATGAAGCGGCGGGGGAACGGTTTGCGTTTGTGCAAAAGGGAGCGGTACGAATTGAGCTGGTGGAAGCTCTTTGGGGCAAGGAGGAGAGTATGCCACACGTAGCAATAGAGCTAAACAAGAAAGAAAGCGAGATAGAAATCGTTCGACAGATGTTAACTAGCTGCGGTTTTGTTCAGAACAGCGAACCATTTGATCTCTCGAACGGCCTTATCTCGTTCTACTTCGAACAGGCGAATGGATGTGGGTTTGAAATGATAATCCGTGACAGGGGATACAACAAAAGTTTAGGAGGAGTTTGAATGCATCCGAGTACCAAAGACCAATATTTATCAATACTAGGCATTGAAAAAGAGCCGCCTACCTTTGGTTTCATACGGAAATTATGTAGAGCACATCTGCAGGTGTTTCCTTTTGAAAATACGAGCAAAAAACTGGCTGCACGTAACGGCAAAACGGAGATTCCTTCTGTTGAAAATTTTTTAAATGACTACGAACAATTCGGCTATGGCGGAACATGCTATGTGCTGAATGCCAGCTTTCTGCAGTTACTTCAAGCGCTCGGCTTTCGCGCACGCCCGCTCATGCTCTCTCATATTCACCTAGCGATTCTCGTTGAAGGTTTAGATGATGAGCCTCTCTATATCGACTGCGGCTCAACCGCACCACTGTTTGACGGGCTCTTCCTCAATAACTCTGAATCTGTATTTACGAGTTTTGGGAGTGACCGTCTCGAAATCACGCCAACAGGCCCACCCTCCTTTCTCTATACGCGCTTTCGAAGTGGGAAGAAGCAGACACCACAATGGACGTTTCAAACCGATGAGTTCTATAGCCTTTCTGATTTTGATGAAATCGTCGCTGACTCCTTTGCTAAGGACGCTACATTTATGACGATCGACCGCTACCAGCGGTGGGACTTGCGCCATAATCGATCCATTTCCTTTATAAACGGCGAGTGGACCTACTTCTATGTTGACGGGAACAAGGAGTGCGTCGAGGCTCCACCACCATATGAACGGAGATAGGGGATACGTTAAAAAATCGGTGGGGGCACGTAACTTTTTGCCGCGGCCTCCCCGTACCACCTCAACGATTTTCTAACTTTCCCTTGAATTCAAAATACACTCGGCCGTGCCACCCCAGCTTGAATCGCAAAGAGTGCCGCCTGTGTGCGGTCATGAAGCTCGAGCTTACCAAGCACATTCGACACATGGGTCTTGACCGTTTTTTCGGAGATGACGAGTACGTCGGCAATTTCTTTGTTGCTTCGCCCTGTACTGATTTCACTAAGCACCTCTCGCTCTCTTTCCGTTAACCGTCTCAGCTTTTGCTGTATCTTGTTCCCTGGCTTTGCTACGTGTGTGAGCACATGTTTCATGATGCTTGGATGAACAGCGTTTTCCCCGTCATGAACTGCATGGATGGTCTGCAATAACATATCAGGTGCAACGTCCTTCAACTGGTAGCCCTGGGCCCCAGCCTGCAAGGCTGGAATTACCGTCTCCTGATCAGAGAAACTCGTTAAGATTAAAATTCGTGCCTTTGGGTCGAGGCGGAGAATTTCTTTTGTTGCGTCAATCCCGCTTAAGACGGGCATGTCGATATCCATAAGGAGGACATCAGGCTGATGCTCAACATACAGTCGAATCGCTTCCTCCCCATTGCCCGCTTCAGCAACCACCTTAATCTCAGGGGAGGACTCCAAAAAATAGACAAGACCTTTCCGGACAACGTGATGATCATCCGCCAGCAGAAGCTTCATGTTACTCACCTCTTTCCATCGGAAATTCTACGATCCATGTTGTTCCTCTTCCTTTCCTACTATAAAGCAAGGCAGAACCGCCCAGACCCTTCGCCCTCTCACGAATCGTCTGCAGCCCGAATGCCTGAGGATGAAGTGCGGTTCGCTCCTCAAATCCTTTCCCCTGATCTTTGATCTTCACTTGAATACGACCAGCGTTTTCCGAGATCGAGAGAATTGCCCCGGCAACACCGGCATGCTTTTTGCTATTGTTGAGCGCTTCTTGAACAATACGGTAGAGGTTTTCTTCTTGCGCCTTTGAGAGCGGTGGCTTGTTGGTTCTCTCTAGAGAAACCTCAACACCGATCAGTTGCCCGTAGCGGACGACGGACTCAGCAAACCCCGCTTCAAGCCCTTCGCCCCGTAACTCTTGTACGACGGCTCTCAATTCCTTTAGTGCTTCTTGTACCGTATCCGTTACTTCCTGAAGCCTCTGCTTCGTCTCTCTTTCCTCTGTACGTATCACCAGACCCCTGACTGTAAGTTGAACGGAAAAAAGTAATTGATTGACCGAGTCATGCAGTTCTCTCGCCAGACGGTGGCGCTCTTCGCGCTTGGCAAGCTCTTCGCTTGCTTCAGCAATTCGTTTTCGCTCTACGTGAAGGGCTATGTGTTCGACCAAATAACGAGCGACTTCTTCGGTTAGTTTTGTGCCTTCTTCCTCAATGGCCAGGACAATCTGAGTCTTGCCAACCGCCGCCTTTTTTTCTACAACTCTGCCGACTTTACGTTCAAAGACGTCGCCAACGCTCGTTTCATTCACCTGCAGCTGAAGGCGAGAATAGTGAAAATAGGCTTTTATAGAAGTCGCCAGCTTTCCTAGCTCCCACCCCTCAGCTCTTGTATGCAGCGTATGTAAAAACTCCCCCAATCTCTCAAAAGCGAATGCTCGTTTCGCTTCTTTTTCGAAAAGGTGAAGCCTCTTAAGCGCTGTGCCAATTTGATAGGCACTCGCCTCAAGAAGCTCGAGCTCACTGTCGCCGAAGTATAGTTTTCCAGGCAGGGCCACATTGAGGATGCCGAGGGGTTCATCCCCGGCAAGAATCGGGACTGTCGCATGGTGAGTAACCCCTTGCGTATCTCCCCAGACCCTCTCAACCGCCCGTTCCAGACGCTGGCACTCGATCATATTCACAGCCCTATCCAGCCTCCCATGCAAGAATTGACTTTTGCACCAGCAACCACCTTCCTTTAGCGGCTTGCAGGAGTCACGAGAAAGAGCGGGGGGCACCCCGTATTCAGCGGCAAGCTGATGCTCCCCTGTAGGGCTGACCAGAAAAATCCAGCCGCATGTGAAACCGGTGATTTCCAGCAGGCGGGCAAGCACCGTTGACAGCATCGACTCCGTGTCCGTCCCCTCATTCAGTGTCTTGGAAATTTCCTTCAGTGTGGCTAACACATTCATCCTCGTTCATCCCCCTTTGAAAGCCGCACAAGATTCCGGTCTATTTTCAGAGAAGGTAGTAGACTCGTTCACCTCCGCCGCATTATTTTGTATGGACAACCACCAAAAAGAGAAACACCCCCTATTTTTCCAATCGTCTCAATACCACGCCTTCTTTCTCATTCTTGTCCTTAGCATACCACTCTTTCAACGCACGAGGCACGAAAAATGAGCAACCGAGTAGGCGTAGCCATTACTGACTACGCCTCTCACAGATCCACACGTGCGGGTCTACGCATGTGGCTCCTCCCATGTATCCCTTTTAGAGATAAGATCTTGATAGACTGATGTTAAACTGACAAGATGTAATTCTTTAAAATAGTCATTATCAAGGGAGACATGTACCATCGGACTCTTGGAGCTTCGCCAGGCGAACATGCGAATCCCTCGCAGTTCGTCTTCTTTCCATCCTTTGCTTCTTAATGCACGATGGAGGCTTTTGACGTGGCGCCAGCTTCGCAACTGCACCATGCGCAATCTTCGACGTATCCATGCATCCCAGCCCTTAAATTTACTTTTGACATGACCATGTCGAAAGTAGTTCGCCCATCCTCGAATATAGGGATTCAATCGGTCTTTGATGAGGGTTTTAAGATCAACCGTTTGATTCCGCCTGGGGAGTTCCTTCACTCTTTTCTTGAATTTCGCTTCCTTCTTCGGGTCGATTCTTCGGATGTGCTTGTAGAATTCAAATCCTAGGAACGTAAAGGATTCTTCTTTTACATCAACGACTTTTGTTTTCGTCGGATGCAAGGTTAGTCCCAAGTCATTTTCAAGGTAGCGGGTCACGTTTTTCATTACTCGTTCCGCGCCTTTCTGACTTCGACACAAAATCACAAAGTCATCCGCAAACCGAACGATGCGATGTCCTCGCTCTGTCATTCGTTGATCCAGCTGATGCAGGTAGATATTTGAAATTAATGGACTAAGGACCCCGCCTTGGGGCGCGCCTAAAGGCGTTTCCTCATACAAGTCCCCTTCCATCACACCGGCTTTCAGAAATTGCTTGATGAGTTGAATGACGGAGCCATCCGTGACTCGTCGTCGGATTTGAGTTTCCAGTAGATCATGCGGGATCGTGTCAAAATAACTTTGCAAGTCCGCGTCAATGACGTACTCATATCCTTCTCGAAGGTGTTTACTCACCTGGTCGAGCGCCATATGTGCGCTGATATTTGGGCGGAATCCATAACTGCACGGTAGGAAGTCTTCTTCAAAGATTGGCTCAAGAATGTTTCGAATCGCCGCTTGCACGACTCGGTCTTCAACCGTTGGAATGCCTAACGGACGCATTTTCCCATTCTCTTTCTCAATCATCTTCCGGCGTACAGGTTTTGGGCGGTAGCTCTTTTCTTTCAGCTTTTGTTGGAGCACTTCTAGATGGTCCTCCAACTTCGCTTCATACCCTTTGATCGTGACCTTGTCCACCCCGGGCGCCCCTTTGTTGGTCTTGACTTGACTAAAAGCATCTCTCAAGTTTGCTTTGGCAAACACTTTGTCGTACAGACTGTACCACACGCGTCCTTTCATCGGTCTTCTCTCCTCTTACGTCAGTGCTTTCGTTTCTTCTCTGTTTCTGTTTCTCCTTTGGGACGACAGATTCCACAAGTCGGTTAGCTCATCCGCAGTCCTTGCTCTCCTGTCATCGGCGATGGACGGTGTACCCTTCTGTTCGACCCCGGCATCAGTCCTCTTTGACTCTTGTCCAGTTTCTGCCCATTTCCACAGACATCCGAAAGTCTACTCACGTTGATCTTTATGGGTCACGCCCTTCACACGAATTTTTTCTGCCTTTTGGGTCAGAAATCCTAACGGTATCCTCGTACCGTTTCACTCATGTGCTGTCCTCACTTCTGTTGCCAGAAGGTCTTCGGCATGAGCTTCTTCACTACTATGGCGATCTCTGACTTCTCCCTCTCATCTCGATACCCTTGGCCTAGCCTTGCGATATCAATACCCCTCTGGGAAGCAGGGAGACCTCAATGGGTCACATCATACACTTTCTCCCTAAGCCAGCCCTCCTCACACTTCGAGCTATCAGTTATTCGGACTTCCTGTTTTCTTGCACAGTCATCCAGCTCTCGTGCCAACATGGGATATTCAGCTCTGTTCAGGGGTTTGCCTTCAGATCCTCCGCACGTTCCCTCACGGCCAACGCACTATCTGTTAGCTAATGCTTCCCGGCTGTTCGGGCGCATTCGGGACTTGCACCCTATAGCGTATGTGCTGCCACTCGCGAAAGAAAAAAGGAAGGCCAGAGCCTTCCTTGATTTCCTTCTTCCCTTAGTTTGTTGGCAGCTCTTCAATCGAATCAATGTCCATATATTCAGGGACAACAAGACCGATCGCCACTGACCCTTCAAGATTTTCTCCTAGATCAACGACATCATCTTGATGATCTTCATAAAACGATCCATGTGTGAGTGGCAACCAAGCAGCCGTTGATGCGTCAGCTTCACCACTGGACAATGCTTCCCACATTGGACCATTCTCCACACTCGTCATTGTTACATCATAGCCAATGCTCTCAAGTACAATCGCCACAACGTTTGTAGAGGCCACTTCAGAATCCCACTGGACATATACAAGTTCAATGGACTCGCCATCTACTTCATCAACGCCGTCCGTCCACTCCGCTACAGTGTCCTCATTTGCATCGACCCAGTTTTGGGCAGCGACCTCTTCCTCTTCACCTTCAGCAATTTCAACCATGATTTCACCCATGTCGTCTTCGTGCCAGAAGAAGTTGTCTAGTACTTGATGAGCTTCAGGCATATCTTCTTCAAGGCCAAGACGGGTCATCGTATGGATGGACTCTTCCCCTCCAAAAACTCCTTCAGGATCCTCCAAGTACTTCAAGTCGTACGTGGTAAATTTCCAGTGAGGCGTCCAACCTGTAACAACGATAGGCTCTTCATTTTCAATGGCGTCACCAAGTTGTTGAGTCATGACAGCCCCCGAGCTTGTTTGCACATCAATGGCCAAATTATACTCTTCCACGGCATCTTCGGCAGCTTCTACAACGCCGGCACCCGCGTCGATACCAGTGATCACTTCAAGATCTTCAGCGGAAGCGGAAGATCCGTTATCGTCTCCGCCGTTGCCTGTGTCCCCATTTTCGCCTGTGTCGCCATTGTCATCTCCGCACGCCGCAAGCGTAACAGCTAACGTAAGACTCGCGGTCATTCCAACATGTTTCCACTTCATTCGTAATTCCCCCTAATGTTTTTGTAGATATGTGAAGAAGGACGGTTTAGAACCTTCCTTCTGGTCACCAAGTTTGTAAAAGTGATCCCCTTAAACGCGTAAAAATCTATAAAGGTAAGATTTTCTTACTCGAAAGTACAGCCACTTCATCAAGGTTGTACAATTTCAGGGTTTCCATCAATACGCCTTAATCGTTCTTTTGATTGAAGCTTTGCGTTAGACGGTCAAGAATAATCGCGACCACAACAATTGCAATGCCGGCTTCAAATCCGCCACCTATATCATTTCGTCCAACCGCACGGTAGACTAGTTGTCCAAGACCTGTAGCCCCAATCATTGAAGCAATAACAACCATCGACAATGCAAGCATAATGCTCTGGTTTATACCGGCCATGATCGTTCCCTTTGCCATTGGCAGTTGGACTTTGAACAACTTCTGTGTCCCCGTTGACCCAAAAGCATCCGCGGCCTCTATGAGCTCAGTGGACACCTGGCGAATGCCAAGATTCGTCATCCGCACCGTCGGCGGCATCGCAAAGATAACGGAGGCAAACACTCCAGGAATCATCCCAATGCCGAAGAAAGCAACGGCGGGAATCAAATAAACAAAGGCAGGCATGGTTTGCATGAAATCTAAGATGGGCTTAATGATTCCTTCAACAACGCTGCTTTTCGCCATCCAAATGCCCACAGGCACGCCAATAATAACCGATATGAGTCCTGCTGCGAGAACAAGAGCAAGCGTATCGATCATGTCCTCCCAAAACCCGAGGTTATCAATAAGCAACAGACCAAGGACAATAAAAGCCAAAAGGCCCCATTTCTTTCGATTTAAAAAGAACGCCAGCCCCGCGACAATAAGGATAAAGAGCCATGCAGGTGGGAAAGACAGCACTCCCCCTAAAAACGTCAGTAAAGCATCAATGCCGTTACGAGCCGCTTCAAAAATAAATCCAGCATTCTGTAGCCAATCGACAAACGTCTCAACCCACTCACCGAGTTCCAGACGGGGTAGAATATCCATCAAAATCAACCTCACTTCCAGATAGAGCACCGAGCACAGCGCTTCTTACTATAATACCTTGCAGTTTGTTGTCCTTTACGACCGCTAGTGGATAGGAGCTTACAGAAAGCTGATCCAGCAGTTCATTGATCGCGGTTTCCGGACCCGTACGTGGAACATCGGTTTGAATAATGCCCTGCACGCTATTTTTGTTTTCTTTAATGAGCTCGGATGTATCATTTGCATGGATAATACCGACTAGCTCTCTGTTTCGTTTTGTTACGTAAATGCTTGAAAGACCTGCGTCCCGCATGCGTTGAAGTGCTACGCGTGGGCCGTCTTTTTCAAAATTAATCGTTTCCGGCCGAATCATCACATGTTCGGCTGTAAAAACTTTTGAGCGGTCCACGTCTTCGACAAAACGCTCGACATACTCATTTTCCGGCTGCGTTAAGATTTCTTCCGGCGTGCCGATTTGCACAACCGCCCCGTCTTTCATAATCATAATGCGATCGCCAATTCTAAGCGCTTCGTCCAAGTCATGCGTAATAAAGATAATGGTTTTTTGCATCGTTTCCTGCAAATCTAAGAGTTCATCCTGCATATCTTTGCGAATGAGAGGGTCAAGCGCGGAAAAAGCTTCATCCATTAAAAGAATATCAGGATCGTTGGCAAGCGCACGGGCAAGTCCGACACGCTGCTGCATACCGCCTGATAATTCGTTTGGATAGCTGTTCTCATACCCTTTTAGACCAACTAATTCCAAAGACGTCATGGCTTTTTCTTTACGAGTTCGCGACGCAACCCCCTGGACTTCAAGTCCGTATTCAACGTTTTGAACAATCGTCCGATTTGGGAAAAGACCAAAGTTCTGAAAAACCATGCTCATTTTTTTCCGTCTGGCCGTACGTAAATTCTTTTCATCCATTTTCGCAAGGTCATCCCCATCAAGCAAAATGCTCCCTGACGTCGGTTCAATTAGTCGATTTAGGAGACGAACAATGGTTGATTTCCCACTACCGGAAAGTCCCATGATCACAAAGACTTCCCCATTTTCAACATCAAAACTCGCTTTATTAACGCCGACCGTTAAGCCTGTTTCCCGCAGTATCTCGGGCTTTGTTTTGCCTTGCTCAAGCATGTCTAACGCCCGTTTTGGTTTTTTCCCAAATACTTTCGTTAAGTCCTCTACTTTAATTTTTGACAAATCTTCCACCTCTTTATTAAAATCCTGCTTCCTACGACCTTCTTACTATACCTTGCCTTCATAGGTCTTAGCAATTTTCATTTAAGAGATTTATAGCTGATATTATTTGTACAGTTCAAACTGTACAGACCAAACAGTCAAAGTTCTCTTATTTGCTCGCTTATCCTGCTACATGATGTCTCGTTGTCTAGTTTTACGCTCTAAATTCCTTTGGTACACTTTCATTAGTAGGTTTCACGCTTCATAACTGGAGGAAAATAAGATGTCGCAGGATGCCAAGCACGTGCAATATAATTGTAAACAGCTTCAGGAAATACGCGAAACGTTTATTCACGAGCTCTCTACCAATTTACATTTATATGGCATTACCGAATCGGTGGGACGATTATACGGGACGCTTTTATTCGAGGAAGAGCCTTTAACACTTGATGAAATGAGCGAGCGATTAAGCATGAGCAAAACAAGCATGTCAACCGGGATACGGACGCTTGTTGAGGCTCGGATGGCAAAGAAAGTTTGGCAAAAGGGGGTGCGCAAAGATTTGTACGAAGGGGAGGACGATTGGTATCAATCGTTTATTGCCATTTTCACCCGCCAGTGGAGAGCCTCCCTTGAGAGCAACACTCGAGCGCTAGAGGAAATGCGTGGTGACCTCCTTCAGCTCTCTCGCACGCGCGAACATGAGTCTGCGTTCATAGAGGAGATTGAGGTAGATTTGGCAAAGCTTGACCATGCCGAGAATTACTATGTCTGGCTTGAGCATTTCATTGAATTTCTTGAAAGCGATAAGATTTTTGACGTCATCCCGAAACGCTAAGTGATTCGAAAGCAGAGAACAGAGGCGAAATTTGGGGATACCAGAACGTCGTCTCGGTGTCGGGACAAGAAAAGTTGAGGTGCCCTGCTCACGAGCGACAAGTTCTGGAGCGGCGGCGTATCAAGCCCCGTTTTGGCTAGATCTGGCGGCGAGAAGAAACCCCGAGCGAGTGGACAATCGAGCTCGACAATCCGTGAGGCGCAGGCAGGTTGCCTAGAAGCTAGACAAAAAAAGCAGCTACTCACTCGCCCGAGCAGCTGCTTTTTTGTTCGTAACCCTTATCCTTCAAAGCCTTCATCGATTTCTTCCACCATGTAGCGCACTGATTCAAGTCCGCCACCACTCAGATACCAGTAATCCCCATTCATATGGACAATGTTTTCATTTTGCGCAGCATCTGTCCGATCTACGAGTTCATTATCTAGAATCTGATCGGAGGAAGCTTCATCCCCTATCGTAGCCCCTCGATCGAGCACGAACAAATAACCAGGGTTTGTTTCGGCTATGTACTCAAATGAGACTGTTTCTCCATGGGTCTGACTATCAATATCATCTGCTGGTGTGATTCCGAGGACATCATGAATCAATCCAAAGCGCGAGCCTGCCCCATAGGCACTTACAGCCCCTTCATCCGCAGAAATAATTAATCCGTTCTCATCCGAGTTTTCCGCACGCTCTCTGACATCATCGATTACTGCGTGAATCTCGCTAAGCTGCGCCTCCACTTCATCTTCGGCTCCAAAAATTTCACCAAGTGTGTGCATGTTTTCTTCAAAGGATTCCATGTAATTTTCATTGTCAACGGCCATGTAAACGGTCGGTGCAATTTCACTTAATTCCTCATAACTATCAGACGCTCTTCCAGAGATGAAAATCACATCCGGCTGCATTTCATTGATGAGTTCGAAGTTTGGTTCGAAAAGGCTACCGACATCCTCATACTCATCGCTTTCAAAATCAGACAAGTATTCCGGCACATTGTTTGCTTTTGGAATCCCTGTGATGTTCCCATCAAGTGCACGTACAGAGTCTGTAAGCCCATTGTCAAAGGAAACAACCGAGTCTGGATTAACTGGGACTTCCGTTTCCCCTAACTCATGCTCTACCGTCATGGTCTCTTGGGAGGCATCCTCGTTTGAAGAAGTGTCCTCTTCCGCCGCCCCTGTATTTGTATCACCGCCACAAGCCGCAAGTCCCGTAACGGAGAGCGCAGTCATCATCCAAAGCATATGTTTCTTCATTTCCCTATCTCCTTGTATGTGTAATTTTCCCATTTAGACCCCTCTATGAATGAACACTTTCGTATTTCTATTTAACAGTCACCACTACCGGGCGAACCACCTCCTTTACGTGAAGTAGACACAAATTTTGTTGCAGTTTACTTCTTCAATGTTAATATCCATGTCGTATATATTTCGCAGTGACACCGGGTTGATGATATCGTGGCAGCGCCCATCTTCCACAACGCGCCCATCCCTCATCGCCACAATGTTGTCAGAATAGCAAGAGGCAAAGTTAATGTCATGAACGACGATAAGGATCGTTTTGCCCAACTCATCAACAAGGTTCCTTAGCGTTTTCATAATCGAGACGGAGTGTTTCATATCTAAGTTGTTGAGCGGTTCATCAAGGACAATATAATCGGTATCTTGCGCGAGCACCATCGCAATGTACGCTCTCTGCCGTTGACCACCGCTGAGTTGATCCAAGTATTTATCCTGAATATCGCGCAAAGACATGTAATCAATCGCGTTTTCAACAAAGCCCCAGTCCTCTTTTGTCAAGCGGTTCTGTGAGTAAGGAAAACGACCGAAGCTCACCAACTCGCGAATCGTGAGGCGAATATTGATGTTGTTCGCTTGCTTTAAAATAGAAATCTTCTTGGCAAGTTCGTTGCTTTTGCAGTCATCAATTTCCTTGCCTTCAAAATACACTTCTCCTTCGTCTTTCTTTGTCAGGCGACTAATCATGGAAATGAGCGTACTTTTTCCAGCTCCATTTGGTCCAATAAAAGAGGTAATCGTCCCCTTTTGAACGGAAACCGAAACATTGTCAACAACCTTTTTTCCATCGTATCGTTTCGTGACATTTTTCACTTCTAAGCCAGTGTCTGTTTGCGCGACGGGCGCTTCTAGTTCCAACTCTTTTCTAAGTGCAATTGTCATTCGCTTTTTGTCCCCCTAAGCAGTAGATAGATAAAGTAAGTGCCTCCAACAAAGTTAATGATGACGCTGAGTGGTGTTGAATACGTAAATACCCGTTCCACGATCAGTGTTCCACCGACAAGTGCAACAATGCTGACTAGAATAGAAGCCGCAATCAACTGTGTGTGTTTGAACGATTGAATCATTTCACGTGCAACGTTCACGACGAGCAAACCAAGGAATAAAATCGGTCCTACCAGTGCCGTTGAAACGGAGACGAGTATGGCAATCACAATCAAAAATTTTCGGATTGCCTTATCATAAGGAACCCCAAGGTTAATTGCTTGGTCCCTACCAAGCGACAACGTATCAAGATATTTGAGATACGGCCATACATAGATCATCGTTGCTATAATCATGGCGATCGACAGCCATAATAAATCCTCATTAATGTTGCTAAAACTTGCAAACATCCGGTTTTGAATCGATTGAAACTCATTCGGATCAATCAGCACTTGCATAAACGTAGATAGGCTGGAAAACAACGTTCCAAAGACAATCCCGACAAGCAAGAGGAAATATAGATTTTGCTGCTCCCGCTTGAAAAGGAGAGCATATAGCAGCAGGGCGAATAACATCATGAACACAATCGATAATAAGAAATTCGCTTCTTGGCTGAAGGCGACAAGACCAGCCGTGCCGAAAACGAAAATCAACGTCGTTTGAATCAGCATGTAAAGCGAGTCAAGCCCAATAATGCTCGGAGTTAGAATGCGGTTATTTGTGATTGTTTGAAAAATCATTGTCGAAAACGCAATCGCAGCACCGACAACAATAATGGCACTTATACTTCTTGCCCTTCTCGGCAGAGCATAATCATACCCTTCTGGGCTAAGCCCAATGAACATAAACGTTGCGATAAGACCTACTGAGGCTACTATAAGTATGGTGTAAATCCATCTAGGCTGCATGAGAATTTCTCCTTAAGAGAAGGTAAAGAAAGATCGCACTTCCAATGACTCCTACCATCAGTCCGATCGGTATCTCGTAAGGATAGATCAAAATACGCCCCAGTATGTCACACGCAAGTAGGAAGATAGCTCCAAACAAAGCGGTGTGTGGAAGGCTATTTTTCAAATTATCGCCTCTCATAATTGAGACGATATTTGGGATGATCAGTCCTAGAAACGGGATCGATCCAATCGTTACCACGATCGTCGCAGTGATAAGCGCGACAATGAACAGCCCCGTATTCATGATCTGCTTATAATTAAGGCCGAGATTCGTTGAAAAGTCTCTCCCCATCCCGGCGACTGTAAAGCGATTCGCAAATAAGAAAGCGACAATCACAAGCGGTATTCCAACATACAAAATCTCATAGCGGCCCCGAAGAACAAGGGAGAAACTCCCTTGCATCCAAGCGGACAAGCTTTGAATCAGATCATAGCGGTACGCAAGAAATGTTGTGACTGAGTTCACAACGCTACCGAGCATCATCCCAACAAGCGGGACAAAGATGACGTTCTTAAAGCGAATACGCTCAAGAATCTTCATAAATAAAAACGTCCCGCCAAGCGCAAACAAGAAAGCAACAAACATACGCTCCAGCGTACTCGCCTGCGAAAATACCACAATCGCAACGAGAATCCCGAGTCTTGCCCAGTCCATCGTACCCGCGGTTGTCGGAGAGACAAACTTATTCTGTGTAAGCTGCTGCATAATCAAGCCACACACACTCAAGCTCACGCCTACAATGATAATGCTCACCAATCTCGGAATCCGACTGATAAGAATCGTTTGCACCTGGTCATCATTTAATTTAAAAAGATCCAAGGGTGATATTTCTTGTACTCCCACAAATACCGATATAATCGATAAAAGGATGAGTAACGGCAGTAAGTATTTAATTTTCATAACAGATCAAAATGACAGCTGCACTTTGTTCGCTCCTCCTTTTTCAGGTCAAATTCGCGCATACGAACGTAATAAGATTATTATCATCATATAGGTTGATGAAGTCTTTTTTTATTACTTTGGCTGACCGTTTGAATCGCTCTCGTCTCAAAACGCCCTCTGATTCTAGCTTATTCCCGTGAACAATTAGAACGAGTTACATGATGATACTGATTATCAATTGTATTTACATTCTACCGACCTTAATGAGAAAGGTCAACCGTGTTTCCATATTTTCCTTTGAAAATATAAGGATTTATCCAAGATTGATAATGAGAATCAGAAACTTTAAGATAGAAAAAAAAGAAGACGATCCATAGCAAGGACCTCTCCTTTCTCAATTACCGATTAGTTCATCCTTCCTCTTTCTTGGCGCCGTTTTCCAAAACGCCCAAATCGAGAACGTCAAAATCGAAAGACTGCATAAAAAGCCAGCAGTCACATCGCTAAAATAATGGACGCCTAAATACATTCGCGAAAAACCCATGGTGAGGATCATTCCTACCCCGGCAAAAAGAAGAGCCGCTTTTGAGCCCCTCGCCTTCATATGTCGCCATAGCAAATAGATGAGAATGCCATACAGTGACATCGCCGCCATGGAGTGACCACTTGGAAAACTATAGCTTGGCTCTTCGACAAGAAAGAAGATTTCCGGGCGAGATCGTTGAAAGAGCTGTTTCAATAGCGTATTAGCAGCAGCCGTCGAAAGCATAACAAAGGCAAACAAAAAGAGTTCACGCTTGTAGCGAAGGCGCCAGTAAAAGAAAATGATGAGCATTACCGAGAGCACGACAACCATTCGTGTTCCACCAATAAAGGCAAAACCGTGCATCACCGTGGTTACCCATGGCAGTCTATTCTCAGCGAGCGTTTCTAGCACTGTATAATCAAGCGTTGTAAGAAAAGGGGAGCCATAGGTTAATGCCATTGCGATAAAAGCCAGCAAACAGATCATACTACATAGCAAAAGATAGGATGGTTTTTTCATACATTCCTCTTCCTTTATTATCATAGTTGCCCCCATCTAGTTATATCCTAAAGGAACTTCCAGTGCAACAACGGGTCCCTTTTTCTGGTTTAAAAGGTAAATATGGAATTTAAGGAAGGAGGGGACATACTTAATAAAGGGAATCGCGCTAGCTAAAAACACCAATCTAAGCAGTCATTAACTCCGGTTCCATCCCTTCCCCGCCTCTCTCAGTATCTCAGTGTACTGTATCCCATGAGCACCTGACACAAAAATCCCCCCAGGCAAATAGAATGCGCTTCCATTTGATGTGCGTTATACTGAAGAGTAAGGAGGGATTCTCATGTCACTACACGCGTTTCAGTTTGCGCGTAAAGCTAATGAAGAAGTCATTACGCGAACCACTCAGGAGAATGTAGACGTCATCCCAGAAGGCTTCAGTAACTCCATCCACTGGAACTACGGGCATATCCTAGTGATTGCCGATCATTTACTCTCCCATGCCAAGAACTATGATCCCGTCGTCCCCGCTTCCTATCAACAATACTTCCATAAAGGGACGAGCCCAACGGACTGGAGCGGAGATGTACCAACACTGGAACAATTGAAGGAAGTCTCCTCAAGCCAAAAGAAAGCAATTCAATCCTTGCTCGAGAGAAATAAGGAATCGGATGCTACCGAGGTCTTTACTTTGTTCGACCAGCGATTTGAAACGGTTGGTGAACTACTGAGCTTCGTCGCTTTCCATGAAGGCATGCACTACCGCACGGTTCAGCTTTATCACAACCGCTTGCAGTGAGAAGGAGCAAAGAGAAAAGCCATGAGACGATTTTAGATCTCATGGTCTTTTTAATTTTCTGTTGCCGGTTTTGATCGTTCCACTATGCCACTCAATTTGGATCTCTAGCTTGAAGCTTTAACTTAGAAACTGCTTTCGTTGGTCAAGCTTTTAGAAAGAAATGACTTGATACCCCATAAGAACCACGAGCAGAAGCGTCACTACAACCAGAATCCAACCAACCAACGCGCTCTCGCCACGCTTGGTCTTTGCAAGCGTCATTTCCATAAAACCAATCAATACAAGCGCCAGGATTCCTTTCACAACAAACATGGTCGGGAAGCCATATCCATACAACATCCCAGCTCCGGTAACGATCATAATCAAATAAAACAATCGCAGAATCATTTGAATGATCGTCCCAGCCCGATTCTTATTTGCACGGTATAGAAAATAAGAGACGACAAATAAGATAGCGAGAAACGCCCACGAACCTTCATGCGACGCCTGAAAAATTTCGAGCACTCTAGGCGACATCGATTTCCCTCCTTCCTAAAATAATCTCCCTCCATCAGTATAACGATTTCTAAGCCAGCTTTCATTCTTTACACAACATTGTCTAAAACCCTTCACTATTTTAAGGGAGCTGGCTCTGCGGAGGATCGGGAAAGTGTCCCATCTAGTTCTTGCCTGCGCTTTAACTTCAAATATTGCATCAACATCGCCCCCCGCCAAGGAACAAGCATGCCGTACGCGAGGAGAAAGAACATCCCGGAGAGCTCTTCTGGATTTACACTTTGTCCTAGAACCATCCGCAGAATGATGCGGATGAAAAGCAATGCAATAAGAATAAAAGCAAACGCTTTTGAACGCTTTAAATAAATAAAGCCGTTCCGAATTTCAAACCTAGATGTATAAATGAGAACGAGAGAAAACAGCGCTCCGACCACTAGGGCCTCCAATACATGAAAAAGCGATGGTCTCACAGGTTCGTAAAGAAACATTAGGAACCCTGTCGACATAAACAGCGGCGGCAGGATAATTTTCTTCGCAGACGTTGGTTTTTTGGCTGCTTTCATTCTTATAAATAAGGCCAGTCCTCCCATAAGAACAGCCAAAACTGTCGTCGCTGCAAGCAGCAACCCGTTTGTTTCCAAAAGACGGCACCCCCTAAATCGGCCCCTTTGTAGCCTGTATCTCTAGTATAACCCTGATTTATATGAAAACAATCCGAAAAGCGCATGTGGGTCGCACAAAAGCGCGAATTTTGGAAGGCCTGCACTCGAAATCCCGGTCTTGGATTTCGGTCCAGGACTGAAAAATCACGGCGCTTCTACCCGCTGGAGCTAAACAAAACGGCGCCTCGCGAAGCAAGACGCCGTGTCCGACTAGAAGAATGAACCAATGAACGAGTATAGAATAATGGTAGCGAATAAAATCGTCATATGGTTAAGCGAGAAGATAAACATCGTTTTTGCCCACTTTACAGGAGCCATTTTTCTATATCCCACAATGCTTAGCACGAGCCAAGCGACACTTAGCAGCAAGGCGACCGTTACGATGCCTGTGGAAAGTGGTGCAAACAAAAAACTAGCGGCAATCAGAGCAACCAGATAGACGTTTGTTTGAATGTAGGTGCGCTTAAAGCCTTTTACGACAGGAAGCATGGGCACGTTCGCTGCCTTATATTCATCGTGTCGACGAATCGCGATCGCATAAAAATGTGGCATTTGCCAAAGAACCATAACCACAAATAACCCAAGTACGCCGGGATGAAGCATGTCCGAAGTAATCGCTGCCCAGCCAATCAGCGGCGGAATTGCTCCTCCGATGCTTCCAATCTCTGTATTGTAAATTGTTCTTCGTTTCGACCACATCGTGTAGGGCACCACATATAAAAACAAGCCGATCAAGCCAAAGAGTGCAGCTAGCGGTGTCGCTAAGGCTAAAGCGACAAGTCCAATGAGTGCCATAGAAACGGCGAGAATGAGTGTTGGTTTTGTCTGCATCGTTCCTGTCACAGTTGGGCGATTTTTGGTCCGTTCCATAATCGCATCAATGTCGCGATCATACAAATTATTAAACGCGCCAGCCGCACCAATCACAAGCGTGGAGCCTAGAAGCGCAAAAATGATTTCAGTAAGCTTTTCAAGTGGACTCATGCCCATGGTATACAAAGCAAGCGTAAGACCTGCAAACATAGCAATTAAATTTGATTTAATAATACCTGTCTTAATGGTTTCAGCTAAGACATGTGAGTAAGCCTGTTTAGGTATAGCGAGAGAGGCTTTTTGAACATTTTTATCTACCTTTACGCTACTTCTCATTGTTCCCCTCTTTTCCTTCTTTCGATTCTCATCAATTCTAGACGCATTTTACCATATCCGCAAAAGAAGGTGCGTCCTCTTACACGGAGAATTCGGGATCCTGTCAAGAAGTTTTGAACGAATTATGGCAAGCACCTTGTCTATTATACGCGTAACAGAAGGTAAAAGAAAGGGGGAGTTCGCTTTCGTGACTTCTTCGATTCTTCGAAAATTGTCAGGAAACATGATACTATAGAAACGAATCTATCAAGCTTTAGAAAAAAGGAGTTAGAATCATGTCCAAAACACTCATTTTCGGTCACAAAAATCCTGACACCGATACAATTTGCTCCGCCCTCGCTTACGCTCACTTAAAAAGTGAGCTCGGCGAAAACGTAGAGGCTGTTCGTCTTGGAGAAATCGGTGCTGAAACATCGTTCGCGCTAGAAGCCTTTGACACAAAAGCCCCTCGCATTATCGAAACCGCAGCAAACGAAGTCAGTCAGGTCATTCTCATTGACCACAACGAGCGCCAACAAAGCGTCTCTGACATTGAGGACGTTCAAGTGACCGAGGTAATCGACCATCATCGGATTGCCAACTTTGAAACGACCGACCCTGTTTACTACCGAGCGGAGCCAGTGGGTTGCACAGCCACCATTTTGAACAAACTTTATAAAGAAAATCATGTGGAGATTCCAAAGAACATCGCCGGGCTCATGCTTTCGTCGATTGTCTCGGATTCGCTTCTATTTAAATCACCGACATGCACCGACCAGGATATTCAAGCAGCCAAGGAACTTAGTGCAATTGCAGAAGTCGATATCGAAACGTACGGGCTGGATATGCTCAAAGCAGGAGCCGATGTACAATCGAAGACCACAAACGAATTGCTAACATTGGACGCAAAGGAATTCTCGATGGGCTCCTATAAAGCGGAGGTCGCTCAAGTCAACACGGTCGACACGAATGACGTGCTCACGCGACAAAGCGAGCTTGAAACGACGATCAAAGAAACGATCGCGGCAAAAGACCTCGACCTTTTTGTTTTTGTTGTAACCGATATTCTTGAGAGCAACTCTGTGATTCTCGCTCTCGGAAAAGAAGTAGCAGCTGTTGAAAAAGCGTTTAACACGTCGCTATCGACCAACACGGCCATGCTTGAAGGTGTCGTTTCTCGCAAGAAACAAATTGTTCCGCCATTGACTGAGGTTTTAATGCATCAATAGAGTGGCTCGAAAAGGGAAAGCTGTCTCCTTGTATGGGACAACTTTCTCTTTCATTCACAGAAAAATGTTCATGGCTATTGACGGACTGCGCATCTATATACTATACTCACAGAGTACTGAACGAGCTGAACCTTAGTTCGCACGCGAAAATTCAGAGTAAAGTGGGGCCATAGTTCAGTGGGAGAACGCTACACTGGCAGTGTAGAGGTCGGGGGTTCGAATCCCCCTGGCTCCATCGATAACAGAGTAAAGCACCTGAGGTCTTAATCCCAGGTGCTTTTTGTCTAGCGCCGGTGGGTAGAAGCTCGGGATTTTTCGCCCTGACAACGAAACCCAAACCCGGGATTTCTTATGTCAGGTCTCCAACATCCGTTCTTCTAGGCGACCCGCCTGCGCTTTTCGGATTGTCTAGCTCCGGCGGGTAGAAGCGCCGAGATTTTTCAGGCCTGCCCGGAAATCCAAGAACGGGATTTCTCGCGCACGCCTTCCAAAATTCTCGTTTCTAGGCGACCCGCCTGCGCTTTTCGGTATTGTTTTTAAAGACTCTCCAGCTGTTCATCCACCAAATCAAGCAGCTGTTCCTTTTTGTCGCCTCTGAGCATGAATGTCTGCAGACGTGGAAGCGAGGAGTCGGCTGAACTCTCTATAATGTTTATACTGATGACGTCATGCTCCTCTGGAAGCTCCGTAATGATTTCCTCTTTGAACGTTTCCTTTAAATTGTTGAAAAGAGCAAGATTTACATTCGCCTCCCCCGCGTAATCCAACAAAACCGTCTTTGGTTTGTCCGATCGGTCGTAGTTTGTGACGATCAACTTCATCATTTCCAGGTCACCTCTATTCTCTCTTCGTAATCACTAACTGAGGAGCGTCGATTTTCTACAACCATTCTATGGCTGCGAACACTACACTCTATCCACCAGCTCCTTTGAATCATTGCATGGGTTATTCACGCGCTCACTCACTTGATACACCCGCATCTTTCCACTCTCGTATGGCGTTAGCATACGTTTAAGCAACTCCCCATCACTGATGGTCCAATCGAGCCATGCTTCTCGATTGCCTTCATCTAAAATCACAGGCATCCGCTCGTTCAATCCCTTAAGTAACTGGTTCGTATTGGTCATAATCATTGTACAGGAAGCAATCTCTTCGCCACTAGCTCCGATCCACGTATCCCACAAGCCCGCCAAGGTGAGGACTTCCTCTTCGTTTAGGATCACTCGGTACGGAGTTCCCTCCCCATTCCACTCATAATACCCATCGACAACAATTAGGCAACGTCTACGAGAAAGCAAACGTTGAAACGTTGGTTTGGTGTCAATCGTTTCAGCACGCGCATGAATTAGTTCAAAGCCAATGTTCTGGTTCTCGGCCCACGAAGGGATTAAGCCCCACTGCAAGAAACCAGCCTTCGTCTCAGCCTTATTGGCCGCAATCGTAAGTACCTGCTGAGAAGGAGCAATGTTATAACTCGCTTTGAAATCAGGAATCTCAACGCCTAACTGTTCTTCAATTTCCTCCTTTCGAGTAAACAACGTCAATCTTCTGCACATCCCCATCACCGCTTCATCCATGTAATAGTAGCCTTTTTAAGCGTTGCGTTCTTCTTTTGCTCTATGGCTAGACGGAACCATTGTTAATAGCGATCACAGCTTTCATCATATTCTAGACTCAAATGAGCAATAAACGAGTCTTCCTGCTCTATTTGAAAGCCAAATTTTTCGTAAAACTGTCGTGCTGGGCTGCCTTGAAAAACAGCCAATGACAATTTCTTTCCCTTCACATAGCTTTTTTGGATGAGAAACCTAAGCACTTCTGAACCTATTCCCTTGCCCTGAAACTCTGGTTTTATATAGAAGGTTTCAAGAAGGTCGCCTCCCTCGGCTGGCTTTACAGCAACACAGCCCACGAAAGTATGCTCCCATTCAATAACGTAGGTCAGAGAAGAAATAAAGTTTTTATGAAAGTATTCCCGTGCACGCGAGTCCTCAAGTCCATGACGTTTAAAGTCCTCTGCCATCACGGCCATCCTAAGGTCGGATAGCCTCCTTTCATCTGATGGCGACGCTTCTCTGAGTGATAGCGGTTGTTTCACTGTGTGATTTGAGCCCCCCTCAAGAACGTTTGATTTCTACAACGATCATAGCACGAAAGAAGGGGTTTTCCTTTTGTAGCCGCCTCGATTGCACGGAGCAGCTGTGGGAAAAATTGAAATTTTGAGAGCAGTACCAAACAAAAAAAGAATTGGGGCCCACAGCAGGAATAGGCGATCTTCAAAAAGTGTGGCTCCCGGAATTTAGGTAAAGTTAAGAGCTCACAAGAAGGGGCCCGAACCGAAGCTAAGAACCTACCCCTACTTACTTTAAATCGTTGGGCGGGGACACAACATGGGATTTTCGTTTAACTTCGGAAAATAAATCTTCGTCCTCTTGATTTGCCGAAGATTTTAATTCCGTTGCGAGCTCCGTTATCTGTTGAATAATTTCTTCCAATTGGTTCTGGGGCGTGGTTTGCACGTTTGCTACTTGTTGGGGAGGTGCTCCTGCTTGTGTAGCATTTTCGACTGTCTGTTTAAGCTGGTGAAGCTCTTCTTGTATAGTTTGAATATCTTGTTTGGTCGAATTCTTCGCTTCTTCTTTTAAAACAAATCCAATCTGCCCATTTGGTTCGATGGTCGCCCATTTCACATCGCTTATTTTCGCAACGTTTCTTTGTCTCAATTGCGTTTCCAATTGGTCAATCGTTAAACGGACCATTCGCAAATTTTTTAAACGAAGCTCCCCGTCTTCAATCAGAACCTTTGATGAACCGCTCACCAGTTTCTCTATAAAATCAAACTTCAGTTGACTGTATTCAATAATGATCAAGGTGAGCACTAATAAAGCTCCTACAAAAAGCGTCGACCATATATTTTTACCACTAAGCGGTTGAATGAGCAGCGACCCAATCCCAACCATAATAACAACCTGGGCAAGCGACATTTGTGAAATCGATTTCCTCCCCGCCGCTCTTAATAAGACCGTGCCAGCAACCACGATCAACGCTGATTTCCACACCCATTCCCAGCCTATATCCATCCGTATCACTCCCTTTTACTTAAAACAACCCCTCTGGTCCACCAAAAACGAAGCAGCTGGTGGTCTCTCTCCATTGTTGGGTTCCAATTCTCGTGTTAGTTTTTCTAAAGACTGGTAGCTTTATGCAAAGTACTCGAGCGCATGCGTGGTCCTAACCCCTTTTAGTCCAGACGAAAGTGGGGTATAAAAGAAAGAGAACAGAGAGGAGGTTTTTTCATGCCGATTGCAGTGAAACGAATCTATGAGGCTGCCAAAAAAGAAGATGGAGAACGTATCCTTATCGATAGGGTGTGGCCACGAGGGGTTTCAAAAGAGCAAGCGAATATTGACGAGTGGTTAAAGCAAGTAGGACCTTCTAAGGAGCTTCGGCAATGGTTTCACCACGATCCGAACAAGTTTAATGACTTTAAAAAAAGATACAAAGAAGAACTTGAGCAAAATGAAGAGCAACAGGAAGCGATGCAGCGTTTAAAAGCGCTAGTAAAAGAGCACCAGAAAAATGTAACACTTGTGTTTGCCGCAAAAGAAAAGACGTATAACCATGCTCAAGTGCTCAAAGAAATCTTGGATCAACAGCCGATAGAGACTAACTAAAGGTCAAATAACGCGCATGTGTTAGGGCTTTTCACGCAAAAAAGAGTCTTCCCTCAACAGTCGGTAAAGCTGCGACTGGAGAAAGACTCCTTATGACCACGTTCTTAATTAGCGTTAGGAAAAACGCGTTGAATGGATTCATTCACTTCATCAAAGAGCCCCTGTACCGGTTCCCCATTCTGAATGCGATCAGCAAACCCATTCATACGTTCGACAAAATCAGGGTTGGATGATACAAAAACATTGTCAATATTGTCATCCGACTCCTGGACTTTATTGGAAATTTGTTCTTCTAACTCGTCGGTGACTTCTTCTCCTTCTTCATCGCCGCTCAGCATTACAGCAACATAGGCATTTTGGTTTGTGACAATGACATTTGCTCGCTGTACTTCATCCATCTCGGAGATCTGATTCGAAGCCTCATCAGCGACGTCCATCCGGCCATCCCCGTTCTGATTGCCTTGTTGATCCCCATTTTGATTTCGGTCTTGCATCTGTCCATCGTTCTCACTGCCATCCCTTTGCATCTGACCGTCATTCTGAGTGCCACCACCCTGTCCGCCGTATACATTGCCTTGCTGCTGCTCCATCTGCCTATTGTTCTGTGCGTCCATATTGTCATCCGGTGTATCCTGGTTGTTCGTTCCACACCCAACTAATGTTAAAACCGTCACACACACCAATGTGAACCACTTTGCTTGTTTCAATTTGATCACTCCTTCTCAGTCATTATTTATAGAGTGACCCATTCTACTTCGGTTTATGTATGTAATTCCGGAAAATTTTTGATTCGGAATCGCGAACATTTAAATTTTTAGCTTCTCTCGCCAGAGCTAGATAATACCGAAAAGCGCAGGTGGGTTTCCAGAAGCGCAGGTTTTGGAAATCTTGCACGAGTAATTCCGTTACAAAGATAGAGGAGGAAATGGTGCAGAAATGTAGAACCTTCGTTTTAAAAGGCGGTTTGGGGTTTTGTCCCAATGGCTCTTTCAAAAACCATTCAGGGATTGGAATTGATACATTGGCACTCAACCTAGAAAAACCCTCTCGCTCGGTTCGGCGAAAGGGCCTGCGAATGTTAAACAACCGGATAATACGGTTCATACCGTGGATGCGCATAGTACGGGGGTCTAGGTCCTATTGCCGGCATCTGCCAAGAATGCGAGAGATAGCGCATCGAGACTGTTTCATTCGAATCATTTTCAAGCAATCGATTTACCTCGGCACTGAATTCGTAATGCAACCAAATCTCCTCCTTCGTTTTCCTCCAGCTATCCTATTCTCAAACATTTCCAATCATGCACGTCCACTAGGCATAGGTGGATTCTATGACACATACTTTTACAAAAGAGTGCTATTTCAAGGAGGTACACATGAGTCAAAACGATTCCAGGAATGAAGGCAAGTGGCATCAGCCCAATCAGATGAATCAGCCAGGTAAAAAACATCCCGAGCCTACCGAGGAGATGAAGCAGTTACAGGAATGGTTTCAAGCGAATAAACTCGATCATCCTTATCCGATATACCCAAATTATGGAACCATCACACAATATGAAGACATTCCACTTAGCTTCCCGGAGCAGCGTCAGCTCCGCCAGCCGGGGGTTGACCGGCTTATGGTACCGACACCCATACTAGAGAATCCAAACTACAAGGGTAGCGGCAAATTGAAAGGCAAAGTAGCGCTTATTACCGGTGGAGATAGTGGAATTGGAGCAGCCGTCGCGATTGCCTTTGCTAAAGAGGGAGCGGATGTAGCAATCGCTTACCTCGATGAGCACGAGGATGCCCACCGCACGAAAGCAAGAGTAGAGGCATTTGGACAGCACTGTCTTCTGCTGCCTGGTGACCTTAAAAAGAAACAGCAATGCGTAGAGATCGTTGAACAAACAGTGCAAACATTCGGTTGCCTTGATATCCTCTGTAATAATGTCGGAATACAGTTTCAACAACACGACCTGACGGAGATCACTGATGAACAGTTTGACGACACATTCAAAGTCAATATTTACTCTCATTTTTACACCACTCGAGCCGCCCTGCCTCATTTAGGACCGGGAAGCTCGATTATCGGAACGACGTCTGTGGTTACCTATGCAGGGGAGCCGCAACTGGTGGATTACACGGCGACAAAAGGAGCAATTGTTGGCTGGACCCGAGCCCTTGCTAAGAATCTTGCTGACAAACGCATTCGCGTTAATGCCGTGGCCCCTGGGCGGATCTGGACACCTTTAATTCCTGCAAGCTTTTCCTCGGATCAATCAGCGCTACATGGCGCTAACCTATTTGATCGAATCGGTCATCCGTTTGAACTTGCGCCGACCTATGTCTATCTTGCTTCGGATGATGCGCGGCTAGTGACAGCGCAAGTGCTGCATGTGGATGCAGGGGAGTCGACCCATTCGTAGAGATGTGTCTTTAGCCATAAAGAACGCCAAACTTGTAGAGAAACAAACGGGCGATTGAATAGATGCCGTATCACAACGAACGTGATGCGGCGCTATTTAGGTGGGCTGATGGACCTCGCCCCTTTGGGACATGCCAAATCTGCTCACCCTAAGATGTATCTGCTAACTGAATTTCAAATCCTTCAATCACCCTCCAGGAAACCATGCCCTTTTTCAAGAGCTGTAGCGACTTGGTCATAATGACGTTGCTCGTTTAACGCATATAATTGAATCGTCTTAGGAGAGGGTTGACAATGCAACATTCCTTAACACCATCCCGCATATACACATCTAGTTTATACACCAAGCCGTGCGACTGATTGGAAGGACTAGCTTTGGTACGCCGACGTATTTATTAGGAGTGAAAAATAAGAGCCACTCTATCAACTAGACAGAGCGGTTCAGATCCTTGCTATTTAAACGTCATTAACCAAGTTCCGCGCACTTTTCACCAAGGCAGGGAAAGACTTTGGCATCCACTACGAGTCCAGCAGCAACACCACCGCTTCATAGCCAAAATAACAACCGAACCCAATGAGGGAGAGCCCGGAGAAAATGGAGATCCATCGAAGCACTTTTCCATCAAACATTACGCGTACACCGCTGGCAATCGCGGCCATGGTCACATCCCAAACGATTACCCCGACTAAAATCGCGCCGCTGTAAATCCAAACTTGCGCGTCGTTATACGTGGAAATCGTCTTTGCCAAGATTGAGCCATAAATGCCCAGCCAAAAAAGAATGGTCAGTGGATTGGAAATCGACATCAAGAAGCCTGAGAAAAAGGACTTCGTGAGCGTCTCCTCGTCCCCTCGCTCCTTCCTCTCTACCGCACCAGCTTTTACGATACTTTCAATCCCTGTATAGACAAGCACAAAAAAACCAAACAGCCACAAAAATGTCTTTACAATGGGAAACTCGAGAAACGACACGACCCCTAAATAGACCGCAAGCATGTACATCACATCGGCTGTCGTTGCCCCAATCCCGACAAGCCAGGCGTGAAGAAACCCATTTTTAATGCCTCGATCAAGCTGAGCGGCGTTCACCGGTCCAATCGGTGCTGCCAGTGACAAACCAAGCAAGATGTAGCTTAAAAAGACCATCCAAATCCCCTCTTTACACGAGTCTCTCTTCCACCTTATTCATACAAAGGGACTTGTACGCCTACTTTTTTGGTCAAGCTGTTTTAAAGGAGAGGGGTTGTACATAGGAATAGGTACATTCTTTTTTGGGAGGTGGTCTTCTGAGCGTAAGCGTCCTCTTTAGCTACATTTTGCTCGGTTTAACGTTGGCAGCTCCGATTGGACCTGTCAACGCTGCTCGTATTGATAAAGGGATCAAAAACGGCTTCACGCACTCCTGGGTGGTCGGTGTTGGGAGCATGCTTGCTGATGCTATTTTCATGCTTCTCGTCTATTTTGGAGTCGGTCAATTTCTCGATGCCCCCATCGTCCAAACCTTTCTCTGGTTGTTTGGCGCATTCATCCTCTGTTACTCAGGCGTAGAGGCGATGATGAAGGCGAACCAGGTCACCCTCAACCACTCACGTAAAAAGGATTCTCTCTTTAGCTGTTTATTCACAGGCTTCATCATGTCCATTTCCAATCCCTTATCCATGTTGTTCTGGCTCGGCATATACGGTTCTGTCCTTGCCAAAACCGCTACGACAACCGAAACTGGAGACCTGCTTATTTACAGCTGCATGATCTTTGTCGGACTCACCATATGGGACCTTTTTATTGCGGGGATCAGCAGTGGATCACGTCGATTTTTAAGCGCTCGATTATTAAAGGCCATTGCCGTTCTGTCCGGCTTATCGCTTGTTGGCTTTGGCGTGTACTTTGGCTTTCACGGAGTGGAAATTCTTCTAAAAGGAAGGTGAGCGTCGCTTGAAACCAGCCGCCAGCGAGCTGGTTTTTTTTACGTTGAATAAAAGAGTTCGGGACACAAACTCTATGCAAGAGAACAAAGAAGAGGAGAATTCACATGAGCGGCAACAGTCCAAGTGCAAATAAAGCGAAAAACGAAAAAGAAGGAAACTTGAAATGGTGGCAGCTGTCCTTGCTTGGTGTAGGCTGTACGATTGGGACCGGCTACTTTCTCGGGTCAGCCATCGGTATCAAAATTACTGGTCCTTCGATTGTTTTTTCCTTTCTGCTCGCAGCGCTTGGAACATACATCGTCTTCAACGTTTTAGCAAAAATGACCGCAGATGACCCGCAAGAAGGCTCTTTTTGCTATTATGCCAGAAAGGCTTTCGGCAAACGTGTAGGATTTGGCTGCGGCTGGAACTTCTGGGCCTCGAACATCTTAATCATGGGAAGTCAGCTCACCGCTCTGTCCATTCTTTCTCGTTTTTGGTTTGAGGACGTGCCTTTATGGATATTCGCCACCATCTATGCCGCTCTATCCATCGTAGTTGTCCTACTCGGTTCTAAAGGCTTTGATAAAGTCGAAAACATCCTTGCCGTGGTAAAAACAAGTGCCATCGTTATGTTCATTATTCTTGGACTCTCTGCCGTTTTTGGCTGGATTGACGGCAGCGGCGCAAGTCCAGCGCTTCCCAGGTCCGCGAATGACATTTTTCCAGAAGGCTTCGTAGGTTTCTGGTCCTCCCTGATCTATGGCTTCTACGCTTTTGGCGGCATTGAAGTGATTGGGCTCATGGCCATGCAGCTTAAAAAGAAAGAAGATGCACCAAAAGCCGGGAAGGTACTGCTCGGACTACTGACGTTGATTTATGTTGCTTCCTTAGTTCTCGCTGTTTCCATGATCTCCGTAGATGCCTTTACGGATAAGGAAAGCCCCTTTGTAACAGCTTTGAGTGAGTACGACCTTCCTTTTTTCCCGCATGTCTTTAACGGGGCCATTATCATTGCCGGTTTTTCAGCTTTAACCGCGGCCCTCTTCGGTGTGACCACGCTACTCGTAACACTCGCGAAAGATGGGGACGCGCCTAAGTTTTTCAAAAAGAAGTTGAAATTCAAGGAGTTGCCTCTTCCTTCCCTTGGACTGGCGACTCTCGGCCTAATCATTTCGATCGTCACCGCTTTGCTTTTGCCTGGGAAAATTTACGAATACATCACCACGGCTGCCGGTATTTTGATCTTGTATAACTGGTTTTTTATCATCATTTCCGCCATGCGCCTTCTTAAGTTCAAAGCCTTTGACAAAGTGATGAGCATAATCGGCTTGTTTTTAATTGTCGCTGCTGTCAGTGGGACCCTCCTTGAGAAAGCGATCCGGCCGGGGTTTTATGCAAGTCTCGGGTTTGTTATCGTGATTGTGATTGTAGCTCTGTTGTTTCGGAAAAATGGGGCGAAGGAATCCACCCAAGGTTGAGGAGTTCACCTCCCATTGAGCAACAATAAGGAAGCTGGCTCCTTTTTTAAGGAACAGCTTTTCGTTTTATCCAACATTTCAAATTGTGCCGTCGAGTGCATTAGAAGAGCCCCCATCCTCCTGTATCTAAGAGAACGGGGGCCGTTCATTTCTTTTAAAACATTAGGCTTTTCACTTGATTCATCTTTACATGAAGCTTCACACTTCCATTTTCTACTGCCGCTGTTTCTAGAGGCTTTTCATTTAAGTTGGCTATTTGCGCCCCTTCTACCTCTCCTAGCTGAAACTTCATGTCTTTGTCAGCTTCCATGGCGTTATAAAAGCGGAGGACAAGTTTCTCTTCGTTCTCTGCTTTTTTTAGCGTACTTAACACCGCTTCAGGGCTTCTCTCATGCAGAAGACTGAAGGTGGCTGGCGTGTGGACGGCTTCAGGATTTAGCTTCATCGCATTGTGCGGAATTTTATTGTAAGACACCACCGGCGTGAGGTATTCCTTAGCCACTCTTGCGACGTTGGCACTTCGTGTGTCGCCGCTATGCGTAGCAATTGCAAGGTCGATGTGGATTTCTCCAAGCAGCTGCGAATCAGGCGTTGGCAGTTTAATACCAGATGGGCGCCCAGGACGTCGGAGCATCTCCTCTTTTCCAAGCACACCTACACTTCTAAACAAGGTAACAGCAATCGTATCGTACTCGTCTCCAACAATTTCGTACTCCCTTGTGCTGTTTGAAAGGACAGCGACCCCGTGCTCGTTATTAGAGAGGCCAACGAAACTCATCATCGGATAGATCGAATCAGGACGCTCGCTCCAGCCTTCTTCCTCCCAGATATCCATCGCTTCGTCGTAAACACCGCGCTTAATCGTTCCGAACTGATTATCGCTTATGGAAAAGGAGGAAGCGATATCCGTTGGGATGTAGGCGCGAAGACGATGGTCTTTCGCCTGGTTATTCAACGTGAACCGAACGTCAATCACCGGTTTATGCTTCGGCACCGTCAATTCAATCGTTACATCTACGAAACCATTCGTCCCCTCTGCCTGCCGCTCTTTTAAATCTTCTGGCAGTGCTAGCTTGTACTGAATGTGAACGTGAGCGGCGTGGCGGTTCTCTGTTATGGTTGTGTTCGTCTGTACTGTATCGCTAAAGATCAATGTCTCATCGGCAAGTGGCGAAAAATCGTATTCATCCCCATCGTCTCCACCGTCTTCAAGTACAAGTACATCGTTGTACGTTCGGTTGTTCTTTTTATCATGGATGGTTAAGGTTCCGTTTTCTGCCACATTAAGCGTGAAGAAGTCGGTATCGACCTGATCAACCGAAGTTGTCTCATTATTCAGCTCCTCATCGCTTTCTGTCACGAAGTACGTTTTATACCCAAGAGCCGGTAGACGGTCTTTAAGTTGAATCGTGTACTTGATGAACGGATCATAGTTCCCGTAGTGAACAATTTGACGGTCAATCAGACCCGGGTCGATTTCTTCGGCTTTCATTAGCTCAAAATCCAGTTCATTCTCGGTTTCATCGACAAGTGTAAAGCTCGGGAGCTTCGAGATAATCGTTGTGGTCACGACCTCTTCCCTCTCGTATGGAAGCAGGTTGAACAGTGTGAAACGGTCTTCCGTCTTCTCTGTTTCAATAGCATCCACAATCTTCCGTTTGTAGAACTCGATCAACTGATCGGTTTTTTCTTCGGCCAGGAAGAAGCGGCCACATATCTCTCGATGAACCTTGTCGGAGCAGCAGCAGCCGATCGAGTCGTGGGCATGGTTTTTCATCATCTCTTTCCAGATGAGCTCAATTAAGCCATGATGGTATTCAAAGCCAAGCTTGTACGCCATCGAGGCAAGCGGCTCGAGTATATTCGTTAACTTGTTTTCAATCCGCGCATTTGCCGCCTTAATGTCCATACGGGTGGAATAAATGCTGCGGTGAACGCGCATGTACTTTCCGTCGAGAAACTCTCCTTTTAGCGTCGGCAGCTCTTTGTTTTTCTCAATTTCAGCAAATAAATGCTCATAGCGACTTAAAAAGAAATGACGATTCGGATAGATTTTCTTTAGCTGCTCTAAAATCGTAAAGATGTTCTTTTGAATCGGCATTTGATCATGCCCGTTCGGGAGCAAGATATGCTCACTTGTCGCGCCGCGATCAAGCACAGGCATGTACTTGCTCATCCGCTTTTTTAGCGCCTCTACTTCTTCCGGCAAGTATTTTCCAATCGCATAGCCGAGCGGCAATAGCTGCGTTAACACACGTGAGCCATCATCGCTTTCCCAGTGAAACTCCGTTTTGTCTGTGCCCATGCGCTCGGACGTCCCCCGCCAGAACATCGCGTAATCAATCTCAAAGCCCTGGAGAATTTGCGGCATCTGCGCGGACTGACCAAACGAATCAGGCAAGTACCCAATTGGCATATAGTCTCCGAATGCCTTTGTATCTTTGATTCCATAGAGCAAGTTGCGCGCAATAGACTCTCCAGCGACAACCATTTCATCGGTTTGCGTGTACCAGGGTCCAATGATCAAGCGTCCTTCCTGTACAAGCTTCTTCACACGCTCTTTGTTTTCCGGTTTCACAGCAAAATAATCTTCGAGGATGGACGTTTGTCCATCTAAGACATAGTACGGATAATTTGGATTAGTCTCCAGCATTTCCATGATTTCTTCCATGTTATTAACGAGCAGGATACGGGATTCCTCCGTCGAAAAATACCATTCCCGGTCCCAGTGCATATGGGGTACAACATGAACGTTTTTCATCTACGATGGTCCACTCCTTTATCGTGCGTGCGCTTCTTGGCGCACTTTTCTTTTTTTCGCAGCTAGCAACAAGAACATGGAAATCACGGCACCAACGACCGCTGCACCCAACCAGATAGCCGCAGCTGTAAAGGCATTTCCGCCGTCTAGCAGAGCGAGAGAGAAGATGCCCGCGCCAGGTACAGAGAGTCCAATTCCAAAATAAGCAACGATTGCTCCTGTGACAGCTGAACCAGCCACTAATGAAGGGATCACGCGAATTGGATCCTTAATCATGAATGGAATCGCTCCTTCCGTAATTCCAGCAAGGCCCAGCAGCCACGTTTGTTTCCCAACCTCACGTTCTTGCTTCGAGTACAGCGCCTTCCCTACGACCGTAGCTCCGGTAACGGCGAAGGCCGAGACCATTTTCACGGAAGCAAAGGCTGCGTAGGGAATAAAATTCCCACTCGCCATCGCGCCAATACAAAATGTGTACGCCGCTTTGTTAACTGGCCCGCCCAAATCAAAGGAAACCATGGCGCCAATCACTGCACCTAAAATGAGTGCATTCGTACCAGATAACGTTCCAAGCCAGTTAACAAGACCGTTATTCAGTGATGCGAGAGGGGACCCGACCACAAACAGCATAATTGAACCGGTGACAAGGGTCCCAATAACGGGATACACCCAGAAGCTAATAAAACCCGCAAATGTTCCTTTAGGCTTAATGTAGTGCTTCATGAGTTTCAGCAAGTAACCCGCTAATAAACCACCAAGCATCCCGCCGAGAAACCCACTTTCAATCAAGTTCGCGGCTACACCCGCTGCAAGACCTGGTCCAAGGGCTGGCTTATCGGCAATTGAATACGCCATGTAGCCTGCAAGAAGTGGAATCATCAGTGTATTGATGAGGCTGCCGCCTAGTTGACGGAGCATCCATAACCATGATCCTTCCGTGTCGTAGAGTGCTTGTAAATCAAAGGTCTGAGCAATGAAAACGGCCGCTGCAAGCGTCATTCCCCCTGCAACGATAATGGGGATGATGTAGGATATTCCGGTTAACAGAGAATCCTTGACTTCTGTTTTAAAGGAGTATCGATTTTCGTCCTCCTCACCCATTGTTTCTTCCACCGGTTCGTTGCGTTCGTATGATTCGGCTTTCTTTAACGCTTGGGCTATAAACGTATCTGCGTCTCGTAATGGCGCAGCCACACTCGTTTTCACTTTTGGAAGATGAGCATACCGCTCCTCTTCTTTCACAGCCACATCGCTTGCGAAGATGACCGCTGAGGCATTCCTCAGTTGACTTTTCGTATGGCGTCCTTCAATGCCGTTTGCCCCTTGCTTTTCAACCAGCACCTGAACACCGGCTTTTTTTCCTGCTTTCGTTAGCGCTTCGGCAGCCATGTACGTATGAGCAATCCCTGCGGCACACCCAGTTACAGCTAGGATCGTTTCGTTTCGTAACGGAGTGTCATCTGGGAAGTCTTCAGCTGTAGCGCTTTCTTTTTCAGGATCCAGAGCTGTATATAGAGCATTGGCTGAAGAAGCGTCGAGCAAGCTGTTTTTATACGATTCGTCTGTGAGACGCGTGGTCAGTTCAGATAACAATTTAAGATGGGTAGAACCGCCTTCAGTTTCAGGAATCGCAAGCATGAACACAAGTTCCACTTTATTGTTTGGATCGATGCTTTCCCAATCGGAAAGTGGCTCAGCAAGTGTCACGACCGCAAATGCGGCTTCTTTTACAGCCGTTGACTTTCCGTGCGGAATCGCAAGACCGCCCTCGAACCCAGTTGCAGATAGGGCTTCTCGCTCAAGGATTGCTTGCTTGAAGTCGTTCTCCGAATGAATCTTCCCCTCCTTGGCAAGCTTCGCAACCATAAAGTCAATCACTTCCTGCTTTGTACGCAGGGGTTCTTTAATAGAAATTAAGTCTGGCGACGTTGCTTCAGTTAACAACATAAGGCTCACCCCTTTTGGCTTATGGGTTTATCCTAACGCAAAAAAAGCAAGAAGATGGGATCTTCTTACTTTTACACAGAAGCGATCACACTATACCGCTTTCATGTGTATTTATACACATATCCTGTATAAGTCCAGCATGATTCCGATACAGTTCGCAAAACCACCATCGCCGTGGTCCGATCCGTTACGTTGTACCCATTGAGCCTCATTTCTGGGGCGTAACAATACAGATTCACATCCGCCACTCTTTGAAGGGCATTTTGTGAGAAGTGTGTTAGTGAAATCAAAGGGAGCCCCTTTTGTTTCGCTAGAGAAGCGATCTCAAGAATTTGGCTTGTTTCTCCGGAAAAGCTTAGGATAAACAGGATATCCGTTTTTTTCATCGCCTCGATTTCTGCAATCATTTCATGACGATGCATATGAAAACGGGCGTCCAGCCCGACCTTCTTTAGATTACTGGCAAACATTTCACAAAAAGGGGCGGTATCCCCCACCCCATAACACAAAACCCGTCGCGCTTCACACAGTTTTTTTGTGACAAGCTCTACCTTGGCATCGTCAAGCAAGTCAAACGTTTTTGCAATATGCAGCGCAAGCCCCGTTTTTCTTTCAGATTCCGCTTCATCCAGCTCTACCTTTAAACTATTCTTCAATTGGGAATAGCCGTCATAGCCGAGTTTCTTGCTAACTCTTGTAATCGTATTAGGGACCGTGAAAAGCTCTGTGGCAAGTGCTTGAATCGACTTTTTTACTACAGCAACCTTGTGCTCTCTCACGTACTCCACCACGGCCTCATCCGTCTCATTCAACTTATACTCAAACTGCTTCACTCTTTCTTCAAATAATAGCATGTCCTACATCCTTTAACGAAGAATCTTTTTTTATGATTATACTCCAATTGCAGCCGTTACTATAACAGTACTTCGGTTCGATGAAGAGAGGTTGAAAACGCATCCTAGCTCCTCTTGTAAGTTCCACTGTTTCATGGTGAGTAAAACATTTGTTCTTATGAACGTATGTTTGTTATACTAAGTAGCCGCCTCTTTTTGAGCAGTGACACGGCCCTGAACTCAAAGAGGCACTCAGATGCCAGAAATGGACGTCTCTTTTTATCATTCAAGAATCCTTGTGAAGGATCACATGCTTGCGCCTTTAGGCGTGGGAGTTGTCCACTCATGGACTTCCTCTTTTAGAGTCTGTGAAAGAGCCCTAACGTTTGTCGTAACCAAGGGATTCAATGGTGGTATTTTAAATTTGACCGGTATGGTGTATTGTAGCAAAAGGAAGTGAGGAATGAATAATCATGGAACATAAATTTGAGTCTATTTTTAATGAAATGAAAGCATTTTACGAGGAGTTAAAAATTTATCCAATGTTGACTGATTCGTTAGCGGATATGATAACCTACCATACACAAGACGGTACCATACAATTGATTTCACCTGCTGTTTCTTCTTTGCTTGGGTACACACCAGAAGAACTAGACGGCTATCCATTCGTTGACCTTTGCCACCCTAAAGACCGCTCAAACGTACAGGCGATTTTTAAAAAAACGGTTGATCACTCCGGGCAAAACGTTACGTACCGTGTCCGCCGAAAAGAAGGTCGCTACATATGGATAGAAACAAACTTTCAGAACATAAGCGATTCCCGCGAATTTGTGGGGATCGTCGGCTCATCAAGAGACGTTACTGATCGCAAACGTGAATATGAAATCTTGAAAGAAAGGGAAGAGCGCTTCCGGTTGTTAGTAGAACAATCTCAGGAAACCATCGGTATTTGTCAGGAGGGGAAATGGGTTTACCTTAATGATGCCGGCCTAGAGCTTTTGGGAGCTGTGCAAATAGAAGAAATGATTGGTCAGTCTGTCCATGAAATTGTCCATCCCAATGACCAAACATTTTTCTTTCAACAGATGAAGTTTCAAGAAACAGACCCACCTCCTGATCCGTTTGAACTTAAATTATTGCGTGAGGATGGGGAAGAGCGTTCTGTCCAAATGAGATGGACTCCTATAATGTATAAGGAAACCCCTGCGCAGCAAGTGGTGATACGAGATCTCACAAAACAAAAAGAAACCGAGGAAATGCTACAACAAACGGAAAAACTAGCGCTAGCCGGTCAATTAGCGGCGAGTGTGGCCCATGAAATCCGCAATCCTTTAACGTCCATTAAGGGTTTTGTTCAATTGCTCCTCCCTAAAATGGAAGGCGAAAATGAACGAAAATACTTGGACATTATGCTTAATGAACTGGGTTACGTAGAAGCCATTATTAGCGATTTGTTGCTACTTTCGCAATCTGAAGCGACTCCATTTGAGGAGGCGGATTTGGCCTTCCTCCTCGAGCAAGCGACGACGTTGCTCCATTCTGAGGCCTTGCTTCATAATATCGAAATCGTTTTGGATATTGAGCCAGGGCTAAAGCCAATTGAATGCGCAACAAACAAAATGAAGCAGGTGTTTATGAATCTGTTGAAAAATGCCATCGAAGCGACTCCGGGAGGTAAAACCGTTTATATAAAGGCAGAAATGCAGGGACAGGTCCATATTCTTATTCGATTTGTGGATGAAGGGAGCGGCATCCCAAAAAACAGAATGTCAAAATTAGGAGAACCGTTTTATAGCACAAAAGAAAAAGGAACAGGTCTAGGCTTGATGGTTTGTAAAAAAATCATTGATACCCATGATGGAGACTTACATGTTTCAAGTGAAGAAAATGTCGGGACGACCGTAGACGTATTGCTGCCGATAAAGCCTGGTCTTTTATGACAGCATTTTATAAGAGCCTCGACAGTGAATGTCAAGGCTCTTCCACATATAGAAGTAATGATAGCACACCAACAGCAGTCACCCTTCTATTTCCTGTAGTACCAGAATTTTTCTTATTCCCGCTTCACCAACCACTGAACCAGCTCTTTTTCTTTGGTGGTCAACGGTCGGTTAAGTTTCTCTTCAAACTCCTCTACCAATTCAACGTACCGCTGTAAATCATACTTCAATTTCTCTCCTCCCCCTTTCTTCTCCTACGTAGGAGCAAGGAAAGAATAACCCTACTCAGAAGCTCCGTAAAGGGGTTTAGGCCTTAAACTTAGAGATTCGCAGGGCTGTTGAAAAAAGAAAATTCCTTCTACCTGTGCTGAGAGCTAACGAACCCGCCTTTTCCGGGCTCTGTAGCGTTTTTAACGTTATCCGTCCGAACAAACGCTCATCATTAGCTTCAGGGTGCCAGCGCGCAAGAAGCTTAAGCAGGGTCCGTGTGATCGTCACGCTCCCGTTGGTCTCGGTCTCGGTTTTCGATCGTCTCTTCTTGAGCCTCTGTCCTTCCCTGATCGCCGTCTTCATTTTCTCCGTTTTTGTCTTCGGCTTCTCTTCTCCCTTGGTCTCGATTTCGATTTTCCATCGTCTCTTCCTGCGCATCTGTATTTGCCTTTTCATCTCCATCTTCCTCCGCTTCCTTCTTCATAAAGTCCGAGCGTTTACCATGCCAGAGTAAATCAAAAATGGCTCGTCCATTTGTAGGCTGTCCATCGGGTAAATAGACGGGCAACGCGTCAAAGAGGACAAAATAAAAGACGTAAAACACGAACGTCTCCCAAAAAATCTGCCCTGGGAGCATGTCCCCAGCGAGGAGCGAATTCACAATCACCCCAGCAATTAAATTGCTGAGCATCGGTGAGGCGTAAATCAACCCATGCCAAAAACGACTTTCCGTGCGGATGTCTTCATATTCAAGCCAACTGTACATAAAAAAATACCGCCGGACCTCTACAGTTGGCATGGTGAACAAAATAGGCCCGCTGCCAATGGTTAGTTTTTTCTCCTTCGCTCCTAGAAGGGTAACTACCAGATAATACCCGGACTCGCGAATAATCGTCACTACTGGCAAGATAAACAGTGCCGAGACGAACAAGCGAAATAAGTCAAACAAGTCAAACATGGACGCCTCCTCAACAAATGGTACTGTTTCCATTTACCCTTTATATATCGGTTGAAAACCCGGTAAAAGGCAAATCCACTACTTCAATCCATTACCATTCTTAAGGTATCATCCCGCGAATATTCCCTTCCCATTAAGAGCATGTTATAAAGGTGCGAAAGGAAGGTGGCACAATTTTGAATGTATTTAGGAGGATGACGATGGGCATTTTAAGCGGAAATTCGCAAGATGAACCAATGCACTACGGGGAAGTATTCAGTACATGGAGCTATGTAATGGCAAGCAACAGCGCGATCGCTGAGCATCAGATGATGTTGAATCATGTAGGCGATGAAGATTTAAAAAAGCTTCTAAAAGAGACGATCGAAAAAGGAGAAGAAGAAGTGAAGCAAGTTGAAACCTTGCTGAAAGAGAACGGTGTCACTCTTCCCCCTTCTTCGCCTGAACCTCCAACAGCAGACCTAAACGACATTCCGGCAGGCGCCCGCTTCCAAGATCCTGCAGTAGCAGCAGCTACCTCAGCAGAAGTTGCGGCTGGTCTTGTCACCTGTAGTCAAATTATGGGTCAGTCGATTCGTGAAGATATTGCAATGATGTTCGGGCAATTCCACACAAACAAAGCAACGTTAGCCGGAAAACTTTTAAAGCTAAACAAAGAGAAAGGCTGGCTGATTCCACCGCCGCTTCATCACCATAATCCCCAAGAAGAGAATTAAAAGGGTCTTCAGGGTCTGCTCACATTGAGCAGACCTCTGTTTGTAGAACGAAAAGAAACAACGCATCCCTCAAGGCCAGCACCTCATCCCCCCTTGTCATGCATAAGTGTATAGATTAGTATTAATTGTAAGCGCTATCCCATGTAATACCTTATGGTCAAAAATTCTTAAAGGAGCTGTGATCCATGTTTTCTGCATTAACCCCACTGGATTGGAAACGACGAGCAGTAAAATACTACCCGCAAAAAACAGCTGTCATTGATGGAGAGAAGCAGTTCACGTATAAGGAATTTGGCGAACGGACAGACCGGCTTTCTGTCGCCCTACATCAAGCAGGCATTCAAAAGGGCGATCATGTTGCCGTCATGTTGCCCAACACCCATTATATGTTGGAGTGCTTTTATGGGATTTGTCAACTTGGGGCTGCAATGGTCCCACTGAATTACCGGTTATCAGCGGAAGACTTGGAATACATCATCCAACATAGTGATGCAAAACTGCTCATTGTTGATGAGGAGTTTAGCGGGCCGATTGAGGCTATCCGGAATAACCTTTCCTTGGATGCGGTCGTTACCGTCTCTGTAGCGGGACAGGAGACTTCTTTACATGGAGTGGATTATGAAGCATTTCTTCTACAGGCTCCTGAGAATGCTGCATTGCCAGAGGTAGACATCGATGAAAATCAGCTCCTCACTTTGAATTATACAAGCGGAACGACATCGAAACCGAAAGGCGTGATGTTAACCCATCGCAGCAATTATTTAAACGCAGCCAATTTTATGTACCATCTTGGCGTCAAGCACGATGATGTTTACCTCCATACGTTGCCAATGTTTCATGCAAATGGCTGGGGTGGCGTATGGGCCATTACGGCGGCGGGTGGCACCCATGTGTGTTTGAGAAAGGTGGACCCCGCTCATATCCTCGACTTGTTTGAAAGCAAACACATTAGCCTTTTATGCGGGGCTCCGACCGTCATTAATATGCTAGTCAATCATCCAAAAGCAACGGAGACGGCTATCAAGACACGCCCACGTATGGCGACGGCCGGCGCTCCTCCAGCCGCGGTTCTCATTCATAAAGCACAGAAAATCCTAGGACTGGATATCATCCACGTCTACGGGCTGACGGAAACCTCTCCGTTTATTCTCTATTGCGAGTGGAAAAAAGAATTCGACTCTAAATCGGAGGACGAGGTGGCAACAATTAAAGCAAGACAAGGAATTGAACTGGCTTTTAACGGGGAAACAAAGGTCGTTCATCCAGACGGAAAAGAAGTCTCCTGGAACGGAGAGGAATTGGGAGAAATCGTTACTCGTGGCAACGTGGTGATGGAGGGATATTACAAGGATTCGGAAAGAACAGCAGCCGCCATCAAGGACGGATGGTTCTATACCGGTGATTTGGCCGTCACCTATCCTGATGGGTTCATTGAGATACGAGACCGTGCCAAGGATTTAATCATTTCTGGGGGAGAAAATATTTCTTCTACAGAGGTAGAAGGAGTGCTATATAAGCATCCAGATGTACTGGAGGCAGCGGTAATTTCGATCCCTGACGAAAAATGGGGGGAAGTGCCTAAAGCAATCCTTGTACTGCGGCCTGATGCAAAAGTAACAGAAGAAGAGGTCATGACTTACTGCCGGTCAAAGATGGCTCATTTCAAAGCACCTAAAGCCGTTGAATTTGTAGAATCTCTACCAAAAACAGCGACGGGCAAACTGCAAAAATATCGCTTAAGAGGAGTGCATTGGAAAGGGTCGAAGAAGGTAAATTAATATCTGTATCTGCGGCAAAACCGTCAACATGTGAGGCTTGTTCAATTGGAGCAAGCCTCTTTTTAGTATTCCTGAATAAGTGGTTGGTATGAATCCCAACGTTCTCCAGAAAGAATCGCTTTGAACCGCATTGTTGTTCAAGTCAACCGAGATACACTTCCTATGCTCAAGAGTATCTAAACACCAAAATAATAGGGGGAAAATCCCCCTATTTCTCATTCAAATACTGATCATAATGGACATTCTTTTGATACTGAACATTCTCATCCCCTGAATAGCCTTCAATCCCTGTCGACAAAAACCCTTCAATTTCTTCTACATAGCCAACTAACTCCTCATTATCATCTAGAGAGGAGTCTTCATACACCATTGGAAGTTCGTTAAATCTTGCCACGGATTGATAGGCGTCTTCTGCGTCAAACTCGGTTTCATCATCCCTGCTGTCGAAGTTAAATTGGTCAAAGTTACGAAGAACATCCTCTTCTGCCGGTCTCGAGTAATGGTTATTCATCTTCGCATATTGAACGTTTGTCCGTGCTGTCGGATTCGCTTCTAATCGTTCCCTTGGGATTTCCCCCCCGGTTGCTTCACAGATCCCATACGTGCCTTTCTCGAACTTATCTAAGGAATGCTTCACATCCTCTAGTTCCAGAACGATTTGTTCATGAAGGGCAACGTCCTTCTCCCGTTCATAAAGAGCACTTCCACTGTCTGCCGGATGGTTGTCGTATTGGGATAACTCACCAGACGCTACACTCGATGCAAAACCGTGAGCAAGACCAAGATCATCAAATTCCTTTAAGCGGTGATGCAACGTGTTTTGTCGCTTTTCTAGTTCCGCTTTCAGGTCGGCATACGTATCCATTAACCTGCTCCTTTCCATTCGAGCACCGCTTTTTATAAGGGTCGCTCACCATTAGGGTTTCCCTTATCCCTTCTGTTAGCACGGCTAACTTTTGTCAATTGCCTATATGAAATGCGCAGGCGGGTCGCCCTAGAAGCGAATTTTGGAATTACTGGAAAAATAAATCCGACTTCAGACAACGCTTGCCAGGACTGAAAAAACTCGACGCTTTTACTCGCAGGACAAAAATAGAGCTTGCAGACTTGATGGTCTACAAGCTCTCCTTCACTTTATCAAAGCACAAACCTTAATATTTTCCGCCATAACCGCCGTAGCCACCGCCTCCAACAAAAGAAGCGCCTACGATGATAAGCAAGATAAACAAAACAACAATGAAAGCAAAGCCTCCGCCTGCTCCTGCTCCTGCAACTGTTCCTCCAGACATTCTGTGCCCCCTCCTTCCGTCCTCTGTCCGTATTACACTATGCCAGGAGGCTAATTCGTGATTGGGCTTTTCGGTAATCCACAATTTCTTCAGTCAATGGGCTTCCTCCCGAATAAAGAAGGCCCTTTTTACACACAGTAAGGTACCAGACATATTTTTAGCAAAGCTTTATCCAAGCATTCTAAAGTGGGAGAGCTACGATGTTTAAGCAGAAGAAACAACAGCGAATAACTAAGATGAACCAAAACCGAAAGAAAGTAAAAAGCTTTGAAGACTTACTCCAGACATGTAAAAAATCTTCTGACTTTAAATCCTTTACACTTACTGAGAACCATAGATTTATCATTCATTACTTAGGAACCATGATTAAGCAAGAGATTCTTCATGATGAAATTCTACCGCATACTAAGAAGCCTGAAATAAGGACCCTATTTGACCTTAAGCAAGTCATGCCGGTGGAGGAAACGGAAGTTACGAGTGACGTGGCCAAGATCGAAGAGGCTTTGATGACAGGACATGTCCTTGTTCAAGTGGAAGGAAATCATTTAGAAGTCCTTCTGATACCTGCTGCTACCGTTGAAGCGAGATCGATTGCGGCTCCTGAAATAGAATTCAGCGTCGTCGGTCCTAAAGAGGCCTTCGTCGAAACAATTGATGTTAATTTGAACCTGATTCGAGGTCGGATGGCGACTCCGAACCTAATTGTCGATGAGGTCGTCCTTGGAGACTTAAGCAAAACGCGTGTCGCTATTCTCCATGTCGAAGGGATTACGAGCAAAGAAAATGTTCATACGGTGACGCAGAGAATTAAAGACATTCATTATGATCAAATGGTCGACAGTTCTTTTTTGATGCAAATGATTGCGGACAACTCCAACTCGCCGTTTCCACAAATGATTGATACCGAAAGACCCGATCGCGTGAGCAGTTTGCTTGCTGAGGGAAAGGTTGCGATTGTCGTCGACGGGTCTCCTCACGTCTTGACAGCTCCAACAACATTTGTCGAATTTTTCTCGGCGTTTGAGGATTATTTCATCGGCTGGCCGCTTGCCTCTATCTTTCGGCTCATTCGCTTGGGGGCTGTCATTTTTTCCGTGCTTTCAACTGCGGTTTATGTCGCTGTGGTTACCTACCATTATGAAATGATTCCGACCAGGCTTTTAGATACGCTGGTGACGTCAAGAAGCGGAATTCCGTTTCCTCCCATCGTTGAAGCGATCCTATTAGAACTTGTGATTGAGTTGCTTCGAGAGGCCGGTGCTAGGCTTCCAACCAAAATCGGACAGACAATTGGGATCGTCGGCGGAATTGTAATAGGGACCGCAGCTGTGGACGCAGGGTTGACGAGCAGCATCTTGCTGATTATCGTCGCGCTCACAGCACTAGCTTCTTTTACGACCCCGGTGTATCAGATGAGCAATACCATCCGTTTGATTCGTTTTCCTTTTATTCTCTTTGCTCAATGGCTAGGTCTGTTTGGTGTTGCCATGTGTTCTGCCTTCTTTTTGGCTCATTTGCTTACGCTCACTTCTTTGGGCAGGCCTTATTTGAGTCCCATTTACCCGTTGCGATTCCGTGATTTTAAAGATGCGTTTATTCTGCTGCCTGTTAATGCGCTTAAGAATCGCCCCCTTTCTTTGCGCACCCAAAAGAAGCAGCGCTTTAAACCAAACAGGCCTCATCAAAAACGCGGGGATATTGAGGATTAAGGAGCGTACCCATGATGCAGCAACAGCAACCGAAAGAAGATAAGCAGCTCTCCCCCTTTTTCGCCTTCTATCTTGTGGTTGGCATGCAGATCGGCGTGGGCGTTCTTGGGTTTGAACGAATCATAGCCGAGTACGCCGGCCAAGATTCCTGGATCGCCGTTCTCCTCTCTGGCTTCACGATCCATATCATCTTGTCGGTCAGCTACCTGATTTTGAATAAAGGGAGAGACGATTTGGTTACGATCCAAAAAAACGTATTTGGGAAATGGTTTGGTAGTTTCCTCAGTTTCTACTTTGTTTTGTATTACGCCTTCTTTGTGCTTACGGTCCTTCGCACGTATGTAGAAATCATTCAAGTCTGGATGTTTCCAGAATTGATGGCATGGGTTCCCTCCCTGTTGCTCCTGCTCCTTGCCTACACCTATGTTACGGCAGGACTGCGCGTGGTCACAGGAATAGCCGTCATTGGTTTTTTTCTCGGACTTCCGATCTTTCTTATGAAATATGCAGCCATTATGGACGCAACTCCGTCGAATTTGCTGCCAGTGTTGGAACATTCCTTTACGGATCTGATGAGTGCGACCAGAGCCATGACCTTGAACTATTTGGGATTTGAGGTGATTTTCATGATCTATCCTTTTTTTAAACAAGCACCAAAATCACAGAAGTGGGCACAGCTTGGCGTCGCTTTCACGACCTTCATATACCTTATTTCCATTATCGTCAGCCTTCTCTACTTTAATCAAATTCAGCTGGCAAATACGATCTGGGCGACTTTGACTACATGGAAAATCGTGAATCTTGCCATTGCAGAGCGTGCAGAATACATCGGCATTTCGATCTGGCTCTTTGTGGTTCTGCCCAACCTCTGTTTAGGATTATGGGCAGCCAGTCGTGCAGTCAAACAAACGTTGCCCATCTCTCAAAGAAATGCGTTGCGGGGGGTCTGTCTGCTTATTTTCGCAAGCTCCTTTCTATTTATGAGTCGAGAAACCATTGACCGTTTGAATGACGTCGCATCAAGCATCGGGTTTTACACGGTGTATGGCTACATTCCGTTTCTGTTTCTAACACAGGCGATTGTTTATAGGGTGAGGAGGAGATAAAGAATGAAAAGATGGATGGTATTTGGCGCTTGCCTCCTGCTTCTGACCGGGTGCGTTCCTCGTACAAACGTAGTGGAGGAGCTTCAACTGGTCCAAGCATATGGCTTTGATTATGTAGATGAGTATAAGTTCCGCGGGGTGGCTGGGTCCTCGGTCATTCTACCTGGGGAGGAGGTCTTGCCGAAAAGTGTTATTTTTACGGCAACTGGAGAAACGAGTCGCCTCATACGCAAACAGATGCAAACGCAGTCGTCCAAACAAATGGTTCAAGGCAGAATAGGGCTAACCATGATCAATAAGGAACTTGCAGCGCAAGGCATTTTTAATTTTCTTGATAATCTTCAAAGAGATCCCATGATCGGACGAAATATGCGTATGGCCATTGTAGAGGGAACAACAGTCGACCTCCTCTCAGGCGATTACAGTCTTGATATCTCCGTGTATCAATACTTGAATGACTTGATTGAACAAAGTACCAAAGAGATCTTTCCTGATGGCGATCTGCATAAAGCCCTCTACCAATATTATGGCGAGGGAATGGATATTTTCTTACCTGTAATGGAAAAACAAGGAGATCGAGTGGGCGTGGTTGGACTTGCTTTATTCAAAGACGATGTGTTCGTCCAGCAGCTCGACGCCAGAGATGCTTCCTTTTTTAAATTGATGTATGAGTCGTTTGCAGGAGGCTATTACCAAGTTGAAATGGAGGACAACATCTTTGTCAGTTTGGAAAGTGTCAACGCAGCGCCAAGCTACACGATCTCTGAGGACCAGAATGGCATTCACGTGACATTAGACGTAAATGTGACGGGTCTTATCAATGAAAAAGAAGAAATTGATGTATCAAAGGAAATCAACATCGAAAAAATTAAGAAGGCCGGTACGGAGGAGTTTGAAGAGAGGATGAACGCCTTAATTCACACCTTCCAAGAGCAAGAAATTGACCCTTTAGGCATTGGCGATCGGGCAAGAAGTAAAATTAGCCATCTAGATATGGACACATGGTATGAGCAATACCCAGGTCTGAATATTGAAGTTGAGGCTCATTTGGAAGTGATTAGCTCTGGAATCGTGGATTAGTTAACCGAGCGTTCAAGGGTTGATACCCCCATCGTCCAAGTTGAACGATCGGTTCGTAAAAGGGGTTCGTGTACGCTTCTCTTTTATTGATGTTTGTTGTGATTTGCGGGAAATACCTTACAGGAAAAGCGATTACTAACTTGCCACCGTTGACCATTGCCTTTTTTCGTTTGCTTACAGGCGTGACTTTTTTCAATACATTCATCTACGGCGCCGCCGCAGGTTACAAGTTCAACGAAATCTTAAAGAAAAAAATTAAACCATCCCCAGCTGACCGACTGGGGATGGTTCTTGTTTCGTAAAAATGCGCGAACCTTACTGGAAGCTTTGCGTAGCCTGAGTTCCTTGCTGACCCATTTGGCCTTGTTGACCTTGCTGACCCATCTGTGCTTGCTGGCCTTGTTGTCCTTGTTGTTGTTGAGCCTGTTTTTGTTGCGATTGCTGACCGATCTGATTTAATTGGTTTTCCGCTTGTTTTAACGCTGAATTTACTTGGTTCAAGGCTTGATTAGACTGGACCGTTTGCAACCCTTGGTTGAGCGTGTCAACCGCTTGTTGAATCGACTGTTGAAGTTGCTGATCCGCTTGTTGACTTTGTTGAGTGGTTTGTCCACTGAATTGCTGAAGTTGTTGAAGCAACGAATTCAACTGTTGGTTGGATGGCTGTTGTTGGCTGGATGATTGCTGGCCTGATGACTGTTGTGCTGTTGACTGTTGGCTGCCTGCTTGCTGTTGCTGTACTTGTTTTAATTGCTGTTTTAATGCCGTCAACTCTTGGGCAACCTCCGTGTCCGCTACCTCTTTGGTGACTTTCGATTTAATGATTTCGCTCATGGATACATCCTCCTCGATTTTGTGCATTCGATGTGGTTCGCCGCATCTTCTATGATGACCGCCACCTTTATAACATTTGCTCTCCCCTGTTGTTTTATGCGCGCCGTGTTCCTCAAAATAAGAACCATTCATTCCCATTTCGGAGCCAAATTCCGTTTGCAACTGGTATCTTGGAAACCTTTCCTTCTCAGTGCTTGAAGGTTCATTTTTGAAAACATGGGTTTTCATATACCGGTGAAGAAACCATTCTCCAACCGAGATCATCGCTGCTGCCGTCAACGCAGCTTCTCCAAACAGCTCTGTTGACCCAAACAGTAAGGCTCCCAATACCCAGATCCCTGCCAATGCTAGACCAAAATCTACGGTGATCGCTGCCATATTTCCGTATTTCGGCAAAACATATAAATCTCCCAGTATAAACGACAGAGCGGTTAGCACGACCGTTATCGTCAAAACCCCCGCCATGGAGACATTAAAAACTCCTCCCAAAACAATCCATAAAATTGCGGTCATCAAAATAACTTTTATAATCAATGCGCTAATGTACCGCATCCCCTCACCCCCCTTTTTTTACTGTTACTTTTTTATCCTGCCCCAGCAAAAAAGGTGGTATTACCCCTTAAATCATGCCCTTTTTGGACAAAATTATGTGAAGCAAGCCAATGAGCGCCAGTTTTTCATAGGAATTTGAACAGGAAAGTGAGGGAAGCCTTTCATCATTCTTTGGTATGGATCATATAAAATAGGGAGGAATTACGGAAAAGGAGCTGCCTATGACGAAAAAAGTTCTTTTGTTTTGTGACCCGGGGATTGATGACACGTTTGCCATTATGTATGTACTCTTGCACCCTGAACTTGAGCTTGTAGGCATTGTCACAAGCTACGGCAATGTCTCAAGAGCACAGGCAACCGCCAATGCCGCCTATTTGTTACAGCTATCAGGAAAGTCTCATATTCCTGTGATTCCAGGAGCTGCAAAGCCCGTCCAATGCAAAGAGCCGACCTATTCTCCAGACATTCACGGGTATGGTGGTATTGGACCCATTCGCCCTCCAAGCACAATGACGTTTCCGATCTATCCTTTTGATACCATCCGCGTCCTAACTGAATGCCACAAAGAAAACCTGATCATCGTAGACATAGGCCGGTCAACAGCCCTCGCCATCGCCTTCATCTTGTATGAAGAACAGATGAAACGGGTCGGCTCCTTTTATATCATGGGGGGAGCGCTTTTTATTCCCGGCAACGTCACTCCTGTGGCGGAAGCGAACTTCTTTGGAGACCCATCGTCTTCCAATTTTGTTCTTACAACCGCCCATAACCTGACCATTATCCCATTGGATGCGAGCAACCACGCCTACTTCACGCCCGAACTCGTTGATGCCCTCGCTCAAAATGCACATAACCCACTGGCGTTTCTGATAAAACCAATTTATGACTATTATTTTAAGGCTTACCAAAGGAGGACACCAGGGCTCCCCGGGGCACCTATTCATGATCTGGTTACGTTAATGGCAATCGCTAATCCCCAAATTGCCAATTACATTTATTATGAGGCAAGCGTTATAGAGTATACAGGGGAGGCCAAAGGGATGTGCTATAATCATCCACGCCCAAAGAGCCATAAAGAGAACACCCGTATTGCGATAAACCTTAATCATTGGGCATTTATAGGCGAAGTTGAAAAGATTCTATTGTGAACAGCTACTTTTGCAAAATACCGAAACATGTAGACAGCTGCTCCCCGCCGGAGCTGACCAAAAGAGGCAACCTTTGACCTGGTTGTCTCTACGTCTTAAGTTTCCCCTGTACTTGCGGCATACTTATTCACCCATAAGAAGATGGCGCCTTTAAAGGCGGTCCCCATCCCCTATGTACTATACACATAGCTATATATTAGTAACAACAACTACCGTAACGTAGTATACATTTGATAGGAAATGACAAAAGCATAAATGGCACCAATGAAAAATAAGGAAGATCCGATTAAAAATAAACCATTTATGGTAAGTTCGTGTGTTAAAGCCTCTTTTTCTTCCATGAGTTTTGTTCCTCCTTTCTCCTCCTATTCTATGCTTCACAATGTTACGGGTGAAGCATTCACGCTAAAAGAGGCCAGCAACACAAAAAGCCTTCCACTCCATCGCACTCGAGCGAAAGACTTATCCTTTCGGAAGAAACGGTTTTCACTGTCCCCATTTGAGGGTCATTCGCAACGTACAGCAATCAGAGCCTTCGCTAAAAGCAGAAGACTGAAGATCAAAAATAATCCCAGATGGGGTATAGCGAACTTCCGTTGGCACGGTTAGACCCGCAATAGAACGAATTAAGCGGTTCACTTCGGACTGATTCCCTTGCTGCGCCTCTTCCATAAGGGTGTAAGCAAATTCTGTGTCTCCCAAACGATCTAATAATCGTTCACTTTGCTGCATCAACTCCCGAAATTCTTTAACAGATTGAGAAAGTTTCGTTGTATCCACTGGTGGGTATTGACGCAAGGGCAGAAATCGGTTATAAAATGCAGGGCAATGATAATGGGGGTAGTACAAGTAGCCTCCTCCTCTCCCAGAGAGTTAATTTCCTACCCATCGTATGCCTAAGTGCTTGCTTTTGTTTACAGAGACAAACCTGCACATAGTTTATGCTATTCCGGTGGCATACTACCCCTACATGGCAAAGGAGGAATGAAAAAATGGCAAAACCTGATGACCGTTCCAACAACCCAGAAAGAATTGAGAATAACATCGGCCACACCTTGCAAAACATGAATGAGGACAGAGACTACGTCAAAGCCCATGCAGACGAAATGAGCGAAGAGGAAAAGCAACAAATTGCAGCAAAAAACAAGCGTCGTGAAGAAAGCATTGAAGCCATGCGTGAAGAAATCAAAGATGAAGTGAGTGACCGTGACCAATAACCATCCTTTAAACAAAAAACTTTTTAAAAGAGGCATGGGAGAGTTTTCCCATGCCTTATTTTGATTGATGGTCTGCACCACAATGCCAAAAGGAGGACGCCATGTCGACATCCTCCTTCTATGCTAGGAAAGCCCCTCTTTTTTTGAGATATCATGAAGAGCTTGCCCAGCTTCATTTTCGTAAATGTCTTGGGTCGCTAAATCTCCAATGGCCAGCATACCAACTAATTGTCCGTTATCCACGACAGGCAAACGGTGGATTTGATGCTCTGCCATTAAAGCAGCCGCTTCGTGCACATCCATTGAGGAAGTAGCCGACGTAATATGGCTTGACATACACTCGCTCACAGGAACATCAGAAGAAGAGCCTGCTGCTGTTGAGCGCAAGGTGATATCACGGTCCGTAATGATTCCTGTAAGTTGTCCATTTTCAACGACGGGGATGGAACCAACATCATGCTCTTTCATAAGTGTAGCCGCCTCTTGGATGGACTGATCTGGAGTTACGGAGAACACATTCGTTGACATTAAGTCGCTTAGATTCTGTGGCATTTCTGCTCACTCCCTTCGCGCTTAGTGTTTGTGGAAGATACTGATTTATACTTCTTCTTTTCGGAACCTTACAAAGGGCGTCAGATAACATGACGAAAATTAAGACAACAACACATAAAGACTTCATACTACAAACTAAATGGGGAAGGCATCACCTGTTTAAAACGTTGTTAGGAGATGAGTGATGTGGATAATGTAAATCCTAGTAAAGTCGTTGAAACCATGGTGCAAGCAGGGAAGACGAAAGCCAACCTTTCAATTAAAGATTTATTGATAAGAGGAGGACTAGCAGGAGTATTTCTAGGCTACTCTGCTACATTGGCCTTCACCGCAAACCTTCAAACGGGCACTGAGATTGTAGGAGCGTTACTTTTTCCCGTTGGCTTTGTGATGATCGTTCTGCTAGGGTTAGAACTGGTTACCGGAAACTTTGCCTTGATCCCCACCGCTTGGATGAGTGGAGACGTTTCCTTATCGCAAATGATCGCTAATTGGGTGTGGGTCATTGCTGGTCATCTGATCGGCAGTATCCTTTATGCCTTTTTATTTGTCCTAGCGACCACACAATTTGGAGGCGTAGACTCAAGCGCTGTGACAGACCAAATGGTTTCGATCGCGGAAGCCAAGACCATTGGGTATGCCGCACTTGGATGGGCTGGACTGGGAACCGTATTCGTTAAAGCGATCTTATGTAACTGGATGGTTGCTTTTGGAGCTGTAATGGCCATGACCTCTAATTCCACGATTGGCAAGATCTTTGCTATGTGGCTTCCCATTTTAATCTTTTTTGCGCAAGGATTTGAACATGCTGTCGTGAACATGTTCGTCGTCCCAGCCGGCATGATGCTTGGTGCTGATGTTACAATGATGGACTGGTGGTTGTGGAACCAAATTCCTGTGCTGATTGGAAACCTCATTGCTGGCTTCCTACTAACAGGAATGGCCCTTTACTTGACGCATAGAAACAAGGAATCGAACAAAAAAGGAAAGATGGCAAACTTAAAGAAAGCTCAGTGAGGTTTGCAGAAACTTTTAAAGAAAAGATTTAGACAACGGCCCCTGAGCTCCGTTGTCTTTTTTCTTATCTTACCTGCCTTCACCACTCGCCTTTTTCAAAATTTCTCCCCTAACCACACAACAAAAAACCAGGCCCAAAAGGACCTGGTTTTTACTCTTCTACCCTTTTAAAAACACAAACACCTGCTCATCCTTAATCTCTACCTCAAAGCACTCGACACATCCTTCATCTGCCCCTCCTGCTTCCCCTGTTTTTGTGCTAATCTTCCAGTCGTGTAGCGGGCAATAGACGTGGTCACCGCTGACAATCCCTTCTGATAGGGGCCCTCCTTTATGAGGGCAGCTGTTTTCGATCGCGTGAACGCCGCCGTCTTCTTGTAAAAAGAGAGCCAGTTCCTTCCCATCAACGACGACTTTTTTACCAAGGCCAGCAGATAGTTCCCTTCGATCGGCCACGAACACCTTCTTGCCTGTTTGCACTTGTGCCATGTTGTTTGCCTCCTTAGCTCATCACAGTGACGTTTTTCTTTTCAAATAGCTCTTTTTGCTTCTCGTTGCTCTGGGCAATGTCTGTCCACGGGTCCTCATGGTCTTGTAAGGCAATTTCCATACGTTCGATAAGTGCCATTCGTTCTTCCTCGTCTCCGAGCACCACTTTCTTGATCGACTCAAGCCCGACGCGATTGATCCAGTGAGAAGTACGCTCTAAGTATCTCGCTTGCTCGCGGTAGTGCTGCAAGAATGCACTAATGTTCTCAAGGACTTCTTCAGACGTTTTCACTTTACAGAGCAGTTCGGCACTCTTCAGGTCCACGCCCCCATTCCCACCGACATAAATTTCCCATGCCCCTTCGACACCGACGATACCCACATCTTTAATTCCGGATTCGGCGCAGTTTCTAGGACAGGCAGAGACGGCCATTTTGACTTTATGAGGGGTGTTTAGGCCTTCATACTTCTTCTCCATTTGAATTCCGAGCCCAATGGAATCTTGGGTTCCAAAACGGCAAAAGTCTTTGCCGACGCACGTTTTCACTGTTCGTAGCGTTTTGCCGTAGGCGTAGCCAGAGCGCATCCCAAGTTTTTTCCACACATTCGGTAAATCCTCTTTTTCGATCCCGAGTAGATCAATCCGCTGCCCACCTGTGACTTTTAACAACGGCACCTTATATTCATCGGCGACATCGGCAATTTTGCGAAGCTGCTCCGAATTTGTGACGCCCCCATACATTCTTGGGACCACAGAAAACGTGCCGTCGTTTTGAATATTGGCATGTACACGTTCATTGATAAATCTTGAATTGGCATCATCTTCATACTGTAAAGGATTTACAAGTCCTAGATAATAGTTCAGCGCCGGCCGGCATTTGGAGCAGCCTTCCTCGCTCTTCCAATCGAGTACATTCATGACTTCGCGCACGTACGTGAGGCCCATTTCTCGAATAGAGGCGACCACTTCTTCATGTGCATACTCGGTGCATTCGCACATGGGTTCTTTCGACTTTGAGGCGTCTTCACCCGTTGTAAGTGCCAACAGTTCCGCCACTTGCGGTTTGCACCCGCCACAGGAGCGAGAGGCATTGGTACACTGTTTGACTTCGTTGACCGTTGTTAGTCCTTGATCCTGAATAGCCGCAACGATGTCACCCTTGGTTACCCCATTACAGCCACAAACCGTTTCATCGGCATGCATGCTCGCGATCGCCGATTCCTTATTTTCTTCTCCTGACTCGGAAGGGAGAATGGCGACTTTGCTCATCGCGGAAATATCCTGCCCCGATCGCATCATGGATAGCAGTCGAGGAGAATCCCCCGTATCCCCAAACAGAACAGCGCCCACGACGTGATTGTCTCTGACAACAACTTTCTTGAAGATGCCTTCAAACTCATCATGCACACGAATCGACTTGGTCTCATCGCTATCCATAAATTCACCGGCTGAAAAAACGTCGACGCCAGACACTTTTAACTGCGTGTAGACAATGGAACCTTGATAGCCGGGAAGACTCTCTTGATCCTGAGCACAAACGTGGGAGGCGAGCACTTTTCCTTGTTCATAAAGCGGAGCGACGAGCCCATAAACAATTCCGCGGTGCTCGGCGCACTCGCCAACAGCGTAAACATTTTTATGGCTGGTTTCCATGTGGTCATTCACAAGTATCGCTCGCCCAATCTCAAGTCCCGTTTCCTCAGCTAGCTTGACATTCGGCCTAATTCCAACAGCCATAACAACAAGATCGGTATCAAGCGTCGTTCCATCCTTAAACGTCATTCCCGTGACACGCTTTCGCCCCGTGATTCTTTCCGTATGTTTGTTTAAGTGAAACCGCATTCCCTGCGCTTCCAGTTCTTCCTTTAACATCTTTCCGGCTTCCGCATCGAGCTGTCGCTCCATCAAATAGTCTGCAATGTGGATAACGTCTACGTCCATGTTCAAGTTCAGCAAGCCACGAGCGGCTTCAAGCCCTAACAACCCACCGCCAATCACCACTGCTTTTTTGTGCGATTTTGCGGTTTCGATCATCGTTTCGCAGTCGTGGATATTGCGAAAGGCAATGACTCCTTCTTTGTCTGCTCCCGGCAGTGGCAACATGAACGGTTTCGACCCTGTAGCGAAAATCAAGCGATCGTACGAACGCTCTACACCGTTTGTGCTGTAAACGACTTGTTTTTCGGTATTTACGCGTTCTATGGCATCTCCCACAAAGAGTTCAATTTTATTGTTTTCGTACCAACCATAATCATTGAGAACAATGTCATCGACACTTGCGTCCCCTTGCAACACAGAGGAAAGAAGAATCCGGTTATAGTTTGGATGCGCCTCTTCCCCGAATACCGTAAACTGAAAGCGGTTTGGTTCTTTCTTAATCATCTCTTCAAGCGTACGAATGCCAGCCATTCCATTCCCAATTAAAACGACTTTCTCTTTCACTACGGACAGCTCCTTTTCTACTTTTATCGCTCTTGAGTTACCTCTAGTTGTCTTCCAGCGAATCCAGCTAGTAACTTCGCTTCGTCCCCCTCAAAACAAACGGTCGTGATTTTCTTAACTGGAAGCAATCGTGCATGCGACTGTACATCCAAACTCGTCGTAAAAACATGCAAGTCCGAGCACAACGTATACAGATGTGTTTCTTTCAAAAAATCCTCCACATCGGTCACGTCCTGTCTGCTTCGACATAACACGGCATTTATATGGCCTTCTTCGATTAAACGAGTCATCGCCACAAGTGTCTTGGCCGCAAATGGCTGCGGCCCTGCCTTTGCATTTCCAATATAAAGCGGCGCGAGCCATGTTCTTTCTTGAAAAAGAGGAACCTGGAAACCAAGCCGCTCAAAGGCTTCTTGTACACATTCATTGCTTGCAGTAAGCACCCCATGTAGCCCACGAATATCAAGCCCTCTCTCGCCCATTGTTTGCAAGAAAGAATTGATCGACTTAGGATTTGTAAAAACGAGCGCCTGATCTTTGCCGGCTGCTAACGCTAACTCAATCTCTGAATCACTCGCCTGACCTTTTTTCTCCTCCCGCAGATTGTGGGTATACACATCTGCGCCATGACGCTTAAGCAAGGTTGTCTCTTTTTCGGTGTTTTCAGACACAGAAGGGATCAACATTCCCATTCCAGACAACGGTTTGCTCTCAAACCACGCCACCTTCTCTCGAACACGAATCACCTCTCCCACAAGAATCATTGCGGGGTTCGTTATCTTGTGGGTAGCTACTTTCTCCGTAATCGTTGAGAGCGTCCCTTTGACCGATCGCTGTCTGCTGTACGTGCCCCACTGAATCACAAGCACAGGCGTTTCTTTTTTCTTCCCGTACTTTATTAGCTCAGAGGCAATGGTGTCGATTTGCTTCACGCCCATGTAGAACAAGATGGAATCTACAGACTCAGCCAGGGATTTCCATTGAACATCTGGTTTCCCATCCTGCGTTTTCCGATGTGCGGTAACAACCGCAAACGAACCTGAATAGTCGCGATGAGTGACCGGCACCCCTGCATACATCGAAGCTGCGGTCCCAGAGGTGACACCGGGCACGATCTCATAGTCAACACCATTTGCTTTTAAGACAGCAGCTTCTTCGCCTACCCGCCCAAAGACAGCAGGATCGCCGCCTTTTAAGCGCACCACCACTTTTCCTTTTTTTGCATGTATCAACATTTCTGTCTGGATATCTTCTTGGCGAAATAGATGTTTACAAGGCTGTTTGCCACAATAAATGATTTTCGCGTCACCTTTGAGTTCAGTTAATAAATACGGGTTGACCAGCCTATCAAAGATGACCACATCCGCTTCCCTCAAGAGGCGCTGGCCCTTGACGGTTAATAGCTCTTTGTCTCCTGGTCCTGCCCCAACTAAATAAACCGTTCCTTGCTTGACCATCGTCCGACCCCTTTTGATAAGTTTTTTATTTAACTATTCACATTATAACGAATCACGGCGGCGTTGTGTTGTAGCATGTAACATAATGTGACATGGGTTTTTTTCGACAAAATATGCACTGGTCATTCCAACATGGAGCGCCAACAAAAAACCTTTACCACTCTGAATAGAGCTGATAAAGGTTCAACTTTTTGCTAGTTGTTGCTCATATGGCGCCCAAGCTCGACAATCATTGCCCCCATCCGCTCTTTCTCTGGGGTGATGATTCGAGTCACTCCTTCTTCTTTTAACGCCTCTGCGGTGACCCGTCCTACGGCTGTTGCAATTGTATGGGTTTCAAAAAGCCGGATAAGCCGCCGATGCTTCTCTACCGCGTTCGCCCGTGCAAATAGCGACTTCACTTGTAGAGCTGTTGTAAAACAAACCGCATGGTACTTTCCTTCCTCCAAGAGTTCCTGCATAAAACGATCGACCTCTTCCTTTTCAGGAGCACGATGGACGTAAGGCAACCAAGTGGTAACACAAGCCCCCTGCTCGTTTAAAAACCCTTCAAGACGAGGCGATGAGAGACCGTATTGCTGAACAATCAAACGCTTGCCAGCAAAAGTTGTCTCCTTTAACTGCTCAATTAACCCCTCTGTCGTTCCGTCTTGAGAGGCGATATCACTCGTAATCCCTAACGACTTTAAAGCAGCGACCGCCTTGTACCCTCGTACAGCCACGCGTGCAGATTTGATTTGTTTTAGGAATTCTTCTTCTACTCCCGCTTCACTTGCAAATCCCATCAGTGTTGTGACGCCGATCCCCGTGGTAAATACAAACCAGTCCACTGGTTCAGCCAACCCTTCCCGCATTAACCGGGTCACCGTCTCTGGGTCTTGAGCGACCGTTCCTTGCATTGAGCGTACATCGCTTGTGGCCCCTTGTTTATGTAACAGCATTTTCATTTCTTCTGTCTTGCGTGAAGCCGTTAGGGCTATATGTTTTCCTGTTAAGCTCTTCAATATCTTTCACACCCTCTCGCGTAGGTTCACAGTAAATATATCACAAATCGAGTCATCGGCTAGGCCTCCTCACTAGGAAATAAGCACAAATTTGCTTGACTGGGGTTGAGGTCCAACCATCTTCTCTACCCATGCATAGTCTAAAACTAAGCTTAAAGGAGGGGAATGAATTGTTACCAGATTACAAAGAGACAAAAGCATTGGTCAGTGAGAGCGGAAACTCGGATGTGGATGTGACCGTCACGATTGACACTACCGCTCTTTCCTATGCTTTTGCTTGTTATTTATACGCCGATGGCCGCCTTGATGAAAAACAGTATCACACGATGCTTACAGAACTTGATCGACAGTACGACAAAAGAGGATACGGGAGATCAAAATCAGATCACCCGCCTTCACCACCTCTATTGTTTAAGAAGCGGACTTCATAAAGAAAAACGAAAAAAAGCTGATTTCCGCTACGCGAAATCAGTTTTTTTCCAACTCACAGGGTCTATCACTGAACGGAGAGCAGATCCTTAATATCCTCCGCTCTTAAGCCCGTCAACAGTTGCTCCCCTGGGGTAATCACTTCCTCGACCAACGCTTTTTTTCTCTCCTGCATCTCCATCATCTTTTCTTCAATCGTTCCTGATGTAATCAGTTTGACGACTTGCACATTTTTCTTTTGCCCAAAACGGTAGACCCGGTCCGCTGCCTGTTGTTCAACCGCTGGATTCCACCACGTATCAAAGAGAATGACCGTGTCCCCTCCCGTTAAGTTCAAACCCGTTCCTCCCGCCTTCATCGAAATTAAAAAGAGCGAGTGTTCACCCTCATTGAATCGTTCTGTCAAGGCCAGCCGCTCCTGTGCGGGGGTCTGCCCGTCGAGATAATGGTAAAGCCAGCCTCTCTCCTCAAAGGCGGAGCGGATCAACGAAAGCATTGAGGTGAACTGTGAAAAAATCACCATTCGCTGGCTTGAAGCCAACCCCTCCTCCACGTATTCAAGGAGTCGCTCGAACTTGCCTGATTTGTAGGTTTCCCCTGGAAGCACAAGCTCGGGATGACAGCAAATTTGCCGCAGCTTCGTCAAGCCGGCAAGAATCTGCATCCGCTGCTCCTGGAATTGATCGTTTCCAATCGCCGAATCAACGTCCTTGGCCAAGCGCTTAACCTGGGCCACGTAGAGCTTCTTTTGATCCTCGGTCAGATTGATATACTGAACTTGCTCAACCTTATCCGGCAGCTCAGTGAGTACATCCTTTTTTAGACGACGCAGAATAAAAGGGCGAACGCGCTTGGAAACCGTCTCGCTTTCCATTTCATTGAACGCTTTTTTTGTTCCTAGAATTCCTGGGACTAGCGTATGAAAAATCGAGTAGAGTTCCTCCAATCGGTTTTCAATCGGTGTTCCTGTTAAGGCAAACGTGCTGGAGGCTTGCAGCGAACGAACCGCTTTTGCCGTTTTCGAAAAGTCATTTTTAATCGCTTGTGCCTCATCGAGAATGAGCACATCAAACGGCTCATTTTGATATAAATCCGCCTCCCGTTGAATGAGTGGATAGGAGGTAATCAGCACTTGAGTGTCCGAGTTGGCTTCAAGCTTGCGATGTCTTTCCTCTTTGTTTCCAGCAATCACTGCAACCGTTAATTCAGGCGCAAAACGCTGAAACTCTTTTTCCCAGTTGTAGCTTAAGCTTGCTGGCGTAACAATGAGTGTACGCAGACCTGTTTTTTCATCAGCCAATGCTTGCAGAAAAGTAATTGTCTGCAGCGTCTTCCCGAGCCCCATATCATCTGCCAAAATTCCACCGAGACCAAAGTGTGCCAGCGTTTTGAGCCAGCGAAATCCGGTTAATTGGTACTCCCGGAGCGAAGCGTTAATCGCATCTGGCGCCTCAGCTTCCATAAAGTCAGGTCGTTTAATATCATTCATTAATTGTCTTAAAGAAGAGGAGAACTTAAACGGTTGCGCTTTGTCCTCCTCCAAGGAAAGCGCGTGATAAAGAGGGACAGACATCTCTTTGCCGACCTTGCCTTTTGCAGGAGCAAAATGATCGATGGCTTTTTTCACGTCTTCAAAGGACTCCCCTTGAAGATGGAGAAAGGCCCCATTTGGCAAACGGTAATACGTGTGATTCCTGCGAAGCGCAGCTAGCACCTCGTCCACCTCACCATCTGGAATTCCGCCCATAGAAAACGAAACATCTAGCCAGTTCGTTTCTTCATTGGCAGAAAGTGACACGCTTGGCTGTTTTTCAAGCGGTGAGATCATCTGCCTAACGGACGATGTCGTATAAATATCTACATATTCCTGCAGTGACGGCAGTTCCTCAAAGAGAAACAAAGCCATCTCGTTTTCATTTCCTAAGACAAGCTCCTCCCCCGCTTGACTAAACGGAGTTCTCTTTAATAACGAGTGGATGACTGCCTCCTTCTCAACATCACGTACCAGAACTGGGGCGTCCTTTTCACTCTTTTTTTCGGCGTAGGGATTCACTTCTGTTTCCCCGTATTGAAACGTAACGAGAGCGTGAAGGGCATTCTCACGAGAGTCAAGCTTCAGTTTCGCCTTCAAGGGATAATGCTGAATGACGTTTGTTAATGTTTCGTCCATATGAATCGTCGCAACTTCTTTTAGCTTTGGAAGAACATAGGAAGAAAATGCTTCCATATCTTTGTCGTCAAAGCGGGTGCTCTCCCCTCTTATACTGCCAAGAAGTGTATCAATCACTGTTGCCTGTTGCTCATTTAAACGGAAAAGAGTACCGGCTTTTTTCAAGACCCGATGATTTACATGAAAAAACACGTACTCGTTCTCGTTTACTACCAACTCGATGGAATCGTATTTTTGCAACAGAAGTTCAAGCTTTCCCTCAGTATGAAAGGGCTCCACGTTTAAAGTCGCCGGCTTTGTGTTTCCCGATTTTTGAACAACCTGCCTGCCTTCTAGCAACTCAAAAAGGTCAGGCACCATTAAATCTGGAACCAGGAGGGCTTTATCACGTTTACCTAAATGATAGGGACGGCCAAAATTCCGACCTTCATCGATTTTGCGAATAAGCTGAAGTAGAGCCAAGTCTTCCTCTTCTATACGATGTTGCTCTGGGTTATATCTGAAATTGTCCGTAAATGTATAGCTCTCTTTCTGTTGCACAGCTGATATAAATTCTTCTATATTTTTTACGAGATATGGGCGTTTCACGCCGGCACGGAGACGTAAATAGATGTTTTCTACGACCTTTGAATACGTACTCATCCTGAACTGCAGCTCATACTGGAGCTGGATTGTGTCTTTTTCCGTAACAGCGACCGTGCCCGGCTTGAACGTCTTTTTAAAGGCATTAATCATATAGTGGCCCTGGCTGACACTGTTTTTTTTCTGGTTATAATCCCGGTTGGACATGTATTCATCAATTTCGAAGAGCAGGGCGACAAGATGCTTGCATACTCCTGGATAGGAAGCATACGCTTCACATCCACAACTTGTATGGTACAAATTTCCATTAGGTTTAAAAAAAACCTTGCATTGATAGACCTTTGAACCTTGTACTTCTGCCCGAATCATCCGGTTATGAAGATCGTAATACATATCGCCAACGTTATCCGCGAAAAAATAATCCTCCCCACGCGCATATACCATTGGACTGGATACCATTTCGCGAATGGCATTGGGATGAATGTCATTTGTATTAATCTTAAACATCTTGTGCCTCCTTCTATCTAAGGACATACATTTAGTTGATTGAGAGTTTTGGGGCCGAATTCTTGGACGGGTGTGTGAACAATCGTAAAACTGAGAACGTACGTTATCACCATTTTATCATTTATAGAATGAATTGGGCGAGGTTTTAAGCAAACCTCAACCGAAATGCGCAGGCGGTTCGCCCAGAAGTGCGGATTTTGGAGACCCTATAAAAGAAATCCCGAACTTGGATTTCGTTATCAGGGCGAAAAATCTCGACGCTTCTACCCGCCGGAGCTAGACAAAAAAAGACTCCTGGGATCTCCATCCCAGGAGTTTATGAAGCACGGTTTTCAAGGTTTTCAATGCAACAACGTCTCCTCTAGTTCCTGCACCAAATTCCGAGCCACGGTCATATACTTTTCATCAACCTCACCGTCTTTTTCGACCGGACTTTGAAATTGATTAATGAGTCCGTCAGCGACTTCGGGAATCAGGCCAATATCAGGGTCCTGTCCTGTGCCTTTTTGGTATACATGATGCAAGAGGTAGGGGGCGCCGAGCTGCACCGTTGCCCCCCTTGTCCCAATTTCTCCATCGATCGCTGAGAATGGCAGGCGTAGAAAGGTGTAGCCATCTTCTTCTGAAATTTTGTAGTCAAAGCACCCGTGATCGTAATCCCAGTTTCCGCCCATGGTATACCCAAGCTGACGCAACGTTTTCTCGACTTCCTGGCATTTAAACGTCTTTCCTTCCACCGCTGATGATAGCTCAATCAAAAAGATCACCCTCCCGTTTTTTCAATATTTCTAGTGTGTAACGCAGGGAGAAAGTTATACGCCTATCCCCTTTGCTGAAAGGGGATGGTTCAAGCAGTTTAAAATGTTCCTCTTCCGTCCGGCTTCCTCTCGGGCCGAGCATTCCCTGTCGGTTACCATACAGGAGACACACCCAAAAAAGAAGCTGCCTAGAACAGCTTCTTTTCTTTCCATTCCCTCCTCCAATCGAGAAAGGCCGGTGATCATGGTTTTTAGCTCAACTACGAGGATTCCCTCGTTACCGCTCCTCTAACCGGGCGATACGATCTTCTAAATCAGGATGGGTCGAAAAAAGTTTTAAGACTCCCCCACGACCACTGATTTTCATTGTTTGAACCGCAGAATCATCCGTACGATCATCGACTTTCGCCCGGTTGACATACTGTTGTAACGATTGAAGCGCATGCTTCATTTTGTCTTTTCCTGCAATATCTGCCCCGCCTCGGTCGGCATGATACTCCCGGTGGCGCGAATAAGCACTTACCACAAGGCTTCCAAGGATGGAGAAAAGAATTTGCAAGACAATAATCGCTGCAAATTGGACGACAAACTGTAATTCCTGCCGCACGAAACGCGAAACGACTATCGCAATCACGCGTGAGAAAAAGACGACAAAGGTATTGACCACTCCTTGCAACAGCGTCATGGTCACCATATCACCGTTCGCAACGTGAGCCACCTCATGGGCAATGACCCCTTCTACAGCATCCTCGTCCATCGTGTCCACAAGTCCTGAAGAAACCGCTACGAGTGAACGTTTTTTCGAAGGCCCTGTCGCAAAAGCATTAACCTCCGCCGATTGGTAGATCCCCACCTCGGGCATATACATCAGTCCAGCTGCACGAGAAGAGCGATGCACCTTCTCTACGATCGCACGCTCCTGTGGGCTTAGTGATTCTTCAGGGTCTAGCACCTTCACTTTCATCATCTTCTTGGCCATCCAGCGAGACATCGCCAGTGAAATGAAAGATCCTGTGAACCCGACGAGTAAACTAAAGATCGCTAGAGCAAAGAAATCAATCCCTAGCCCTGGCCCCCCTGTCTGAAACGAACCGTCAAAGCTTGTAAACGAAACAATCAGCGACCAGACGATAATAATCGTGGTCATAACAAGAATATTGGTTCCCAAAAATAGCAACAACCGCTTTCCCATCGTTCCACCTCCATTAACCCTTTTACTGTTATAAGCTTACCATGATATACGAGGTGAAGAAAAAAGAAGATTCATTTCGCTGTATATTTTCTTTTAGGTGTGTCTTTTGTTTGAACACTTCCATAGGCATCAAAACCGAATGCACAGGCGGATTGGTCAGGAGTTAAATCAAAAATACACCGTGCGAACTCCGCACGGTGCATCATCACTCTATAAACGTTTCTCGAGCTTCTCCTTTTCATCTTCAAACCCAGGTTTGCCAAGCAATGCAAACATATTTCTCTTGTACGCTTCCACTCCAGGCTGGTCAAATGGGTTGACGCCAAGCAGGTAGCCACTAATGCCGACCGCTTTTTCAAAGAAGTAGACAAGATAGCCGAAATGATACTCGTCCAGCTTAGGGATGTTCACGATCAAGTTGGGTACGCCTCCATCGGTATGAGCGAGCATTGTTCCCTGGAAGGCTTTCTTGTTGACAACGTCCATGGTTTCGCCAGCAAGGTAGTTCAAGCCGTCGAGATCGCTGTCCGCTTTTTCAATGTTCATTTCTTCACGAACGTTTTCCACATGGAGAACCGTCTCATATAAGTCGCGGCGACCATCCTGTACGTATTGTCCCATGGAATGGAGGTCTGTGGAGAAATCTACGGAAGCCGGATAGACGCCTTTTTGGTCCTTGCCTTCGCTTTCGCCAAAGAGCTGCTTCCACCATTCAGAGACGTAGTGCAACTGCGGCTCGTAGTTGACCATGAGCTCGATCGTTTTGCCTTTCGCGTAGAGCACGTTGCGAACGGCTGCGTATTGATAGGCGTCGTTTTTCGCAAGATCTGGTGTGCTAAAGGCTTCGCGCGCATCGGCTGCGCCTTGCATCATCGCCTCAATGTCAAGGCCGCTGACGGCAATTGGCAAAAGTCCAACCGCTGTCAAGACGGAGAAACGCCCCCCAACGTCATCGGGGATGACAAACGTTTCATAGCCTTCTTCATTCGCCAACGTCTTCAAAGCGCCGCGTGCTTTATCGGTCGTGGCATAAATACGCGATCGCGCTTCTTCTTTCCCGTATTTTTTCTCAAGGAATTCGCGAAAAATGCGGAAAGCAATGGCTGGCTCGGTCGTTGTTCCTGATTTGGAGATGACGTTAATGGAAACGTCCTTGCCTTCAAGCAAGTCCATTAAATCTTTGAGGTACGTGGAGCTAATATTTTGACCAACGAACAGCACTTGCGGAGCATTACGCTCTTCTTTTGAGAGGTTGTTGAAGAAAGAATGGTTCAACGCTTCTATCGCAGCACGCGCGCCTAAGTAGGAGCCACCAATGCCAGCGACAAGCAAGACATCGGTGTCTTTGCGAATTTTGTCCGCGGCTTGCTGAATGCGGGCAAATTCGTCTTTGTCATAATTAACAGGCAAATCAATCCAGCCTAGAAATTCGCTACCCGCGCCTGTGCCTTCGTGAAGCGCTTGATGCGCAGCGGTTACGGCATCTTGTAAGTTTTCAAGCTCATGTTCTCCAAAAAAGGAGAGCGCTTTGCTGTAGTTAAACTGAATTTTTCCCATGAAAAAAGCCTCCTTATTTACGGTACATATCCAATGTACCGAAAGGAGGCTAAAAACACAAGTTAATCTAATCACGCTGGAAGACTGAGCTTTTTAACTCTCTGTCTTGCTCATGTCGTTTCATGGCAAGCTCAAGAAGCTCCGTAATCAAGTCTTCATACGAAAGCCCGCTCTCCTCCCAAAGCTTCGGGTACATACTGATTTTCGTGAAGCCTGGGAGCGTGTTGATTTCATTAACGATGACTTCTTCTTGCTTGGTCAGAAAAACATCGACGCGGGCAAGGCCTTCACAATTCAGCGCTTCATAGGCTCGCACGGCAACCGCTTGAATCTTCGCATGGACGGCTTCAGGAACATCAGCTGGAATCGCCAGCTTCGCTCCATCCTCATCAATGTATTTTGCATCGTAGGAGTAGAAGCCGTCCTGGGGCAGGATTTCCCCACACACACTTGCCTTGGGGTCGTCATTGCCAAGAACAGCGCATTCAATTTCACGACCGACAACCGCAGCCTCAATAAGAATCTTATGATCGAAGGAGAAGGCATTATCAACCGCTCCCCAAAACTCAGCTTCGTTTGAGACTTTGCTGACGCCTACGGAAGAGCCCTGATTCGCTGGTTTGATAAAGAGCGGAAGCCCAAGTTGCTCCGTTACCTCCTCAAAGTCGATCGTTGATTTCTTTGCACGAGTGAAAGCTACACCTGCGGCGACATTAAGATTAGCGTCCTTTAACAGCCGCTTGGCTATATCCTTGTCCATGCTTATCGCTGAGCTAAGTACATTGGACCCAACATACGGAATATTGGCGAGCCGCAACATCCCCTGAAGGCTTCCGTCCTCTCCAAGCGTTCCATGAACAATTGGAAAAATAACATCAAGCGTGTCTAAAACACCAGTTCCTGAAGCTTCTACTAACTGATGTTCTTCCTTGCCAGGGATTAAAGCAACCCCCCGCCCTGATTTATTTAGTTCAATTAATGCTGGATTTTCTGCGTTAAGTAAGAAGTTTGAAGCTTCATTAATATGCCATTGTCCTTCTTTATCAATGCCGATTAAGGTGACATCAAATTTCTTTTTGTCAATGGCATCAACAATATTCTTGGCTGATTGCAATGACACTTCATGTTCAGCAGATTTTCCACCGAAAATCACGCCAACTCGTTTTTTTGACACTAGGATCACGCCCCTTCCTGTTCCATTATACACGGAATTGGCTTGTTACAGAATAAAAAAAGACGGGGAAACACCCGTCTCTTTAAAGCGATTCTTGCAGAATATACATCACATCGTCTTTATCAAGCTTCTGATAGTTGCCAAAGATTCCACGCTCGCAGGCAATATCGGCGATTTCCTCGATCTGATCTTCGCCGATTTCATAATCGGCTAAGCGTGTCGGTGCGCCGATCCCTCGCCAGAATTCGGCTAGTCGATCGATGCCTTCCAGCGCGACGTCTTTATCTTCACGCCCTTCTCTTTCAACACCGAACACCCTTTCGGCAAGCTGAGCGCCACGTTTCACGTTGACATCAATGCTGTACTGCATCCAGTGAGGGAAGAGAATCGCCAGTCCGCCCGCATGAGGAATATCGGATACGGCCGACACAGCGTGCTCCAAGTTATGTGTGCCCCAGTCCCCCCGTGCTCCCATTTGCGTGATACCGTTTAAAGCCATGGTTCCGCAGTACATGATGGTTTCACGGTGATCTAAATTTTTTAGGTCATCAAGAAGCTCCGGCCCGGTTTCCATTACAGTTTGTAAAATTGATTCACACATACGGTCTTGTAGCGGCGTGTTCTCCGCAGGGTGGAAATACGCCTCCAGCACATGCGTCATCATATCAACAATGCCGTAAACCGTCTGATCTTTCGGGACACTTACCGTATTCACCGGGTCCAATATAGAAAAATGAGGAAAGCTTAAAACGCTCCCCCAGCCGAGTTTCTGGTGCGTCTCCCAGTTCGTGATGACAGATCCAGAATTCATTTCAGAACCAGTGGCCGCAAGTGTTAGAATGGTCCCAAATGGTACAGCGTCTGTTGCAATCTCTTGTTTTGTAATGATGTCCCAAATATCGCCATTATAGCGGGCACCAACGGCTATCGCTTTGGTGGCATCAATCACGCTTCCCCCGCCGACGGCAAGAATAAACCCGATTCCACTTTCCTTACAGATGTCAATCCCTTTTCTCACCGTATCGAGGCGAGGGTTCGGCTCGACGCCACTGAGCTCGTAGACATTGCATCCAGCGGCCTCCAGCTGAAGCATGACGCTATCATAAAGTCCGTTTTTCTTAATGCTGCCGCCCCCATAAACGACAAGGACATTGCGATCATAAATCACCAATTCATCTGAAAGTGTATCTGTTTTTCCTTGTCCAAAAATTAATTTGGTTGGGTTGTAAAATGAAAATGCATCCATTCTTAAAGTCCTCCTCTATCTTCATTTTATATATACCCGACAAGACCTTATCGTAGTCGTTCCAATTCCTGAATGCAACTCATATGCACCTCGTGGTTCACTTTTATTGCCAGCAGTGCTCTTGCATAATTAAGCGCTGAAAGCACCAACCTAGAACTAGCACACAGACTGAATGTGTGTATTTAAGCAACGGAGGTGATTCGTATGAGCGGTATTCAAAAGACTGCACTCGTGTTAACGATCATTGGTGCGATTAACTGGGGACTAATTGGGTTCTTCCGTTTTGACCTTGTCGCTGCGCTTTTTGGTGGCCAAGCAGCCGTATTGTCTCGCTGGGTTTATGCGCTCGTCGGTTTGGCCGGCTTATACGCAATTTCAATTCTGTTTAAGCCAGCCGCGGAGGTTGAAAGAGAGCACCCAACCGAACCACAGAGCTAACTGAGGACGAATGCAAAAACGACCAGGGGGATTCGTCCCTCGGTCGTTTTTTCACTTATTTTTTCGCGCGCTTGTTAAGATCAGCTTGAATTTCATTGGACTGCTTCAACCAGTCTTTCAGCTTATCTTCAAGCGTGTTAAAGCCTTGTTGCTGTTTTTGCGCTGCCTGAGGCTTACGGCCACCCGCGTAGCCACCAGAACGTGGCTTGGTCGCTGGACGGGCAGGAGCTTCCTGCGTTGCACGGATAGAGAGAGAAATTTTACCAGATTCTTCATCAATGGACATGATTTTAACTTTCACTTCGTCTCCTACCGTAAGGACGTCTTGAATGTCTTTCACATAACCATGTGCCACTTCTGAGATATGCACGAGCCCTTGCTTTTTTTCATCAATGGCAACGAACGCGCCGAACGGCTTAATGCCGGTAACCTTTCCCTCAATGATGCTTCCTACTTCGTAATTGGACATAATCACAACTCCTAAACATGTTTTAACCTTTTAATTTTACCATAGGTTGCCGATTTACGCAAAGGAGTTTTTCCGGTAAAAAGTAGGAATGAGAACGAAACATCACCGCTCGAAAGCCAAGCACCACTAGCGCTTGCCTCTCCCCTTAGCCAATCCTAAGTGAAGCCCCCCGCCTTGGATATAGGCATTTTCCAGTTCAATACCTAGCATCGTTTCGTACTTTTTCTTCTTATAGGATTCGCGCTCCTCCAGCAGCGTGATTACTTTCCCCTCTTTGTTCATTCGTCCGGTTCGTCCCGCACGGTGCAAGTAACTATCGGAGACGTTCGGGGCATCGAGCTGAATGATATGCGTCACCCCTTCAATATCTAGTCCCCTTGAAGCCACATCCGTAGCCACGAGAATGCGCACGGCTCCCGTTCGAAAGGCTTGCAGTGCCTTTTCTCGTTCGTGCTTATTGTTTTCGGAGGAAAGGCTAGCGGTCTCGATTTTGCGGTAATTCAACTTCTCGACCGTTTCTGTCACCTTCTCCAGCTGATTAACAAAGACGATCCCTTTTTCGATCTCTTCGGCGTGAATCAGTTTCCGTGTCACGTCCATCCGTTCTCGGCCTTCTACCCAGAGAACAAGATGACGAACCGCTTCCGGAAGCATCCCGCCCTCAGCTTCAATTCGCGTCAGAAACGGTGCAAACATCCCGAGTTGCTCCTCCAACCCGTTCGGCACCGTCGCTGAGACAAAGAAAAACTGCGCCTTTCGACCGGTGCGCTTGCCAAGCTCAAGCATGGCCTCCCATGCCTTCTCCTCTGAAACCAAACGGTCGACTTCATCCACGGCTAACACCTCGACCTCGCTGAGCTTAAGCTTCTTCATCATGACAAGTTCCAGCACTCGTCCCGGTGTGCCGATGGCAATGTGAGGCTTTTGCTTCTTTAGTTTTTCCACTTGACGATTAACATTTGCTCCGCCAATAAAAGGAGCGGAAAGAATGCCTGTCCCCTCGGTTAGCGCTTTTGTTAAATCGGCGATTTGCATCGCGAGCTCCTGGGAGGGGGCTAGGATCACCGACTGAATGCCACTTTTATTTGGATTTATCTTCGCTAGAATCGGCATCAAATATGCAAGCGTTTTCCCCGTACCCGTCTGCGAACGGGCGAGGATGTTTTGCCCGTCGAGCGCTTCCGGAATCATCTTTGTTTGAATGGGAGTGGGTTCAGTAATGCCTTGCTGCGCGAGCACAGTAGCCACTCGCTCGGGCCACATCCCCGCTGTAAATTGTTCAATCATATTATGCGCTTCTCCTTTTGTCTGCGTCCATCATTCAGTACGTCTTGATTCTTTCGCTTCGGCATCGGTTAGCTTGCCGAGCTGATTGATAAATTCCGTTCGGAAAGAGCCAAGGCCATCACCTGCTGTCTTTTCATAGGCCCGCTCTGCTGCTACCCCGTAAAACACGACTGCTTCTGTGGAGGCTGTTACAAGGTCATCTTTGTTCTGCGATGCATAGGCGGCAACCACGCCACCAAGCAAGCAGCCCGTCCCGACAACGTCTGAGAGCCACGGATGGCCGTTAGCCACCGTCTTTACTTGGTGGCCATCGCTAATGCAATCGATCTCCCCGGTCACAATCGTCACACAATGAAACGTCTCGGCCGCCTTTCGTGCAAGCTCCTTGCTATCGCCCTGGATTTGACCATCTACGCCTTTGACGGTTCCAGACTTCCCTAGTAAAGCTGCGACTTCCCCTGCATTTCCCCGGATGATCGATATATCTACCTCCTCCAGAAGAAGTTTACAGAGCTCTGAGCGAAAAGATGTGGCTCCGATCCCCACAGGGTCTAACACAACGGGAATGCCCGCCTTATTTGCTGCTTGTCCGGCGCTGACCATCGCTTTCCCAAGTTCCACAGAAGGCGTGCCGATATTGAGCAGTAGCGCCTTTGCTGCGCCGGCCATATCCGCTGATTCTTCCTGATCGTAGGCCATCACTGGGGAAGCGCCTACGGCAAGCATGCCATTCGCTGTAAAATTTGTAACCACGACATTCGTCATGCAATGAATTAGTGGATTGGCCTTTCTGATCATCTCTCCCATCTTATCCTTCCTCCTTTTTTGCCTGGATGCCTTGTTGGTTGAGTACATCCAGATTTCAGAAAATCGACATTTTCATGTATAAATGATTTTAGCCCTGGCCACAATGGAGGTATAGTCTTATCCCCCATGAGCAGAAGCTATTTTGAGCTTCTGCTTTTTTTGTTGGCTCTATCCATGCCTGTTGAGAAAACGTCCCATTCTCTCGAGCGCCTCTTCCAGATTCGTGAGCGAGGTGGCGTACGAACAACGAATATACCCCTCTCCTCCCTCACCAAATACCGAGCCCGGCACCACGGCCACTCGTTCTTCCAGCAGCAATTTCTCTGCAAACTCTTCGGACGTGAAGCCTGTCTCTTTGATGGAAGGAAACGCATAGAAAGCTCCCCCAGGGGAGTGACACGGCAACCCAATCTCAGCACATGTTTTCACAAAGTAATTGCGTCGCTGCTGGTAAGATCGCTTCATCTTATCGACATCTTCCATTCCATGCTGCAACGCTTCAAGAGCACCGTACTGAGCCATTGTTGGGGCGCACATTAAGCTGTACTGGTGAATTTTCAGCATCGCACCAAGCAGATCCGACGGGGCAAGCACAAAGCCGAGCCGCCATCCGGTCATCGCGAAGGCTTTCGAAAAACCGTTGATCAGCACCGTTTGCTCCTTCATCCCTGGAAGCGACGTAAAGCAAACATGCTCCTCATCATACGAAAGCTCTGCGTAGATTTCATCAGAAAAAACAATCAGCTCATGTTCACGCACCAATCTTGAAATTTCTTCTAATCCTTCTCGTGGCATCGTTGCTCCGGTCGGGTTGTTTGGAAAACAAATCATTAGCGCCTTTGTTCTAGGAGTAATGGCCGCTTGAATATCCTCAGGACGAACCGCGAAATTGGTCTTCGCGCTTGTGCCAACCGGAACCGGCACCCCTCCAGCCATCGTCACGAGCGGGGCATAGGACACAAACGTCGGCTCGACGATAATGACCTCATCGCCTTCATCCAAGATCGCTCGCATTCCAATGTCAATCGCTTCGCTTGCTCCAACCGTAACGAGCACTTCACTTTCAGGATGATATGAGACCGAGAAACGCTCGCTCATGTAGTCGGCAATCGCTTGACGCAGTTCCGGAAGTCCAGCATTGGCAGAATAAGCGGTGAAGCCTCGTTCCAGTGAAGAAATGCTCGCCTCGCGTACATTCCAAGGCGTCACAAAGTCAGGTTCCCCCACGCCTAGGGATATAATGTTCTCCATCTTTGAAGCCAGATCAAAAAAGCGGCGGATGCCCGAAGGCTGAATCTCGTTGACTCGCTTTGACAACCTTTCTTGTTGTACAGACGTTGTATCCGCCATTACGGTGTCACCACCATTCGTTTATCGTCATCTGACTCTTTGAAGATCACACCATCATGTTTATAGGTTTTTAACTGGAAATGTGTCGTCGTTGAGAGGACAGAATCAATGGTTGAAAGTTTTTCAGAGACAAAGCGTGCCGTTTCCTGCATCGTTTTCCCTTCAACGACGACGGATAGATCATACGCACCTGACATGAGGTAAAGCGCCTTGACTTCCGGGAAGCGGTAGATCCGCTCGGCTACTTCATCAAAGCCAACGCCGCGCTGGGGAGTGACCTTTACATCGATCGAAGCAGTCACTGTTTCCTCTACAGGTAATTTCGACCAGTCGACAACAGCTGAATAGCTGAGAATGACGTTCTTGTCTTCCAATTCCTTTACATACTTCTGCGCATCAACCACCGCTATGTTAACGAGCTTTGCCAACTTTTCTGCTTCCATTCGTCCCTGTGCCTCTATGATCTGAAGGATCTCAATCGCTTTGTCATCTAGCATCTTGCCTTCCCCCTGTCTCTTGTCTTTCGTATAGAACTGTTCGTGTCGTCAATGATACCACTAGTGGAGAGTATTAAAAAATCAGTGTAGATGCCCCTATTTACAATATAATAATCGTACCATATCAGGCGAGTGAATGTTCTTAAAAAAATAACGAAAACGCGAGCCCCCGAGACATGATTGCGTGTATGCGTCACGTTATCACTGGCATAGCGAGGGTTCAATAGAAAAAGCCGGCTACAGGTGGCCGACTTTTCGTTGTGTTATTCGAAAACTTTTTTTAACGATTCTTTGTCTGCACGTAGCCAGGCTCGCATGCGCTCCTTCGTACCTTCAAGGTCATGAAGGACGGCTTGCCCACATTCTTTTTCCGTCGCCGCAGGAACTTCTTCTGTATTCAGCGAATAGTCCATAGTCTTCTCTAGAACATCAATTATTTCTGAAACTTGCGGCGTGCCACTCATAATGAGGTAGTAGCCAGTTTGACAGCCCATTGGAGAGATATCAATCACGTCAAAATGGCTGTAGGCTTCGGCAAAACGTCGGATGTTAATCGCAAGCAAGTGTTCCATTGTATGAATAACCGCGGGCTGGAGCGCGTCTTTGTTCGGCTGGCAGAAGCGAATGTCGAATTTGTTCACTTCTCCGTCCGAGCCAATTTTGTGCGTACCGCAGTGACGAACGTAAGGGGCCTTCACAATCGTATGGTCAAGCTCAAAGCTTTCTACAGATGGCATGAACACCACTCCTCTAGCAATTATGTTGTATGTATTCAGTATAACGGATGTATCTCCACCTGTGAACAAAAGTGTTTGAGCAAACCTAAAAAGGGTATATCTATTTATTGGATCAAGGAGGGTTCTAGCTGTTAAGATAAATGTGTAAATAACTATAAATAACTCTTTAATATTTATAGTT
>NZ_KQ947393.1 GCF_001484965.1 Shouchella shacheensis | reverse complement strand
GCTGTTAACCGATCGGTCGCAGGTTCGAATCCTGCCTGTGGAGCCATTTGGAGAGCTGTCCGAGCTGGCCGAAGGAGCACGATTGGAAATCGTGTAGGCGGTGTAGAACCGTCTCGAGGGTTCGAATCCCTCGCTCTCCGCCAGATTATATTTTATACATAGCATAGTAAACAGAACGTAAAGGCCCGTTGGTCAAGCGGTTAAGACACCGCCCTTTCACGGCGGTAACACGGGTTCGAATCCCGTACGGGTCACCATTGGAGGATTAGCTCAGCTGGGAGAGCACCTGCCTTACAAGCAGGGGGTCGGCGGTTCGATCCCGTCATCCTCCACCATGATCACATAAGTCAGTACATGACATAACGTTGCGGGATGGAGCAACGAGCGAAGCTTCCCCGAAAAGGCTACGAGTTGTTTCGATGGTACGCTACGAAGCGATACTGGCAGAGGAAGAAACAGTCCTTGTTCAATGTAAGCAAGCACACGCTAATTTCATTTATAACAGCGCGGGATGGAGCAGTCTGGTAGCTCGTCGGGCTCATAACCCGAAGGTCGGCGGTTCAAATCCGTCTCCCGCAACCAATTCATGTTGTAGTAACAGTGTTTTAAGCTACAAAATGGATACTTCCTTTAATTCTATGAAATGGTCCGGTAGTTCAGTTGGTTAGAATGCCTGCCTGTCACGCAGGAGGTCGCGGGTTCGAGTCCCGTCCGGACCGCCATTATCTTTTTACAAGTAAAAGTGTTCATGAGGCTCGGTAGCTCAGTCGGTAGAGCAACGGACTGAAAATCCGTGTGTCGGCGGTTCGATTCCGTCCCGAGCCACCATATGCCGGTCTAGCTCAATTGGTAGAGCAACTGACTTGTAATCAGTAGGTTGGGGGTTCAAGTCCTCTGGCCGGCACCATCTTTACAATTAGTCTAAAGTATTGACTTCAGGCTTGAAATTGTATAAGATAAGTATTGTAATTTTTCGTGGAGGGGTAGCGAAGTGGCTAAACGCGGCGGACTGTAAATCCGCTCCCTCCGGGTTCGGCGGTTCGAATCCGTCCCCCTCCACCATCTTTAGGGGTATAGTTTAAAGGTAGAACAGAGGTCTCCAAAACCTCCGGTGTGGGTTCGATTCCTACTACCCCTGCCAATTTTTAATTTCTCATATAAGCAATATGGCGATCGTGGCGAAGTGGTTAACGCACCTGATTGTGGTTCAGGCATTCGTGGGTTCGATTCCCATCGGTCGCCCTTTCGGTGGGCTATAGCCAAGCGGTAAGGCAACGGATTTTGATTCCGTCATGCGCTGGTTCGAATCCAGCTAGCCCAGCCATCCTTGCGGGAGTAGTTCAGTGGTAGAACACCACCTTGCCAAGGTGGGGGTCGCGGGTTCGAATCCCGTCTCCCGCTTTTTCGTTTCTAGGCGGCATAGCCAAGTGGTAAGGCACGGGTCTGCAAAACCCTTATCCCCGGTTCGAGTCCGGGTGCCGCCTCCATTATTAAGTTTTTTCAGATGCCGGGGTGGTGGAATTGGCAGACACACAGGACTTAAAATCCTGCGATAGGTAACTATCGTACCGGTTCAAGTCCGGTCCTCGGCACTACAAAAAATAACTTGCGCCCGTAGCTCAATTGGATAGAGCGTCTGACTACGGATCAGAAGGTTAGGGGTTCGACTCCTCTCGGGCGCGCCATATGCCGGTGTGGCGGAATTGGCAGACGCGCACGACTCAAAATCGTGTTCCTCTGGAGTGCCGGTTCGACCCCGGCCACCGGTATTCTAAAAGCATAAAATGGCGTCCTTAAGCTAAGGGCGCCATTTTGCGTTCTAATGGTGCAAAACTCAATTTTGAAGCACTTTGCCAAGGAGCTTATATACGTACAGTAAAATCACAGACGTTACTAGCAGAACGGCCCACCGGTAAGCGCACGTCAGTAACGGACGAAAAGGCATCCTCTAGAAATCCCTCTCATTTCAGCGTATACTATAGTAAATAGCTTTTTTGAGAACTGGAGGAAAAAGAAATGACTGATTATGCCGATCATAACGAGGGTGTGATCGATGTAGATCGAAAAAAAACGACGGTGGCACAGAGAATCGCTCGCATTGTTTTCATCGTCGTTGGCGTAGCTGGGATATTCGTTTCTATCTCTTTTGCTGCACTAATGAGTGATATGATTTCCGGAATGCTCTTGTTGATGATCTCTGTCGGCTGCCTTGGTTTTGCCATGGTTAATTTTCAGAAGGTAGGGTGTCCTCACTGTGGGCAGGAGGTGACGATTCATAAGCTAAATCATGACTTTGAATGCAAGCACTGCCATAAACCGACGGCCATTAACTGGAAGTAAGCAGAAAAGCGACACGCTATCCGTAGCGTGTCGCTTTAGTTGTCTAGCTCCGGAGGGTAGAAGCGTCGAGATTTTTCGCCCCTGATAACGAAATCCAAACTCGGGATTTCTAGTCTAGGCCTTTCAAAAATAGCGTTACTGTACGACCAGCCTATGCTTTTTGGACTTTACTCTTCGATCTGCTTCCAAACATCCCACTGGCCGGAATCGTTAGGATCATCGCCTTGGGTCCACCACTTGGCTTCAAAGCTGTGTCCCTCGTGTTCCACCCGGTCGCCAGCGACGTAGATGTCAGAACTGGACCAAGTAGGGTAGCTGTCGCCCTCCTCTTCATCCAAACAGTCTTCGGCAAGTTTCCAAACATCCCACCGACTGGAATCGTTTGGATTTTCGCCTTGGGTCCACCACTTGGCTTCAAAGGTTTGTCCCTCGTGTTTTACACGATCACCACCGACGTAGACCTCAGAGCTGGACCAGGCGCCATGCACGCATGCTTCATCCGGCTCCTCCGAATCATCGATAAATTCATAAGCTGTAGGACTTCTAATTCCTGGTGTAGAAAAATACGTCTCGAGCGAGCCTGTAATCGCTACATGTTCACCGAGGTTCTCAGGGTGCTGGACGAGGTTTAGCCCGTTACGTACCGGTGTGTTGTTCACGAGTTGAATCGGTAGCATGTTCTCGCGATCTGTCTCCTCTGGTGAGTCAGCGAGCAAAAGATTGGACGGGGCATGAGAGCCTTCGCCAAGGACAGGTTGGTTGTTGTTAATTGAACCAACAATGTAGCCGCTGACGGTGGCGCTGCCGCTGTTATTTGCGATTGCTTCCGCTACGCTAATTCTTCCCGTTGGATCAGGGTCCACTTCTTGACCGTCAATTGTAATCCGACTTCCGTTGCTATAATTGATCGGTTCCTCTTGGGTCTGCACATAGTCAACGACCGATTGCCAAACAGGTCCAAGCTCATCGCCGGTTGCATCACCCAAGTGGTAAAAGCTGTTTCCGTGCATGTAGTCATTATAAGAAACTGTATAGCTAGTTTCTGGATCAAGAGGCTCTCCGTTCTCAAGCAAGATTTCTGCTTCGCTGAAGCCGCCGCTTCCTTCATGAGGAATAAGCGTGTAGGTGATACCGGAAGCCTGCACGTCCACACCATTGTGGTAGTTGGCTTGTTCTAATATGACATCACGCAGGCGCTCTCCCGTTGTTTCTACTTGCACAATCGTGTTGCCAAAGCTATCAAGAGATTCAATTTGCTCGTCTGTAATGGGCCCTGGAGGGATTTGACCTGTGATCGATGATCCGTTTAAGATAGCGATGTCGCTCTCTGTTTTCGCACGAATTGAGTCTGTGTATAAATTGCCAAGACCAACATCGTGTGCGTGTTTATTGGCTGAGTAGAGACCGGTTTCCGTTGAGCCGATTGTCTCTCCAGGAAGCGGACCGGATGGGTCAACGGTGACTTGAATGCGGTTTTCTGACGTGTAGTCAAGGTCCTTTCCTTCTTCGGTTAATTTTTGGGCGTACTGTGTCATGGCCTCGGTCATGAGACCAATCGTTTCAGAGACCACTGTGCCTTCAAAATTGTAGCCTGAGCCGCCTGTGCCAATGTAATCTGCAACAGCCACAGTGTATAGGCCGTCTGGATCAAGGGCTTCTCCGTCTTGGGTTAGCTTGACTTCCTGCAAGCTGCCCGTCATTCCTGTGACGATTTCATACTCCATGCCAGAGACTTGTAAGTCAATTTGATTGCGGTTGTTACGAGAGTACGAGTAGTCCAATACGTCAGCAATCGCTTCACCTGTCATTTCAATCAGCATGATTTCATTGGCAAAGGGTTCAATTTGGTAAATTTCATTAAGCGTGACATCTCCAGCTGGAATGCTGTCGCGAATACCCCCATTGTTCGTAAAGGCAACATCTGCCTCGCCGAAATCACGCATCGCATCCGTCCAGAAATTACCAAGAGGAGCGTCGCCATTGTAGCGCCCGTCTCGGGAAAGGCCGGTAGTGGAATAGCCAATCACTTCACCGAGAAGCTCGTCCATTTCTTCATTGTACCCATCAATCACTGCCTGGACGTCTTCATCAACGTCCTCGAGTGCAGAGACAGGTTGAAGTCCTCCAGAGACACTCGTCACTTCATCTGTACCCGCATTGTACGTCAGTTCAAGCTCCCCAACGTTGTCTAGACTTGATCCAGCTTGCACAATCGGTGTGCCATTGACCACTGCCGGCTCGCTGAGCGTTGTATGGGAATGTCCACCGATAATAACATCGAAATATTCCACTTCCTCTGCCAAGCGCTGATCAGGGCCATGGCCAATATGTGTAAGCGCCACAATCACGTCAGCCTGCTCTTCTAACTCATCTTGATATTCCAGGGCTGTGCTTACATAGTCCGCATCAAATTCCATGCCGACCGTGTTTCCTGGAGCTGTGGCTGGTGGGGCCTGTGTAATGCCAAGAACGCCAACAGAGAGCCCATTGGCGTCAAGAATGACGTATGGGTCGGGCTCAGTAACCTCGCTCGAGCCAGTACTCATATTGGCACCGAGCCAAGGGAATTCCGAGGATTCCATGTTTTCTTGCAGGTAGTCTTGTCCGTAGTCAAATTCATGGTTCCCAATGGTAAAGGCGTCAATTCCAGCCAAGTTAAATACGTCAATCATTGGTTTGCCGTAGTTTAAATCTACAACTGGATTCCCGCTCGCGAAATCGCCAGCATCCATATAGAGAAAATGCTCGGATGTTTCGCGTACCTCAGTGATATACGCAGAGACTTTTCCAAAATCATCAAAGGCTGCGTGGATATCATTTGTGTGTAGAATGTTTAACGTTGTCTCATCCGTTTCAGCGTGTGCTTCCTGTGCAAAACCAGTCGTGAACAGTATAAGAATCATGGAGAGAAAAGCAGTAAGATGCAGGCTCGTTTCCTTGGGTTTGTTCACAAAAATGCCTCCTTTAAAAAATAGTCAAATACGTATTCTCGCCTCCTTTTCATAAAGAATACCAAAAACCATGCATTCTCTATGTCGAATTTACAAAAAAATAATAAATCTATGAGGAATCACGTAGAAAGGGCTAGAGTATTTTCAATCTTTGTTTCTAGTAATGGGGAAAAAGAATGAAGGTGAATCCTCACAAGGTAGCCTACAAACAAAAACAAGCCAGCATTTAAATGCTGGCTTGTTTGCTCACCCTTGTAGCACGGCCTCTTTTTGAAGAGCTGTTTGTATTTCGGTTGAACGGGTGGATATGGTAGACGTGCTGACGCCGTATTTCTTTGCAAGAGCTTTTTGTGTAGCCTGAACCGGGGCAATGGTCTGCAAGTAGTACTCCAAAGCAGCGGCGAAAACTTCAGGCTTACGAATAGCTGGGGTTTTTTGCTCACAAAAACGGTGCCACTCTTGTAGAGCGAGCGATATGAGCTCCGGAGGGGTTTGATCCACCCTGAGACCGTCCATTAGCAGCTGGGCGGTTTTTTTCTCTTTGTCGTCCTTCCAGTTGAAAGAGTCCAAATCTAGCTCTGCTTGCTCGGACTCATCAAGAAGAGAAGAGAGCAGCTGAGGCCATTGTTTTGTTGAAAGCGAACGGCTATGTGCCTGGAAGGCCTCGATTTTTTGCATTAATTCAACCGTCTTTTCTGGACTAAAGCTAATTATCGGTCCGATAAAACTCATATAGTAATCCGACTGAGCTGGGAAACCAATGATCAAACTACCTGGTTGCACCGTTTCGATGTGCTCTGCTGGAATGGTATGGGTCAGCGTTTCCTGACTATGTATATGTTCGCTCGTACAAACGGACCCATTGACATGCTTAGCTTTAAGCAGCGCGGGGGTTGTCTCACGCCAAGACTCGACAATTTCAATTGTTCGTGGGCGCTTTAGTTTTCCAAGCTTGCTATCAAGAAATAAGTCAAAAATCGTTTTCTCATCGTCGCCAATCGGTTTTGTGAAAATAAGCCAGACGAGAAGCATGCTTGAAATTGTCTCTGTTACTTCTTCTCGCGCATCTGGGTAGACATGGTGATAGCTGCGTATCCATGTTGAAAGTTCTTCTTTATAGCGCGTAAAGGCCATATAGAGCATTTCGGATTTCAACTGATTAAGCTCATCTTTCAAAGCATGATTCACATTGCTGACATTAGTCATGCAGCATTTTTTGTATTTTTTTCCACTTCCACATGAACAAGGGTCGTTGCGTTTTCTCATGAAAAAAAGCCTCCTCTTACGGTCTATCCCTTAGTTTATCAAATTCAGTGGTGCTGTACAGGTGTAGATGATGTTTATCTCACAGGAAAAACGGTAAAAGGAATAAGGAGGTCGGTTCTTTATGAGGAGGGGACGATGAAGCAACATGCGGTTTTCTTAAATTGTTCTTTAAAGAGTAGCGAAGAATTGTCGAACACACAGGCCTTGATGGATGAGGTGGCGCAAAGGTTTGAGCGCCGTCAGATCACTTGTGAGCATGTTCGTATCGTTGATTACCAGGTGGGCTACGGCATTACAGATAACGCTGGTCCTGAAGACGAATGGCCAAAGATTATTGAAAAGCTCAAGGATGCGGACATCGTCATTATCGGCACTCCGATTTGGCTTGGGGAGAAATCGAGCGTGTCCAAAAAAGTGTTGGAGCGCATGGACGGTTCTCAGGAAATAACCAATAAGGAAGGCCAACCGTTTTTCTACAATAAAGTGGCAGGTGTGGTCGTCACCGGGAATGAAGACGGGGCGAAGAATGCAATCTCTTCCATCCTGTTTGGGCTCTCCTATTTGGGCTACACCGTCCCTCCGGAATCCTATACGTACTGGCTTGGGGAAGCTGGACCGGGGCCTTCTTTTATCGAAGCCGAAGGACATCAGCATGCGTTCACAATGAATCAGGTTAAAAAGATGGTCCACAATCTTAGCTATTTTGCTAGTCTGCACGCAGAACATAAAATTCCACCCACCGAGAACGAATAACACAAAGCCCATGTCTTTTCTGCAAAGGCACGGGCTTTGTATTGTGATCAACTGGAGGGTTATACTACTTAAAAAAGTGCGGATACTTTTCGAATCTTATCGAATGAAGAAATTTTGTTTTGACAACTGGCTATAGCCGTGCTAAAGTTAAGCCAACTTCAAACTTTATATCGATTGACTCTTATAATGAGAAGCGGAGGGACTGGCCCGGTGAAGCTTCAGCAACCATTCATTCGTGAAAAGGTGCTAAATCCAGCAAAGTATAACTTTGGGAGATAAGGGGATTGTGATTCAAGATTACAAGCCTCTTACATTTGTGAGAGGCTTTTGTTGTCTAGCTCCGGCGGGTAGGAGCGTCGAGATTTTTCGCCCCGATAACGAAATCCAAGACCGGGATTTCGTTTATCGGGTCTCCAAAATTCTCGCTCCTGTTCGACCCGCCTGCGCTTTTCGGTGTTGTCTAGCTCTGGCGGGTAGAAACTCGGGATTTTTCAGTCCTTCCCCTGAAATCCAAGATCGGGATTTCAAGTGCAGGCCTTCCAAAATCCTCGTTTCTTGGCGACCCGCCTGCGCTTTTCAGAAATAATTTCATAGCACATAGAGTCTGGGTGCAGAGTGTATGTATTTGCTCTGCTTAAAAGGGAAGCTGGTGAAATTCCAGCACGGTCCCGCCACTGTGAAGAGAGCGCCCTGCGCCCTCAAGTCAGATTACCTGCCTTGACTTTCGCTTTAATCTCTACGTGGATATAGAGAGGAGTGGATCATTCATGCAAAAAGGCGCGTTGTATCTCGACACGGGCTAATATGCGCTTGTATTGTCCCCCTCTTTTTTAATAAAGAGGGGGATTTTTAGCTTCATGTTGGGGTGTTAGAAACAAATAAAAGGAGTGGGGAAAGATGTCGAAGGTACAAAGTTCAACGCTCGGCTATCCGCGCATTGGGGAAAAACGAGAATGGAAGAAAGCGCTAGAAGCGTACTGGGGAGATAAGGTATCACAAGAGGAGTTAGAAGTTGAATTAAAGCAGATTCGCCTTACGAATTTAAAAAAGCAGCAGGAAGCAGGACTTTCGCTTATTCCCGTAGGAGATTTTAGCTTATACGATCACGTCCTCGACACAGCGGTATCCTTTGGCCTGGTGCCGGAGCGATTTGCTTATGACGGCGGACCGGTGCCGCTGGACACGTATTTTGCGATCGCACGCGGAACGAACGAGGCCGTTGCTTCAGAAATGACGAAATGGTACAACACGAATTATCATTATATTGTGCCAGAACTTGATAGCCGAAAACCCGAGCTCGTCGAAAACCGCGTGCTTGCCCTTTATAAAGAAGCGCGAGAAGAGCTTGGCATTGAGGCAAAGCCTGTTCTTTTAGGACCGGTGAGTTTTGTAAAACTATCAAAGAATTACGGAAATAAAACGCTTGCGGAGCATGTGCAGCAGCTTCTTCCGCTTTATGCACAAGTGCTTAAAGAGCTTGAGGAAGCAGGAGCAAGCTGGGTACAAATCGATGAACCGTTTCTAAATGGAGATGTAGCAAAGAGTGATATTGAATTGCTTCAGGAGGCCTATGCCTTCTTAGGTCAGGAAGCCCCTGTCTTGAACATTCTTTTGCAAACCTACTTTGAGGCGGTCGATCACTACGAACAAGTGGTGGATCTGCCAGTGCAAGGCATTGGACTTGATTTCGTACACGGGGGAGAGGCGACGCTTCGCCAGTTACAGGAAAAAGGGTTTCCGGATGGCAAAGTGCTGGCTGCGGGAATCATTGATGGGCGCAACATCTGGCGCGCGGACTTGAAGGGAGTCCAAGCATTGACCAGTGCGATTGGCAAGATCGTGCCAAACGACCGTCTGATTCTTCAGCCTTCCTGCAGCTTGCTTCACGTTCCTGTAACCGTGAAGACCGAGCAAAAACTGCCTGATGTTCTAGCGGCTGGAGTGGCTTTTGCCGATGAAAAACTCGCTGAAATTGTCACCCTCACGAAGGTTTTAAACAGGGATGCTGATGAGCGCACGCTTGAGGAAAGCAGAAGAGCCGTTGAGGCACTGAATGCATCCGAGAGCCGCAACAATCCCACCGTTCAACGAGAACTCGCTGAAACTGAGGGCGAAAACACAAGCCGAACGGTCGCTGCCAAAGAACGGTATCGTCGCCAACAGGAGGCCCTTGGTTTGCCGCTTTTGCCAACAACGACGATCGGCAGTTTTCCGCAAACCAAGGAAGTACGCAAGCAGCGTCTCGACTGGCGCCGCGGCAACCTTTCCAATGAGAATTACGACGCTTTCATTCGCAAGGAGATTGATAAATGGATCGACATTCAAGAAGACATTGGGCTCGATGTTCTTGTCCACGGCGAATTTGAGCGCACAGATATGGTGGAATTTTTCGGTGAAAAGCTGGACGGCTTTCAGTTTACCACCTTTGGCTGGGTGCAGTCCTACGGTTCCCGCTGCGTGAAGCCACCGATTATCTTTGGGGACGTTTCCTTTGCCGAGACGATGACGGTGAAAGAAACACACTACGCCCAATCGAAAACGAAGAAACCTGTAAAAGGAATGTTGACAGGTCCAGTGACGATTTACAACTGGTCGTTCCCACGCGTAGACATTTCCGAATCAAACGTTGTTAACCAAATCGCGCTCGCACTGCGTAAAGAAGTACAGGCACTTGAGGAAGCAGGCATTTCGGTGATCCAAGTGGATGAACCGGCGCTGCGGGAAGGACTTCCATTGAAACGGGAAAAGTGGGAGCAGTACCTAGAGCAGTCGGTCACAGGGTTCAAGCTTTCCGTTAATAAAGTGCATACGGAGACGCAAATTCATACCCATATGTGCTATTCGGATTTTGAGGATATTATCGCAGCGATTGATGCCCTCGATGCCGATGTGATTTCCATTGAAATGTCGCGGAGCCATGGAGAGTTGATTTCCTCGTTTGAGGACTTTACGTACAACAAGGGCATAGGGCTTGGTGTCTATGATATTCATAGCCCACGCGTTCCAGCGAAGGAGGAGATTAGCCGCAATATCGACCGCGCCCTTAGCGTGTTGGATAAAGAGCTTTTCTGGATCAATCCTGACTGTGGACTTAAGACGCGTCAAGAGCCAGAAACGGTTGCCGCTCTTAAGGTCATGGTTGACGCTGCGGAGGACGCACGCAAACGCCAGCTAAGTGAAGTAAAATAAAGAGCAGAGAGCCGGCCGATGGGGTCGGCTCTTGTTGCAATGTTTCAATCCGCTTGATTGGTGGAATAGGTAAGAAGTGATCGTGACGAAAGGGGTTTAATTGATGAATATGTTGATAAACGGCGAATGGACAGGCAAAGAACTGGAGCAAATCGATGTGATCAACCCGGCGACAGGGGATGTCATAGATACCATTCCAAAAGGAGGCGCAAAAGAGGCGGAGACAGCCGCAACTGCTGCGTATGAGGCGTTCCAGTCGTGGTCCCAACTCACTGCGCCTGAACGGAGTGCCAAGCTTGAGAAATGGTTTGAGCTCATCAACGAACATCATGAAGAGCTCGCGCAAATCATGACAAAAGAACAGGGGAAACCCATTAAAGAAGCGCGTGGGGAAATTACTTATGCCAATTCCTTCATCAAGTGGTATGCCGAAGAAGGCAAGCGCGTGTACGGCGAGACGATTCCAGCTTCAGACCCAGGTAAACGCTTGTTTGTCACGAAGCAGCCCGTGGGTGTTGTGGCAGCGATTACGCCGTGGAACTTTCCTGCGGCCATGATTACGAGGAAAGTGGCTCCTGCACTGGCCGTTGGCTGCACCACCCTCATAAAACCGGCGACACAAACGCCGCTAACGGCTCTTAAGTTGGCAGAGTTAGCGGAAGAAGCCGGAATTCCAAAAGGCGTCATTAATGTGATTCCTGGCTCTTCAAGTGAGATCTCAGAAGCGTGGCAAAAAGACAAGCGCGTCCGTAAGCTAACATTCACAGGTTCCACAGAAGTTGGAAAGTTGCTTATGAGCGGGGCGTCTGAGACGGTAAAAAAAATCTCACTAGAATTAGGTGGTCATGCACCACTCGTTGTCCTCGAAGATGCAGACATTGACAATGCCGTGGAGCAAGCAGTGGCTTCTAAGTTCCGTAACGGCGGGCAAACATGTGTCTGCGCCAACCGAATTTATGTGGCCGAGTCGATTGAAGAAGAATTTACGCATAAATTCAAGAAGGCCGTTGAAGAATTAAGTGTTGGCAACGGACTTAACGATAACACCGACATTGGACCGATGATCGATAAAGACGCCGTCGATAAAGTTCTGTCCCATATTGAAGATGCGAAGAAGCAAGGCGCTAAGGTTGTGACAGGCGGCACGAAGTCCGATGATCTCTTCCTCACGCCGACCGTGATTAGCGGCGTAACCGAAGAGATGGCGTGCATGAATGAAGAAACGTTTGGCCCGCTTGCACCAATCTCCACGTTCAAAACCGAGGAAGAAGCAATTGAGCGTGCGAACGATACGATTTATGGCTTGGCCGCGTATTTGTTCACGAGGGATGTGTCAAAAGCGATTCGACTGAGCGAACAGTTAGAGTACGGCATCGTCGGACTCAACGATGGCGGTCCTTCGGCAGCCCAAGCACCGTTCGGCGGCTGGAAGCAGAGCGGCATTGGTCGCGAAGGAGGTCACCACGGTTTGGATGAATTCCTTGAAACGAAATATATCTCGCTTAAGCTTTAATGGAGAGAAGAGCCCGCAGCACTTAGATAAGTGTTGTGGGTTTTTTAATATAACTGCTTGCGTTCTCTTTTGACCTAGTGTACTATTTAACTAGAACACAAACATATTGAGTAAAACGAAAATCATCTTGTTACTCTCTATCTCGTAGTTTTCTGTAGGAATCATTAATTGAACTTAAAGGAGTGGTGAGAAAATGGAACATACGGTCCAACCCCTTATTATTGAGAAACTGAACAAGACACTAGGGAAGGCGCACATCATCAAAGATATGTCATTTGCTCTGGAAAGAGGGAGAATTTACGGGTTTCTCGGTCCCAACGGGTCTGGGAAAACAACAACGATTCGCATGATCGTCTCGCTGATTCAGCCAGATTCAGGCGATGTTCTTATTGAAGGAAAGAGCGTTCGCACAGACCGCGAACAGGCGCTCCGACATATCGGAGCGATTGTCGAAGATCCTGATTTGTACCCTTACTTAACAGGAAAACAGAACTTGATACATTTTGCAGGGATGAGCGCTCAGTCTATATCAGCCTCTCGCATTGAGGAGGTTGTCAAACTTGTTGAGCTTGAGCACGCCATTAATAAAAAGGTGAAGGCTTATTCCCTTGGAATGAAGCAGCGTCTAGGAATTGCTGTATCCCTTTTGCACAGCCCTTCCGTCCTTATTCTTGATGAGCCGACAAATGGACTTGATCCAAAAGGAATTCGTGAACTAAGGGACTATTTAAAGCGCCTAGCGAAGGAAGACGGGGTGACGCTTCTTGTCTCAAGTCATCAGCTTAGCGAAGTAGAAACGCTTTGTGACCGGGCAGTGATTATAAAGGCGGGTCAAGTCGTTGATGAAGTAAGTATGGAAACTAGCGCAACCAACGTTAGCGATGTCACCGTATTGATTGAGGCGAAGCCGCAGGCAAAAGCGATTCAGATTCTCTCCAATTACGGACCAGTCAAAGAAACAAAAGCTGGGATTGAAGTCGGTAAGCAGTCTCACGATACCATTCCAGCCTTAATAAAAGCGCTTGTGGATCAGGACGTTGCTGTGTTCTCTAGCACTTACAAGCGAAAATTGGAAGATGCGTACTTTTTACTAACGGAAGAAGAGGGAGGCGAAGCATCGTGATTGCACTTATTAAAAATGAATGGATGAAAGCTTGGCACGGACGAAAGGTTTGGGTATTCATGCTAGTAATGGCCTCATTCATTCTTCTCGGGCTTGCAGGTGCCTTCTTTATCCAGGCGAACACGGAAGAGGCGCTGACGTCCGCGGAATTCGCTGAGTTGGGGACCGGCGTGCTGACCACATTTGTCAATTTGTACGCGGTAATTTTAATAACGGGTGCGCTTGCTGGAGAATATGCGACAGGTACCATAAAGCAGCTACTCATTCGTCCAGTGTCGAGATCAAAAGTTTTATTTGCCAAGTGGATGGGCAATATGCTGTTTGGTGTAGTCTTGTTTGCTCTAGTTGCGGCCGGCACATTTACTGTTGGATGGGCGTTTTTTTCAACAGAGCAACCGATAGTTGAGACACTATCTGCCCTCGGAGAAATGACCCTTTATATGCTGCCAACACTTATTTTTTACATGAGCTTGGCTACGCTGATTGCGGTTCTGACGAAAAGCACCGCGCTGACGATCCTGATTACCTTTTTGCCGTACTTTTTTGCATCTGTTTTGCAAATGCTCATTATGCAATACGAGTGGGCAAAGTGGGTGGTCTTTACGCATGTGGATGTCTATTCCAACTATCACCTAGAAGGCATCATGGAGCCGCCTTTTGAGAACGTGTGGTTATCACTTGGATTTATCAGCCTTCATGTAGCCGCATTTCTCATTGTGGCTCATATTGTCTTTAAAAAGCGGGATGTCTTATAAGAACAGGTGCCGAGCGCGACTTGGGAGCGCTTGGCATCTGCCGGTTCGTCTGGCTGTATGAAGAAAGGGGAAAGCCCTATGAGCGGGAATTTCGACGCTTCCAAAGCGATCTATGTTCAGATTGCTGATTATTACTATCAAAAAATATGCAGCGGTGAGCTTGCTCCTGGTGAAAAACTGCCATCTGTTCGGGAGACGGCCCAGCGGCTGCAAGTCAATCCGAATACAGCCTCTCGATCCTACCTTGAGATGGATCGGGATGGAGTGACGTTTTCAAAAAGGGGGCAGGGGACCTTCGTGACAACGGATGTTCAAACCATTAAGAAGTTAAAGCAATCGCTAGCGAGCGAGCAAATGTCGGCGCTGATTGCCTATTTGAAAAAGTTAGGATACTCCAATGAGGAGATGGTGGAAGAGCTCAAGCACGCGTTATGGGAGGAGAGGGAGGATTGAACACGATAAAGACAGTTGGACTAGAGAAGAAGTATGGACGGAAGCACGTATTCACTGAGCTTAATATGGATCTAGCGGGGAACCGGTTTGTCGTTTTGCTTGGGGCGAACGGTATTGGGAAGACAACGTTTTTAAAGCTGTGCGCTGGTCTAGCTCCTTATCACGCAGGCAAGCTATCGGTAAATGGCAAAAGCGAAAGGAGCGACTTGACTAATGAAGTGGCGTACGTATCTGAAGAAAGTCATTTTGACGCTTTCCTAACGGTGCAAGAGGTCATGGACGTTCATGCGCGTCAATTTCGTGGGTTTCAGCGTGAGCGCGCAGACGAAATGGTTCATAGAGTGGAGCTACCGACTCAGACAAAAATGCGCGCTCTTTCCCGGGGACAGCGGCACCTGCTTGCCATGATCATCGCGATTGCTAAGCCGCATCCTATGATTGTCGCTGATGAGATGTTAGCAAATCTTGATACCGCCAAAAAGCAAGCGCTTCTCTCCATTCTTACGGACGTTGTGATGGATGAAGGACGGATGATCGTTATGGCGACCCATGCCTACGAAGACGTGGAAATGCTGGCCGACGGGGCTGTTTTCCTGAAGCAAGAGGAGGTGCTTGTGATTTCAGATTTGGAAGAATGGCGCATGCAGCATGGATCTTCTCTGAAAGGACTTTTTGACGAGGTGGGTCGCGTATGAACATGTTTCTACACTTGCTAAGGCGCGATTTACGGATTCTTTTGCCTCTAAACATTCTCTTTGCGGGGCTTTTAATTGCTCTTTATATGGTGATGGGTATTGCATTTATTCGTGTTAGTCAACCATTGACAATTCCGCAGACATCGACCTTTGTTTTTCTTCTTTTTGTACTTTTATTTCTTAGCTTCTTCGCGATTAGTGTGGAAGTCGTCTGGAAGGAGTGGCGTCAGGGCACCGCGCATTTTTGGTATACGCTGCCGCACTCGCTGCATCTTAAGCTATTCAGCAAAATAGTCTCAGTATGGCTGTGGTCGTACATCCAGTTCGGAGTCGCTGGTGTTAGTTTCTTTTGGCTACTGAACGTCACCGCTGAGCAAGAGTTCTTGGAGTTGTTTTTGGGAAGCTTTAATGGCCTTCAAGAATATGTAGGGGAGTTTGTTCTTTTTTCTGTTGTCACTCCGCTGGTCAGCATTATTGGCGTGATCCTGATGGCTTTTCTTTTTCTAGGGATGAAAGGTTGGAAACGCTTTGCAAGTGTGGTGGTTTTGTTTGCTTTTGGCTTGGTGCTCTACCCTTATATCCAGGGAAAGTTACAGGGGCCGGCAGCGGAAGAGATGGTGGCCGAGACGGATTCCTTTAGCTTTACGCTGTTTTTTGACATCCTATCAGTGACACAGTTTTACGGAGATGCCTTGATGACACTCCTTTTGTACGGCGGCACATGGTACTTTTGCCGAAAAAAAATAGAACTATAGCCCTCATTTGTCTTTTCTCGCTTAAGCCCGTATCATTAAACAGAGACATCAAATGAGAGTGAGGGCGTATGATGAACGATCAAGCACTATCAAGCACCATTCAATTGTTAAAAGAGCTTGTGGAGAGACCAAGCCCATCAGGGTTTACCACAGACATCATGAATTATGTAGAAGATGTATTAAAGCAGGCAGGAGTGACGTTCGATCGCAGCAATAAAGGGGCAGTTATTGCCACGCTGAAAGGCGAAGATGAGGCCAAGCAGCGAATGCTTACGGCTCATGTCGATACGCTTGGTGCGATGGTGAAAGAAATAAAGCCAAGTGGACGGCTACGCCTCGACTTAATTGGAGGATTTGCCTACCACTCGATTGAGGGCGAGTACTGTGTGATACATAAAGCGGATGGTGGAACGGTGTCAGGAACCATTGTCATGCACCAATCATCGGTTCATGTGTACAAGAACGCAAAGACGGCCGAGCGCAATCAGCAGAACATGGAAGTGCGTGTGGATGCCAACGTGAACTCGGTCGATGAGACACGAGCACTTGGTATTGAAGTGGGAGACATTGTTAGCTTTGATCCTCGCTTTCAGCAGACGGAAAGCGGCTATATTAAATCCCGTCATCTCGACGATAAAGCAAGCGTTGCGTTACTGCTGCAGCTGATGAAGACGATACAAGAAGAGGGCACGGTCCTCCCGCATACGACCCACGTTCTGATTTCTAATAATGAAGAAATTGGGTATGGCGGCAATTCCAATATCCCGCCTGAAGTTGTCGAATACCTCGCCGTTGATATGGGCGCGATCGGGGATGGACAGCAAACGGACGAATTTTCCGCCTCTATTTGTGTGAAGGATGCTAGCGGTCCGTATCACTACGGGCTGCGCCAGCACTTTGTAAACCTTTGTGAGACGAATAATATCGACTACAAGCTAGACATTTACCCGTACTACGGCTCGGATGCTTCCGCTGCCATTAAAGCAGGTCATGACATTGTTCACGGGTTGATTGGTCCGGGAATTGAAGGCTCGCACTCCATGGAGCGCACACATACCTCCTCGCTCGCGCATACGTACCGTTTGATTGATGCGTACGTGCGCTCGGGGATGGTTCATTAGAAAGATCCGAAAAGCGCAGGCGGGTTGCCCAGAAACGCGGATTTTGGAAGGCCTACTACTCGTAATCCTGATTCTGTGGCTTCTACCCGCCGAGCTAGAAAAAAGCTGTCCTCTGAGGACAGCTTTTTTCATTACATTAACCGCGCACGTTCGCTGATTCTTTAACAAATGAACGAAGCATCCAGTTGTGCTTTTCAATTGATTCTTTAATACCGATAAGCATATCTTCTGTTGCATCATCGCCGAGAGAGCCGCTTGCATCAATGCCTGTTTTTAGCTCGTCGGAAAGTTTATCAAAGTCTTGGACGAGATCTTTAACCATTTCATCCGCAGAAAGCGTTTTGTCGCCTTCTTTGATGCTGGATAGCTGTAAGTACTCATCCATTGTCGCTACAGGCTGACCTTTGATGGAAAGAAGTCGTTCTGCGATCTCATCCATCGTGGTTGCCACTTCTTCGTAGAGCTCTTCGAATTTTACGTGGAGCGTAAAGAAGTGTGGTCCTTTCACATACCAATGATAGTTGTGAAGCTTTACATAGAGAACGTTCCAGTTTGCGACCTGTTTGTTAAGTATAGTTTGCAGTTTTTCTTGTGCCATGATGGTTTCCTCCTCTAGAAATAAGCATGTGTTTGTACTATTCCCCCTCTGCCCAGAACTAAACCTCTTTTCTTACAGGAAGAACAGAAATCGTGTACGTACCGCCGTGAATATGCGTGAACATCTTGCCCGCAGCCTGAAGGAGCTCCTTTCCTTCCTCTGCTTCAGAAGAGGGGGGCAAGTAGAAAACGTGAAGCCCTTCGGTTGTCTGGTCGGTGGCGCTTGTGCGACGCGCTCCTGCTGTAGGCGAAGAAACAAGGCCCTTCTCATCGTATAAAACGGGGAGGTGGGCGCTACGTAGTCCTTCAATCGCTTCATTATAACCAGAAATTCTCACAGCATAGGAAGAGGCAAGAGCTTGCGCATCATGGAAAGTAATCGGAAGCTCATACTGCATCATGAAAAATCGGGTCACGTCTGTAGAAGAATCAACGGATGAATAAAATGTTCCCGCTTGAATTCGAGCAAAAACATCTTCGTGCAAAAGGGGAGGGTTTGTGTCATTGGAGGAGAAGAAACCCTGCCATTCCTTGATCCCCTTTATATCTGTAAACGCCTTATCAACAAGCTCGAAATGAAGCATTTCCTGAAAAAAGTGCAGGCGTCCTTTTAGCATTTGAGTTGATGGACCAATTTCGATATCATGGTAGTGGATCATCCCAATTTGAAGTACGGATGTAGATGTCATAGCTAGCCCCCGGCTTAAGGTAATGATCTTAGTATGTACGCTTCGGACAAGGGAGTCAAAAAAATGAAGCGTGCAGAAATAGAAAGGTTGAGTTCGGGCATGACAAACGCCCAGTTAAAAGAAAAGCTCATTGCATATAGTAAGGAAATAGGGATTGATAAAATTGGATTTGCTTCGAGCGATCCGTTTCTTTCATTAAAAGACCGGCTCGAAACTCAGCAAGAGCTCGGCTATGCTTCGGGCTTCGAGCATCGAAATATTGAAGAGCGTGTACACCCCAAGACCCATTTACCGGAGGCAAGGTCGATTATTTCCATTGCGATGGCGTACCCAACCCGGATGAAACATCCGCCGAAAAGTACAAAAGAGGAACGAAGAGGAATGTTTTCACGTTCTTCTTGGGGGAAGGACTATCATCATGTCTTAAATGATCGGTTAAACAAACTGATTGCTTTTCTTAAGCAAGAGGTTCCAGAGGCTAAGACGAAGGCGATGGTGGATACGGGCGCGCTTTCCGATCGAGCCGTTGCTGAGCGAGCGGGCATTGGGTGGAGCGGCAAAAATACGTTCATCATTACTCCAGAGTTTGGGAGCTTTGTTTATCTTGGCGATTTGATTACGTCGATTCCGTTTGAACCTGATGAGCCGCTTACCGACTTATGCGGATCATGCACAAAATGCATAGATGCCTGTCCGACAGGTGCTCTGGAGCAAGCGGGACAGCTTAATGCGCAGAAATGCTTATCCTTTTTAACGCAAACGAAGGGGTTCCTGGATGATGAGTATCGCGAGAAGATCGGCAACCACCTCTACGGCTGGGATACGTGCCAGCTTGTTTGTCCTTATAACAAAGGAGTGGATTTTCATTCCCACACGGAAATGGAGCCAGATCCAGAAGTGGCAAAACCGAAGCTCTTACCCCTGTTAACGATGAGCAATCGAGAATTCAAGGACCGATTTGGTGACATTGCCGGGGCCTGGCGTGGGAAAAAGCCAATTCAGCGCAATGCCATTATTGCCCTCGCGCACTTTCGTGACCAGTCAGCGCTGCCCACTCTAACCGAGCTGTTAAAAAACGACCCCAGACCGGTGATCAGAGGAACGGCCGCTTGGGCTATTGGCAAAATTGGGGAGAAGGAGAGCGAAGAGGCTGTACTTCTTTCGGCAAAAAAAGAGGAAAAAGACGAAGATGTCTTGAATGAGATAAATAAAGGATTGGATTTGCTATAATGAATGGTTATGTTAGAGTAGCCGCTTCAGGTTGTCTCGGCTAGAATCGATAAAAGACAGAAAGAAGGGATTGGCATGAGCGCGCGACCAAGTTTTTTTGTCAGTGAAACGGAAAGTCCACTTGGGACGTTAACGATCGTCACAACGGAACGAGGCATCTGCCATCTTCACTTTGGACCAATCAACGAAGCGAGCTTAAACGCGAAGCTAAAGAAAATGGGATTAAAACCGGACTGGACGTACTGTACGGAAAGGACCTCTCTAGCCTGCAAACAGCTACACGAATATTTTAATGGTACACGTTCACAGTTTGATATCGACATTGACCTGCATGGCTCGCCTTTTCAAAAGAAGGTCTGGGAGGCGCTTCGGCAGATTGAATACGGCGAAACCCGTTCTTATAAAGAAATCGCGCAAGAAATCGGTGCCCCAAAAGCTGTAAGAGCCGTTGGGGGTGCCAATAACCGCAACCCCATCCCGATCATCATCCCCTGCCATCGAGTGATTGGCTCAAACGGAGCAATGGTCGGTTACGGTGGCGGGGTAAAGAAGAAAGAACTTCTCCTCAACCTGGAAGGATGCAAACAAATTTCTTAGCTTGATAACGACAGTGGGTGGAGACGTCGCCATGGTTTGTTGTATCTTGCGTAGCCTCCACCAGTTTCAATACAAAGAAAAAAGCTGAGCTACTTGCCATTCACATGCATAGCTCAGCTTCTTTCTGTTCAAGAGGTTTGTATAAGGTGTAAAGGCCAGTCTCTTCGGTAGGAAGACAGCTCACTTGAAAGCCAAGCCGCTCGTAGTAGTGGAGGTTTTGCTCACGGGCGAGACAGCTAAGTGTTTGCAGTCCTTGAGTCTTTGCATCTTCAGCCAGCCATAGGAGCATTATCTTGCCAAGACCTTTGCGTTGATGATCTGGATGTACAGAGAAGCGGGAAAAGAAACAGTCATTTCCCACTTCTGTATAAAAACTCATGGCAACTGGTTGCCCCGCCTCTGAAACGATAAGGGCTTTTAAGCCTCTACGTAATTGTTGCTTAATGGAAAGCAGTGAGTCGTTAAGCGCAGCAGCAGGGGTGGCATCATGCTCGAAGCGTTTAAATGCCGATTGCATCAATTCATACAGCAACATCGCATCTGAACTCTTAGCGTGACGAATATCCAAAAGGCGAGACCTCCAAAAAAAGCGTTTGATTAATTATACGATTTTATTAATAAATATTCAATGATATTTTTGAAAAGGCCTCATCATAGAGTAAATAGCAGAGGGGAGGCAGAGCTGTGAACAATCAAATGATTCAAGCTATTCATGAACGAGCAGAGGAGATTAACCGTTCGTTTTTAACGCTTGCGCCAGCTACTTCGATTGGGGAAGAGGAGAGGTTTGAGTGTTCCGCTTTAAACAGAAGCGATGTGGAAATTGTCCATTCGAAAGTGCATGGGGATGTGACCGCATCCCGTTCTTATGAGGAGACAACAGAGGTTGAATATTTTTTATTACTGGAGAGGCTCATTCAGCGAGCAGGAGATTTTTATGTCGAGGAACGAGAGCTGCTAAGGAGAGCCACGTTCACAAAAGATGAGTTGCAATCAGATGTGCGCCTGGTAAAAAATCTTAAAGGGGCCGATGGGCAGAGAGAACGAAGGAATGACTGGTCCGAGGTCAGGGAGAATCAAGACTCGAGTGGCTATAATCGCCGGGAAGCGGTGCGTTATGCAGAACGCTGGTGGAATGATTACAACCCTGACTTCCCCCAATTCGAAGATAACTGTACCAATTACATTTCTCAATGCCTACACGCCGGGGGAGCGCCGATGACGGGTCAGGGAAGCAGAGATAAGGGTTGGTGGTACTCTGGGAGGTCCTGGAGCTTCAGTTGGGCCACTGCGCATTCGTTGCGCTGGTACCTAAGCGGGGCGAAAACAGGCTTGCGGGGAGAGGAGCGCGAGCACGCGGAGCAGTTGATGCCTGGCGATGTGATCTGCTACGACTTTAATGGAGACGGAAGGTTCGATCACAATACGATTGTGGTCGCCAAAGATAGAGCCAATGAGCCTTTGGTTAACGCACAAACCGTAAATAGCCGCATGCGCCACTGGGCGTATACGGATTCCCCGGCTTATACAGAGGACATCGTTTATAAATTCTTTCATATTGTTGTTGATTGAACAAAACCAGCTGAAGGGGAGTCCCTTCAGCTGGTTTTTCTAGCTCCGGCGCAGGGGCCCGGAAATCTAAAACCTGGATTTCTGCAGGTCCTCCAAAAATTCTCGCCTCTGGACGACCGCCTGTGCTTTTCGGTTGGGGGTATGCTGTTCGTTGTGTAAAGTAGGCTCGTGCAAGACCTTTCCTCCAGTGCTATAATGTAGCTTGCCAGAGAAAAAGAAACAGAGGTGCTTTCATGAGTTTACATATCGTTTTGTATCAACCAGAAATTCCAGCGAACACCGGGAACATCGCGCGTACTTGTGCAGGCACGAACACGACGTTACATCTCATTCGACCCCTAGGCTTTTCAACCGATGACAAGATGCTGAAGCGAGCAGGCTGTGATTACTGGCCAAGCGTTGAGATTCGTTACTATGACTCGGTGGATGAGCTGTTCCAAACGTATCCAGCAGGGTCCTTTTACTTTATTGAGACGATTGGCACGAAGAATTATAGCGACTTTGACTATTCGGATAGAGAGCAGGATCATTTTTTTGTGTTCGGCCGTGAAACGACGGGTTTGCCGAGCGATCTTGTTGAAGCCCACGAGGAGCGATGCTTTCGCCTTCCACAGACGGACAAGATTCGTTCCCTGAACCTTTCTAATACAGCAGCAATTGTGATCTATGAAGCCTTGCGCCAGCAACATTTCCCGGGCTTAAGCTAGGAGGCGAGCTTATAACGGCAAGCTCGCGATAAAGCTGTTGTAAAGACGAATCACGATGAACATCGTCGAGAAAATAAATGTGGCCCAAAACAAAAGGTGGAAGCTAACGAAACCAATTAGCCCTGTAACGGTAAGTGCATCAGCAATTTTATAAATGACGTAGAGCAAATAGCCGAGCGAGGCGGCAAGAAAAATCGCTACAATAAAGAAAATTTCCTGAACGGCAACAAGAGAGAGGCCACTGGCCCCCAAGTAAATCCAGGTTCCGCTTCGGACTTTTTGCCAGAGTCCGCCCTCGTCGTCTTTTGAAAAGAAAAGCATCGATAGGGAAAAAATCGTATCGGCGATAAGCTTTAAGGCCGAGAACAGCATGAAGAATGCAAGCATGAACACAAAGAGCAAGGCCAGGCGAATGCCGTTCTCTGAGAAAAAATCGACCATGCCGCCGTATATGCCATGTTCTTCAAGAAATGAGGTCATAAACGATTGACCGTACAATGAAAAGGATAGGCTGAATAAAAGGATCGAGAACAGCGGCAAATGCCCTGTTAAATAGCGGTTCGTCATGGTAGGCTCCTATATGTAAGACTCGCCCGAAAAAGGACGAGTCGTTTGCTGATTAATCCGCTTGATAGCTGTGCACGACCGTGTAGGCATGAAGCTCGTTTTTACTGGAGGCTGGCTTGGATTCGCTCCCATTTTCTTTGGATTTGTGCGCATGAGCCTGCTTAAAGGCGTCACTGTTTAGCCAGTTCTCGTAATCTTCTTTTCGTTCCCACTTGGTGAACACGACTTGCTTTTCATCCTCATTTTCGTTTGACAGAAACATAAATTCAAGGCAACCAGGTACCTTCTCCATGTTTTCTGCGGACTTTCCAAAACGGGAGGCAAGCATTTCTTTCCTTTCTTTTGGGACATTCAGTTCATTCATGACAACATACATTTGAAATAGCTCCTTCTTTAAACTAAGATACGAAAACGTTTCACAAAAGTTGTCCCAGCCTCTTTTCAACTAGAGACGCTTTGGATATAATAAGAACGAAAGCCCTCATGCTAGGAGGAGAACTTATGAGAACGTTTCTAATGATGGGTGTCTGTGCGGTATTTTTAATCTCCATTTTTGCTGGAGGTTATGAGGACAACCCTCACAGACGATAAGACCAGCGGAAAACCGGCCATGCCGGTTTTTTTGCGTTTAGTCATCCATGATCTGTCCCCATGTTTTGAGGGCCGGTTGCTCTCTGCTCAGGGTTTCCATGCTCTTCGGTGTATCGTACCCGACCCATACGGAGGCGGTGTACTGATCGGTGAGACCTGCAAACCAGAGGTCGCGAAACGCTTGAGAAGTCCCCGTTTTTCCGCCGCTGTACCCGTCTTGACTCATAGTGAGTGAGGCGGCTGTGCCTGAGGTGATCACTTCTGAAAGCATGGCGCGCATCTTCTCGTTCGTCTCCTTGCTCCAAACTTCTGTTTCTTCCCTGTCCCAAGAATACAAGGTTTCGCCATGCTCATCAAGTACTTCGGTGATGGCATAGGCAGGCGTGTACATACCGTCATGGGCAAACGTAGTATAGGCGCGTGTTAACTCTAAAACCGATATGTCTATGGCCCCGAGCGCAAGCGCGAGACTTCGTTCCTCGTCATGCAATGTTCTGAAATGAAACGCATCAAGATACGATACACCAGTCTCAACACCGATGCGGTCTAGCAGCTCCTGTGCGGGAACATTATAGGATTGTTTGAAAGCTTCCATAAGCGAAACGGTGCCAGGCAAAGCATCATTGAAGTTTCGAACACAGTCAGGTTCTTCCTCATCACAGGATGGATTCACTGGGTTCCCATTCAGCGTCATTGATGTTGCTGCTCCGGTTTCATTCAAATACGGGGCAAAATCGACAAGCGGCTTTAAGGCAGAGCCAGGGTGCCGGTAGGACTGATAACTGCGGTTGAACTCTCCCTTTTTAAAATCACGCCCGCCCCCCATAGCGACAATGGCATGACGATCATGGTCAATAACGACGGCTCCTCCTTGCACCTCTTCTGGTAGGCGACTGGAAAGACTCGAGACTACTTCATTTTGCTTGATCGGCTCTAACGCTGTGTGAATCGTAAGCCCCATCCCGAGCAGTTGATCTACGCGCACATCCAGCTCTTCTTGAATCGCCTTCTGTTCGTCCTCCGAGTTTGCAGAGGCGAGGCGCTTTGAATATCCTTCTTTTTGACTGACGAGCTGTTTAAATTCTGATTGCAGCACGTACGAGGTGTAATCCGGGAACAGGTCTGTTCGATTTTCTGGTTCGAGCGTCACTTCCTGCTCCAATGCTTCCTCGTGCTCAATGGAAGAAATGGCACCGGCTTCTTCCATCTTTGTGAGCACCCACCCCTTCCGTTCGTTTGTTCGCTCTGGGTGCTGGAGTGGATCATAATATGTAGGGTTGTTCGGAATAGCGGTCAAGAAGGCAACTTCGGCAAGTGTAAGCAACTCAGCAGGTTTGCTAAAATAAAGATGGCTTGCAGTCTGAAGCCCGTACGCTTGGTTACCGAAATAAATCGAATTCAGATACAGTTCCAAGATTGAATCTTTGGAGTATTGCTTTTCCAGCTCATAGGCATAAAGGAGTTCACTTAGCTTTCGTTCGTACGTTTGGGTGTGATCGAGGTAAATATTACGAACCATTTGCTGTGTGATGGTGCTTGCGCCTTGTTCAATCCCGCCTTCCTGCGTATTCGTTAGTAAGGCACGGGCAATCCCAGTGGCGTCAAAGCCTTGATGCTCGTAAAACCTGCGATCCTCAGTGGCCACAAAGGCATCAACGGCGAGCTGTGGGATTTGATTGAACGGCAAGTAAATTCGATTGGTATCTCCATATACATCGGCTATCACGCGCCCATTGGCATCTGTAATGATGCTATTGGAAGATAAATAGAGTTCATCAACGTCGATATTTTCTTGCAAGACGGCCTGCACAGAACGCACATTGCTTACTTCTGCGGATGTCCGTGTGAAGAGGAAGAAGCTCATCGCCAGTAGAATCACAACCATCATCCAGCCCATAAATTGTTTCACAGCAAACACTCACTTTCCATGTACCGCAGTGATCGCGTTGAGAGATTCTCCTTATTATACCATTGTTCCCGATTTCGCACAGCTTGTGTTCTTTTTAGTTTTACATCTACTGACATGTATAGTCCCCCAGGTGCATAACGTTAACTAAACGTGCTTACACGAGGATGGGGGTACATGATGAGCATACTGAATAAAATTGAACGCTACAGAGACGAAGAAGAACGCTTGAAGTGGGAAGGAACGTTTGCTGATTATTTGGAGTTAATCAAGGAAAAGCCATGGGTCACTCAAACCGCTCACTCCCGCGTGTATAATATGATTAAAGACGCTGGTGTAGAGGAGGAAAACGACAAGAAAACGTATGAATTCTTCAAGGATTCGATTTACGGACTTGAAGATTCTCTTGAAAAATTAGTCGAGGAATATTTCCATTCCGCAGCTAAAAGATTGGATGTACGCAAGCGGATTTTGTTATTAATGGGCCCAGTTAGTGGGGGGAAATCAACGATTGTGACCATGCTCAAGCGAGGCTTGGAGGAGTATTCTCGGACGGACAATGGGGCGGTTTATGCGATTAAAGGGTGCCCGATGCACGAAGACCCGCTTCATTTAATTCCCCTTCATTTGCGCAAGGATTTTGAAGAAGAGTATGGAATTAAAGTCGAAGGGAATTTGTCGCCACTCAATATGATGAGACTGGAAAAGGAATACGGCGGACGGATTGAAGATGTGCAAGTAGAACGGATCTTTTTCTCTGAAGATAAGCGGAACGGGATTGGCACGTTTTCTCCTTCTGATCCGAAATCACAGGATATTGCTGATCTTACGGGAAGCATTGACTTCTCAACGATTGCCGAGTATGGCTCAGAGAGTGACCCTAGGGCGTATCGATTCGATGGAGAGCTGAATAAAGCCAACCGTGGAATGATGGAGTTTCAGGAGATGTTAAAGTGCGATGAGAAGTTTCTCTGGCACCTCCTTTCTCTAACTCAGGAAGGCAATTTCAAAGCAGGAAGATTTGCACTGATTTCCGCCGATGAGCTTATTTTAGCGCATACAAACGAATCGGAATATAAATCCTTTATTTCGAATAAGAAAAACGAAGCGCTGCATTCTCGAATTATTGTGATGAAAGTCCCGTACAATTTAAAGGTTACAGAAGAAGAGCGAATTTATGAAAAAATGATTGCGGAGAGCGATCTTTCGAACGTTCATATCGCGCCTCACGCTCTCAAAGTGGCAGCGATTTTTACGATTCTCACACGGATGAAAGACACCCATAAATCTGGCATGGATCTTGTCAAAAAAATGAAGCTGTACGACGGGGAAGCGGTCGAGGGGTTTAATTCGCAAGATGTAAAAGAGCTGAAAGAAGAGCATGCAGATGAAGGCATGAGCGGCATTGATCCCAGGTATGTGATTAACCGGATTTCATCTGCGATTATCCGCAAGCAGCTCACCTCCATCAGTGCGCTGGATGTGCTTCGCTCCATTAAGGAAGGACTCGATCAGCACGCCTCGATCTCCAAGGAGGACCGTGAGCGCTACACCGATTTCATTTCCGTTGCCCGCAAAGAATACGACATGATCGCTAAAGAAGAAGTGCAGAAGGCCTTCGTCTACTCGTATGACGAATCCGCGAAGACGTTAATGGATAACTACCTTGACAATGTCGAGGCTTACTGCAACAAAAATAAATTGCGTGACCCGCTCACAGGGGAAGAAATGTCGCCAGATGAGAAGCTAATGCGCTCAATCGAAGAGCAAATTGGCATATCCGAAAACGCGAAAAAAGCGTTCCGCGAAGAAATACTCATCCGGATCTCGGCCTATGCACGTAAAGGGAAAAAATTTGACTACAACTCTCATGAACGTCTGCGTGAGGCGATTCAGAAGAAACTCTTTGCTGACTTGAAAGACATCGTCAAAATCACGACGTCCGTCAAGACACCAGATGAATCACAGTTGAAGAAAATGAACGACGTCATCGCGCGTCTCATTGACGAGCACGGCTACAACTCGGTTTCAGCCAATGAACTTCTCCGCTACGTAGGATCGTTGTTGAATCGCTAGAAAAAAGACCCTCGGCGCCCATACGCCGGGGGTCTTCATGGCCAATGAGAGGAGTTGAACAATGGCAGAGCTTGCACCTGAGAGAAAAGCAGAGGTTAACGTTCCTTGCAGTGGCTTCACGAACATTGAACCTTGTTCTTTTTTCCATTTAGTGATACGTTATAAGAAAAGCGCAAGCGGCTCGACCAGAAGCGAGAATTTTGGAGGCCTGACAAAAGAAATCCCGATTTTGGATTTCGATGTCAGGGTGAAAAATCTCGAGCTTCTAGCCGCTGGAGCTGGATCAAGAAAAGCGCAAGCGGCTCGACCAGAAGCGAGAATTTTGGAGACCTGACAAAAGAAATCCCGATTTTGGATGTCGATGTCAGGGTGAAAACTCTCGAGCTTCTAGCCGCTGGAGCTGGATCAAGAAAAGCGCAAGCGGCTTGGTTCGATGCGGAAGCAAAGAAGGCGGGGTTCAGGCGTGGCGAGAGCGGAAGATAAGAAAGAGAAATCGGAATTCTGGGGCTGGGTGAAGGCGATTGTCATTGCGCTTGTGCTCGCTCTTATTATACGCACCTTTATCATGACAAGCTTTGAAGTACGAGGAGATTCGATGGTCCCGACTGCTCAAAATGGCGAGCGATTTATTGTCAATAAAATGCCGTACCATTTCAGTGAGCCGGAGCGGTTTGATTTAATTGTATTTCAAGCGAACGAAAACGAGGATTACATTAAGCGAGTCGTAGGGCTCCCCGGGGAGAGCGTCCGCTATGAAGAGGATCGGCTTTATGTGAATGATGAGCTCGTTGAAGAGCCTTTTCTTGAAGACGTCCGTCAAGCGTATGACGGACGAGCCTATACACCGGATTATGAGTTCGAAATGGAAGTTCCGGCCGATCATGTTTTTGTAATGGGGGACAATCGTCCGATCAGTCTAGACAGTCGAAGCATTGGACCAATAGATGAAGAGGACATCATTGGAAAAGTAGGCCTGCGTTTTTGGCCGCTTGGCGAATTTGGAACCATGGAGTAAAAGGATGAGCATTTAGTGCTCATCCTTTTTCTAGCTCCGGCGGGTATTGTTTTTAGTCCTGAACCGAACTCCAACCCGGGATTTCTAGTCCAGGCCTTTCAGAATTTGCGCTTCTAGGCGACCCGCCTACGCTTCTCGGTTTTTCTAGCTCCGGTGCCTGCGCTTTCTTCATCCCCTATTGTCCGAGTTCTGGCTCTCGATCCCGCTCTTCATAACCAGGAACGGTCGTTGGATCAAGGGGGTGATGGTGATGCGGCGCGAAAAAAGTCCCGCCAGAGACGTCTTTTACGTTGTGAACAACAAGAAATGCGTTTGAATCGACCTCCTGAATGAGTTTTTTCAAATAAAAGAGACGATGAGAGCGAACGACGATGTAGATCACTTCGCGCTTTTCCTTCGTAAACCCGCCGTAACCATCAAAGATCGTCGCACTTGACGACATTTCATTCATCACTTTTTCAGAGATTTCTTGCCCTTTCAAAGAAACGATGTTGACAGCTTTCTTTGAATCGAACCCTTCAAGAACATAGTCGGTTACTTTCTTGCCGATGTATAAAGCCACGATGGTGTACATGGTGTAGAGGGGGCCAATGACGAACACACCAGCGAGTACAATTCCTACATCCAATACAAAGTTTGTGCCGGTTAACTCCCACCCAAATCGGTGATTCAGCATTCTTGCAATAATAGAAGTTCCTCCTGTAGAACTTCCTGCACGGAAAATGAAGCCGAACCCCACTCCCGTTAACAAACCAGCAAAAATAGCGGCGAGCAGTGTGTCCGGAATTTGCATGCCAAAGTCCTCTGTTAAATAGATAAATAAGGATAATAGTGGTACATTCAGAAGGGACTTATAAACCATATGTCGCGGAAGCAGCTTGAAGCCAATCGCAAGAAGACCAGCATTGATGACAAAGCTGACAATTCCGGGAGAGGTATTAAACGCAAAATAGAGCAGGAGTGAAAGCCCAATGATGCCACCCTCTGCAAGTTGGTTCGGCATAGCGAATTGCGTAACAGAAATGGCGAATAGAAACGTGCCAATGACTAGATAAATCAAATGTCTCACTGTTGAAAGCCCCCCTTTAAATCTACGTTCATCTTACCGTGTTAAAGCTATTGTGCCCAGACTTTTACGAAGAATTTTCAGTCCTTTTTTATTTTATAAAAATATCCGATAGAGTTGGTGGGTACAAGAGGGTGAGCGACACGCCTGTACATTTCAGTTAGGATGAACATAGGCAAAGAAAAAATCACCGTAAACGTTGCTAGAAGCGTCTTTTGTGTCTGACTATTCAGTGAAGAGGGCTGTTCAGAGGCTTGTCCTTCCGTTTTTTTAGCAACTCTCGCTCTTGTCTGCATAGGATAAGGTAAGTAACGTAAAAAAGTTACGTTCTAACCAATGTATGGTATGCAGATAACCAATCCGCTGTGCACACTTTTTATTGAAAAGATACGAGTGTATATACATTAGGAGGGAATGGAATGGAAAAGGATAACGGCCAGCAATTTGCAGTGTCTCAAGAAAACTGGTCCCTCCATCGAAAGGGATTCCAAGATCAGCGACGTCATCAAGAAAAAGTCCAAGAAGCGATCAAGAAGAATTTGCCGGATCTTGTCAGTGAAGAAAATATCGTTATGTCTAACGGTCGCGACGTGATTCGAATTCCGATTCGCTCCCTTGACGAATACAAAATTCGCTATAATTACGACAAAAATAAGCATGTCGGGCAGGGCGAGGGCGATAGCAAGGTTGGCGATGTTGTTGCCCGTGATCCAAATGGCCAAAAGCAGCAAGGGCCGGGGAAAGGGCAGGGTGCAGGCGATCAGGCGGGAGAGGACTACCATGAAGCAGAAGTCTCCATCCTAGAGCTAGAGGAAATGCTGTTCCAAGAGCTTGAACTCCCGAATTTGCAGGAAAAAGATGAGCATGACATTGTGATCGAGGACATTTCCTTTAATGACATTCGCAAGAAAGGACTAATGGGCAACGTCGATAAGCGCCGGACGATTCTGGCTGCGATTAAACGTAACGCCCTAGATGGAAAAGCGAGCATCATGCCCATTCATAATGACGATCTTCGCTTTAAAACATGGACGGAAACCGTGCGTCCGGAATCCAAAGCAGTCGTCATTGCAATGATGGATACGAGTGGTTCTATGGGCCGGTTTGAAAAGTATATGGCTCGAAGTTTCTTTTTTTGGATGACCCGTTTTTTGCGTACAAAATATGAAACCGTGGAAATTGAATTTATTGCCCATCACACTGAGGCGAAAGTCGTTTCAGAAGAAGATTTTTTCTCCAAAGGGGAGAGCGGGGGGACCATCTGCTCATCCGCATACCGCAAAGCGCTGAAGCTGATCGATGAAAAGTACGATCCACAAGCGTATAATATTTACCCGTTTCATTTTTCGGACGGCGATAATCTGACTTCAGATAACGCGCGTTGCATGAAGCTCATCAAGCAGCTAATGGATAAATCAAGTCTATTCGGCTATGGAGAAGTCAATCAATACTCCAGGCACTCGACCCTGATGAGCGCCTATAAAAATGTCACAGATCCACGGTTCAGGCATTATATCTTAAAGGAAAAAGGCGACGTCTACCATGCAATGAAACATTTTTTCCGGAAGTCAGAGGAAGAGGCTGTTGCAAAATAAGGAAAGAGGTCGGTGGGCTTGGATGCTCGCCAACGATACAGATGTTAAAAAACAAGAAACCCGGAGCAATGGGGCTCCGGGTTTCGTTGTTATGGCTTTCTCCCAAGCCTCTCCTCGAGCTGTTCGACAAGGCCGACAATCTCTGAGGTACGTTCTTCCCGCTCCGCTACTTCTTGAGCGCGCTGAAGGGCAAGCTCCATTTCTTCTTTGGAAAGTTGGTCGCCTTCGTCTTCATGTGCCGCTGTCTCCATAGCTTCTTCGTATTGCCGCAGGGCATCGGCTTCAGCGCCAATGATTTCCGCAGTGCAGCTCCCGCTGATGATAATGTTATTCTCGTGGTCCTCAAATGAACAGTTCTCTATGAAGCCACCAGCATCAATCATCCTAAGCGCTGACGTCCCACCACTACGGATGATGCATTCGCGGATGGTTGGCGTGCTTTCGCTTTGGATATCCACTTGTGCCTCGAAATGTCCGCTGAATTCACAGTGCTCGATAAGTCCCTGGCCTTTGTTCTGAAAACGAATGCCGCTTTCATAGCTGTCATAGATGTAGCAATCACGTAAGGTTGGCGCGGCGTCGTTGGCAATGTAAATTTGCGGATAATGATCATGATGGCGATACACGGAGCTGTTCGTAATCATCGCGCTGCTTTCATCGAGCATGTAAATGCCGCTTTGACCGCCTTCATAAACAGTCACATCGTGGAGGTCTGCATAGCTTTTGTCCACAACGACAATTTGATTAAGCTGGTTGTCAAAGAAGCGGCAGTGCTCAACGGAAGCTTTAGCGGCTTCTGTGAGCCACATCCCGTAGTGGGAGCCTTCATAAATAGCGCTATGGCGCATGAGCAACTGCGCACGTTCAGACGCTGCTACTTGTGGGAGGTGGTGGCCAAAAACATCACAAGCTTCAATGGAGACGTTTGATTCAAAGCTCGTGGAGAGGCCACTTTTTCCCCCAAGTTTGATCGTGCTCTGGAACAGACGCGCGGTTCCATTCTCCACCACGATTTGATGATCTTGGTGCTCACTGACGACGGTCCTTTCTAAAAATAACTCCCCGTCATCGTCGACGTGAACGGCGGTTTTGGCTTGTTCAAGCAGGCTGTTTTGAATGATAGCCATTCCTTTTGCTACGTATACTTGCTGGGGGGTGTTGTCCGTTAGCTTGCACTTGCTTAATGAACACTTGCCACCTGTAACAGTGATGCCCCCGGTCGTGCTTTCATAAAGAGTACTTTCCCGAAGATAGACCTCGCTCGTGTCAGCGACCATGAGTTGGCTGCAGTCAGGGTGATGATGAGCATAGATTTGGCAGTTCTCAAGAAGCGAACGGCTGTTGCCATCAAAGCGAAACGCCGCTTCATCCCCTTGATAAATATGCGAATGTTTTACGATCAATCGCCCTTGTTTAGCAACGCGGATCTGTGTATGCGTTTGGCCATATAAGGCACAGTATTCCACCCGGGCTCTCCCAGAAACCCTTAAGCCAATTCCACAGTGACGGATGGTGGCATCATGAAGGTCAAGATGTCCTTTATCGTGTACGTCAATTGCATAGTCTTTTATTTTAGTAAAATAACAGTGAGAGACTACTAGATGGCCCTCCTCTAAAATCAGGCCAGCAGGGTTTTCTTCGAGTGTGACGTTTTTGAGCTGAACATCCGCTTGTTCAATAATGCGGATGTAGCCTTTGAGCATAATTTCCTCTGGTTCTTCTAGTCCGATCAAGGCGACCGACTTATCAATGACAAGTGATTCTTTGTAGCGGCCCGCTTCGAGTTGAATCGTGTCCCCATCTGAAGCGGCCGAAAGCGCCTGTTGAATGGTTTTATATTTAGAGAGTAGCTTCTTGGATACTCGAATCGTTTTCAAACTGTTCACCTCGTTTAATACTCAAAGTATACCGTTTTTATGAACGAGTGTCCAAGCCCTCTAGCCAAGAGAAAAATCCAACCATTGACGTTTTAAGGTTGACTCAGGAAGCTGAGAGATTCATACTTTAATGTAGAAAAGAGTCGAACTTTGTCATTTAATCGGATGAAGGGTTGGTAATGGTGAAAAAACAGCTAGCAACTTGCATAATGGTTGGCCTGCTTGCTCTTGCAACAAGCGAGTCAAAGGCCGAGACAAAGGAGCCTTTACTTGAAGCAGAGGCCTCGTTATTAATGGACGCCCAGTCGGGGCAAATTCTTTTTGAAGAGAACGGCGATGAAGCCATGTATCCAGCAAGCGTAACCAAGATCGTGACGGGAATTATGGCGATTGAAGAAGGAAACCTAGAGGAGCTTGTGACCGTTAGTGAGGAAGCGACACATGCGGACGGGACTCGCGTTTATTTGCTTGAAGATGAAAAAGTAGAGCTGGAAACACTCGTCCAAGGACTTTTGATTAATTCCGGAAATGATGCTGGCACAGCGATCGCTGAGCACCTGGCAGGAAGTGAAGCGGCATTTGCTAAAGAAATGAACGCATTTGTGGAAGAGAAAATAGGCGTAGAGGATACACATTTTACAAATCCCCATGGGCTGTTTGACGAAGATCACTACACCACTGTTGAAGATATGGCGTTGATTACGAACTATGCGCTCGAAAATGAGACATTCAGAGAGATTGTTGGAACGAAGGAACTGGATTGGGAAGGGGAAGGTTGGGAAACGACGCTCTATAATCATCATCGGCTCTTGTGGGATTATGAGGGAGCTGTAGGGGTAAAGAACGGGTTTGTTACGCAGTCCGGATTTACCCTTGTTACAGCGGCGGAGCGGAATGGACAAGAGCTGATTGCGGTAACGTTTAAAAACACCACAGCCCAGAACTCTTACGATGATACAACTGAACTTCTGGACTACGGGTTTGAAACTTTCTCATCAGAGGAAATCCCCTTTGAACAAACGTATTATAATCAAGAGAATGAGCCTTATACGCTCATTCAGCCTGACTACGTCACGTTCGAAAAAGAGCATGAGGTTGAGGGCGATGTTGTCGGGAATTACTTAATCTTGCATGATGATCAAGGCAATTTCTTAAAAGAAGTGGAAGTAGAAAGAGAAAACTCTCAAGACCAGCTACCCGTATCGCAACCCGGCGCAGAGGAGAGTTGGCTGGAGAAGGTGGTGGCTTTTTTAAAAACGGGACTCGCTAAAACGATTGGTAGAACCCCACTTATGTGAGAAGAAGAGTGCTACAAAGAAAAAGGCCGTTGAGACGAGAAGGAAAAACGCTCATGAGAATTCGATTTCTCATGAGCGTTTTGTCTAGCTTCTGGCAACCCGCCTGCGCTTTTCGGTATTGTCTAGCTCCGGCGGGTAGAAGCTCGGGATTTTTCAGTCCTGCCCCGAAATCCAAAACCGGGATTTCTAGTGCAGGCCTTCCAAAATCCGTGCTTCTGGCAACCCGCCTGCACTTTTCGTGTCTAGCTGCGGCGCCCACTCGCTCGAGGTTTCTTCAGACCGCCAGATCAAGCCAAAGGGCGGGCTTGATCCTGCCGTTCTTCCAGAACTTGTCGCTCGTGAACAGGGCGCCTGCGCTTTTCGGTTCGCATCAATTCTTCTGCTTTAACGTCTCCTGCTCCTCCTGTGTGAAGACGCGGGAACGTGTTAAGAACCGTTTTCCCTCTGGCCCTTCCAGGGAAAACATCCCTCCGCGCCCATCGACCACGTCAATAATGAGCTGCGTGTGTTTCCAGTATTCGTACTGGTCGCTTGAGATGTAAAAAGGGCTGCCACCAATCTCGCCGAGCAGGATGTCGCTTGCACCTACCTTCAGCTCGCCGTGTGGATAGCACATAGGAGAACTCCCGTCGCAGCAGCCTCCGGATTGATGAAACATGAGTGGTCCGTGGATTTGTTTGAGCGTCTCAATCAAAGCTACCGTTGATTCAGTTGCAACCACGCGTTGAACCATCGAAGACCTCCTAAAATAATCCCTGGGCTTTGTCGCTGTAGCTCACAAGCATATTCTTCGTTTGTTGATAGTGCTCAAGCATCATCTTATGATTCTCACGGCCAATACCGGATTTCTTATAGCCGCCAAACGCCGCGTGGGCCGGGTACATATGATAGCAGTTGGTCCATACGCGTCCCGCCTGAATCTCGCGGCCGAAGCGGTAAGCGCGGTTGATATCGCGCGTCCAAATGCCTGCTCCTAGACCATAAAGGGTGTCATTGGCAATTTCAAGCGCTTCTTCATCGTCTTTAAATGTCGTCACAGAAAGGACAGGACCAAAAATTTCTTCCTGGAAGATGCGCATGTCATTGGTGCCCTTAAAAATCGTTGGTTCGATGTAGTAGCCACTGGCATGCTCGCTCACTTGGCGCTCGCCTCCACCGATGAGTACCTCAGCCCCTTCTTGTTTGCCGATGTCCAAGTAGGAGAGAATTTTCTCCATCTGTTCCTGGGAGGCCTGAGCACCCATCATCGTGGACGGATCAAGAGGGTCCCCTGATTGAATCGCCTCGACCCGCTTGAGCGCTTTTTCCATAAATGTGTCGTAAATGTCCTCATGAACAAGAGCACGAGACGGGCAAGTGCACACCTCCCCTTGATTTAAAGCGAACATGACGAGCCCTTCGATGGCCTTATCAACAAAATCATCGTCTTCGTTCATCACGTCCGAGAAGAAGATATTGGGCGACTTGCCGCCAAGCTCGAGCGTAACAGGAATGATGTTTTCAGAAGCATACTGCATGATCAGGCGGCCCGTCGTCGTTTCCCCTGTAAAGGCGATTTTAGAAATGCGACTGTTTGAGGCCAGCGGTTTACCGGCTTCCACACCGAATCCATTCACGATGTTGAGGACGCCAGGCGGAAGCAAGTCTTCAATCAGTTCTGTTAGCACAAGGATGGAGGCCGGTGTCTGTTCGGCCGGTTTTAGCACGACGCAGTTCCCGGCGGCTAAGGCCGGAGCAAGCTTCCACACGGCCATAAGAATAGGGAAATTCCAGGGGATGATCTGCCCGACAACACCAAGTGGTTCGTGAAAATGATAGGCAACGGTGTCATCATCAATTTGACTGAGCGACCCTTCTTGAGCACGAATCGCCCCAGCGAAGTAGCGAAGATGGTCTGCGGCTAAGGGAATATCAGCGGCGAGCGTCTCCCGAACCGATTTGCCGTTGTCCCATGTTTCGGCGACGGCGAGCATTTCTTTGTTTTCAGTGATGCGATCGGCGATGGTATGAAGGATCGCTGCGCGCTTCGCCGGAGGCGTTTGCCCCCAATTGTCTTTTGCGGCGTGGGCCGCATCAATGGCTAGGTCCACATCTTCGGCGTTGGAACGGGCGATTTCGCAAAACACTTCACCCGTGACCGGAGAGACGTTCTCAAAGTAACGACCGTGAACAGGCGCTCTCCATTCGCCACCAATGTAGTTGTCGTAGTGCTTTTTAAATGTGATGAGGGACCCTTCTTCACCTGGACGTGTGTAACTGCTTGAAACCGCTTCTTTGTGGCTCATACAAATCCTCCTTAGGGTTTTTTAGGTGAAACGGGATAAACCCGTTCTTACCTAGACTAATTCTATAAATGAAAGCGTTATCCTTTAAGTTTAAGAAATATCTCTAAACATTTTAGATGTTTAAGACCTCGGTTCAAAGAGGTATAACTATACATAAGAACCGTGAGGAGGCAGAGCGCATATGGATATAAGCAACTTTTTAAACGATGGCATACCGCCACAAAAACAGGAAAAGCAGCCAGGGTCGGAAAAAGAAATGAACCCTCGTCCCATTTATGAAGATGACGCCTACATTGGCACTGGGAAATTGCGAGATAAAGTAGCGCTCATTACAGGTGGGGATTCTGGAATTGGACGAGCCGTCGCGGTTGGCTACGCCAAGGAAGGGGCTCATGTTTCGATCGTCTATCTAGACGAGCACGAGGATGCTGAGGAAACGAAGCAGCGTGTAGAGCAAGAAGGCGTAAATTGCATCACGATTTCCGGCGATGTCGCTGAGGAACAGTTTTGCAAGGAATCGGTAGACCGGACAGTGACGGAGCTAGGGGGTCTAGACATTCTAGTGAACAATGCGGCTGAACAGCACACGGTTAACGACTTGCGTGAACTTTCTTCCGAGCAATTGCACCGTACGTTTGCGACCAATTTCTTTTCGTACGTCTACTTTACGCAAGCAGCCCTCGACTATTTGAAGCCGGGGAGCACTATTATTAATACATCCTCCATCAATGCTTACCGTGGCAATGTCTCGCTGATTGACTACACAAGCACAAAAGGGGCAATTACGGCCTTCACCCGTTCCATGGCACAGGCTCTCGTTGGGCAAGGCATTCGCGTAAACAGCGTGGCGCCAGGACCGATCTGGACGCCGCTGATCCCATCGTCCTTCGACGAGCAGAAAGTGTCAGAGTTTGGGCAAACAAACCCAATGGGTCGTCCGGGTCAACCAAGCGAGCATGTCGGCGCGTATGTCCTGCTTGCTTCAAAGGATTCTTCCTACATGACAGGACAGGCCATTCACATCAATGGGGGCGACTACCTTAGCTCCTAAAACAGCTTGGGTGCCGCGGTTTTTCCGTGGCACCCCTTTCGTGTGTGTCTCAATTTCGCACCATTCTGGTTACAAAGTGATAGCGGTCGCCCCGGTAATGAGAAAACACAACTTCGAGCACGCGGTTGTCTAGAAGTCGCGTGTTTCGTCGAATCGAGAGAAGGGGCGAATTGATGGGGACTGACAGGTGAGTTGCATCTTCTTCGGACGCGAGGGAGGCTTCGATCGTTTGTTCAGCTTCATGAATCGTAAAGCCACACGTTTCTTCAAAGTACGCATACAAAGAGGCGTTGAGCACCTCCTTTGTTAAGCCCGGTACAAGAGAGACGGGGATGTAGGTTCGCTCGAGCGCGATCGGTAGTTCATCGGCGAGTCGTACACGCTGAATAAAATAGACAGCCTCGCCCTCGCTGATTTGTAGTTGACGTGCGACAAAAGCAGAGGCTTGAATCGTTGTAAAGACAAGAAGTTTTGAATCAGGTTTCATGTTCCGAGACTCCATGTCCTCCGTGAAGCTCGTCATCCCAGAGAGCGGCTGCTCAATCTTCGGCCAGGAGACAAAGGTGCCCTTGCCTTTTTTTCTGTATAGAAGCTTCTGGTTTACTAAGTTGTTGATTCCATGACGAACGGTCATCCGGCTAATGCCATATTCATCGGCGAACTCACGTTCAGACGGGAGTGCTTCCCCGGGATACAGGACGCCTTCAGCAATTTGTTTCTTTATGAATTCTTCAATTTGAAAATAAATAGGAATTGGGGACTTTTTATCAATCATCACTAAAAACCCTCCGCGTTCAATAGGCTATCCGTAGTATAGCATAGTTGGAAGCTGTAATTGGTATAGACAACTAATTATCTAGAACGTATAATGAAGAAGACAAATCTTATACGATTATCGAATCTTGCAGGAACAGGTGATAACCATGAAAAAGCTGCTGCGAGGAAGTCAGCTTGTCCTAGAATCAGAGTTGATTCCACAAGGATATATTTATACGGAAGATGCCAAAATAAAAGCAGCGGGGAAAGGAAATGGAGAAGCATATGTCGCTGACGCTGATGAGATCATTGAACTAAGAAGTACAGACGTGGTAGCACCGGGCTTCATTGATCTTCACATACATGGAGCCGGGGGAGCGGACGTGATGGATGGCGACAGAGAGGCCTTGAAAACGATGGCGAACCTCCTGCCCGCGGAAGGAACGACCTCCTTTCAAGCGACGACCATTACGCAGAAGCATGAGGCGATCGAACAGGCCATTGCTAACTGCGTGGGCTTTGTCAAAGAAGAAAATACGGGGGCGAGTGTGGTGGGCATTCATGTGGAAGGCCCGTTTATTCACGAGGCGAGAAAAGGGGCACAGCCGCTCGAATTTATATGCGACCCGTCCATTGATCTGATGCAGAGATGGATAGATATTGGCGAAGGGTTGATTAAACAAGTGACGCTCGCGCCAGAAAAAGAACAGGGACTTGAGCTGGTTCGTTTCTTAAAGAATGAGGCCGTCAACGCCTCCATTGGTCATTCCGATGCGGTCTACAGCCAGGTGAAGGAAGCAGTAGAAGCTGGCTTAAACCAAGTGACTCACCTTTACAACGGCATGCGAGGACTCCATCATCGTGAACCGGGCGTAGCTGGCGCCTCTTTGCTCTTGAATGACCTTTCCGTTGAGTTAATTGTGGATGGCATTCACATTCACCCCAAAATGGTGGAACATGCGTTTCGTTCCAAAGGCGTAGATCATTGTTTGCTTATCACGGATTCAATGCGCGCGAAAGGACTAGGTGACGGAAGATCTGATTTAGGCGGACAGGACGTTTACGTCGATGGACTGGAGGCAACGTTAAGCGACGGCACGCTTGCTGGATCTGTGCTGAAAATGAACCAAGCCGTCCGTAATATGTGTGCGTTTACCAATTGTACGCTCGCTGAAGCGGTGCAAATGGCTGCTTACAATCCAGCACAAAAGTTGGGCATTGAAGATCGAAAAGGCTCACTTGCTGAGGGGAAGGACGCAGACATTGCCGTACTTAATGAAAACTTAGACGTCATTCTCACCATTTGTGGAGGGGAGATCGTCTTTAAGGAGGGGCAGTAAGTGAATATCATACGTGTGAAAGATTACGAAGAAATGAGTCGCCAAGCGGCTGCTCATCTCTACAAAAGGATGACGGCAGGCAAGCGAATGACTATGGGCCTAGCAACAGGGGCGACACCTGAACGTACGTACGATCTGATCATAGAAAAGGCAGAGGGCGACAACCAGTCTTTTCATCATATCCACACGTTTAACCTCGATGAATATGCGGGCTTAGATTCTTCCGATACGAATAGCTATCGCTACTACATGAATCAGCGCTTCTTTAACCATATTGACTTGCCAAAAGAGCAAACGCATTTGCCAAACGGTATGGCTCCTGATTTAGAAGAAGAATGCCATCGCTATGAAGATGAACTAAAACAGACAGGTGGTCTGGATGTTCAGCTTCTTGGTATCGGCAGCAACGGTCATATCGGCTTTAACGAGCCGGGAACCTCGTTCTCAAGCCGTACCCACGTCGTAGCGCTTACAAAAGAAACGAGAGAGGCGAATGCGCGCTACTTTACGAGCATGAACGCTGTGCCAAAGCATGCGATTACGATGGGAATCGAAACGATCATGGAGGCAAAGGAAATCATTTTGCTCGTCTCAGGGGAAGCGAAAGCTGAAGCCTATGACCGCCTGCTCTCAGGAGGAGTAGACGAATTCTTCCCTGCCTCGATTTTAAAAAAGCATCCAAACGTGCTCCTGATTGCCGATGAAGCAGCGAGCAGGACGTATGCAGGACGTACATTCTCTTAACTGAAAAGCGGAGGGGCCCCGCTCACGAGCGACAAGTTCTGGAGCGCCGCGAGTATCAAGCCATGACCGGGCTTGATACTCGCGGCGTGAAGAAACCTCGGCGACGGGGGTGAACCTCTAACGCTTAAGGCGTGGGAGACTCAAATACGTACCCATCCGCCAGATGTACTCAAGCGGGCCAATTCGAAACACACTCAACCAAAGGTTGCTTACGAGTACTTGAACCACGAAAAAAGCAAGTGCCAGCAAGGCCCCATAAAATAGTCCCAACTCGGCAAACATTCCAACCCCGTACCCGTAGAAAAGCGTTGTGAAGACAAGCGACTGCAGGATGTAGTTGCTAAAAGCCATTCGGCCGATAACAGCGAGTGGTGAGAGCAGTCGCCAGAAAACGCGCGAATTCGCCAGCAAAACAACGCTCGTTGCATAGAACATAGCGACAAGTGGGGCGCCTGCCAGTTGCGAAAGATACTCAAGCTGTGTGTTATAGTCAGTCGAAAGCGCGTGCGGCAGTTTAGCGGCGAGCCCCAGCACACCAGTACCGACAAGAAGGTAAGCAAACAATTTCGTATGCTCGCTTGGGTTCTCAAGCCATTTTTTTCGCGCTGTATACGCACCGGCTAGAAACATGCCGAACACCCCGAGGACGGTCGTGAACTGAAAAAGAGATTCACCGATCCAAAAAGGAAAACCAATGTCTGTTATTCCACCTAGATCATTGTTCAGTCTAAATTGGACGACCTCTGCATAGGACCCATGTGCAAGCACCTGTGCTTCATCTTCCGGGTACCCAGAGGTCATGAGTTCTGCATCTACCGGAGGCAGAAGGGCAGTCGAGGCAAACAGAGAAAGCCAGACAATCGCTACAATTCCAATGGCCCGCGTCGGCAAAAGCAAGAAAACAAACAAAATCATCGCTGCGAGCGCGTACCCAACAAGGATGTCCCCGCGCCAGAGAAGAAACAGATGCAAGAGGCCAAATACGAGCAAGAGAATCGTTCGGCGCCAGTAAATCGCAGAAAAGTTCACGTTTCTCGCCAGCAGTCGTTCCTTTTGTAAAGCCATGCCGTAGCCGAACAAGAAGGAAAAAAGCGTGTAGAAACTTCCATCAACAAACAATTGAATGATGAAGTGGGTGGCGCGATCAACGGAACCGTTTGGGTACAAATCAATCGCCACTGGACCGAAAGAGGTGGTTCCAGCCATTCCATATTGAAAGATCACGCTGTTCGCAAGCAGTATGCCAAGAAGTGCAAAACCTCTCATGATGTCTAAAGATTGAATCCTGTCTTTATCAAGCGTAGGTTGTGCCAACGTATCCTCTCTCCTTTCATTATCATTCTGCCACAGTTTTCCACAACCGTTAAGTGTTTTATAATCCGTGCCTTTTGAATAAGGAATGCACGTACATATTAAATCTCACTCTTTTAATGTAAACTAGTGATAGAACTTACTATTTAGATGGAAAGCGGGTGCTTGGATTGTCTTCAAACGAAGTATTGCGAGTGATGAGTGAACATCGCTCAATTCGAAAATTTACGACGGAAGAGGTCACAGAGGAAACGGTTAAAGACATTACGGATGCTGCGCGGTGGGCAGCGACCTCTCATCATGTTCAAGCGTATTCGGTTATTGCTGTGCGCAATAAAGAGCGAAAAGCAAAGCTCGCTGAATTAACGGGTGGGCAGCGCTGGGTCGATGAGTGTCCGGTTTTCTTTGTGATTTGTGGAGACTTCACAAGACAGGAGCGAGCGAGTGAGCTGCATGGGGAAGGCTTCGACGTTGGTGGCGCCGAGCAGCTGATCGTGGCCTCTGTCGATGCGGCGCTGCTTGCCCAAAATATGCTGCTTGCGGCTGAATCGCTCTCGCTAGGTGGCGTCATGATTGGCGGCATTCGCAACAATCCAGGGGAAGTGTGTGAGGTCCTAAACCTGCCTAAATACGTGTTTCCAGTGATGGGGATGGCGATTGGACACCCAGATCAGGACCCGGGGCAAAAACCTCGTCTTCCTCACCGTGCTGCTGTTCACGAAGAAACGTATAACCATCAGCAAGAGACGGACTTGATGCGTTATGATAAGGAGACACATGAGTACTATGTCGAGCGCACCAACAACAAGCGACAAACCACTTGGTCGGAAATGATGGCGAGCTATACAGGTGTGCGTAAGCGTCCTCATATGGATGCGTTTCTAAAGGAGCAGGGCTTCTTGCACGAAGAGTCGCGTCGAAGTTTAAAGGGTACGTAGAGAGTGAAAGCTGATTTTTAACATACGGAAGCATTCTCTCATACTATACAGAGATCAACTAAGTATGAGAGGAAAACGTCCATGTTTCCTAATCAAGAAATCTGTACGGTTTATCATGGTACCAATTTGTTTGCTGCAAAGGCTATTCAACATCACGGCATCTGGTTGAATGCGCAAAGACGGCAAACCGATTTTGGTAAGGGTTTTTACCTGACTTTCAACCGTTCTCAGGCTAAAAGCTGGGCAGTGATCAGAGCAATGCATGCCCCAGTATCTTCACAGGTATTGGAGCAATTAAACATGGGCAAAGCCCAGTACTTTGAAAATCCGGACACAAGCAAGCCCGCTTACGTGGCCTTTCGCCTTGATTTGAGAAAATTAAAGCGGTTAGACGGGTGGTTGTTTCCTTTGCCTCTGGAACCGAGGTGGCGGCAATATGAGCAATCTTGGAAAGCATTCGTTCAAGCTTGTCGAAGCGGAAAAAGGCATACCTTCGACTACGTGTACGGTCCAATTGGAGGCGGACATTTGACCGATTCAAAACTCGTCAAGGTCTCGGCTACGAAAGAGCAATTATCGCTAAACACACCAAAGGCGATTGGCTGCTTAGCGAGTAGTCAAATTATCACGTTTAAACCGGAACAAAAAATGACAGCTATTCCAGCCCTTCACCCTTCGAGGCATTCACTTAGCAGGAGCAACGCTGCCTCTCTATTTTTACGTGAAGTACGAGATCAGGTGATGAGTATCGGTCAGTTATCGTTAAAGCAAGCGAATCAACGTGTAAGAAAGTCATGGATTGCTTCCAATTTCAATCCGATCATGATGCATGAAGAGCCATCGTATTGGGCTTTTTCGGTTTTATTTCGACAAGACGAATTATGGCTTGAGGATTTTGAGAGGTATCAAAGGGCGGAATGAAGCGAACTTTATTTTTTTCCGCCCTTTTTCATGAATTGGTTATAGAGCGGGGCGTGAACATACCCGTTTGTGGCAATCAGTGTTAATCCATCTTGATTATCATATACGTGGTAACTATCAACTGAATCTTTAATAGTTTGAAACGTTCTTGGTACAAGCTTGTGCGTGTTTTCAATGACGTGAGGGGGGATGGTTCGACCTGTTTGTTTTGCTCGTTGGATTGCTCGTTTTTTGGCTACTTTTACAGGAACATCCACAACATAGGCGTGGACCTCATAGTCAGCACGATGCAGTTTGCCGATCAGTTTTTTATACTTCCGCGCCTTGGCCATTGTTCCTTCATATACCAAATGGCTTCGCTCTCTTAAGAGGCGCTTCAATAGCATATCCGCAATATCGCGGGATTCTTTATGAACGAGCGCAGCCGCATAGGTTGGATGAGTATGCTTTAGTAGGGTGTATTCGGGAAGATACTCTTTGATTTCATCGGCATCCACTGTGACAGGTCGGATGCCTTTCTTCGCGCATTCTTTTTCAATAATGCTTTCTCGCAATGTTGTTTTTCCTGTAGCACTTCCACCACCGAGTAAGATCGCCGTCGGTTTCACGGTGTGCTTTGGCATAAAAGGTTTTTTGCTAATTTTTTTCAGGATGTCCATGTGCAGAGCCTGGCGTTCCGGTGTGTAATGGCCCTGTGATGAGTAAAGGCTTTTTGTTTCCTTTAATTCGGAGGCTTTTCTCCTTGCTGTTCTCATTTCCCGACGCCATAGCGTTTTCTTTAAATGGTCCCTCATTGACTCATCACCTGTATTTATAGCGGTTGGGTGCATCTTTACCACAAGGTATGTGCAGATGATCGCTCGCAGAACTTTGTTTTTACATAAAGAATAAGGCATGGACAATAAAATACTTGAGAGGAAATCTACAGAATCATTAACGTAAAGGGAGGATGTGTTAAACAAGTCCATACTCATTCTGACGATCCCTCGGCCATGCCCACTCAAAACGAAAAGCGAAGGCGGGTTGCTCAGAAGCGAGAATTTTGGAAGGCCTGGACTAGAAATCCGGTTTTGGATTTCGGGCCAGGACTGAAAAATCTCGAGCTTCTACTTGCCGGAGCTAGACAATACCGAAAAGCGAAGGCGGGTTGCTCAGAAGCGAGAATTTTGGAAGGCCTGGACTGGAAATCCCGAGTTTGGATTTCGGGCCAGGACTGAAAAATCTCGAGCTTCTACCCGCCAGAGCTAGAAAAAAGAAGCACTGGCTAGCACCAGCGCTTCTCGTTTCTTAATCATCGATGTCGACTTCCAATACGTTTCCTGTTGCCGCATCAATCTCTACTTCAGCTTCTTCATGGGCATCAGCGTCAATTTCGATCTCATACACATAGACGCCATCATCTTTATCAAGCTCCACTTCCTTTACAGTTCCGGCTACTTCGTTTAATGCAATGTTGATCGCTTCCTCCATAGAAATGTTTCCCTTAGAGGGTTGCTCGCTGTCATCGTCATCTCTGTCGTCTTCTTTAGATTTCACGATTTCGCCCGATTCTTTCAGGATATCCAGGTCATATTCTTTGCCATCCTTATGAACCTCGATTTCGTATGTTTCCACACCATCATCTTCGTCTACCTCTGCTTCCTTAATGGAACCGCCCTCTGTCTTTTTTAAGGCAATGTCTTTTGCTTCTTCAATCGTAACGGCAGGGCTGTCGATTTCTTTGGTTTCCTCGGCCAGTGCCGTGTCATCCTGGAGAGCATAGGCACTCACGCCGATGCCTCCGGCTACTACTGCTGCTGCGATCACTGTTTTTACCTTTTTCATTCGAATAACCTCCTTGTTTTAGATATGGTTTCAGTGTATGCCAAGGAAATTAAAACAAAAGGAAAAGAAGATTAGAAAACGATGAGGAATGGACGAGGAACTGCTCATAAAAAAAGAATGCCCTGTATAAGAGCATTCCATTTAATCCGCTTCAACGGCAATGCTGATGACTTCTCCCGTAAAGGCATTGACGAGTATTTCTGCTTCTTCGCTGTCGGTTTCGATGTCAACTTCATACAACAGGACACCGTCCTCTTCGTCAAGATCAATGTCTGTTACGATTCCATTGAACGTTGATAACGCGATTTCGGTAGCCTCGTCCGGGGATAACTGAGTCGCTGGAGATGAATCATCAGAGTTCGTGATTTCCTTTGTATCGCCAACTGTCCCTGCCACCGAATCAATCTCAATGGAGTATGCTTTCCCCTCGTTTTCGACGATGACGGTATAGCGCTGTTTTTCTTCGTCTAACTCAGAGGATTGCACAGCACCCGCTTGTTCCTCAGTAGCGATTTGCTCCGCTTCCTTTTCTGTGATCGGCTCCTCTTCTTGCTCCTCAGCTGGGGCTTCTTCATCTACATTCAATTGCTCGATCTTCCCAGTAGAAGCATCTGCTAAAAGTGCGTAAGTCCCCGTTTCTTCTTTGACAACGACCTTATAATGCGCACTGCCATTGGCATGTGTCAGTTCTGAAGAGACGATTTCTCCCGAGTATTTCGAATCCACAATTTGCCTCATTTCTTGCTCGGTTAAAAGCGAATCGTTATCACCCAGCACATACTGAGTGGTCCCGAAGGCAATGAGAATGACTACCACCACTGTTCCTACTATCCAAATCGCTTTTTTCCTCAAGGTCATTCCTCCCTCCTTGCTATTTTCGCATGCGATGGTTAAAAGAACTGAAGAAGAACATTAAAAATCAGTGAGAAGTTAATATTGTGGGTGCTTTGGGAGTTCAAGCGTTGCGGTTGTACCGTTTCCTTCTTCGCTCGTTAGTTCAACTCCTCCGTGATGAGCATGGGCGATGCGCCTCGCAATCGACAGTCCTAATCCAGATCCGCCTGTTTCACGACTTCTAGCTTTATCGACCCGATAAAAACGGTCGTACACTTTTTCAAGATCGTCGACAGGGATGCCTATCCCTTTGTCTTTAACGGCGATTTTCACAGAAGAAGCTGTAGCGGAAATGACAATGGTGATTTCTTCGTTGCTATACTTGATCGCATTATCCAATAAGATAAATAGCACTTGTTTTAATTTTTGCGGGTCACCTTCAATTGGCAGTTCTTCTTGCTCTGAAAGAACATGGATGACACGATGATAGGCATTTTGCATGTTTCGTCCCGCCTCTTTTGAAAGGCCAATGACATCGACCCTTTCATAATTAAGGTCAAACTGGGATTGATCTTTGGCTAGTTGAAGCATCTGCGTCGTTAGCTCCCTCATTCTAAGTGACTCGGCGTGAATGGCCTCAATGGCTTCTTCCAAAACTTCAGGCTTTTGTTTGCCCCACCGTTTAAGCATTTTGGCGTAGCTTTCAATTACGGTTAGGGGCGTTTTCAGTTCATGAGACGCGTCTGAGACAAACTGCTCTTGTTTTTTATAGTTCGCTTCAAGCAGATCCATCATATGATTGAAGGTTGTGGCCATTTTCGTTAATTCATCATTGGTCGTTGGCTCAATATGAATCTTCTTGAAGGTGCCACGCTTTTGAATTTCTTCCATCGTTTGAATCATTGAACGAATCGGGTTCAAGATGAGCCTACTTAAAACTCGCCCTCCCAGAAACGAAGGAATGAAGATAACAAGGGTCGCCACCGTCAAAACAATTTGCAAGACCCTCATCGTATTTTGAATCGAAGATTGTTCCTCGGTTAATTCCAAAGAAACGACCTCTCCGTTTTCCCATATGATGGGGTGATAGGCAACGGTGTATAGGTGGCCATTGTATGTCTTTAGCTCAGATCGCTCGTTTGGGTGAAACTCCATTGGCAGTTCCTCAAACGGGCTTGGCGTCCTAAAGAAAGGCTCCTCTCTTTTCTCTGAAATCACGCGAATCATGGAGTCTGAAGGAAGGTAAGCCCTTAGCAATGGTTGTATCTCTACCTCTTCAGGAGACTCTTGAATGGCTTCAATCATGCTGTTCATTTGCATTTCAATTCTCTCAAGCGCATTCTCTCTCTGGATTTGCTGGAAGACAAAGTAGATCGATCCGTTCGTTACCAGAAGGATGATTAGCAGCCAAACAGTAGAAAACAGGGTAATGCGGTTCTTAATATTCATTGACCTACTCCCTCATTGTATAGCCCACTCCGCGAATCGTGTGAATGTAGGAGGTAGGGAACGGTGCGTCTATTTTTTTACGTAAATAGCGTATATACACATCAACGACATTGGTCTCTCCGTAATAATCAAAGCCCCACACCCTCTCAATGATTTGTTCCCGGTTCAAGACTTGATTTTTGTGGTGGAGGAGAAAAACCAACAAATCAAACTCTCTTGGCGTTAGCTCAATGTGCGTGCTACCCCTGATGACTTCCCGTGTTTTTTCGTTGACGGTTAGATCCCCCATCATGAAAGATTCATCTTCTTTCTTTTCGGTATAGAACTGGTTCATTCGCAGGCATGCTCGTATTCTCGCAAGCAGCTCTTCGATTTCAAAAGGCTTTGTTATGTAATCGTTCGCTCCTAAATCAAGCCCGCTGACTTTATCAGGCAAAGAATCTCGAGCGGTTAAAAGAATGACAGGGGTTTGGTTTTCCGAAGAGCGAATCCTTCTTAACACTTCCATTCCGCTTAGCTCTGGAAGCATCACATCTAGCAATACTAGGTTCCATCTCCCCGATTTAAATTTTTCCAAGCCTTCGATTCCCGTGGAGGCTACATCCGTTTCATATCCTTCATGGCCGAGTTCCAATTGAATAAGACGAGCAATTTTCTTTTCATCTTCAATGATCAGTATATTTCCTGAGCTCATGTTGCCCTCCTATGTACGGGGAGATTTAAGTTTTGAAAACGTCTGAAAAAGCAAGTGGCACGATGGCATTATATCATGCTGTCTGTCATGTGGTAACATTTATACATCAATTAAAGTCAAGTGATCATCCACTGCTGCTGAACTTCGTACGATTGTGGTACGATGGCTTTAAAAGAAAAAACATAGTTGGATTAGGAAGAGGGGGAAGTGATGATTCAGCAATCAAAAGCGATGGACCGCCTGCCGAAGCAGTTCTTTGCGGCACTTGTGAAAAAAGCGCAGGAGATGAGCGCCGAACACGATGATATGATTAATCTTGGGCAAGGCAACCATGACAAGCCAACCCCAAGCCATATTGTTGACGCATTGAAACAAGGAGCTGAGAACCCAGCGTATCATCGCTACGGTCCGTTTTCGGGATATCTTTTCTTAAAAGAAGCGGTCGCTGGCTATTACAAAAGAGAGTACGGGGTCGAGCTTGATCCCAAAACGGAAGTGGCGATTGTCCCGGGAACGAAGACAGGCATTGTTGAGCTGTGCCAATGCTTGCTGAGTCCAGGGGAGGTCGCGCTTGTGCCGGACCCTGGGTATCCAGATTACTGGTCGGGGATCGCTATCGCCGGGGCAACGATGCACCCCATGGCGCTGAAAGAACAGTGTCAATTTCTACCCGATTATCGTGAGCTGTCCGACGCTACACGAAGAGCCGCTAAAATGATGTTTCTCAACTATCCCAACAACCCGACTGGGGTTCGCGCTCATGCATCGTTTTTCGAAAAAACCGTCGCTTTTGCAGCAAAGCACGAAATCAGTGTGGTTCATGATTTTGCCTACGGAGCGATTGGGTATGATGAGAAGCCGAGGAGCTTCCTCCAGTCAGAAGGAGCGAAGGAAGTAGGGGTTGAGCTTTTCACGATGTCAAAGCTCTACAATATGGCTGGTTGGCGCGTCGGCTTCGTTGTCGGCAACGCGCAAATTGTTAACATGCTTGAAACGCTTCAGGATCACTATCATTGCAGCATTTTTGGTGGGTTACAAGAGGCTGCGGCTCATGCGTTGAATGAAGAGCAGACTTCGGTCGACCGTTTGGTAGACATGTACAGAAGCCGCAGAGATGCGCTTGTGAAAGCAGCGCGTGAGATCGGCTGGGAGGTAACGGCACCTCAAGGCTCGTTTTTTGCCTGGTTCCCGGTTCCGAAGGGCTACGACTCACAGGCATTTAGTGACCTATTACTTGAAAAAGCACATATCGTTACTGCACCAGGAATCGGTTTTGGTGCACACGGGGAAGGGTACGTCCGGCTGGGGCTGTTGGCAGAAGAGGACGTGCTTGTGGAAGCGGTGCATCGGGTTGGCAAACTTGGGTTGTTTAAGAATGAGTAGGGAGGCAGCTATGGAGGACATTCGCAACATTTTCTGTATTGGTCGAAACTATGCAAAGCACGCAGAGGAGCTTGGCAATGAAGTACCGAGTGAACCACTGCTTTTTACGAAGCCGACAAATGCGCTTGCACTTGCGGATGGAAGCGTGCTTTCGTTCCCGGCAACCAAGGGAGAGATTCATTACGAGCTGGAAATTGTTCTCAAGATCGGGAAGGATGTGGAAGAAGGAGATTCACTGGCCGATGTGATTTCGGAAATGGCGCTTGGGGTCGATTTAACGTTAAGAGATGTGCAGTCAAAGCTAAAGGAGAAAGGGCATCCGTGGCTGCGCGCGAAAGGTTTTCGTCATTCAGCGATCCTGACGCCATTCTTTTCTTTCCCTGGAAGTGAGGCGTGCAAAGAAATTCCCTTCTCGTTGACCAAAAATGGAGTCGGGGTACAAAGAGGCCATACGGCACAAATGATATTTTCGTTTGAAGAGATCTTGAAGGAATGCGATGCTGCCTTTGGTTTAAAAAAAGGAGATCTGCTTTTTACAGGAACCCCCGAAGGCGTCGGAAAAATCGCGGACAGAGACGTCTTTGTTCTGTACTGGGGAGAGGAAGAGAAAGGTCGTTTTCGCGCATCGATCGCATAGAGTTCAAAAGGGGCTTAGAGATTTCAGTAGGCTACGAGGAGGGGTTTAATTGAAAACGGAGATCTATGCTCACCGAGGACTCTCTGGCTTGTTCCCGGAAAATACGATGACGGCTTTTCAAAAGGCCGCCGATGTCGGTGCGGACGGCATTGAGTTTGATGTTCAGCTTGCTAAAGACGGAGTGCCTGTGGTTATTCACGATTTGACGATCAATCGAACAACGAATGGCCAGGGTGCGGTGAAGAGCTATACGTCAAGGGAATTGCAGCGCTTTACGGCTTCAGGTAAGTTTCCGAGGATAAATGAGCGGATTCCCTTACTCGAGGAACTATTGGAATGGCTGCAAACGAGACCGCATTTAAAGCTGAATGTTGAGTTAAAAGGGGGTGTGGACGACCGGGCCGCTGCTTGTGAAGTGGTCATGCCGATGCTTCAGTCGTTTGGGGTGCTGCCAAGAACCGTCGTGTCTTCCTTCGACCACCCCACCATCAAAACCGTGAAGGAGTGGGACGAGCGAATTGAAACAGCAGCGCTCACGATGAATGCTTTATATGGCGTTTCCAATTATTTGAAGACGCTTAGGGCTGAAGCGCTGCACTTTCATGTGCCAACACTTTTGAAGTCAGAGGCCGAAGCGTTGATGGCAGAGGGGGTTCTTTTGCGTCCTTTCACTATCAATGACTCCGCACAACTCAAACGCTATATGCAATGGGGCTGTGCCGGTATTTTCACTGATTATCCCCAAAAAGCGCTGACGATTCGTTCCGAGTTGGAAGTGTAGTTTATAAGAGTAGCTGGGCATCAAGCGAGCGTAAGGGGACGTGACTGGCGAGAAATACTTTTTCTTACAAGTCTCATAACACTATTCAAACATCCAAAAAAGAGGTAAACTACAAAAGGGATTAGCGAAAAAACGCTAGTCCTTTTGGTGAGAATTCTGCTAAGTGCGGTGGACGTTATGTCCTGTCTTATCTGCGTAAAAGGGGTGAATATCGTGAAAGAAATTGATGTTTCCAAGTTTGAGAAGAAAATTATCCTTCGAAATATCGAAGAGAAAGATATACATGACATCATGGAGCTGTCGACGCTCTGTTTTAAGAACATGGAGGCTTGGCGCTATGATCAGCTAAAGAGTCACATTTCCATTTTTCCTGAAGGCCAGTTCTGTGTAGAAGTGGATGGAAAAGTGATTGGCTCGTGCTCCAGTTTGATTATTAATTTTGATGAGTATGATGATCAGCATACGTGGGATGAAATTACCGACGAAGGCTATATCACCAATCATGACTCTGAGGGGTATAACCTCTACGGGATTGAAGTGATGGTTCATCCCGACTACCGACGAATGAAAATTGGCCGTCGCCTTTACGAAGCAAGAAAGGAACTCGCCCGCGAAAAGAATTTAAAAAGCATCATCATCGGTGGTCGTATCCCAAACTATTATAAGCACGCCGATAAGCTTACCCCTCGGCAATATGTAGACGAAGTAACGATGCATAATTTATATGATCCTGTTCTAACGTTTCAAGTGATCAACGGCTTCACCTTAAAGCGAGTGAATTCCAATTATCTGGATGACGACAAGGCTTCCATGCGCTATGCGTCGCTGATGGAGTGGAACAATATTGACTATCAGCCATCCACTAGCAAGCGGCGTTTCAAAACCTCGTTCCCGGTGCGGATTACAACGATTCAGTATGAAATGAAGAAAATCTCTTCCTTTGAAGACTTTGCGGTTCAATGCGAATATTATACCGATGTTGCCGCAAGCTATCAGTCTGATTTTGCCGTATTTCCAGAGATATTCACGCTGCAGCTGCTTTCGTTCTTACCAGAGAAGAGCCCGAGTCGAGCGATTCGCCGTCTGACCGAGTTCACGGAGGACTATATTGAACTGTTTACAACGCTTGCCGTTCGTTATAACGTGAACATTATTGGAGGTTCTCATTATGTTGAAGAGGAAGGCAAGATTTACAACATCAGCTACCTCTTCCGCCGTGACGGAACGATTGAAAAACAGTATAAGCTCCACATTACGCCAAACGAGCGTATTTTCTGGGGCATTTCTGCTGGCGATGAAGTGAAGGTCTTTGATACCGATTGTGGCAAGATTGCCATTCAAATTTGTTACGACATTGAGTTTCCAGAGCTCGGCCGAATTGCCACGGACAAAGGTGCGAACATCATCTTTTCGCCGTTTTGTACTGATGATCGCCAAGGGTATTTGCGTGTGCGCTACTGTTCGCAGGCAAGAGCGATTGAAAATCAAATCTACACGGTGATTTCCGGAACGGTCGGAAACTTATCCGATGTAGCAAACATGGATATCCAGTACGCGCAATCAGGCATCTTTACGCCTTCCGACTTCACGTTTCCGCGTGACGGCATTGTTGGTGAATGCAACCCGAACATTGAAACCGTCGTCGTTGGTGATGTGGACTTGGAAATTTTGCGCCGTCACCGCCGTTCCGGAAGCGTCAATCAGTTGCGCGATCGGCGTTTTGACGTCTACCATGTCGTATACAAGCAATGAATAAATGATTGTGGACCTGAAGGGTGTTTCCTCAGGTCCTTTTGTTGTCTAGCTCCGGCGGGTAGAAGCGTCGAGATTTTTCAGTCCTGGCCCGAAATCCAAACCCAGGATTTCGAGTCCAGGCCTTCCAAAATTCACGCTCCTGACCAACCCGCCTCTGCTTTTCGGTGTTGTCTAGCTCCGGCGCCCACTCGCTCGAGGTTTCTTCACGCCGCCAGTTCAAGTCAAGTTCGGACTTGATCTGCCGTCGCTCCAGAACTTGTCGCTCGTGAGCAGGGCGCCTGCGCTTTTCGCTGTTGTCGCCTCCTCCCGAGCCGGCTTATGCAGTGCGAACACTTTTGTTTAAAAAAGGATGAGTTGGCGAGACTGTGGAGAAAAAGGAGGCGAACGCCCGTGCAAACGCAAGGTGCTACGTCGCTAGAGACGACTCTTTATGGGCTTTTTTTCTTGGTTATCCTTTCGATTGTGGTAGTACTCGTAGCATCTCAGCCGACGGTTCGCTCGGACTGGTCCCTGCACCCTGTGGAGGAGGAGATTGTCACTGGTCAGAGGGCGACAGTTCAACTTTTTTTAGAGGATGAATTTCAGTATTCGCTCACGGACGCCAATGTTCGCGTGACGTTTGACCAGCCAGGGACCGTTCATAATATGGAGAAAGTCATGCATCATGTGGAAGGTGGCCTCTATGAAGTTGAAGTGCTTTTTTCAGTGCCGGGTACTTGGGTCGCAATGGTGGAGGCCGAAAGAAGAGGAGAAATCTATTACAATCAATTTTTTCTCCAAGTAGACGGCGACGTCGTGGGGGAGAGCCAAGTGGACCCGGATGATTCCTTTACTCACGATCAACCGCTGCCTAGCAATGTTCAGGGATTAATAGAGAATAAGAATTGAGGAGGAGCACTGTGACATGGCTACCGTTTAACCGAGGGCTTGAAAAAGCGAGATTCATAGAAAGACCAAATCGTTTCATTCTGCATGTTCAGCTTCAGACAGGGGAAATCACTCGAGCCCATTTGCCTGACCCTGGAAGACTGAAAGAGCTGCTGACCCCAGGTAGATCCCTTTGGCTTGAACCTGCATCAGACTCCAATCGAAAGACCCGGTGGACGGCTGTTCTGTGTGAGACAGAGGACGAAAAACCCCTTGTTTCACTGCAGACAACGCTTGCTAACCACCTAGTCGGACAGGCATTAAAGGAGCGGGTGTTGAACGAATTCAAGGACTGGCGCCTCGTTCGTAGAGAATATAAGGTAGGCGCTTCTCGTTTTGATTTTTTGATGAAACACGAGACATTAAGTGAACAGATGCTTCTTGAAGTGAAAAGTGTAACGCTTGCCGAAAATGGCAAAGGGCGTTTTCCAGATGCCGTGACGGCAAGAGGCACCAAGCATGTGGAGGAATTAACCGCTCTTGCTAAAAACGGAGAGTGGAGGACGGCGATCTTATTTGTCGCCCAGCGCTCTGATAGTACAAGCATTGAGCCAGCGGCAGACATTGATCCTATTTTTGCTGCGCGTTTGCGGGAAGCAAAGGAAGGAGGCGTCCTACTGTTTGGGCGTAGGACTGAGCTAAGCACTGCTGGCATTAAACTAGGCGAGCCGTGTCCCGTACATCCATTTCCAACAGAAAGTAGGCACTAATACAACTTCTTAACGGTGACCCCTCAGAAGTGAGCCTAGTCAAACCAGCAAGGACCCGTGTAAAATAAAGACGGTAAACCAATTGTTTTTTGATGAGGAGTTGTCCGGATTGAATGTAGCAGAAGAAGTGAAACGCTGGAACTCGTTCAGCGCCCTTGAGAAGGATGTACGAAAACAGCTCAATGAGATGCTTGAGAAAGAAGAGGAGCTTGCGGACTGTTTTTACCGAACGCTTGCCTTTGGCACAGGAGGCATGCGCGGAGAGATTGGTCCTGGGCCGAATCGCATGAATACATACACGGTGCGGAAAGCAGCGGAAGGCCTGGCGCAGTTCATTGAGAAGAGAGGCGAGGTTGCCAAGTCTCGCGGTGTCGTGATCGCTTTCGATTCTCGCCACAAGTCGCCACAGTTCGCGCATGAGGCGGCGCGAACACTCGGTGCTCATGGCATTAAATGCTATGTTTTCCACGATCTCCGTCCAACCCCAGAGCTTTCGTTTGCTGTTCGTTACCTTCAGGCAGAAGCAGGAATTGTGATCACAGCTTCTCACAATCCCCCTGAGTACAATGGATTTAAAGTGTATGGTGCAGATGGTGGGCAGTTTCCGCCGGAGCCTGCAGAGGAGCTTGTCACTTTTGTTGAAGGGATTGAAGATGAGCTTACGATTGAAGTGGCCGACGAAACAGAGCTAAAGGCAAAGCAGCTCTACCAGGTGATCTCCACAGATGTGGATGATGCCTACAATGAACAGCTGCAGTCGATTCTCATGCAGCCAAAACTTGCAAAGGAGCAGGGCGGCGACGTCAAGATTGTTTTTACCCCTCTCCACGGAACAGCCAATATTTTAACTCGTCGTGTTCTTGAAGAAAGTGGATTTTCGCATGTTACCGTCGTGCCTGAACAGGAGCTTCCCGATCCGGAATTTTCGACCGTCTCCTCCCCGAACCCAGAGGAGCATGCGGCCTTTGAGCTCGCCATTCAATACGGAAACGAAGAGCAAGCGGACCTTTTGCTTGCCACAGACCCGGATGCCGACCGAGTAGGACTTGCGGTTAAAAATGAACAGGACGAATATGTTGTTCTCACCGGCAATCAGACAGGCGCGTTGTTGCTTGATTACTTGCTTGAGCAGAAAAAAGAGCAAGATACCCTGCCGGAGAATGGGGTCGTTCTGAAAACGATCGTTACTTCCGAGATCGGGCGTAACATTGCGGACGCTTATGGGTTGACGACGGTGGACACACTGACGGGGTTCAAATTCATCGGTGAAAAAATGGGGCAATACGAGAAGAGCGGCGAGCATAGATTTCTGTTTGGCTATGAAGAAAGCTACGGCTATCTGATCGGTGATTTCGTGCGAGACAAGGACGCCGTCCAAGCATGTCTTTTGGCAGCGGAAGTAGCCCTGCACTATAAAAAGCAAGGCATGACGGTCTATCAAGGCTTGCAGCAGGTCTTTCGCAAATACGGTTTCTACCGTGAAGGGTTAGAATCGCTAACGCTTAAGGGCAAAGAAGGTGCGGAGAAAATTGCTAGCATTCTCTCCTCCTTACGCCACGAACCTCCAACTAAAATGAACGGAACAACGGTTGCTTCTGTGGAGGATTACGATGCGCGAACAAGAACATGGCTTGCAAAAGGGAAATCAGAGTCACTTGCTTTGCCTGCTTCCAATGTGTTGAAATATAAGCTGAACGATGGCTCCTGGTTCTGTGTACGCCCTTCTGGAACAGAGCCGAAAGTGAAATTCTACTTTGGCGTTGTTGGTGAGAGTGAGACCGACAGTGTCGAGAAGCTCGCTTCCTTGCAAAAATCCGTGATGAGCTACATGAACGCGTATATTTAAATTCTGACGAAAGCAATAGAGGCAAAGACGAAAAAGCACATCCTGCACAGAGATGTGCTTTTTCGCTAGCAATGGAGGGATGGGATGAGCAAAAGTAGCGCATATTTATCAATCGCACTTGGGGCGGCGCTCTGGGGCATTATCGGTCTGTTTGTTACGAGGCTTTATGAACTTGGGTTTGAACCGGTACATGTGGTGACACTGCGCGTCACATGTGCAGCTATATTTCTCGTAGGCTTTGTGTTCCTGAAAGACAAACGAAAACTCGTCATTCGCCTGGCGGATGGTCGGTATTTTATTGGTACAGGGATTGTCAGCATCCTGTTTTTTAACTGGTTTTTGTTTCAGGCGATTGAGATGACAACCATCTCCGTCGCGACGACCCTTTTGTATACAGCCCCGATGTTTGTTCTCGTTCTTTCCAGAGTGTTTTTTAAAGAGTGGATCACGAAGGAAAAGGGGGTGGCGCTCTTTTTCACACTCATCGGCTGTGCGCTCGTGGTTGGTTTACTGCCAACAGGCACCGAAGCCATCTCACTTACTGGCTTGTTGTTAGGCATAGGCTCAGGCTTTTTTTACGCACTGTACAGCATCTTCGGGAAGTTTGCGCTCGCGAAGTATGAAGCGATGACTGTGAGTACGTATACGTTTGTCTTTGCAGCAGTGGCGATTGCCCCTTTTAGCGGGCTTTGGCATGTGCCTCATCTTCTAGGGAATGGGCAGGTGTGGCTGTACGTACTGGGGTTAGGTTTTTTCTCGACAACACTGGCGTTTTTGCTTTATACGAAAGGACTGCAGTACGTAGAATCCAGCAAGGCTTCGATCATCGCTACGATTGAGCCTGTTGTTGCAGTATTGGTTAGCGTCCTTCTCGTTGGCGAAGCATTAACCCTTTGGCAAGGGCTTGGCGTTGGTCTCGTCCTTTTCGCGGTGGTTCTCGTGCAAAAGCGGACGAAAATAGAGCGGGAGCGCATGAGTGGCGGTATAAAAAAGAAAGCGGACGCTTAATGCCGCTTTCTGTCCGCCGCCTACGGTTTTCGTTTTTCCAAATCCTCCAACTTCGCTAAGATTTTATCCATTTTTTCGTTCAAGTCATCCATATCAGGCCCCATCCCCTGGCGCATTTCCAGTTCTTTTTGTCTTGAATTGTTGACGATATAGACAATGATAACAGCCGTCAGCATCCCCCCAAGTGGGATAAACACTCCAATATCCAAAACGATTCCTCCTTTTTTTCAAGGCCTTTGGTCATAGTGTAGCACAAATACTGAATGTTTCGAGAGTGTTTGCTCGGCAGCTGCAAATGAAAAGAAGTTTAACTCATGCCTTAGCCGTCTTTCTCATAAGGATAATAAACGCACGCAGTCAAAGGAGGAGAGCGTTTTGACGTCAGATCAACAGGAATTGGAGAAGGCGATTGCAGAGATAACAGAAATCGCAACGGGCTTTGGCCTGGATTTTTTTGAAATGCGCTATGAAATTTGTCCGGCAGATATTATTTATACATTTGGGGCGTACGGCATGCCGACACGCTATAGCCACTGGTCGTTTGGGAAGCAGTACCACAAAATGAAGCTCCAATATGACCTTGGTCTAAGCAAGATTTATGAACTTGTAGTGAACTCAGACCCTTGCTACGCCTTTTTGCTCGACAGCAACTCGCTCATTCAAAATAAACTCATTGTCGCTCATGTGCTTGCTCACTGTGATTTCTTTAAGAACAACATCCGTTTTTCCAATACGAGACGGGACATGGTGGAGAGCATGAGCGCAACAGCGGAGCGAATTGCTCACTACGAGCATGTTCATGGAAAAAGCGAAGTGGAAAGCTTCCTCGATGCAGTTCTCGCCATTCAAGAGCATATTGATCCGAGCATCGTTCGTCCGAAGCTCTCCTGGTCTATGGACGAGGAAGTAAAAGTAGAGCAAAAACAGGCCGGGGAATATGACGATCTGTGGTCTCTGGACGGCGAGAAGAAAGAAGAGGCACCGGTGAAACGGAAAAAACATTTTCCTCCTCAGCCTGAGAAGGATCTGTTGCTTTTTATCGAAGAATACAGCCGGGAGCTTGAGCCATGGCAACGAGACGTGTTAACCATGATGCGGGAAGAAATGCAATACTTTTGGCCGCAGCTTGAGACGAAGATTATGAACGAAGGCTGGGCCTCTTATTGGCACGGACGTATTTTACGGGAGATGGACCTAACGAGCGAGGAAATGATTGAATACGCCAAGCTCAATGCAGGAGTCGTTCAACCATCGAAAACATCCATCAATCCTTACTATCTCGGTATCAAAATTTTTGAAGACATCGAGGAGCGCTATAACAACCCAACTGAAGAAATGCGACGCATGCAAGGAGTGAAGTCTGGGAGCGGACGAGAGAAAATGTTTGAAGTGCGGGAGATTGAGTCGGATACATCGTTTCTCCGCAACTATTTAACCAAGGAATTGGTTAGTCGAGAGGACATGTATCTGTTTCAGAAACAAGGTTCCGATTACAAAATTGTAGGCAAAGAGTGGGAGGGAGTACGCGACCAACTTACACAATCCCGAGTGAACGGGGGATTCCCGTACTTGGTTGTCACAAATGGAGATTATTTAAAGAACGGAGAGCTTTACATCAAGCACGAATTTGAAGGAACGGAGCTAGACGTGACTTATCTTGAGAAGGTACTGCCCTATATCTATCAGCTCTGGGGACGGACCGTGCATCTTGAAACGACGGTCAATGAGAAGGAGATTACCTTTATGTATGATGGAAACAAGATGCATCGCAAGTATTTGTAGCAGTGGCCAAAAGGCGCTGCTTTTTTGTTTAGCTCCGGCGGGTAAAAGCGTCGAGGTTTTTCGCCCCGATAACGAAATCCAAAACCGGAAATTCTTCTATCGGACCTTCAAAATTCTCGCTCCTGAGCAACCCGCCTGCGTTTTTCGGATTTCTGTATTTGCCTCAGTGGCAAAAAACCACTCTTAAAAAGAACGAAAATTGTGCAGCAAACTTATTGACGAGAAACTCGATTCAGAGTAAGATAAATTTTGTGACTTAAATATGTTTCGGATGGCTAAGGAGTACATAAAACATTTAAGGTGGTGAACAAATGGATACCTTTAAAAGGCTGGCAATGTTCTATTTGCCGTATAAACGATATTTCTTTTGGTCGCTTTTCGCCCTCCTTTTTGTGACAGGGATTACGGTTCTCTACCCTGTGATCCTGCAATATGCGATTGATGAGGGCGTTGTGGCCGAGAATTATGGAATCATCCCTCCACTAGCACTCGCACTATTGGGAATTATGGCCATTAAGGGGGTGGCTACGTACGTCCAGCAATATTATGGAGACTTGTTTGGCGTTCGCTCTGTTTACCGGCTAAGGAAAACGCTTTATGAAAAACTACAGTTTCTTCCTTTCCGCTACTATGATAACGCCAAGACCGGTGACTTAATGTCGCGTCTTACGGCTGATGTGGAGGCCTTTCGTTTCTTTCTCTCCTTCGGTTTTGCTCAGCTATTAAACTTCATTCTTCTCGTCGGTTTTGCCATGACCGTGATGTTATTCTACTCCGTTCCTCTTACATTTGCGACGATGGCGATGCTGCCGTTTTTAGCGGTCGCTGTCTATAAGTTTGATTCTCGGGTTCATCCGAATTTTCGCCGTGTACGTGTATCGCTTGCGAGTTTGAATACAAAAGTTCAGGAAAACGTTAGTGGAATGCACACGGTGAAAGCTCTCTCTCAAGAAAACACAGAAAAAAACCGTTTTCAAGACCAGAATGAAGATTATAGGACAAAGAATCTGCAAATCTCAAACATCTGGGGAACCTACTTTCCGTTGATGGAGTTTTTAGGCAACACATCTGCGGTTGTTCTTCTTGCCTATGGCGGATATTTGGCCATACAAGGAGCGCTTACAGTAGGAGAGCTATTCGCCTTTTTTAGTCTCGTGTGGTTTATTATCGGTCCTATTATGAACCTTGGTTTTATTATCAATATGTTCAGCCAATCCAAGGCTTCTGGAGAGCGATTACTGGAAGTGTTGGATGAAGAGGAACGAGCGAATGGACCGGAACTTAATCGAGAAGTGAGGAAATTGGAGGGGGAAGTGGTCTTTAAGAACGTTCACTTGCGCTATGGGAGTAAAGCGAAGGAAGCGCTCACGGATCTTAACTTCTCTGCTTCAAAAGGCTCCACGATCGGGCTTGTAGGGGCGACTGGATCCGGGAAATCAAGCATTATTCAACTGATGATGCGCTTCTATGAGAAGTCGGAAGGAGAGATTCTAATAGACGGGGAACCCATTGAGAAATACGACGTTAAAGAGCTCCGACCAAACATTGGATTAATCCTCCAGCAAACCTTTCTCTTCTCCTCTACCATTCGGGATAACTTAGCATACGGGAATCCAGATGCAAGCATGGATGACATTGTCGCAGCGGCCAAGCAAGCGGATGCGCATGAGTTCATTATGGAGCTTCCCGAAGGGTATGAAACGGTCTTAGGGGAGCGTGGGCTTGGGCTATCCGGCGGGCAGAAGCAGCGGATTGCGATTGCTCGGGCCATGATTATGAATCCGAGTATTTTGATTTTAGATGACGCCACAAGCGCCGTTGACATGCAAACAGAGACGAAGATTCAAAAAGCGATGAGAGAAGTGATGCAGGGACGGACGACGTTCATTATTGCTCACCGTATATCGTCAGTAAAGCACTGTGATGAAATTCTTGTGCTCGAAGACGGAAGAATCGCTCAGCGTGGCAAACATAACGTTTTGCTTGAGAGACAAGGGCAGTACAAACGAATCTATGATATCCAAAACAAAGATCAGCAGTATGTACTGCAAGAAGTGTAAGGAAGTGAGTCAATGGAACAACCAACAAAAAACACGAGGTTTCACTATCCCGTTGAACAAATCATAGAAAAACCGTTTAATTGGAAGCAGATGACGCGCCTGTTTTCCTTTCTAGCGCCCTATGCGAAATCGATGCTTCCAAAAACGATCGTGATGATGTTGATTTCAACGGGTGTACGACTGGTGGTGCCGATTTTTATCGGCATCTATGCGATTGATCAGGGTCTTGCTAATGGAGATGTTTCTCTAATGTTCACGTATGCCGCCATTGTGCTTGCGCTTTATTTAGTGGCCTATGTGGCAAATATCTTTCGTATCCGCTGGATGAACCAGGTGGGTCAATTTGTTATTTATGATATCCGCAAAAAACTATTTGATCATATTCAGCATCTTTCCCACCGGTTTTTCGATCAGCGCTCCGCAGGTTCAATCCTAGTGCGCGTCATTAATGATGTCAACTCATTACAAGATCTCTTTACAAACGGTGTTGTAAACTTGTTAATGGATGTCGTTATGATTGCAGGGATTGTTGTCATTCTTTTTACGATTAACCCTGAGCTTGCTTTATTGGTGGTCATTGTGCTGCCGATTATGTTCTTGATTTCCGTTGGCTTGAGAAGAAGAATTCGACGAGCGTGGCAGACGGTGAGGATTCGCCAGTCAAGGCTTAACTCTCATTTGAATGAGAGCATCCAAGGCATTCGCGTGACTCAAGCGTACGCACAGGAGCATGAGAACATGGAGTTCTTTGAGGATGTGAATAGTCAGAACTACGAAAGCTGGCGCCATGCTACTCGAATGAATGCGTTGTTTCGTCCCTTTGTGGAGATGGCGAGTGCCATCGGTGGGGCAATTCTAATCTTGTTCGGGGCCTACTTTATTCTATCCGAAGGAAGTTCGCTCACACTCGGACAATTTGTCACCTTTGCCTTTTTCTTAGGGATGTTCTGGGAGCCTATTTCAAGGCTCGGTCAAGTCTACAACCAGCTTCTTGTTGGGATGGCTTCATCGGAGAGAATCTTTGAGTTTTTAGATGAGAAACCGAATGTTGAAGACAAGAAGGATGCCAGGCCTCTTGAGAATGTTCAAGGAGAGCTCGTCTTTGAAGATGTTGAATTTGCCTATAACGAGTCGCGAAAAGCGCTGAATGGCATTAATCTCACCTTTGAAGCAGGGAAGACGATTGCCCTTGTTGGACACACGGGATCCGGAAAATCAACAATTGTTAACTTAATGAGCCGCTTTTACGACCCGACAAGCGGGCGGCTTTTGCTTGATGGTGTGGACTTGCGTGATATTCGTCTTGCCGACTTGCGTAAGAATGTCAGCTACGTCTTGCAAGATACGTTTATTTTTGCCGGAACAATCATGGATAATATTCGCTTCGGAAACCCGGAAGCGACGGATGAACAGATTATAGAAGCGTCTAAGGCCATTGGTGCGCACTCTTTTATTGAAAAGCTCGAAAATGGCTACCAAACAGAAGTTGAAGAGCAAGGAAATGTGCTTTCCGTTGGTGAAAGGCAGCTTCTTTCCTTTGCAAGAGCGCTCCTAGCTGATCCGCGGATTTTAATTCTTGATGAAGCTACAGCAAGCATTGATACGGAGACAGAGTTAAAAATTCAGGAGGGCTTAAAAACACTTCTTGCCGGTCGTACGGCCATTATGATCGCCCATAGACTCTCAACGATACGCGATTCAGATAACATTATCGTGCTTGACCACGGCCATGTGATGGAACAAGGAACGCATGGGGAGCTAATGAGTGAAAAAGGGATCTACTACGGACTTGTGAAATCTCAGTTTTCAGCGTTGTAGGGAAAGGAAGGAAGGTCGGCTTCAGAGGAGCCGGCCTTTTGCTTATTTCTCGGGAAATAGATTGACTTTTCACACCACTGCTTTAGAATGGAAGTGTCCTGAAATTTTTGCGATTTGCTTATAGGCAGATCAAAACAACCGAGGTGGAAAAAATGAAATATGCATTTGCCAAGCGCGTCCGTCACTTACAGTCTTCTGCTGTTCGAGACATTTTAAAGGTCGTCAATCAAGGAGACGTCATTTCATTTGCAGGAGGATTGCCAGATGATGAACTTTTTCCTGTCGAGGCAATTGAGGAGGCGTTCACGAGAGTCTTTGCTAAGGGAAAAAAGGCGATGCAGTACGGCGAAACGGAAGGATACCGGCCGCTCCGAGAAATGATTTTGGAAAGGATGGCAAGGAAGCAGATAACGGACTACACGGCCGATCATGTGCTGTTAACCACAGGGTCTCAGCAGGCCATTGATTTATTTTCCCGCGTGATGATTAGTCCAGGAGATGTCATTTTAACGGAGGAACCTACGTATCTTGCGGCCCTTCAAGTATTTCAATCGTATGAAGCAACGATCGTGCCAGTGCGCTGTGACACCGACGGAATGGTGGTGGAAGATTTAGTTGCGAAGTTAAAAGCCTTTAGGCCAAAAGTGATTTATGTTGTACCAACCTTCTCAAACCCGGCGGGGCGTGTCTGGTCACTTGAGCGTCGAAAAGAGCTTGTTCGCTTGGTTCATAAGCATAAGGTGCTCCTATTTGAAGACGATCCGTATGGCGACATTCAGTTTACAGATGAAGGCTATACGCCGATAGCAGCCCTTGATGACGGTTCGCATGTCGTTTACACAAGCACATTTTCAAAAACGGCGGTTCCCGCCCTGCGAACAGGGTGGATTGTCGGCCCTCATCAAGTGATACGAATGATGTCCCAGGCCAAGCAGGCGAATGACTTGCATTCCAATTCCCTTGCTCAGCAGGCGCTCTATGAGCTTTGTCTTCATTTTGATTTGGATGCGCATATTCAGAAGATTAGCAGCCTTTATGGTCACCGAAAAAAAGTGATGGTGGACTGTTTGCACGAGGCCGAGCTTGATGACGTTCACTTTGTGGATCCAAAAGGGGGAATGTTTCTATGGGTGGAACTTGCCCCCAATCTTGATACGCAAGCGTTACTTTCAGAAGCGGTCGCACGTGGGGTTGCCTATGTGCCCGGGGCTCCGTTCTATGCAGGATCGCCACAGTATAATACGTTAAGGCTGAATTATACACATTCTACCGACGAAAAAATAGTCGAGGGCATGAAGTTGTTGACAGGGCTGTTTTCGGATAGTGGGGAGGCGACGATAACCGAAAGGTGAGGGAAGAATGTGTACACATTCTTCCCTCGTTTTTCGAGTTGCGCAGTGGTAGGGAGACCGAACATTTTCCGCACAGAATGTTGTCACTAACCGCTAAAAACAAGAATAAATACAGCAAAAACGAATACAAATAGCACAGTATGTAGCTTGTTGATCTTGGAATTTCATGCGTCGACAGCCAAAAAAGCGAGGCTATGGGAGTCGTATAAATGATTTGACATCCAAATAAGGGTAGGGTACGATCTTGTTAACGCTTTCAATAAGGCGCTTTTGTTTTCTCTGCTACTGAGCGCTCGTTCAGTTAATCCGAAGGAGTAGAATGGCGTGAGCTGGTGCATGGCTGGAAGCTGTAGATGATAAAAAAGGGGATAGGGCGATGAACTTTGAGTTAACGAAGGATCAACAGATGATTCGTGACATGGTTAGACAGTTTGCTCGTAATGAGATCGCACCGCGCGCGATCGAACTTGATCGAGAGGCCACATTTGCAAACGATCTTTTTAAGAAAATGGGAGAGCTTGGGCTGCTGGGAATCCCTTTTCCTGAAGAATATGGCGGCTCGGGCGGTGATACGGTTTCCTACGCGCTCGCGGTTGAAGAGATCGGCTACGCCTGTGGTGGGACCGGACTTAGCTATGCAGCAGCCGTGTCTCTTGGTGCAAGCCCGATCTATTATTACGGCACGGAACAACAAAAACGGGAACATCTGACACCGCTCGCAAAAGGGGAATCCCTTGGGGCTTTCGGCCTCACGGAACCAAACGCTGGATCCGATGCAGGTGGAACACAGACAAAAGCGGTGCTAGAGGGCGATGAGTATGTGATTAATGGGGAAAAATGCTGGATTACAAATGCCGGTTATGCGCGGACGGTGATTGTGACGGCTGTGACAGGAAAGCGTTCCGATGGACGAAGCATCATCTCTGCTTTTATTGTGCCAACGGAGTCCCCTGGTTTTACGATCAACTGCAATTACGAAAAAATGGGCGTGCGTGCGTCGAATACGTGTGAGCTGGTATTAGAGGACGTGCGCGTGCCAAAAGAAAATATCCTCGGCAACCCCGAGCAAGGGTTTAGCCAATTTCTGTACACGTTAGACGGGGGACGAATTTCCATTGGGGCGCTGGCTGTTGGCATCGCTCAAGCTGCTTTTGATCGTGCGCGTGCCTATTCAAAGGAACGAAAGCAGTTTGGAAAACCAATCGGCTCGTTTCAGGCGTTACAGTTTAAGCTGGCAGATATGGCTATGGAAATTGAGCTTGCACGCACGATGGTACATAAAGCGGCCTCACTTAAAGACAACGAAAAACCATTCTCAAGAGAAGCGGCATACGCTAAGCTATTTGCTTCGGAGACGGCTACGCGCGTGTGTAACGAAGCGCTGCAAATTCACGGAGGCTATGGCTATATGCGCGAATATGAGGTAGAGCGTATGTTGCGCGATGCGAAACTTCTTGAAATCGGCGAAGGAACGTCGGAAATTCAACGCCTGGTTATTGCACGACAGCTCGGTTTGCCACAAAACTAAAGGAGGGTTTTTGTGATGACAGGAACTCTTGAAGTCACTGTAGGAGAGTTGCTTACACAGCGAGCAAACGACGTGAGCCATGTCGATGCTGTTGTTTATCCAGATCGTGGGTTGCGCCTAAGTTACAAAGCGTTTGATCAACAATGCAAAACCCTTGCAAAAGCGTTCATTAGGCTTGGTATCCGACACGGGGAGCACGTAGCCATCTGGGCAACGAACAAGCCAGAGTGGATTACGACCCAGTTCGCAACCGCTAAGGCGGGGGCTGTTCTTGTTACGGTGAGTACAAATTATCAGGCGAGCGAGCTTGAATATTTACTGAAGCAGTCGGATTCAACGACCCTTCTTCTTATGGATACGTACAAAGGAACGTCGTATATCGACACTCTGTACAGTATCGTTCCAGAGCTAAAGGATGCCGAGCCTGGCGCTTTGCAGTCTGAAAAGCTCCCGTACTTAAAGAATATCATTTATTTGGGAGAAGAGAAGCATCCAGGCATGTGGAATTGGAAAGACCTCGTAGCATTAGGTGAGGAGACGTCGGATGACATCCTTGAGAAACGAGAGAAACTGCTCTCACCGACCGATGTGATTAATATGCAGTACACATCTGGAACGACTGGATTTCCAAAAGGAGTCATGCTTACACATCACAATATTGTTAACAATGGTGCTCAGATCGCATCGTGCATGAATTTAACTGACAAGGATCGTTTGTGCATCCCAGTTCCGTTTTTTCACTGCTTTGGATGCGTTTTAGGCATTCTAGCGTGCGTGTCTAAAGGGGCTTCGATGGTTATGGTGGAAGAATTTGAAGCGGAAAAAGTGTTACAAGCGATTGAGAGTGAGAAGTGCACAGCGGTACACGGGGTACCAACGATGTTCATTCAGGAGCTCAATCATCCGCGCTTTGCCTCTTATGATCTTTCGACGCTTCGAACAGGCATCATGGCGGGGTCGACATGTCCCGTCGAGGTGATGAAGGGTGTCGTCGAGCGAATGGGGGCACGTGAGCTGACGATTGCTTATGGACAGACGGAGTCTTCTCCGGTCATTACACAGACTCGTACGGATGATGCGATCGAGCTTCGCGTGAACAGTGTTGGGCGCGCGCTGCCGGGCGTCGAAGTCAAGATTGTTGAGCCCGGGACCATGAATGAGCTTGCGCCAGGAAGTCAAGGCGAGCTTTGTACGCGTGGCTATCATGTTATGCGTGGCTATTACAAGAACGATGAAGCCACGCTTGCGGCAATCACAGAAGACGGCTGGCTGAAAACAGGAGATCTCGCAGTAATGGATGAAAATGGCTACCTGCAGATTACTGGGCGGCTGAAAGACATGATCATCCGCGGTGGGGAGAACATCTACCCACGAGAAATTGAAGAGTTTCTTTATCAACACCCAAGCGTTTTGGATGTGCAGGTGATTGGCGTTCCGGATGAAGTGTACGGAGAGGAAGTGTGCGCCTGGATGATTTTAAAAGAAGGCATCATTGTGCACGAAGAAGATATTCGCACGTTTTGCCAGGGGGAAATTGCCCATCACAAAATTCCACGCTACTTCCGTTTTGTAGACGAATATCCGATGACGGCCTCTGGGAAAATTCAAAAATTTAAAATGAGAGAGCAGTCAGAAAAATGGTCAACTCAGCAAAATAAGTAGGGGGCTAGCGATGATTAAGAAACTGTTAATTGCTAACAGAGGAGAAATTGCTTGTCGTATTATACGCACATGCAGGCGAATGGGAATTCAGACCATTGCTGTTTACTCAGAAGCCGATGAAAGGGCGCGTCATGTCCAAGATGCTGACGAGGCGTATCTACTTGGAGGCGCTCGCGTAAACGAAAGCTACTTAAATGTAGATAAATTGCTGGAAATTGCAAAAAACGCAGGGGCAGACGCGGTTCATCCTGGATATGGACTACTGTCGGAAAACGCCGTCTTTGCAAAACGTTGCGAGGATGAAGGGCTGCCATTTGTCGGCCCGGACGCGCGTGCAATACAGGCAATGGGCGATAAAGTGAAGGCGCGAGCCACTATGGAACGAGCAGGGGTGCCAGTAATTCCAGGGAGTAGTGGATGTGCAAACGAAGAGGAGGCTGTACAGGAAGCAAGTCGAATTGGCTACCCGGTTATGCTGAAGGCGGCTGCTGGTGGTGGTGGCATCGGTATTGATGTCGTACGAAACGAAGAGGAATGCCGCAAAGCATTTGTAAGCAACGCCAAGAAAGCGAACATGTTTTTTGGCGACAGCGAGATATTTGTCGAAAAGTATCTGGAAAACCCAAGGCATATTGAAATCCAGGTCCTTGCCGATGGAGAGCGAACGCTAGCCTTCGGGGAGAGGGACTGCTCCGTTCAGCGTCGTCATCAGAAAGTGATTGAGGAAGCACCGTCTCCGTATCTCACAGAGACGAGACGGGAGGAAATGTGTCAAATGGCGATTCAGGCGGCGGAAGCGATCAGCTATGTCAATGCTGGGACTGTCGAGTGCCTCGTAGACGAGGATGGCTCGTTTTACTTTCTGGAGATGAACACACGCTTGCAAGTGGAACATCCAGTGACAGAAGAAATTTTTGGCATCGACCTTGTGGAATGGCAACTGCGAATCACTTCTGGCGAAAAGCTGGCCATGAAGCAGGAAGACCTTTCGTTCAGCGGGCACGCGATTGAAGCGCGTCTCTACGCGGAGGACCCGGTTCGGTTTTTTCCATCTCCGGGAACGATCACAGCCTTTGAGAAGCCGGAAGCGGATTATATTCGTCACGAATGCCCGCTTGAGGTCGGAACCGTGATTACGCCGTTTTACGACCCGATGATTGCCAAAATCATTGTAAGCGGTAAGAGTCGGCAGCAGGCGGTAGAGCGAATGCAGAAGGCGCTTGCTTCGTACCGCGTGGAAGGGATAAAAACCAATTTGCCTCTGCTGTTGGCTGTGTGCAAACACAAGGCATTTCTAGAGGGAGAGGCGACGACTCGCTTTATTGAAACGTACAAAAATGAACTGATAACAGGGGAGAAAATCAAATGAATGAAGTACGGACAACAATGGCAGGGAATGTGTGGAAGCTGACGGTTGCGGTTGGCGATGAAATTCAGGCTGGTCAAGAAGTGGCCATTCTAGAGTCGATGAAGATGGAGATTCCAATCGAGGCAGAGACAGCAGGCAAGGTCAAACGGATAGTGAAGCCCGAGGGAGAGTTTGTGGATGAAGGGGACGTGCTTTTAGAACTTGAGTAGCAAATGAGGTGAAAAGGTGAGAATTCGTGAAGTTGGCCCGCGTGATGGTTTGCAAAATGAAAGCGTTCAGCTGAGTGTGGAGGAAAAATTAGCTTGGATTCATCAGCTTGAAGAGGCGGGTCTTTCCTATATTGAAGTGAGCTCTTTTGTGCACCCGAAATGGATTCCGCAACTTGCAGATGCGGATGAGGTGTTTAAAAAACTTTCCCGCAAGCCGGGTATCATCTATGCTGCGCTCGTTCCAAATGAGCGAGGGCTGGAGCGTGCGCTTGCCGCTCAAGTAGATGAAGTTTCCATCTTCCTCTCGGCTAGCGAGGCTCATAACCAGAAAAACCTTAACCATTCCATTTCAGAGACCATTGCTTCACAGGAGCGCGTCATTCAAAAAGCAACAGAGGCGGGAAAGTCAGTGCGTGCCTATATTTCCACAGCGTTTTTCTGCCCATATGCAGGAAAAACACCCATTACGGATGTGCTCAAGCTTATTGAACGATTTGCGAAGGCGGGTGTTCGGGAGATCTCCATAGGCGACACTGTAGGGCAGGCAACACCGAACCATGTGGAGGAATTGTTTAAGCGGGCGCTTGCCGAAGTTCCTGCGCGCTTGCTTGCCTTTCATCCGCATGACACGAGAGGCACAGCGCTTGCCAACGCCTATGCTGCCTATATGTGTGGCATCACGGCGTTTGATGGGGCGACGGGCGGTTTGGGTGGCTGTCCTTATGCACCAGGGGCGGCTGGGAATGTAGCGACCGAGGATTTAGTCTATCTATTTGAAGGGATGAACGTAGCGACGGGCATCAACCAGGAAAAGCTAGCTCAAGCAGCCACTTATATTGAAGCAAAAGTGAAGAGAGCGTTGCCAAGTCATACGCTGCGAACAATGCCAGGGGAGGAAGTGAGAGGATGAGCGAAGAACCGATTTTAGTGGAAGAAAGAAATGGGTGTACCTTTATTCGCTTAAACCGTCCAAGTGCTGCAAACGCTCTTTCAAAGGAGGCATTGTTAGGCTTAAGAAAGAGCTGTGAACGCATTAGAGAGGATGTCACCACACGGGTCGTCGTTCTTACGTCAGCAGGAAATAAGACGTTTTCAGCTGGGGCGGATTTAAAGGAGCGACGGGAGATGTCGCAAGAAGAAGCTCGTGAGGCGGTCACACTGATCGGCGAAGTGATGGAAGAAGTTGCGTCTCTTCCTCAACCAGTGATTGCCGCGGTGAACGGCAGTGCCTTTGGTGGCGGGCTCGAACTGGCGCTTGCAGCGGATATTCGTGTTTTTGCGAAGGAAGGCAAATACGGGTTAACGGAAACGAGTCTAGCCATTATTCCTGGGGCAGGAGGGACGCAGCGACTTCCACGACTGATCGGCATTGGAAAAGCAAAAGAACTGATTTATAGTGCCCGGCGTATAAGCGGTGAAGAGGCGTTTGAATGTGGGTTGTGTGAGCAGCTTGTTCCTCTTGAAGGTGTAGAAGAGGCGGCGCGGGTTCTTGCCACGCGAATTGCGAAAAACGGACCAGTGGCCCTGCGGGCAGCGAAGAGTGCGATGGATGAAGGCTTTAATGAAACGTTAACCGAGGGGCTCGCAATTGAATCGAGGGCGTATGCAAGGACGCTTGCAACGAAGGACCGTCTAGAAGGTCTACAAGCATTCAAAGAGAAAAGACAGCCAAAGTATAGCGGAGAGTAGGAGGACGCGAGATGACACTAGAAACCCATCTTAAGGAAAAAGAGAAACAGATTCATTCCGGCGGGAAACCGAAATACCATGAACAAAATGCGTCTAAAGGCAAACTGTTTGTCCGTGAGCGTTTGGAACAGCTATTTGATGCAGGCATTGAGCTGGAAGACGGTCTGTTCGCCAACAGTGAAGCGGAAGGGCTGCCTGCGGATGGTGTTGTATGCGGAATGGGCAAGATTCATGGCCAAACAGTTTGTGTGATGGCCAATGACTCCACAGTGAAGGCGGGCTCGTGGGGAGCACGCACCGTTGAAAAGATTATTCGCATTCAGGAAACGGCGGAAAAGCTCAATGTCCCCCTTTTGTATCTCGTCGACTCAGCCGGAGCACGCATTACCGATCAAGTTGAAATGTTTCCTGGCCGCAGAGGGGCTGGCAGAATTTTTTATAATCAGGTCAAGCTCTCAGGGCGTGTTCCACAAATCTGCTTGTTGTTCGGCCCGTCAGCTGCCGGTGGCGCCTATATCCCAGCGTTTTGCGATGTGGTTATTATGGTGGATGGCAATGCTTCAATGTACCTCGGTTCGCCGCGAATGGCGCAAATGGTTATCGGGGAGAACGTCAGCCTTGAGGAGATGGGCGGAGCGGCGATGCATTGCTCGGTATCAGGCTGCGGCGACATTTTAGCGAAGGATGAAGAAGAAGCCATCACGGCGGCAAGAACTTATCTCTCCTATATGCCAGCAAGCTATTTACAGGCTCCAAAGGCGGAGGAAAGCCGGGCGCCCCTTGTACAGGAAAAGACGATTGAAGACTTGATTCCAGCAAATCAGAATGCGCCTTTTAATATGTATGATCTACTTGAAGCGCTTGTAGATAAGGATTCGTTTTTCGAAATCAAGAAGAAGTTTGCGCCTGAGCTGATTACAGGATTTGCCCGTCTTGATGGACGCGTGATCGGCATTGTCGCCAATCAGCCAAAGGCCAAAGGGGGCGTATTGTTCCATGATTCTGCTGACAAAGCGGCTCGTTTTATCACGCTCTGCGATGCGTATCATATTCCGCTCCTTTTTCTTGCGGATATTCCAGGCTTCATGATTGGAACGAAAGTGGAGCGAGCCGGCATCATCCGTCACGGCGCGAAAATGATTTCGGCAATGGCGGAAGCGACGGTGCCTAAGATTTCTGTGATTGTACGGAAGGCGTACGGCGCAGGACTGTATGCCATGGCTGGACCGGCATTTGAACCTGACTGCTGCCTGGCGCTCCCACAAGCGCAAATCGCGGTGATGGGGCCGGAAGCGGCAGTAAATGCCGTTTATGCAAACAAGATCGCCGAGCTTCCTGAAGAAGAGCGGCAGGCATTTATTGAAGAGAAACGAAAAGAATACAAAGAAAACATTGATGTTTACCGACTGGCTTCAGAGCTTGTCATTGACGGTGTTGTCAACGGTAATGATTTGCGCGAAGAGCTTACGTCACGGTTTACACTCTACGCTTCTAAGGAAATGACGTTTTCTCATCGCAAACATCCTGTCTATCCAGTATAGGGAAAGGAAGTGTCGCAATGAGCCGACGGCAATGGATACCATCAAAAGAGCAGATTGAAAGAACACGTCTTTACAAGTGGATGCAGACGCTAGGCTTTGATGAGTACGACACGTTTCATCAAGCGTCGATTAAGGATATCGCTTGGTTCTGGGCAGAGGCAGAGAAAGCGCTGGACATTCAGTGGAGGCGTCCTTATCGTGAAGCGCTGTCCCTTGAAAACGGCGTGGCGTTTCCGACATGGTTTGTGGACGGGGAATTGAATATTGTTGAGAGTGCCGTTGAAAAATGGGCAAGTGACGATGCGACAAAGCATATGAAAGCGATCAGCTGGGAAGGCGAGAACGGTGAAACTCGGTGCTTCACTTTTTTTGAGCTACGCGAAGAAGTGAACCGCGTAGCGGGAGGACTTCAGCGGCAGTTATCGCTCAAGAAAGGGGACGTCCTTGCTTTGTATTTGCCGATGCTGCCGGAAACGGTCATTGTCATGTTGGCCTGTGCGAAGCTTGGTGTGATCATCACCCCGATTTTTTCTGGATATGGCCCTGAAGCGATTGCTTCTAGGCTCAACGCCTCAAATGCTCGTGTGCTTGTAACCGCAGATGGGTTTTATCGGAGGGGAAAGAGAATTCCGATGAAAACACAAGCTGATGAGGCGCTCCATCTCTCCCCAAGCGTTGAACACTGCGTAGTCGTACGTCGAACAAAGGTTAACGAAAGCTGGAACCCTCGCGATCTCGATTATGAGCGTTTGCGCGAGTCGAGCTCAAGGCCGGAGACCGTTTCCATGTCCTCAAGCGATGAGCTAATGCTTCTTTACACATCAGGGACGACGGGAAAACCAAAGGCAGTTGTCCACACACACAGCGGTTTTCCTTTAAAAGCAGCTTTTGATGCAGGCCTGTGTATGGATGTGGGCACAGGAGATTCGCTTTTTTGGTATACCGATATGGGCTGGATGATGGGACCGTTTCTTGTGTACGGCGGACTTATAAATGGGGCGACGACCGTGTTATTTGAGGGCACTCCCGATTATCCGTCGCCAAAACGCCTGTGGGAAGTGGCAGAGCTACATAACGCCACTCATCTCGGTGTTTCGCCAACGCTGGTGCGCTCTCTGATGCAGCACGGAGACGCCGCGATTCCAGAGAGGAAACTTAAGGCTCTTCGAGTTTTCGCCTCCACAGGAGAGCCGTGGAACGATGAACCGTGGCAATGGTTATTTAACGAGGTCGGACGGCAAGAGATCCCGATTTTTAATTATACGGGCGGGACGGAAATCGGCGGCGGGATTCTTGGAAATCTACTTATAAAGCCGATTGGGACTTCCACCTTTAACGGTGCGCTTCCGGGGATGGCGGCAGATGTCTATAGTGAAGACGCGGAGAAGAAACGTGGCGAGGTAGGAGAGCTTGTGATCACAAAGCCATGGGTAGGTATGACTGCTGGGTTTTGGAAGGAGCGAGAGCGCTATCTCAATACGTATTGGCGTCGAATCAAAGAGGTCTGGGTCCACGGTGACTGGGCGATTGTAAACGAAGGCCTTTGGCAAATTACCGGTCGCTCAGACGATGTGTTAAACATTGCCGGAAAGCGTATTGGACCAGCGGAGCTTGAAACATTGCTTGTTGATGATGAAAGGGTTTCAGAGGCAGCGGTCGTAGGTGTGCCCGATGCCATTAAAGGAGAGGCGGCGGTTGCCTTTGTAGTCACCAGCAAGGAAACTAACGCGGACGATCAGCTTCTTTTGGAGTTACAGGAGCACGTTGGGCGAAAGGTAGGCAAAGCTCTTCGTCCTGCGGAGATGTTTTTTGTAGATGAGCTGCCGAAGACGAGAAACGCCAAGGTGATCAGGCGGGCGATACGAGCGGCCTATTTAGGGGAGGACTGTGGCGATTTATCAGCCCTAGAAAACCCTCAAAGCTTAAAGCAGTTTCAGCGACGAAAAGCATAGGAAGAAGCCAGAATTTCGCATTCTGGCTTTTTTCTAGCTCCGGTGTAAAAGCTATGGTCAACCTGCCTGCAATTTTTGAATGTGTATAGTTCCAGCATTTGGACAATGAAAAATTGATTTTGCTTGTCATAAGTGGACAGCTTCCGAGACATTCTATAGGTAGACAGGGAGGTGAAACAACATGGCAAACAACAACAACTCAAACCAACTTGTTGTACCTGGCGTACAGCAAGCACTAGACCAAATGAAATATGAGATCGCTTCTGAATTTGGAGTGAATCTTGGCGCTGACTCTACGTCCCGTTCAAACGGTTCTGTAGGTGGAGAAATCACGAAGCGTCTTGTTCAAATGGCTGAACAACAAATGGGTGGCCAACAATAATTGCATATTATGGCTCAAAAAGAGGCGACATTGCGTCGCCTCTTTACTTTGTCTAAACCCTCGCTTCTGCGCCTGCGCTTTTCGGTATTGTCTAGCTCCGGCGACCACTCGCTCGAGGTTTCTTCACGCCGCCAGATCAAGCCAAAACCGGGCTTGATACTGCCGTCGCTCCAGAACTTGTCGCTCGTGAGCAGGACGCCTGCGCTTTTCATGTCTAGCTCCGGCGGGTAAAAGCTCGAGATTTTTCAGGCCTGGCCCGAAATCCAAACCCGGGATTTCTAGTCCAGGCCTTCCAAAATTCTCGCTTTTGACCAACCCGCCTGTGCTTTTCGATATTGTCTAGCTGCGGCGGGTAGGAGCTTCGAGATTTTTCGCCCAGATAACGAAATCCAAGACCGGGATTTCTTTTATCGGGTCTCCAAAATTCTCGCTCCTGACCAACCCCCCTACGCTTTTCGATATTAACGGATGCGCTGTTCGTTTTCTGGATTAAAGAAATGCGCTTTGTTCAGGTTAAGCGCTACTTCGATGGTATCTCCGCTTTTAACATCTGTTCGAGAATCGACCCGTGCAATAAATTCCTGATTGTCGAGAGCGGAATAAAGAACCGTTTCAGCGCCGGTAAGCTCGGCAACATCAATGGTTGCTTCCACTTTCGTCGTAGGAGAGGATTCAATAAAGAGCGGCTCATCATGAATGTCTTCCGGTCGAATGCCAAGAATGAGCTCTTTGTCAGCAAAGCCTTGTTCACGGAGCGCAGAAAGCTTTCCTCCTGGCACTTCGACGCGAACATCGTTCATAACAAAGTCACTGCCATCCAAGCGCCCAGATAAGAAGTTCATCGAAGGAGATCCAATAAATCCACCAACAAAAACGTTTTCTGGGTTGTCGTAGACATCCTTTGGAGTGCCAATTTGTTGAATAAAGCCATCTTTCATAATAACAATTCTTGTAGCCATCGTCATTGCTTCAGTTTGGTCATGCGTAACGTAAATCGTTGTTGTTTGCAAACGCTTATGGAGCTTGGTAATTTCTGCGCGCATTTGTACACGTAACTTCGCATCAAGGTTCGAAAGCGGCTCGTCCATGAGGAACACTTGCGGGTCACGGACAATCGCGCGTCCGAGAGCGACACGCTGGCGCTGACCACCGGACATGGCTTTTGGCTTACGGTCAAGCATTTCCTCAAGGCCGAGGATTTTCGCTGCGTTGTCTACACGTGCTTTGATTTCATCCTTTTTAAACTTACGTAATTTTAAGCCAAAGGCCATGTTGTCATAGACGTTCATATGTGGATAAAGTGCATAGTTTTGGAAAACCATTGCGATGTCACGGTCTTTTGGCGCTACATCATTCATTCGCTTGTCGCCAATGATGAGGTCTCCATCGGAAATTTCCTCAAGCCCTGCGATCATACGAAGCGTCGTCGATTTCCCACACCCGGACGGGCCTACGAAGACGATGAATTCTTTGTCCTCAATATTTAAATTAAAATCTGAAACCGCGGTCACGTTTCCGTCATAAACTTTAGCTACATTGTTCAGTTCAATGGATGCCATGCTTACGCCCCCTAGTCACTTTGTTACTTGCATTGTAACCCTTTTCATTCCAGAGATTCTATAGGACGAGTGCACAAAAAACGGGGAGTTTTCCGTGCACTATGACAACGCTTTTTTCGGTTGTGTGAGCAAGAGCATCAAATAAGTGATGACTGCGTTTGGAAAATGTTTGAGATCCAGTTCTGTTTTTGCTGTGAACTTGTCGATCCGGTATTGCATGCTGTTGCGGTGCATATGCTGGGCTTTTGCGGCCTGAGTGACATTCATGTTGTTTTGGAAATAGATCTGTATGCTGCGCATGAGCTCGTGGTCACTGATAATCTCTTTCGGGAAAAACAGCGAACGGAGGCGCTCCATTTCTGCCTGTGGAAGAAGCGAGAGTAAGAAAAAAGTGGCAGCCTCGAGTTCATGAAAGACGGTTTGGTTTGAGTAGCTTTTAAGGGCAGTGAAAAAGATTTCTTTTTCCCAGCTATAGATCGTCTGCGCGTTGTCTAAGGAGATTGTGCGCCCCTTTAAAAAGTGAATGTCCACATAAAAATCCGTTATAATGGCTTCTGCTACCTCATGAAGATCGGGATATTCCTCGGTCAGCGAGGTCTCGTAGATAATAACGCCATTTGTGGCCGTTTGCCAGACGATATGGACCTGTTCGTGGAAAAAGCTTAGCAGTGCCTCACGGAACGACTCATAATCATCGAGACGGACTTCCATCTGAAAGTGAATAAAGGAGACGTTGCCCTCACTAAAAGGAGATCCCTCTCCGTGAAGCAAGCACTGTTTCCAAGCGTGTTCCCTCTCAGTTTGCGGAGGTGGGACAGCTTGACATTCCGTAAGCAGCAATTTTAAAAGAGTGACTTCATTATCTGTTAGCTTGGCGCTATCAAAGCCAATGACTTCTTTGGAATCCGTTTCAAGCCAAAGAGCCCTCTCGTTTGAAGAAGGGTTGCTTTCTAAGAGGGCGTGACTGAACTGAGTTTCTAGTTTTTTGAGCATGGTCATCAATCCTTTCTCACTCATTTCGTGGTTGGCAGAAAGAAATCAAGCTGCCCGAGGTGGACAGCCTGATTTCTTTACGAATGATGGGGAGGGTCCTCTTTCTCGAGCGGTCTTGCTGTCTCAATTTTTCCGCCCTCATGCGGGTGGACAGTGCCGCCATTTAGACCTTCATCGATCATACGCTCGACATCCATGAAATAGTCGTCTCGCCCTTCGGTATGCTGTTCTTTTTGTTCTTTCCTCACTTTAACCCCTCCTGCTCTTAGTATGAGTACAGGAGCAAGCGGTTATCCTATGGGCGATGCTCTGATTCGTAGACATGATACAGCATGAGGTCATGAATGCTTGCTTGTAGCACCTTTTGTTTCTCCGACTCGTGAGGCGCCTCTTCCCAGACGATATCGCCGTTATAATGGTACGTGCCCGAGACGTATTGACCCTCGTAGTAACATGTGAATGCCCAGCGCTGTTTGCGTCCATGCACTGTCAAGGGTTTATATTGAAAATGAGCAATCACGAACAAACGCCTCCTGATTCTTAGTATGTAAGGGTTTGCTTTCAGTTTACCATACTTGTTCCCATTTTTCTTGAGCGGATGAATCCGTTATAATAAAGGCATCATTACATTGTCCTAATGTATGCAAAAGGAGGCAGCCTACTGCAGATCGACTAGGACCAAGGCGCAGACAGCCAGTAGGCAATTAGGTGCAAGGATTAGCATTGATACTTTTTATGGCGGTAGTCGGAGCAGTGGTGGGGGCAGTGACAAATGCTCTTGCGATACGAATGCTGTTTCGCCCGTACCGTGCCCTTTATATTGGTAGCTGGCATCTCCCCTTCACCCCGGGATTGTTGCCGAAAAGACAGAAAGAAATCGCGGTCCAGCTTGGGAACATCGTTGCCAAGCACTTACTCACCGCAGAAGGGTTAGCTAAAAAGCTTGGCAGCGATCTTTTTAGGAGGGAAATGAATAGCTGGCTTCAAACTCGAGTACGGGACTGGTTGAAAAGCGAGCGAACCTTGCAGTCGTATCTTGGCTCAAACGTTCAAGAGGTAAGCGCACGTAGACAGCTCATCGGGAAAACGAAAGCAGTGATGAAACGAGAAGTGGAAGGTTTTCTTCAAGAGAACCGCAATCAACCGCTCAAAAACGTTCTTCCACGTCAGTTTCAGGAAAATGTCGAAGCCTCCCTTTCGCTTGCCACAGAAAAGCTTTTGCAAAAGGGGCGTGACTATGTTGCGAGTCGCGAAGGGTCCCAACGTATAGGAAAGACTGTGGAGCATTTTCTATCCAAAAAGGGGCGGCTTGGCAGCATGGTCTCGATGTTTTTCTCCAAGGATAAACTTGTGGAGCTGTTGCAGCCAGAACTTTTGAAACTTCTCGATCAAGAAAACACAAGGCAAACGGTAGAATCGCTACTCAACCAAGAGTGGGAAAAATTACTTGAGCGCGAGTTGGGCTCGTTTGATACGGTGCTTGATATTGACCTTTTGGTTGATCGTTTGACCGCTTTGCTGGATGAGCGTGTAACGATGCTGAACTGGATTGATGCACCGCTCCACACATGGACTGGACCTTACGAAGCGAGGATTGTTCAGGAATGGGTCCCTACGTTTGCTGCTACGGCGGGAGAGTATATCCAAAAGCATGTAGCGGCTTTTCTAGAAAAACTGAAACTTGAAGATGTGATCAAAGAGCAGGTCGAATCCTTTTCAATGCAGCATTTGGAGGAGCTGATTATGGCGATTACCAAACGTGAGTTGAAAATGATTACGTTTCTAGGTGGCGTTATTGGAGGACTTGTTGGTCTTATTCAAGCTTTAGTCGTATTGAGTTTCTACTAAGATCCATCCCTTATCGGGTGACCAGGAGTACCCGTACGTGTTATAGTCGGTTGGACAACGCAAAGAGAGGAATGATAAGGTCATGTCGAATACGTACGATAAAGCCTATGAATTGAAGAGCGCGTTAGCGGAGAGCCCTGAGTTTAAGGCGCTGAATGATTTGCATCAGGAAATAGAGGCGGATGACATTGCGAAGAAAATGCTTGAGAACTTCCGCAAGCTTCAGCTTGAGCTACAGCAAAAGCAGATGCAAGGAGAGCAGATTTCAGAGGAGGAAGCGCAGCAAGCCCAGCAGCAGTTCGAGCTTGTGCAGCAGCATGAACTAATCTCCAAGCTAATGGAAGCTGAGCAGCAACTAAGTGTGATTATCACGGATCTCAACAAAATTATTACAGAACCGCTTGAACAAATTTACGGCGATCCTTCCACCGAAGAGCAGTAATGAGCCAAACACCGACCAGCAAAGGCAAATGCTGGTCGGTGTTTTTGCGTACCCAGCTCGGGTGGGTAGAAGTTTGGGGTTTCTTTTGTCAGGTTTCCAAAATTCTCTCCTGACCAACCCGCCTGTGCTTTTCGTGATCTTGAGCCAGTTCTACTTTCACGTTCCTCTACATAGAAGTAGAAAGAAATAGGTCAAGTATATTTGCAGCTTAGCGATGCAAAAAAGGAGGAAGAAACGTGACAGCTTATAAAATGCTTGCAGTGAACATTGACGGGGTCCTTTTGCGACCGCAAACGAAAATGAGTAAGCGAACGAAGGATGCGATCAATTACTTGAAACGAAAAGGGGTTATGGTGGTCCTGATGACTTCTCGCCCGTACTCGTTCGCTAGAAAAGTGGCAAAAGCACTCAAGCTAGAAGGGATGATTGTGGCTCACGGGGGCGCGTTTATAAGCGACACGGATCGAAACGAACTGTTCAACCGTTCATTGGATTTAGAAACCGCTCTTGATCTTTGCCATGTGCTTGAGCGCTTTGATTGTGAAGCGCGCTTGATGTATAGCGATCATTCTGTGGCAAGCAGGCCGCAGCAAAAGCAAACACTGCTTGCAAAAATGTCTTTAGGCTCTAGTGGCGAGCAGCTGGTCTATCCGGTCTCCTTTGTTGATTCCCTCTATGAGCAAGTCTTGAAGGAGGGAACGGGGCCACTAAATGTGACGCTCACGTTTGAAAGTGAAGCAGACAGGCGGCATGTCTGTGAAACGGTAAAAGAAGAGGTGTCAGAGATTGAAGTGGCAGGGACAGCGGAAGAAAACACAGTGGTCGTAGGCATGGGGGCGGCAAAAGCGAGGGCTTTGCAGTGGCTAGCGCAAAAAGTAAAAGTGGAGATGAATGAAGTCGTCGCTATAGGCGTCGCTGAGGATGACCTTGAAATGGTCGAAATCGCTGGGCTTGGTGTAGCTATGGGAGATGCCTGGGGAGACGTGCGCCAAAACGCCAATTGGGTGACACGTTCGATGGAACAAGAAGGGTTTGCTTATATGATTCATGAGGTCTTTCGTAAGCAGCTACGTACGCAGGTGAAATACAGTACTCATGAATGAGAGAGCTAGCTTCTGGCAGAATGGGAGGCCTGTATAGGGCCACCGTCAATTCGAAAGGGAACAAATGTTTCTTTAGATAAATTCATAGAAGCTCATGAGACCGAAGGCCTCATGAGCTTCTTGTAGCTCCGGCGGGTAGAAGCGTCGAGATTTTTCAGGCCTGGCCCGAAATCCAAACCCGGGATTTCTAGTCCAGGCCTTCCAAAATTCGCGCTTCTAGGCAACCCGCCTGCGCTTTTCAGTTCACCTCGCGAAAAGCAAGAGTTTTCCATTTTTTGTAAGTCGGTGTGTTTTTTTCATCGCTTTGCTTTCTTCCAGCTTTTGCTTCGCTGCTTCAATCGCTTCTTCGTCCGTTTCTGCGTCAATGCGCTCATTCAGCGCCACCTGGCTGTCTTTTTCAAAGGCCGTTAGAAAATAAGAGGTCATCGCACCCACTCCTTGATAGCGTTTTCTTTTAGTATAGCATATTTCCCTGTGCAATCACCCATTTTCTTCTGTTTGAATACAATGCTCCAAAGAAGATTGGGAGGCGGTTTTGTGTATAACTACCAAAGAAACGGTTCCATGTTTGAACAGTGCCAGCAGTATACGAATTATCCAGTGAAGCTTGATACCCACGAAGGACACCATTGGGAAGGAATCATTGAATATGTCGACCAAGAAAACGTGTATCTACTCATCCCTGTAGATATGCAGGAGCAGCCAATGTCACTCACGCAACTCAAGCATGAGTATGAATCTTTTGAGGGAGGCGACAAGCGTTATTATCCTGGTTATGGGGGCTATGGCTATCCGTATCCACCCCCGTACCGACCAAGGCCATACGGTTGGAGACGTTTGGCGCTGCCTCTTGCAGGGCTAACGGCTTTAGCTCTTCTTGCGTAAACGTTCGCTGATTCAAAAAGCGGGTCCTTGAGAGAGATACAGCTCAAGGGCTTACTCGGGTATTTAAATGGGACAGAGCTTGTTGTTACTTTCAGTTCGACCGTAGTGCTTGTGTTAAAATAGAGAAGCAGACCTGTATAATGAGGGATAAATTTTATCGTTGAGAGGGTTATGGGCCATACCGGGACTAAAGATATGGCCCAGTCCCTAAGGGAGGAAAAAGGAATACGTTTTGGAACCTGGACTATTATTCGTGTGCATTATCCTAGCCGCCTCTCTCTTGCAGACAAGCACTGGCTTTGGCTTTTCCATTATGGCAACGCCTTTCTTGCTTTTGTTATTTGCGCCAGAAGAAGCTGTACAACTAAACATTATCCTATCTATTCTGATCTCGTTATCATTAATCACAAAGATTCGAACAGATGTTGAACGAGCGTTACTAAAACGATTGTTCTTAGGCAGTATTGTTGGCGTGCCTTTTGGCTTATTGGTTTTTACATTTATGAACATACTTGCATTAAAATTAGGGCTAGGTCTACTGCTCTTGCTCTTAACATCATTGCTGATAGGGAATGTTGCAATGAAGCAAACGCCATTCAGGGATGTTGTGGTCGGCGGGTTGTCAGGAGTGTTAACAGCGAGCATCGGCATGCCAGGGCCGCCATTATTGCTTTATTTTGTAGGAACGAATATGAAAAAAGAGGTGTTAAGAGCAACGACGTTAGCTTTTTTCCTTTTTATTTATACGGTTAGTTTAGTGACGCAAATGGCTTTTGCGGGAACGAAAGCATTTGTTTGGCAATCAAGCCTAGTCGCACTCCCGTTTCTGTTTATCGGTTTATTCTTGGGACAACTATTGTTCAAACGCTTGAACCAACGCGTTTTTAAATGGTTTACGTATGTGCTGTTGATCGGGACCGGGATGTATCTTTTAATTGAAAGCATAGGTGCGATCTACTTTAGGTGACAAGAGCATTCAATTGAGGCGTGCCCAGGGCCCTTCCTCCTACACATCGTTTCACAATTCCCCTCATATTGAGGAATTTTGCGTAAAACCACCCGAAAAGTCGCGGAAGGCGCCACTTTTATGTAAAATAGGTAGAAACGATCGGTAAGGAGGATTTAAGGTGGAAGCTTACCAAATCTACTTAGTTGAAGACGAAGAAAATTTATCCGAGGTTCTAAAAGCGTACTTGCAAAAAGAGGGCTTTGAAGTGACCATCTTTCCAGATGGAGATGCCGCAGTGGCGGCTGTGAGCGATAAGCCCCATCTGTGGGTTCTTGATATCATGCTGCCAGGTACGGACGGTTATCACGTACTCAAGGCAATTAAAGAGCAAAGCGATACTCCTGTGATCTTCATCTCCGCACGGGATCAGGACTTGGACCGTGTACTTGGGTTAGAGATGGGGAGCGATGATTATCTTTCGAAGCCATTTTTGCCTCAAGAGTTAATCATACGTGCAAAAAAGCTCCTTAACCGCGTCTACGGGACTCACAGCTCCGATCAGCAAAAGGTCGAGTTGAACCAATACAGCATTGATCCAGTTGGACGAACAATCGTTGATCTAGAGGATTCCTCGGAAGTGGTTGATTTAACGACAAAGGAAATGGACTTAATTCTGCTTTTATCCGCAGATATCGGCAAAGCTTTTTCAAGAGAGCGGATCATTGAGCATGTTTGGGGAGAGAATTATTTCGGCTCCGAACGTGCTGTTGATGATGTCGTTCGCCGCGTACGCAAAAAGATGCCGCGCATCCATCTTGAAACGCTTTATGGCTATGGCTATCGGATCCTATCCTCATGATTAAAATCAACTTAACGAAACGAATCTGGCTAGCGTTCGTTTCGTTAATTGTGCTTGTCGTTCTTTCCATTATTATTGTTTACCCGATTTCGATTCGCGGCACATTGACAGAGGAGACATATCGAATTATTGAAGGGGAACAGAATCGAGCCCTTTACCCGATTTTAAATGAATTGGAGCCTCCCCCTTCCAATTATGACTTCATTGAGTCGCGAAACGAACAACGAGCGGTCGTTCCTTTTTTAATGTGGGTAGATAATGGGAATCTAATCGTTGATGATGAATCTGCACGTCCGCCGATCAGCGTTCTTACGGAAATGAGTGAAAGTGCTCTTAATCAGACGGATGATCGAGGGCGCTATGAGGTTCAATATGAAGGACAGACCATTTTTTATTCTATAGCTAAAGGGGAATTCGCAGGCAACCAGGAAGGCTATCATGTGGCCTACATGTGGGACACTTATCGTGATGAGATGGTGAACAACCTCTGGGAGCGGCTGCTTTATTTGCTTTTGCTTACGAGCGGTTTAAGTCTGTTACCGGCAATCTGGTTGAAGCATTATTTGCGGCAGCCACTAGCGATCCTTGGCCACCACCTTGAGAAAATTGGCAACCGAAATTGGCGTGAGCCATTGAAGTGGGAAGGGGATGAGGACTTTGAACGCCTTTCTGGTCAGTTTGAGCGCATGCGCCAGAATTTAAATAGTTATGACCGGGCTCAGAAGACGTTTATCCAACACGCTTCTCATGAGCTCAAGACACCGATTATGGTGATAAAAAGCTACGCTCAGTCTGTGAAAGATGGCGTTTTACCAAAAGAGAACCTGAATCAGACAATGGATGTCATCACCGAGGAAGCCAACCGCATGGAGCGTCGCGTGATCGATATGTTGTACTACACGAAGCTGGATCAAATGAAGGACGACAACTTGAACCTCACGAAATTTCCGTTTGGCCAGCTTGCTTTTCAAATCGAGGAGCGCTTTCGCTACCAGCGAGACGATGTAACCATTGTCGTAGAAGGGGCGGAAGTCAAGATCGAGGCCGATATCGAGCAATTCGAAGTCCTGCTTGAAAACCTTGTTGAAAACGGCCTGCGCTATGCACAGGAAACGTTGTGGATACGAGCAGTCAATTACACTTCCTCCTATGACATCATTGTTGAAAACAAAGGGGAGCCGATTGACGCGGACTTGACCAAGCTTTTTAACCCGTTTTACAAAGGGAATAAGGGGAAATTTGGCTTGGGTCTGGCGATTGTAAAGCAAATTGCCGACTTGCATCACGGGCAAGCGCAGGTGGAGAATACAGAGCAGGGTGTGAAATTTACGATTACGATCCCGAAAGAAGAAGTGGAAACCAAAGAGCCACCAAAGACACGAAAAAAAAGAGAAAAGAAAGAGAAGCCTGGCGAAGAGCAGGAGTAAGACAACCTTGCTCTTTGCTCTTTTTTTGTGTACGGAAGACCAAGGGAAGCGTGTTCTATGCTATACTAAAAAGCAAGAAATTGTCTCGAGAGGTGAAACCATGAGGAAAGGAATCCGACATCATCGGGTGGGGGATAAAGTCGAACGGTATCTTCTGATAAAAACAGCCACCAAGCAAATTGCGAGCAATTCGAAGGCATTTTTAACGCTCATGCTTGGGGATCATACAGGGGAAATTGAAGCGAAGCTCTGGGGGATTTCACCAGAGGACGAAGCGACGTTTACCAACAAGACGATCGTACATATAGCGGGAGATGTGATTGATTACCGCGGTCGTCTTCAGTTGAAGGTCGCTAGCATTCGCCCAACAACGCAAATGGATGGGATGAAGGTAGGAGATTTCGTCCGCTCGGCCCCACTCGCACCAAATGATATGCTTGAAGAAATCAACCAATACATCTTTGATATGCGCAATCCTAAGATTCAACGAATTACGCGCTTTCTTTTAAAGAAGCATCAACAAGCATTCCTTGAATCACCCGCAGCAACGAAAAACCATCACGAATTTATGGCAGGTCTCGCCTTCCATGTTGTGTCCATGCTGCGAATCGCTAAAAATTTTGTTCAGCTCTACCCTTCTCTGGACCCTGACCTTCTTTATGCGGGAATTATCCTCCATGACCTTGGCAAGGTTCGTGAGCTTTCAGGTGCAATTGATACATCCTATACACTTGAGGGCAAGTTACTTGGACATATTTCCATTGTCGTTTCAGAGATTGCCGATGCGGCCAAAGAGTTAGAAATTGACGGGGAAGAGGTGCTGATTATCCAGCATCTTGTACTAAGTCACCACGGGAAGGGAGAATGGGGTTCCCCTAAGGCTCCTGTTATTCGTGAGGCGGAAGTGCTCCATTTAATTGACAATGTCGACGCCAAAATCAATATGATGGACCGCGCGCTTGAGCGTGTCGAGCCAGGTGAATTTTCCGAGCGTGTCATGCCCCTTGAAAATCGCAGCTTTTATAAGCCTTCTTTTCAAGAGCGACCATTAGACCTATAAGACATGTTCTACCTGCTAAGTGGATGGCATACACTTTACAAGAGATGCTGTACAAGCCGTGTTATCCATTTCTAGCAGGAGGGATTTTGAATGAAATCGACCAAAGTCAATTCCGTTATTGCCGTCATTGCACTTCTTGTCCTCATTGTTGTTTTTCTCTTTACACAAACGCCGCTTGGCCCGCTGCTTTTAGCAGGCCCTTGGTGGATTTACATTGTCATGGCTGGGGTTTTCGTCAGTGGATACATGTGGCTTAGGACAATGCAGGAAGAAAATGGGGAGGAGCAGCAGTGGATCGAACAAGAAGGCGCTGTTTATATGAAGCGGATCGAGGAAGCGCGTGCCAAACGCGAAGAAAAATCCTGAGGAATGCATTCCTCAGGATTTTTCTAGCTCCGGCGGGTAGAAGCTCGAGATTTTTCAGTGCCCTATTCTTCGTCCTCTCCAGAAGCTCCGTCTTCTTCCTCGGGGTCTTCTTCTGGAGCACTTTCTTCTTCAGCTGGAGTCTCCCCCTCAGCGTCCTCTTCAGGCTCTTGTTGTGCTTGCTCTGCGGAGTCGACGAGCCCGTCAATCACTTCTTGGAAGTACTCATCCGATGATTCGACGTTGTGTTCCTGAATCAGTTCGCCAATGACTACAGGGAACGGGCGTAATTGCTCCTGCATTAAGTTCTGCTCGATTTGATCTTGAAAATCTTCATACGAATCAAGGCGGTCGGTTACTTCAATGATATGCCATCCGAAGCTTGATTCCACGGGTTCGCTGATTTCACCAACTTCAAGTTCAAAGGCCGCCTCTGAAAAATCAGGGTCCATTTGCCCGGTGCGTCCAAAGAAACCAAGTTGACCGTCTTCGGATTCTTCAATTGAATATTCGCCGACAAGGTCCGCAAAGTCGTCGCCACCATTAAGGCGATCAAGAACTTCATTCGCTGTTTCTTCATCCTCTACAAGAATATGACGAGCTTCCACTTGTTCCAGGTTTTCTTCGTTTTCTTCATAGTACGCCTGCTTGTCCTCTTCGGAAATTTCTACCCCTTCGGTCTGCAGTTCTTCAAGCACGAGTTGCGGTGCGACTAATTCATTTTTAAAATCTTCAACGGATTCAATCCCCATAGGTGCTAGGAAATCTTCCAGCTCGTTGAGCAAGTCCTCATCGCTTTCTACACCAGGTACGTTTGCTTTGTATTCTTCAAACTCTGCGTCAAGCTCTTCTTCAGAAATGTCATGATTTTCTCTTTCCAACTGGAGAAGCGCTGTAGACACCTGGCTAATTACCTCTTGTTGACCGCTTTCTGAAGTTTTCATCACATCAAAGAGCTCTTGTTGCGTAATCTCTGTGTTGTCGCCAACTGTAATCAAGGCATCATCGGTAGAGCCTTCATCACCGTTGCATGCAGCAATGACGGTAAGGCTTGCCAAAGTAACGGTTGTCAGCAAATATTTTTTCATATGCACACTCCTATAGTTAAACTGAGCTCACTACTCATGCTTGACGATTTTAGGTCAATTGGGTTGATTACCCAATTTACCGTAACATAAAACCTACTATACCATAAAAGCAGAGGGGCAACAATCACGTGGATAAGTGGGCAAATTAGGGCAATTGCCTAGTACCCCCAATTTTATTTCATGCATAGGATATCGTAACAAAGCGCAGAGGAGGTGTTCGTATTTACGGATACCAGGGGGACTTTGCACTAATTGTTGTTTTGTTCATTCTACTTGTCATTGTGGGTGCAGCCTGGTTGTAGGTGGCAGACATCTCTAAGTAGTTACGTTCGTAAAACTATGTAAAATGATGAAGGAGGACTTGAAAATGAGTTATGCTGCAGGAGGATCTGGAAGCGGATTTGCACTGATCGTTGTTTTGTTTATTTTGCTTGTAATCATTGGTGCCTCTTGGATGTGCTAATCGAAAAACATAAACGCTACGCTCGCTAGGTTCTGGCGAGCGTAGCGTTTTTTTAGAGGGGGAACGTGGACAAATTAAAAATGAACATAGTTGACATAGGAGGTGGTCAACAGCAACGTTGTACAGATGTTCATAAAACGAAAAAGGGTAGGTTGCTTTTCAGAAGGAATGTCTCGCTTAACGCAAAGGGAATCAATCATCGAATTTATAATAAAGAGAATGAAAATGCCGAAAATCATAATGAATATAATCACAGGAAGTCGCCTCCAATCCGCCATTCTTTTCCCTTACTCTATCAAAAAAACCTCTAAAAAGATAGGCGAGCATAAAATAAATTTACAGGAAATCGAGGAAAGAGTAGAATGAAATGGAGGAGAAGATGGGAGTGAGAAACGTGAAAGAGACGCGAACTAGTGCCAACGCTGGGGTCTATAAAAGAGGGTTTTATCTCGTGCTCGCACTTTTGCTTGTGCTGGTAACAACACTCGTGGTGCTAGGGTTTCGCCTTTTTGGAGCCGTTGATGACACGAGAGCACCGGAGCATGAGGAAGTGGCAGAGCAAGATGCATTGCTTGCGCTTAGTGTAACTCCTGCTCAGGCGAATACACTGCTTCGAGAAGTTTTAAATGAGGAAGAGGACAATCTCTTTACTCTACAGCTAGAAGGGGAGGAAGTCGTTCTTGAGGGCAAAATGGAAGTATTCGGAAGTTCCATTTCAATAGGGATGTCCTTTGACCCAGAAGTGTTAGCAGACGGCAACTTACGCCTTCACGCAAACGATTTAAGAGCTGGCTTTCTTCAATTATCGGCCTCCCGGGCACTGCAGTGGTATCAAGACTACGGGGAACTGCCAGGGTGGCTCCATGTCTACCCCGGGGAGGAAATGGTCGATTTACGCGTAACAGATATTGAGGAGATGGAACCCTACGGCATTCGCGTCGAAACGATGGACTTGTTAGAGGATCAAATTGAACTTAGTTTAATAAGACAAGAGAACGAAGCACAGACGGAGTGAACCTGTGCTCCTTTTCTTGCTCTGAATTTTTGTTGCTAGGCCTTTTTGCCTTTCTAGAAAAGTGTGGGCATTTTCGTTTTTGGTTCGAAAACGAGCTCCCCATCTTCCACGGTGATGCCCTCTTCAAAATCATGCAGCCGCGTTTCGAACCCCTCAACAAACTCATTTCCGTAGATGTGGCGAATCATGGTGGTCAGTTCGGAGAATTCCGGGAACCTTCCATACAAATCACGGATTGGAAGTCCGGCCTCATACACGCTGAATGTTTGCTCGTTAAATGTTTCAAAGGTTTTTAAAAGCAGCTCCTCTCCTTCTTCTGTTAAACAAACGTACGTGTTACGTTTGTCGTGCGTTTTCTTGGAGAAGGTTAACAAACCACGGGCTGCCAGCTTCTTGGAAAAGTTAAAGGCCGTTGACACATGCATGACGCCGTAATTGGCAATGTCGGATACGGAAGCTCCATCCTGTTGAAAGGCAATCCATAGGATATGATGCTCATTCAAGTTGAGGTTGAAAGGTTTGATCCAAAGCTGCCAGTCTTTCTCAACGGATTTCCACAAAGCCTTGCTTAGGTGGGCCATCTTCTGGCTGAAGATAAGCGTTTCTTTTAACGAGTGATCCATCTTTTTGTCCTCCATCCCATTAAGGTCTCCCCAAATACTATCGTTAAATACTTTACTTCTCCATTATGCCTTTTTTCTGACTAAAAATAAAGAAGAAATTTTCAATTAAATTTTCGTTTTTCGAAGAAGCCATAGCCTATGGCTTCTTATGCTGTTAGTTCTTTAGTGATTCATTCAAATGATGGACCTGATCTTGAGCGGATTTGACGTGTCCGCTGAGCGCCTCAATACTTGGTTGGGCTTCGTTTTTCCAGGTTTCAACGCTCGTTTTTAGTTCCTTGGCTGTTTGCGTGCCGACGCTTTTGCTAAGTTCAATCGTTTTCTTTGCTTCCTTGCCAATCTCTTTCACATCTGCGGACAGTTGCTTGAGCGTTTGGCGGCTAGTTTGGTATGTAGTAACGCTTGCCTGGCGCACATATTTGCCGGAGTGAGGAGTGGTCAGAAGCACGGCAGTTCCGGCAATGATCGTTCCAGCTGCCAGTCCAGTGAATATAGCTTTTATCCCCATTTTTAGGACTCCTTTCAGTTAGAGTTGCGTTTTCGAAAATCTGTCATAAAGGCTTGTAGCGCCGCGCAGGCTTCGTAAGGAACGGCATTATACGCAGAAGCGCGACAACCGCCAACAGAACGATGGCCGTTAAGACCAACAAACCCAGCTTCACTCGCCTCGTGAAGAAACATCTCCGTCAATTCCTTCGTAGGCAGTGTGAAGGTAATGTTCATACGAGAGCGGGAATCTGGGCGTGCATGCCCGTGATAGAAGCCGCTAGACTCATCCATCGCTTTGTAGATAAGCGCTGCTTTTTCTTCATTTCGACGCTCAATCTCGTCCATTCCGCCAACGCTTGCCATCCAATCAAGCACATGCCCGAGCATATAAATCGCAAAGGTTGGGGGCGTGTTGTACAGGGAGTTACTCTCAGAATGCGTGTTATATGAAAGGATCGAAGGGACATTGGACCTCGTTTGTTCCAGTAAATCGTGACGAATTATAGAAACGGTAAGGCCTGATGGACCTAGATTCTTCTGCGCTCCCGCGTAAATCATCGCAAACTGACGAACGTTAACCTTTCTTGAAAGGATGTCGCTCGACATATCCGCGATCAGCGGGGAACTCGTGTCTGGGAACTCCTTCCACTGAGTACCGAAAATCGTGTTGTTGGATGTGAGGTGCACGTACGCCTCGTTGGCAGCAAAGGTTAATTCACTAGTCGAAGGAATACGCGTATAATTCTTTTCTTTTCCACTAGCCGCAACATGTGTGGAACCGATGAGCTTCGCTTCCTTCAAGGCTTTTTCCGACCAAGAACCCGTCAATATATAACTCGCCGTCTTTTCTTCGCTTAGAAAGTTCAGCGGGAGCATCGCGAACTGCAGGCTCGCGCCGCCTTGCAAAAACAGAATTTCATAATCGTCGGGAACCGCCATTAACGTACGCAGCTGTGCTTTTGCATGGTTGTGGACAGCTTCGTATGTGCTGCTCCGGTGACTAAGCTCCATGACGGACATGCCGCTTTCTTTGTAATTAAGCATTTCTTCTTGCGCTCTTTCTAGGGCGTATGTAGGAAGAGCGGCAGGACCTGCGTTAAAATTATAGACCGTCTTCATCGTTGATTCTCTCCTCAATCCTTTAGCACTTTAAACAAAATGCGTTTCTATATATAGAATCATACCATAAACCTGAGGGCAATGTGCCAGTATTTTTAAAAAATAATAAGCTAATCGAATCGATTAGCTTATAACTTGCTTTTTACAAGGCTTGCCATCCCGTCAAAGTCTTGTTGAGAGTACTCGGAGCCATGCTCCTTCCAAACGCCGCCGTACCCGTCGCCCTCTCCGTAACGGGGAAGCAAATGCAGATGATAGTGGAAGACCGATTGCCCGGCAATCTCTCCATTATTGTTCAGGATGTTCATCCCCTCTGGTTCAAATGCGTCTTTTAAGGCTGACGCAATCTCCGGAACCACTTCAAACAACTGACTTGCCGTATCCTTTGGAAGTGCATATAAGTCGCGATGGTGCTCCTTTGGGATGACAAGCGTATGCCCTTTGGTTACTTGCGAAATGTCAAAAAAGGCAAGCACATGGTCGTTTTCAAACATCTTCGTGGAAGGGATATCTCCACTTACGATTTTACAAAAAATACAGTCTTCGGCCACTTGAGTCACCTCTTTTCCTTGATGGTTCTAGCTTACCCGTTATTTTCGTTGCATGCAACGACAGAGAGAAAATTGTCGCACGAACGTTGCCCGTAAAAAGTGTAAACCAGGTGACATTTTGATAAACTGTCCAGAGAGGAGGAATCGCTGATGAGTGATTTATTAACGATTAAGGAGTTGACGGGGGGGTATTCGCCTAAGAAACCCGTTTTGCATAATGTTTCATTTACGGTAAAGAAAAAAGAAATTGTTGGACTCATCGGTTTGAATGGAGCGGGAAAGAGTACGACGATCAAACATGTGCTCGGTTTAATGGATGCGCAAAAAGGCCAAGTGACGATCAATGATCGTTCTTTTAGCGAGGATGCCAACAGCTACCGGCGTTCGTTTGCCTACATACCGGAAACCCCTGTGCTCTATGATGAGCTGACGCTGTGGGAGCACTTGGAGCTGACAAGCGTAGCCTATGGAATTGAGCCTGATGTCTTTGAAGAGAGAGCAGAAGAACTGTTAAAAGAGTTTAATATGGTGAAAATGAAAAAGTGGTTCCCGAGTCACTTTTCCAAAGGAATGCGACAAAAGGTGATGATCATGAGTGCCTTTCTCGCAAGACCGTCCCTCTATGTAGTCGACGAGCCGATTGTCGGGCTTGATCCTGTCGGAATTCAATCCTTTTTGAACTTAATCTCAGACATGAAGGCAGGTGGGGCGGCCGTATTGATGTCGACGCATATTTTGGCAACGGCGGAACGGTACTGTGACCGCTTTGTCATTCTGCACCAAGGGAAGGTTGTGCTCACAGGGACGCTTGAAGAGATGCGCACACAAATTAAGCAGCCAAATGCCACACTTGATGACATCTATATTGAGATGACTAAGGGCGGGCTCCAATGATGAACGGGGCTTCGCTTTGGTCAGAACGTCGCTCAAGCTATTGGCAGGAGGCCCGTGGCTATTTGAAACTCATCTTAAATAGTGGATTCGTGGCCTCGGTCTATTTTCTTTTTATCTTTTTAACGGTCTACTACCAGCAATTTATCGCGGACATGCCTGCGAATTTTCCTGTAGCCGAGCTGCTGACGGCTCTGTTTGCCTGGCGCTTAACACAGGGAAAAGTGCGCACCTTCGTGAAGCAGGCGGATGTTGTCTTTCTCTTGCCTTATGAAGCCCATCTTGGCGAGTATTTCCAGAAATCGATTCGCTACTCGCTTATCTGGCAATGTGGGTTTATCGTCTTAATTATGCTTTCGGCCGGTCCAATGTTCACCGCGCGAATTGGAGAGGGGGCAACGTTTTGGCTGGCGCTCGTTCTTCTTCTTATCGTCAAAGCGTGGAATCTCTACTGCGTCTGGGAGGAGCAGCGCTTAACAGGTAGCGGAGACCGAATCTCTCACATCCTGTTGCGTCTTCTAGTAAACGCTGTTTTTGCTTATTTGCTTTTCTCAAATAGCCCATTTTGGCTTCTTTTGCTGATGCTTATTGGCATGGGCCTTCTCTATGTGTTCTACTGGCGTATGTTTTCAAAGCGCCATTCGTTAAAGTGGGAACGTCTGATTGAGGTTGAGAATAGCATGGTGATGTTTTTCTACCGGATTGCCAACGTCTTTGCGGATGTCCCTGCACTCCGTCACAAAGTGCGTGAGCGCCGGTATTTGCAGTGGTTGATTCCGGTGCTTGGCGGCAACAAGCGCACGGTGTATCACCATTTGTTTGCTCGCTCATTCATCAGGGCCAATGATTATTTAGGCGTTTATTTCCGACTAATGCTTGTTGGGGGGGTTCTGTTGTATTTCTTACCCGCTGGCTGGATGCAGGTGGCGATTGCTGTCTTGTTCACGCATATGACGATGATGCAGCTGTCGACACTGTCGTACCACTATCGAACGAGCATGTGGGTGGATCTCTACCCAATCGAGCCACTTGGGCAAAAGCAGGCCCTAACATTCATTGCCTTACGACTTCTGTTTGTGCTGGCGCTTGTCTTTAGCGTGATCGTTGTGTTCACTGCTCCTGTGTTGTACGCGGTCGTCACGCTCGTGTTCACCGGGCTGCTTGCCTTTAGTGGCAGCACCTCGCTCATTCATCGGAAAAAAGGCAAGTATAGCCGCGTTCGTTAATACAGTGTAACGAAGGAGGCGGTTATGATGGTGTATGAGCATGAAGTGGCGGAGGACGTACGTCGCTGGCGCAGGCGGCTCACAAAGCGGCCGTCACTGACGACAAGGACAGCCAAACGCTGGCAAAAGAAATGGAACGGCATGCTTCCAGAAAAATGGCATGCGCTTGTGACGGAAACAATCAAAAAGATGATAGAGGCAACCATCACAGGGTCTGTGTATACAGCGAGGAAGCTGCCGGAAGAGGGCCGCTCCTTAAAAGAAAGGGAGGAAGAGGTACGCAGAATTTTTCGCCTCTATCACCATACGGCTGTTGCGGAAGGTATCGGCACGGGGGCGGGGGGTGTTCTTATCGGGATGACCGATTTTCCGCTGCTCATCTCGATCAAGATGAAAGCTTTGTTTGAGACGGCAACGGCCTACGGCTACGACGTCAGCGATTACCGCGAACGCCTCTTCATTCTCCTTGTGTTTCAACTTGCTTTCTCAGAAGGAGAGCATAGAGACCGCGTTCTTGCCCGCATCGACCAGTGGGAGGTCGAGCGAGCCGCACTGCCTGAGGAGCAAAGTGCCGCGCTAGAGCTTGACTGGCGCTCCCTTCAAATTAACTACCGCGACTTTCTCGATTTGGCCAAGATTTTACAGCTCATTCCTGGCTTTGGCGCGATCTTTGGTGCAGCAGCCAATCATCGCCTGCTCGAATTGTTAGAAGAAACGGCAATGAACGCTTACAGGATGCGCTGGCTTGCGGCCTTGCCTGCTTAAAAGGAACGAGCTTAGGTTGAGAGCACGAGAAACGTTGAGAATCCTATTCGCAGACGGTGGCAATGTTGGATGGATACTTTGGAGTGGAAGCAAGAAGCCTCACGAAAAACTTCAATAGACGCGGGGTGAGTAAAAGAAAGAGCCGGCTTTGAGCCTGGCTCTTTCTTGTCTAGCTCCGGCGGGTAGAAGCGCCGAGATTTTTCAGGCCTGACAACGAAATCGAAGGTCGGATTTCTTTTGTCAGGCCTTCCAAAATTCTCGCTCCTGACCAACCCGCCTGCGCTTTTCCATTGTCAAAAGCTCATTGGAGCAAAACGGGCGAAATAAGCAGCAAGTGTGCTAAAGGCACCTGTAAACAGCATCACGCCGAGGATGATCATGAGAATGCCGCTTACTTGTTGAATCAGAGGTAGCCAGCGATGGATACGCCTAATCTTATGTAGCGACTTGCTCCAAAGCAAAGCGACGAGTAAGAAAGGAATCCCCAGTCCTATGGAGTAAACAAACAACATAAACATCCCGTTCCACATTTGCCCGCTTTGACTAGCTAGGAAAAGGATGGAAGAAAGAACGAGACCGATGCACGGAGACCAGCCTGTTCCAAACAAGAAGCCAAGGAGGAGAGAACGAGAGAAGCTGGCGGACTGGCTTGGCTTAGGCTCTTTGAAGCGCTTTTCACTGAGCAGTGCGCGAATGGAAATCACCCTTGCCATTTGCAAGCCAAAAAGAACGATGATGATGCCTCCGATTTGCTCAAATAATCGTCGATACTCCCAAAAAAGCTGACCGATGAAGGTGGAGGACGCACCGAGTAACACAAAGATGACGGTGAATCCAGCAACAAAGCCTAGACTGCGAGAAACAATCACACCTCTAGAGGCGAGAACAGCTCCCGCTGAGACTGACGTCCCCGTTAATTGTGATAAATAAGCGGGCATAAGTGGAAAGATACAAGGAGAAAAGAATGAGACCAGACCCGCCGCAAATGCCAGGCCGTATGAAAGCTCTTCCATAGGGACCCCTCCTAACGCAATTTATGTAAGCGCTTTTCTAATGCGCAATGAATGGTTTCTTTAATCATTCATAGACAAAGAGCAAAACTCCTATTCATTTTAGCATGTCTCACTCTTTAGGCGAAGGGCAGCTGAGAAAATCTTTGTTCACGTGAGGGACGCGTTCAATCTTTTGTCATTTCTAAAGACGGAAGTCCGTCTCCGTCTCCGGTCTGAGAGAAGACCGTTCCCTGGAGCGGTGCGCATCGCCTGTCCTTTCCCTATACTAAGAGTATGAACAACGGAAGGAGATATGAATATGAAAAAAGCGTTTAGCATTGTCATCGGCGCGATGGTTCTCGTTCTAGGGCTAAGCATTGTTCTTGGATTCATGGGCATCCATCTTGGTGGACTGCTTGGCCTTGTCGCAGGCGCTGCTCTCGTTTACTGGAGCTTTACGATGTACCAACGGGAAGGGACATTCACTCTTTCTGCGGTTGTCCTCTTTGTTCTCGGAGGATTGATCGCTTTTGGTGGCTTTGGCGCAATGATCACGCTGCTCATCGGTGGCTTGATGATCTATGCTGGGTATTCGCTCATTAAGAAAAAGAGCACAGAAGACGGCCCGTACAATCATTCATACGAGCGAACGACGCCTCACAAGCCGTCGAGACGTTACGACGTAATTGATGAAGAGTACGACCGAATGATGAGAAAATAAAGAGTATTTTTGAGGAGGAATCATAGTGAGTGTAACACAACGTGTTTGCAGGTGGAAAAAGAAGAGCAGGCTCTTTTAGATGTAAAATATCGCGAATTGCGGGATAAGAAGCTCGATATAGAGCTAAGAGTACAGGTCAATGAAGCAAGTCGGAAGCTAAACCAGCTGAAGGTGTCAAATCGTCATTTGAAATTGAAGATCATTTTCCTGAAGTGTGCGCACGCATTCAAGAACGAGATTATCCGGTACACGCCCGGGACGATGCCAGGTTAATGGATGCTGACATTGAAGAAGAATATAAGCAGCTTAAGCAAAAGAGAAACGCCTAGCTTAAGCGTTGAATCAGGCCTAAGCCACGGGTCTGGTTTTTCACTCGGTTCCACGCTTGTAACCAAAGGGGATTTTCTATATATTTTCTAGTAGAAAGGAAGTGCGGACCGCTTGAGGAAAGTAGGGGGAGTGGGGCTGATCGCCCTTGGGGTTCTTGTGTTACTCATCCTTGCATCGATGTCATTCTTTCGTGAGGATCCCGCAGGCCTCGCGAAGGCGGAGAGTCAGCTAGAGGGCGTTGATAAAGTAATTGTTGCAAGCACAAATATTGATGTCAGACTTCTGTCTTCACCAGGAGCAAATCTATCTGCGGAGCTCGTCAATCATGATCGTGGAGCCATCACTTCACGGCTGAACGGCGATACGCTCGAGCTAGAGGTGCAGAGTGAGCACTCGTTTGGACTGTTTCTTTTTAATTGGGAGCAGGAAACGCTCGACGTTTATGTGCCGGAGGAATACACTGAGGAACTGCGTGTAGAAACGGATTCAGGTGATATAAGTATCAGTGGTCTGAGCCTTCGTCAGCTAGGGATACATTCAACGTCTGGTGATATCGCCGTTGATAGGGTCCAGAGCGAGCTAGCAGAGGTCACAAGTGTGTCCGGGGATCTTCTTCTCACTGGGCACGAAGGAGGAGAGACGAGGGCAGAGTCAACCTCTGGGGATATTGCGTTGGAGAGATTCTCAGGAGCTCTAACTCTCTCCACGGTTTCAGGGGATGGCTACGTCTCCTATGCAGAAGAGAACGAGCAACTGAGAGTGAATACAACGTCAGGGGATGTTATGGTGACAATTCCGAAACCTTATGGAGATTTACGGACCAGTTCGACCTCGGGAGATGTACTTGTTGTAAATCGCGAAGCGTTTTCGGGGGACGAAATGGTCGATATTCAGACGATCTCCGGCGATGTCATCATCAAGTAAGCAAAAGGGAGGGGCAGCATCGTGAACATTAAATCTTTCCTTGGAATGATCGTCCTTGTGATCGGGCTATCAATTTTTCTTTCGGTCTTTGTCGGCGTTGCAGGGTTCGTTGTTGCTCCCCTGCTCTTTTTAGGATTGGGTCTCTACTTCTACCGGGGAGGAAGGCGCTTTTTGGCGCTGGTCTTTGCTGGTGTCGGGGTCGTGATTCTCTTTGATCATATCTTACATGTGAATTTTCTTGGCGTACTTTTTGCAGTCCTTTGTATCTATTTCGGGCTTCGCCTTGTTCGCCAAAAGGACGAGAGAAATCCAAAAGAAGAGCGTTGGAAGCGGCGGAAGAAACGAGCACGAGGTGAAGATGGAACCGAAACTCCCCGCACAACATATAGAGAGGAAAAGACCCGGAATCGATCTGAGTCAACACGGATTCGAACGTCTCTTTCAATGAGAAGGCAGTTTATTGGCGATGTCCGTTACACAAGTGGAACGTTTGATTTGCATGACATGACCGTCTGGAACGGCATTGGCGAAGTACGAATGGATTTATCGAAGGCGATTGTCCCAGAAGGAGAGACGGTCATTGTGTTTCAGGTAGGGATCGGTTCGATTACTCTCTATGTACCAGCGGACCTCCCTGTGTCGGTTCAAGCGGGCAGTGTCCTTGGGGATGTAACCTTATTCAAGGAAAAGCAGACTGGCTTTAACCAGCAAGTGAGCATTGAGACAAGAGGCTTCAAAGAAAAGCGCCGTCGCGTCAAGGTTGTTATGGCTACGCTAGCCGGCGATGTAAAGGTGAAAGAGCTATGAAGAAGCAGCTTGCCAGACTTCAGTGGCAGTTTGTCCGCTATTCGATGTTGCTTTGCTTTATCATCGCCATTGTGCTCTCGATCCTTTTGACGTACAATCACGAGCAAGGATTGCTCCTGCTCATTCAAATCAGGTTAGGCGGTTTGCCAGTTCTCGTCTGGCTGTTGATCGCTGTCCTTTTAAGCGGAGCAGTGGGCGGGTTTCTACTCGCCGATCCTCTCAAGCGTCGCATTGAGACGCTCGTTCACGGCGTCATGCTTTACGAACGTGGTTCGTTCAACCACCGCATAGAGGTGGAGGGAGACGATGAGCTTACAGAGCTGGCCGAGCGTCTTAATGCGATGAGCGCACAGATGGAAGAAAAAGTCGCTTCCTTGCAACGCCTGTCTGTGAAGAATGCCTCGATGGAACAAAGCGTAAAAAAAGCAGCTGTCACCGAAGAACGTCAGCGGCTCGCCCGCGACTTACATGATGCCGTTAGTCAGCAGCTGTTCGCAATCTCGATGATGGCCGCGGCAATGAAGGAAACACTCACAGGCACAGAGTCGTATCGTCAAATGATGCTCGTTGAGAAAATGGCAGGCGACGCCCAAGCGGAAATGCGGGCCCTTTTGCTCCATCTTCGTCCTGCCCAACTTGAAGGCAAAAGCCTGGAGCAAGGGTTGGAGCAGCTATTTAACGAGCTTGAGCAAAAGCAAACGATCCAAATCATTCAAGATATTGAAGGGTCGATCTCCTTGCCCCCAGCTCTAGAAGACCAGCTTTTTCGCTTTATTCAGGAGGCATTCTCGAACATCCTCCGCCATGCCAAAGCTTCCACCGTAGAATTTCAGCTGCTACAGCTTCATCAGCAGTGGCGTCTTCGCATTGTCGATGATGGAACAGGCTTTGAATTGAAAAAAGTGGAGGCGGGTTCTTATGGTTTGCAAACGATGCGTGAACGGATTCATGAGTTTGGGGGGACGGTACAAATTAATTCCGCACCGACGAAAGGCACGCAAATTGAAGCGAAAATTCCGGTGGCATGGGAGGGGAACGATGTTGATTCGAGTGCTGCTCATAGATGACCATGAAATGGTAAGACTAGGATTAAGCGCCTACTTGTCCACGCAGTCAGATTTAGAGGTGGTGGGACAGGCTGCGAATGGGGAAGAAGGCATTCAACGAGCGAAAGAGCTTAAACCTAACGTGATTTTAATGGACCTCGTGATGGAAAAAATGGACGGCATCGCCGCCACTGCTGCGATCATGGAAGTTTTGCCGAAAACAAAAATCATTGTGCTCACAAGCTACATTGAGGACGAGAAGGTCTACCCCGTGATTGAGGCAGGGGCGTTTAGCTATTTGCTCAAAACCTCGCCTGCTCATGTGATTGTTGAAGCCATTCGAGCAGCGAACAGTGGAGAAGCAGTACTCGAATCCAAGGTCACGAATAAAATGATGGCTCGCATGCGACAAACAAAGGATCCTGTTTTGCATGACCGTTTAACGCCCCGTGAGCTTGATGTTCTTCAGCTTATCGGAGACGGTAAAAGCAACTCAGAGATCGGCGAGACGCTATACATTGGCATTAAGACAGTGAAAACACATGTCAGCAACATCTTACAGAAGTTAGACCTGGAAGATCGAACGCAAATTGCGATCTATGCGCATCGGAAGGGGCTCGTTGATTAGTAGGATCGTGAAAGCACCGTATATCTGGGATGTGTCTGAATAACGAATGGCAATGGACGGAGGCGCAACAACGGCTCTAGAACTTGCGTTGGGCTGGTAAGTATCTGTTAAAGCTGTTCTGTACATAAGGAGGTGGTGCGATGATTAAGAAAATAGCGATTGCTGGCGGTGTGGCTTGTGGCTTGCTTGTGAGTGCTTTTCTTATTTTTGCGGTTGTCATTTTAGCGGGTCATTATCAAATAGATGAGGAAAAGCTCGTCATGAACAATTCGAGCGTTCTTGTGGATCAAGAAGGCGAGGTCATCACCGACTTATACATGGAAAATCGTCAGGTCATCCCCATAAGTGAGGTGCCAGAGCATGTGCAGAACGCCTTTGTAGCGATTGAGGATTCACGCTTTTATGAGCATCAGGGCATTGATTTTCGCGCGATTGGTCGGGCGCTGTACCGCGATATTTTAGCAGGAGCCAAGGTCGAGGGCGGAAGCACAATCACACAGCAGCTAGCCAAGAACGTTTTCTTATCGAATGAAAAAGCCTGGCTCAGAAAAACGAACGAAGTGTTAATTGCGATGAACTTAGAGCGTCGTTATAGCAAAGATGAAATCTTACAAATGTACTTAAATCAAGTCTATTTCGGTCACGGTGCGTACGGCATTGAGGCTGCATCGAAACTATATTTTAATAAATCTGCTAGTGAATTAACCGTTGACGAAGGGGCAGTGTTGGCGGGTGTTGTCAATGCGCCAAGTTATTATTCGCCTTTTGAAGACAAAGAGCGGAGCAAGGAACGACGTGACTTAATCTTAACCGTTATGGAGCAGCAAGGGTTCATTAGCGCGGACGAATCCTCTTCATATAAGGGAAGAGTGATCGCGACCGATCGGCAGGAAATGACCGAAGACGAGTCGCTTTATACCTATATTGACATGGTGATGGATGAAGCAGAGGAGCGCTACAATATTAGCCAAGAAGAGCTGTTGACCGGGGGGTATCGCATCGTTGTGCCGATCAACAGGGAGATGCAGCGCAGTACCTATGAGGCGCTACAAAATGAGGACTACTTTCCAGAAGGCAGCAAGGACGCCCAGGCTTCGATGATGTTCATGAATGCCGAGAGCGGGGGCATTATCGCCGCTCAAGGCGGGCGGGACTATGTGCGTCGTGGGTTGAACCGTGTCAATGTAAAGCGCTCGCCCGGTTCTACGTTTAAACCGCTGTCTGTCTATGCCCCAGCACTGGAAGATGGCCAGTATCAGCCGTATTCGATGCTACGAGATGAGCTTTTGCAGTACGGGGAGGACTGGATCCCTAAAAACGTAACAGGCGAATACGCGGGAGAAATGACTTTATATGATGCGATAGAAGTGTCCGCTAATGCTCCTGCCGTGTGGTTGCTCAATGAAATGGGCGTGGAACAATCCCTTGCCCAGCTTTCGGAATTTGGCTTCGAGCTTCCGGATCGAGGTTTGTCGCTTGCCTTGGGCGGATTGAGTGAAGGTGTAACGCCTTATGAGATGACGAAATCGTATCGCGCCTTTGCCGAGGAAGGGCGAATGGTCGAGCCTTATGTGATTCAGGACATTTATGATCGCAACGATAGACGAATTGGCGGGGCCTCCCCGATCCAGACCGAGGTGCTCTCAAAGCAAACCGCTTGGTCGATGACACGTATGCTTGAGTCGGCAGTCAAAGAAGGAACGGGGAGCGGCGGTCCTGCAACCTCTTCAGTCATCGCCGGAAAAACAGGAACGCAAAATTACGATCAAGTTGAAGGTGCCAACAGTGATGCTTGGTTCGTCGGCTACACCCCTGATGTAATTGGTACGGTCTGGATGGGCTATGACCAAACGACGCAGGACCAGTATTTGCACGGCGGAAGTGCCTACCCGACGGCGTTGTTTAAGTCGATGGTTAACACATTGCCGAGCGAGATGCAGCAAGTGGCCTTCAGTCAGCCAGAAGGGACTCAGGATCTCGCTCCGCCAATTGCCATGGAGGAGATTGAGGATTTTGAAGCAACGTACTCCATAGGAGGACAAGGCCTGCTCAGCGTTGAATTAACATGGAAAGGTTTTGAGGATGAGCGAATTGAATATCACGTCTATGAAGTCGAAGAAGACGGGGAGCGTGAGCTAGTTGCTTCCAACTTAACTGAGCCTCATTTCTCACAAGGAAGAATCAATCCCTTCTCCATCCCTAGTTACGAGGTGGTTCCTTACGACCCGGTAGCGAAAATAGAGGGCGAAGCGTCGGCTGCGCTAGATCCTTCCTTCTCCTTTTCATTTTAAGCCCCAGCTTTGCTCCGGGGCTTTTTTTGTCTAGCTGCAGCGAGTAGAAGCTCGGGATTTCTCAGTCCTGCCCCGAAACCCAAGATCAGGGTTTCTAGTGCAGGCCTTTCCAAAATCCTCGCTTCTCGGCAACCTGCCTGCGCTTTTCGGTATTCGCGAGTGGAAGCACATGTTTTATAGGGTGCGTGCCTCGACGGTATCGTCCAGCTGGTAAGTAGTTGCTGCGCTGGGAATTCAGTGTTTCATCCGTAGTTAATGGACAGCCGTACTTCTATTCGCTTCCTCTCCCGTTCAGAATCACCCTGGAACGAGAGCAAAAAACGTATGCAGATCTAAAATGGTGATGATATAATGGACAAAACGAAGGGAGGAACGATGGGGTATGAGCGATGCAAATCATGATTTTAGGCAGTTATTTGAACTTGTCACAGATATGCGTAAAACGATGATGAACAATTTTGACGAGCTTAGAACGGAAATCGGCGGCATAAAAAAAGAGCAAGCAGAGTTCAAAACAGAAATGCGTGAAATGAAGCGAGAGCAAACAGAGATGAAGAAAGAGCAAACAGAGATGAAAGCAGACATCACCAGCTTGAAAAAAGGGCAAAGCGCTATGAGAGAAGAACTAGCTGCCATGAGAGAAGAGCAAACCATTATGAGCCGGCGTGTAGGGAACTTAGAGACTGCACAGCTAGAAACAAACGCCCGACTTTCCAGTCTTGAGCGAGCTCAAGCTACAGATACAGAAATCTTGCAATCTATTGCAAGAACGATTACTAAAGCGAAACAACAATAAGTCGAGGGGCCAATAGTAAGAGCCTCTCGGATTTCTTCGTTTAACACTCCTCCAGCTCCTTAAAACGAGCGATATTATGCAAATTGGATGTCTTCTCATCAACACCACTCAAGTGAAAGAACACCCTAACTCCTTGAAACATTAAGACTTATCAAATTCTCCCTCAGCCTTTCTGTAACCACATCCTACTCACCGTTTTGAAGATCGATCGATTTCGTGACAATCAGAGGAGGGGTGTATACAAGGAGGAGGTCGGTTACTATAGTAAAAGAGAAAGCAAGCAGAATTCATGAATTCATGTGTGGAATCAAGTAAAATAGTAAAGGATATTTTTAGAACGGATCAGGTGTAGAGAGTACGTAGAGAATGAAAGGCGGGGTAAGCGTGAGTCAAGCATTTAATGACACGTTCCTAAAAGCGTGTCGGGGAGAGGAACAAAGCCATGTGCCGGTCTGGTACATGCGCCAGGCTGGGCGTTCTCAGCCGGAGTATCGAAAAATCAAGGAGACCCATTCGTTGTTTGAAATCACTCACGATCCAGAACTGTGCGCATACGTAACGAAGCTTCCAGTCGATCAGTACAACAATGACGCGGCGATTCTGTATAAGGACATCATGACACCACTTCCTTTCATTGGGGTCGATGTAGAAATCAAAGCAGGGGTTGGTCCTGTGATTGATAACCCTATTCAAAGCAAAGCGGATGTACAGCGACTCGGAGCATTGAACGCCGAAGAAGATGTGGCCCATGTACTAGATACGATCAAGCTTTTGAGGACACAGCTTTCTGTTCCTCTCATCAGTTTTGGCGGGGCACCATTCACACTTGCCAGCTATATGATCGAAGGCGGTCCATCGAAAAACTACCACAAAACAAAGGCGTTCATGTATGCGCAACCAGAGGCATGGTTTCTCTTAATGGACAAGCTTGAGGATATGACGATTGCCTACATACGTGCACAAATTCAAGCGGGCTCACAAGCGATCCAGCTTTTTGATTCCTGGGTCGGCACGATGAACCGCGAAGATTACAGACGGTTTATTAAACCAGTGATGTCTCGGATTGTCGAGGAAGTCCGCACAGAAGGTGTCCCACTTATTATGCATGGCGTTGGTACACGGCATTTGCTTCCGGAATGGAATGAGATGGCACTTGATGTAATTGGACTGGACTGGCGCACACCGATTTCAGAGGCTAGAGATGCTGGGATTTCACGAACGGTTCAAGGCAATCTCGATCCTGCCGTGTTGCTTGCCCCTTGGCAAGTGATAGAAGAGCACGCCAAAGAAATTCTTGATCAAGGGATGAGGACCAACCATTTTATTTTTAATTTGGGTCACGGTGTTTTTCCAGAAGTGAAGCCGGAGACGTTGAAACGGCTCACTGCTTTTATACATGAGTATTCACGTGAAAAAAAGCAAGCATAGAAAGGGACTGACTAAGACCAATGCAAAAGAGAAGAATGGGATTACTTGTCATGGCGTATGGCACACCACGAAAGAAAGAAGAAATTGAACCATACTACACGCATATTCGCCGCGGTCGCAAGCCTTCACAGGAGGCGCTTGACGACTTGGTCGGGCGCTACGAAGCAATCGGCGGCATAAGCCCGCTCGCAAGAATCACCAAGGAGCAGGCGGGTGGACTGGCATCGGTTTTGAACAAGCGTTTTCCAGACACGGAATTTACGCCGTATCTTGGGCTTAAACATATTGATCCGTTCATTGAGGATGCGGTAAAACAAATGAAAGAAGACGGGATTGAAGAGGCGGTCTCCATTGTTCTCGCGCCGCATTTCTCTACATTCAGCGTGAAGTCCTACAACAAGCGAGCCCTTGATGAAGCAGAAAATCTAGGTGGGCTGACGATCTCCCCTGTGGAAAGCTGGTACACAGAGCCGGCCTTCATTGAATACTGGGTCAAGAGCATTCAAGCTGAGTTAAAAAAAGTTGAACAGACCGACGAGCTATGCGTTATTTTCTCGGCTCACAGTTTGCCGGAAAAAATTATTGCAAACGGCGATCCGTATCCCGAACAGCTAAAAGAGACGGCGGCGTCGGTTGCAAAAAAGGCGGAAATTCCTCATTATGCGATTGGTTGGCAAAGTGAGGGGAACACGCCCGATCCTTGGCTAGGACCGGACGTTCAGGACTTAACGAGAGATTTATATAACGAACACGGCTACAAAGCGTTTATGTACTGCCCGGTCGGCTTTGTCGCGGAGCACTTGGAAGTGCTTTATGACAATGATTATGAATGTAAAGTCGTGACCGATGAACTAGGGGTACAGTATTTACGCCCGCCAATGCCGAACGCAAAGCCTGAATTTCTTGAGGCACTTGCCAATGTCGTCGAAAAGAAGGTTGAGGCCAAATGAAGCAGCAACGTGTAGCCATCATTGGCGCAGGGATCACCGGCCTCTCCGCAGCCTACCAACTGGAAAAAGCCAACCAGGAAAAGGGGCGTCTGGTTGAGTACCACGTGTTTGAAGCCAGCGAGCGTGTCGGTGGCAAAATCAAGACGTATGAAAAAGACGGTTTTGTGATGGAGGGAGGACCCGACTCTTTCCTCGAACGGAAAGAGAGTATGGGGCGACTCGCCCGGGAAGTCGGTCTCTCTGATACGCTTGTTCGCAATGAAACGGGTCAGGCCTTTGTTTTAAAAGACGAGCAGCTCTTTCCGATCCCGGGAGGTGCTGTCATGGGTGTGCCAACGGATCTTGAGCAGTTTGAGAAAACGGAACTGATTTCAGAAAAAGGCAAACAGAGAGCACTCGAGGATCTCGACATGGACAGGGTCACTCCCCGCAACGAAGACATTTCCCTTGGCGATTTTTTTGGAGAACGTCTTGGGGACGAGATGGTTACCTCCCTCATTGAGCCGCTTCTTGGCGGCATCTATGGTGGCAACATTTATGAACTTAGTATGAGAGCGACGTTTCCAAGCTATTTAACACTAGAGGAAACGTACGGAAGCTTGATTAAAGGTCTTCAAGCGACACGAGAGTCCAAGCCGAGCACGAAGAAGCATGGGATGTTTTTAACTGTAAATACAGGGCTGCAGTCGTTTGCTAATGCGCTTGCCAATCAGCTAGCGGAAGGGGCGCTTCGCTTAAAGACACCCGTAGAGTTGATCGAAAAACGTGCGGACGGATTTGAGCTAACGTTCCAAGACGGGACGCACGCGGTCTTCAGTGACTGCATTGTTACAACACCTCCTCATCATACGGCGAAGATGCTGCGTTCCTATTCGATTTTCGATGTGTTAAAAGACATGGATGCGACGTCGGTAGCGACGGTCATTCTTGCCTTTAAAGAGGAAGCGGTAAAAAATGAGCGCGAGGGAACAGGTTTTGTTGTCGCTCGAGGTGGGGATGAAGCGATTACGGCGTGTACATGGACAAATAAAAAGTGGCCTCATACCGCACCGCCAGGATACACGCTTTTGCGCTGCTATGTGGGCCGCCCGGATGACTCCGACATCGTCTTTGAGGATGATGAAAAGATGGTTGCGCAGGTTCTCATTGACCTTGAGTCCATGATGGAGATAGAGGGGGAGCCAGAATTTTATCAGGTTACAAGATGGCCGAGTTCAATGCCGCAGTATAAAGTTGGTCATCGTGAGCGACTGGCAAAGCTTCAGGAAGAGGTGAGGGCGGCGCTGCCTGGCCTGCATTTATGCGGGGCTGCGTTCGACGGCGTCGGTCTTCCCGATTGTATTGACCAAGGAGAGCGTACAGCAAACGAAATCCTCGCAGCAAAAAAGTGATTTTACGAAAACACCGGCATGTGCGTCCCACGCACGTGCCGGTGTTCTGTTTGCCTTAGCTGAGATCCTGCCACAAGCTAGTCGTTGATGCCTACCCCTATGCGTTAGAGTGCATCATCACTGCGGCAGATTAGTAAGGCAAACGATGATAGTGGCTGCGGATGGTTTCAAGCTGTTCTTTGTACTCCTGCTCACGCTGAAATTGCTCTAATTCAGATGCTGTATACGCGCGCTTTTTAATCGTGATGGTAAAAAAGATAAACTGAAACGTCATGATTTACTTTCCCTCCTTTTCAACCGAGTGGCTGTTTCAGGTAGAGCCTGGCACCTGTTCGATTAAAATTTGGTGTTCTCTTCTGATGTTTTTTAGCATCTCATAAGCTCTCCTTTCTGAATTGAAAAATATTCCAGTATGAAAGCACAAAAAACCGCAGGGGTCCCCTGCGGTTTTAAAAATAGCCACAGGAACTCTTTGTCCCTGCGGCGTGAATTCAATGACTGGTGAAGTCAAAGTGAAGCGTTCGCGAAAAAAAGGGAACAATGAGATGCGTATTTAGCTAAAGGACGATCGGTGGATAGATGGATAGGCATCATCATGTTGTTCATCTCCTTTCTTCACTTCAAAATTTGACTTGCTAAAATTTAGTATATACAGTGTTCACATGATTGTAAAGAGTTTTTTTCGAAATGACAAAAGGAAGCTTCATTTCAGCTCCCTTACGATTTGTGATACACTAAAGTGAGCGAGACTACCGGTAAAGAGTAGGAGCAGATACTCCTGTGGTAGTGGAAAATATGAGGTGAAAAAACGAATGTTTGTCGATAAAGTGACCGTATACGCCAAGGGTGGTGACGGCGGGAATGGGATGGTCGCCTACCGTCGTGAAAAATATGTCCCAAACGGTGGACCGGCCGGTGGCGACGGGGGGCGCGGGGCAAGCGTCATCCTTGAGGTAGAGGAAGGGTTACGTACGCTGATGGATTTCCGCTACAACCGACATTTTAAGGCGCCCCGGGGCGAAAAAGGAATGTCGAAAAATATGCATGGAAAGAATTCTCCGGACCTAGTTGTGAAAGTTCCACCGGGCACCACCGTTATGGATGAACAAACGGGTGCCCTTCTTGCTGATTTAACCGAACATGGCCAGCGAGCTGTTGTCGCCAAGGGCGGCCGAGGGGGAAGGGGCAATGTCCGCTTTGCAACGCCGGTGAATCCTGCTCCAGACCACGCGGAAAACGGGGAGCCGGGACAGGAACGCAACATTGTTCTTGAGCTGAAAGTGCTGGCTGATGTTGGTCTTGTCGGCTTTCCAAGCGTAGGAAAATCTACACTTCTTTCCATTGTTTCAGCCGCAAAGCCGAAAATTGCCGATTATCATTTCACGACGATTACGCCTAACTTAGGGGTCGTCGATACGAGTGACAACCGCAGCTTTGTGATGGCCGACTTACCAGGGTTGATCGAGGGTGCCCATGAAGGCGTTGGGCTTGGCCATCAGTTCCTTCGTCACATTGAACGGACACGCGTTATCGTCCATGTCGTGGACATGTCTGGGCTTGAAGGCCGGGACCCTGTGGAAGATTATAAGAAAATTAACGATGAACTCGCCCGCTACAATATGCGCCTCACTGAGCGGCAGCAAATTGTTGTCGCAAATAAAATGGACATGCCGGATGCGAAAGAGAACCTTGCCCGTTTTCGGGAGGAGGTCGGAGACGCTGTGAACGTTTATCCTATTTCCGCTCTCACAAAGGACGGGGTTCGTGAGCTCTTACTGACGATTGCTGATGCATTAGAAGAGGCTCCAGAGTTCCCGCTGTACGATGAGGAGACCGACGAAGAAGCACGCGTCATCTATCGGCACGAGACACCGGTGGAGCCATTTATCATTACACGCGCCGACGATGGGGTCTTTGAAGTTGCCGGGGCAGAGCTTGAGCGCGTCTTTAAAATGACCGACTTTGCTCGCGATGAATCCGTGCGCCGCTTCGCTCGCAAAATGCGCCATATGGGCGTAGACGCCGCCCTCCGCGAACGCGGAGCTCAAGACGGCGACCCCATCCGCATCCTCAACCATGAATTTGAATTTGTGGACTAAAAGGCGCAGGCGGGTCGGTCAGAAGTGAGAATTTTGGAGACCTGACAAAAGAAATCCCGGTGTTGGATTTCGTTGTCAGGGCGAAAAATCTCGAGCTTCTCCCCGCTGGAGCTAGATTGGACTAAAAGGCGCAGGCGGGTTGGTCAGAAGTGAGAATTTTGGAGACCTGACAAAAGAAATCCCGGTGTTGGATTTCGTTGTCAGGGCGAAAAATCTCGAGCTTCTCCCCGCCGGAGCTGGACTAACTTTAAAAGAGGAGACGGCTTTAAGATCCCTCTCCTGTTCTGATGGACCCTCGCTTAGGGTCCATCGCTCTTTTTGCACGTCCAAGGTGGACATCCGTTTTTTCTAAGCCTATAATGATGACTAGAGAGATGGTCCATCGAGAGGGGGCGACGTATGTCTCGGAAGCAATTTTATCTTGTACGCGAAGATATGTTGACCGATGCCATGCAACGAACGCTCGAAGCAAAGGCGTTGTTGCAATCCGGAAAAATCCGCAAAATTAATGAAGCCGTTCATGAGGTTGGCTTAAGTCGAAGTGCGTTTTATAAATATAAGGACGGGATTTTCCCATTTCATGCGATGGCGAAAGAACGAATTGTCACACTTTCGATTAATTTAATCGATCGGTCCGGTACGCTCTCTACACTGCTTTCAGTCGTAGCTGCCACGGGCACAAATATACTGACCATCAATCAGACCATTCCGCTCCAGGGCAGGGCCCACATTACTCTCTCTGTCGATACAGCTCCAAGTGAAATAGACTTGCATGAATTGCTTGAGAAAGTCGAGCATGTGGAGGCCGTTGAAAAAGTAGAACTTGTTGGATCAGGCTCATAAGGAAGGAAGTAGTTCGTTGAAACGAGTTGGCTATTTAGGACCTAGAGGAACATTTACCGAAAGAGCAACAAGGCTGTTATTTCCCGGGGAGGAACTGCTTCCCTTCCAAACCATTCCTCAAGCAATGGATAAAGCTTGGGCAAATGTTGTCGATTATGCGGTGGTGCCAGTGGAGAATGCCATTGAAGGGTCGGTGAACTTGACGCTCGATTACTTAATTCATAAGCGTCGTATGCCGATTCTTGCGAGTGTGACCATTGACATCTCTCATCATCTGCTTGTTTCTGAAAAGAATGCGTCTAAGGATTTTGTCCCCAAAAAAGTACTTTCCCACCCACAGGCCGTTGCTCAATGTCATGATTTCTTGCAAAAAACGTACCCGACGATTGAGATTGAATACGTGAGCTCTACAGGGGCAGCGGCAGCATGGGTTGAGGCTCATCCAGAAGAGCAGGTTTGTGCTATCGCCAATCAGCAAGCGGCTGAAACGTATCATTTGCATACGGCAAAAGAAAACATTCACGATTATGACTATAACCGTACACGCTTTGTCGTACTCGGAAACAACAGCAAAGCCGCTGAGCATATCACCGGCCCTTACCATGTCGGCGATAAAACAACGCTGATGATCACCCTTCCTTCGGATTTCACGGGGGCCTTGCACCAAGTGCTTTCGGCTTTTGCTTGGCGCAAGCTAAATTTGTCAAAAATTGAATCAAGGCCAACCAAAACAGGACTAGGAAACTACTTTTTTGTAATCGATATCGAACAGCGTATGGATGATGTGCTCGTTCCCGGGGCGATGGCAGAACTCAAGGCTCTTGGTTGCCAAGTGGAGGTACTTGGAAGCTACAGCAGCTATAGCAGCCAGTCGGTCGTGGAAACGGAAACGAGTGTCAATGGCTGAATATGAGCGGTTCGGGTCCGCGTGACCTCCTCCGCCTATCACTTCGGTAGAGGCGGAGGACTTTAAGGAAATAGAAACGCCGAACATAGATGACAGGCTATTGTGACTGATCATCATTCAGTCTAATCCCAAAATAAGCGACGGGGAGTTCGACTCCTCGTCGCTTATTCGTTGTCTTCAAGTAAAATTTGTTCCTCTTTGAGGGCGAGGAGGGCTGCTTCAATCTGTTCCCTTGTGTCTCCTTCGATCGTGTGGAGGTGCACCCCTTCCGTCAACTCAGAAAGCAGGTTTGCTTTTGTACGTGCTACGCTTTCGCAAAAGGCATCTACTTCTTGCCGGTTGGACACATGCAGGGAGGCGGTAATTTCACCGTAGATTGCGTGTTCAACAATGACGTCCTTCACCGTAACCCCATGATCAACAAGAAGGTAGAGCTCTCTTTGAGTATCCGCCGGTAGGTGTTTAACGGCAACAATGCGTGAGATACGCTCTCGTTTAGGCGCCTGTAAATACATATAGCCTTGAGCCGTCGCAAAGATTGGTTCATCTTTTGCTTTTAAGATGGACATGTCTTGAACGATGACCTGACGACTCACCCCTGCACGTTTGGCAAGCTCACCTCCAGTTATGGGGGTATTCGATGCTCGTAGCCAGGAGACCATCGCCTCGCGTCGTTCCCCGGCTAGGAGTTTGCTTGGTTTGTTCATTGCTATCCCTCATTCATTAACAATTTTTAAACAGATGTCGACCATTTCCATCACTTCTGCCTCACTCGTGGGCGTGCCGAAAGTAATACGTACATATTGGTCAATCTCTTCTGATGTGAGCCCAAGTGCAAGCAATGCTTCCGAAGGGGCGGTTTGTCCGACACGGCAAGCAGAGCCTGTAGCAATCGCAAGACCTTGGCGATCACACTCTAGCATGAACTGTTGACCACTCCCCCTCAGTACCCTTAAGCCCATGTGAAACGGCAAACGACGGGTGGGATGCCCAATAAGGGCAAATTTTCCACTTCCCAAGAGTCTGTGTAGAGCGTTGTTACGCCAAGTACAAAGGGTGTTCATCTGCTCCTTCTCTGTCTTAAGCGCATCTGAAAGGCCTTTCCCAAAAGCGGCAATCCCGGGGACGTCGACCGTTCCAGGACGGAACTGTGACTCATGGCTTGCATGTGCGTAAAAAGGAAACCAGTGCACACGATTTGAAATATAGGCAGCTCCGAGTCCTTTAGGCGCATACAGCTTGTGGGCCGAGAAACTTGCGGCCGATAACATATCAAGTGGTACTGGCACTTTACCTATGGTTTGAACGCAATCGCTATGAAGTAGTATACCACGGGCCTGCAAAAGCTTGCCAAGGACGTGCAAGTCTTGAATGGTGCCAACCTCACTTGATGCGTGGGCGAAACTTGCGAGAATGGTATCTGGTCGAATCGCTTCAAGTAAAGCCTCCTTGCTAATGATACCATCCTTAGTGACGGGTACATAGGTGACCTCAAAGTTTTCATTTTTTAAATAGTCCAGAGCCTCATGCACTGAGGGGTGTTCCGTTTTTGTAGAAAGAATATGAAGGCCTTTCCTGGCATGAGCATTCGCAAGTGTAACCAGTGATAGAAAGTTGGCTTCAGAGCCCGAACCTGTAAAGTAAAGTTCATCTGAGCTTCGCCCAAGCAGGTCGGCCATGTTGCTCCGTGTTTTTTCTAAAACAGTCTGAGCTTCAAGGCCCATTGTATGGACACTGCTTGAATTGGCAAAGGCCAGCTTTGCGGTTTCTCCATATACGTGAAGGCATTCCTCAGACAGCGGTGTGGTGGCGCTATAATCCATATAAATCAAAATAGTCTCCTCCAAAAATCGGTTGTCTTTTTCTTTATTTTATGTAAAACTAGGTGACAAGACAACTGTAAAGTAGGTGGGACGATGGAAAATACCGAAGGAGAGCTTCCGGTTGTCATTGTTGGAACGGGTGTGGCTGGTTTGATGGCCGCGCTGCACATCTCTGAATACCGACATGTGATATTACTCACAAAGTCAGATGCAAATGAAAGCAACTCGTCACTCGCCCAAGGCGGGGTAGCTGCGGCAATACAGGAAAAGGATACACCTATGAAGCATGCACTAGACACCATCCAGGCGGGTCATGGTCACAATGTTTTGGACCGTGTGAAGACGATGACAGATGCGGCACCAGATTTAATGACGGAACTCGCCAGGCTTGGTGTTCCTTTTGATAGAAAGGGGCAGGGCTTTGCCTTTGGCCAAGAAGGCGCTCATGGGGAGAGACGCATTTTGCATGCGAATAAAGACCAAACAGGGAAAGCGATTGTCGACGCATTGTTTCATTCGCTTTCCGATCATGTGCAAATCGCCGAAAACGAATTTGTCATCGAGTTGATAAGGGACACACAAGGGATCGCGGGCGTCTTAACCGATAGACGCTTCATCGCGGCCCGGGAGGTAGTGCTTGCTACGGGTGGAGCAGGACAGCTTTATCAAGAAACATCGAATGTAAAGGAAGCAACGGGGGACGGAATCGTGCTTGCATGGCAGGCCGGTGCAGAGCTAAGGGATTTGGAATTTGTTCAGTTTCATCCAACTCTTCTCGGAGATCAGTCGGGTTCACTCATTAGTGAAGCTGTGCGTGGGGAGGGGGCGTGGCTCGTTAATGAAGCCGGGGAGCGTCTGCTTCAAGACTTTCCTAAAGGAGAGCTGGAAGGGCGTGATGTAGTTGCTCGCGTTTTGCATCAAACGCTGTTGTCAGGGGAGCAGCCTTATTTAGATGTGCGCCATTTGCGGCAGTTTTCGGAACGCTTTCCCACGCTCGCGGCTTTCTGCTTGAGAGCATCCATTAACCCAAAGACAACGCTCATTCCTGTAGTACCTGGGGCGCATTTCTTTTGTGGCGGGGTTTGGACGGATGCCTGTGGACGGACAAGTGTAGACGGATTATATGCCATCGGCGAGACTGCTTGTACAGGTGTACATGGGGCCAATCGGCTGGCGAGCAACTCGCTCCTCGAAGGTCTTACTTTTGCTCAGAAAGCAGCTGAGCATATTGCTTGTAGGCCAGGGCGTTCCGCTCTCCCTTTAGTTTCAAGCGGCCTCCCGTCTTTTCTTTCACATGAACTTCCTTCGCCAAGGGAGATAAGAACCAGAATGACAACGTTTGTCGGAATTGAAAGGAGCAGGCAGGGGCTTGCAATGATGGAGGAATGGTTGTCTTCTTTTCAAAAGTGGCCGTTATTGAAAGGACCTTCAATCACACGCAAACGAAAAGAAAATGAACATCTATACACACTGGCCCGTTTAGTGACGAGGGCAGCCGCTCTGCGTTCGGAGTCTCGAGGGGGGCATTACCGGTCGGATTCCCCGGCAAGCGATGAAAGCTGGAAGCAGGCGTTTGTTTGTTTTCAAAAAAACGATCAACCGTATGTAACTTATGAAAAAGTAAAGGAGAGCGTGTAATGAATGGCATCTTGCTTAATGAGCAGCTGAAGGCATTTTTGTCAGAAGATATAGGCAGTGGCGATGCCACGGGGGAGGCGATCTTTCAGGGGGAAGAAGTCACTGCAAGTATTATTGCCAAGCAGCCTGGCGTGTTTGCAGGACGCGTGGTCTTGGAGCGTCTGTATTCCCTGCTTGATCCTCGTGTTGAGGTGAATGCACTAATAGACGATGGGCAGAAAGTTTTTCCGAAAGAACGAATCGCCACGATAACCGGCCCAGCCCATTCCATTCTTTCGGGAGAACGCGTATTGTTGAACCTGCTGCAGCGCATGAGTGGAATCGCAACGATGACGAATTCAGCGGTGGAAGCATTGGCTGATGAAGCAATCCGTCTTTGTGATACGCGAAAAACAACGCCTGGGTTGCGCATGTTTGAAAAAGAAGCGGTACGCGCTGGAGGAGGCTTCAACCATAGAAGGGGGCTTGATGATGCCATCATGCTTAAGGAAAATCACATTGCCGCTTGTGGGTCGATTACAGAGGCCGTTAGGAGAATTAAGGCAGGGCTTGGCCCTATGATGAAAATCGAAGTGGAGACGACAAACGAAGCGGAAGTCATAGAGGCGGTAGAAGTCGGGGTGGATGTCATTATGTTCGACAACGCTTCTCCCGATGAGGTGAAACAATACCGGTCGCTTGTCCCCTCTCCTATTGTCACGGAGGCATCAGGTGGAATGACTATGGCAACATTACCAGACTACGCAGGAACGAGTGTCGATTATATCTCGCTTGGGTTTCTCACACACTCCACAAAGGCGCTTGATTTTAGCATGCTCGTACAAAAGGAGGCGATCTCATGGTAACCGCGCAGTTAAACCGTTTGCCAAAAGAATACCGACAAATGACGTCTAACGAAAAAATGGCGCGCATTCAGAAAACGAAAGCGCATTTTGGTTCGGACCTCCTCATTCCTGGTCATCATTACCAACGGGAGGACGTGATTCAATTTGCCGACTTTACCGGGGATTCCTTGCAGCTTGCGCAGATGTGCGAGCAAAACACAGCTTCCTTTATCGTGTTTTGCGGAGTCCATTTTATGGCCGAAACGGCGGATATGCTGACGACATCTTCTCAACGAGTGATGCTGCCGGATTTGCAGGCGGGGTGCTCGATGGCGGATATGGCGAGTATCTCTCAGACGAACCGAGCGTGGGAGGAGCTTACGGACTTATTTGGGGATACGATTCTACCGTTAACATATGTCAACAGCACGGCTGCGATCAAAGCATTCTGTGGTCGGCATGGAGGAGCGTGCGTGACTTCGTCCAACGCCGCTCAAATGATTCAATGGGCTCTGACTCAGAAAGAGCGGCTGTTATTTTTGCCGGATCAGCATCTGGGGAGAAATACGGCGGCGAAGTTAGGGATCTCCCTGAGGGAAATGGCGGTTTGGGACCCAATTAGTCATCGTCTGGAGCTTGAGGAGGGGACCAGTCCTGATCATATAAGAGTGATCTTGTGGAAGGGACACTGCTCAGTGCATGAGAAGTTTACGGTAGGACAAATCCAAGAGCTGCGTGAGAAAGAACCGCAGACGCAGGTGATTGTTCACCCTGAATGTCCGTATGACGTGGTGCAAGCAGCGGATGAAGCGGGAAGCACGCATCACATCATTGAAACCATCAAGGCAGCTCCTCCGGGAACTTCCTGGGCGGTTGGGACGGAGATGAATCTGGTCAAGCGCTTAGCACTTACGCATAGCGATAAACGAATAGTTTCATTAAATGAAAATATGTGTCCATGCTTAACGATGAACCGAATCGATCTGGAACATTTGACTTGGACACTGGACCTTTTGCGCGAGGGAGAGTACCAGTACGAAATTAAAGTAAAAGAAGAGGTGGCAGTTGAGGCTCGTTTGGCACTCGAGCGTATGCTAACACACGTCTAAATACAAAGGGGCTGTTCCGTATGTCGATAATGAGGGACGGCCTTTTTTGCGTTCGACCGGTATAGGCCAAGTCCTGACCTCATAATGTGAAACAAGGAGCGATTTCTGCGACTTGGTGTCAATACGCCCAGGAGTTGCATACGAATAGAAGTGTCAATAAAGGAGGGGTTATGCCCGTGAAAATTCATATTGTGCAAAAAGGAGATACTCTTTGGAAGCTGGCTAAGAAATACGAGGTGGATTATGACCAGCTTCAATCCTCAAATCCAGCGGTGTCCAGTCCTGAGATGCTCATGCCGGGAATGAAGGTGAAGGTCCCAACTGGTGGCGTCCCTGTGCGAGCAGAAATGAAGAAAAAGAAGGAGGAGCACAAGCCGAAACAAGAAAAGAAAAAGGAAATCAAAAAGCCAGAGCCTAAAAAGCCAGAACTAAAGAAACCAGAACCTAAAAAGAAAGCAGAACCAAAACCTCCAGCAAAGCCTTTTATAAAACACGAACCAAGCAAAGACCTTAATCAACCCTATAGCGGAAAACAAAAAAGTGGGAAAATGGCGCCGGAGCCGCCACCAAAGATGCCGTTGCCACCTAAACCACCGTGCGCTCCCTGCGGGCAAACCAATCAGCAAAGCAAACACCAAATGTCTTCAGCACCGTTGCACGCAAGTTCTCCGGCTCCGTCGTATATGAATCAGTCAAATCCTATGTACAATCAACCAAATCAGCAATATACGCAGCTGTGGCAGCATACGTCTCAACCAAAGAAAAACGATTCTCACGGTGACAATCAAGACTTTTATGGAATGTATGAAGAACAGATGAAGCAGATGTCTCAAGCAGCGCACACATGGCCTCAAACCAATGAACAGGAATCCTTTGGCTATCATTCAATGTATACACAGCCGCCAAACAACACGAATGCTCAAAAGGGATGGACGCAGCCACCTCCGAATCCGTCCATGCAGGAAACCAAAAAAAATGTTTATGGGCATTCAAGCCCCATGCAGCAGCCGTATGAAAACTCTTACACACAAATGCCCCAGCAACATTTATACGATCAACCGGGGCAAACACAACTGAACCAGCAAAACCTCTATGGGCAACCAGGATCAATGAACATGCCCCAGCAAAATCTTCATAGCCAACCGATGCCAACACAGATGTCCCATCAAAACCACTATGCACAACCTATGCCAACGCAGATGTCTCATCAAAACCACTATGCGCAACCGATGCCAACGCAGATGCCCCATCAAAACCATTATGCAGAACCGATGCCAACGCAGATGTCCCATCAAAACCATTACGCACAACCAGAGCCAACCCAGATGTCACAGCCAAATTATTATACGCAAACGCAGTCTGGTCAATACAATCCGCAGTTCTACCCTGAGAACTGGCAACGAAATCAGCAAATTGAACCGAACAGAGTGAATCCGGGCAATACACAGCGCCCTTCTGTTGCCGTGCCACACTTAGATGGCATGTTCAGGGAGGCTCCCCAGGAATATGAAGGCTTGGAGCACTTAAATGCGTACAAAGAAGACGACGACTACAACGATTAGCACGTTAATTGGCGGATAGACACAGCGGTCTATCCGCATTTCTGTTCCGGCGGGAAGAAGCGTCGAGATTTTTCGACCTGACAACGACATTCAAACCCGGGATTTCTAGTCCAGGCCTTCCAAAATTCGCGCTTCTCACCAAACCGCCTGCACTTTTCGGATTGTCTAGCTGCGGCGCCCACTCGCTCGAGGTTTCTTCACGCCGCCAGATCAAGCCAAAACCGGGTTTGATGCTGACGTCGCTCCAGAACTTGTCGCTCGTAAGCAGGGCGCCTGCGCTTTTCGCTTTTTGCTACTGGGCTGCGAGCCAAGAACTAACAGGTTAAACCCCTTTTTGCGGTGCAAACTATGACCGAAAGGGGGATTCAAATGAAAAAAACAGCTTTATCACTCATTTGTGCAACAGTTATGCTTGGTGGTTTGACTGGTTGCGGAAACAACGACGCAACGGATATGAACGCCAATTCACGTGGTGAAAATGTGAACCAATCGTATAGAAATGGCCAAGGTGCAGCCACTGACATGATGACACCGGATGGCAACAACATGTACGGGGATCGTCATTCAAATCGTTTCAACGGGATGAATCATCAAAACAGCGGCCATACAAACAACGATAACATGATGAATGGCAACCGAGCCCAAGATTATAAAGGTCGTCAAAAATTTGGGGCGCAACAAGAAAACCGGGGGATGACTGAACGGGGAGTAACAGGAAACAACCGTCCAGGGATGGTCGACAAGAACGGAATTGCCAATCGTTCCGAAAATCGTGACAACCGTGGTGGTATGAACTTTAACAGCAATAATGTCAACCGTTCAGATCGTGACGGGAACCACGGTGCCGAGCGTTCGGATGTTGCAGGCCGTGCTGGCATGAATTATAACCGTAATTATGACGGGGAGCGCGTGCAACAAATGACACAAGAAATTGAAAAAATAGACGGTGTTGAAGAGGCGCGTGTCCTGATTCACGATGAAGACATCTCTGTCGGGTATCAGTCGGAGAACGACAACAACGATGTACAGGAAAAAGTTGAGGCGAAAGCGAAAGAGATTGCTGGCGACGACAAGCATGTAAGAGTCTCTGGAGATGAAGATACGTTCTCTTATATGAGGGAAATGGACGACAGCCTTCGTTCTGGCGCGGATTTTGATGAAGTAGAATCCAGTTACACCGAAATGATGCAAGATTTAGGAGATGCCGCTTCGCGTCCGTTTGAGCGTTCGCGCTAAGCTCTTTAGGAACCCACCTGCCCAGGTGGGTTCTTTTGGTGTTAGTTGTAAGCCACTGTGTTTTCGATTAACTGGACAGCGCTTCCTATGCTATAGTGGGAAATAAGGAGGCTGAAAAAGTATGGCAGGACATTCCAAGTGGAAAAACATTCAACATCGAAAAGGACGTCAGGACGCAGCAAAAGGAAAAATCTTCACGAAACTGTCAAAAGAGATTTTTGCTGCAGTGAGAAGCGCTGGCGATGATCCAACCACCAACACAAGGCTTCGGTTAGCAATAGCCAAAGCGAAAGACGCCAATATGCCAAATGATAATATAGATCGTACCATAAAAAAAGCAAGCGGAGACACGGAAGGCGTTTCCTACGAAGAACTAACCTATGAAGGATATGGACCGGGCGGGGCTGCTGTAATGGTTGAAGTCTTAACCGATAATAAAAATCGTTCGGCAGCGGAAGTAAGGCTCGCGTTTAACAAAAACGGTGGCAACTTAGGGGAGAATGGCTGCGTTTCCTTTTTGTTTGAGCGGAAAGGGTTCTTGATCCTCGACAGGGAAAAAGCAGGAATTAGCGAGGATGAACTGATGCTTGCGGTCATTGAAGCGGGAGCCGACGAACTTGAATCAAGCGAGAATGAATTTGAGGTCATGACAGCGCCGGATGAGTTTGAATCCGTAAAAAGCGCTCTTGAGGAGCAAGGGTTCACATTCTTGAATGCAGAAGTGACGCAGATGCCGCAAACGTATGCTGAACTCGCTCGCGCAGATGCGGAAAACATGATTAAGCTCATCGACATGCTAGAGGACAACGATGACGTTCAAAACGTCTACCACAACTTTGAGCTAATGGAAGAGCACTACGAAAACTAAAGGGATGTAGTGGGGGATGCATTCTTTTGTGGAAGAGCACAAGGGAATAGGGGGTTTTTTCATCAGAAAAAGGCCGGATTGAGTTCCAGCCTACTTTCTGAAAAACTAAGTCACGACAAGGGTTGCGCTCATCTCGTTGTGACCGTTGCCATGGACGTTACAGAGAATTTGGTATTCCCCTGGTTCGAGGGTTGCGTCAAAGGAGCCATCGCCGTTGATCGCTACGTCGGTGTTTTCAATGGTAATGCCATGGTTTCCTTCGATGCTTTCAAGGGTAATCGTAACATCACCGGCAGGAACACTGTACTCTTCCTGATCGAATCCCCAATTCATCGCCTTAATGTTAACAGTCTCTCCGTTTGTTTCTGCAGAAACAGGGGCCGACTCCTCCTCAACATCATTCTCGCCACCACAGGCCACAAGGGCTAGAACCAGTAAAGGCATTAATGCAGTCAATAGTTTCTTCATCTTATCACACTCCTTAGTCGTCGTTCTCTCCATTTAAAAGAATTTTATACATGAAAGATGGTTGCGTTTTTAAAAATCGTGTGATTTGTTTTCAGGATGACGGTTTTTTCTTCGTATGGTAACATAGAAATAAATGTTCGCCTTTAGGTGAGGTCTGTTAAAGAGGAGAAGGTCGTATTGATTGATTACGTGAGGGGAACCCTGAAGAGAATTGAGTCTGATTTTATCGTCATTGACGTGGGTGGCGTTGGCTATCAAGTCTATTGTGCCAATCCTTACCGCTTTACAGCAGAGCAAGAGAAGGATGTGCAGATCCAAACCCATCATTATGTGCGGGAAGATACCCAACGACTGTATGGGTTTGCCAGTTTTGCTGAACGAACGCTTTTTGAGAAGTTATTGGGCGTTTCGGGGATCGGGCCAAAGGGCGCACTTGCGATTCTGGCTTCCGGGCAACCGGAAGATGTGATCCAAGCGATTGAAGAGGAAGATGAAGCGCTCCTTGTGCGCTTCCCCGGTGTTGGAAAGAAGACGGCGAGGCAGATTATTCTTGATCTTAAAGGCAAATTGGAGCTCGCGCCGAACGTCGAAGGCGAATCAAGTGGTACGGCGTCAAGCGAAGTCAAGAAGAGCAATCACTCTCTAGAAGACGCCCTAGAAGCGCTTCGTGCCCTAGGCTATGTTGAGAAAGAACTGAAGAAAGTAAAGCCCACACTTGAGTTGGAAACGATGGACACGGATGCGTATGTTAAGCGAGCACTCCAGCTTCTGTTGAAGCGCTAGTGGAGAAAGAAGGGATAGTGAATGGAAGAGCGAATTGTGTCAGCGGAAACGCAAGGTGTGGAGGAGACGTTTGAGCAAAGCATACGCCCAAGAACGCTTGGTGATTATATTGGGCAAGAGAGCGTCAAAAAGAACTTAGCGGTCTTTATAAAAGCAGCAAAAATGCGCGAGGAAGCGCTTGACCATGTGTTGCTTTACGGGCCTCCTGGGCTCGGGAAAACAACGCTTGCAGCAATTATTGCCGAGGAAATGGGCGGCGAGCTTCGAACGACGTCGGGGCCGGCGATTGAGCGTGCGGGAGATCTGGCTGCTGTTTTAACAGCACTGGAGCCAGGGGATGTGCTTTTTATTGATGAGATTCATCGCCTCAATCGTGTCGTTGAAGAGGTGCTTTACCCAGCAATGGAGGACTTTTGCCTCGACATCGTCATCGGCAAAGGGCCAACCGCGCGCTCGGTGCGCGTCGATTTGCCTCCATTTACCCTTGTTGGGGCGACGACGCGAGCGGGGATGGTTTCTGCGCCGCTACGTGACCGTTTTGGCGTCCTCTCACGGCTTGAGTATTATACGCCCGAGGAACTCACACTTATTGTCAAGCGTTCGGCCGATGTGTTTGAGGCGGCGCTTGAGGAGCAGGCGGCTCTTGAACTGGCCAGGCGTTCGAGAGGGACCCCGCGGATTGCCAATCGCCTGTTGCGCCGGGTGCGCGATTTTGCGCAGGTTCAAGCTGATGGAGTGATCACAGAGGATCTCGCTGCCGATGCTTTGGAGAAACTGCATGTTGACCCTCTTGGTCTCGACCATATTGATAGCAAGCTTCTGCGAGGGATGGTGGAGAAGTTTCGCGGTGGTCCTGTCGGAGTAGAGACGATTGCGGCAACGATTGGGGAAGAGGCAGATACGATTGAGGATGTCTATGAGCCGTACCTTTTGCAAATCGGCTTTCTGCAACGAACACCGAGAGGGCGAGTGGTAACGCCGCTTTGCTATGAGCATTTTGGAATGGAGCCGTTGAAATGAATGAGGTTCCAAAGTTTCTCATTATTGCTGGCGTTGTCTTAGTTGTGATCGGGCTGCTGTGGCAGGTGGTCGGTCGCTTTTTGCCGCTAGGAAAACTCCCTGGCGACATCTTTTTTCGAGGCGAGAATACCACTTTTTATTTTCCTATTGTCACTTGCATCATTCTAAGCATTGTGCTTTCGCTTCTCTTTGGGCTCTTTCGAAGGTAGTGCTTGCTTCCTCGTTGATTGTTCTGTATGCTAGGGGAAGTTTGTAGAATTTGATAAATAAGGTGAAACGATGAGAGTAGAAGATTTTGATTTTACGTTACCGGAGCAGCTGATTGCGCAGACGCCGCTGACTGATCGCGCTTCTTCGCGCCTGCTTGTGCTTGACAAGCAGAGCGGCCGGTGCTCCGATAAGCAGTTCGAGGACATTGTCTCTGAGCTCCATAGTGGAGATTGCCTTGTCTTAAATGACACTCGCGTGCTACCGGCACGCTTATTTGGCCGTAAGGAAGAAACCGGTGGCCATATAGAAGTACTGCTGTTAAAGCAACGGGAGGGCGACGTTTGGGAAACGCTTGTGAAACCGGCGAAAAGAGTGAGGGAAGGGACCGTCCTCTCTTTTGGAGATGGCAAGCTTCGTGCTACCTGTTGCGGTGTTTCAGCCCATGGTGGAAGAAGCCTGGAATTCAGCTATGAGGGCGTATTTTATGAAGTGCTAGAAGCGCTCGGCTCCATGCCGTTACCTCCTTATATAAAGGAAAGACTCGATGATGCAGAGCGCTATCAAACCGTCTATGCCAAGCACCAAGGGTCTGCAGCTGCCCCAACGGCTGGTCTACACTTTACAAGCGAGCTGCTCGATAAACTGGAAAAAAAAGGTGTGCAGATCGCCTATATCACCTTGCATGTCGGTCTCGGGACGTTTCGTCCTGTCAGCGTTGAGACCGTGGAGGAGCACGACATGCATGCCGAGTTTTATGAAATGAGCGAAGAGACAGCGGCAACACTTAGAAAAACGCGTGAAAGAGGAGGCCGTGTGGTAGCGGTTGGCACGACCTCTGCGCGCACGCTTGAGACCATTTATGCCGATCATGGCGATTATGTGCAGGCGTCGGGGTGGACATCAATCTTTATCTACCCAGGCTATACCTACCAGGCGATTGACGGGTTGCTCACAAACTTCCACCTGCCAAAATCAACGCTTGTGATGCTCGTGAGCGCTCTGGTAGGAAGAGAAAAGCTCCTCGGGGCGTACGCACACGCGATCGAAGAAGAGTATCGCTTCTTTAGTTTTGGAGATGCGATGCTGGTCCGTCCTTAAGCGGATGAAGGGAGAAAAGAGAATGGCGGCAATTACGTACGAACATATCAAAACATGCAAGCAGTCAGGGGCGAGGCTCGGACGTGTTCACACCCCACACGGAACGATTGAGACGCCGATGTTTATGCCGGTTGGGACGCTTGCAACGGTTAAAACGATGAGCCCTGAAGACTTAGAGAGCATGGGCGCGCAAATCATTTTGAGCAACACCTATCATCTGTGGCTTCGGCCTGGAGAAGGCATTGTGAGAGAAGCCGGGGGTTTGCACTCCTTCATGAATTGGAATAAGCCGATTTTAACCGATTCTGGAGGATTTCAGGTATTTAGTTTAAGTGACTTGCGTAAGATTACAGAAGAAGGCGTGAATTTCCGCAACCACTTAAGTGGAGAGAAGCTCTTTCTTTCCCCGGAGAGAGCGATGCAGATTCAACATGCGCTTGGCTCAGACATCATGATGGCTTTCGATGAATGCCCGCCTTATCCAGCAGAGAAGCACTACATGAAAAACTCTGTAGAGCGCACAAGCCGATGGGCAGAGCGTTGCCTAACGGAACATCATCAGGCGGAGAAAGAGGAGCTTCAAGGTCTGTTTGGGATTGTTCAAGGGGGAGAATATGAAGATTTGCGCAAGCAGAGCGCGAAAGACTTGACATCCCTTGATTTCCCCGGGTACGCTATAGGTGGATTGTCTGTAGGCGAGCCAAAAGATGTCATGAATCAGGTGCTTGAGTTTACAACCCCGCTCCTGCCGGCGAACAAGCCGCGTTATTTGATGGGCGTGGGTTCTCCGGATTCTCTCATTGACGGTGCGATTCGTGGCATTGACATGTTTGACTGTGTATTGCCAACACGTATTGCCCGTAACGGGACATGCATGACAAGCGTCGGCAGACTTGTTGTTCGCAACGCCAAGTTTGCGAGAGACTTCAGGCCCCTTGATGAGAACTGTGATTGCCATGTGTGCCGCACGTACTCACGAGCATACATCCGTCATCTTATTAAGTGCGAAGAAACATTTGGTTTTCGTCTAACGACGTATCATAATCTTTACTTCTTGCTGAACTTAATGAAAGATGTGCGACAGGCAATTACAGATGATCGACTGCTTGATTTTCGCGAACAGTTCTTCGAAGAGTATGGTTTTAATCAGGAGAATGCCCGGAATTTCTAAAAAATGTATGTTCAAAAACGAGGGCATAAAGAGCCGAGAAGTTCAAGGAAGCGCCGCTTTGAGCATCAGAGCGTATGTTTCTAATACGTGAAGCGGAAAAGCAAGCTGACGCAGAAATTCGACAGCTAATTTTCCCGGACTTTTTGAACATCCTCTAAAAAGAAGCAAGGGATGATTTTCTGTACGTGTGAAGGGAGGGACCTAGTCAATGGAAGGTTTGGTTACGTTTTTACCACTGGTTTTGTTAATTGTGGTGTTCTATTTCTTTCTTATTCGTCCGCAGCAGAAGCAGCAAAAGCGCGTTCGTGAAATGCATGCGGCGCTTCAGCGTGGAGATAAGATCATCACGATCGGTGGCATGCATGGTGTGATTGATTCGATCGATGAAAGTGCTGTTGTCTTACTCGTTAACGATAACCGCAAGCTAACGTTTGATCGTTCGGCAGTGCGCGAAGTTGTGCAGTCTGACTAATAGGTGGAATGCAAAAGGACCCGATGCTAAGCTCGGGTCCTTTTCTTTGTCTAGCTCCGGTGGGTCTAGGCAACTCGCCGGAGCTTTTCGGTATTGTCTAGCTCCGGCGGGTAGAAGCTCGGGATTTTTCAGTCCTGCCCTGAAACTCAAGATCAGGGTTTCGAGTGCAGGCCTTCCAAAATCCGCGCTTCTAGCCACCCGCCTGCGCTTTTCTTTTTTAATTATTCAACTTTCGGACACGAAAAGCGCACCTCACCCACTGGTATAAGGGAATTAGGTGCAGCTACTCTCGACAGGAGCGTTCATACCGACAGAAGCGAGCCTCAATCGGACAAGAGGAGCGTTCATACCGACAGGAGACACACCAATCCCCAGGGTTCTCTCCTGCCAACAAGCAATAGGAATTCCGCTATATTTTTCAACTCCAATTAGAACTCAATTTTCGAACACGTAAAAAACAACTCATTCCCTGATACAAAGGAGTGAAGGTCGCTGACCCTGTCGGAGGAACCCACACAAGGGTGTTAATCCGGATGAGAGCAGTGATAATCCAGACCAGACGAGAAGGTCAACTATGTTTTTAAACTCAGAAAGTTGATTTAGAAGCACTAAGTAAGTTGACGCCAATCATACCGCCAATCGACGCACAGACGAGGTAGCCGAGGTGGGTGAGCCCCTGGCTTAGCGTAAACGCTTCATTGAATCCTAAATAAGAGACCATGAGGACGAGAAGTGAAAAAAGAAGCGCAGTCAATCCGCCAGCGAGCCAGCCCTTCGTTTTCGCCTTGGCCCCTGAAAAAAAGCCACCGATAAAAAGCGCAAGGAAAGCGAAGAAGGTCATTACCCAACCAACTGAATGTTCGGTAAGTGAACTAAGTGAGAGAACGGTGGCGACTAAAACGCTACTACCAATGGCGATGCCGACGGTGACAGCGAGTCCAAGCGCCACAGCAGGCATAAATTTTCCGTTTGTCATGACAAAATCCCTCCTTAATGGATTAGAGCTTGTTTGTACATGTCTATTCGCCTTACGCAGAAAAAGACGTATGAACTGGGAAAAGCTTCAGATCATGAACCTGAACTCTTGGGGCAAAGTAGGTGTAAAGGGGAGCGTCGCTATGGGACTTGAAACGATTATTTTTCGAACAATCATTGTATATGGTGTGGTTCTTGTTCTTTTGCGCTTGATGGGAAAGCGAAAGGTGGGTCTGCTGTCTGTTCTGGATTTCGTTGTCACCATTATGGTTGCTGAATTAGCAGTGGTGACAATTGAGAACCATCAAAACGCGATGCTACCAACACTTTTGCCGATTATGGTTCTATGTGGAATCCAAATTGGTTTTGCTTACATAACATTAAAAAGGGAGAATCGACGACAGCTCATCGACGACAAGCCTTCGACACTGATCGAAAAAGGGAAAGTGAATAAACACGAGCTAAAAAAGTGCCGTTACAGCGTTGACGATTTGCTTGCGCAGCTAAGACAGAAAAATATTGCTACGTTTGCTGACGTTGAATTAGCCATCCTTGAGCCGTCAGGAGAGCTGTCGGTGACTGAAAAGGACGAAGGACATTCGAGAATCACTCTGCCTCTCCCGCTCGTGGTCGATGGACAAATTCAACGCGAACACCTCGAGCAGCTCAAGCAAAATGAGTTTTGGCTTCGTCAGCAGATGCGCCATCTTGGGTACCGAGATATAAAAAAGATCTCCTACTGCTCCATGAAGGGAGAACATTCTTTCTTTGTGGACGCTAAAGATGATCGGCCCTAAATTGGGTGGGAGAAACCGGGTGAATGTGGACACGGTAGAATCACCATCACATATGCTACAGTGTACGACTAACACGAGGAGGCATAATGATGAGCGGAAACTATCACAATATGTGTAAGGCAAATGTGGGCAAATGTGTTCATATTACCGAGCACTGTGGACGTCGACATTACGGACGGATTGTGGATGTTGATGACAGACACGTCTATCTAACGGACAGTCGCGGTGGAAGTGGTTTCAGCTACGGCTGGGGCGGCGGCTGGGGTGGCTACGGTGGTTATGGCGGCTGGGGCTATGGCGGCGGCCGCGTGTGGCCTGTAGCTCTTGGGGCCATTGGCGGTTTTGCTCTTGCCAGCGCGTTTTTCTGGTAAGAAGAGGAGCGTCCTTCCAAAAGGGAGGGCGTTTTTTGGTGAGGTGAAAACAAAGATAGGAGGGAGAAAATTATAAGAAGTCCTGTTGTATTATAAAAACGCTTTTTATCGGTTTCCGAAAGAAGACTCCCTCTTCAAGCGCGTGTAGGGCGGAGCCCAGCGATAAGGGGGAGAAGAATGTCGGTTAGGTGCGAGCCTAAAGGCTTTGCTTCTCTTTCGAACGTTGGTATAATTAAATGAAGGAACGCAGGTTCCTGTGTTGTGGCTACCAACGGCAATAGTGCAATTGTTGGCAACAAACTCAAGTTGCTCAAGCTTGGATTGGTGTGCTTTGCGAAAAGTCGCGAGGTGGAAGGCCGTATATGTTAAGCGCCACCGTTCGACGTAGCGCTACAGGGACATACGTTGTTTCGAAAGTGTAGAAAAAATTGGGCGAGGGAATCCACCGCACTTTAGCCGAATGAATTGGTACATAAAAGGAGAAGAAGCATGGAGAAGCGAACGACGCTTAAAAAATCACTTAAGCCTCACTGGGTCTGGGCCATTGCCTTAGGATCCTCGATCGGTTGGGGAGCATTCGTACAGCCGACAACATGGATGTCCACAGCAGGCCCTCTAGGTGTCATTGTTGGATTTGGGATAGGGGCACTCCTCATGATGCTAATTGCGGTTAGCTACGGATTTCTCATCAAAAGTTTTCCTGTATCCGGTGGGGAGTTCGCCTATGCATTTATCAGCTTGGGCCGCACGCACGCGTTTATCAGCGGATGGTTTTTAACATTAGGATACATATGTATCGTGGCTCTCAATGCATCGGCATTTGCCTTGATGATCAAATTTGTTTTCCCGGCACTGATAGAAAATTTGCCTCTCTATCAAATAGCAGGGTGGGATGTTTTTGGAATGGAAGTTATTATCGCATCGGTTCTGCTCGGTGTATTCGGCTACTTAAATATACGAGGGGCGAGAATGACTGGTCGCACACAGTTTATATTTTGCTGCATTATGATCCTTAGTACAGTAGCGCTCACATTTATGGTAGGCGCGCAGCCCGGGGCAGGACTATCTAATATCGGGCCATTATTCCCAACAGAAACAACGGCATTTGCAGCAGTGATTTCGATTGTAGCCATTGCCCCTTGGGCATTTGTTGGTTTTGATAATGTTCCACAGGCGGCAGAGGAATTTCGTTTTTCATCAAAAAAAGCATTCTCATTAATTATTCTCGCCATATTATTCGCAGCTATATTATACAGTCTTATGATCATTGCCACAGCCATGACAGGTCCTTGGCAAGAGTTAGTTGCTGAACAGCATGCATGGGGGACTGGAGCGGCCGTGGAGGAATTACTTGGTACTATGGGGCTGGTTATTTTAGTAACAGCACTGACCATGGGGATTTTCACAGGTCTGAACGGTTTCATTATTTCAACGAGCCGCCTTTTGTTTGCAATGTCACGTGCCAAAATAATACCAAAAGCATTTTCCAAGCTGCACCCGAAATATAAAACACCATATGCCGGCATCATTTTCGTAGTCGTTGTGTCGATGCTCGCGCCTTGGTTTGGACGAGAGGCGCTCTTATGGGTCGTTGACATGTCAGCGATTGGAGTAACTATCGCTTATTTCTATACATGTTATACCGCCTTCTCGTTATTTAAGATGAAAAAGGACGGCACCTTCAACCCGGACAAACATGTCATATCGCCAGCTAAGAAGGCGATGGCTGGATTTGGAATGCTAGCAAGCTTGACATTCCTGGCTCTCTTGTTAATCCCGAGCTCCCCAGCATTTCTAGGAATCGAATCCAGAGTTGCGTTATACGCGTGGATCTTGTTAGGAGTTATCTTCTATCTTGTGAAGCGTACAGAATTTAACAAGATCCCTAAGGAAGAGCTGAATTATTTAATTTTAGGGGATAAGGAAATTAAGACGAAGAACCGGACTTGAGGATAAAAAAGGGTCGGAAGCCTCCGGTTAGCGATGTATAAATTGCGCCCGAGGCATCGCGAGGGTACGGCTGTGCGTCTGAGCAGATTTGCAGCCTATCTCTCTTCTCCCTTAAAAAACCCGTTAGGCAGTATAGTTGCTGCCTAACGGGTTTTTAGTAATTGTTTTTTGTGTAGACACTCCTACAGGCTCCAATAAAAATACCCTCTGGATTCACACGCTTTTCTGTCCAAGACACTCTTCACATCAACTAATACTTTCTTGTCGTTCTTATATAAACCGTCCAACACATCTAAATCATACGCTTCCTTGTATTCTTTGTGAGGGACGGCCAGTACCACGCAATCCAGTTCAGTTAACTGTTCTTTATTGACCAGTTGCATATGAAATTCATTATAAACGGCCCCCTCATCAGCAACTGGATCATGGACCAACACGTCTACGCCATATTCTTGCAACTCCGTAATAATATCAATAATTTTCGTATTGCGTACATCTGCCACATTCTCTTTAAACGTCAATCCTAGAACGGCCACTCTTGCTCCGTCAATTCCCTGCTTGGCTTTAATCATTTTTTTAATGATATTGCTCGCGATATATTTCCCCATGTCGTCATTAATTTTTCGTCCAGAAAGAATAATTTGGGAATGATATCCTAATTGTTCTGCTTTATACGTAAAATAGTAAGGGTCAACCCCAATACAATGGCCACCGACCAAACCTGGAGTAAAGTTTAGGAAGTTCCATTTCGTTCCTGCTGCTTCCAAGACGGCCTTTGTATTAATATCCATTTTATTAAATACCATTGAAAGCTCATTCATAAATGCGATATTAATGTCCCTTTGGGAGTTCTCAATAACTTTGGCAGCTTCTGCGACCTTAATAGACTCGGCTTCATGCACGCCAGCTTCAATAATAGAGTTATACACACTGGAAATTTCCTCTAATGCCTCCTCATCTGAGCCGGAGACAATTTTGACAATGCGTGTTAATGTGTTCTCTCGATCACCAGGGTTAATTCGTTCCGGAGAATACCCCACTTTAAAATCCGTTCCAAATGTTAAACCCGATTCTTTTTCAAGGATCGGGATACAGATTTCTTCCGTAGTACCCGGATACACCGTTGATTCATAGACAACAATGGAACCTTTTGTTAAGTTCCTCCCGACGGTTTCACTCGCACCAATCACAGGATTTAAATTAGGGGTTTTGTCCGTATTTATTGGCGTCGGCACGGCAACGACATGGAATTTACAACGGTTCAGTTCATCCTCATCACTTGTAAAAGTCATCGTGGTCGTTTGAACCATGTCATCGCCAACTTCATCGGTGACATCCACACCACTTAAATATTGATCCAATTTATTTTTGTTCACATCAAAACCGACGACATCATATTTCTTAGCAAACTCGACAGCAAGCGGCAGTCCAACATAACCCAAACCAATGACAGCGATTTTTTCTTCTTTTGACTGCAGTTTATCAAATAAATTCATAGCATCCATGCCTTCCTTTGTGCACATAATTTTAAGTTAATGAATGTCAGAAATGACTGTACGGATATATCTTTACCCCGTCTAGTACTCCCATTATACAGCTTTCATAGATGTATTGCATTTCTTTCTAAAGACAAAATTGGGGTAAAGATCTGGGGCATGATAAACTTATAAAGAGAATTTACCAAAATGGTTTTGCACGTTATCTATGAGGCCATGAAGGAGCTACCCCTAATGAACATAAAAAAAGCGATCATCCCAGCGGCTGGACTTGGCACACGGTTTCTACCTGCAACCAAAGCACAGCCAAAGGAAATGCTTCCAATCGTAGATAAGCCAACGATTCAATATATTGTCGAAGAAGCCGTCGCTTCAGGAATCGAAGATATTATCATCATATCGGGAAGAGGGAAGCGGGCCATCGAAGACCATTTTGATACTTCCTATGAGCTAGAAGAAAAACTCGAAAGAAAAGGGAATAAAGAAATGCTTGAGGTGGTCAGGTCGATATCCAATCTGGCGAACATTCATTACATCAGGCAAAAGGAACCGAAGGGACTTGGGCATGCCATTGCATGTGCACATAGCTTCATCGGCAAGGAGCCGTTTGCTGTTCTTCTGGGCGACGACATCGTGGAAGCGGAAGAGCCATGCTTAAGCCAACTCATCCGAGTATATAATGAACACGCTTCTTCTGTGATCGGAGTTCATGCTGTCCCGATGGAAGAGGTATCGAAGTATGGCATCATTCAACCACTCACAACGAACAATTATGGTCCTTCCATTAGAGCCATCGATACGTTAGTAGAGAAGCCGGAAAAAGAAAAGGCACCTTCAAACCTGGCCATTATGGGGAGGTACGTGCTTTCCCCGGAGATTTTTGATACTCTAGAAAATCAGGAACCTGGAAAAGACGGGGAAATTCAATTAACCGATGCCATTGAAAAACTGAACGAAAAGGAACAGGTATTGGCCTATCATTTCACGGGCAAGCGTTATGATATCGGAGGAACATTGGGATTTGTGCAGGCCACGATTGATTTTGCATTAAACCGTGAGGACTTGCATGATGACATCAAGAATTATATGACAAAAAAGCTAGACGCCTTGAGTAAGAATTAGGAGTGAACCCCCAAATGGAAATAGCCGTTATTGGAACTGGATATGTAGGGCTCGTAACAGGTGTCTGTTTATCCGATCTTGGCAATCAAGTGACATGTATTGACATCGATGAAGAAAAGGTGTCTACATTAAAAAAAGGAACGAGCCCCATTTATGAAGAAGGATTGCCGGAGCTGCTCCAAAAAAATATAGAAAAAGGCCATTTGAACTTTACCACGGATTATAAAGAAGGGCTTGTTGGAAAACAGGTCATTTATATCGCCGTTGGTACGCCCCAAGGGGAGGACGGGTCTGCAGATTTAACCTTTATTCACGCTGCGTGCGAATCGATCGCAAAGAATCTTGAAAATGACGTCATCATTGTCACGAAAAGTACGGTCCCGGTCGGAACAAACGAACAGATAAAAGATACCATCCAATCTTATCTAACGAACGAGGTGACCATTAAAATAGCGTCAAACCCTGAGTTCTTGCGCCAAGGCTCAGCGGTTCATGACACGTTTCATGGGGATCGAATCGTGATCGGATCAGATGATGAACAAGCCCTTGAAGTACTGGGAAAAATCAATGCTGACTTTCACCTTCCGATCGTAAAAACAGATCTCAGAAGTGCTGAAATGATCAAATATGCCTCCAATGCATTTTTAGCGACAAAAATCAGCTTTATCAATGAAATGGCGAATTTGTCGGAAAAAATCGGCGCAAACATTGATCATGTCGCAAAAGGGATGGGTATGGATAAACGAATTGGCTCTACCTTTTTGAATGCAGGCATTGGCTACGGCGGTTCCTGTTTCCCGAAAGATACAAGAGCTGTCATTTCGATTGGCAAACAAGCAGCTTATGATATGCCGATATTAGAAAATGTAGTGGATGCAAATGAGCGACAAAAAGGGGTGATTGTAGATAAAATTCTGCGGCGCTTCGACACGGTCAAAGAAAAAACAGTGGCTGTATTGGGACTGGCGTTTAAACCAAATACAGATGATATGCGAGAAGCTCCTTCCATTTCCGTTATTGAAAAGCTTTTGGAGGAGGGGGCTAGTATAAAAGCCTACGACCCTGCTGCAAGCCGGAATGCGACAACGGTTTTACCCACTACCATAAACTATGCTGCCAGTATAGAGGAAGCCGTTGATGGGGCAGATATTGCGATCATTCTTACGGAATGGAAGGGAATTAAAGAATTTCCGTTTGAAAAATATGAAGAACATATGGCGGAGCCAGTCCTGTTCGACGGGAGGAATTGCTTTCCGCTTGAAGACGTGAGAAACAGCGGCATCGAATACCATTCCATCGGACGTCCGTCTATTTACACGTAAGAGTGAAAAGGAAGTTGGCGCGGTGCTGGCTTTCTTTTTTTTTCTAGCTCCGGCGGGTAGAAGCTCGGGATTTTTCAGTCCTGACAACGAAATCTAAGATCGGATTTCTTTTGTCAGGCCTTCCAAAATCCGCGCTTCTGTTCGACCCGCCTGCGCTTTTCGGTATTGATGGGGTGCCAGAGGTAAGCGACAGGTTCAGCCCCTCTTTTCATCATTCCGACAATTTATTTGTTCACTAGAACTATGGTATAATGCGTTGAGTTAAATGCCGTTTAGATGCAAAGGGTTGCGTCGCAAAGGGGAAGGACCATGATTTCTGTGGAAAAGACAAAAGTGCTGTTTTTTATCTACCAAATGGGGGCTGGTGGAGCTGCCAGGACGCTGTTAAACATCATAAACAATATCGATAGAACGACATTCACTCCTGTTTTGGTGACATTAAATTATAATGGAAGTTATGAAGAATACGTACATCCAGATGTGAAATTGATTAAATTAGAAACAAAGCGCTTAAGGTCCGCCGTCTTTCCTTTAGCTAAAGTCATCAAGGAAGAGAAAGTTGATATCGTCTTCAGTACGATTCCAAATTACAATACGATCGCGATCCTTGGAAATTTGCTTTCGTTCACACGGGCAAAGAATGTCGTTCGGGAGGCAGCCTATCTCGGCGGTGATTTTTCAACGAATGTAAAATTAGTGGCCTATGGATTGCTGTATAGACGATCCAGTAAGGTGATTGCCTTATCCAAGGGTGTAAAAGAAAACATCGTCAAGCGCTATAAAGTAAACCCTGCAAACATTCAAGTGATCTATAACCCCGTTGATGTGGAAAACATCCAGCAAATGATTGGAACAGAAAAAATGACGGATGAACACCAAGCCATTTTTTCTAAAGACCAGAAAGTAATTATTGCAGCAGGGAGGCTGGTGAGCGATAAAGATCATCGCACATTGATCCAGGCCTTTGCCAAAGTAAACAGTCAAATGAAAAGTACATTGGTGATCCTTGGTGAGGGGGAACTGGAGGACGATTTAAAGGAACAGGCGCATGAACTCGGTATTCAGGACAGCGTGCATTTCCTTGGCTTCCAGCGCAATCCCTACATTTATTTTAAACAGGCAGATCTGTTTGTGTTATCATCCACTCGTGAAGGGTTCGGTCATGTATTGACAGAAGCGCTCGCCGCAGGCACGCCAGTCCTTTCGACCAATTGCCGGCCCGGTGCCCAAGAGGTCTTGAACCACGGAGAGTTCGGCACATTGTGCGAGATAGGAAATGCTTCGGAGATGGCTACGAAAATGATGGAGTTATTGACAATGGATGAAGAGAGACGTGCCGCAGTCATCCAAAAAGGGAGAAAGCGGGCCAATGATTTTCATGCGAAAGCGATTGTGAAACAATATGAAGAGATGTTTACGCAGACATTGATCCAGAGCAATAAAGAAGTGGATAGGGGCTGAGGGAGCATGGATACTCCAAAACAGGTGGTGCACATGACGACGGTGCATCATCCGTATGATCCGCGGATTTATCATAAAGAATGCCAATCACTCCAAAATGCAGGCTATGAAGTGACACTCATTGCGCAGGAAGATGAGAAAGAACCACAGAAAGCCAACCCGATTCACCATATCCCGGTGAAACAATACTCAAGCCGATTCAAACGAATCATCTTCGGCACCTTTGAGGCTTACAAAAAAGCGAGAAAATTAAAGGCCGATGTTTATCATATTCATGATCCAGAGTTATTGCCTACTGCGTGGCTTCTGAAAAAGAAGGATAATGTGGTCATCTATGACATACATGAAGATTATATCACGGGGATCATGCAGAAAGATTATTTGAAGACCCCCCTTAAAAAAGTCGTGGCCACCATCTATAAGTTTATGGAGAACTTTTTCTCTCGCAACCTTGAGCTTTGTTTGGCGGAAAAATATTATAAAGAGATGTACCCACGAGGGAAATGTATTTTAAACTACCCTATGGTGAATGAAACATTTATAACTCACGTACGTGTGGGGCCAGCAGAGAACAAGTTATTGTATACGGGCAATGTCTCCTTGGTGAGAGGTGCGCTGTTTCATGCGAGGCTGCCTTCCATCGATACGTCCATATCTGTACATCTTGTTGGCAAATGTCCAAGTGACCTGGCAGCGGAAATGTACGCTGTTTCCGGCAATGAAAAGGACAATTTGGTCATCGAGGGAATCGACTCGTTTGTTAAAAAAGAAGAGATAGATCAACGGTATCTTAGCCGCAACTGGTTAGCAGGGATTGCTATCTTTCCACCGACTGAGCATTACATGAAGAAAGAGCTTACCAAGTTCTTTGAGTATATGAATGCAGGTCTTCCGATTATTTGCTCGAACTTCCCTGTATGGAAAAACTTTATGGATACATATGAGTGTGGCATCGCCGTTGATCCGTATAATGACAAGGCTATTCAGGAAGCGATAGACTATATAAGGAAGAATCCAGACGAAGCTAGGCGAATGGGTGAAAACGGAAAGAAGGCCGTTTTGGAAGAATTAAACTGGCGTACAGAAGAACAAAAGCTGATTGCATGGTATAACAAGTTGTTAAATCAGCGTGGAAGGGCCAGTATGGAAGGTTAGTGCGATACATTGAAACAGAATCCTGTAATTTCAATCATCACGCCTGCGTACAATGCCGAAACATTTATTGGAGAGACCATTCACTCGGTTTTGGCTCAGACCTATCCTCACTGGGAAATGATGATTGTCGATGATCAGTCTACAGACGGTACGATCGAAGTGGTAAAAAGGATGCAGGAAAAGGACACCCGAATCAGACTGGTCGAACTAAAGGAGAATTCAGGGTCGGCCGTTGCCCGCAACACGGCTATGGAGAACGCGAAAGGCAGGTACCTGGCGTTCTTGGACAGTGACGACCGTTGGATGCCGGAAAAGCTAGAGAGGCAGCTAGTATTCATGCAGGAGAGAGATGTTGCCTTCTCTTTCACCAAGTATGTCCGGACGCTTGAAGACGGCACAGAAACGAATGCTGTCACCAACGCCCCGGCGACGGTCGGTTACGAGGACTTGATGAAACGATCCGTCATTGGATGCCTGACCGTTATGCTGGATCGTGAAAAAATTGGCCATGTAGAAATGGTGAACATCCGTACTCGGCAGGATTACGCGCTTTGGCTGAACCTAACCAAAAGAGGGTTTCTGGCTTACGGAATCCCTGAAGTGCTGGCAAAATACCGTGTGGTGGAAAATTCGATCTCCAGTAATAAATGGAAAGCGGCCAAACGAAATTGGTATGTGTTTCGCCATATCGAGAAACAAAGCGTATGGAAGAGCATGTGGTATTTTTCTCATTATGCTGTGCTATCCATTCGAGATATGATTAAATATAAAATGGCTTCATAAGTAGTTTAATCTACCTAACAAAAGATGATATAAAACACAGTTTCACAGTTAGAAACTAGGCGGTGTCAATGGTACTTATGAAAACTTATTTACAGGAAGTGCTGAAACGAAAGGATTTATTGATATATCTTGTTAAATCCGGATTAAAGGCTGAACATCGAAACAGCTATCTGGGTTATTTTTGGTGGTTACTCGATCCACTGCTCAGTGTGTTGGTCTTTTATTTTCTAGTCGTCATCATTTTAGAGAGAGGTGGCGAGAACTACCCGCTGTTTCTTGTGATTGGGTTGGTGGTGTGGCGCTGCATTAGTACAACGATCAATTCATCTGCAAAGTCGATCATGCGGTACAGCTCGATCGTCAATCAAGTGTATTTGCCCAAGTCGATTTTTCCGCTTTCTTTTACGTTTACTCAGCTCTTTAACTTTGCCTTTGGGTTGGTTGTCATCGGAATCTTCCTTGCATTTTTTGGCGTCATGCCGGGGTGGGAGGTTGTCTACCTGCCGCTACTCATTGTCATCCAGACGATGTTTTTACTAGCCATAGGCATGATTCTCGGGTATGTGACCGTTTTTGTACGGGACATCGATAATGTGCTGCAGCATGTGACGCGGGTTTTCTTCTACGCCTCCCCGATTATCTGGGAAGGCGGTAGACTGCCGCCTGAATACAGCTGGGCGGTTGACTACAATCCGGTAGCCATTATTGTGGAATCCTACCGGGATATCTTAATGTATCAGACGACTCCGAATTTCAGTGGCCTTGCCGTCATTTTCGTTCTATCAGCTGCGACCGTTTTATTTATGCTATGGTACTATAGTAGGAACGAACATAAAATCATTAAAGCATTGTAAAGCTACCATTAAAAAAGAGGGTTTTTGAATTGACTAATGAGAATTCAAAAATGAATAGTAATCACGACAAAGTCATAAAGGCGAAAAAAATCGGTGTCTCTTTCTACGCCGGAAACCACAAGGATGATTTCAAATCGCGCGTTCTCCGTTTCCTTAAGGAATGGAAAGTGCCGAAAGCAACGATGGTATGGCCGCTCGAAGATATCAACTTTGAAGGGAACCAAGGAGAGATTCTTGGGATTATCGGCTCCAACGGGGCGGGGAAAACGACGCTCAGTAAAATCATTGCCGGCATCCTCCAGGAAGATCATGGGGACATCGAGGTGAATGGCAAAGTGACGGCCCTGTTTTCCTTTGGCATGGGCTTCAACAAGGAATTAACAGGCGAGGAAAATGTCTACCTTAATGGAATGATGCTCGGGGTCGAGAAAAGTTTGATTCACCGCTATATTGGCGATATCCATGAATTTTCCGACCTTGGAGACTTTTTCCATCAGCCGATGAAATACTATTCAAGTGGGATGAAAGCACGGCTCGGCTTCAGTGTCGCGGCCCATCTCCAGCCTGAAATTCTCATTTTGGATGAAGCGTTGAATACCGGCGATGCAAAATTCTCCAAAAGAGCGGCAGAAAAAATGAAGGAACTGGTCAAACAGGCCAAAATGGTCATCGTCGTTACCCACAGCCTTGGCTATGCTCAGCGCAACTGTGACAGGCTAATGTGGATCGATGGGGGTCAAGTGCGGGAAGTTGGCGATCCCAAGGAAGTCATCGCCCATTATAAAGCAACGGTTCCGCCAAGACCGCCTAGGCGGCACCGCAACCTTCAATTGAAAAAAACAAGAACGACGATTACCGAGAAGGCCATCATCAAGGCCGAAGATGTGGGCGTGTCCTTCAAGTTTAATACCGGCACATTCTGGGCATTGAAAGACATTAATTTTGAAATTAAAGAAGGGGAAGTTGTCGGGATTATCGGTCATAATGGTGCGGGCAAAAGCACTCTCTGTAAAGTGCTGACTAAGATCCTTTCCCCAGACGAAGGAAACTTGGAACTACGCGGGGAAACGTCCGCATTGCTCGGCTACGGAACCGGCTTTAACGCGCATTTGAGCGGGACAGACAATATTTACCTGAACGCGATGCTGCTGGGCATCCCGAAGAAACGGGTGGACGAGAAATATGAGGAGATTATCGAGTTTTCCGGACTCGGGGAGAAAGTAGAAAAGCCGGTGAAGGACCTCTCCAGCGGAATGAAAGCACGGCTTGGGTTCAGCATCGCTGCCATCCTCAAACCGGATATCTTCATTATCGACGAAGCACTATCCACCGGGGATCTAGCCTTTAAACAAAAAGCAAGCGAGAGGATTCAGGACATGATGGAACGCGCGAAAGCCGTCATCATTGTATCCCACAGCCTCACGTTCATCGAGCAAATCTGCACCCGCGGCATCTGGATGGACAAGGGCCGAATCCGCTTTGACGGAGAGGTTGAAGAAGCAGTAAAGCAATACCGCGAATCTCAAGGGGTTATGAAACAAGGAACTAACAAAACCGAGGGAAAACAACCAAAGAAAAACAATGCAAGAACTAATCGGCCGACCGCAAAAGCTGAAACGTAAATGTAAAAAAGGTGATGGTGACTTCGTATGCTCAAGAAAATGATATCTGCGCCAATGGACTGGGCTCTGTACACCCTTCTCGGTGAAAAGCAGCGAAAAAAAATTGGGGATCTGCTATCTAAGGAACAGAAGGATAAGCTGAAACAGGTGATCAACGGAAAAACGTTCATGCAACGACAGCAGCTGAAGCAAATCAAACACCATCTCTATAATCTCGGATTTACAGATAGAGCGCTTGCGGAAATGGACGCATTCCTCGAGGAGCAAAATAAGGAGGAACTCAAGAGACTAACGGCATGGGAACTGACCCTCTGGCACGCCAATCAATCTACACCAGAGGGCGCTCAAAAAGCTCTGCACTACCTTCCACTTGCTGCTCATAATGAACGGAGCTCAGATCAGCTTAGAAGGATCGCGATTATACAGGCGGAATGCTACGAGCTTCTTGGCGAAAGAGAGAGTGGCAAGAAAATCATCGCGGAAATGTTGGAAAAAGAAGCGCATGAAGATTTGTATCTCGCAGCCGCCAATCTCGAAGAAACGGTGGACGCTCGGGTAGAATGGATCAACAAAGTATTCGACCGATACCATCTTCAGCGCGTTTCTTTCGCAGTTAAAGGAACCATGGCTACTTATGATGATTTGATCACAAACCCGCTACCTAAAAAAATCGAAGAGGGTCCGAAAGTGTCGGTCATCCTTCCTGCTTTTCAAGCGGAATTCGGGGTACGAACGGCCATTGAATCCATCCTTGCTCAGACCTGGAAGAACCTTGAACTCATTGTGGTGGATGACTGCAGTCCCGATAACACCGTGAAAACGGTTAACGAGTATGTGCAGCAAGACGCCAGAGTGAAGCTTCTTTCCACGCCGATGAACAGCGGGCCATATGTTGCGCGCAATGTTGCGATGAAAGAAGCTACGGGTGAGTTTGTAACGATTAATGATGCAGACGACTGGTCCCATGCGGAGAAAATTGAAACACAGGTCAAGCATCTGATGGAACATAAGGACGTTATGGCGAATACATCCGCGCATGCCAGGCTAACGGAAGACCTTCAGCTGTACCGCCGGGGGACACCAGGGAGGTATATCTTTCCAAACATGTCCTCCATCATGTTCAGGCGCGAACCTGTGCTTGAAAAAGTCGGCTTCTGGGATAGTGTTCGCTTTGCTGCAGATGGCGAATTTAAACGCCGGCTCCTTAAGGTTTTTGGGAGAAATGCCTATGTGGACCTACAAACCGGTCCCTTGTCTCTGCCAAGGCAGTCCGTCTCCTCTCTAACGGGAAGCTCCGCGTTTGGCTACAATGGATTTTTCATGGGTGTTCGAAAAGAATATGTGGAAAGCCTAGAGTACCATCATAAGCAGGCGAAGACATTCTATTATCCTTATCCCCAAGACATAAGGCCATTCCCAGTGCCGGAGCCGATGTGGCCGGAGCGGGAGGAAAAGCAAGAGGGACGAAGAACGTTTGACGTTGTGATCGCTGCTGATTTCCGCCAGCAGACGGATATCGCATTGAAGGAGATCATGAAGCGTAAATCAACACATCTTCGCCTCGGCCTGATCCAACTGTACCAGTATGATTTAAACACACAGGAGGCTATCCATCCGGAAGTGCGTCGCGTTCTTGACGGCAACAGGGTGCAGATGCTTGTTTACGGAGAGAAAATCACTGCAGACCAACTATTGGTCATCGAGCCAGCCATCCTTGAAGACTGGCAAAGGTACAGGCCGGACGTAAAAGCGGAAGAGGTCAACGTTATTGTGAGCAATTTAAGGAATCCGGAACAGTGTTTACAGCATTTAAGAGACTATTTCGGTACTGCTGGAAGCTGGTACCCATTGGATCAACAAACTCGGGACATGCTGTTAAAACAACATGCAGATGCTGTGTTGCCACTCGCTGAAGAAAATTGGGTGAGTCAATGATAACCAGGAAGCAGACATATGAAAATGAATTAAAACGGCTCGCCAAGAAGCTAGAGGAAAAGAAAGACCAGAAGGAGAAAATCGTACGAAAAAAGGAAGAACTGGAACTGGCGTTTAACGCCGCTCGAGCCAAGGTGGAAAAGGCATCGAACATCCCAAGGAACGCAAAGAAATTTGTCCGGACGACAGGCGCTTATCTTCTAGGAAGACGAAATCCGAAACAGCTATACAGCAAAGCTTATAAACGAAAAAACGCTGAGAACCAGCTTAAGAACTATAAATATCATTTATATACTCTCGGTTTTACTGAAAAAGCACTGTCCGACTTGGAGCGGCTTTACGAAGGAACGGACGACCGCTATCTGAAGAAAGCCATCGCCTGGGAACTTGCCCTTTGGCATAGCAATAAATATACTCAAGACGGGGCAAGACAGGCACTGGAGTACCTGTCTATGACGATCCGTGGCGAGCAGGATGCTGACTTTTTAAGAAAAGCGGTCATGATTGCAGCGGAATGCCTGGACAGACTGGGTGAAACCGATAAGGCAAAGCAGCTCATCCAGGGGAGAATCAACTCCACCCCACATCCGGATCTTTACCTGGCCTCCGCCAATCTGGAAGTATTGCTGGAGGAGCGCGTGAAACGGGTTAACCAGGCAATGCAGCTGTATGAGCTTGCACCCATTACATTTTCCGGATCTACCTATGAGGATTTAACAACGGTGCCGAGCAAAGAATCAGTAGAAGACGGACCCAAAGTCTCGGTAATTATGCCCGCCTATAAAGCAGCGACGGGCATAGGAACAGCGATCGAATCGATCCTTTCCCAGACATGGAAAAACATAGAATTGCTCATCGTCGATGACGGCAGTCCCGACAACACAGTGGACGTAGCGAAAAGCTATGCAGAAAAAGACAGCCGGATTAAGCTTCTTTCCACCCCAGAAAATAGCGGACCGTATGTCGCGCGAAACATCGCACTGGGAGAGGCGACCGGAGAGTATGTGACGATCAATGACGCGGACGACTGGTCCCACGCTGAAAAAATCGAGACACAGGCTCAGTACCTGAGAGAACGTCCATCGGTGATTGCTAATACATCCGAACACGCCCGACTAACGGATGAATTGAAACTGCACCGGAGAGGAACACCCGGCACCTATATTTTCTCCAATATGTCTTCGCTCATGTTCCGGCGTGAACCGGTAATCGAGGAAATCGGCTACTGGGACAGCGCCCGGTTCGCGGCAGACAGCGAATATAAAAGACGGATGTCTGCGGCTTTCGGTTCAAAAAGCATTGTCGATCTGAAAACCGGGCCTTTATCGTTCCCCAGGCAGGCTTCCGGTTCCTTGACAGGCAGCTCCGCTTTTGGATATAAAGGGTTTTTAATGGGAGTGAGGAAGGAATATGCAGAAGTTCACCGGCTTCATCATCAAAAGGCGAATTCTGTGTATTATCCCTTCCCACAGGAAACAAGGCCTTACCCCTTGCCGGAGCCAATGTGGCCGAAGCGGGAGGAAAAGCCTGGGGGAATCCGCCACTTTGATGTCGTGATTGTGTCCGATTTTCGTTTGCCTAAGAACAACCATCACCGTACACTGGAGGAAATCCGCGCCCATAATGAAATGGGACTCCGGACAGGCCTAGTGCAGATGGCTCGCTATGACTTTCAAATGAAAAAAGAAATCGACCCCTCCATCAGGGAAATCATGGACGGCAATCACGTACAAATGCTGGTATATGGTGAGAAAATCAGATGTGATGTCCTTCTGATCAAACACCCGCCCGTGCTGCAGGAAAAGCAGAAATATATTCCAGATATCAAGGCAAATACCGTACGGATCGTTGTGGACGAACTGCCAAAAAACGTTAGACCATGTTCCAGAAATGCAACGGTCTATTTTGGTAAACAGGCAAAGTGGTATCCAATGAACGGCACTATCCGAGATATGCTGGAGAACCATCAAGCGGAATGGAAATCCATTAAACTCACCAGTGAGAACTGGCAGGACGAGAAGCCGTACACCTCCCGCCTGGAGGACTGGCTGGTGTAAGAGCGCGAACCGTGGGCCTGTTCAGGCAAAAGGGCTGCGACCACGTAACGTTCCCACCAACTGAAGCGAGGGGATGATGACAATGAATGACGATACGAATCAAAGCAAAGAGCGTAACGAGTTGCAGCATCCCTCGCTATCTGAACAGGAGCAGGAACTGATTAAGCAGCTTATGAAGAAAAGTGCTCAATTACATAGGACGGAAAAAGAAATTCAAGCTAATGAAAAACAAATCAACCATATAGAAAAGAGCAAGACGTGGAAATGGACGGCGCCCTTCCGGAAACTAGCGATCCTTTTTCCCTCAAAAAAACAGAAGCAGGCACAGCAAATCCGTGCATTGCAAGCGGAGTTGAAAACCAGCCGGAAAGAACTGTATAGCACTCGGGAAGAGCTGCATGAAGCCATGCTTGATGACCGGAACTTAAACAGTACCAAGCTTCTTGCCGCAATCAGGGATCAGGCGGAGGAAGGAAAGCTAATTGATTACATTCAGCAGGCTGTGCAGCAAAAGAAGCTGCATCAGGCCAATTATAATGAAGCCTTGCGCTATGCGGCAAGAATCGTTATGAATGAGCCATTGGAATATAAACAGCTGGCTTATACCAAAGTGCTGGAAGGTCTCAACATAGACGAGATTCCAGAATTCGTGATAAGAGAAGGCTTAACGGAGCCGCCCGTCGCCTTAAAACAAGCAGCTTCATTCCGAGGCAGCCTGAACATGAGGATACGGCAAAATCAGCTTGCAGGCCCATTACCGGAATGGCTCTTGGACAATAAAAAAGATGCCTACCATTTCATTACTAACCTGAATATAAGAAAGCCGTGGACATCCGATGAGAATTACACACATACAACTATCCCCAAGAATGAAGAGGTAGTCATTAAACCAGTCGACAGTGCGGGTTCACGCGGCGTATATCTCGTTTATAATTTTAATGATATAATAGATGTTAAAAGGTCAACAAAACTCGACAGCTGGGACCGATTAAAAGCAAGCATGGAAAAAGACTTGGAATCCGGCTGGGTAGCGGAAGACCAGTGGTATATGGAAGAACTTATCTTAGAAAATAAAGCGGAAAAAACACCCGCCAGTGATCTGAAATTCTATTGCTTTTACGGCAACGTTGGCCTCATCCTGGAAATCAGTCGCTTTCCCGAACTCAACTACTGCTGGTGGACAGCTGCGGGCGAACGACTACACACAGGGAAATATGAAGAAAATCCATATAAGGGGAGAGGCGTCTCACAAAGCGAAATAGAGATGGCGTCTTTCATAAGTGCGGAAATACCAGCACCGTTTATGCGGATTGATTTTCTAAGGTCCGAAGATGGTCTTGTATTTGGCGAATTTACACCTAAGCCCGGGAACTATGATGAATTTGATCAACCGGTAGACCAGTGGTTGGGAGATTGTTTTCTGGAGGCGCAGGGACGTCTCTATGAGGATTTGATGAATGGAAAGTCTTTTAGTGGTTATAGAAAATTAAAGGAAATTGTGGAACACCCCAAGTAATCAAAACAAGGCTTTTTAACCGTTACCTTCCTTCTTGCATTTTATTATACTCTCACGAAGAGACTTCGTAGACGAGTTATAGGGTTTAGGAGGCACTTTTATGGAGGAGAATCGCGCAGGGTGGCTTCCACATTTATCGAAAGAAGTCGTTTCACATGTAGAGGGAAACTTACTGGATGCTTATGCAGTTTCTCTCGAAGGGTGGAGACGAGGACTAACATTAAGATGGCATGTGAAGGACTCTGAAATGTTCAGTGAGATGACAACTTGGTATGTTGACAGGCCAGGACAGCTATTTTCTCTTACTTCCAAAGAGAGAACACATTATTTCTTCAGAACCAGAGGGGATAAGGTAACAAATCACGCAGTGGAAATTGGAAAAAACAAGGAAAAAACCAAACAAGTAATTCAAAACCAGGGCATCGCGGTTCCTAGTGGAAAACACTTTGATAAAGATCAATCAGATGAGTCAATATTCAATTACGTTCATTTGATCGGTTATCCGGTCGTGTTAAAACCAACGAATGGAAGTTTTGGGCGAGGGGTAATCACTAATATAAGAAACAACGAAGAATTAGAAGATGCCTTAATTTACGTGCGTGCTGAATTAAGTTATAAAGATGTCGTGGTTGAACAATATATCCCTGGTAGGGAATATCGTATTTATGTTGTAGGAGATCGGGTAGTTGGGGCTATAAACAGGATCCCTCCAAATGTTATAGGAGACGGGAAGAACTCCCTTCATACGTTGATAAATAAAAAAAATAAAGAAAGAGCGAAAAATCCACGCCTTATCAGTTGTCCGATCACCATTAATCAAGAACTTGAAACATTCATCGACAGAAAGGGCTATTCCCTGGCCAGTATACTTGAAAAAGGCGAGCGCATCTTTCTGAATGAAAAAAGCAATGTTTCGACGGGAGGAGACCCCGTTGACGTTTTAGATGAGTTGCCTGATGAAATTAAAACTACCGCAGTTAAAGCATTAAAAGCAGTTCAGGGGCTGGAGCATGGCGCTGTAGATCTAATTATTCATCCAGATAGAGCTTTGGCAGAAGCCGGGGTGGTATTAGAACTTAACCCTACCGCTCAAATAGGTGGTCTTTTGTATCCAATTCAAGGAAAAGCTAGGGACATTCCGGGAGAAATTATTGACTATTATTTTCCGGAAACAAAAACCGACGGGCATCGGAAACCTAACATATACTTTGGTTTACAAGAAGTGTTAACACCATTATCAAATAAGACAGCACGTATTACAGAAGTGGCTTCTATAGTACCAAGTCAGTTATACGGAAAGAAATGTACAATTATTGGAGAAGTTGATCACGATTATTTCCGTCTTAGAAAAGCGGCTCTAGATAGAGATTTATCGGGATCTATATATAAAATTAAGGACAACAAGACAGAGGTTGTAATAGCTGGGTTTGATGAAGTACATGTAGACCATTTCAAGGATGTTGTTAATGACATTTATTCATCAGAACGGTTAGATGTGAGAGAGGAAACCTGGGAGCAACCTGTAAAGTTAGGATTTCACATTCATGGCGATATGGATGAAATGTTAACCACACTGCAAGCAATGCAAAAGGACTTAGCGCAATCAAAAAGAGAGAAGAAAATTTTAGAAAAGCAATATAGAAAAATGCTTAACAGCCGTATATGGAGAGTTACAGGCCCTCTAAGGAAGTTATCCAGTTTTGTTAAGAAGAAAATCAAAAGTTAGCTTTTAAACTGGCTCAGTCAATTCAAAAGCTGGATATAGAACAGAGTAAGAGTTGGGGATAGATGGGTCTTTCGTAACGTTGTAAAAAATTCAGGGGCGTCTAGATAGGAAGTCCCTATTTTTGTAAGGATTAAATTGGAAGGAAGAAAATGGATGGTCCAAAATCAAAATCATTGGTTATCGCATCTTGTGGAAGCCATTCCTTACGAGGCGCAAAGAAATAGGATCAGCATGTATACAATTGCACTGGAAGGATGGAGAAGAGGTCTCACCTTAAAATTCCTTAGTTATAATAATAGAGGTAAGATGGATATTAAGTACTCCTTAAGCAACAAGGAAAAAGAGCACCAATTTATAGGCTCTGGCGGGGACTTAAATACGGCAGAAGCTGTATCTTTATGCGATGATAAAGAATTAACAAAGCAACACTTAATGGAAGCGGGTTTATCTGTTCCCCGAGGAAAAAGGTTTAATAAGGAGTCCTCGGAAGAAGAGATAGTCCGCTTTTCACACTCCATTAAATTTCCGGTTGTGTTAAAGCCTACAGACGGAAGTGGAGGAAAAGGTGTCTTTGTCAATCTTCAAGATGAAATGGAACTAAAAGAAGCCTTAATTCATACTCGTACTAAGCTCGGATACGCTGATATCATTGTCGAACAGTTTGTCGCAGGGGAAGAGGTACGTGTCTTCGTATTGGAAGACAAGGTGTTGGGGGTTACACAAAGGATGCCCGCAAATGTAGTAGGGGATGGAGAAAGGACCATTAGGCAATTAGTAGATGACAAAAATCATAAAAGAAAAAGTGTCCCTCATTTACACTTTCGGCCGATCAAAATAGACGCAGAGGTTAAAAGAACGCTGAAAAAATCGGGATTTTCGCTTGACAGTGTGCTTAAAACAGGGAAAAGAGTTTTTGTTAGAATGACCAGCAATATTTCAACAGGTGGAGATCCTATTGAAGTGACCCAGCAATTAACAAGTGCACAAAAAAACACTGCAATTAATGCAGTAAAATCAATTTCGGGACTGTCCCACTGTGGCATTGATATGATCATTGATAAAGAATCGAACAAAGGATTTATTCTTGAAATCAACACGAGAGCTGGTTTGGGGTCACATTTATTTCCAATAGAAGGACAAGCTAAAGATATTCCCAAAAAGATTATTGACTTCTATTTTCCTGAAACAAGCAAGATATCTACTGAGAAAGCGAATGTATACTTCGATTTTAAAACGATCCTGGATGCCCTTGAGGGGAGAACTGTAAAGGAGATAGAGGTAGAAAAACCAGTCAAAAATCATCTTGTAGCTAAGAGATTTAGTATCTCAAGTGAATTGGACCCTGCCGGGTATTATAAGTGGCTCCAAAAAAAAGTGTTTGAACAGGAGTTAAACGGTTTTATAGCAAGAGTGGACAAAGACAATATAGAGATAGTAATAGCAGGGCAGTCACAACAAGCTCTAGATCAATTCTATGAGATATTAAAGCATGGTTCACTAAAGTCTTTGATTTCCAATATTTTGGAACAAGAATGGAAGCTTCCAATTATGTTAGGTTTTCAGCTTGTTGACGGGTCACATTCCATGAGTCTTAGGGAGCTAGAAACTGCAGTACAGGATACAAAAAAACAGCTCTTTTTAATCGAGAAAGAGAAGAAGCGATTGGAGCAATATATAAACAGAATAACTAACAGCAGTATATGGAAAGCTACCCTTCCATTACGTAATGTTGGTAATAGAATAAGAAAGCTAAGGAAAACAACAGACTGATGATAGTCATCACAGACATACTCATGCTGCCGGAGTAGCTTTAGGCAATTGCAGGGTTTTATGTCCACCATCTATGCGGAAAACACTCCATCTCGCCTAACGTTTCAAAGAAGGAGTATTCCTACCTTGACTAAATAAAAGATTGATTTAAAATGGTTAAATGGAATTAGATTTTCACACTCAAAAGCACTTAGGAGTTTAAGGACTTAGTTAAGAGTTTCCAAATAGCGTTACTATCCTTGAGTGTACAAAAGGATTATTATAGTTATAGTGATCGGGATAACATTGCAATGAAACGATTATAAAAATAGTGTAGTTTTTACTTATATGGGAGGACTGGAGAATGCAAGATATTAGAAACAAGTGGTTTCCGCACCTTGTCGATGCTGTGCCCAGCGCCGGTCAAGGCAAGCGTATAAGCACATATACGCTTGCCTTAGAAGGATGGAGAAGAGGAATCACGTTAAAATTTTACAGAGTGTTTGATGAAGAAGATCATCTGAAGATCAGATACTCTTTAAGCTATAACGGAAAAGAACATCATTATTCGTTATCAATGGGAGATAAAATAACTGATCAGGCTTTCGAAATTTGTGATAATAAGGATCTGACCAAAAAGTATCTTGCCGAAGCAGGTGTTCCTGTACCCAAAGGGAAGAAATTCGGGCCTGACGTTGAGGATGAGGAGATCATCAATTATGCGATGACAATCGGTTTCCCTCTTGTCGTTAAACCGACAAATGGCAATGCAGGGAAAGGTGTCTTTGCTAACATTTTGTCTGAAGATAGATTGAAGGAAGCGTTGCTACATGTACGCCAAGAACTGAATTATGCTGAAATACTTGTTGAACAATATATGCCAGGTGAGGAATTTCGCATTTGTGTGATTGAAGATAGGGTATTAGGCGCCATGAATAGAAGACCAGCAAATGTTGTGGGAGATGGAGTCCACACCATTAAAAAGCTCATCTATTTAAAAAATACAGAGCGTAAAAAGAACCCTCACCTTACAAGTCGTTTGATTAAAATTGATAATGAAATACTAGATCTTATCGATCGAGCTGGATATACGTTAGAATCTGTACCAAAAGATGGGGAACGGGTGTTTATTAGACAAAAAAGTAATCTTTCTTCTGGCGGGGAAGCGATTGATGTTACAGAAGAACTAACCCCTGAATTAAAAGAGATTGCGATTAAAGCAGGCAAGGCAATTCCTGGTCTGCCCCATTACGGAATAGATATGATTGTTGATCCCGAAAAAAATACAGGGGTGATCCTGGAAGTGAATGCCAGGCCTGGTTTCGGTGGTCATTTATTTCCGATGGAAGGCGAACCTCGCGACTTCGCTAAGGAAATTATAGATTATTATTTTCCTGAAACAAAGGATATTGAGAGATCTAACCTATATTTTAATTTCAATAAAATATTGGACCCTTTAAAAAGTCATTCAGCCGAATCTGTTGAATTGCCCTTGCCACCAGCAGGCAAGTTATATGGGAAAAAATATGTTATCTCCGGTGATGTGAAAAATGGTCAGTACAGACAATGGATAAAAAAGCAAGCATTGAGACGAAAAATGCATGGTTATGCGAAATTGCTGGCAAACGGAAATCTGGAAGTTGTTGTAGCGGGCAAAAAAAAGGGAGCTGTTGATAAATTCAAGCAAATGTTAATCGATGGCAAGGAGAACATCACGGTCGAAGAAATCAGTGAAGAGGATTGGGACAAGCCGTTAAAGATGGGTTTTCAACTAAGGAAAAGTTATACAAAAAAACAGTTTAAAGATGTACACAAGGAATACAAGCATCTATCTAAAGAATACAATAAGATAAAAAATAGTCGAGCTTGGCGCGCCACTTATCCCGTCCGCTATTCATTAGATGTACTTAAACGTATTATAAAACGATAACTTTTTGGTAACAATATTAAGAAGAAGTTAAAAGTTAAAGTACAAGCTTCTCAATTTTTGGGGGTGATCTTATAATAGCTAATACGAGTGAATGGTTGCCGCACCTTGAAAATGCAGTCCCGAAGTCGGCATATGGTAAGAAACTGAGTATGTACCTCATTGCCTTGGAAGCTTGGAGACGTGGTGTAACGGTAAAATTCTACAGACTTGATGACCCGAAAAACAAAGGGCGCATTAGGTATTCTCTGAATTACCAGGGCAGAGAGTATAAATTCGAATCTTCCAAGGGTGATAAACTAACGGATACGGCCTATGAAATTTGTGATAATAAAGATCTCACAAAACAATACCTTTCAAAGGTTGGCCTCCCTGTTCCAGACGGAAAAAGATTTAAGGCAGAAGTGGTTGATGAGGAAATCGTGGATTATGCGAACACACTCGGTTACCCTGTCGTTCTAAAGCCGATCAGTGAAAATGCCGGAAAAGGCGTTCTAGCTAATATTCGGAATGCAGAAAAGATGAGAGAAGCTTTGGTACATGTCCGCCAAGAATTAAATTATCGTGATGTCATTGTAGAAGAACAAGTGCAAGGAGAGGAATTTCGCATCTTCATTGTTGGCAATCAAGTAATCGGTGCTGTAAATCGAGTTCCAGCCAATATAGTGGGGGATGGAATTCATTCTATTGGCAAGTTAATAGAATTAAAAAATAAGACAAAGAAAGAAAATCCTACGTTATTTAAAAGTCCAATTGCTATTGACAAAGAAGTGCTCAGTACGCTGCAATCCAAGAACTATACATTAAATAGTATCCCTGAGGCAGGTAAGCGTATTTTCTTAAGAAACAAAAGTAGTGTATCTATGGGAGGGGATCCGATTGATGTGACGGATCAATTGACCTCTAATATGAAAGATCTTGCTATACGCGCGTACGAGGCAATACCCGGCTTGGACTTATGTGGGTTAGATATGATTATCGACCAGGGAAATGATTCGGGTGTCGTTATTGAAGTAAATACAAGGCCTATGTTGGGTCTTCATTTGTTTCCGGTAAAAGGTGTAGCCCAGGATGTACCTCATGCGATTATTGACCATTATTTCCCTGAAACATTGGACACAGAGAAATCAAGCCTTTATTTTGATTTTGATAGCGTATTGGCACCTTTACAAAACAGGTCCACCAATATGATTGAGGTCAGCCCTCCCCCATTAGGAAAGCTGTATGCAAAGAAATACATTGTGTCCGGACGCGTTCAAGGTGTGGGCTATAGGAAATGGATCCGAAAGCAAGCATTGCAGCATCAATTGCATGGGTATGCAAAGAATACGAAAGACGGAAAAGTTGTAGTGAGCGTAGCAGGATTCAATCCAGATGACATTCACGAGTTCAAAGATATATGCTACTTGGGCCCAGAGAATGCACGGGTAGAGAAAGTGAAAGGGAAAGACTGGAATAAGCCTGTGAAGATTGGTTTTGAAATAAGAAAAGAGTCAAAAACGAGGCGCCTTAAAGAGCTGGAAAGTCAACTGCGGCAGGTAGAGATTGCTAAAGAGCTAGTGGAGCAGGAAAAGATAAAGTTTGAACAAGAGAGAAGTGTCGATCAGCAGAAAATGAAAGACCTTGAAAGCATAAAACAAGAGTATATGAAGCTTCGAAATAGTCGATTGTGGCGTTACACAAGACTACTAAGAAACATTGGTAGCTCCAATAAACGGTCCTGATCTGCTTGCTGTTATAAGACGTTGCTAAACTTTTCAAGAGGAATTTTGATAAAGAGGTGCTGGAACATGAACAAGCCATTTACGATAACGCTTGCTGGAGACACCAGTCTTGGGGATTGGTATTTAAATAAACCTAAGCAAAAGAAAGAGAAAGAAAGATTAGAAAAAGATCCTTACTCATTTATTCAAGAAGTAGCAACTTTGGTGGAAAAAAGTGACTACTTCATTTTAAACTTGGAGACCGTGCTTGCTGTGAATCCTTCTGGTTTCTTAGAAGGCAAGCAGTACCCCAACTGGGATTCACCTCAACGAACAATTGATATGCTAAAGAAAATGAATGTGGATGCTGTGAGCTTAGCTAATAATCATACGATGGATTTTGGTGCAGCAACTCTATTAAATACAATCAAGGAATTAAAGGATGCGGGAATTACGTACTTTGGCGCTGGCCAGTCTCGTAAGGAAGCGATAATGCCCGCTCAAATAAAAGTACAGGGAAAGTCTCAAACAAAAAATGTCTATGTACTGACTGGTATGAAAGCTTCTCGCCGATACCGAGTAGACTATAATTTCATGGCCACAGATAAAAAGGCTGGAGTTCATTATTTGAAAGAGGATCGGCTGGTTCGAAAAATTTCATCTATAAAAGAAAAAGACCCTGACTCTATTGTCATCGTTTGTCCTCATTGGCAAGGAAAGGACTATAAATGGGTGAAAGAAACCGAGGAATTTCGCTCTCGGACATTCGTTGAAGCAGGAGCGGATTTTGTACTAGCTCACGGTACACACATGGCAAACCATATTGAAAAATACAAGTCAGGAATTATTGCATACTCTATAGGAAATTTTGTTTTTAATTCTCCTGGACGTTACAAAAAAATGCAGGCTCCTCCTTATAGCTTCATTGTTAACCTTATGTTCTCGGAATCAGAAAACGGTTGGGATATTCAACCTGCTTTTTACCCTATTGTTACCGACAATAAAAAAACAGGCTTCCGAACCCGCTTTACTACTCGTGACGAGGCTGTAGAGCTGTTCGAAATACTAAATGAAAAGCAATACCTAGGAACTAAAAAAGATATTATAAAAAACGATGGAGACCGATATTATTTTGATATTCATCAAGCGAAACCATCAGATGAAATCAATCAGCTTTTACCAGCTCCATCTTTCAATTCTAAAACAGATGACCAGGACCTAGAGGCTTTTAAAGAAGAAGTTCATCAACTTGAACAAATCCAAAACAAAATTGACAATTATTTGTTCCATTACTATCAAAAGTTCAATAAAAATAAGTCCGTCTCCCAAGATAAAGAGAAATTAAGATTACTTGCTGATGTTGTCGAAAAACGACACATGAGCCATAACTTCTTAAAAAAGTTTGAGCGTAAAAAGATTCCTGTGACAAACTCGTTGTCCTTTCAAGATATCATGGTCGAAAGGTCAGCGATGAGAAAACTGGGCTACCGAGATTATGCCTGGTCCATTGACCGCAAGACAAAAGCCCAGATTTTCGCAGATAGTATTGGTTTACGCAGGCCGAAATCTGACCATACGATTTACCGTTTTGATGAGATAAAGGGAACAGAAGGACCTATTGTGGTTAAGCCTGTGCATTCCACAGGTTCAAAAGGCGTATATTTGATCTTCAATAATGATACAATATTATCTGCTTTCAACGGAAAATATTTGTCAAATTGGGGTGAAATAGAAGCCGAAATGAGAGGAGATCTTGAGGCGGTTAAACAGGGAAGCTCTAATAAAAAGCAATTATTAAAAGATGAGTGGTTTGTAGAAGAGCTTATCATGAAGTCTCCGAATAGCACAGAACCGCCACTGGATTTTAAATTTTATTGTTTTTACGGAGAACTATTATTTGTCTTGGAAGCGAACCGTGAGGATTCTTCTCAATTCAGCACCTGGGACGCAGAGGGAAATTTCATAAAAACGGGCTGGAAAGATGAGAATGTGCGACCTGGCGTTGGATTTTCTCAAGAGGATGCTGAAATCGCAAAGAAAGCCAGCTTAGAAATCCCAAGTCCTTTCGTGCGATTTGACATGCTGAAAGGTCATGATGGTCTGGTATTTGGAGAAGCCACGCCAAGACCAGGCGGATTTCATTTATTTAACAAAGAATATGACCGGAAGCTTGGACAGGCCTACAAAGAAGCGGAAGCTCGCTTGTTGCGAGATCTTCTACGCGGGAAAAAATTTGAGGCTTTTACCAAGCATTTCAAGATCTAAGGGACCTAGCATTTCCATAAAGGTGAATATGATTTAAATAGACAAAGGTTTGATTTGTACTAGTATTGACAATATAATGCGGGAATTTAACAAGCTAAACAAACGAAAGGTTGGATATGATTGAAACATACATTAGAACAAATTTACGACGCGGTCATCAACAAAAAGAAAACTTTAGGAGAAATTCCAGAAGGAGTCGATACAAGCTTTCGGACAAAGGATAACGAGATTGTCTTGTTTATATCCGTAGCGGATGCTTATTCTCGTGCTTTTGTTGGTATAGGAAAAGATACAACATTTAAGGTCGCGCTTGAATCAGCACTTAGTCAATGTAAACAAAATACACCCACTAATTTTAGCCCTATTTCTATAAAATTGGACATCGTGACTGAATTAAGTCTTATTCAAACATCCGAGAGCAAAATTAATATTAAAAAAGACACATTACGTTATGACCGCGGAGAGGACGGACTTACGATTGGTCCTTCTTTTGATGCGGCCTTTCTTCCAGAAGAAGTCGAGGCTTATCGGATGATTGTTGACAAAAAAGTTAAGCCTGAAAATATTTTTAATGCTTTCGAAAAACATTGCTTACTGACTGAAAGTCAATTGATTAAAAAGTTGCTCGGTTCTCAAACACTAGATTTATATAAATTTAAAACGAAATCTTACTACATTGATCAAAACGGTTTCACACCGCTTTATAATGGGCATCGTATCTATTCGGATTTAACAAAGCAGGACCTACTGAATGCCATAGAGTTGACTAAAAACAATTACTTTAAATACGTGGTCAACGCGAATGGGAAATTTATCTATTCTTACCTTCCTCAAGAGAATAGAAGCCAAGATAAATATAATATATTACGACATGCAGGGACAACCTATTCGATGTTGGAAACGTATGAGCTGTTTTCAGATGAGTTGTTGCTAAAACCTGTAATGCGGGCCATCAAGTTTCTATTGAAAAAAGCAAAGGAATTGGAGATAAATGGACATTCAGTAAAAGTAATTGTAGAAAAGGACCATATTAAGCTTGGGGGAAACGCCCTTGCAGTCATTGCACTTGCTAAATATACGCAGGTAACAAAGGACGAGCAATTTATCCCTATGATGCAAAGTATGGCAACCTGGATGCGGGAATTACAGGATGACACAGGCCGATTTTCTTTTCATAAACAAAGATACTCAACAGGTGAAGCCACTGACTTTGTATCCCACTATTACCCTGGTGAAGCAATACTTGCGTTGGTTCGTCTCTACCAGGTAGACGGCAATGAAGAATGGTTGGATGTGGCAGAGAATGAAGCAAAGTATTTAATAACGATTAGAGATAAGGAGGCAACAAGAGAAACTATTGCTCATGATCACTGGCTTCTCTATGGTTTGAATGAGCTCTATAGAGAGCGATCTGAAAGATTGTATCTAGACCATGCTTTATTTATCGCTCGAGCGATTATGCAAACTCAAATTCTGAATGACGACGTGGACCCAGAATGGAAAGGTGCGTACAATACGCATTCTAAACCGGTGTCTACTCCTGTCGCCTGTCGAAGCGAGGGACTCAGTGCTGCTTATAAGCTGGCTGTTGACTATGGTTATTCTCAAGAGGCAGAACAAATGAAAAAAGCTCTTCATGAAGGCATTAAATTTCAGCTACAAATGCAGCTCAGGCCGGAAACGACGATGTATTATGAAAACAAAAAGCTTTGCCTTGGAGCAGTACATCAGGGGTTAAAAAATCATGAACTGCGCAATGATTATACTCAGCACAACATCTCTAGCTTTATTGCCTATTACAATATTTTGACCCATGAATCATAGAATGCCACTTTTTATTGCATAGAGCTCGCTGGTAATCACTTAAAACGAACTCATAAAAGCCGGTTTGAAGCAAAAGCGAACCGGCTTTTGTCGCTAAGTTTTATTTCTTGAACCCAATTTCAACGGAGCAACATGGGTCTATCAGCTGGTTGAATAGGAATATTGGAAGGTGTGTACAGGAAGAGTAATGCGAAAAAGTACCTTCCTACACACCAAGAAAGGAACACAGAAAATGGAAAATATTGAAGTGCAGGAAATAACAAGTGAAACTGATATGCTTGTAGGCTTTATGCAACGGTCTGCTAAACCCTCAAAATTGGCTAAGGCAACTGCATTGATGTGCAAAAACTATGGGATGGAACTTATCTATTTACGACCTCGGGATGTGAATCTAGAACATGGGACGGTTAAAGGAAAGGTGTATCGAAAGAATAAATGGGTCTCTGTGGAAAAGAAGTTGCCGGGGTTAATAGATGCAGTTGCCCAATGTTTCAAGAAGGAAAATAGGGAAATCATGTCTTATCTCAGAGAAAATACTGTATTGACTTTTGATCCAAAAAATACACCGAACAAGAAAAAACTGCAGGAAGAGCTTTTAAAGGATCCACAGTTTTCCCACTTAGTAATACCGACACAGACGTTGGACGATTTTCATACGCTGGAAAACTTTCTTGCTAATTACTCCGCCATTATTATGAAGCCTCTTTATGGCAACCGCGGCAGAGGCCTATACATTCTAAGAAAGCAAGGGAATAAATATATTCTAGGTTATCGAGAAGAGGAGAAAATTTTAAATCGCGACGAACTCATAACACATTATGAAGAGTATTTAAAGGATGAACGTTATCTCTTACAAAAATATATCGAGTCAAAAACAAAGTTTGGTGACCCATTTGATTGCCGTGTCCATGTACAGAAAAATCGGAAAGGGAAGTGGGAAATAGCTAAGATTTTTGTCAGAATGGGCCTCGGTCAAAAAGTAATGTCCAATGTCCATCAGGGAGGCGGCATCAGCGACCCCGAGCCCTTCTTAAAATCCAATTTTGGAGAAAGGTGGGAAGAAATAAATCAGAAGTTGGAGGAATTGGCTGTTACGCTTCCTTATAAGATAGAGGAGCTCAAAAGAACACCAACGATGGACTTAGGCTTCGATGTGGCTATTGATAGGGACGGGGAATTGTATTTATTTGAATCGAACAATGGGGCTGCCACTGCTCCCCTCTTGGCGGAGTCAGCAATGCTTCGTGTAGAGTATTATCAATATTTACAGAAGGTTCACCCGCATCTGAAGGCGCATATTAAGGAAATAAAGAATACGAAACGTCAGAGAGCCCAGAGAGCTCGGAGAGATCAAGTAGTAAAATGGGAAAGAAAAATAAAACGGCTTCAGGATGAAAAGCAAGCAATACTTAAAGAGAGGGACCAGTTCAAAAGAAAATACGATGACATAAAGCAAAGCAAAAGCTGGCGACTGACAATCCCAGTTCGTAAGGTCCGTTCATTATTCAAGAGACAATAGAGTGACGCAAATATCCCTTGTAATATGAAAACCAAAAACTTTGCCTTGGAGCAGCGTATCAGGAGTTAAAAATCATGAACTGCGCAATGATTACAATCAGCATAACATTTCTAGCTTTATTGCCTATTACAATATATTGAACCATGAATTATAGAATGTTGCTTTTGATTGTGTGGAGTCTTGTGAGAAGGCTCGCCTAGTAGTTATTTAAAACAATCCCCCAAAAAACCGGTTCGCCCCAAAAGCGAACCGGCTTTTCCTTACTTTCTCCCAAGAGTCATCACCCATCTACCGATAAGTGGAAAATGCTGAAGCTCTGATTTTTTAATAAGTCCCAGCATGAACATTCCGCCAATGTAGACGACGGAGGTGATGGCGATGCTAAGCAGGGCATCTTGCAAATAAGGAAGCGTGAAAAACGAGTGCTTTTGTACAAAGGTGCCGACCATGCCTGTCGCGACAATCAGGAGAGCCAGCTTTGCAATCGTACGCATGTCAATCGTAAAGCCGGTTGTCTTTGCAATGGAGGCAAAGTGGAGCAGTGTCACGAGAATGAAGCCAGCGACGATGGCAAGTGCTGCGCCCATGACGCCGAATTCAGGTCTTGTGGCGAGGGCGAAGATGGCAATGGTTTTGATGATGGCCCCAAATAAGCTATTCATCATAGACACTTTCGCGTAGTTTAAGGCTTGCAAGGCTGCTTGCAGAGGTCCTTGGATGTATAAGAACAAAGCGAAAGGAGCCATTGTCTTCAACAGTCCCGCTGCATGTGGGGCGTCGTACATGAGCGTCATGAGCTCGGTGGCAAAAATGTAAAGCACGACCACGCAAATGCCCCCGGAGAGAAGAGCCATACGCAGGGCCTGATCGAGCCGCTGATGAATCAGCCCGGACTCTTCTTTGGCTGCGGCTTCGCTTAGACTGGGGACAAGGGAGACGGATAGAGAATAGGTGATGAATGTTGGCAGCGTTAATAGCGGTACTACGTAGCCGGCAAGGAGCCCGTACTGCTGCGTTGCGACCGCCGTGGTGACGCCGGCAATCGCTAAACTTTGGGCGACAACGATGGGCTCTAGGAAAAGCGATGTTGTTCCGATCAACCGACCGCCTGTAGTGGGCAGGGCAATGCCAAGCAAGCTGCGAAACGTTTCTTTTCCTTCTTTAACGACAGGAAAGAAACGGCGGCGAATCCGGAAGGACTTGCGTGTTTTAAATAAAAATATCATATAGAGCAGGGAAGCGAGCTCGCCAGCGACAACTGAGAGCATCGCACCGGCCGCGGCATATTCGATGCCTAGTGGCAAGAAGGCAGTAGAGAGAACGGCGACAAGCGTAATCCGAACGACTTGTTCGATCACCTGTGAATAGGCGGTCGGCTTCATGTTTTGCTTGCCTTGAAAATAGCCACGGAGCACGGCTGATATTGCGACGATGGGAACGATCGGTGCGATCGCTACAAGTGGCAAAAATGCACGCTCATCTGTGAGTAGCGCCTGTGAGACAAGCGGAGCCAGTCCAATCATTGCCGTTGTGAAGACGACGCTAAGCACGCCGGTAATCGCTAAAGAGACGACGAGAATGCGCTTAATTTGCTTGTGTTGCCCCCGTGCTTCGGCTTCTGCGACGAGTTTGGCAATCGCGACGGGGAGGCCCATTTGTGTAAGCGTCAGGATCAGTAATAGCGATGGCACGGCCATCATGTAAAGCCCGACTCCTTCCGCACCCATAATTCGCGCCATCACAATGCGGTTAATGAACCCGAGCGCTTTCGTGATCAACCCCGCTATGATTAAAATCAATGTCCCTTTAAGAAACGTTTGCTTTGTCATGATCGCCCCTGCTTTCTTAGAAAGAAATGAACATGTTTGTCTATGTGTATGCGTGAGTGGACAACTCATGACAGGAGAAAGGGGATATTGCTCACTCCCTTGTTTCCTTTTTAATTTGATTGTTATAGAATGAAGGGTGTGACGCTATTTGAGTGGAGGTTATACTGTGGAAGAGAGGCAGCAGTTTGAAGCATGGCGTGAGGATGTCTGGCCCGTTTTGGTGAGCAAGCGTGATGAATTTCATGACTTTGGTTACGACCGTGTGACGCTGGATGATTTATGGGCCTTTACGATCGATAAGTTAAAAAAGAAAAAGCATTACATACCGCTTTATGCGTTTGTGGATTTCATCTTGTCCGTTCAGCCGCAGGACTATATGACCTGGATCACGGTGAATACCTACAAGGAACCCACAGACTGGTTTAAGGATTTTGAGGAAGCCACTGCGAAACGTTGATGGACAGGTAGGGAGGACATACATAGCATGGTGAAAAAAGGACGGATGGCCATTTTCTTTCTCATCGTCGCGATTTTTGCGGCGGGGATCTCGTATTGGGCAAAGCCTGTACTGAACGACGTGAATCTCGGTCTCGACTTGCAGGGAGGGTTTGAGGTTCTGTACGAAGTCAGTCCGAGCAATGAGGGCGACGTGATTGATGAAGACGCGATGATTGCAACGACCACCGCGTTGAATGAGCGTGTCAATGTCATTGGTGTCTCAGAGCCGGTGATTCAAATCGAAGGAGATGACCGAATTCGCGTTCAGCTGGCTGGCGTGGAAGATCAGGAAACGGCAAGGGAGCTTCTCTCCACAGAGGCTGAGCTGACGTTTCGGGATGTCGATGACAATGTGTTGCTTGATGGAAGTGACCTCGCACAAAATGGAGCGAGTGCTCAGTTTCACGAGCAATCCAACGCGCCGATTGTTACCTTGACCTTGAATGACGCAAGCGAGTTTGGGGAGATCACAACGGACATTTCGCAGCGCCCTGAAGGCGAGAATATGCTCGTCATTTGGCTTGATTATGAAGAAGGGGACAGCTACTTTGAAGAAGCGCAGAAACAGATGCAAGGGGAAGAGCCCCAGTTTCTCTCGGCGGCTAGAGTACAGGAGCCGATTCATTCCACCAATGTCATGATCGAAGGGAATTTTACCACAGAAGAAACGAGGCATCTTGCAGAAATATTGAATGCGGGTTCGCTGCCGGTTCAGCTTGACGAACTGTATTCCACATCGGTGGGTGCTTCGCTTGGGGAGCAGGCGATGGTGCAGACCGTGTACGCGGGGCTCATCGGAATTGCGTTGATCTTTGCCTATATGCTCTTGTCTTATCGATTCCCGGGTCTGATTGCTGTGATCACGCTCTCGATCTATACATTCCTCGTGCTTGTCGTCTTTAACGCCATGAATGCTGTCCTGACGCTGCCAGGGATTGCCGCACTGATTCTCGGGATCGGGATGGCCGTCGATGCCAATATTCTAACGTATGAGCGAATCAAAGAAGAACTAAGGGCAGGAAAATCAATGAAATCTGCCTTCAAGGCCGGAAGCAGGCGTTCATTTACGACGATTTTTGATGCCAATATCACGACGCTGATTGCGGCGGGTGTGATGTTCTACTTTGGGACAAGCTCCGTGCAAGGGTTTGCGGTCATGTTAATCATTAGCATTCTGGTCAGCTTCGTCACGGCGGTCTATGGCTCAAGAATTCTTTTAGCCCTTTGGGTGGAAAGCAAGTTTTTGAACAAGCGGCCACGCTGGTTTGGTGTGAAAGAAGGTGACATTGATGAGCTTTAATCCGGAAAATTGGAATGTCAATTTAACCAAGCATCGCAAAACGTTTTTTATTGGTGCGATCTTAACGGTGATCATTGGGATTGTGTCGCTTGCGACGTTTGGATTGAACCTTGGGGTAGACTTTGAAAGTGGTTCCAATGTGGAAATTCAAACGGACGATACGCTGACAGAGGACCAGTTGATGGAAGATTTTTCAAGGATTGATGAATCCTACGAACCAACGATTACGTTGGGTGGAGAAGGAAATACGTCGGCGAATGCTCGTTTCAATGAAGTACTCTCTCAAGAAGAGATTGCCCTCGTGCAGTCGTATTTCGCAGAGGAGTACGATACGACACCGAACATCAGCACGGTTTCGCCAATTGTTGGGCATGAGCTTGCCCGCAATGCGATTCTGTCGGTTCTCATTGCGTCTGTCGGAATCGTCCTCTATGTGGCCGTTCGCTTTCACTACCTCTATGGAATCGCAGCGATCATCGGGCTGTTGCACGACGCGTTCTTGATTATTGCTGTCTTTAGCTTGCTGCAAGTGGAGGTGAATGTGCCCTTCATTGCCGCCGTATTAACGGTGGTCGGCTATTCGATCAATGACACGATTGTGACGTTCGACCGAATGCGAGAAAATGTAAGACGAGAGAAAGAGATTCAAGGCTTTGAGCACCTGGCGAGAATTGTCAACAAGAGTTTGCTTCAAGTGTTAACACGTTCGATCAATACCGTCCTAACGGTGCTTTTTGCCTCCATTGCTTTGCTTTTATTTGGGGGCGAAGCGATTCGATCGTTTTCGCTTGCCCTTGTGATCGGGTTAATGGCGGGCACGTATTCATCGATGTTCCTTTGTGCACAGATGTGGCTCGTCTGGGAAAACCGTCGTCAGAAGAAGCTAAAGGACAAGCCGCAGGAGCCAGCGGATGAGCCGACTGTCTAGGAGAAGCCTATGCCTTTTTTGTAAGGCATAGGTTTTTTTCAAATACGATGTTGAGAGTTTGCTCATTCTGGGTATAGTAAGAAGTAGAAACCCGTGGGGAGTGAATGTAATGAAAGCACAAACGGCCTTTATTATTGGACTTATTGCCGCCATCATCATCGCTGTCTTTGCTGTTATGAACGTTGAGTCCGTGCCTGTGAACTACTTGTTCGGAACGGCGAACTGGCCGCTCATTCTTGTGATTTTAGGATCAGTTTTCCTAGGGGCGGCAGTTGCTGGGGCGTTATCTATCATGAGGATTCGTCAACTTCAAGTAGAGTTGAAAAAGTTGCGCACCCTCGATCCTGCTAACGATACGCAAGCCACCGAGGAGAAACCATCACCGGAATCAGGCAAGCGCCCATCGGAAAAAGATCCCGGGCAGTCGTCATAGAGAAACATTGTCACCCCTTTTTCCCTCCTGTATAATGGATGGGTCAAGGGGTGTTTTTTACGTATGTTACAATCGAAAGCACGATGGCGCGTTCTTGAGCAGAATGAATCGCTCGCAGAGGAGCTAGCGGACGAGCTCGGGGTCTCAAGGCTCGTCGCTCGTCTTCTTGTGCAGCGAGGGTTCGGCTCCAAAGAAGTGGCCAGGCGTTTTTTGCATAAGGATAAACCAGAATTCTATGACCCGTATTTGCTTAAAGGAATGAAAGAAACCGTTGCGCGTATACATGAAGCCGTTAGGCGAGAAGAACGAATTCTTGTGTTTGGCGATTATGACGCAGATGGCGTGAGCTCGATATCGGTCCTACTCACTGCCTTAAGAATGGTTGGCGCTGATTGCGACTACTATATCCCTAATCGCTTCACAGAAGGGTACGGGCCCAATATCCCGGCCCTGAAGCAAGCGAAGGAAGAGGGGTACTCCCTCATCGTTACTGTGGATACAGGGATTGCTGCCCTTGAGCCAGCAGCCTATGCCAAAGAGGCAGGGCTTGATTTCATCGTAACCGATCACCATGAACCTCCCCCAGAGCTTCCCGAGGCTTATGCCATTATCAATCCGAAGCAACCGGGTTGTACATACCCGTTCGATAGCCTGGCGGGAGTCGGAGTTGCTTTCAAAGTCGCTCACGCTTTGCTCGAGCGCGTGCCAGAGGAGCTGCTTGACTATGCAGTAATTGGAACGATTGCTGACCTTGTTCCGCTGATCGATGAAAACCGTCTCCTTGCAAAAAGGGGATTAAAGGCGTTGGAGCAAACGGCGCGTCCGGGGCTGCGTGCGCTTAAAGATGTGTGCGGAATTGGGGCTCAGTCGCTGGAGTCGGATCACGTCGGTTTCGGCATGGGACCACGTTTAAATGCGGCGGGGCGCTTGGATTCAGCTGGACCGGCGGTGGAGCTTTTGCTTGCGGAAGATGAGCAAACGGCAAAAGAGCTCGCAGCCGCCATTGACGAGCTGAATAAAGAGAGACAGGGCATCGTGAACAAAATCACCGAGGAAGCGATTGCGCTTGCGGGCGAGCAGGAAGAACATAGCTCTTCTCATGCACTTATTGTCGCTAAGGAAGGGTGGAATGCTGGGGTAATCGGAATTGTTGCCTCAAGGCTCGTGGAGCGTTATTACCGACCGACAATCGTTATGAGTATTGATAAAGAAAACGGGCTGGCCAAAGGGTCCGCGCGAAGCATTGAAGGCTTTGATATGTTCCAGGAGCTCTCCGTAAGCCGTGACATTTTGCCTCACTTTGGAGGGCACCCGATGGCAGCGGGCTTAACGATGAAGGAAGCCGATATCGGGCTGCTTAGGGAACGGTTAAACCAACAGGCCTATGAACACCTCACCTCAGAGGATTTCATCCCTGTTTCTGAGATTGATGTAATCGCTCAGGTGGAGGATGTGACCGTTGGATTGATTGAGGAGGTAGCAGAGCTTGCCCCGTTTGGCGTGGGCAATCGAAAGCCTAGCGTTCTGCTGAAAGAGACATGTGTCACCGAGGTGCGGCGTATTGGAAGCGATTCGTCTCATTTGAAAATTCAGTTCGCTGGGGCTGGTGCACCCCTTGATGGGATTGCGTTTCGCTTTGGTCACCTCTATGAGGAAATGACGCCGCAGGCGAAGCTTTCGGCCGTGGGCACGCTCTCCTTAAACGAGTGGAATGGGCGTGTGAAAGCGCAGCTGATGATTGAGGATGTGGCGATCGATCACTGGCAGCTTTTTGATTGGCGCAGCATTCAACCTCACCGCTTGAGAGAGCGGCTGCTTACTCTTCCTGAAGACAAACGACTCGTCTTCGCTTTTCAAAAAGAGACGAAGGAGAGGCTCGGTTTGACCTGCGAGGTGGTGGATCCACGCTCTGCAAACATCCATATCAACGATACCTATTGCGTCCTGCTCGACTTGCCTAATGACCGGGCGGAACTGGGAGAGCTATTTACAGGAGAAGAGAGGCCGAGTCGAGTCTACGCCGTTTTTTCTCAAGAAGAAGAGACGTTCTTTCGCACCAATCCAAATCGTGAGCAGTTCAAATGGTACTATGCCTTCCTCCGTAAGCAGGGGCGTTTTCACCTTGATGCGCTCGGTAAAAAGTTGGAGCAGCACAAAGGCTGGACGAGCGAGACAGTGGGCTTTATGACCGATGTTTTTGTCGAGCTTGAGTTCGTGTCACTTAAGAATGGTTATGTGGAAGTGAACCCAAACCCTGCGAAGACAGCGCTTGAGGCGTCAGCGACCTTCCATAAAAAGCAAGAACAGACGTACTTGGAAAATGAGTTTGTCTACGCTTCCTACCAGCAGCTGAGGGAATGGTTTGACGGTATGTTTGCAAAGGAAGCGACAACGACCTATGTATGAATAAGAAGGGGAATTGAGGATGAATTTTAAAGACTATATTACCATTGTCGAAGATTGGCCGCAGGAAGGTGTGCGCTTCAAGGATATCACGACGCTTATGCAAAATGGTCCTGCGTACAAAGCGGCCATTGATGAATTGGCGACGTATGCGAAAGCGCAGAATGCCGATGTGATTGTCGGTCCCGAAGCGAGAGGCTTCGTCGTAGGCTGTCCCATTTCTACAAAGCTTGAGATTGGTTTTGTTCCCGTTCGTAAAAAAGGCAAATTGCCGCGAGAAGTGATTGAATGCGACTACGGACTGGAGTATGGCAAGGATTGCCTGACTATGCATAAGGATGCGATCAAGGAAGGGCAGCGAGTGTTGATTACCGATGATTTGCTTGCGACGGGTGGAACGATTGAGGCGACAACCAAACTTGTCGAAGAGCTTGGTGGCGTTGTGGTCGGCATTGCTTTTCTGATTGAACTTGCCTACTTAGACGGTCGTAAGAAGCTGGGGACCTACGATTTATTCTCGCTCATGACGTATAACTAAGGACGGATAGGGCTCTCTCGCCTTTCGCGATGAGAGCCTTCTATTTTTCCATAATCAAGTCCCTTTACAAATAACCCCTTCACAAGAGATAATAGAAAGAAAACTTTGTCTGGTAAGTAAGGTGATTGAATGACCATTGATCAAGTGCTAGAGGCAGCAAGCGGGTATTTGCACGGAGAGGATCTAGATTTTCTCCAAAAGGCGTACGAGTATGCTGAGCAAGCTCACAGTGGCCAGTACCGCAAATCGGGCGAGCCTTTTATCCTTCACCCGGTTCAAGTTGCCGGTATTATCGTGGGCCTTGAGCTTGATCCAAATACGGTTGCTGCGGCGTTCTTGCACGATGTCGTCGAAGATACAGAAGTGACTGTGGAGGAAGTGGAAGAAGCCTTTAACGAAGAAGTGGCCATGCTCGTGGACGGCGTGACCAAACTAAAGAAGTTTAAGTATAAATCGAAAGAAGAGCAGCAGGCGGAAAATCATCGCAAAATGTTGATGGCGATGGCGCGGGACATTCGCGTTCTGCTGATCAAGCTTGCGGACCGCCTGCACAATATGCGCACGCTAAAATTTATGCCTCCAGAAAAGCAGCGCATCACGTCCAATGAGACATTGGAAATCTTTGCTCCTCTTGCCCATCGGCTCGGGATTTCAACCATCAAGTGGGAGCTTGAAGACACGGCGCTTCGCTATCTGGACCCGCAGCAGTATTACCGTATCGTTAATTTGATGAAACGCAAGCGAGCCGAGCGTGAGGATTTTCTTTCGGACGTGGTGGAAACGATTGAAGACCAGCTGGATGAAGTAAACGTTCACGCGGAGCTCTCTGGCAGACCTAAGCATATTTACAGTATCTATCGTAAAATGGTGCACCAGCACAAACAATTTAATGAAATCTACGACTTACTTGCCGTGCGAATTATTGTTAAGAATATTAAGGACTGCTACGCTGTTCTTGGGGTGATTCACACGTGCTGGCGGCCGATGCCAGGTCGTTTCAAGGACTATATAGCGATGCCGAAAGCGAATATGTATCAATCGCTGCATATGACCGTCGTCGGTCCAAACGGGGATCCGCTCGAAGTGCAAATACGCACAGATGAAATGCACCGCGTGGCTGAATACGGGGTAGCGGCACACTGGGCGTACAAAGAGGGCAGAACGATCTCAAGCAATCGCTATTCGTTTGAGGACAAGCTTACATGGTTTCGTGACGTCATTGAATCGCAGCCGGACACGAATGACGCCCAGGAATTTATGGAATCGATGAAAATGGACTTGTTTTCCGATATGGTCTTTGTCTTCTCTCCAAAAGGAGACGTTATTGAGCTTCCAAGAGGCTCTGTTCCCCTTGATTTTGCTTACCGGATTCATAGCGAGGTAGGCAACCGCTGCATTGGGGCGAAGGTGAACAGCAAGATGGTTCCGCTTGACCATGAGCTGAGAACAGGGGACATTATTGAGGTCATGACGTCGAAGCATTCGTATGGGCCAAGTCATGACTGGCTGAAACTAACGAAATCGTCGCATGCCAAGAACAAAATCAAGCAGTGGTTTAAAAAAGAAAAACGGGAAGAGAACGTCATCAAAGGGCGAGAAGTCATTGAAAAGGAAATTCGCGCCTTAGAATTTGATGTGAAAGAAGTTCTGACACCGGAAAATATCTCGGAGGCGGCCAATAAGTTTAGCTTTGCTGGCGAAGAGGATATGTATGCAGCAGTTGGCTATGGTGGCATCAGTGCGAAGCAAATTGTGAACCGTCTCACGGAAAAAGTACGACGAGCCAAAGACCAGGAAAAAGAAGAGCGTTCGCTTGATCAGGCGTTAAATGAGATTCAATCGTTTGCTCCTCCAAAGAGAACCAACTCGATTGGTGTCAGCGTGAAAGGTGTCGATAACTTACTGATTCGTCTTGCTCGCTGCTGTACACCGGTCCCTGGGGACGACATCGTTGGCTATATTACAAAGGGCCGTGGGGTCTCCATCCATCGCACGGATTGCCCGAATGTGAACATAGAAGAGGTCGAGACCCGCCTTCTTCCTGTGGAATGGGAAGGGTCAGGCCAGCAATCCAAATCGTACAATGTTGATATTGAAATTACGGGTTATGACCGCAACGGATTTTTGAATGAAGTGCTTCAAACGATGACGGAAACGAGGACGCAAATCAATACCGTCTCGGGTCGCTCGGATCAACGACACAAGGTCGCTACGATTGAAATGAGCATTGCCATTTCAAATGTAGGGCATTTGCAGAAAGTCGTCGAGAAAATTAAGCAGCTTCAAGACATTTATGCCGTACGCCGCGTGACGCACTAGCATTCCGGAGGGAGATAACGATGCGTATTGTCGTACAACGGGCCAAACGTGGGCGGGTGTTGGTTAATGAGCAAACGGTCGGCGAGATCACTGCCGGCCTTGTTCTACTTGTTGGCTTCACCCACGAGGACACCGAAAAAGATGTTGATTTCTGCGTGGATAAAATTGCCAACCTGCGTATTTTTGAAGACGAAGCCGGGAAAATGAATCACTCGCTCCTTCATACAGGAGGAGCGGTTCTATCGGTGTCGCAATTCACCCTTTACGGGGATTGTAAGAAAGGTCGTCGGCCCAACTTTATGCAGGCAGCAAAGCCAGACGTCGCCGAGAAGCTGTATGAACAGTTCAATGCAAAGCTTCGAGAGAAGAGCATACGTGTGGAGACCGGTCAATTTGGTGAGATGATGGACGTTGAACTCGTGAACGATGGGCCGGTAACATTAGTGGTGGAAAGTGCTTAGCACTTAGGAGGAACGCGTCTAGTTTGGCTAGAGGCGTTTTTTGCTGGTAGAGGCGACAAACAGCTGGTCAGAGACAAAAGTGAAATCCTTCATTCCCCATTGACTTTTTTGTGAAAGCGGTTAAAATAAAGGGCAGATGCTGTGGGAACGTTCTCATAACCCCGAGAGGAGACAAGAAATGCCTACCATTAAAGACGTAGCCAAACATGCTGGGGTGTCACGTTCTACGGTTTCACGGGTGTTGAATAACCATCCTTATGTGGATGAAGAAAAGAGACGATCCGTGAAGAACTCTATGAAAGAGTTGGGGTACCTTCCTAATTCCTCCGCTCAAAGACTTCGCGGTACACAAACGAGGACGATTGCCGTGCTCGTCGCACGTATCATGAACCCTTTCTTTAGTGCCATTGTTGATGCGATGGACGAGGTAGCTAATGCTCATTCCTATCGTCTCATTCTATGCAACACAAGAAATTCAAAGAAACAAGAACTGCACTATCTTCAGCTGCTTCGCACAAAGCAGGTGGATGGCGTGGTGCTGGCTTCTCTTGAAAATGATTGGTCGGTCATTGAACCATATGTCGCTTATGGACCGATCGTCGTGTGTAATGAGTATCCGCCTGAGAACAAAAGCGTTACTGTGGTTACAATTAATCAAACAAAAGCTATGTACGCGGCGACTACGCACTTAATAGAAAAAGGACACACAGCAATCTCCTATTGTAACGTGATAGGGCATAGTGCCTCGGCTTTATCCGAAGATCGGAGAAAAGGGTTTGTACAAGCGATGAATGAACATCGTTTGCCAATGAAGAAGACGTGGAACTTTAAAGGGCATTCCATCGAATCAGGGAGGAAGATTGTTAGTGAGATGCTGGCACTTGCCGAAAAACCTACAGCCATCTTAACAGGGAGCGATGAAGTAGCAGCCGGGGTTATCGCACAGTCGAAGATGGAGGGTCTCTCAGTGCCAGGGGATTTGGCTGTCGTTGGTTTTGATGACCAGGCGGTTGCGAGCCTTCTCGAACCGCAGATAACCACCATTCGACAACCAACCGAGGAATTAGGGCGAAAGACAATGGAGCTGATCCTTTCCATTGTGACCACCGGTGAAATGGAGGTTGGGACGTACTATTTTTCCGCGCCGTTAATACAGAGACAATCCACCTGATACATAGCCTGTTACCGGTTTCGTGGGCAATTGGTGAGATGAACTAGGGCTTACACGTTTTTAGAACAAACATTTACGTAGAGGTGATAAGTATGAACGTAACAGTATGGAATGAGTTTCGTCATGAACAAGAAAGCGGAGTTGTCGCAAAGATCTATCCAAAGGGGATCCACGAAGCGATTGCCTCCTTCCTGAGGGAAGATGGACACACGCTTAAAACCGCTACACTTGATGAGCCTGAACATGGGCTCACAGACGAAGTGCTGAACGAAACCGATGTGCTTGTTTGGTGGGGGCATAAAGCGCATGAGGAAGTCGCCGATGAGGTGGTTGATCGTGTTCATAAACGTGTGCTCGAGGGGATGGGGCTGATCGTGCTTCATTCAGGGCATTTCTCAAAAGTGTTCAAGAAGCTGATGGGTACCTCCTGCGATTTAAAATGGCGTGAAGCGGATGAGAAGGAGCGTCTCTGGGTCGTAAGCCCGTCTCATCCGATTGCTGAAGGGGTCGGAGAGTACATTGAGCTTGAGGAAGAAGAAATGTACGGCGAACACTTTGACATTCCTACCCCTGATGAACTTGTCTTCATGAGCTGGTTCGAGGGTGGCGAGGTTTTCCGTAGTGGTTGCACGTTCAATCGCGGCAGCGGCAAGATCTTTTATTTCCGTCCTGGACACGAATCTTACCCGACGTACGAAAACAAGGAGATTCAACGCGTAATTCGCAACGCGGTTGAGTGGGCGGCTCCAAGCAAGCGAGCCTATCCAACGTACGGAAATGCCAAACCGCTAGAACAAATTTCAAGCAAGTAACAGGAGGAGAAGATGTCAACATTACAACTAGGGTTGATCGGCGTCGGAGGAATTGCCACGGGGCGTCATATTCCAGCCTTCCAAACACTTGAAAACGTAGAAATCACCGCTGTGTTTGATGTCAACCAAGAGCGAGCGACACGTGTCGCGAAGCAGTTTCAAATTCCACACGTGGCGAAAACGCTGGAGAACCTGTTCGAATTCGTGGATGCGGTCGTGATTTGCACGCCGAACGTCTACCATCAGGAAATGGCTGTTCGTGCGTTGGAAGCTGGCAAGCATGTTCTTTGTGAAAAGCCAATGGCGATAACAACAGTCGCATGTCTGGAAATGGAGGCGGCAGCCAAGGAGTCAGGCGCGGTTTTACAAATTGGCTACCACTATCGATTTGGGAAAGAAGCACAGGCAGCCAAACGCTTGATTGCCTCTGGTGAAATTGGCGACCCACTCGTCATACGAGCGGAGGGCTTGCGCCGTCGTAAAGTCCCTGGCTGGGGTGTCTTTACGAACAAATCGTTGCAGGGTGGCGGCTGCCTCATGGATTACGGTTGCCACTTGCTTGACCTCGCATTGTGGCTTAATGATTTTCCAGAGGTTGAAGAGGTCTACGGCCAAACGTATGAAAAGCTTAGTCGCGACGCTGATCAAGTGAACGAATGGGGTGTATATGACCCAGCAACCATTGATGTCGAGGATCACGCCACTGCCTATATACGGTTGAAGAACGGTGCTACAATGCTTTTTGAAACATCGTGGGCAGCGAATATTCGTTCCGATAAAGAATCCTTGAGCATCTCCGGTACAAAGGGGGGCATTGACGTCTATCCGCTTTCCCTTAATAAAGCATCGAATGGGATGCTGACGACCTCAGAAGCCCAATGGCTAGATGGAGAAGGAGACCCGGGTCTCGCTCAGGCCCGCAATTTTGCTGCGAGCTGCCTCGGACATGAAGAGTCGCTCGTCAAAGCAAGCGAGGGCAGAGTGGTCACTTCGATCATTGAGCAGATCTATGCCGATACGAAGAAAACATGAAGGAATACGAGTGAACACTTAAGGGAGCCCTTAAGTGTTCTTCGCATGCTGATGGAACGTCTCCTTGCAAACTGTGTTGGAACGTGTTTAGAAAGCCTATATCTTGGCTATCCTATCTAGAACCACATCGTTAAAGGGGAGCGGGGCCATGCGGCTGAATAACAAGCATGAATCTCATATGAGTAGCGTGAAACAGGAGATTGAATTCACGGAAATCGACATCGTTGACAAAGCTTGGGAGTATCTTCATGAGACGGGCCTGTCCCCGCGCGACGTGCTCGCCTACAAACAGCAGCAAAATCGCAATTAACTATTGACAGCGAGCGCTCCAATTCGTATGATTAAAAGCAACCTTACTAGATCCTACATGATGATGTATGAAAACGTACCGATGACAAGGCACAGTAGTTAAGAACAATCAGATGAATCAGAGATGAGGGGCCGTGGCTGAGAGCCCTCACGTCTGTCTTAATGAACGAACACCTTCGAGGATTTTTCTTTGAACCACACTGCGCAGTAGAAGAAAACGTACGCTGGCGTTAACAGCCAAAAAGTGGAGGCTTTGGCCTCAATTTGGGTGGCACCACGGGAGATACTCTCGTCCCTGATGATAAGCATTCATCAGGGGCGGGAGTTTTTTAATGCGCCCAGGGAGAAGGAAGAGCGCGGTGACAACGCCGCTAAAAGGAGAGAAGGAAATGAACATGCAGCTGCCGCGGGGCACGCAAGACATTTTACCAGGAGATGTAGAAGTTTGGCAGTATATTGAAAAGGTCGCCGCAGAGAAATGCCGCGCCTATAATTTTGAAGAAATTCGTACGCCCATTTTTGAACATACGGAAGTGTTCACGCGCGGAGTGGGGGATACGACCGATATTGTACAAAAAGAGATGTACACATTCACGGACCGTGGTGATCGCAGCCTTACGCTCCGCCCAGAGGGCACGGCCTCTGTGACTCGGGCCTATGTTAACCATAAGCTCTACGGCTCGGCGAATCAGCCAACAAAGCTGTACTATACAGGACCGATGTTTCGCTATGAGCGCCCGCAGGCTGGACGCATGCGGCAATTTGTTCAGTTTGGGGTTGAGGCGCTTGGGAGTGCGAGTCCACAGCTCGATGCCGAAGTGCTTGCACTATTGGTTGACATTTGCCAGGAGCTTGGGCTCCATCACTTATCGCTTGTGGTCAATTCCCTTGGTGATCTGGAAAGTCGTACCGCCCACCGCGAGGCACTGATCGCTCACTTTAAGCCACGCATTGGTGAATTTTGTTCGGATTGTCAACAGCGGTTGGAAAAGAACCCACTGCGTATTCTTGACTGTAAGAAAGACAAGGATCACCCTCTTATGGGGACAGCTCCGTCGATTCTCGACTATCTGAACGAAAAGTCAAAAACGTATTTTAACGAGTTAAAGGCGGCACTTGACGTGCTTGGCATACCGTATGTTGTCGACCCGACGCTCGTGCGTGGGCTTGATTATTACAATCACACCGCTTTTGAATTGATGAGCACAGGTGAAGGCTTTGGGGCGATTACAACGCTATGTGGTGGGGGGCGCTACAACGGTCTTGTAGAAGAATTTGGCGGGCCAGATACCCCCGGGATCGGCTTTGCGTTTTCGATTGAGCGCATCATCATGGCAATGAAGGCGGAAGGAGCTTACACGCCAACGAAGCCAGCGCTCGATTGTTACCTTGTGACACTTGGCGAGCAGGCGAAAACACAGTCGGTAAAGGTGCTCCATGATTTGCGCCAGGCGGGAATACGTGCCGATAAAGATTATCTTGACAAAAAGATGAAGGCACAGCTCAAAGCAGCGGATCGCCATGAAGCTAAGTTCACGGTCATTTTGGGCGACGATGAGCTGGAAGCTGGGGTGGCCAATGTGAAACAAATGGAAACGGGGGAGCAAGATCAAGTGGCGCTAACAGATCTTATTCCTACTATTTTAAGAGGATTACAAAAGGAGAGGAAGCAATGATCACAAGGACACATGGCTGCGGCGAGCTCGGCATTGAGCTTGCTGGTCAAGAAGTTGAGTTGAAAGGATGGGTCCAACGCAGACGGGATCTAGGTCAGGTGATCTTTCTTGATGTACGCGATCGTTCCGGCATCGTGCAAGTCGTTTTCAGCCCGGAGATCAACCCGCAGACACTGGAGGTCGCCGACGGCATTCGGAATGAGTACGTTCTTGCCCTAAAGGGAATCGTGGTTGAGCGCGATGCCAAAGCAGTAAACGATAAGCTCGCTACCGGGGCCATTGAAGTACATGTGCATGAGCTCGAGCTATTAAACAGTTCAAAGTCGTTGCCATTCCAAATTTCTGCGAACACAGACGCCTCCGAAGACGTGCGCTTGAAATATCGCTATTTAGACTTGCGGCGTCCGGATATGCAGGAAACGTTTGCCCTCCGGCATCGTGTGACGAAGCAAATCCGTGATTTTCTTGATAGCGACGGTTACCTTGAAATTGAGACGCCGATGCTGACGAAGAGCACCCCTGAAGGAGCGCGTGACTATCTTGTACCAAGCCGCGTACACCATGGCCAGTTCTATGCGCTGCCGCAGTCGCCGCAAATCTTCAAACAATTGCTCATGGTTTCAGGGTTTGAGAAATACTTTCAGATTGTTCGCTGCTTCCGGGATGAAGACTTGCGCGCGGACCGTCAGCCTGAATTTACACAGATTGATATTGAAACAAGCTTCCTTGAGACTGAAGACGTACTTGCGATGACCGAGCGGATGATGAGTGCGATTATGCTCGATACGCACGGCCTAGACGTTGCCGCCCCGTTTCCGCGCATGACGTATGCGGAAGCGATGAGCCGCTACGGTTCAGATAAGCCGGATACACGTTTTGGGATGGAGCTTGTGGAGCTATCCGACGTTTTGAAGGATACAACGTTCAACGTGTTTCAGGGCGCGCTTGCAAGCGGTGGGATCGTCAACGGGTTGAACCTTAAAGGCGGGGCGGATAAGCTCTCACGCAAGGAGATTGATGCGCTCACCGACTTCGTTAAGCAATATGGAGCGAAAGGGCTTGCGTGGCTGAAGGTGGAGGGCGACGGACTCAAAGGGCCCATTGCCAAGTTTTTCAATGAAGCTCAGACCGAGGCGTTGTTTGAGGCGATGGCTGCTGAGGACGGAGATTTGCTCTTCTTCGGTGCAGATAAGGCAAACGTCGTTTATGACGCTCTTGGCGCCCTCCGTTTAAAGTTTGGCAAGGAGTTTCACTTGATTGATGAGAGCAAATTTAACTTCTTATGGGTAACGGATTTTCCACTCGTGGAATATGACGCTGAGGCCAAGCGGTATGTAGCGCTGCATCACCCGTTCACACGTCCGAAAACTGAAGACATTGAACTTATGGACACAGAGCCGGAGAACGTACGGGCGGAGGCCTATGATCTTGTGCTTAATGGCTACGAGCTTGGCGGCGGATCACAGCGTATATATGAGCAGGAGCTTCAAATGAATATGTTCCAGCTACTTGGTTTATCAGAAGAAGCGGCGAAGAAGGAATTTGGGTTCTTGCTTGAAGCGTTTGAATACGGGACGCCCCCTCATGGCGGGATTGCCCTTGGCCTTGACCGGATTGTGATGTTGCTTGCCGGTCGCACGAACTTGCGTGAGGTCATTGCCTTCCCGAAAACAGCAAGTGCGAGTGATCTGTTAACGAATGCTCCGAACGAAGTGAGTTTGGATCAGTTGATTGAACTGAATGTATCGATTATTGGAAAGCGCAGTTGACAGACACCACCAGCTGCCTTACAATGAGCAAAACCAACAATAAACTTATCAAGAGTGGCTGAGGGACTGACCCCATGACGCCCGGCAACCGGTTTGTGTGCCAAGCAAACAAAGGTGCTACGTTCAGCAGAGCTTAGGCTCTGGAAGATGAGTGAGGCGTGAAACCCTTTTCTTATCGAGAAGGGTTTTTGTCTAGGTGCGGTGGGTAGGATGTCAGATCAATTGAACGTATAGACGTTGATGAGGGAGTGCAGAAATGAACCTGGGGATGATTGGACTTGGCACTGTGGGGAGCAGTGTCTTTAAGCGTATTGAAGAATCAAAAGAGGAGATGCAACGTCTCTTGAAAGCACGCCTAGACGTGGTTTGTATTCTCGTCAAGGATCGAGACAAAGGTAGAAAAGGCAAAGGGGAGCTTCTAACAACGACCGACTGGGAGTTGTTTTCAGAGGCGTGTACCTATGATGTGGTCTTCGAAGCGATGAACGGTGTAGACCCTGCCTATACCTACACCAAAGCGCTTCTTACGCGGGGGACAGCGGTGGTGACTGCCAATAAAAAGCTAGTCTCCGAGCACGGGGAGGAACTCGAAGAACTAGCGCAAATGCACGGGACGTATTACAGCTATGACGCTTGCGTTGCTGGAGCAATTCCAATTGTGAGCGCATTAAAATCAACGCTCGCCACGACCGACGTGGCGCGAATCTCCGGGATTTTAAATGGTTCGACAAACTATATGTTGACGGAAATGACGGAGCACGGAAGAAGCTATAGCGAGGTTCTCAAAGAAGCGCAGCAGCTCGGCTATGCGGAAGAAGACCCAACCGCTGATGTGAGCGGATATGATGCGTGGTATAAAATTCGGATCCTCAGCAAGTTGGCTTTTGGCTCGTGGCCACAGGAAGAAGCCATTGGCCGCACAGGACTTGAATCGCTCCATCATTGGCAGGTCCAGATTGCGAGGGAGCATGGATTCTCGATGAAGCTTGTGGCGGAGGCGGAATGCGACACGAACGGCAAGCCGGTTGGGCGTGTGGGCGTTGCTCTTGTGCATCGCTCACACCCCTTTTACAGCGTGAGCGGTGTAACGAATGGTGTGCTTGTGGAAGGAGAAGACATTGGTGAGCTACTGTTCACGGGTCCAGGTGCAGGGGGAGCGGCAACGGCCAACAGTGTTGTCGAGGATTTTGTGCTTCACGAACGAGCCAGTTATTTGCGGAGGTCCCCGCGCGCGACTCCTTGGAGCGAGCGAGAAGCCAAGCAGCAATACGCGGTCTTTTCGAGTAGAGAGGATGTATCCGCAGTGAAGCATTCCTTGGGAGAGAGAGGAATTACTATTCATGTCGCCCGTTCATACGAAGAAGGAGCCTTGTTCGTTATTGAAGCCGAACGGACGTCGCACTTACCTTATCCTCTCTATCGCATTTACGGGGAATTCGAGAAGCAGATGGAGCACACACACTAGCTCATTAATCGTTGAATGTAGTTGGAGGAACGATCTTTTTAAATTCATCAATAAAATGGTGTGGTTCTATTTTGATGTTGTATGTACGCACGCCCTGGCTCGTATGCAGGTACATAAAACCGATATTGTTGTCGCCGCTTTGCATGCGGTAGGAAATGTCAAACACAGAATCAATGGGAAAGGCATCGTTTTTCACTTCAATTCGGTCGTCAAAAAGCTTCATGTCAAAAGATGTTTCAACGACTCGTTTTTCAATCCAGCCAATTTCTTGGCGTACTTCAATGCAGCGCTGTGTTGCTCGTTCAGCCATACTACCGCCCTCCTTTTTCTAGAGCCAATGTACCATATTGACGGAACGATTGCGACCGAGAGGGATTTCGGGAGTTCAGCGAAAAGGGGACAGTTAAACTAAAAAACTATTTTGACAAGGAAGCGCTTGCTACTCAGAAGAAACGATGCTATAATCATTGTAATCAATCGCTATCCTGAAATGTTCGTAGGGCGTTAACGTTTGAGCCAACACTTTAAAAAAGGGAGCTTGCCGTTGTTGATTGGCTTGCACGCCTCGGAAGCTGAGGACGTAAAAAGATCAACGCTAAGCACCCACCTGCCTCGCAGGTTCAAAGCTTTACTTACCTACGGCATAGTCGGGATAGCTATTCTTAAAGTACCGAGACGGTGCTTTTTTTGTGCTTTGATGTTCGTTTATCCAATAATCTCCGCCGAGCAAGTCTTGATTGCAAGGTCAAGCTCCCGCTTTTACGTCCCATCCGTATTTGGTTTGATTATGGCTGCACATGGAATGACTAAGTTTCTTAAAGGGATGACGATCCATCGCTACACATAACTACGGACAGCCATTCCCCAAGGGACAGGCTGTCCGTTGTCTAACTGCAGCGTGTAGAAGCGTCTTTGCTTTTCGAATTACTTAGCCACTTTTTCAAGGTTGCCGTTTTTATCCATTTTAAAGGTCGCGTTTTCGCCCTCTTCCTCTTCAAGGATCGCGAGACGACGTGCTCGGTTCATAATTTGAATCAATGACTGGTAATCTTCCTCTATCATGCTATGATCTTGCTTGTTTTTTTGCATTGCGGTTTCCAGTTCTTTTAGCCTGCGCTGAAGCAGGTTCAGCTCTGCTTTAAGCTCTTTGTTTTCGATCTCAATTGCCGATGTCTGACGGTCATGAGCGGCGTATTGCTGAAGCTGTGATATGATCGAAGCCAGCGTTGGCGAGGACGCTGTGTCCCTTTCGTACTCAACAACCGGAGAGGCTTCGAGCGTTGGTGATGCTACGTTTCTCGTATAGTAAGGATAGGAAGCCGCTCGCTTGCGCTCTTTGCGCTCACGTTTTGCTTCCGCTATAACATGGATATGCTTTTGACGAACGACGGCGTTCCAGCGAAAGCCACACGCCGCTGATGTTCGGTTAAGAGCATCCCCTACTTCATCAAAGGCACGAAGCTGGGTGCTTCCTTCTTTAATATGGTTTAAGACGGTTTCAGCAAGCAACACATCATCTTCGTGAGACCACGCGTCTTGTCTAATTTTCATGGAATACATCCCCTTTTACTTTCTTGAAGTCTTGTTTCTACTTTTGCCAAAGAGGATGGAAATTATACTAATTTCCTGAACGAGCCTCGATTCGACGTTTGCGAAGCTGCTCGCCTATGCAAAAGGATGGAAAAATTTTCTTCTTTTCCATCCTTGTCACCGCTAATTTTGTATTTTTTTGTAAATGTCCGCGAGCGCCATCTCGAACTTCCCAGACGGCTTTGGTTTAAAATAAACATGGTCCATGATCGCGTCAGGCAAATACTGCTGCCGCACCCAGCCGTTTTCATAGTCATGCGGGTATTTATAAGTAACTCCACGCCCAAGATTTTTTGCGCCTTTGTAGTGGGCATCTTTTAAATGAACAGGTACGTCGCCGGTCCCCCCGCTTTGCAGTGCTTCAATGGCTGCATTAATGCCCGCGTAGGCACTGTTTGACTTAGGGGAAAGGGCAAGCTCTACGACGGCGTTCGCTAATGGGATGCGCGCCTCAGGTAGGCCGAGACGTTCCGCTGCTTCGATGGCGCTGAGTGTGCGTGTGCCGGCCTGGGGATTGGCCAGACCAATATCTTCATAGGCGATCACAAGCAATCGACGATGGATGCTGACGAGATCCCCTGCTTCCAGCAAGCGGGCCAAGTAGTGAAGAGCGGCGTTGACGTCACTGCCACGAATCGACTTCTGGAAAGCGGAGAGCACATCGTAGTGAGCATCTCCGCTTTTATCGTGCTGAATGCTTTTCTTTTGAATGCTCTGCTCCGCCGTTTTTAATGAGACCTTGCGCACGTTGTCGGTCGTTTTTGGCGTTGAGAGGACAGCAAGCTCAAGGGCGTTTAGCGCAGCTCGAACATCGCCGCCGCAAGCGAGCGACAAGTGGCGAATCGCTTTGTCTTCGATTTCAACCGTTTCTGTTCCAATCCCGTTTTCTTTATCCTTCAGCGCTCGAAACAAAGCCTTCTCAATATCGAGAGCTTGAAGCTGTTCCAGTTCAAAAATATGGCAGCGACTGCGAATCGCTGGATTGATCGAGTGGTACGGGTTAGCGGTTGTGGCCCCAATTAAAAGAAGGAGTCCGCTTTCGAGGTGAGGCAAGAGAAAATCCTGCTTCGCTTTGTCGAGGCGGTGCACCTCATCCAGAATCAGGATCAGCGTTCCGTACATCTTTGCTTCTTCAACAACGACTTCCATATCCTTCTTGTTGTGAACGGTCGCATTAAGCATGCGGAAGTGAATATTGCTTGTCCCAGCAATCGCACGGGCAATGGACGTCTTACCGGTGCCGGGAGGGCCGTAGAGAACCATCGAAGAAAGCTGATTTGCTTCAATCATTCGGCGAAGCAGCTGTCCTTCTCCCAAGAGGTCTTGCTGCCCAATGACATCATCAATGTTTGTTGGCCGCATGCGGTAGGCAAGAGGCTGTTTTTTCACCTGAAACCCTCGCTTTCTTTCATCTAATTCAACTTTCGGACACGAAAAGTGCACCTCACCCACTGGTATAAGGGAATTAGGTGCAGCTATTCTCGATAGGATCGAGCCTCATTCCGACAGGAGACGCAACAATCCCCAGGGTCTTCTCCAACCAACGAGCAACAGGGAATCCACTGTATTTTCAACTCCGAAAGTTGAGTCATCTAAACGTAGCATAAGTGTAGCGCACGACGCGGGGCTTGTCCAAAGGGAAGGCAGTAGATGTTAAGGTTATGGTCTTTTTGTGAAAACGTTGGTTCGTATTCATTTGAGTGTGAGAGAGTCGTTGCGAATTTGAATCTGACCCATTCCATTCCTTCTGCTGAAAATAGAAGCGTACCTCCTATCAATCCTAGCTGTATTCATGCTATAATGTCAGGTGATCAAAAAGAGAGAGTGATGGTTAATTTGATACAAGGCGAGAGAAATGGGTCTGTGCAAATGATCCGCTGGGCGTTTTTCGTCGGCGGAATTTCACTATTGGCTTTTGGGATTGCTGTGATGATTCGTGCCGACTTAGGGGGTGCGCCCTGGGACGTCCTGCATATTGGGCTGACCTTGAAGTTTGGCCTTACGGTGGGGACATGGTCGATTTTAGCAGGAATTGTCGTGCTCGGACTATCCGGTCTTCTCTTAAAACGAGTACCGCAGCTGGGGGCCTTTCTTAACATGCTCTTAGTTGGCCTGTTTCTCGATTTGTTTTTATTTCTTGTTCCAATCCCGGGAACGCTAATGGGGCAATGGTTCTATTTGCTCCTAAGCTTCGTCATCATCGGCATCGGTATTGGGATCTACATTGCTCCACAGCTTGGCGCAGGTCCACGCGATAGTTTGATGATTGGCCTCCAACAAAAAACAGGCTGGAGTCTGCGCTGGGTGCGTAGCGGTATGGAGGCGATTGTCCTTCTGATTGGCTGGTTGCTCGGAGGACCAGTAAGCGTTGGTACCCTGCTTTTTGTATTCGGGATTGGCTACGTGGTCGGAATGACGGTTCCTTCCTGCAAACGACTTGTCGATGCAGTGATTCAGGCGCGACTACTTACGGTAGAAAGAAGGAGAGCGAATGAAAATTTCAACGAAGGGCCGTTACGGCCTCACCATCATGATGGCACTCGCTAAAAAGACGGGAGAGGGTCCCGTCTCGCTAAAGTCCATCGCAAAGGAATACAATCTATCTGAGCATTACTTAGAGCAGTTGATTGCCCCGCTTCGTAACGCAATGCTCGTTAAGAGCGTACGTGGCGCTTATGGGGGGTACATGCTTGCCAAAGAAGCGGCGGAGATCACGGCAGGTGATATTATTCGCGTCCTTGAAGGCCCGATTAGCCCGGTTGAGGTGCTTGAAGATGAAGAGCCCGCCAAGCGAGATCTGTGGATTAAAATTCGCGACGCGGTGAAAAATGTGCTCGATGAAACGACGCTCGAAGACCTTGCGACGTTTAAAGCAGAGGGCGAGCAAGAATATTATATGTTTTATATTTAACGTTAGATTGGAGGCCAGTCATGCCGACCATTTATTTGGATCACGCAGCGACTTCTCCGCTTCACTCAGCAGCTCTCGATGAGATGCTGCCTTACTTTACGGAGGTCTTTGGCAACGCGTCTAGCGTGCACAGCTATGGTCGAAAAGCAAGAGCGGTCCTTGAGCAGGCGCGTGCAGACGTGGCCGATCTCATGAAGGTCAAGCCTTCTGAGATCGTGTTTACGAGCGGCGGAACAGAGGCGAATAACATAGCGCTCATAGGATATGCGCTTGCCAATCAAGAGATGGGCACTCATCTTATCACGACGGAGGTTGAACACCACGCGGTCCTCCACACGATGGACGAGCTGGAGCACCAAGGATTTCGCGTTACACGTCTGCCGGTCGATGGCACAGGACGGATTCGACCTAAGGATCTCGAAGCGGCGTTAACAAAGGAAACGATTCTCGTGTCCATTATGTATGGGAACAACGAAGTTGGTACCATACAGCCACTGGATGAGGTTGCTGCTCTTCTTAGCACGCATCAAGCGGTGCTTCATACCGACGCGGTTCAAGCGGCTGGAACACAGCCACTTGTCGCGAGAGAGCTTGGCGTTGACCTCATGTCCATTGCCAGTCATAAGCTGAACGGACCCAAAGGGGTCGGCTGTCTCTACATTCGTGAAGGGCTCTCCCTTGCCCCTTTACATTTTGGCGGTGAACAGGAGAGAAAAAGACGAGCTGGAACTGAAAATGTGCCGGGGGTCGTTGGTTTTGCCAAGGCCTTCCGTCTAGCTAGCGAAGAGCGGGAGGAGCGCAGCGCTCGCTATCAGCTTTTTTACGAAACGTTTGTCAGCGTCATGAAGGAGGCGGACGTTGAATTTGTCTTAAACGGCGATGCGTCGAACCGTCTCTCTCACATTCTCAATGTGAGTTTTCCTGGAGTAAGCACCGAGACCCTTTTGATGCAGCTTGACCTTGAGGGGATCGCTGCCTCAGGCGGGTCTGCTTGTACGGCCGGGACACTCAAACCTTCCCATGTGATCCAAGCGATGACGGGAGAGGACGAGCGGGTTCAGACGGCGGTTCGCTTTAGCTTTGGGTATACAAATACGTTGGACGATGTCGAGGCGGCGTTTCGTCGCGTGGCACAAATCGTGAAGGGAAGCCAAGAGTCCACGGCCTTTATTGATTAGGGCTATTGCTTGCTAGGAAGGTGATAAACATGAAGAAACGACCAGAGGATATCCGCATTGTTGTTGGAATGTCCGGAGGCGTTGATTCATCCGTAACGGCACTGCTTTTAAAGGAGCAAGGCTACGATGTCATAGGCATCTTTATGAAAAACTGGGATGACAGCAATGATTCCGGATTTTGTTCAGCGACCGAGGATTATGAGGATGTTGTCCGTGTCTGCAACCAGCTTGAGATCCCGTATTACGCGGTGAATTTTGAAAAACAGTATTGGGAGAAGGTTTTCACCTATTTTCTCGAAGAATACCAGGCGGGCCGAACGCCGAACCCGGATGTCATGTGTAACAAAGAAATCAAGTTCAAAGCGTTTTTGAACCACGCCATCTCTCTCGGTGCGGACTATGTGGCCACAGGTCATTATGCAAAGCTTCGTGAGGAGGAGGGGGAGTATCAGCTTCTTCGCGGTGCGGACGATAATAAGGACCAGACTTATTTTTTAAATGCGCTCAGCCAGAAGCAACTCTCGAAAGTGATGTTCCCGCTTGGCCATTTGCCGAAATCTGAAGTTCGTAAAAAAGCGGCCGAGGCCAATCTAGCAACAGCCACGAAGAAAGATAGCACAGGAATTTGCTTCATTGGCGAACGCGACTTTAAAGAATTCCTGCAGAACTTCTTTCCGGCGCAACCTGGAAACATGGAGACTGTCTCTGGTGAAGTGAAAGGAACCCATGACGGGTTAATGTATTACACGCTCGGGCAACGGCAGGGGCTTGGGATTGGCGGAGCCGGAGAGCCTTGGTTCGTTGTGGATAAGGACCTTGAACGTAATGTGCTTATCGTGGGCCAAGGGTTCGACCATGAAGGCCTTTATTCAGAAGGGCTGAAAGCGACAAATGTCAATTGGCTTTCTCGCAAAGAGCGGACAGCGCCCTTTGCGTGCACAGCGAAGTTCCGCTATCGCCAGCCAGACCAAGCGGTAACCGTCCATCCCGCAGAGGACGGCCAGGCACTTGTAACGTTTCGTGAACCTCAGCGTGCCATCACGCCGGGGCAAGCCGTTGTCTTTTATGAAGGCGAACGCTGTATCGGCGGAGGGACGATCGATGAAGTGGTTAAAAGTTGGGAAAATACCTGAGGGTGTTTTCCCTTTTGTCGAGTCGCAGGCGCCAAGACGTGCCGTTTTGGGAAGGGCGAAATTCTTCGCTTCAGATCGACCGCGGCGTTTTTTTCGTATGAACTGTGAGGAGGAGAAGTAATGTCAAACCGGCAGGCAGAAGGCATTTCCTTTATGCGTGAAGGGAAATATGAGGAAGCGGCACAGGCTTTTACAGAAGCCATTGAAGAGAACCCGAAGGACGCCACGGGCTATATTAATATGGCGAATTTGCTCAGTGTACTCGGGGACCGGGAGCGGGCGCTTGTTTTTTTTGATCGAGCGATCGAGCTCGATGAGGGAGCTGGAGCGGCTTACTACGGAGCAGGAACCGTATACTACGAAGAAGAACGCTACGAGGAAGCGACAAAAATGTTCAAGCTCGCGCTTACCCATCAGCTGGATGAAGCGGATCTTTACTTTATGCTCGGGATGAGCTACTACCAGCTCGGCTCGCTTGGTCATGCAGCTGCAAACCTTGGCCGCGCTCATGAAATGAACGAAAGCGATGTGGACGCCTGCTTTCAGTACGGACTTGCGTTAGCGCAGCTTGAGGAGTTGGAGGAGGCGCGAGTCCTTTTTGAAAAGACCATTGGGCTGGACGAAGGCCATGCGGATGCCCATTATAACTTGGGTGTTGCCCTTGTCGCCGCGGAAAAGGTAGAAGAGGCACTGGAATCGTTTACCCACGCTCTTCGGCTTCAGCCAGATCATCTGCTCGCCGGGAACGGGAAACGGTTGCTTGAAGATGCGCTTAACAAAGGGTGAGGCTCATGGAGAGGGAGCTTGTGGAAACAGAAGAACAAAATGCGGAGCAGGGTTATATTAAAGGCGAGGTCCTTCATGTTGTCTTTCGCAACGAAGAGAATGATTACACGGTTGCTCTTTTGCGAGTACTTAAGACGAATGAGGATGTGGAGACTAAGAAAATGACGATTGTTGGTCATTTGCCGGAGCTTGAGCAGGAGGAAACGTATCTCTTCTTTGGCCAAGTGACCGACCATCCACGCTTTGGTGTTCAATATAAGGTTGACGCGCTCCGCCGAGATCTGCCGCAGACCAAAAGTGGGATTAGCCGTTTTCTGGCGAGCGATCGCTTTCCCGGCGTCGGAAAGAAAACAGCAGAAGCGATTGTCGAGAAACTTGGTGAGCGTGCGATTTCGCGTATCGTTGAGGATCGAAACGTGTTGAAAGAGATTCCAAAGCTGAAGAAGGAGACGGCGGATAAGCTCTACAATGAGCTGCTTGAACAGCAGGGCGCTGAACAAGTCATCATCCAGCTCTCGCAATACGGCTTCGGGACCGAGCTGTCCATGAGCGTCTACCGCGCGTACAAACACCAGGCGCTTGATATCATTCAAACCAATCCGTATCGGCTGATCCAAGACGTTGAGGGCATTGGCTTTCGTCGAGCGGATCAGCTTGGTGCAGCCATAGGATTAACAGGAAACCATCCCGAACGACTGCGGGCCGGCCTTCTCTATCTTGCTGGCGAGCTCTGCTTGCAGAGCGGCCATATGTATATGGAGGAGCATGAACTTGTGCGCCAAGCGAGTATCCTGCTCTCTTCGCCCGATACAGCGATTTCAGTCGAAGAGCTTCGCGAAACGCTTGTGGAAATGAACGAAGAGAGCCTGCTTGTCACCGAAGAAGAGCGTGTCTATATCAACTCACTGTTCTTTGCCGAAAAGGGGATTGCTTCCAATGTTCGTCGGCTTCTTACGCAAGAAGTGAAGCAAGCGTTTCCGGAAGCTGAAGTCGAAAAAGCGCTTGGCGCGATTGAGGAGACATCTTCCATCACTTTCGCACCGTCGCAAAAGCAAGCGATTGAAACGGCTCTCACCTCTCCACTGCTTCTGTTGACAGGAGGGCCCGGAACAGGAAAGACGACGGTGATCAAAGGCATTGTGGAAGCGTATGCCAGGCTACACGGCCTTTCCCTCGAGCCTAAATCTTACCCGAAATCGAGCCCTTTTCCGATTAAGCTAAGTGCACCGACCGGTCGTGCCTCCAAGCGTATGGCTGAAGCGACAGAGCTTCCAGCAGCGACGATTCACAGCATGCTCGGCTGGAAAGGGAGCGCCACAGGCTTTGAAAAGGACGATCATGAGCCAATTGAAGGAGAGCTTTTGATTGTTGATGAAATGTCGATGGTGGACGCCTGGGTGGCCAATCAACTATTCAAAGCCGTGCCAAAGGGAATGCAGGTGGTGCTTGTTGGCGATGAAGATCAGCTTCCTTCTGTTGGACCCGGGCAGGTGTTGCGTGATTTGTTGGTCAGTGGGGAAATCCCGACTGTACGCCTAACCGATATTTATCGGCAAGCAGAAGGCTCTTCGATTATTGAGCTTGCCCACGCCATGAAGGAGGGCGTCATGCCCACTGATTTTCCAGAACCGAAGCCGGACCGTCGCTTTTTTCCGTGCAAGGGGGAACAGGTACAAGAGGCTGTCTGGCAAATTTGTGAAAATGCGATGAAAAAAGGCTACAGCGCACGAGAAATTCAAGTACTCGCTCCCATGTATAAAGGGCCTGCAGGCATTACAGAGTTGAATGTCATGCTCCAGCGGCTGTTTAATCCGCAAAAAGAGGGGCGACGGGAGATTCGCTTCGGTGAGGTCACTTACCGGACGGGCGATGTGGTATTGCAGCTGATGAATAATCCGGAAGAAGGAATCTACAACGGGGACCGCGGTGAGATTGTCGCCATTTTTTTTGCGAAAGAAAACGAGGAGAAGAAAGACCAGCTTGTGATTTCTTTTGACGGCATCGAAGTGATCTACGATAAAAAAGATCTCACGCAACTCACCCACGCATATTGTTCGTCGATTCATAAGGCGCAGGGAAGTGAATTTCCAATTGTCGTCATGCCCGTGATCCGCAACTACAGCCGTATGCTTCGCCGAAACCTACTCTATACAGGTATCACACGAGCTAAACAATTCCTGTTGTTGTGCGGGGATCTTTCGACCATCCGCACGACGATTACGACCGAAAATGATCTTATTCGTCAATCCAAGTTAAAAGAACGACTTTCCCTTTTGCTCGCCAGTACTGGAAATGTTCCACGGAAATAAACGAGAGAAGGCTAGCGAATACTAAGAACTGTTCGGAAAGGTAGGTGGCACTCCTCTTGCGAACCGTTCAAGCATTGGTCGGGCTTCCTGTGATTGAAACATGTACGGGGGCTGAATGTGGACGAGTAATGGATGGACTGATTGAACATGAACGCATTACCGGCCTCATCGTCAATAAGACCGGGATGTTTTCGCATCATGCGTTCCTCGATCTTCAAGAAGTAGCGTGCCTTGGCAAAGAGGCCGTTATGATCGCTGATCGTCATGTGCTTGGGACGTACAGCCGGGAACAACGGCAGCTGCATCCAGTCCTGGTTGGCAAGAAGCGATTCCGTGGCAAGCCGCTCCTGACGCTTGAGGGGGAGACGCTTGGTTTGGTGGAGGACGTATATTTTAATGTCGAGGTGGGCACGATCGTAGGGTATGAACTAACAGATGGACTGCTTGCTGATATTACCGAGGGTCGAAAGATTGTCCGCGGCACAGATCTTGTGATCGGCAAGGAACGGGCCATTCTGTCTCTGTAACTGTAAAGGAGGCTTTGCGATGCGCTGTCCCAATTGCCAAACCAAAGACATCGGGAAAATCGGAACCAACCAGTACTATTGCTGGAATTGTTTTATTGAAATGAGCCTTGTCGGAGGGCAGCTTTCTCTTCATCAAGTGGAAGAGGATGGCTCACTTAGCTCTCTTGACGACTTGTTTGAAGAAGACCAGCTGCGAATGAATCTTTAGTGCCAAATGAAGTGGGGGTGAGCGTTTTGAAGAAGACTATTGCACCACTTATGTTAATCGGAGCTGCTGGCGCGACGTGGTACTCCATGAGCGATCGAAAGACAAAGAAAAAGGTTCAACAGTTTATCGAACCGATCGTGGAAGCGGATATGAAGCTCATGAATGCTCGCACGTGGAAAAAGGCGAAGAAACGCGCACGCAAGATGTTTGCGTAGCGCAGAGCATCCTGGATTTGAGGGGAACCTTGGGTCCAGGTTTTTTGTTCTAAATGGTAAGTACACGGGAGGCGCAGAGCCCATGATGTTCTCCTCGTTGCCTCGAACGTGTGAAGCAAAATCATTCCCTCTATTTTGGTGTTTGCGCTGAGTTATTTTCCTCATTTAGGTCATCCTATACAACAGGCGTAGTTAATCAAGGTGGAGGGGCATCTATGAAGCGAGAACGACTTCAAACGGAAGTGTTGAAGCTAACAAAGTGGCTGATCATCGCCATTTTGCTCTACATCCTTATTCAATTTATCCCCATGTTGGCTCCACTCTGGCGGGTGATTGGTATGCTTCTCGTTCCAATTGCTATCGCAGGGTTAATGGCTTATTTGCTTCACCCTCTAGTGGAGCGCTTGGTTCGTGCGGGAATGAGCCGTACGCTAGCGGTTTTGCTTATCTTTCTGTCTCTCCTCGCTCTATTAGCACTGGCGTTAGTCATTGGAATACCGCTTTTGATGGAGCAAGTGAAAGAAGCAATGGAGGTACTCCCGGCGCAGTTAGAGGAGATGAAAGGGATGCTGGTTGATTTGCAGAAGTCGGCCCGTTCTCTCCCGGATCCGCTCGCGGTCCATATGAATGAATGGGGCATCCAGGCGGAGAAGCTCGCCGAACAGGCACTTGATCAAGTGGAGGCGGCGATCGTTCGCTTCGCGCAGGCAGCCTTTATATGGGTGGTCATTCCATTTCTCGTTTTTTATTTGCTTAAGGATTACACACTGCTTCAGCGTGTGGCTTATTACCTCACGCCAAGAAAATGGCGGAAAGGTCTGAGACGCTACATCCAGGATGTGGATAAGACATTCGGTTCCTATATACGCGGACAGCTACTCGTCGCGCTGTGTGTTGGCACCATTTCGACGATTGCTCTTTGGCTTCTGGGTGTTCCTTATCCGGTCGTGCTTGGTTTGTTTATTGGAGCGACCGACTTGATTCCTTACTTTGGTGCTTTTATTGGCGCTGTACCGGCAGTGACGACAGCACTTCTGGATTCACCAAGTCTTGCTGTGTACACGGTCATCGCGATCTTTGTCATCCAGCAAATCGAAGGCAATCTTCTGTCCCCGGTCATTGTTGGTCGGACATTGCATCTCCACCCGATTGTCATTATTCTTGCCCTTCTCGTAGGCGTAGATGTCGCCGGAGTCCTCGGCCTTCTTGTTGCGGTCCCTTTTGTCGCTGTGGCAAAGGTGACGCTGCTTCATCTTCGCACGTATCTACGCAAACATTGACAGTGACTAAGCAGAAAGCTATAATCATGCTGAGTTCGTAAATGTAGAACTACTGTGAAGGATCGAAGTATGTAGCAGACTGTTTTCAGAGAGACGTTTCCTTGGCTGAAAGAGGCGTTAAACGAAGGGCTACAGAACGCTAATCTGGAGTAGCATTGAAGCCGTATGCCTGCGTTAAGGGCCTGAGCTGGTGAACAGACGATTGTTCACAATGAGGGTGGTACCGCGTGAAAAGAGATCTCGTCCCTTTCCTAGGGAGGAGTTTTTTTGTTTTTTAAAAAGCGAGAGAGAGGGAGTTGATCGTCTTGAAACCATTACGTTCTGCAGAGGTCAGACAGATGTTCCTGGACTTCTTTCAGGAGAAAGACCATGACGTTGAGCCGAGTGCATCACTCGTGCCGTTCGAGGATCCAACGCTACTGTGGATCAATAGCGGCGTGGCCACCTTAAAAAAATACTTCGACGGCCGTGTGATCCCGGAAAACCCACGCATTGTCAATGCGCAGAAGTCCATACGTACCAACGATATTGAAAATGTCGGGAAGACTGCTCGGCACCACACGTTCTTTGAAATGCTCGGCAATTTTTCGATTGGGGAGTATTTTAAAGAAGAAGCGATTGAGTGGGCCTGGGAGTTCCTAACAAGTGAGAAGTGGATGGGTTTTAGCGCAGACAAACTTTCGGTGACTGTCCATCCGGAAGACGATGAGGCGTACAACTACTGGCACAAAGCGATTGGCATTCCCGAAGAGCGAATCATTCGTCTTGAGGGCAACTTCTGGGATATTGGCGAAGGGCCAAGTGGACCGAACTCGGAGATTTTCTATGATCGCGGGCCTGCTTACGGGGCCGATGAAAACGATCCAGAGCTCTACCCAGGGGGAGAGAATGAGCGCTACTTGGAGATTTGGAACCTCGTGTTCTCCCAATTTAACCATAACGCCGACGGCACGTACACGCCGCTGCCAAAGAAAAACATTGATACCGGCATGGGGCTTGAGCGGATGGTTTCTGTCATTCAAGATGTGCCGACGAATTTTGAAACGGATCTGTTTCTCCCGATCATTCGCAAGGTGGAAAACTTGACGCAAGACATATACGGTGAGAAGGAAGCGGCGGATGTTTCCTTCAAAGTCGTTGCCGATCATATTCGCACTGTCGCCTTTGCGGTGGCTGATGGTGCCATCCCTTCAAATGAAGGGAGAGGCTATGTATTGCGCCGTCTCCTTAGACGCGCGGTACGCTATGCAAAAGTGATTGGGATTGAGCGTCCATTTATGTACGAGCTCGTTCCGGTCGTTGGTGAAATTATGCAAGACTTCTACCCAGATGTCGTCGAAAAACAGGAGTTTGTGCAAAAAGTCATTAAAACCGAGGAGGAACGCTTTCATGAGACGCTGAATGACGGCCTTTCCATCCTTTCTGATCTCATCCAAAAAGCAAAAGCCACCCATCAGTCGTTCATTAGCGGAGCGGATGCCTTCCGTCTTTATGACACGTACGGGTTTCCCATTGATTTGACCGAGGAATATGTCGAAGAGGCTGGACTTCGCGTGGATCGCGACGGCTTTGAACGGGAAATGGATGAACAGCGTGCCCGTGCCCGTGCGGCGAGACAGGAAAGCTCCTCCATGAGTGTGCAAGACGATCTGCTCGGTGAGCTCAAAACACCAAGCATCTTCGTCGGGTACGAGAAGTTGGAGACATCAGCGAAGGTCGAGACGATCATTTCTGGCAAAGAGCTACTGAATTCGGCGGAAGCAGGAAAGGAAGTGCAGGTTCTGCTTGATGAGACGCCGTTCTATGCCGAAAGTGGGGGCCAAGTTGCTGATGGAGGTATGATTCGAACCAACTCCGGCGAAGCTGAAGTAACAGATGTGAAAAAGGCGCCCAACGGTCAACATCTCCATTCGATAACGGTAAAAAGCGGTCACATTGCTGTTGGTGAGAACGTGGATGCGCAAGTAGAAGTGCGCGAGCGTCTAGACGTGATTAAAAATCATACGGCCACCCACCTTTTGCATCAGGCACTTAAGGACGTACTCGGCGTTCACGTCAACCAATCTGGTTCTCTTGTAAAAGCAGATCGTCTACGCTTTGACTTTTCTCACTTTGGTCAAGTGACACCAAATGAATTGGCCCAGATTGAGGGAATTGTCAATGAAAAGGTGTGGGCTGCGCTCCCTGTACAAATGTCGGTGAAGAAACTCGATGAAGCGAAGGCGATGGGGGCGATGGCGCTGTTTGGCGAGAAATACGGAGATAATGTGCGCGTGGTGGAGGTCGGCGACTATAGCCTTGAGCTATGTGGCGGCTGTCATGTTCGCAACACGTCAGAAATCGGTCTCTTTAAAATTGTAGCGGAATCCGGCATTGGCGCAGGCGTCCGCAGAATTGAAGCAGTAACGGCAAAAGGCGCATACGAATTTATGAATGAACAGCTTGATGTGCTTCACGACGCAGCGGAACGACTGAAAGCGAAGCAGCCAAAAGATGTGCCATTGAGAGTGGAGAGCTTGCAGCAGGAACTCAGAAGCGTGACCCGTGAAAACGAGTCGCTCACAGCAAAGCTTGGCCATTTGGAAGCTGGTAGCCTCGGAGATGATGCGGAAGTAATTGGTGGCACAACGGTGATTGCCAAGCGCGTCCAAGCGAAAGACATGGACGGCATCCGGACGATCGTCGATACATTGAAAGGGAATTATGCGGATGCGGTCATTGTGCTTGGTGCCGTGACCGGAGAAAAAGTCTCCCTCGTTGCCGGAGTGACAAAATCGGCGATGGATAAAGGGTTCCATGCCGGACAATTGATCAAGGAAGTCGCTTCCCGGACAGGCGGTGGAGGCGGTGGTCGCCCGGACATGGCACAAGCAGGCGGGAAGGACCCTGCAAAGCTTGATCACGCGCTTGCCTATGTGAGCGAATATGTCAAATCCGTTTCCTAAACGAACGAAGATGATGTACAATGGGGATAAATCTGGTTTAGCAAGTACGGAAAACGGAAAAAGAGGTGAGTGCAATTTGAGCTCTATGGACAAAACGATGCACTTTAATTTTAACGATGACTCCCTAGACGCTGATGTGCAGGAGGTTCTCCTGTCTGTCTTTGATGCACTTGAGGAGAAAGGCTACAACCCGATTAATCAAATCGTCGGCTATTTGTTGTCGGGAGATCCTGCGTACATCCCGCGTCATAAGGAGGCTCGAACGCTAATCCGGAAACTAGAGCGGGACGAGCTCATTGAATCGCTTGTTAAATCCTATTTACGCCAGCATGGCAAGGAGAAGGAATGAAAGCGCTCGGCCTCGATCTAGGAACGAAAACAATTGGCGTTGCCTTAAGCGACGCCTTTGGCTGGACCGCTCAGGGATTAACGACGATTCGCCGAGACGAGACGAGTGAGGATGCCGACTATACGGCTGTCGTTACCCTCATTGAAGAGAACGACGTCACCACAGTAGTGGTTGGGTTACCAAGAAACATGAATGGCTCCGTCGGAGAGAGCGGTGAGCGGAGCGAACAATTTGCCGAGGCCCTTCGCTCTCGTTCTGACGCGAAGATCGTCATGTGGGACGAGCGTCTCACCACTGTTGCCGCTCAAAGAGTTCTTGTGGACGCCGATGTTAGTCGCAAAAAGCGCAAGCAAGTGGTTGATAAAATGGCAGCCACGCTGATTTTGCAAGGCTATTTGGATCGACAAGGACATGCACGATCCTAAACGAAGAGAAAGAGGGATTGATTATGGCTGAAGAAGAAAAAGAGCGATTTGTGATACCGGACGAGGATGGCAACGAACACCTTTTTGATGAGCTGTTTCGCTTTACCGTGGATACCACAGGAAACGCGTATCTCCTCCTCGTCCCGGCAGAAGAGGAAGATTCAGAAGAAGAAGTGGAAGTGTTCGCTTTCCGTTATGAAGAAAAGGAAGACGAAGAAAACGACGTCTCGTTATTTCCAGTGGAAACAGACGAAGAGTGGGCAATGATCGAAGAAATGCTGAATACTTTCTCGGAAGAACAGGAATAAACACGGAACCGAGATCAAAACGACATATCCTAGAACCCGTGCCACACTTGAGCGCGGGTTCCCGTTTGTCTCTGCATACGAAAACGAAGAACTTAAGCTCTTTTTCCCTGTTGGATCGGGCTCCCTTTGTTATGCTTGCGGTCTCGACAGCTTTTGTTTTCTTCGCGAATTTCGTCAAGTTTTGCTGACTTTGCGGGAAATATAGTATAATGGGACGTTGAAGGGGGAGACCAATGCCTAAAAACGAACATGGAAAAGACCGGCAAGCAGAGCGCGCTTTGCAAGCCGAAACCGTTCGTAAAATTGTAGTGATTTGCGTAACTGTCCTAATGGTTGCCCTGGTCTTATCAATTCTTATAGGGTATCTTTATCTATCAAATGCGTTAGAACCCATAGCGGAAGAAGGGGAAGGCGAAGAGGTGGAAGTCTCCATCCCTGTAGGTTCGTCTGCCCAGGACATTGGGCAAGTTCTCGAAGAAGAAGGCTTGATTACAAACGCTACGATTTTCCGTTATTACACCCGTTATAAAAATGAGTCCGGCTTCCAAGCTGGCGACTATACGCTTTCCACTGAGATGGCCGTGGATGACATCCTGGTTGAACTAAAAGACGGTTCAATGGAGCCCGATGTCGCTCTTTCGATTACGATTCCGGAAGGGCTCTGGCTCACCGATATGGCCGCGTTGATTGAAGAAAACACGGATCATACAGCAGAGGAGGTCATCGAGCTACTCGATAGTGAAGAGTATGTAGAATCACTGATCGATCGCTATTCGATGCTCTCAGAGGTTGTCTTGGACGAGGAAATTACACATCCGCTTGAAGGGTATCTATTCCCGGCACGTTATGATTTTGCCGAAGAAGACCCATCGATTGAAGAGATTGTAGAGGCGATGCTTGACCGTATGCAAAGCGTTGTGGATACACACGGGGAAGAAATCGAGTCGAGTGACTATTCGCTCCACCAAATTCTCACGCTTGCCTCCATCATCGAGCGAGAAGCACAAACATCAGAAGATCGCTTTACTATATCGGGTGTGCTTCATAACCGCATGGATGAACGTATGCCCCTGCAAGTGGATCCAACGATTGCCTATGCCCACGGCGAGCATATTTACATGACCACGTATGACCAGCTTGAGATTGAGTCCCCATATAATACGTACAGAAACACGGGATTGCCACCGGGGCCGATTTCTAGCATGCGTGAGGAGTCAATTGAGGCCGCAGTAACCCCAAACGATACGGACGACAAATACTTTTACGCGCGCTACAACGGTGAAGTGATCTACAACGAAACCTATGAAGAGCACGACGCCACGCGGCAGGAATATCGTCATGAATGGGAAGAAGCCGCCGAAGATTAAGGTTCAGGCGCATGAGGTGAGAACATGAACAACAGGGTGAACGACTATGTTGCATCGCTCGTGCCCCCTCGCCCTCCTCTCGTTGAAGAGATGGAGGCGTTTGCGGTGCGATCGAATGTGCCGATTATGGATCTTGTAGGGATAGAATCGATGCTTGTGCAACTGTCCCTTTTTGATCCGGGGCGCATCTTAGAAATAGGGACGGCGATAGGGTATTCGGCGATTCGCATGGCGCACACGGTGCCAAGGGCAGAAATCGTGACGATTGAGCGAGACGAAGACAGATACATGCAAGCGTGCGACTATGTTCGTGAAGCGGGCTTGCAGGAACGGATTACGGTTCTCAATGCCGACGCGAAAGCGGCAGTGAGCGGGGTTGAACAATACGCACCGTTTGATGTATTATTTATTGATGCCGCCAAAGGGCAGTACCAGTCATTTTTTAAACTGTACACGCCGTTACTAAGAACAGGGGGAGTCGTCCTAAGCGACAACGTCCTCTTTCGGGGGCTTGTTGCTGAAGAAAAAAACGTAGGAATGAGCAAGCGTCTACAGTCGATCGCCAAGAAAATCCGCCGCTATAATGAATGGCTTGCCAACCACCCGCAGTTCGAGACGCGCATTCTCCCTATTGGAGACGGACTCTCGGTGAGCATAAAAAAGAGTAACACCTAAGATGAAGGTGAGGTTTGTTTGATGAAGCCAAAGCGTCCGATTGTTATAGGCGTGGCGGGCGGAACCGGCTCAGGCAAGACGACGGTCGCCAAAGAGATTTTTAAGCAATTTTCGGATTCATCCATCGTATTAATTGAACAAGATGCGTATTATAAAAATCAGGATCACTTGGAGTTCGAAGAGAGGCTTGAAACCAACTATGATCATCCGTTTGCCTTTGACAATGAGCTGTTATATGAGCACTTACAAATGCTCCGTGAGAAACAGCCCATTAAGAAGCCTTTATACGACTACGCGAGGCATACACGTTCAGAAACGGTGGTTCCAATTGAGCCAAAAGAAGTGATCATTCTTGAAGGAATTTTGATTCTTGAGGACGAACATTTACGGAGCATGATGGATATTAAAGTGTTTGTTGATACAGATGCGGATCTGCGTATTATTCGTCGCCTTGCTCGTGACATCAAAGAACGCGGACGCTCCATCGATTCTGTGATCGATCAATATACGTCGGTTGTACGTCCCATGCATTTGCAGTTTGTTGAGCCCACCAAGCGGTATGCCGATGTGATTATTCCAGAAGGCGGGCAAAACAAAGTCGCGATTGATTTAATGGCAACGAAAATCCGAACGATTATTGAAGAACGAGGACTTATGCCTTCAAAATGAAGGACATCATGCGAGCAGCTAGAGGATAAGAAGGAGTGAACGTCATGTCAGAAGAAAAAAAGCACTATATGACTGAAGATGGAAAGAAGAAGCTAGAAGAGGAGCTTCAGTATCTCATTACGACACGACGAAAAGAAGTCGTTGAACGTATAAAGGTGGCTCGCAGCTTTGGAGACTTATCCGAGAACTCTGAGTACGACTCTGCCAAAGAGGATCAAGCGTTTGTTGAGGGGCGCATTGCTCAGCTTGAGGGGATGATTCGTAATGCGGTGATGATCGAAAACGAAACCGTAGATGGCAATGTCGTATCCCTTGGAAAGACGGTGCGCCTCATTGAACTTCCGGACGGAGAAGAAGAAGAGTACACCATTGTCGGAACAGCAGAATCTGATCCGCTCGAAGGAAAAATTTCAAATGACTCTCCAATGGCCCAAAGCCTCATCGGCAAAACCGTCAATGATAAGGCCATTGTCAACACGCCAGCTGGAGAAATGCAAGTCGAAATTTTAGAGATAAGGTAATGATTGAAAGAGAGGCGGTCCCAGGTGGGCGGCCTTTCTTTTATCAGGTCTCCAAAATTCTCGCTTCTAAGCAATCCGCCTGCGCATTTCCTTCGTGTGAGAAGACGATCGCTCAACAAGATTTGACATTATCACGCAAATAGATGGTTGATCTTGCCCTTAAAGGCGATATAATGGGACTAGAAGAAGTGAAAGAAAGGACGTGAAAACACTATGGCGAACAGGCGCTATGACAGAAAAAAGAAGCGAGTCAATCGCTTATTGAACATAGCTATCATTGTTGTATCCGTACTTATTTTATTTTTAGGCGGGAACTTGGTTTGGAGCATGATGCAATCTGACCAAGCGGACGGCGGAGGAAACGAGGAGCCAACAGCCGAAAATGAAGGGGTGGAAGAAGAGACCCCTGAGGAGGAAGAAGCGACTCCTCCGGAGGAAGAGGAGGAGGCGAACGGTGAGGATGACGCCAACCGGGAGGAAGAAGAAGAGGATGAAGCGGACGGCGAGAATGATGCGAATCGGGATGAAGACGATGAGGATGACGAGGAAGCAGAGTCTGAAGAAGAACGGCCAGAAGACGGCGAGTGGGACCCAATCGAAACAGAGCAGGAGAACCCTACGCCAAACGATTTTAATCAAGACTCGCAAAACTGGGCAGAAATGGAACAAGCTCTTTACTATGCCACAGGACTAAGTGAAGGGGATTCGATTGTGTGGGAGCTTGGCAACGGCGGCTCACAGACAACGGCTCGAGGAATTATTAGCGATCAAGTGAATCAATCCACCCCCTACGAGGTCTATCTGGAATGGGTGGATGGCGAAGGCTGGCAACCGGTGTCTGTTGAACAGCTATCGAGCAACCCTAGCCCGTACTATAATTAAAATAAGCCTGATGCACGCATTCCGTGCATCAGGCTTTCATTCGTTCCAAGGCGTGCGCGAACGTCTCGTTTGCACGGGCCTCCTCGTAATAAAAAAACGGGTCGAACGTCTTGCGTATACGCTCGAGAACGGCGGATAACGGAAAATCCTCCGGTCGAATTCCTGAAGAGAGCTCCTCCCAAGAGATGGGTGTCGCTACATACCCACTCTCACGCATAGAGTACGGGGCGATCACCGTTTTGCCATGGCCATGCTGAAGGTAGTCCACGTACAGCCGCGATCCGCGCTTCTTCTTAAGTCGCTCTGTCGTGAAGTGAGCGGAGGATTGCTCACACAAAAATCGAGCAACAAAGGCCATGAATGTGTGTGTCTCCTCATACGAGAATGCATTTCTTTTAAGCGGAACGTGAAGCTGTAGCCCCTTCCCGCCCGTTGTCTTTACAAAGGACGGAAGCGAGAAGTGCTGCAAGGTTTCTCTTAAGAGGGAGGCAGCCTCTATGGCTAGCTCAAAGGACGCCTCCGTCGGCGGATCAAGATCAAAGACAAGCTCCGATGGTTTCGTGTCCTTTGCTTCTTGAAAAGGGATATGCAGCTCAAGGGCAAGCTGGTTGCCCAGCCAGGTGAGGGTCCTTGGATCACTGCACACAATGTAGTCAATCCCCTCCAGACGAACGGTCTCCACATACGACGGCGCATAGTCCGGACAGTTCTTCTGATAAAAGCGCTCCCCACCAACGGCCCCGTGGGGATAGCGAATGACCGTCAGCGCCCGCTCTTTAAGAAAGGGAAGCATATAGGGCGCCACGGCCTGAAGGTAATGCAAATACGTCTGTTTGTCAATCCCTTCCCAGAGCGGCTTATCAAGGCTTGTCACCTTTACGTCCGGCGGTAGGGGGTGTAAATCTTCCCTCAGCCGAGAAAGGGTGACTTCAGTAGGGGCCTGCTCAAGTTGAAAGCGAGAAAAAGCCACTTCCCGCAGTTGACCCCCTGTCATTCCAATACAGGAAAGCTCTACACACACCGAAGGGGGCAACGATAAGCCTTCGTTTGTTTGGCTGCCGTTCGTTTGAAAAAATGTTTTTAAGGTGCGGTAGGCCTCCTCTTCTACCCCGTGACGGAAGATGGCGACAACGATGAGTGAACCCTCCTCGTCGTAAACAGAACCATGAAAATAGCCGTTCTTTTCATCGAACAAGTTCACGATCACCCGCACAAAGCGGCGGTGCTTGACCTTAAGCCAATCGTTTGAGCGCATGTTTGGCACGTAGAGGCTGTTCTTTTTTTTACAAACAATGCCCTCTCCTCCGTAGTACTGGATGCGCTCGAATAAACCCTTGGCATCGCCAGAATGAGGCGCGAGCAGGAGCGATGAGGGCAACGGTTTCGCAAACAATTGTGTTAGTCTTGTTCGGCGAGTAGAGAAAGGCAGCTGCATGAGCGTCTCCCCGTTTTCGCGGAGGAGGTCGAAGGCGACAAATTGGCATGGCTTGTTTTCCGCCTCATGGCAAATACGTGCTTGCTGACTCATGCGACTCCGTTTTTGTACGGTGGGAAAGTCACTCGCGTACGGGCTTGTCAAAAAGACCAGCTCACCGTCTAGGACGAGGGGGAGGCGATCTCTTTCTGCTCTTGCCAATTCTTTGCAGGCAGTAACAACTTCAGGGAACTTTGCACTGACGTCATGGCCTCCTCTTGTCACAAGAGAGAGGCTTTCTTTGGTTAGCGTAACGCTCGCGCGGTAGCCGTCAAACTTTGGTTCAAACATCCAGCCTCTCGATTTCGGCCACGCTTCGACTTCGGTTAGTTTTATGAATGTCACACTTTCACCTCCCCCCTTATCATTTCCGAACGATGCCATACATATTTCCACTTCGTTTGCCTGATGATAGTAAGGAGAGGTGAAAAAACATGCACACAGTCTGGAAAGGCAGCATTCAGTTCGGGCTCGTTCACATTCCGATCAAGCTACACACAGCCGTAGAAAATAAAGACATTAAGCTTAGGCAACTACACAAGAAATGCCACACGCCCATTTCGTATCAGAAAACATGTTCCCATTGCGAAGAGACGGTGGAAAAAGACGATATTATTAAAGCCTATGAATACGCCAAAGATCAATTTGTCGTTCTTGAGGAAGAAGAGCTTAAGCAGTTAAAGAAAGATAACGAGGACAAGGCTGTACAAATTCTTGACTTCGTTCAGCTCGCGGAAATTGACCCAATTTATTTTGATCGCTCGTATTTTCTTGCTCCAGGAGAAGGAGGCGCCAAAGCTTACGCGCTCCTGCAGAAGGCACTCTCCGACTCCGACAAGATTGGTGTCGCCAAGATCATCATACGCTCCAAGGAGCATCTGGCCATCGTTCGCACGTACAAACAGGCGCTAATGATGGAAACGATTTATTTTCCCGATGAAGTGCGAAATGTTCAGGACGTGCCAAGCTTGCCGGAAGAGCCTAACGTCGATGAAAAAGAGCTGAAGACGGCGCTCTTGCTTGTCGATCAGCTCACCACCGAATTTGACGCGGATAAGTACACAGACGAGTATCGCAAGGATTTACTGGAACTGATCGAGAACAAGAAAAACGGGGAAGAGACGGTCACGACAAGCCCGAAAACCGACGAACCTGCCGCAAACAATACCGATCTTATGTCTGCGCTTGAAGCCTCCCTTGAGAGAACAAAGCCCAAACGGAAAAAAGCAGCGGCGAAAAAGAAGAGAGGGAGTACAGCAAAGAAGAATGCGTAGGGGCGGGAACATAGGTTTTAGCAAAACGGAGAGCAGCTGCTGAGCTGCTCTTTTCGTTACGAACCTGAAACCGGAGAACGTGTCCCAGTTATACACCCGAACATTCTTCGGTTCAATAGAATTCCCGTGAAATTCGCTGGTGCGATGTGTATACTAGAGGGCAGAGTCATTGTAAATAGAGAAAGGAAGAGTGCTTTGAAAATCGGAATCATTGGTGCCATGGAGGAAGAAGTTGAGCTTCTTCGTAGCAAAATCACAAACCCGGTTGTGACGGGCATAGCCGGATGCGAATTTACAGAGGGAGTGATCGGAGTTACACCGGTGGTCCTCACACGATCTGGCATTGGCAAAGTCAACGCGGCGGTTGCCACAACGCTTCTTATTGAGCGGTTTGAACCGGATACGATCATCAATACTGGCGTAGCCGGGGGACTGAACGCGGCGATGTCCGTTGGCGATCTCGTTATTTCAACGGAAGTACGCTATCACGACGTTGACGGCACCGTTTTTGGCTACGAGCCGGGCCAAGTTCCTGGAATGGTGCCAGCCTTTTTGCCAGACGCGTCCTTAATTGAGATTGCCGAAAAAGCAGCAACCAAAGTTGGCTTTCAAAGCGAACAGGGTCTGATTGTTAGCGGGGACTCCTTCGTTAGTGAAGATAATCGCATTCAAGAAATCAACTCTCTTTTTCCAGCCGCTTTTTGTGTAGAAATGGAAGCAGGCGCGATTGCACACGTATGTTATCAGTTTAACAGACGCTTTGTCATCATTCGTGCCCTTTCCGACGTTGCTGGTGGCGACATGAAACTGTCGTATGATGCGTTCTTGGAAAAATCAGCGGTAGGTTCTGCGAAGCAAGTGCTGCATATGATTGAAGCGTTAGCCGTGTGAAGGGAAAAAGCCTCCCTCTTATCCTAGGTAACATAAGTTTCCTCTAATAGAAACAATTTAGCCGCTTCGAGGAGATGCGTCCATGTTAATATGGGGGTAACAAAGAAGAGGAGGCGGTAGCGTGGATGAGAAAACAGCAAAGAAACTACGTGACAAATGGCAGGATTACCGCCGGTTTAGCTTTATTTTTCTGACACTGAGTGCGTTTCTCTACATCGGCTGTTTGCTTCCGGATACGACAGAATCCGGAGCGCGAAATGTACCTGTGCTCGCCGCAATTGTTTCTGCGTGCGTGCTCCTGTCGGTGGTGTTTCATTTTGTAGGAGCGAAAGCCAAGCATATTTTGATAAAACATGAAATGTTATAGATTCTAGAAAAGAAAAAGAAAGACTGGAGCGCTTGTAAGCACTGGAGATTGTCCGCAATCTTAAGTGCTTTCTCTTGTTTTCGGAACAAAGCGCTTTCATAGTAAGGAAGCAATGAGATTTGGAGGAACGATCGATGAAGGAAACCAACCGTCCAGTGGTTCTTGCAGCCATCTTACTGGCCATGTTCATGGCTGCCGTTGAAGCGACGATTGTCGCCACGGTGATGCCCCGTATTGTTGGCGACCTTGGAGGGTTTGCATTATTTAGCTGGGTGTTTTCCTCCTATTTACTGATGCAGGTCGTAACAATACCGATTTATGGAAAGCTGGCGGACATATACGGACGAAAACTCGTGTTCACGATTGGGGTAACGATCTTTCTGATCGGCTCTCTGCTCTGCGGCTTTGCCAGCGGAATGGAATGGCTCATCGTTTTTCGATTCATTCAGGGGCTCGGTGCAGGAGCGGTGCAGCCGATGGCCACGACGATTGTTGGGGATATGTATACGAAGGAAGAGCGGGCGCAGATTCAGGGCTACCTCTCAAGTGTGTGGGGCATTTCAGCTGTGGCGGGCCCCTTTCTGGGTTCCTTGTTTGTCGAGTACATTCACTGGGCGTGGGTGTTCTGGGTGAATATCCCCCTTGGTGTGATTGCTGTACTCGGCGTCGTTCTTTTCTTGAAGGAGCCAGCAAGGGAGGAAAGCCGGCATGTTGACTATAGTGGGTCGGTCCTCTTACTCGTAGGGATGGTGCCATTCATGGTAATTCTGGTGCAAGGGGGACAGACGCTCCTATGGACTTCTCTCTGGACGTGGGCGTTGCTCGGACTTAGCATCAGTGCGTTCTTTGCCTTCGTCCAACATGAACGGAACGCTCGCGAGCCACTCGTGACCTTCTCGCTTTGGAAAAAGAAAGCGGTGTGGACGGCCAATGTCGGTGCTCTTACGACGGGCGCGATCACGCTCGCGGTTTCAAGCTTTTTGCCTACCTATGTGCAGGGAGTCCTTAATCAGACAGCGCTCATTGCAGGTTTGTCGCTCACCACGATGTCGATTGGCTGGCCGATCTCTGCGGTTGTGGCGGGAAAAATGCTGCTCAAGACAGGGTTTAAGAAAACAGCAATTATTGGAGGGGTCTCTCTTACAATTGGAACGATGCTCTATCTCCTTATGTATATTACCGGTCTCCCGTGGCTCGCGGCGCTTGCATCTTTAGTGACCGGAATTGGGATGGGCTTTACCTCTACGACGTACATAGTCTCTTTGCAGTCCGAAGTATCCTGGAAAATGCGGGGCGAAGCGACGGCGATGAATATGTTCTCCCGGCAGCTTGGAGGCGCTGTTGGTGTGGCCTTTCTCGGTGGACTTCTTAACAGTCAGCTTTCGCGCCAGCTATCCGAGGACGCAGAGGAACTGTCTTTTGTGCCGTCGCTTGAGTCGGTGAATCGACTTCTTGAGGGGGGCGCGGAGCTGACAGGTAGAGAGCAACAGCTGCTTTCAGAAAGCCTCTCTCAAGGGCTCTTGGTTGTCTTTATCGCGATTCTCGCCCTTGCCCTCATCACCCTGATTGTTAACGCTTGCGTCCCTAAAGGGGAAGACGCCACTACTCGCGAGCGTCAATAAGTTCGAGAAACTGTTTAAGCATTCGAGCTGTTAGGCCCCAGATGATTCGATCCTCGTACTCGTAAAAATACTCAGGGACTAAGAACGAGCGCGTTTCATAAGCTTTTCTATTTGGAATGCGCTCGATCGGAAAATCGTCACCGGGTTCAAATGTCAACTTCATGGAAGCTTGTTTTGGAGGGGAGGCAAGCAAATGGGCGAGTGGAACGCTGAACCACTCTTCGACCTCTGATTTGTTCACCGAAAGCTGCTTGGTTTGTTGCAAGTGAGCGATGAAGGGGTGAATCGTCCCGCGCTGAGGAGTGATGATGGCAGGAAGATCAGCCATCACACGCACATCATCTGTTCTAGCTCCGAGCTCCTCACATAGCTCGCGAACGGCCGCAGCTTCTGCACTTCTGTCGGTGGCATCAATACGCCCGCCAGGAAAGCATGTCTCGCCGGGCTGGGCAGTGAGCGTCATCGCACGCACTTCAAAAAGGACGTGTAAGCCATCCCTTTTTTCAACGAGTGGTAAAATCACCGCAGCATCACGAGGACCTTCTTTAGAGGCCGTGTGTTTGTGAGGTCCGCTTTTTATCCGTGCTTCAATTTCGTTCAGCGACAGCAAAACAATCGCTCCTTTTTAAAAAGTTTGTCAGGAGATATAACAAGAAGGGTGCATCCATGCTCCAAATCTCGTAAAGTGGGATTTAAGGAAAGCATGCAACCCTTGCTTCCAACTTGTTCTTTCTTGTTTCTCTCCCGGTTGAAAGGCGGTCCATAGTGGCCGCCTCTTTTTTGTCTCGTTCCTGACCGACCCGCCTGCGCATTTCGGTATTGTCTAGCTCCGGCGGGTAGAGGCTCGAGGTTTCTTCGCTCTCTCAACGAAATCCAAGATCGGGATTTCTTTTGAGAGAGCTCCAGAACTTGTCGCCTCTGGTCGATTGTATGGAATCTCAAGTCTAGCATAAAAACAATCTGCGCGATAGCCAAGGGATCTTCAGTCGACACGACTCCGTAGCCGGTAGCAATATACAGAATCACGATGGTAACGAGGGCAGAGAGTTGCGCGAGCGGTAGATAGGTGCGGGCCTCTGATTGGAGAGGATTATGTATTGACACAAAGAAGATAAGTCATTATAATGAAAAATGTAAACGATACTACAATTAGTATCACGCAGTACTATTTTTATACAGAATAGCCCTTTAATAAAAGGGTTTTTATTTTCATATTTTGTGGTAACGTTACCACAAATATTTCATAATCTAAATTTTTCATGTGAGGAGTTTGTGAGATGGCTTCTATCAAAGATATTGCCAAACAGGCAGGTGTATCCGTCTCAACCGTATCGAGAGTTATTAATGAGAGCGGTTACGTGAGTGAGAAGGCGAAGAAGAGTGTTCTTGATGCTATTAAGCAGCTCAATTATCAGCCGAGTTCGATTGCGCGCAGCATGGTTACCAAGCAAAGCAATACGCTGGGTCTACTAATTCCACATATTGACAGTCCCTTTTTTGCGGGTCTTGCGGTTGGGGTAGAGGAAGCTGCACGAGAATTAGGTTACAATGTGCTTCTCGCTCACACGAAGGAAGATGCCGATATTGAGAAGGCTAGTTTGAAGACATTAACGGAACGTAGGGTGGATGGCATTATTGTCACTCCTGTCGGGAAGTCTTTCGGGCATTTCAAGAAAGCGCTTCAAAGCACACCCTGTGTCTTGGCGGGCAGAACGACAGATAAGCTGAGTGTCAGTAGCGTGGAAGTGAATAATTATGGGGGAAGCCGTACTGTTATGAATCATCTGTTAGAGCAAGGTCATCGCAAGATAGGCGTAATTAATGGGCCGCTGTTTCTCTCTACAGGTATCAAGCGCTGGGAAGGGGTGCAGCACGCTTTGACCGAGCACTCCGTTACATTACCCGCGAGCTATATCAAGGAAGCGGATTTTACCATAAGGAGCGGATTTCATAAGGCTCAAGAGTTGTTGAGGAATGAGGAAAAACCGAGTGCCATATTTGCGGCCAATCATATGACTGCTTTGGGTGTAATGAAAGCGCTTCGAGATTCGAATCTGCGCATTCCTGAGGATGTGGCACTGGCTTCATTTGATGGCTTTGAGGATTCGGATATCGACTTCGTGATTGACCCTAAGATTACGGCGAATATACACCCGACTGCTGAACTGGCTCAGAATGCGGTTCAAATCTTGCACAACCGAATGACGAACAAGAATGCTACTCGCATGAGTGCAAACGTTGTGAATCTCACGGTTCAAATGACGTTTCAGGCACGGGCATCTACGCTTGGCCACAAATCTATGCTTGAAGGGGGTGGTTGATGAGGTTGGTTCGTTCCATACTCATCTGTCGGTCACCATTATTATAACAAAGGGGAGATTATTCATGAAAAAGGGGAGACAATCATTGAATATGAAAAAACGTTCAAGTGTATTACTCACACTGTTGCTGGCTCTTACGGTGGCTCTCGCTGCTTGTGGGGATTCAGAAAGCTCGGGGCAAGAGGAAGGTACTGGAGATAGTGAAGATTCTGATGACAGCATTGTTCTGCAACTGGGTCACGGAGCACAAGAGTCCCATCCTTTACAAGATGCCTCTGAGGAGTTTGCCGACATTGTTGCTGAAGAAACCGATGGTGCTGTTCAGGTTGATGTCTATGGTAATACACAATTGGGCGAAGAAAGAGAAATGATTGAAGGCTTGCAACTGGGTACGGTGGACTTAACGATTGTGGATACCGCTCCGGTGACTGGGTTTGCTTCTGAGTTGGGTGTTGTGAACTTACCCTTTCTATTCTCATCATCTGAGCACGCTCATGAAGTCCTGGATGGAGAGATTGGGCAAGATCTTCTGGGACAATTAGAGGATTCAGGTATTGTGGGACTGTCCTTCATGGAGAACGGTTGGAGACACCTGAGTGTAGATAACCAAATTACCGGTCCCGAAGATTTAAGCGGCTTAAATATTAGAACGATGGAAAATCAGGTGCACATGGCTGCCTTTGAAGCGATGGGTGCTTCCCCTGTACCGATGGAATGGGGCGAGGTCTATACCGGGTTACAGCAGGGCACGATTGATGGACAAGAGAATCCGGTACCGATCGTTTATACGAATAATCTCTGGGAAGTGCAAGACTATTACGCACTTACCGGTCATTTTTATTCTCCTTATGTGTTCGCTATGAGTGAAGCCTCTATGGATGAATTAACCGAGGAACAAAAACAAGTGATCTGGGAGGCTGCGGAGGAAGTGACCCAATATCAAAGAGAGCTGATTGCCGAGATGGAAGAAGAACAGCTTGAACTGTTGGAAGAAGAAGGCATGGAAGTGTATGACGTGGATCGTGATGCGTTTCAGGAAGCCACTCAGTCTGTATATGAAGAATATGAAGACGAATTTGGCGCTGACTTAATACAGCAGATTCTCGATATGGGTGAATAAGACCTGATCAAGGGAGGAAGAGGAGAGGGTCTTGCTTCCTCTTCTCTCACAACCTTCATGAAAAAGGAGGGACATGATGGAATCTATCATTTTAAAGGTGAAAAATCCTTTGGATAAAGGTATTAATATCATCGTTATCACACTTTTGGCTGTGCTGGTGGGTGTGGTGATCTTGTCTGTATTTAATCGGTATGTTATGGGAAATCCCATCCAGTGGTCAGCGGAACTATCCCGCTATATTTTCATATGGATGGTATTTCTATCAGCAAGTATCGCTTACCGAGAGAACAAACATCTACAGGTTGATATGCTTGTAGACTTGTTTCCCCACGTGTTGCGCAGAATCATCTATATCTTCGGGCAGTTATTGATCTTAACTTTCCTTTGTTTCGTTCTGTATATTACACCGGAGATTATGGAGATCACATTCAGGCAAACCTCCCCAACATTATCTATATCCATGGGATGGGTATACCTCGCCTTTCCCGCATCGCTCGCTTTAATGTTGGTGGAGCAAGTGTTTCGGGTTTTATTGTATTGGGCACGGGAATCCGGGAGGAGGGGTTATGCTGCATGACACTGATCTTATTTATTACGTTTTTTGTACTCATATTGTTGAAGATTCCCATCGCTTTTAGCTTGTTCATCGCCTCACTGGCAGCAATGATCTATGGAGGATTTCCTCTCACCGCTGTGATACAAAGAGCGATTAGTGCCGCAGATTCCTTTGTGTTGCTGGCCATCCCCTTTTTCATACTGGCCGGGAATTTGATGTCCGGGGGCGGTATTTCCAAGATGATTATCCGCTTTGCCAATAGTACCGTAGGCTTCATACGGGGAGGACTGGCTCACGCCAATATTACGACAAGCATGCTTTTCTCAGGAATTTCCGGGGCGGCTGTTGCAGATACGAGTGCGGTCGGTTCGGTGATTATTCCGGCCATGAAAGAGGAGAAATATCCGAGCGGATTTGCTGCTGCGGTCACGGCCAGTTCTTCTGTGATTGGGGTGATTATCCCGCCCAGCATTCCGTTTGTGATCTATGGTGTAGTCACAGGGGCTTCTGTCGGGCAACTGTTTCTGGCAGGCATCATTCCGGGGATATTGATCGGTCTGTTTCAAATGGGAATTGCTTATTATTTCTCCAAAAAATATGGTTATGGCAATATGCAGAAGTTCAGTGTTGCCAACTTCTTCATGAATTTCAAGCAAAGTGTGTTTGCTCTGCTCATGCCGATTATCATTATTGGCGGTATTCTATTAGGCATTGTGACACCCACAGAAGCAGCCGTGATTGCAATTGCTTATGCGCTCATCATCGGTTTCTTTGTCTATAAGCAATTGAATATCAGGATGTTACCGGGAATCTTCTATGAATCTGCAGTGACGACGGCGATTGTAATGTTTATGATTACGGGTGCTTATCTGTACGGATGGATTATTACAAATCAGCGCATCCCACAAATGTTGGCTGATTCTTTGAGCACAGTAACGACCAGTCCTGCGATCATTCTCCTGCTGTGTGTGTTGATTTATATCATTGCCGGTATGTTTATTGATTTGGGAGCGGCCATCATTTTGTTTGTTCCTGTCTTGTTCCCTGTATCCACTGCTTTTGGCATTGATCCTGTTCACTTTGGCATTGTTACTGTCATAGCTCTCGCTGTCGGATTGATTACTCCACCCGTCGGTGCCTGCTTGTTCTTATCAACAGAGATTGCAGAGGCCAGTTTGTGGGAGGGAGCGAAAGCCACACTGCCCTTTATAATAGGTATTCTTTTTGTGTTAATGCTGGTTATATTCATCCCTGAGTTGTCCTTGTATATACCACGAGAAATTATGCCTTAATGCATCGATCTAATGAAGTAGAAGAGGAGTGAAGGACATGATGCAGCTTGGTATCAGTTCCTATACGTATACCTGGGCGGTTGAAGTGCCGGGATTTCCAGTACCCGAAACCCCTCTCACCGTGCCAGGATTGATAGATAAAGCCATAGAGCAAGAGGTGAAGGTTGTCCAAATTGCAGATAACCTGCCCCTGCACCAGCTTACGGAAAGAGAGCTTCAGCATTGCAAAAAATACGCCGATCAAGCGGGCATCCACTTAGAGGTGGGCACAAGAGGAATTGAAGCGGATCTTTTGCTAACTTATTTGGACATCGCCAAGACACTTGGATCGCCCTTTGTCAGAACCATTATTCATATGCAGGATGGAACGCCATCCACCCAGGAAACCATCACTCTACTGCAAAAAATCATGCCAGCTTATGAGAAAGCGGGTGTCGATCTTGCCATTGAGAATCATGACCGCCATACGGTGGATGAACTCATTGAAATCATTGAAGCTGTAGGCAGTTCGAGAGTGGGGATATGCCTGGATACCGTAAACTCATTTGGCGCGCTGGAAGCGCCGGACTATGTAGTGCAGCAATTAGCCCCTTACACGTTGAATGTGCATATTAAGGATTTTACCGTGGACCGGGTGCAATCGCAGATGGGATTCTCGGTCGTCGGGTGTGCGGCCGGGGAAGGGATGTTAGACATTGATCAGGTCTTAGAACGGCTCTCCCTGTTGGGTCGCGAACCGAATGTCATTCTGGAATTATGGACGCCCTTTGAAGATTCCATCGAGCAGACGTTAGAGGTGGAAGAGGAATGGGCAAATCGTAGTATTACATTTTTGAAGGAGAGATTGTCATGAGCCACATAGTCCAACAACAAACCAAATCAACCAACATCGCCATCATTGGCGCCGGGGGGAAGATGGGTTGTCGCATCACAGATAACCTAATCAAAGGCGAGAGCAAGCTGTCTCTCATAGAAAAAGGAGAAGAAGGCATCGCCAGCCTGCAGGAGCGTGGCCTTGCAACTGCTGTTGGAGAAGAAGCGCTACCACAAGCCGATGTCATTATTATGGCTGTACCTGACACCTTAATCGGCCCCATATCAAAGAGCGTCGTGCCGCAAATGAAAGCGAACGCCACGCTCATCCTGCTGGATCCTGCAGCCGCCTATGCGGATCATGTCACCTTAAGGGATGATTGCACTTTCGTAGTGACCCACCCGTGTCACCCGCAGCTTTTTGGGGAGCAAGATACCCCTGAAGCGCGTCAAGATATGTTTGGCGGCATTGCAGCCAAACAAGACATTGTTATTGCCTTACAACAAGGAAAGGAAGAAAATTTTAACAGAGCGAGGCAAATCTGTATAGATATGTTTGCCCCCGTGGTGAACTGCTATCGCATTACCGTAGAGCAGATGGCCCTCTTAGAACCGGCCGCGGCCGAAGTCGTGGCAGCCTCTGCCGCTTGCATCATGAAAGAAGCGACAGATCAAGTGATTGAGATGGGCATTCCGCCTGAAGCTGCACGCTCCTTCATGTTAGGTCACATTCAAATACCACTGGCCATCGCCTTCAACAACGTGAATCCATTCTCCGATGCGGCTAAGGTGGCCATTGATTACGGCTATGAAAAGATATTCAAAGAGGATTGGAAAGATGTATTTACAAAAGAATCGCTCGATGAGGTCATTCACAAAATGCTAGCCGAGAAAGAAAAGTAATCGCTCGCCGATGAACTTGAAAGACCTGTGGTAGTATGTCAAGCACCTGTCCGATTTCAGCGATGATGCCTGCCGTAAAGACGGGCCCAATGCCTGGAACGGATGCCAAGGTCTGCGTGATCCCATCAATGAGGCGTGTAATCGTCTTATCAATCTCTTTGATCTGGCGTTGAAAGGAGCGGATCAGTTCAATGGATGTCCCGAGAAGGACGTTCAATGAAATTCTCAACCACCTTGTCCAACGGTACGAAGAGCGCAACGCGCGTTGGATCGAGGCGGCGACGGCTTCGGGATCCGGGAACCGGTTTTTGCCTTTTTCCTGCAAAAAGGCGGTCAGTTCCTCAAGTGGCAGCTGGGCCAGCTCTTCCAGGCTATATTTTTCTAAAAAGAGTTCCATCATCGCGTGACGCCTCGAGAAATCTCTAGTGTGAACTCCGATCATCAACCTCGTGTATCAGAACTCCTTCGGCATCGAAAGCCGCCGGGGCTACTAGATTCTTAGTTCGAGAGGCCGAGGGCTCAGCCTGCGAGTAGGAAGTGCCGCATGTAAACTGAGAAACAGTCTTTTCGTGTAGCGAGCTACAAGGAGGGAACGAATTGTCCCAAATGATCCTAAGACCATTATCTAGAAATATCTAGAGACGCCCAAGAAGAAACCCTTGGAATACGTCCGCAAGAAGGAATAAAGGGCCTGGGATTTCTAGGCCTAAACATACTATACGAGGAGGAACGAACATGAACAAGACCTATACCATTGGTGTAGATTACGGTACGCTATCCGGTCGCGCCATATTGGTTGACGTGTTCAGTGGAGAAGAGCTAGCCACGCATACAACGGTATATCCACACGGTGTGATCGACAACCAACTGCCTTCTGGCGGAGAAGCACTTGGCATGGACTGGGCCCTGCAACATCCAGGCGATTATATCGACGTCTTACGCCATTCTGTGCCGGAAGTGATCAGGGAGTCCGGGGTGGATCCGCAACACATTATCGGTATCGGAATTGACTTCACAGCTTGTACGATGCTTCCGGTCAATGACAAAGGAGTCCCCCTTTGTCTAACAGAAGAATGGTCCGTACATCCTCACAGCTGGGTCAAAAAATGGAAGCACCACGCGGCGCAGGATGAAGCCGATCGTTTGAACGCAGTGGCCGAGCAAAAAGGAGAATCCTTTTTAAAAAGATATGGCGGTAAAATATCCTCAGAATGGATGCTGCCAAAAGTATGGCAAATTTTGAATGAAGCGCCTGACGTATACGAGGCCACGGATCGTTTCCTGGAAGCGACGGACTGGGTCATCTCCCAAATGACCGGGCACATTCTGCGTAACAGTTGCACCGCCGGATACAAAGCGATCTGGCACAAACAAGACGGTTATCCGGAGCCTTCTTTTTTCAAGGCGTTGGATCCTCGTCTACAAAGCATTGCCCACACGAAGCTGCGTGGAGAGGTGGTCCCCTTGGGAACCAAAGCCGGAGACCTTAAGTGGGACATGGCCGACATGATGGGCTTAACGCCACAAACCGCCGTCGCTGTTGGGAACGTCGATGCTCATGCTGCCGTGCCGGCCAGTGGTGTCGTTTCCCCGGGAACCATGGTCATGGCTATGGGTACGTCCATTTGCCATACGCTGCTCGGAGAAGAGGAAAAGTTCGTAGAGGGCATGTGTGGCGTCGTCGAAGACGGGATTATCCCGGGATACTATGGCTACGAGGCGGGGCAATCTGCAGTTGGAGACATTTTTGCCTGGTATGTAGAAAAAGCGCTGCCCTCCTATGTGCAAGAGAAGGCGCACAAACAAGGCGTCAGTGTGCATGAATGGTTAGAGGAGCAAGCGAGTCAATATGCGCCGGGGGAAACCGGATTACTCGCGTTGGATTGGTGGAATGGGAATCGCTCCGTGTTGGTGGATACAAACGTAACGGGTATGATCCTCGGCCTCACACTAGTAACCCAACCCCAAGAAATCTACCGTGCCTTACTGGAAGCGACCGCATTTGGGACACGGACCATTATTGAAGCCTTTGAGGCGCACGACATCTCTGTTCAAGAGCTCGTTGCCTGTGGTGGCTTGCCTCAGAAGAACCACTTGCTCATGCAACTCTATGCCGATATTACGAACCGTCCTATAAAAATCGCCGCTTCTACGGAGACCCCTGCCTTGGGGGCAGCCATGTTTGCCGCTGTTGCTGCCGGTGAAAAAAAAGGAGGTCATAGCAGTATTGTGGAAGCCGCTACCAAGATGGCTCATCTGAAAGAGGAAACGTATCATCCTAACCCTGAACACGTGCGTATATACGATGACTTATATCAAGAGTATCGGAGGCTTCACGATTATTTCGGACGGGGCACCAACGATGTCATGAAACGATTAAAAACGATCAAAGAAGAAGCCACCGACCTCAACATTAAGAAATACAATGAATGAAAAGTGATGCAAAGAGAAGGTGATACGATGTTAGAAGAATTAAAGCAGAAAGTGCTAGACGCGAACCTGCAACTTCCGGAGTATGAGCTGGTTACCTTCACATGGGGGAATGTGAGTGGGATTGACCGGGAACAGGGGCTCGTCGTAATCAAACCAAGCGGTGTAGGTTATGATGTGTTACAGAAGGATGATCTCGTCGTTGTTGATCTGCAAGGCAACAAGGTGGAAGGCAAACTAAAGCCCTCCTCAGATACACCGACCCATGTGGCACTGTACCAGGCCTTCCCCACGATAGGTGGTATCGTTCATACTCATTCCCCGTGGGCGACCACCTGGGCTCAGGCCGGATTACCGGTGCCTGCTCTAGGCACAACCCACGCAGACTATTTCTACGGGGACATTCCGTGTACGAGAAAAATGAAAACCGCAGAAATTGAAGGAGATTATGAGCTGCAGACCGGCCATGTGATTGATGAGACTTTTCGTAGTCATGAGTTGGACCCCAACCAGATGCCTGGTGTGTTAGTGAACAACCATGCCCCGTTCTGTTGGGGCAAAGATGCTGGAGAAGCCCTCCACAATGCCGTCGTCATGGAAGAAGTCGCCAAGATGGCCTATCACACCGTGCAACTCAATGCTTCGGTTAACGCCATTTCACCATCGATCCTGGAAAAACACTTTCTAAGAAAACATGGGACGGACGCCTATTACGGACAAAACCAATAAGGAACGGTTGCAACCGAGGGATCACAATGTAGATCCCCTCGGTTTTGGTAAACGGAGGCGTTTGGTGGTTGAACCTATGTGCCAAACAAAGTGGTCTTCCATTATGTGATTATTTTTCTGAAATAACTCTGCACACTCATTTACTACAATAATAATTAAGGATGTCAGGGGGAATACAACTATGAAACTGAAACGAAAGCAATATACACCTGAATTTAACCATCAAATCATCAAAGAATCCTTGGACACAGGTAACGCAGCCATCGTAGCTCACCGCTGACTGCGGTGTCGTGGGTTACTACAGCGGACTTACATGTGAAGGCAAGCATGCCGTACAAGCTTTGCTTGCAACAGAGCCTGTTAAAGCGCTCTCTACATGAAGCAGATTCAAAGCCTATCATCCGCACAGACAATGGGCCACAATATATTAGCAAAACCTTTCAGGAAGCATGCCAAACCTTAAAAGTTGGATTTGCCCTCCTAAAGTCCCTTGGTAAAAGTGGGTAAACTAGGAGGATTTTTTATGGATGCAGCCATTCAATTTCAAATGGCGTAAACCTTTAGTCGATCGCGGCTACATACAAATCAACGTCAAACAGAGGCAAAATTTGATCGTAATATATACTCTATTTTAGCCGTTCCACAAGAACCAAAACCCGGAACCTATCCGGAAGCGGTGTTGGCGGACAAGGTTTATCTCACACGCGAGAAACCGAAACGACTGCAAGAAGCGTGGCATTCGTCTCACAGGTCCCAAGCTGGGTCGCCCTCCTAAAAACAAGAATCCAAAGCATGCGTGTTGATTATCCATAATTAGGAAGACCTCTCCCTTGTAAATGTCGGAACTTTTCCAGGAAACCATCAGTTCCGAAAACCAGTCGATGGATACTGTGGATAATGTGCGAGCGATCAATTGGCGCTGAAACGATGTGAAGGAGAGGCGTTTAAACACGCGCCCTTTCGCTGTTTTCGCGTAGACCCAGTTCAACAGCACATAGGCAATAAGAGCCGCGAAAAGTTGGTTATAGACCGCATTTTCGGGTTTTATTCTTGTCGAAGACCGCGCGTATTTAAAAATCAAACGAATCGATCAGTTTGTGGAGGACCAACAACGGTACTGATAGTTATGATGAGGTGCACCATCACATTGGAATTCGCCTGCGCATTTCGGTTTTAGAAAAGAAGACCAACGCCCTGTCAGTCTCCTGTCCAATTAGTATATGAGCGAAAGGAAATCTTGGTTTTCAATATTGCCAAAGTACTTTTTTAAATCCACATTTGCGAGTACCTGCCGAATCGCTTCTGACTCATAGCGTGTACCAACAAGCGTCTCTTCAAGTGTGCGAACATCCTCGACCCCAAAGAAATCGCCGTAGATTTTCACTTCTTCAATCACGCCTTTTTCGACGTTCATGCGCAAATCAATATTGCCGACTGGAAAGCGGTGCGAACGCTGGAAATCAAACGCTGGAGACTTGCCGAAGTTCCAATCCCAGTTGCGATAACGTTCTTCGGACAAAGCATGAATCTCTTTCCAGTTCTCCTCTGTTAGTGCATATGTTGGAACATCGCTGCTTTCCTCGATATCAAAGATGTAGCGAAGCAAAAGCTGCTTAAATTCCTCCATCGACATCGTTGGCTCAAGAAACTCCGAAATATTGGCGACTCGGCTGCGAATCGACTTAATGCCTTTGGACTTAATTTTGTCGTCTTTGACTTTAAGCGCAGAGACAACATTCTCGACTTCTGAATCAAGCATGAGCGTGCCGTGGGAAAACATCCGTCCCTTAGTCGTGAACTGGGCATTTCCAGAAATCTTTCGCTCGCCAACCTGCAAATCGTTTCGGCCACTCAGCTCCGCGTCCACTCCAAGTTTCTTAAGCGCTTGTACCACCGGCTCTGTGAACTTTTGGAAGTTGTGGAACGAGTCCCCGTCGTCCTTGGTAATAAAACTGAAATTAAGGTTCCCAAGATCATGGTAGACCGCACCCCCACCGGAAAGACGGCGGACAACATGAATGTGGTTCTCGTTCACGTAGTCGAGGTTGATTTCCTCAAACGTATTTTGGTTTTTGCCAATAATGATTGACGGTTCGTTTATATAAAACAGCAAATACGTTTCCTCGGGGTCTAGATTCTTTAAGGCCCATTCTTCAATCGCCAAATTAATCCGTGGATCCGTGATGTTTGCATTATCTATAAATTTCATCGTAAACCCCTTTCATAAGCATGTCTCCCTTAGTATAGCCATTTCCAGTAGTGACGTCGAGTTAGGTGGATGGTACGATAAGAAAAAGGAGTGGAAATGAGTTATGCGAACGATTACAGAATCAGACTACCATGATGTTCTCCTGCTCCCGCGTCTTTTCCAGCACTTTTCAGGGCATAAGCTTCGTTTTATAGTAAAATTTCTATGTCTGTTTATGCGATACCTATATTATAATGGGTATAAGAAAAGTCGGGTAGAGAAAGAGGTTGAAATGTGACGAACGTATTCACCAGAAAAAATGTAAAATTATTGATTTTTCTTTTCGTTCTTGTGGTGCTAGGTTATTTTATTTTACCTGTCTCCATTCCCCTGATAGCAGCCTTCGTGACTTCGCTCTTGTTGTTACCTGGTGTTAAGCTTCTAACCAGACGAATAAAGCTTACATATCAGTTGGCTGTGATGGCTGTTTTTAGCTTATTTTTGTTGGTTGTCGGATTAGTGACATACTGTCTTGCTATCATCGTTGGGACGCAGGGCACTCAATTTGCCGAAAATCTACCAAGGTACATCAATGATTTGAATAGCGCTTGGCTGAGTTTTCAGCACTCCCTTAGTAACAACGAAAGTATTCCTCCAGATTTTGTTCGAGCCGTCAATCAAGAAGTAACAAGAACCTTAAATAATATCGGCACAAGCATCGCTGATTTAAATGTAATCTCTCGAGCGGCATCGGTCATATCAAGCATTCCAGGCTATTTAGTGTCATTTCTTGTTTACGTAATCGCCTTGTTCTTGTTTCTGTTGGAAATGCCACGTTTAAAAACCATCCTGTTCTCATATTTTACGGAAAAAACAAAGGAACAGGTTAATTTTATGACAGCACGTTTGTCCTATGTGGTATTCGGGTTTTTAAAAGCTCAATTTATCGTGAGCATTTTCATTTTTTTGGTGTCGCTGATTGGATTGTTGTTTATAGCACCTGAAGTAGCCCTATTAATGTCTCTTATCATTTGGATTATTGATTTTGTTCCCATCATTGGATCCATTGCGGTGCTAGCCCCATGGGCGATTTTTCAATTCATTGCAGGCGATGCCTCCACAGGCACTCAGTTGTTGATATTAGCAGGGGTGCTGTTAGTGATAAGACGAACGGTTGAGCCAAAGGTGATGGGGACCCATATAGGATTGTCCCCGTTAGCGACCCTGATCTCTATGTATTTAGGGCTTATGTTATTTGGTGTTATTGGGTTTGTGGTAGGGCCATTAATTCTCATTGCATTTACTTCTGCGAGAGAAGCCGGGATTATTAAGATGAATTTTAAGATTTGAGGCGGGCCCAGTGAAAATGGCGCCGATCCTTTAGGGTTAAAGGTCCAGTTCTCGATAGAGGGCTGGGCCTTTTCTTTTGAGGAATAAAACGAGCAAGCAGGGTGAGGACGATCCTTGACATAGTTGAGTCTAACTAGTAAATTACAGCGAGGAAACTTGAGGGGCCAGTGTTTGAAGGGATGGGCACACTACTAGCCAAAGCGTACGACCTCTGTCTTTTTAACGAGAGGGAGAGGGGTGTCAACTATAGCGCCTGCCCCTTTAGGAAAAGGAGCAGGCCGATGGAATACGCCAATTACCCAATAATGATCCGCTCGGTCGGGTATTTGTAATGACTATGCTGCTCTTTCGCACGAAAGGAGAAAAGGACAGCGACGATGCCAACGCGACCAACGAACATGAGAACCATCAATACCACCTGGCTTGGAAAGGTTAAATCTGGTGTGATGCCGACTGAAAGCCCACAGGTTCCGAATGCAGAGGCGATTTCGAAAAAGACCGCAATCAGAGGAATGCCGCGACCTTGTTCAAAAGCCATTACCAAAATGAGGGCAGCAAATAACATCGCTGTAAAGATGGATAGCACAATGAACGACTTTTGTTGATCGTCTCTATGAATTTGTCTTCCAAAAACTTTTACATCACGTTTTCCTAAGGCAAAGCTTCGTAGCGTTAAGAACATCACCGCGAGTGTCGTTGTTCGGATGCCGCCTCCTACACTTGAGGGACTGGCGCCAATCACCATCAGACTCGACATAAACAAAAGAGCAGGAATTTGAAGTTGACTGATGTCCATCGTAGTTAGGCCCGCACTTCTCGTTGTCGCGGAATTAAAAATGGATTGGGAAAGCTGTTCATGCCAATTCATTCCCGCAAACGCAAAATCTTTTTCCAGGAACCATATGCCAGCCACGCCAATTACAAATACGATGAAATATGTGGATGTTGTAAGCTTAGTAAACAGGCTAAACCGAAAGTTGTGGCCACGCTGCTTTATGTATTCGATGCACTCCAGCAATACAGGGAATCCGATCGAGCCGGCAAAAATGAGTAATATGGTGATGAGTTGAACAAAGTAATCTCCTGCAAAAGGAATGAGGGACTGACCGGTTAAATCAAACCCTGCGTTCGTAAATGCGCTAAGGGCGGCAAACGCTCCTTGAATATATGCCTCCATCGTGCTATCAAAGAAGCGAAGGTAGTACATTCCTAGTATGATTGCGCCAATCCCTTCAAATAGTAAGGCCACAAATAGTAAGTTACGCATTAGTTTTACAAGGCCAGCCAATTGATTTTGCACTCGGTTTTGATCGACCATAATTAAAAGTCGCTGAGCAAGGTTAATTTTTCTACCTAGAACTAGCCAGGCAAACGTCCCGAGTGTCATGATTCCAATCCCGCCCACCTGAATCGCGAGAGCAAGCACGAAGACTCCTGCCCAGTTAAACGTCTCAATGACATCAATGGTCACCAGCCCAGTGACACTAACGGCGCTGACGGACGTGAACAGGGCGTCGCGATAAGAAAGAGTGATGCCAGGCTCATGGAAAGCAGGAATGTATAGAAGTGCGCTAAAAAGCAGCATCGCTGCCAGATAGACAAGCAAAATAAGTTGGAACGGATTCCATGTTTTCCCTTTCATTTTCCCATCATGCCTCCCTTTAATGGGCTTAGTATATCAGTCTCAGATGAACTTTGCCACTTTATTAAGGGCGGTTCCTTGCCCCTCTTTAGTTGAATAATTCAACTTTCGGCCACGGAAAGTGCACCTCATCCACTGGTATAATGAATTAGGTGCAGCTATTCTCGATAGGAACGATCCTCATACCGACAAGAGGAGCCTCAATCGGACAAGAGGAGTGCTCATACGGACAGGAGCGAGCTTCAATCGGACAGGAGAAGCAACAACCCCGGGGTTCTCTCCTACTAACAAGCAATAGGGATTCCACTGTGTTTTCTAACTCCGAAAGTTGAGTGAATAAGAACGGGCTTTTAGACGAGGCGAGAATGGTGTTTGACATTTAAATTTTAGAGGAGTAGTATTCAATTGAATTTAACACGTTTGTGCGTAGAGATACAGCCTTAGTGAGGGATAAACGAGGGGGACCCGTTCTTAAATTGAATGAGTGGGTCTGTGAAAAAGTATGGGGAACAATAAGGAGGCCAGTGTCATGCGAAAACAATTTGCCGTTATTGGACTGGGACGATTTGGCACGAGTGTCTGCAGTGAGCTTTATAAACTTGGCCATGAAGTGCTGGCTGTGGACCGTAATGAGAAAAAAGTCGAGGACGCCATTGCTTTCTCGACACGAGCCATCATTGCAGAATCTACAGATGAAAAAGCATTGCAGTCGATTGGCATCAACAATTTCAGCTATGTTATCGTCGCGATCGGTGATCATATACAGGCAAGTATTTTAACCACCCTCATTTTAAAAGAATTTGAGGTTGAGAATGTATGGGTCAAAGCCCGCAATCATCACCATCACCGGGTGCTTGAGAAGATTGGGGCCGACCGCATTATTCACCCAGAGCATGACATGGGAATTAGAATTGCCCATAGCCTCGATTCTGAAAAAGTCATTGATTACATCGAGCTGTCAATGGATCACAGCATTGTCGAATTGAAAGCTTCAAAGAAAATTTCCGGCAAAACCCTTGCCGGGCTGAACATCCGAAAGAAATATGGATGCACGATCTTAGGCATTAAGACTGGAGATAAGTTGAATATTTCGCCGATGCCCGATGACGAGATCAGCGAGAACGATGTTTTAATTGTTGTTGGTGAGAACAAAGACTTAAAACGCTTTGAAAAAGACGGAATTTAAAAGCGGGAGGTGGGAGACAAATCTTGGCGAATCGATCCGTACGGGCGGCCAATGCTAAGAGGCGCATCAAGTTTACCTGATGCGCCTCTTGTGCTTTTAAAGGAGACTTGAGCTGACCCAAGAATAAGAGCTCGAAGCTCGAGGAGAAGGAATTTTCCTCCTCATAAGAGGGCTAGAAGCGATCCGCCGATGGCACCCGTTAAAACGATGATCCATGGAGGCAATTTCCAATAGACAAGCATGCTAAACAAGATCGCAGCAAAGGCAAAATCAAGTGGAGCTAAGATCGAACTCGTCCAGATTGGATGATAAAAGGCAGAAATTAAAATCCCAACGACTGCCGCATTGACCCCCATTAACGCTCCCTTAATGGTAGAATTCCGACGTAAGGTGTTCCAAAACGGCAAAACACCGACAATAAGAAGGAATGCTGGCAAGAAGATGGCAATTGTTGCTAGTATTCCGCCAGACCATCCATTCATGACTGCACCGATATAGGCTGCGAATGTAAATAGCGGTCCTGGGACTGCCTGAGCTGCGCCGTATCCTGCGAGAAATGCTTCTTCACTAATCCATCCAGTAGGAACGAATTCACGTTCCAACAAGGGTAATACCACATGCCCGCCCCCGAATACTAACGAACCGGCTCGATAAAAACTGTCAAACATGGTGATCCAGCTCATGGAAGTAACACTACTCAAAAGGGGCAAACCAAGGAGCAGCCCAAAGAATACAGTCAGGCACAGACTCGCAAAGCGACGGGAAATAGGGAATGGTGCGGTTGATTCCTCATCGCTTTGGGTTTGTTTATACATCCAATACCCCACGAAACCGGCGATGACAATCACGCCCACTTGAGTAAACGCAGTCGGCCATAACAATGTACCGACTAAAGCGAAAAGTGCGATCGCTTTTCGTTTTAAATCAGGGGTTAACTTTTGGGCCATCCCTAGAATGGCATGGGCGACAACGGCGACAGCGACGATTTTCAGCCCCTGTATAAATCCCGCTTCTCCAATGCCAAAATTTTGAGCAAATAAAGCAAAAACGATGAGCACAAGAACGGAAGGCAGTGTGAATCCAACAAAAGATATCAAACCACCCAGTATTCCTGCTCGCATCACCCCGATGCCTATTCCCACTTGACTACTGGCTGGACCCGGTAAGAACTGACAAAGGGCGACCAAATCAGCATAACTACGTTCATCCAGCCATTTTCTTCTTCGCACATATTCGTCATGAAAATACCCTAAGTGAGCGACAGGTCCTCCAAATGACGTTAAACCTAGCCTGGTTGAGACCATAAGAATTTCAACTAGTTGTTTTAATCGGTTCATCGTACAACTCCCTTTTGCTAGTCTTTAATCTCTTTAAAAAGCTCATAGGCTTTTTTTCTAGCTTCAATCAAAACCGTGTTTCCTTTGTTGGTAGTTGAATAGTACTTTCTAATTTTCCCTTCTACATTTCGCTCTTCCTTCGTAAGAAGTCCATCAGCCTCCATAGTGTGTAAGATCGGATAGAGCGTACCTGAGCTAATCGTATAGCCATGTTCCTTCAATTCTTCAAGCATCCAGACCCCATAGATTGGAGCTTCTTTCGCGTGGTGTAGGATATGTATTTGAATAAATCCTAAAAATAACCTCCGAAACAGTTTATCTTCCATGCATTCACCTCCATCCTCACATTATCGAAAAACAATATAGAACCTCGATATCGAAAAGAATAATTATAGTCTACAACGTATTCGGCTCATTTTCAAGCGTATCAGCAGCAAGGTTTCACTTGCCGCTCTGTGCGTAGGCTTAAACAGTAGCAGGAATAATTGTCTCTTCAGATGGGGGAGGGAGGAAAAAGCGAAAGGAGTGCTGCCACCCCGTTACCCCCTGGAAAAAAAGTGTTCATTTTTATCTAGCGGAAACGGTCTACTTTAGTTTAGCAGTTACAGACGCCTCCAAGGCAAAATTCATTCGTACAGACACACCCAAGCCCAACTTTGCATAGCTATGAAGTAGCAACCTGGAGGTGAGGGTATGTCCGGAATCATTGCAGCCATTACGTACTTTGTGAAGGAAGTCATTGTGTTTGTCTCCTATGTCAAGAACAACGCATTCCCGCAACCGCTCTCAAAGGAGGACGAAAAAAAATACTTAGCGCGCATGGCTGAAGGAGACAGTGAAGCACGCAATTTGCTTATTGAACATAACTTGCGGCTAGTGGCACACATTGTTAAGAAATTTGAGAACACACGCGAGGATACGGAGGACTTGATATCCATTGGAACGATTGGCTTAATCAAGGCCATTGAAAGCTATTCGGAAGGAAAAGGAACGAAGCTGGCTACGTACGCGGCCCGTTGTATTGAAAATGAAATCCTCATGCATCTTCGCGCCTTGAAAAAAGTCAAAAAAGATGTTTCCCTGCAGGATCCAATCGGCACGGATAAGGAAGGCAATGAAATTTCCCTCATCGACATTCTTCAAGAAGAGGGCGATGACATTGTTGACGTCATTCAAACGGAAATGGAAAAGAAACAGATCTACAAATACATTCACGTCTTAGATGAGCGTGAGAAAGAAGTCATTGTCGGGCGTTTTGGCTTAAACTTGGAAGAAGAACGTACTCAGCGTGAGATCGCCAAAGCGCTGAACATCTCTAGAAGCTATGTGTCGCGAATTGAGAAACGTGCACTGATGAAGCTGTTTCATGAGTTCTATAAGGATAGTCAAGGAAGAAGGAGTTAGAAAGGGCAAAGCAGTCACATTGGGGGGGCTTTTGTGTGAGCTTAGCAGCGCGGTCAAGAGGAAATTTTTCGAAACTTGATGCATACACAGGTAAAAGCGAAGCGACCCCTCCTGGTTATTGACGAAGAGTGATAAAAAGCCAAGTAGTTAGTTATCCAACCTGTTGTGCCGTGTTTAATTCGATGTTCCCATCCACATTGAAACTATTACAAATATTATGATCACTAACAAGGAGAGGATTGTCCCGCTAATTTTCACAGATGAAGTCAAATCTTTGTTTTTGCTAATATAGAAAAGGTTAAAAATAGCTACTACAAGACCAATAATTTGAAATAAAAGGGAGTTTTTAAGAAGAGAAACGAGCAAAAGAGACATCAAACCCAGCAAAACAGTGAACAAAAAAATCACCTCGTATGTTTCATTGTTACAATTCGAGTACTTATTAAGTGTACCATATTCGTAATCTAAACGAGGAAGATTTAGTTTGAAGAAGTCGAGGTTACAGTCTTTGATTTTGATATTGCCGTTACAACGCTATTTTCGGAGAGTGACGCTCGAGCACTTAACGAGGAAGAGGTTAACTAGCGCTTTTCGCTTCAGTAAATTCTTAAGAAGCGAAAAGCGTTGTACTGCTACTCCGCCGTTTCCGCCAGCGGCCACGTCGCTTGTTGGTAAGACATCTCCCAGAACATGTATTCAAACCGGCTCGTGTTTAAGAAAATCTTCTCGAGCTCTTGGAGTTCCTCTTCCGAACGCCCTGTGGCCAGTTCGTCCAACAAATCGATCAACCACTGGGCGATCTCCCCGAATTCGTCGGATGCATACATCGATATCCACTCTCCGTATGTTTCCTCTTCCGTTGCGCCTGGACGCTTGGCAAGCTCTTTGCCAATTTCATAATAGCTCCAGGCGCAGGGGAGAACCGCGGCAATCAGTTCAGCAAGGGAGCCGCGCTGGCCGATAGCGAGCATGTAGCTACTGTAGGCGAGCGTCGTTGGTGCTGGTTTTGTCGCTTCGAGCTCTTCTCGGGTGATGCCAAGGCGAGCGGCATACGAGCGATGCAAGCCCATTTCCACATTCAGCGTTGCATCGAGATGTTTAGCAAAGGCGGCCATTGTCTCGAGACGGGTGGCTTTGAGACTGCCAACGGCAAAAACACGGGCGTAATCGATCAAATACACATAGTCTTGCTTCATGAAAAACTTAAAGGATTCGATATCCAAAGACCCGTCGCCAATGCCTTGCACAAAAGGGTGTTTATGGCTTTGAGCCCAAATCTCATCGGCGGTCTCACGCAATCGTTTTGAAAACGTCATCGTCTCACTCCTCGTTGGTTTGTGGGTGGGGTAAGCCTTGTAAGCGATGGCCCCAGTGATTGGTCGGCCCGTGGCCGTGTCCGAGATTGAGCTGGTAGGCAATCGCATCTGATATGAAAATTTTTGCCGTTTGCACGGCGTCTGAAAGTTCGCTTCCCTTGGCCAGTTCTGCGCAAATGGCCGCGGAAAACGTACACCCTGTCCCGTGGTTGTTCCTTGTCTCTGTCCGCGGAACATCGAGCTCTAAAACCGCGCCAGCCTGGTCGACAAAGACATCGACCGCCTCTCCAGCTAGACTGCCCCCTTTGACAACGGCTGAATGAGCGCCAAGCTCTTTGACAATGCGCGTGGCTGCCTGCTGCATATCTTTTCTAGTGTCAATGGTCATTTCCACCAAGTCTTCAGCTTCCGCGATATTGGGTGTGACAATCGAAGCCAGTGGGACGAGCGTGTGGCGTAAATGAGCACGAACTTCTTCAGAGAGGAGGGCATCTCCGTTTTTCGCCATCATGACCGGGTCGCAGACGTAGTGAGTATGGCTAAGGTCCGAGATTTTTTCTTTAAGTAGCGACATCATCTCGGGGGTGGCAATCATCCCGGTTTTAACAGCGTTCGGATAGATATCCGTAATCACCGATTGAAACTGAGCCTCAATAAAATCAAGCGGCAGGTGGTGGATGTCTTGAACCCCCGTGGTGTTCTGCGCCACAAGCGAAGTCACGACGCTCATGCCGTACACTTCCCGCTCTTGGAATGTCTTCAGATCGGCTTGAATGCCGGCACCGCCTGTCGGGTCCGTGCCAGCGATGGTGAGCGCGCGATAAATGGTAGCCATTGTACATATTCCTTTCCAAAAGTCGTCTAGTGATCAGGTTTCTTTCTTGGTGTTGCACCAGGTCAAAATAAAGGTCGCCAGTGACTTCGTGTACGTCAGTAAGTCATCAATACGAATGCGTTCGTCTACACTGTGCGCATGCTTCATTTGTCCTGGGCCATAAATGACGGCAGGCACACCTCCTTCTGCGAGCCAACCGCCGTCGGTGACGCTTGTCGACATCCCCTCCTTGAGTGCCGTGCCAAACGCTTGTCTGTGCGCGTCTCGCAGAGGAGGGAGGGCTTCCCAATGAGGATCAATTGGCAGAGCGGGAAAAATCTCGCCGCGGTCCTCGATCATCGACGTGCCGCCCCAGCGGAAGGTTGGTGGGTGTTCTTTTAACCACGGATCGCTTTGGGCACGAGCGAGCACGGCTTCTTCAATTTCAGCAGTAACCGTTTCATGGGATTCATTCGGGTAGTAGTGCACAGTGATCCACAGCGAACATTCATCGGCGATAAAGGCTGGATGACGTCCACCTTCAATGACGGCAGGATTAATCGTTGTTGTACCAGCTGGAAAACCAGGGTGAGATTTTGTAACGGCCCAGTGTCGTTCCAAAACTTGCAAACTTTCAATAAGGGTCATCATTTTTTCAATTGCGCTTGCTCCGTGGACTCCGCCGCCAGCATGAATCATTTGTCGGCGCGTGCCATCATGATGAGTGGTCGGGCTTTTTACCGTAATCCACCCGGTGATTACTCCGCCTTGCCCTTGCATGTGGCAGTCGCTCGTGTCACAAACAATGGCAAAATCGGCGGTATGGCCTCGTTCAAGGCACTGCTTTGTCCCGGCTTCACCTACTTCTTCACCTACCACGGAGTGCAGTAGGAGATCCCCGCCAAGCTTGATGTTAAGTTCATCGAATAGCTTCAAGAGGAACAAGCTAGTGCCAAGCCCACCCTTCATATCGGCAGCTCCACGTCCGTACAGATAACCGTGACGGATGGAAGCGGAGAAGGGAGGAGTCGTCCAAGGCTCGTCCTCTTCTACGGCGGCGACGTCAATGTGGCCATTCAACAGCAGACTTTGGTAACTCTCACTTTTTGAGCCGTGTTTGGTGGCGACGACATTCGGGTCACCTGGGTAGACATCCCATGTGTCAATGCTAAAGCCGTAGTTAGCTAGATATGACGCAATATACTGCTGGGCGTCTGCCGTATTTCTCGCAGGTGGGCTTGGCGTTTCAAACTGAATTAATGTTTGCACCAGTTCAAGCAGCTCGTCTTGGCGGCGGTCGATTGCTTCGTGTAGCTGGAATGTGTCCATTCCTCTTTCCTTGTCCAACAAAAAACAGCCCCTTCTCACCGACGTTGGGAAGGGGCTGTTTTGAGGGCACGGGACGAAATTTCCCGTAGCGCTCGTGCCCCACTTCCCTCCGCTAGTGTTACCTAGATCAGGTCCATAGGGTCAAGGCCGTACCTCTCTCAGCTAGCGTTCGCCAGCCCCCCTAGTGGTGACAGTGTATGGATTTTTGGTCAGTCTATTATTCATTCACAGCGTCTTTAAGCTGTTTGCCTGGCTTGAACGCCGGGTTCTTTGTAGCCGGAATTTCAATTTCCTCTCCTGTTTGTGGGTTGCGGCCTTTACGGGAAGAACGCTCACGAACTTCAAAGCTCCCAAAACCAACAAGTTGAATTTTATCCCCTTTTACAAGAGATTCAGTGATACCGTCAAATACGGCGTCAACCGCTTTCGATGCATCTTTCTTAGAAATGTCTGCTTGTTCACTTACTGCATTGATTAGATCTGTTTTGTTCATTTTTGATAACTCCCTTTCGTATCTTTAGTAAAAACCATCATTCCATGATCAGTCTTTCGTGATGAAGATGTCGATCCAATCTTGCAAAGATCGACAGGATGAACGCCTGCCCTTAATTTACTCATCTACGCCAGTGGTGTCAAGCCTTTAGACGGAAATTAACGCATGTCTACCCGTATTTTTCATGCTTTTTGAGATTTCTCTAGGTAAACAGCGAATGAAAAGAAAGCAGACGATTGATTTTCTGCTAATCTTGCGAAGATACGAAGAGAATCGCTAGATTTTTTTTATACGAAAGACGCTAATCATGAGCAATGAGAGAAGTAGCGTAACGATCGCAAAGGCTGAACTGGAGAGGGGGGAAAACAATAATAGCAGGGCAAGAATACAGCCTGCGGCGGTGATCGGCAGACCGACAAATTCAGAACCAGTGTCGCTGATGTTAAAGCGTGCTAGCCGAAGAGCCCCGCAAGACATATAGACAACGACAGGCAACATTCCGGTCATCCCTAGCGATGATAGTTCTGCTTGATAGATCAACAGCGCAGGGGCAATGCCGAATGAGACCATGTCACTCATTGAATCAAGCTGTTTGCCGAGCTCAGATTCAATTTTTAACTTACGAGCGACAAGGCCATCAAGCCGGTCAAAGATAGCGGCAATCAGGATAAGCAGTAGCCCTGTTCGGGTCATTCCTTGAAGAATATAGATAATAGCAAGAGCTCCAAAACTTAGATTGATCAGCGTCAGCAAGTTCGCTACTTGACCTTTCAGCTTTTTCAACGTATTGTCAAGCTGACTGAGTAGGTCCATTCGCTTCACTCCTTTAGGGCTGTAGAATGCCCTTGATCTTAAAGGTAAATTATAGCACAAATCAATGATAACGTCTGCTTCTACCATCCAAATAGACGCTGAAAAGGTGAGTTACTTGAAACAAGGATTCTTTCGAGCCTGTATAGAACTGCATAATCATAAGTTATTCTCAAGTCTATTGCAACGTTTTGCCAAGTCAAGGCTGTCAAGGCCGCTGATCCCGTCTTTTTGCAAGACGTTTCGCTTAGAGATGGCTGAAGCCAAAGACTCTGTAGATTCCTTTCAGAGTTTGCACGAGCTGTTTACGCGCGAATTGCGAGAGGACGTGCGCTCGATTTCTGCGTCTCCAAGGAATCTTATCTCGCCTGTGGATGGAAGATGTGCAGAGGTCGGTACGCTCTCAAACGATGTTCAATTCGAGGTGAAAGGGCAGCGCTACAGCTTTGCAGAAATGCTCGGGAGTGAAGAGATGGCGAAGACGTACGCGAAAGGCACCTATTTCATCCTCTATTTAAGCCCTCGAGATTACCACCGTATTCATAGCCCGTTGCACGCTACATGTACCGATGAATGGATGCTCGGCGGGCGTTCCTATCCGGTCAATGAATGGGGGTTAAGGTACGGAAGGAAACCGCTGTCCCGAAACAAGCGTCTCGTTTCTGTCCTGAAGGGGGCGAAAGGGGAGAGGCTTGCCCTTATCAGCATCGGCGCTGTCAATATTAATAGCATCGTCAAGACGAAGCATGAGTCTGTATGGAGAAAGGGGGAGGAAGTGGCGTATTTCTCCTTTGGCTCCACGGTGATTTTAGTGCTGGAGGCCGGAATCGCTGCTCCTGTTATTGAGCCTGGAACGAATGTAAAAATGGGGCAGACGATTGCAACGCTTGTCAGTCAAACCACGTCGTAACTTCCTATGTTCATATAGTTTCTCCTTGTACAAAAGAAGCGAACTCTAGCACAGAGTTCGCTTCTTTTTGTCTAGCTGCGCGGGTAGAAGCTCGGGATTTCTCGAGCAGGCCTTCCAAAAACCTCGCTTCTGTGCAACCCGCCCGCGCTTTTCGGTATTTTCGCTTTGCGAATTTACTCGGAATTTTGCCCCCCCGTTCGCTTCCTTTCCTCCTCGTAAAAGGGCTTCATCTCATCTCTCACGGAGGTTGGGTGGAGCGGAACTCCGGTTCGGTAGGCGGAACGTGAAATCATCAGTGCTGCTACAGGCGCTGTGATAAAAACAAACAAGATCGTGAGCAGCAGCTTGCCAATGAACATCTCGTTTTCGATCAGGAAATATAGGAATGTCCCGAGCATAATCGTCACTACACCAAAGGTGGAGTTTTTTCCTGTTGCGTGAAGCCGTGCGTACACGTCTGGCAGCCGGATGAGGCCAATCCCAGCAAGCAAACTAAAGAACCCGCCGACGATCACAAAAATGCTGACTATCCATTCAATCGCTGTCAAAGAGCTCGCCCCTTTCAAGAAACTTGGCCATAGCGATCGAGCCAATAAAAGCTAGAATACCGACAACAAGGACAACTTCCGTATAGGCTTGCGTGTTTTGCATTAACATCAGGACGCCAACGAAGCCAATCAAAAGAAGACCAAGCGTGTCGAGGGCAGCAATCCGATCGTGCATCGTTGGACCGAGGACGGCGCGTATAAAGCAAAGCAGGCAGGAGATGCTCATCATCAAGAGAACGATTGATAAAATCGTGTCAAACATGGCGGCGTGTCACCTCCAAAATCCCCGTTTCAAAGGTTCCTTTCACGTCATTGACCATGCCTTCCTTGTCTTCAGCGTTGAGACAGTGCACGAAGATATAATGGCCATCCTCAGAAAACTCAATGGAGAGCGTTCCCGGAGTGAGTGTCATCATGACGGCAAACAGCGTTTTTTCAGCGTCTGTTTCAAGCTCGGTCGGCACAGCAATGATCCCGGGTGAGATCCTAACCTTTGGGCTGAGAACGATTTTCGCTACATTAATGTTGGCGATCGTGAGCTCTTTTGTGAACACGACCATGAGCTTAAAGAAGGACCAGACGCGATGCATGTAAAAATAGTGTCCCTTAAGGCGAATTAAAACTAATACGACGGCCATCCCGATGAGGTAACCCATGACAAAGTCAACGGACGTGAAGCTGTTCTGAAAAAGCATCCACAAAATGGCAATGATAAAGTTGACAAGCAGTTGAAACGCCATGTTCTCATCCTCCTAGGACAGAATTGATATAGCTCTCTGGGTTTAGTAGCTGATCGGCTACATCAAGCGAGTAGCTGAAAGCCGGCTCAGCGCCAAACCCTAAAACAATTGTTAAAAGAATCAGTGGGGCAATCGGCAACAGAAGCCCTTTTACTGAGATGTTCGCTTGTTCGGCGGTGTGTTTTTGCTCGCCCCAGAAGGCGTAAACAAAAATCTTAATCATTGAAAACAATGTGAGCAAACCAACAAGCAAGGCCACGAAAGCAATCCCGTAACTCTCAATGGTTAAGCTTTCCAGTATCAGCGGAAACTTACTGAAGAATCCACTTAATGGCGGGATGCCGGCTAGAGACAGGGCAGCGATTAAGAACAGCCAAGCAAGAGCGGGATGCGTTTTAAGCAGGCCTCCCATTTTCTTCAGGTCGGTCGTCCCTGTCACTTTTTGCGTGGCTCCAGCAAAGAGAAACAGTGAGGTTTTGACGATAATGTGGTGGGCGATATAGAAGACCGCACCGGCAATTGCCACGCGCGTATAGAGCCCAAGTCCCATTACCATGTACCCGACCTGGCTAATGATGTGATAGGAGAGGATGCGCTTAAAGTCAAATTGAGACACCGCTCCAAGAACACCGAAGAACATCGTAGCACCCGCCACCCAGAGAATCAATGTGTGAGTGAATCCTGGATCATGGGTGAAGATCAGTGTGAAGGTGCGGATAATCGCATAAATCCCCACCTTCGTTAGCAGTCCGCCAAACAAGGCAGCAATCGCTGCTGGTGGACCGTAATACGAACGTGGCAACCAGAAGTAAAGTGGAAAGAGCGCACCCTTCATGGCAAACACAGTGAAGAAGATCATCGCCGTAATTTGCAACGCACCTGTTTGCTCAAGCTCAGCCACACGTACCGCTATATGAGCCATATTGAGCGTCCCTGTAATGCCGTAGAGATAGGCGATGCCCACTAAGAACAGGATCGAGGCGAAGACGTTGATCACGGCATACTTAAAGGATTCGCGTAGCTGGTACTTCGTCCCTCCTATGACAATGAGGGCGTACGAAGAGATCAGCATCACCTCGAAGAAAACGAAGAGGTTGAAGATGTCTCCCGTTAAAAAGGCTCCGTTCACTCCTGTTAGCAGGAAAAAATAGAACGGGTAAAAATAGAATTTCTCACGCTTCGGATGAATCGTCCCAAACGCAAAGAACAAACAGACAACGCCAACAAGGGCTGAGAGTGTGACCATAAAGGTCGCGAACAAATCGGCAACTAGTACAATCCCAAAGGGGGCGTCCCAGTTTCCAAGTTCGAGTGTCAGCGTTCCCTCTACGTACGAATGAATCGCTAAATAGATGGCCAGCGCCAGCATGACAATGGACGTAATCGCACTAATGACACGCTGGGTGGTATGATATTTTGCAAAAAGAATCAGCACGGTTCCGACGGCAAAGGGTAGAATCACCGGCAAGACAATCAAATTACTCATCGGCAGAACCCCTTAACTTTTCAAGATCATCGGTTTGATGCTCTTTGTACGTTCGATAGCCAATCACGACAAGAAACGCCGTAAGACCGAAGCTGATCACAATTGCAGTTAAAATCAAGGCTTGCGGAAGGGGGTCCGAAAAGTTTCCATCCCCCATATGCTCAAGGGGGGGACTGTCGGCATTGAGACCAGACATTGATAAAATTAACAGATGTGCTCCATGGGAGAGAAACAAAATGCCAACAATGACTTTCAGTATGCTACGAGTTAAGAGCATATAGGTTCCTACTGCAAAGAGCGCCCCGACAGCAATAAATAGTAGTATTTCCATTAGCTCTCGTCCTCCGCAACGGTTAGTGTAATGACAAGGCCCATTCCAACAACGACTAGGTAAATGCCGAGGTCAAATGGAAGGGCAGTGGTCAGCTCGAGTTCGCCAAAGAATGGAAACTCGAAGTAGTCAAAGAACTGCTCTAAATAAGCGGAACCGAAAATGACGCCTAGAAAGCCAACGCCTATCCCAATAAGAAGGCCTACGGCGATCATCGTCACAAATGAATAGCGAATAATGTCGTTGGCCCGAGGGCGATCAAAAATGACATAGAGGAGCATCAGTGAACAGGCAGTCATGAGCCCACCAATGAACCCTCCACCGGGATTGTTATGGCCCGCAAAGAACAGGTAGAAAGAAAATCCGAGGAGGAAATAGATCGTAATCGTAATTAGGTTGCGCTGCAACACGTCATGGGACTTGGAATACTTCATACATCTTCTCCTCCTTTAAAGCGGTGTTTAACAAGCATGATCACGGCTAGCGAGACAACTGCCAGCACGAGGACTTCGAGAATCGTATCAAGCGAACGGAAATCGACGAGAATGACGTTCACCATATTTGTACCGCCGCCAAGTTCGTACGTATTATCAATGAAGAACTGGGAAATGGACGTAAAGTTCGCGTTGGTCCCTAAAGAATAGGCACTGATAGCAACCACTGTCACAACAACCCCCACGAGTGAGGAGATGAGGACATTTATCATTTTTGTGCTTGCCTTGGTGACTTCTTTCGTCATTTCCGGTAGGTGTCTAAATGCAAGCATCAGCAATACAACTGTGACTGTCTCAATGAGAAGCTGCGTTAAGGCTAAGTCTGGCGCGCGCAAAATCGCAAAGAAAAGCGCCATTAAGTAGCCGACAATTCCGGCAACAATGATGAGCGTCATTCGGTTCCTAATAAATGGAATCATGAGCGTTGCTGCAATAAAAACAAGTGTCAACATATACATGAAGATCGGAACCTCGGCAAGGTTGCTTGTATCGAGCAGCCAGGCATTGGAATACCAGAAGGTAAAGCCTACAAGGAGAATAAGGAAAGCACTCATGTAGACAAAGTAATCTCTCAGGCGTCCGGTCATCTGCGCACGAGTGATCGCCTGTGAACTGCTAATCAGCCCATCAAGCCCACGGTCATAAAACCAGTGAAGCGGATCGCGCTCTCGCTTGTAAATCTCGAGTGTTTCCCATTTTTTCATTCGCAGGAAGAGCAGGCTACCAAAGGCGATAACTCCTAGGGACATCATCAATTCGGTGTTGAGCCCATGCCACAAAGTCAAGTTTATCCCCTCAACCGCGCTAACGGGCACTACTTCGAGAACACCGGAGACGGCAGGGACAATGATCGATTGCGATAAGATATTCGGAAACAAGCCAAAGACCACCACAAGCGAGCCAAGGATAACTGGGCTAATGAGCATGCCGATCGGTGCTTCATGAATCTTGTGGCTAAAGTTCTCAGACTTAAACCGACCCGTGAATGTTTTAAAGAACAGGATGGAGCAGTATAGAAATGTGAAGATGCTCGCGACCCAGGCAACCACTGGGAATAATAGCCCCCATGTGCCAACGCTAAAAATGTCCATCTCCGCAGCCGTCAGCATCTCTGTAAAGAACATTTCTTTACTGATAAAGCCGTTGAACGGAGGAAGCCCAGCCATTGCGGCAAGCCCTACGGCTGAGACCGTAAAGGTAATCGGCAGAATCGTCATTAACCCGCCAAGCTGGCGAATGTCACGTGTGCCGGTTTCATGGTCAATAATCCCTGCGGTCATAAATAGACTGCCTTTAAAGGTTGCGTGGTTAATTAAATGAAAGATCGCCGTCACAACCGCAGCCGCGTAGAGCGCCTGTTGGTCGGCATCTCCAAAGTAAAGCGCCGCTGAACCAACCCCGAGCAAGCTCATAATCAAGCCGAGTTGACTAATGGTCGAATACGCAAGGATGCCTTTTAAATCCTTTTGCCGCACCGCGGTAATCGAACCGTAGAAGAGCGTCACGAGCCCGACAATGGAGATGATCCAGAACCACTCGCTAGCACCGCCAAAGACAGGCGTTAGACGTGCGACTAAATAGATTCCTGCTTTCACCATCGTCGCCGAGTGCAAATAGGCACTAACAGGCGTTGGTGCTTCCATCGCATCAGGAAGCCAGATGTGAAAGGGGAACTGCGCCGATTTTGTAAAGGCCCCGAGCAGGATCAAGATCATCGCTGGCAAAAAGATTGCACTTCCCGCCAACACCTCTGCTTGGTCAATGATTCCACGGATGCTGAACGTCCCGGTGACGCCGTAGATTAAGCAGAAGCCTGCTAGCATCGCAAAGCCGCCAAAGACAGTGATAAGCATTGATTTCTGCGCTCCGTAGATCGACCCCTTGCGATGGAACCAGTAACTAATTAGAAGAGAGGAAGCAAGGCTTGTCAGCTCCCAAAAAATGTAGAGAACAATTAAGTTGTCGGAAAGAACAACCCCAAGCATCGCCCCCATAAACATTAAGAGGTATACATAGAAGTTATGCAACCGCTCCTTGCCCTTATCCAAATAGAAGATGGAGTAAAGGACAACGAGTGCCCCAATCCCCGTAATAAGCAGGGCAAAAAGCAAACTTAGCCCGTCCACATACGCTGTAAAATTAATCCCAAGAGAGGGGACCCAAGACATGGTACTAGTGATAGTATCACCACCAGAAGTGTTGGGCAGGTACGATAGAAAGTAAGCGAATAGGAGAGAAGGCAATAGAAGCACAAACCAACCGGTATGTATTTTTTTTGTGTAGAGATAGACAACTGGAATGAGAATTGCCAGTAAGAATGGAGCCATAATCGCTACATGAAGACTGGACATTTTTGACCTCCTTTTACGTTTTTGCAACCTGTGTTGACCGGACACCTTTTTGCTAAGCCTACGTCATTATATCTTAAATTAAACAGGCGTGCATCCTTGAGGAGACTGGTCGTTCGTTACTTCAGAAGTTATTTAATATGAAGAAATTGCTCCAAAAAAATTTTTCCTTCAAAGGAAAGTCACAAAAGATACGTATAGTGTACACCAAAGATTGCCATCCTATGAAGAAACCGTAGAAAAAAAGGAGCGGCCCATTGATGCGTACACGGTCCAAATCAGTTATATGCGCAGGGATATTCATGGCACTAATGGCAGGAGGGTGGCTCTTGCATGATGAAGATGGCCCCACTCAGGCAACAAGAAGCGGCCCGTCCATCCAATCGAACGATCAACCAGAGGTATTCCAGCCTCGTGAGTACATTAAGATTATCCCTAAAAATGAAGAACGACAACAAAGAGGAGATCGCGAGTAGCGATCTCCTCTTTGTTGTCTATATAGGAAGGTTGATCTTTCTTCACTGCAGTTAGGAGGTGAGGCGAATGTCGTCGGCTAATGAGCGACGGCTCAATTCTGCTACAATTAAATCAATAAAGTCCTGACCCAGTTCAAGCTCTACCGCCTTATGGTAAGTTTCAATAAGAAGCTCATCGGATAAATTATACATGGTTTCTGCCGGTATCGGCAGGTTCACCTCCTTAATAGAAGATCGCCCGAGCAACCTTGTCTTCGTACCTCAAGTTGTAAGACCATTCTTTGTAAGTTACTGATATCCTACCATGGTTCACGAGATAGAACAATCGTTCGTTTATCCACACGACTTCGTGGAAAACTTGTGAGTATCTTGTGCGTGATTGGTCTTCATCTTTTTTGTAGCGCGGTTAAATGAGGTGAATAACCTTATCCACAACTGAGGATGAATGCTGAAATTGTCGAAAAGTATTAGTCATAACAGCCACCGGGTTGTCACGAACTATCTACATTTCATTGATTAAAACCGTTGCAAAAGGTATAGTTGACTTTTGATTACTTGTCTTTGTTGTAGACAAAAGAGAGGTGCTTGGTGATTAAGAACTTGCTCCCAAATCAGTACGTTAAGAGCATTTATGATATTGACTTGTTTGCCCTTCGCGATCGTGGCATTCGTGCGGTCATCACGGACTTGGATAATACGTTGGTGGAGTGGGATCGACCGGAAGCAACACCTGAAGTGAAAGAATGGTTCGAGAAGCTGCAAGAAATTGAAATGAATGTGACGATTGTGTCCAATAATAATGAGAAGCGGGTCAAGGCCTTTTCTGACCCGGAACAGATTGTTTTTATTCATAGTGCCCGTAAGCCAATGCGTCGGGCGTTCAGGCAAGCCTGCCAGCGAATGAATGTAAAAAAGGAAGAAACGGTCGTTGTCGGCGACCAACTATTTACCGATGTGCTTGGCGGAAACCGAGCCGGTTTGCACACCATTCTCGTCGTCCCTGTAGCAGCGACGGATGGATGGATGACGCGCGCGAACCGTAGAATGGAGCGGATTGTGTTAACATGGATGAGGAAAAAGGGGTATATTCAGTGGGAGGACTAAGTATGTCGGAAGAGACGATTCACTGCTCAGGATGTGGGATAGCCATTCAAACGGAGGAGCCAGAAAAGCTTGGTTTTGCTCCGAAATCCGCCCTGAGCCGAGACGTTATTGTGTGCAAACGATGTTACCGCCTGAAGCATTATAATGAAGTGCAGGACGTAGAGATGAGTGACGACGATTTTCTGAAGTTGTTTCAATCGCTTCATCACAAAGAGGCGCTGATTGTTAAAGTTGTCGATATTTTTGACTTTAACGGCAGTTGGATTTCAGGTGTTCATCGCTTCGTGGGCAACAACCAAGTGATGCTTGTAGCCAATAAAGTGGACTTGCTTCCGAAATCTACCAACCGCAACAAGCTTATAAACTGGATCAAGAAGTCTGCGAGCGAGTGGGGGTTGAAGCCAAGGGAAGTGAAGCTGATGAGCGCGAAATCGGGAGAGGGAATCGGCGAAGTGGCAGAGGGGATTGACCGGCTAAGGAACGGCAGAGATGTCTATGTGGTTGGCTGTACCAATGTCGGGAAATCTTCGTTTCTCAATCGCATTATCAAGGATTTCTTCGGGGACGCCGATACACTCATTACGACTTCTCATTTCCCGGGCACGACGCTTGACTTGATTGATGTTCCTCTCGATGACGGACGTGCCCTTATTGATACACCGGGCCTAATCAACCATCATCAAATGGCGCATGTGACCTCTTCTAAATCGCTTAGAGCCATCACCCCGAAAAAAGAGATCAAGCCTGTGGTCTTTCAACTAAAAGCCGAGCAAACCCTTTTCCTAGGAGGGCTGGCACGTCTAGATTTCTTAAAAGGAAACCCTGCTTCTTTTATTGTGCACATCGCCAACGAGGTCGGCATTCATAGAACGAAGCTCGAAAAAGCGGACGATTTGTACGAAAGTCACGCAGGTACGCTCTTGCAGCCGCCGTTTTCAGAAGAGGGCGAGGAAGTCCTCCATTTAAAAAAACATACGTTCAAAATTCCAGCACAAAAAACGGACGTTGTTTTTTCCGGTCTTGGCTGGATAACAATCTCTGGCGATGGGTCCACGGTTTGTGCGTATGCCCCAGAAGGTGTAGGGGTATCAATGCGTCCGTCCATTACGTCATAAGGAGAGGAGACAAGAGATGAAGCAGCTATTTGCATTAATTGGCTACCCGGTCGGGCATTCTCTCAGTCCACTTATGCACCAGGCGATCTACGACGATCTTGGCTTGGACGCAACCTACCATGCCTTTAATGTCGAACCGACGGCGTTAAAAGAAGCGATCGCCGGTCTTAAAGCTCTGAACGTGGCTGGGTGCAATGTCACCATTCCCCATAAAGTATCAGTGATGGACTATCTGGATGAAGTCGATGAGGAAGCTCAGGAGATTGGGGCTGTCAATACGATTGTCAACAAAAACGGAAGACTCATCGGTAGGAATACGGACGGAAGCGGTTATCTTCAGTCCCTTACGCCGGTTCTGCCCGCTGGAATTGAGGACCATAGGGTTCTTGTCATCGGGGCAGGGGGGGCGGCGAGAGCAGTGGTTTCGACGCTTTGCCGGAACCGGGCAATGCGCATCGTCATCGCGAACCGAACGCTTGCAAAAGCGGAAGTTCTTGCCGGACTTTTTTCCCGCTATGAGAGCGATGTTCTGGCGATGTCAATAGAGCAGGCCGAGAAGGAACTCGCCGCATTTGATCTTGTCATTAATACGACATCTGTGGGGATGAGCCCAAACGTAAGGCAGACGCCGCTCTCCCTTGACTTGCTTAGTGCTCGTGCATTTGTCAGTGATTTGATTTACAATCCGGATGAGACCTTGTTGTTAAAGGAAGCCAAGGCTCGCGGCAACAGGACTTTGAACGGCATCGGCATGTTCGTTAATCAAGGAGCGCTTTCGTTTGAATACTGGACCGAGCAAAAGCCCAACCGAGCAGCGATGGAAGAAGCGGTTCGACATTTTTTATAGTGTATTGGAGGATGTATGTTAACAAACAAACAAAAGCGTTTTTTACGTGCAGAGTCTCATAAGGAGCAGCCCATTTTTCAAGTAGGAAAAGGCGGCGTAAATGAAAATATGATCAAGCAAGTGAATGAAGCGCTCGGGGCGAGAGAACTGTTAAAGGTAAGCGTCTTGCAAAACTGTCTTGAAGACAAAGATGAAGTGGCAGAAAGCCTGGTTGCTGGCACGGGGGCTGAACTCGTTCAGTCAATTGGCAATGTCATTATTCTCTACAAACCATCTAACGAGAAGCCTAAATTTGAATTACCGAGATCGTGAGTCAACGGGCATGAGACGGATTGGCTTATTTGGAGGAACCTTTGATCCCCCGCACATGGGTCATTTCTTAATGGCGCAAGAAGCACTTGTAAGCGCAGGGCTTGATGAAATTTGGTTCATCCCTGTAGCGACGCCTCCTCACAAAAAGAGGGAAGGGCTCGCGACGGGAGAAGAGCGCAAGGCCATGCTTGAGGCTGTCCTTGACCAAGAGGAGCGTATCTCGGTGTGTGAGATTGAACTAGCACGTGCTGGAACGTCCTACACCATTGATACAGTCAAGGCGCTCACATCCGCTTATCCGGCGGAGGAGTTCTTTTTTCTCATTGGCGGAGATATGGTCGATATGCTCCCGGATTGGTACAAGATTGAAGAATTGATGGAGTTGGTGACGTTTATCGCCTTTAATAGACCTGGGTCTGGGCATGCGGCCACATCGCCTTACAAACACCGGCTCAAGTATTTGGATTTCATAGAGCTTAACCTCTCCTCCACCGCTATTAGAGAGCGCGTCAAAGAAGGAAAACCGATTCGCTATTTTGTCCCCGCCCAAGTCGAGCAGCTAATTAAAGAAAGGGGGCTGTATCGGTGAACAATGAAAAAGCACTGGAAGTGGTCCGGCCGCATTTAACAGAGACTCGCTACCGGCACACGATTGGGGTATACGAAACGAGCTCTGCATTGGCGAAGGCATATGGTGCTGACGTGCAAAAGGCAGAGACGGCGGCGATTTTGCATGACATTTGCAAATACCATGACATCACGAAAATGAAGCAAACTGTCGTCCGTGATTTGCGCGAGCCGCACTGGGCGGAATACGGTGTTGAACTGCTGCACGCCCCTTGTGGAGCTTATTATGTCGAGACGGAGCTAGGAATTGGGGATAAAGACATTTTGATGGCAATTCGCTCCCATACGACAGGGAGAGCCGGGATGTCGCTGCTTGAGAAAGTCGTTTTTGTTGCTGATTATATTGAGCCGACCCGCACCTTTCTAGGTGTTGATAAAGCGAGGGAGCTAGCCAAGGAAGATTTGGATCAGGCTTGCCTCTTTGCGCTCGAACAGACGAAAGATTATTTGCGAAAAAAAGGCTTCCCGGTTCACCCACAAACGGAGGAAGCGTACCAATACCTTGTAAACCAGAAAGGAGACGTACATGCTGAATGAACGGTTAAAGCTTGCGGTTGAAGCGATTGATGATAAGCGTGCACAGCAAATTGTCGCTCTTGACATGCAGGGGGTATCTCCTGTTGCGGATTATTTTGTTATGTGCCACGGCAACTCAGAAAAGCAAGTACAGGCGATCGCTCATGAATTGAAAAAAGTGGTTCAGGAGGCCGGGCTGGAGATCAAACGTCTCGAGGGCTACGACAGAGCACGGTGGGTTTTGATCGACATCGGAGACGTTGTGGTCCACGTTTTTCATAAGGACGAGCGCTTGTACTATAATTTAGAAAAACTTTGGGGCGACGCTGAACATGTCGATTTAAACGAGGTGCTCAGCTAATGCTCGCGCCTGGAATTTCTAAAAAGCTAGAAGTTGTGCGAAAGGCAGCGTTTGGTTACTTTTTGAGTGATGGAACAAACGACATTTTATTGCACAATCGCGAGTGCACGCGAGAGGTGGAGGTCGGTGAGATCATGGACGTGTTCTTATATCATGATCACCAAAACCGCCTATCGGCAACAATGGAAATGCCGATTGTGAAAAATGAGGAGATGGGCTGGCTAAAAGTGGTTTCGGTCAAACGAGGACATGGCGTTTTTCTAGACAACGGGGTTTCCCGAGATCTCTTTGTTTCCATGGATGAGCTGCCGACGGAGCGCTCGGCTTGGCCAGCTGCTGGAGATCACCTCTTTGTTTCTTTAACGTGGGATAAAAAGGGGCGCTTGATGGGCAAGCTCGTTCACGGGGCACCAGTAACCGAGCAGGCAAAGCCAGCGGATGCGTCATGGCTGAATAGGGAGGTGCATGGGACCGTCTATCATTTTCTTGACGAAGGCGCGGTGCTTCTTGTGGAAGAGGGGCCAATTGCCTTGCTTCATATGGACGAAGCAAAAGCGATTCCCCGCCTCGGAGAATCGGTGCAAGGGCGCGTTCAGTTTGTGCGCGAAGACGGAAGGGTCAATATGACGCAGCGACTCGTTCGCACCGAGCAGCAAAAGACAGACGCCGAAAACATTCTGGAATTCCTGCAAAAGCGCAAAGGAGCCATGCCATATAGCGACAAGTCAACGCCTAATGACATTGAAGAGCGCTTTGGGCTGAGCAAAGCCGCCTTTAAACGAGCGCTTGGGAAGCTGATGAAGGAAGGCAAAGTCGAACAAAAAGATGGCTGGACCTACGAGTTGGGGAAAGAATGAGCAGCTACACATTTTTCGCTAACTGGTACGATGAATTAATGAGCCATGCCCCATACGACAAATGGTTAAAAGTTGCTGAAAAAGCCGTGGCCCCTCTTGAAGGCGGGTCTCCCTCTGTTCTTGATATTGGCTGCGGCACAGGCGAGCTGCTTCTGGGCATGTTAGAAAAAGGGTGGGAGGCACAAGGGCTTGATGCCTCTGCAGATATGCTTGCCACCGCACACGCAAAGCTCACCGAAGCTGGGTTTTGTCCGCTATTACTCGAAGCGGATATGAGCGACTTGCCACAAGTCGGTTCGTTTGATGTGATGACGATCTTCTGTGACTCGCTTAATTATTTGGACGATGAGGAGAGTGTCAGGGAAACCTTCAAAGGCTGCTTCCGCAAGCTTAAGCAGGGCGGCCTGCTTCTGTTTGATGTGCATTCGGTTCATAAAATGACTCAGTTTGCGGGCGCTACCTTTGCCGAAGCAGGAGAGGACGTTTCTTACATCTGGCACTCTTTTGCAGGTGAGCATCCGCATAGCGTCTTACATGAGCTTAGTTTTTTTGTGAAGCAACCAAATGGGAGCTATCAACGACTTGATGAACTCCATAAGGAGCGTACGTTTGAGGTTGAGACGTATGAGCGTTTGTTAACGGAGACCGGTTTCAAGGACATTCGTATAACGGCTGACTTTACCGAACAGAAGCCGACGGAGAGGAGCGAGCGAATTTTTTTCCAAGGGATAAAAAAGTAGCAGGAATGCTTCGCTTGATGTCGAATAAAAAAAACACAAGGAGCGCTCCTTGTGTTTTTAAGTGAAAATGAGTTGTTAACCGTACGTAAATTCACATGTGAGCTTCTTCTTTTCAGCAGCAAACTTTTCGTGGGTTTTCTTGAAAAGTTCATCAAACCCGTCCCCAAGTTCTTCCTCAAGCACAGCAATGCCTACGCCTGTAATCCCACCAGGCACACACACCCTTTGTTGCAGCGCAGGCAGCGTATAATGCCCTTCTTCCAAGAGTTTCCCCAGCCCAATCAGCATGGAGGTTGCAAGCGTCGTCGCATCTTCTCTTGTGATCTCTGTCTCGTTGACAGCCCCGTCAATAAAGCGCTGAGCGAGGTAGCTAAAAAATGCCGGTCCGCAGCTGACAATGTCTGATGAGACACGCGTGATATTTTCCTCAATCTCAAGCGGTTCAGAGATAAATGCCACAAGCTCACGTAACCTTTCTTTGTCGGCCTTCTTACACCGCCTTCCATAACTGATCAGCGTGGAACCTGAACTCGCTCGGTTGAGGATGCTAGGGATAATGCGCGCCGTTTTGCAAGGAAGTTCAGAGTCGAGCGCCTCCACGGATACCGGGCTTGTAATAGAGATCACTGTTTGCGTTGGTTCCAGAAGCGGAGCCAACTCTTTAAGCACCTCTGGCATCTCCGGGGGTTTGACGCACAAAAACAGAACCTCACTCGTGCGCGCTACTTCTTCTATTGAACTTGCTATGGCAATCGCGGGATACTCATTCTTTAGCGCTTCTGCCTTTGAGGGCGTACGATTGATGATGCGAATGTCTTCCTGCAAAAGGGCCTTCGAATCCAGCAAAGACTCAATCAGCATCGTTCCCATACTACCTGTTCCAATAAACCCAACTTTCACTACCCATCCCTCCTTCATCCAGCTAACTCCGTCTTTCTAGAAGTGTCCTATCTGCATTGTTTAGTGCAAGCGCCACACGCGCATTCAGTTATAGGCGCTCGCGCTTTTCTTATGCGTATGCAGCGTCTGATGTCCATATGTGTTAAAAAAGCATGGAAAGGAGGCGAACGACTCGTGAAAAAGTGGAAACCAACACAGATTCATTTTTACATCGCTAGTCTCATTGCGGCTGTGCTGTTCGTTTTTCTGATCGTCACAAGGGGAGAGAGCGGCAGCGGACAAGAGGGCTCTGATGAGTGGATCATGGAGGCCGCAGAAGAAGAGGACAGCAGTGCTTCTTTAGAAAGTGAGGAGAAGGCCTCAAGTGTCATTGTTGACGTGAAAGGAGCTGTCCACGCACCGGGTGTCTATGAGCTTGATGCAGGGAGCCGGGTGCATGAGGCGATCCTCATGGCAGGAGGACTGGCGGAAAACGCAGAGGAGCGGGCGCTGAATCTTGCGGTCGTCCTTACGGATGAAATGCTTCTCTATGTACCGGAGGAGGGAGAGGAGGATATTCCGGCTGCAGGCAGCACGAACACAAATGGTTCTGACGCTGCGCTTGTTAATATTAATACAGCAGAGGAGGCGGAACTGCTAACGCTTCCTGGTATTGGGCCAGCGAAAGCGAGTGCGATTCTTTCTTACCGTGAGGAACACGGTCCCTTTGAGGCTCCTGAAGATCTGGTACAGGTGAACGGAATCGGCGAAAAGTCTTTTCAACAGTTAAGTGAACTAATCACGGTAAAATAACCTAGCTTGACGATTGTCCGCTTGTTTTCTACACTTTAGTTGCGAAAAGAAAGGGGGTCGTTTCGTTTGGAGCGCATATCATGGGATCAATATTTTATGGCGCAAAGCCACTTGCTTTCCTTAAGGAGCACCTGTCCCAGGCTGAAAGTAGGGGCAACGATTGTGAGAGATAAACGAATTATTGCGGGCGGGTACAACGGCTCGGTGTCCGGTGAACCCCACTGCTTGGATCAAGGATGCTATATCGTGGACAACCACTGCATTCGCACCGTTCACGCGGAGATCAATGCGCTCTTGCAATGCTCTAAATTTGGTGTACCGACCGACGGAGCGGAAATCTACGTGACGCATTTTCCCTGTGTACACTGCAGCAAGTCGCTCATTCAGGCCGGCATCCAGAAAGTGTTCTACGCCAAAGAGTACAAAAATCATCCGTACGCTGAGGAGCTTTTTGCGTCCTTAGGAATCGAATGCGTTGAAGTCGAGCTCGATCAAGGCATTATGGATCAGCGCTACCAGGAGAAATTAACGCTGACCACATCGCTGCTTAACGAGCTAGAACGGTTAGGCGCGAGTGACGTGGAACTTGAATCCTACGCGAAAAAAACAAAGCAAATCTTTTTTGATATGAATGTAGACGACTAATCAGGAGGAGCGGGGATGGCCTTTCTTGTTGTGATGATGCTCGCTGCCATGGCCTCAGTTACGGCCGTACTTCGCGGAGAACTGTTGATTAGTAGCGTCTTTTTGATTGTTGCTCTTTGGCTCACTTTCCGTCTGGATAAGGAGCAGCGCTTGAGGTGTGGAGGCGCAGCAGTCGCGGTCTTTTTATGTTATGCGGGTGTATCGCTGTATACCGAGAGCACGAATGAAACGATGCTTCTAGAAGGAGAAACGGCAATGGTCGTTCATATCCATGAGCGGGTGCACCTAGACGGTGACCTCTTACGAACGGAAGTGCTCAGTGAAGAGGGGGAGCGACTGAGCCTCCGCTTGTACTTGGAAACCGAGGAACAGCAGGCGCTCGGGTCCCTGCTCCCGGGGGATCGTTGCCGCGTTAGCGGAACCTTAAAGCCGCCCGCACCCCCAAGTAATTTCTACGCGTTTGATTACAAACGGTATTTATATGAGCGTGGCATCCACTGGCAGCTAGAAGGGCAGTCGTCTTCGATGGACTGTCAGAGAGAGACCGCCGGGTGGCGCTTCCTTCTTCCGCGCTTTCGTGCCGCTCAAATCGAGCGTATTGCTCAAACCTTTCCGTCTGAGGTGGGAGGGGTGGTTGTCGCACTGACGTTTGGCGAGCGAGCCTTTGTTGACGCACCTGTACTGGGGGCTTATGAGCGTCTTGGCATTGTGCATCTGCTTGCTATTTCCGGTCTGCATGTCGGCCTTGTGACTGCGGCGCTTTTTTACAGTGCAATCCGGCTTGGTCTCACGCGCGAGAAGGCGATGGAGGGGGTGATGGTGTTTCTCCCGATCTTTGTCATGTTGACAGGCGTTGCGCCGCCGGTTGTGCGTGCTGCAAGTATGGCCTTTGTTGTGTTGCTTTGCTTGCGCTTGAAACTTCGTATTCACCCGTTCACGGGATTTAGCTGTATCTTCTTTCTCTTTCTGCTCATCCAGCCCTATGCTCTTTTCCAACTCGGTTTTCAACTTTCCTTCCTCGTCTCCTTTTCGCTTTTGCTCTCTGCTCCAACGATTCACCGCCGGTATCGCTCGTATATCTCTCGCCTCCTTTGCCTAACAGGAACGGCTCAGCTCATCGGCCTGCCGTTGATTTTGTATCACTTCTTTGAATGGTCTCTCCTTAGCCTCCCTTTGAATCTGGTCTACATTCCTTTTGTAAGTCTTCTTGTCCTACCTGCGAGCTTCTTGGCGGTGATCCTTGATTTTATACTCCCTCTGTCATTGAACTTCCCCCTGCAGGTGTTGGCCCTTATTGTGCCAGTGGTTCACGATTGGCTGTTAACACTTGATGGATGGCGAGCACCTACACTTGTTGTCGGTCGCCCTTCACTAGTGCTGATGCTCGCTTTTTTTGCTGCCATTGTGTACATGTTCGTTAACTGGGGTCAAGGACGCCCAGGGTGGTGGTGGCGCCCGGCGCTGTCGCTTGTAGTCATCATGGGTATACAGGTTGCCGCCCCTTATTTCAAGAGCGAGGCAGTGGTGACGATGCTTGATGTTGGGCAAGGGGATGGCTTTGTGATTGAACTGCCTTACAGACAAGGGGTGTACGTAATTGACACGGGTGGCGTCATCTCTTTTCATGACGAGGAATGGCGCGAGCGCAGCCGGACTTTCGACACCGGCGCGGATATTGTCGCTCCCTATTTGAAGGCACGCGGAATTTCGAAGGTTGATAAATTGATTCTGACCCACGGTGATTATGATCACATAGGTGGGGCGATTGGCTTAATGGAACAAGTGCGCGTGCAGGAGGTACTGTACGGCGCGGGAGGGTTGGAAAAGCCGTTTGAAGAAGAAACGCTACAGTTTGCTTATGATCAGGGAGCGAAAATATCCTTCAAGAAGAGTGGTGATACTTGGAGTCAGGGAAAACAGCAATTTGGGATACTCGCTCCACTCGGCACGGAAGCAACGACCAATGACCGCTCGCTGGTGGTCTACGCAGAGATGGGCGGAGTTTCTTGGCTGTTTACAGGCGATCTTGAAGAAGAGGGAGAGAGGGCGATGCTCAGGCGATTTCCAGCCTTTGGGGTAGATGTGTTAAAAGTGGGTCACCACGGCAGTAAGACTTCGACGACGGAGGAATTAATGGCCATGCTCGGGCCGCAGATAGCGCTTATCTCCGCTGGGCGAAACAATCGCTTTAATCATCCTCATCCGGAAGTGATGGAACGCTTGAGTGAAGCGAATGCGACGGTGTTTCAGACAGGGGAACACGGGGATGTACGGATGACAATTAAGAACGGAAACATGGATGTACGTTGGGCCTTAAACAGCAAAAAGCAGAAAGGTCTGTTCTCCTTTCCGCTCTTAGAGGCTTCTTTTTAGTAGTAGCTTGCCACGTCTACGATGTTTGCGATAATGAAAATTAGCGCGAAAAAACCAAAAGAAGCAATAAAACCTATGCCTGAAGGGATAACGTCGTTTGCTTTGTCTTGAACATCTTGTTCAAATTTGTTCATGTGGCACCTCCTTCATCCGTTTTTAGTATACGCGATTCCGCCCAAAAATAAAAGAACTTGTCTAGTTGCGGCGGGTAGAAGCGCCGAGATTTTTCAGTCCTAGACCGAAATCCAAACCCGGGATTTCTAGTCCAGGCCTTCCAAAATTCGCGCTTCTAAGCGACCCGCCTGCACTTTTCGGATTGTCTTGCTTTGAATTGGGTCTTCCTTTCTGCTAAGAGTTGTCACCTATAGAGCGAGCGAACATAGGATATTCTAGAAGTAAGGCTTACTCATCGCCCGTTGTTGACTGGGTGTGCCTAGGGTCTCGGTCAGGAACGTTTACCATAGATGAATGCCATGAAGCAGAAGCGCGGAGAGAGCGCTTCTGTTTTTTTGTCTAGTTGCGGCGGGTAGAAGCGCCGAGATTTTTCAGTCCTGGCCCGAAATCCAAGATCGGGATTTCTAGTCCAGGCCTTCCAAAATTCACGCTCCTGACCAACCCGCCTGCGCTTTTCGGCTTTGTCTAGTTGCGGCGGGTAGAAGCGCCGAGATTTTTCAGTCCTGGCCCGAAATCCAAGATCGGGATTTCTAGTCCAGGCCTTCCAAAATTCGCGCTTCTAAGCAACCCGCCTGCACTTTTCGTCTTTGGCGGCTCGGGTACCTTTGGGCGTGAGGGTTGGGCCGATTTGAATAAAACGGTGATCGCTGGCGTTTGTAGGCGAAAGCTTTGCTTGTTAAATTTCCTTTTACCACTTAAAATTGATGGACATAGAAGTGTTAAGACAGGTGATGGATCAAAATGGATATGATGACAAGCATAAAAAACATCAAGAAAAAGCAAATTGAGCCCGTCTATTTTTTACAAGGAACCGAGACGTTTTTAATGGAGCAGTTTGTGAAGGAGCTGGAGGCACAGCTTTTGACAGCGGACGAAGCAGAGATGAATCACACTCATTACCGACTGGTGGACACGCCTCTTTCACAAATTGTTGAAGACGCCGAGACCTTCCCCTTCTTTGCAGGAAAAAGGATTGTTGTCGTCCATGACTTTTACTTAGTGACCTCGCAAAAAGTGCAGACCAAGGTGGAACACGACCCAAGCGTCTTGGAGCAGTATCTCAAAGCCCCCGCTCAGGAAACGGTGCTCGTTCTCATCGCTCCGTATGAAAAATTGGACGAGCGTAAAAAGCTCTCCAAGCAGCTGAAAGAGGCGACGTTTGTCAGCCTAGCCCCCTTTGATGAAAGACAGGCTTCCGTCTGGATTGATGAACAAGCAGGGACGTGTGGGGTGTCGATCGAACCTGAGGCGAAACAAGCCCTCTTGTATCGCGCGGGGGTGCACCTTTTCATGCTTAGCCATGAAATCAAAAAATGTGCGCTTTACGTCGGGGAAGGGGAAGCCATAACAATTGGAGTGGTAAAGGAGCTTGTGGCTGAAACAGTGGAACAAACGGTGTTTGATGTGATCGATCATGCCGCCAAAGGCCGAGTCGGCCAAGCGGTTGCCATGTACCACCAGCTGCTCAAACAAAAAGAAGAGCCTCTGGCCATTTTAGCGCTGCTCACACGACAGTTTCGCATTTATTTTCAAGTCAAGAACCGTCTTGGGAGAGGCTACACGCAAAAAGAAATTGCTACACAGCTTAAACTGCATCCGTATGTCGTCAAGCTCGCCAGCCAGCAAGTCGGGCGTTTTTCAAATGAAATGCTTCAAGGCGCCCTTGTGCTTGCGGCGGACACCGATTACGGGATCAAAACAGGGAAATGGGAAAAAGTCCTTGCTGTGGAGCTGATGCTGATGAAACTTGGACAGATGGGGAAGTAGGCACTCGGGTGGGGAGGATGGTTAGGCCCATTCAAGTCAAGTTCGGACTTGATCTGCCGTCGCTCCAGAACTTGTCGCTCGTAGGCAGGGCGCCTTCACCTTTCTTGATCTAGTTGCGGCGGGTAGGAGCTCGAGATTTTTCAGTCCTGCCCGGAAATCCAAGGTCGGGATTTCTCGTGCAGGCCTTCCAAAATTCTCGCTCCAGACCAACCCGCCTCCACCTTTCTTGATCTAGCTGCGGCGGGTAGAAGCTCGGGATTTTTCGCCCCGACAACAAAATCCAAGACCGGGATTTCTTTTATCGGGTCTCCAAAATCCTCGCTTCTGATCGACCCGCCTTCACCTTTCTACACAAAAAAGATCACGGGTGCGCCACCCATGATCAGCTAACTCTTTCCTTATTTACACGTTTGCACCGTTCAATTTTTTCGCTAGGCGAGATTTTTGACGAGATGCAGCGTTTTTATGAATAAGGCCTTTGCCTGCCGCTTTGTCAAGCTTTTTTACCGCTTGAACGAACGCTCCTTGCTTTGCTTCAGTACTTGCACTGTCTGTGTTAGCCACGACTTCAAAATTACGAACCGCAGAACGGAGCGCAGATTTTTGAGACGTGTTTTGAGCGCGACGAGCCTCGCTTGTTTTCACACGTTTAACCGCAGATTTAATGTTTGCCATTTGTTTCACCTCCTGATCACAGCAGAACTCTATACAAAAGTCGTCTTGAGCTTGCTTGTCAACAATCTGCATTCTATCAAAACTGGTTAACAAATGCAATAGAATCTGTGAATGACCGAATGTTTTCTTCCCTGCGAGGAATGCTAACAGTAGCTAACTTCAAGGGAGGAATGACAATGGGCCACGATTTAAACATGGAACCCTTTCAAATACGAACCGATTTAGCAGTGGAAGCGCACGAAATCGTATTGGAAGAGGAGCAAAGGCAGAACCCTGATCAAAAAGCCAAGATGGTCTCTGATGTCGAGATTACCGAAGAGACACAGGACGACGTTAAAATTACGCGCGTGACGATTGGTGAAGAAGGGGCCGAGCGTCTACAAAAAAAAGCGGGCAACTATTTGACATTTGAAGCACAGGGTATTCGTCAAAAAGATACGGAGCTGCAAGATCGAATGGAAGAAATTTTTGCCGCGCAGTTTGCCCAGTTTTTGAAAGACTCGGGGGTTGGGCTTAATGATTCCTGTTTAGTCGTTGGACTTGGAAACTGGAACGTGACCCCTGATGCGCTGGGGCCGCTTGCGGTTGAAGAGATCCTTGTTACAAGGCATTTGTTTACACTCGCGCCAGAAGAGGTGGAAGGTGGGTACCGGTCCGTTAGTGCTGTTACGCCAGGTGTTATGGGGCTAACCGGGATTGAGACGAGTGATGTGATCTTTGGGGTCATTGAAAAAACCAATCCGGATTTCGTCATTGTTGTGGATGCTCTCGCTTCTCGTTCCATTGACCGCGTCAATACAACCATTCAAATTGCCGATACGGGGATTCATCCAGGGAGCGGCGTTGGCAATAAGCGTAAAGAAATGAGCAAGGACACACTCGGCATCCCTGTCATTGCGATCGGAATTCCAACGGTTGTGGATGCGGTGACGATTACAAGTGACACCATCGACTACGTGTTAAAGCATCTGGGCCGTGAAATGCAGGAAGGGGATGTGCCTTCGGGTAGGCTCGCCCCAGCAGGAATGACGTTCGGTGAAAGAAAGACACTCTCTGAGGAGGACTTACCTGAAGAGCACAGCCGCAACACAATTCTTGGTATGGTCGGCACGCTTGAAGATTATGAGAAGCGGCAGCTGATTTCTGAAGTCCTTTCTCCACTAGGCCATAATCTTATGGTGACCCCAAAAGAAATTGACGTCTTCATAGAGGACATGGCGCATGTCGTCGCTGGGGGATTGAACGCAGCATTGCATCAAAAAGTCAATCAAGAGAATATTGGTGCCTACACGAAGTAATGGAGAGACCTGATGCCACTGTGCATGGGGTCTTTTTTATGTCTAGCTCCGGCGGGTAGAAGCACCGAGATTTTTCAGGCCTGGACCGAAATCCAAACCCGGGATTTCTAGTCCAGGCCCTCCAAAATTCGCGCTTCTAGGCGACCCGCCTGTGCTTTTTGTCTTGCTCGTAGTCATGTTCTCACGCGCCCAGGCATAGGTATAACTGATTCGGTCAGGACAAGCTGCGAAGGGAGACGGAGTCAGAATGCCACCATCCAAACAAAAGACAAGCCTGTTACGCATCGCTTCCACACTTGTGATTGCCATGATGACCCTGTTCTTGTGTACGAGTGTTCTTGTCGTAGGAGGTCCAGGCAGAGGGCTAACCTCAGGTACGATTCACAACTGGACGATGGATATTGAGGGGGAGCACTTCCTCAGGCTGATGAGCATGGAAAATCGTTTGTTTGAGCAAGCGCTCCCTGCTGAGGCCAAACCTTTTTCTTTGAGCGCTTTGGTCTTTGAGAGTGCCACCAGTATAAGTTTAGATGATCCAAGGAGTTTGCTTGGAAGGGAACTTCCGGGTTTTTCGGTTTTTGATTCGACCATTCATATTGCAGGGGAGGGCACGGATTACACAAACCTTTCCATTGAATCCCCTCCCCCGAAGGATGTGATGATGGCCGAACGTGAGGCCAAGCAAGAGAGCTTAGCGAAAAGAGAAGAGCTGGACCGGGCAGCGGAAGAGGCGACGGATGTGCCGGATGAAAAAATCGTCTACATTGGCACTGCGCATACGTATGAGTCGTTTTTGCCAGAACTTGAGGCAACCGACCCAGACGAAGCGATGCATCCAGAGGTCAATATTACGATGACAGGGGAGAAGTTAAAGCAAGAGCTCGATCAGCGTGGCTTTGGAGCCCATATGGAGCAAAGGGATGCCCAAGCGGTGCTGCAGGAAAGAGGGTTAGGGTACGGAGCGTCCTATGATGTTGCAAGGGAGTTTGTTCAAAGTGCAATGAAGGAAAATGAAGACCTTACCTTCTTCTTTGACCTTCACCGAGATTCGCTACCGAGAGAGGAGACGACGGTGGACATTAACGGGGTCTCTTATGCGCGAACGATGTTTGTTGTAGGAACCGATCATCCTGAATACGAAAAAAATCTCAAGCTCGCCGAAGATTTACACACGATTATGGAAGAACAATATCCAGGTCTGAATCGAGCGGTTATTACAAAAGGAGGCGCAGGGACGAACGGAAAATTCAACCAAGACCTCTCACCAAATTCAGCGTTGATTGAAATCGGCGGCGTGGATAACACATTGGAAGAAACCTACGCCACGACAGAAGCCATTGCCGATGTGTTTGCCGAGTACTACGAAACGAATGGAGGGGGAGAATAAATGAAACGCTTTTTCGTAACCACAGGAATCATTGGCATCCTTTTTCTTCTGGGGACGCTTCTCGGGGTGCAAATGATGAGTGAACAGTATGGGTTTTCCGAGCCGGCCAAACTCAGTACACCAGAAGAAAGAGAAGCTGCCGAAAAGCCTGATCCCCTTAGCGTAGAGAAAAAAAAGGAGGCGGACCAGCTGAAGAGAGCGACTGGGCCCACAAACTTTTTTTCGGATCTTGGTAGCTCGTTTGCGAACACGTTCCAGGCGGTAACCCTTGGTGGTTTGGACGCTCTCGCTGGGTTTGTACACAATGTTATAAACAAAAATTACCCTGAGGAAGACAAGTCAAGGGAAAGCTTTGATTGAAGCGAGGTCGAACCCTTGCTATAATGGGAAACAGTGTATGTACGTTGCGACAGCTCATGAAGGGAGGCGGCGAGGCTTCCCTCTTTTTTGAGTGCGCACTTATGAGGGGTGACTTTAACAATGAACAATGAACAGCGCCTTAGCCGTCAGTCCAGAATCCGGAACTTTTCGATCATCGCGCATATTGACCACGGAAAATCAACGCTTGCTGACCGAATTTTAGAGAAAACAGGAGCGCTCACAGATCGTGAAATGAAAGATCAAACGCTCGATGCAATGGATCTTGAGCGGGAGCGGGGCATCACCATTAAGCTGAATGCTGTTCAGCTTAAATACACCGCGAAGGACGGAGAAGACTATATCTTTCATTTGATCGATACGCCGGGGCACGTCGATTTTACATACGAAGTTTCCCGAAGTCTTGCTGCTTGCGAGGGTGCGCTTCTTATCGTAGACAGCGCCCAGGGAATTGAAGCGCAGACGCTCGCCAACGTCTACCTGGCGCTTGATAATGATCTTGAAATCCTTCCCGTGATTAATAAAATTGATTTGCCAAGCGCCGAACCCGACCGCGTCAAGCAAGAAGTCGAGGATGTGATTGGTCTTGATGCGTCCGAAGCCGTGCTTGCTTCGGCAAAGAACGGGATTGGCATCGAAGAAATTCTTGAGCAGGTCGTAGAGAAAGTGCCTGCCCCTGCAGGTGACCCAAAAGCCCCACTGAAGGCTCTTATTTTTGATTCCTTGTATGATCCGTACCGCGGCGTTATCGCTTATATTCGAATCGTCCAGGGCACCGTTCGTGCCGGTGAGAAGATTCGCATGATGCAGACGGAAAAGGAATTTGAGGTCTCTGAGATTGGCGTTTTCACACCGAAAGCGACCAAGGTGGACGAGCTGACCGTTGGCGACGTTGGCTTCCTAACAGCAGCCATTAAAAATGTCGGAGACAGCCGTGTCGGGGATACGATTACGAGCGCTGTGACTCCTGCGGAAGCTCCGCTGCCTGGCTATCGAAGAAAGAACCCGATGGTCTTCTGCGGACTTTATCCGATTGATACGAGTGAGTACAATGACTTGCGCGAGGCGCTTGAACGTTTGGAGCTTAATGATGCATCCCTTCAATACGAACCGGAGACCTCTCAGGCGCTTGGCTTTGGCTTTCGCTGCGGATTTCTTGGTCTATTGCATATGGAAATTATTCAGGAGCGAATCGAGCGAGAGTTCGGCATTTCACTTATCACAACGGCGCCGAGCGTTATTTACAATGTGATGATGACCGATGAAGAGCTTGTTCGTATTGACAATCCGTCCAATATGCCCGACGCGCAAAAAGTGGAGTATGTTGAAGAACCCTATGTAAAAGCCACCGTCATGGTGCCAAATGATTTCGTTGGGGCCGTGATGGAGCTTTGTCAGAAAAAGCGCGGGGATTTTGAAGACATGCAATACCTGGACGAGAATCGCGTACAAATTGTCTATGCGATTCCGCTCTCAGAGATTGTCTATGACTTTTTCGATCAGCTGAAATCAAACACGAAGGGCTATGCCTCGTTTGACTATGAGCTGATCGGTTACAGGCAGTCGAAGCTCGTAAAGATGGACATTCTGCTAAACGGGGAAAAAGTAGACGCCCTTTCGGTGATTGTTCACCGGGACTCTGCGTATGAGCGTGGGAAAATTATCGTCGATAAGCTCAAAGAACTGATCCCCCGCCAGCAGTTCGAAGTGCCTGTACAGGCAAGCATCGGAACGAAGGTGATTGCCCGCTCAACGATCAAAGCCATCCGTAAAAATGTCCTCTCCAAATGCTACGGCGGGGATATTTCCCGGAAACGAAAGCTTCTCGAGAAGCAAAAAGAAGGAAAGAAGCGGATGAAAGCCGTCGGGAATGTGGAAGTTCCGCAGGAAGCATTCATGGCGGTCCTCCGTATGGACGACAACTAAACATAAAACTGCCGCCTCGCCGTCGTTTGTGGTTGAGGCGGGCTTTTTCATGTGACAAGGAGGACGACGTTTTGGGCAGATCAATGTATATCCACATCCCGTTCTGCGAGCACATCTGTCACTACTGTGATTTCAATAAAGTGTTCCTGGAAAATCAGCCTGTCAATGCCTATATTGAGGCGCTGATTCAGGAAATGAAGGAAGCGCGGCGTGTGCAAGGCGATGTTCCCGTTCGCACCATCTATATTGGCGGTGGCACGCCGACCGCTCTTACGGCTTTGCAGCTCCGCACTTTGCTGGAAGCCATGCATGCAATCTTCCATTTGGAAGAAGTGGAAGAGTGGACCGTGGAAGTCAATCCAGACAGCGCGGATGGGGACAAGCTTGCGGTTTTGAAGGCGTTTGGCGTCACGCGCCTGAGCATTGGTGTGCAGACGTTCACCCCAGAACTGCTCTCGGAAATCGGCCGCACCCACTCGCCAACAAGTGTTACACAAGCGATTGAAACAGCGCGTGCCTATGGCTTTGACAATATTTCCGTTGACTTGATGCTCGGTCTGCCGAAGCAGCGCGTCGAAGACTTTTCAGAGGCCGTTGACCAAGCTCTTGCCCTTGGCGTCCAGCATATTTCCGCTTACGCCTTAAAGATTGAGCAAAAGACGGTCTTCTTTAACCGTCACCGTAAAGGACAGCTCTCCCTGCCGCCTGAAGAAACGGATGTCGCCATGTATGACCTCTTAAAAGTAAAAACGAAGGAAGCAGGCCTCTCTCAGTATGAGATTAGCAATTTCGGCAAGCCTGGTTATGAGTCGAGGCACAATCTCGTTTATTGGAACAATGAAGAGTATGACGGTTTCGGGGCAGGCGCTTCCGGCTACGACCAGGGCATTCGCTATCAAAACATTAATCCCGTGCAGAAATATATTGATGCTGTGACGAGTGGGAAGATGCCGCGTCTGCGTGAGCATAAAGTGCCTTTAATCGAAAAAGTGGAGGAATCGGTCTTTCTCGGTCTCCGAAAACGTGAGGGCGTAGAGAAAGTGGCCTTTGCTCGTCAGTATGGAGTTGAGCTGGAAACATTATTTGGCGAGGAAATCGAGGAAGGCAAGCGTCGCGGACTGCTTGAGGAGAGCGAGGCGCGTCTCAGGTTAACCGAAGACGGATTGCTTCTTGGAAATGAAGCGTTTGAATTGTTCTTAGCGGTGTTAGACGATGAAGATCTGGCGAAGGTGAAGGTTTAAGGTCAGAGGATGTGCGTGAAAAAGGCTGAATGTGCGTGAGAAAGCCGTGGATGTGCGTGAGAAGGGCGCGGATGTGCGTGAGAAAGGCCGAATGTGCGTGAGAAAGGCCGAATGTGCGTGAGAAAGCTGCGGATGTGCGTGAAAAAGGCGCGAATGCGTGTGAGAAAGCCGCATATGTCTGCACGAAGTCGAGGATAAGAGGGTCAACGGCCGTGGCCGCTGGTCAACTGCCATCGAATTTCCATAAATAGGTTTTTGCCAGTCCCCCCACTTTGACGCTTAAACGTTTTCTTGTCGTTAGACTAGTTTTGTCTCCCCCGCGCGGTTTTCATTATTGACAAATCCTGACCTATTTGATAGTGTATCAATAGTATTAGCACTCGTGGAGCTTGAGTGCTAACAGGGGGTGCAGATATGCTAACTGAAAGGCAGCTTTTGATCCTGCACGCAATTGTTGACGACTACGTTCGGACTGCGGAGCCTGTTGGTTCCAGAAGCATATCGAAACGTGACGACATTCCATTTAGCCCTGCAACGATACGTAATGATATGTCAGATCTAGAGGAACTCGGCTTTTTGGAGAAGCCTCATAGTTCTGCCGGTCGGGCGCCTTCTCAGCAAGGGTATCGCTATTACGTAGATCATTTGCTCTCACCGCATCGCTTAACAGGGGCAGAACGAGCGGGCATTTCAAGCCTTGCTTCGGCGCGCCTACAAGCGATGGAAGAGGTCATTCAGGAATCGGCTCGGATCCTATCTGAAATGACAAGCTATGTTTCGATTGTGCTCGGGCCGGAATGGCTGGAAGCCAAGCTAAGAAACATTCAAATTGTGCCGATGAATGATCATAAAGCCATTGTCATTATTGTCAGTGAGACAGGGCATGTGGAAAATCATCTTGTCCATATTGATGAAGCCGTGACGCTCAGTGATTTGGAGCGCACTGTCAATCTGTTGAACGAACGTCTCGTGGGGACTCCGCTTGTGCATTTGCAAGGACGAATTTCCGCAGAACTCGTGAAGTTGTTTAAGCAGCATGTCGCAAATTACAAGCAGGTACTCAAAGCGTTAAACGATTCATTCAACGTTACAAAAGCCGACAAAGTATTTTATAGTGGCAAAACGAATTTGATGATTCAGCCTGAATTTCAGGATATGAATAAAATAAGATCCCTTTTTAACATGTTGGAAGAAGAATCGCTGATGCACCAATGGCTTCGTAGTCAAAATAACGGCTTGCATGTCAGCATCGGAGCCGAGAATGAGATTGAAGCATTTGAGTCCTGCTCGCTTGTCACAGCAACGTATGCGATTGATGGTCGCCATGTGGGAACACTTGGAGTCATCGGCCCGACTCGTATGGAATACAGGCGCATGATCAAAGTGGTTGATTCACTTTCGAAGGATTTGTCTAAGCTATTGACAGATCTCTATCAAAATGATTAAAACGTATGTGTGGCAAGTGAAGGACTTGCTTGCTACTCTACATAAAAGTGAGGCTTCCCCAAACTCAAGATACGGGTAGTTGTGCTTATACTTCTCGCTGAAGGGGTCTTTTTATGTTCACGTAAGACCCTAAGGTGGGTGATGGATTGAACGATTGCAGGAGGTGAACAACTCGTGACTGAAGAAAGAAGAGATGAACAAGAAGTGGTTGCAGATGAAAAGGAACAGCAAGTTGAAGAGCCAGAGTCTTTGCAAGCTGAAGACACAGACGAAGCTACTGATGCGAATGCACAAGCTGCGGAGGAAATAGAAATCAATCCACTTGAGCTTGCCGATGTAAAAAACCGCTTGGCACGTGTGCAAGCGGATTACGATAATTTCCGTCGTCGCTCGCGTGAGGAGAAAGAGGCGCAAGCGAAGTACCGTGCCCAAGGCTTTATTGAGGAACTCTTGCCGGCCCTTGACAACTTTGAGCGCGCCCTTGCCGTCGAACCGGAAAGCGAGGAGGCGAAGCAGCTCCTCGAAGGGATGAAGATGGTCTACCGTCAATTGCAGGAGGCGCTAACGAAAGAAGGCGTTGAAGCGATTGCGACAGAAGGGGAAACCTTTGATCCTCATCGTCACCAGGCAGTGATGCAAGTCGAGGAAGAAGGGTTTGAACCAAATCAAATCGTGGAAGAATTGCAGAAGGGCTATCAGTTAAAAGACCGTGTGCTTAGACATTCCATGGTCAAAGTAAATGTGTAAAAGATATTAGCATTGGGAGGAAATTTGAAATGAGTAAAGTAATTGGTATTGACCTCGGAACAACAAACTCTTGTGTTGCCGTTATGGAAGGCGGCGAAGCTACTGTTATTCCGAATCCGGAAGGCAACCGGACGACGCCATCCGTTGTCGCATTCAAAGATGGGGAGCGTCTTGTAGGAGAAGTGGCTAAACGTCAAGCGATCACGAACCCAAACACGATTAGCTCCATCAAGCGTCATATGGGAACCAATCACAAAGAAGACATTGAAGGCAAAGAGTACACGCCACAAGAAGTGTCGGCGATCATCCTGCAAAAGCTAAAATCCGATGCGGAAGCCTACCTTGGCGAAACTGTAAGCAAAGCGGTGATTACCGTGCCTGCTTACTTTAATGACTCTCAGCGCCAAGCAACAAAAGATGCTGGGAAGATTGCTGGCCTTGAAGTCGAGCGTATTGTTAACGAGCCAACCGCAGCAGCGCTTGCTTACGGACTTGAAAAAGAAGAAGACCAAACGATCCTTGTCTATGACCTTGGTGGCGGTACGTTTGACGTCTCCATCCTTGAACTTGGCGATGGTTTCTTTGAAGTAAAAGCAACGTCTGGGGATAACAAGCTCGGCGGGGATGACTTTGATGAAGTGATCATTAAGCACCTCGTTGCAGAGTTCAAAAAAGAAAACGGCGTGGATCTTTCTCAAGATAACATGGCCATGCAACGTTTGAAAGATGCTGCAGAAAAAGCGAAAAAAGACCTTTCTGGGGTCGCGCAAACACAAATTTCCCTTCCGTTTATCACAGCGGATTCTACAGGACCCAAGCATCTTGAGCTAACACTCTCTCGTGCGAAATTTGAAGAACTCTCTTCCGGTCTTGTAGAGCGAACGCTTGCACCAACACGTCGTGCACTCTCGGATTCTGGACTTTCCGCAAGCGACATCGACAAAGTGGTGCTCGTTGGTGGTTCGACTCGGATTCCTGCTGTTCAAAATGAAATTAAGAAATTAACAGGGAAAGACGCGCACAAAGGCGTCAACCCGGACGAAGTCGTGGCCCTTGGTGCAGCCGTTCAAGCGGGTGTCTTAACTGGGGACGTGAAGGATGTCGTTCTTCTTGACGTAACACCTCTATCTCTCGGGATTGAAACGATGGGCGGAGTGTTCACGAAGTTGATCGAGCGAAACACAACGATCCCAACGTCTAAATCTCAGACGTTCTCGACCGCAGCCGATAACCAGCCGTCGGTTGATATTCACGTCCTTCAAGGGGAGCGCGAAATGGCCGCAGGCAACAAAACGCTGGGTCGTTTCCAACTAACGGACATTCCACCAGCACCGCGTGGCGTGCCGCAAATTGAAGTGACGTTTGACATCGATGCGAACGGGATCGTCAATGTTAAAGCGAAAGATCTTGGCACAAACAAAGAGCAGTCGATTACGATCACGTCTTCTTCTGGACTTTCGGACGAAGAGATTGAACAAATGGTTCAGGACGCAGAAGAGAATGCGGAAGAAGACAAAAAGCGTCGTGAAGAAGTGGAGCTTCGCAACGAAGCCGATCAGCTTGTCTTCTCTACAGACAAAACGATCACAGATCTTGGCGAAAATGTAGAGCAAGAAGAAAAAGACAAAGCGGAAGCGGCTAAAGAAAAACTTAAAACCGCACTTGAAGGCGAAGACCTTGAAGCGATTAAGACAGCGAAAGATGAGCTTCAAGAAATCGTGATGGGCCTCTCTACGAAAATGTACGAGCAAGCAGCGCAAGCGGCTCAGGCTCAGCAAGAAGCGGAAGGTTCCACGGAGCAAGAAGATAATGTCGTCGACGGGGATTACGAAGAAGTAAAAGACGACGAGGAAAAGAAATAAGGGCTTAAAGATGAGAGAAGTCAAAGTCAGCGTTATGGCTTTGGCTTTTTTCTCTGATTGGGCGCATGTCCTATTGCGCCAAGAGTTCAGTAAATGATAAGATGTACGTTATGTGAGAAAACGTGAAGGCGATTGGTATGCCTTCAGTCGGGAGGAAGAAACGTGGCAAAAAGAGACTTTTACGACGTCCTTGGCGTCGATAACAATGCATCGGTGGATGAAGTGAAAAAAGCATACCGTAAGCTAGCGCGAAAATACCACCCAGATGTCAATAAAGAAGAGGGCGCGGAAGCTAAGTTTAAAGAGGTTAAAGAAGCATACGACACGCTAAGCGACCCGCAGAAAAAAACCCATTACGATCAGTTTGGGCACACTGATCCAAACCAAGGCTTTGGCGGCGCTGGAGGCGCAGGTGATTTTGGCGGGTTTGGCGACATCTTTGATATGTTCTTCGGTGGCGGCGGTGGACGTCGGAATCCCAACGCTCCTCGCCAAGGCGCTGATCTTCAATATACAATGAACCTTGAGTTTAAAGAAGCCATTTTCGGCAAAGATACAGATATTGAAATTCCTCGAGAAGAAACGTGTGAGACATGCGATGGATCAGGGGCAAAGCCTGGTACTTCACCTGAAACCTGTTCCCATTGCGGCGGTTCCGGTCAGCTAAATGTTGAGCAGAACACGCCGTTTGGTCGTGTTGTCAATCGTCGCGTCTGTAACCATTGCGAGGGAACAGGGAAAATGATCAAGGACAAATGTACGACATGCGCGGGCAAAGGAAAAATCCGTAAGCGTAAGACGATCAATATCAAAGTTCCAGCAGGAATTGACCACGGACAGCAGCTTCGCGTTTCCGGTCAAGGGGAGGCAGGCGCGAACGGTGGACCACCGGGAGACCTGTATGTGGTCTTTAACGTCAGCGACCATGAATTCTTTGAGCGTGACGGCGAAGACATCTACTGTGAGGTTCCCCTCACCTTCCCACAAGTGGCGCTTGGTGATGAGATTGAAGTCCCGACGCTTACGGGGAAAGTGAAACTGAAAGTTCCAGCAGGAACACAAACAGGCACGAACTTTCGTCTTAGAGGGAAAGGTGCCCCCAATGTTCATGGACGGGGTCAGGGCGATCAGCATGTGCAAGTGCGTGTCGTCACGCCGAAGCAGCTGTCTGAAAACGAAAAAGAAATGATGCGTGAGTTTGCCGGCATGAGCGGCGGAAAACCAGAGGAGCAGCAAGACGGCTTTTTTGATAAACTGCGCCGTGCCTTTAAAGGGGATTAAAGGCAAACGATGGAATGGAGCGAAGCAAAATGAAATGGGCAGAGTTTCGTGTTCACGCAACGCAAGAAGCGGTAGAACCGATCTCCAACCTGCTGCATGAAGCGGGAGCAGCTGGTGTCTCTATTGAAGACCCTTACGACCTTGTGATGCAGTGGGGCTTTAAATACGGGGAACTCTATGAACTCTCCCCGGGAGACTATCCAACCGAAGGCGTGATGATCAAAGCGTACTTCCCAATGAACGAGAGGTTTGAGGAAACGATTGCCACGGTGAGGAAGCGTGTATTAGCGCTTCGGGAATTCGATATTGACCTTGGAAAAGCCGAAATGGACTACGTGCAGGTCGATGAAGAGGACTGGGCCACAGCCTGGAAAAAATACTATCATCCGGTGAAAATTACAGACAGGATCACGGTGTTGCCTACATGGGAAGAGTACGAACCGACGGAGGGCGAGCTCATCATTGAGCTTGACCCGGGCATGGCCTTTGGAACAGGGACGCATGCAACGACGATGCTTTCGATCCAAGCGCTTGAACAAGTAGTTAAAGCGAAAGACGCAGTGATTGACGTTGGTACAGGCTCAGGCGTCCTAGCGATCGCGGCCTATCGGCTTGGGGCGACATCGATTACTGCGCTTGACTTGGACGATGTCGCTGTGGCGAGTGCACAGTCCAACTTTGCTTTGAACGGGGCTGAGGCGCTCATTGATGCCCGGCAGAACCATTTGCTTGAGGGCGTGCCAGCGGAGACCGCTGATGTAGTGGTGGCGAATATTTTAGCAGAAGTGATCGTTACGTTTACCGATGATGCGTATGGCGTCATCAGACCTGGGGGCCACTTTATTACCTCTGGTGTTATTTCTAGAAAGAAAGATGAGGTAAGTGAAGCGATTAGGACATCAGGCTTTGAGGTGGTCGAGGCCAAGGAAATGGACGACTGGGTTGCGATCATTGCCAGGAAGCCACAGGGGTGAGTTTATGCAGCGCTATTTTGTCTCTGATGAGCAAATGACAGAGGGATGCGTGAAGGTTCATGGCGACGATGCGGCTCACATCGCGCGCGTAATGCGCATGCAAACAGGGGATGCAATCACCTGTCTTAACGAGCAAGGTCGGGCTGTGATTGCCAAGCTGGCAGACGTCAGCACAGAGATGGTGCGTGCAGAGATTATTAGGGAGATAGAAATGGCAGTCGAATTGCCCATTTCTGTCACCATTGCTCAAGGCCTACCCAAAGGGGACAAGCTAGAGCAGGTCATTCAAAAAAGCACCGAACTTGGGGCGAGCTGCTTCCTCCCTTTTATTGCAAGTCGTTCTGTTGTGAAATGGGATGCCAAGAAAGCAAGCAAGAAACGGGAGAGGCTTCAGAAAATCGCCAAAGAGGCAGCCGAGCAGTCCCATCGTCAGTTCGTGCCAACGGTCGAGTCGCTCACGTCATTTTCAGCGCTTCTTGAGCTGTCAACAAGCTACGACGCTATCCTTGTATGCGATGAAGAAGAAGCGAAAGCTGGCGAGAGCAAGCAGCTAGCGTCGACGTTCGCGAGGCTCCACCCCGACAATACACTGCTTGTTGTTATCGGTCCTGAAGGGGGGCTAACAAGAGAGGAAGCCAGCGCCTTACACGCGGTCGGTGCGCATTCCTGTGCTCTTGGCCCGCGGATCTTACGGACAGAAACCGCGCCCCTCTATCTGCTTGCGGCGCTGTCCTACCATTTTGAATGATCGAGGTGAAGCAATATGGATACAGTGGCCTTTCACACATTAGGATGCAAAGTGAATCACTATGAAACAGAAGCGATCTGGCAGTTGTTTAAGCAGGAAGGCTATGAAAAAGTCGAGTATGAACAAACGTCAGACGTCTACGTCATTAATACATGTACCGTTACCAATACGGGAGATAAAAAAAGCCGTCAAGTGATTCGCCGTGCCATTCGCAAGAACCCGGACGCCGTGATATGTGTCACGGGCTGCTACGCACAAACCTCCCCGGCGGAAATTATGGCGATTCCTGGCGTTGACATTGTTGTGGGTACGCAGGATCGAACAAAGATGCTTGATTACATTGAGCAATATAAAAAAGAGCGAAAGCCAATCAACGGCGTTGGCAACATCATGAAATCACGCGTCTACGAAGAGTTGGACGTGCCGTCGTTCACAGATCGGACGAGAGCTTCCTTGAAAATCCAGGAAGGCTGTAATAATTTCTGTACCTTTTGTATCATCCCGTGGGCACGTGGCCTTATGCGCTCCCGCGATCCAGAAGAAGTCGTCAAACAAGCGCAGCAGCTTGTTGAGGCTGGCTATAAAGAGATCGTCCTTACCGGCATCCATACCGGCGGATACGGCGAAGATTTAAAAGATTACAGCCTGGCGCGCCTGCTTGAAGACTTGGAGCATGTCCGCGGCTTGAAGCGGGTTCGAATTTCTTCGATTGAAGCGAGTCAGCTTACTGATGAAGTGATCGGCGTCATTGGTCGCTCGAACAAAGTCGTTCGTCATATGCACATCCCGCTTCAGTCCGGTTCCGATACCGTTTTAAAACGAATGCGTCGTAAATATACGATGGCCGCTTTTGCCGAGAGAATAGGGAAGCTGAAGACGGTTCTTCCCGATCTAGCGATTACGTCTGATGTCATCGTTGGTTTTCCAGGAGAAACAGCGGATGAATTCCAAGAAACGTATGACTTCATTCGCGCTCATAACTTTAGTGAACTGCATGTTTTTCCTTATTCCAAGCGTACAGGAACGCCAGCCGCGCGGATGACGGACCAAGTCGATGAGGCGATTAAAAACGATCGCGTTCACCGTTTGATCGAGCTGTCAAACCAGCTAGCCAAAGAATACGCTTCAAAGTTTGAAAACGAAGTGCTCGAAGTGATTCCAGAGGAGCGCGACAAAGAGAATCCGGAATCCGGTCTCTTTGTTGGCTATACGGATAATTATTTAAAGGTCAAGCTCCCTGCAGAGGAAACAATGGTTGGTGAAATTGTCAAAGTGAAAATCAAGGAAGTGGGCTACCCTTATAATAGAGGTGAGTTTGTCCGTGTAATGGAAGAGAGCGAGCAGCTCGCCTAATGAGAAGACCGATCGGTAACGTCCGATCGGTCTTCTTTTAGCTCCGGCGGGTAGAAGCGTCGAGATTTTTAGTCTTGCCTAGGATTTCTCGTGCGAGCCCCCAAACTTCTCGTTTCTGAGCGACCCGCCTCCGCTTTTCTTCTAGCCAGTGACAGGCAGCGAGGCGTATAATGAGACTGGATTGTGGATTTTTTTGTCAAAGGGGCTTTGCCACATGAAAGGAATGCTTATTGGAATTCTTGCTTCACTCTTTTTCTCTACCACCTTCATTTTGAATCGCATGATGGAAGTAGACGGAGGCAGCTGGTATTTTAGCGCCTCCCTCCGGTTTCTGTTTATGATCCCGTTTCTCTTGCTCCTGGTTGGTTGGCGCACGGGCTTTGCCCCTCTAAGAGGAGCGACGCGCGGGAAGTTGCGCCAATGGTTTGGCTGGAGCTTCGTCGGTTTTGTGATTTTTTATGCGCCGCTCACTTTTGCCGCTGCTTACGGACCTGGTTGGCTCATAGCTGGAACTTTCCAGCTAACGATTATCGCTGGTCTCCTGCTCTCGCCGCTTTTTTTACAACCGTGGATGGGAAAAGACGGCGGCAGCGCATCCCGGTTGCCTCTCTCGGTTCCTCGGTTGTCATTTTCAGCGGCGTCCTTCTGATACAATGGCAGCATGCCACAGAGCTTCACTTTGGATACGCTCTTGCGACAGCACTACCAGTTGCTGCAGCGGCCTTTGCCTATCCGCTCGGCAACCGCAAAATGATGGAGGTCACAGACGGTCAGCTGGATACGTTCTCAAGAGTGCTTGGCATGACGCTTTTTACGACTCCATTCTGGCTGGCGCTCTTCTTTTATGGTGTGTGGCAAGAAGGTCTGCCGTCCATCTCTCAAGTTGGGCAGACCGCCCTTGTTTCTATTTGTGCAGGGATCATTGCAACGCTGCTGTTTTTCTATGCGACCGACATAACACGGCGTAACCCTAATCAGCTGGCAGCCGTCGAAGCGACTCAGTCGGGTGCTGTATTTTTCTCTGTCACCATTGAAGTTCTGCTGCTAGGAGGGGCGGTCCCACCAGGTACTGCTCTTGTTGGGCTTGGGCTAATTATAGGTGGCATGATTTTGCATAGTTTTTTGACGAGATCTACGGTTAAAACGCAGAGGCGGCAGAGGAGAGTGGGTTAGCGGTGGGGGGACTCGTCTTCCCTTTGATTTCATGATATGATGCAGAGGTACGAACAACGACGGAAAGGGTGATCATCGTGAGCTCATCAGTTGCGAACTTGATTGATCATACATTGCTAAGGGCAGATGCAACAAAAGAAGAAATTCTCGCCCTATGCGCGGAGGCAAAAGACTATCAATTTGCTTCGGTTTGCATTCAACCAGCGTGGGTGAAGCTTGCTGCGGAGGAGTTGAAAGAGGCCAAAGAGGTAAACGTATGCACGGTGATTGGTTTTCCACTTGGTCAGTCAACAACGGCAGTCAAAGCTTTTGAGACGGAAAATGCGATTAAAAACGGAGCTACGGAAGTAGACATGGTCTTAAACATTGCTGCTTTAAAAGGCGGAGACAACGAGTTTGTAGAGCAAGATATTCGTGCGGTCGTCGAGGCGGCGAGCGGCAAAGCGCTAACGAAAGTCATCCTTGAGACCTGTTTGCTTACGGATCAAGAGAAAGAGCAGGCGTGTGAGTTGGCAGTCAAAGCAGGGGCTGATTTTGTGAAGACGTCAACGGGCTTCTCGACCGGAGGGGCTACTCTTGCCGACATCGAACGTATGCGTAGGATAGTAGGGGATCACATTGGCGTGAAGGCATCTGGAGGCGTGCGCAGCTTGGAGGACGTTCGATCCATGGTTGAAGCAGGAGCGACGCGTATCGGAGCGAGCGCTGGAGTAGCGATTGTTCAAGGTGAGCAAGGGCAATCCGATTATTGATAAAGCAAAGAAAACGAGGCTAATGGCTGGTATGTGCTGTTTCAATCATTTGAAACAGCACATTTTTGTGAAATAAAACGCCCATCAATTCTTACGATGAAATCTCTCGACAAACGCTGCAAAATAGCGAACAAACGGCAGGACAAGAAGCGAGCAAATAATATTAAAAATGGTGCTTGCATGAGCGAGCTGCAAGCTCGAAGATGCCGCGAGCAGCGAAGAAACATGAGCGAGAAAGTCAATCAGTGGGAAGAAAAGAAGCACTCCGAAAATGTTTAACCAAATATGGGCGTGGGCGACCATTCGAGCCGATTTTCCGGCACCGATGCTTGCCATATAAGCGGTTAGACATGTACCAATATTGGCGCCTAGCATAATGGCCACACCGGAGTTTAAGCTTAGCACTTGGTCTTGAATAAAGCCCATCGCAATCGCAATGGTGCCTGTGCTTGATTGAATGATGGCCGTCATAAGCCCTCCGAGCGCAATTCCCCCGAGATAGTGATCGTTTGTCCACGTAAAAAAAGAATGGGTGAATGGGAAGGAAGCGACCGGTTCAGCAAGTGATTCAAGGCCATTCATAGCGATAAAAATACAGGCGATACCGAAAGAAACACAGCCGAGACAATAAGTCAGCTGTCTGGGAAAAAGAAGCAAAATGACTCCCCCGATCAGAAGGGGAAGAATATAGGAGCTTAAGTCAAAGGCAATGATTTCTAAAGTTAAGCACGAACCGATATTTGTTCCTAAAATGACGCCGATGGTCTGTCGAAAGGTTAAATAACCGGTGGCAACTAGACCAACGGCCATGACCATGACCGCTGAACTGCTTTGAAAAACAGCCGTAATCACCGTGCCGACAATTAATCCTTTCCAGGCCGAGTCGGTGAGCTTAACAAGAACGTCATGAAAGCGCTCCTTGCCAAGATTGTACAAGCCGGCACGCATGATGAACATACCGAACAAAAATAAAGCTACAAAAACAGCAAGCAATGTAAAAAGTTCTTGAACCACATCGACCACCTCGTCCTATTTATATGGACGGGGTTTCCTGGACATGACAAAAAGATAAACGCTGATTTGTAGTAGAAGACTGAGGTTCGCATAGGGGAGTGATGCCTTCTCAAGGAGAGCAGCGATGAACATCGACTTTTGCTGAACTTCTAACAATCCGGTTGACCGAAAAGTTCTGCTGTATTATACTGATACAGACGTGCCACGTACACGTATCAGAGTTTGGTTGTTTTTGGAGGGAGGGGAAAAAGAATGGCAGAGACTCGTGTTCGCAAAAACGAATCGATTGATGCTGCACTTCGTCGCTTTAAGAAGTCGATCTCTAAAGAAGGAACGATGGCTGAGGTTAAAAAGCGTAAGCACTATGAAAAGCCAAGTGTGAAACGTAAGAAAAAATCGGAAGCGGCAAGGAAGCGTAAGTTTTAATTTTTGAGAGGGTGAGTTCACGTGACTCTTCTTGATCGGTTAAACCAGGATATGAAGACAGCGATGAAGCAAAAGGAAAAGGAAAAACTTTCTGTCATCCGGATGGTGAAGTCCTCATTGCAAACCGAGCAAATTAATCTTGGGCGCGAACTTACAGACGATGAAAGTTTAACGGTCTTGAATCGTGAAGTAAAACAGCGCAAAGAATCCCTCCATGAATTTGAACAAGCAAACCGTGAAGATTTGGCTTCGAAGCAGCGTTCGGAGTTGACGTTGCTTGAAGAATATATGCCAAAGCAGCTGTCTGAAGAAGAAATTGAAGCAGTTGTGGTAGAGACGATTGCTGAGGTGAACGCAACGTCTAAGGCTGATATAGGTAAAGTGATGAGTGCGATGATGCCTAAGGTGAAAGGAAAGGCCGATGGTGGCCTTGTTAATCAGCTTGTTAGAAAGCACTTGTCAACATAATAAATAATGGTAAACCCTCTGTTTCGAGAAGCAGGGGGTTTTAGTTATGTCTAGCTGCGGCGGGTAGAAGCGCCGAGATTTTTCAGTCCTGACACGAAATCCAAGGTCGGGATTTCTTTGTCAGGCCTTCCAAAATTCTCGCTTCTGGGCAACCCGCCTCCGCTTTTCGGAATGTCTAGCTGCGGCGCCCACTCGCTCGAGGTTTCTTCAGACCGCTAGATCAAGCCAAAGGCAGGCTTGATACTACCGTTCTTCCAGAACTTGTCGCTCGTGAGCAGGGCGCCTCCGCTTTTCTTGCCTTCTTGTTGGTTTTTTCGTTTTGTCCGTGATAAACTTTAAGAAGAATAGCGATTTTTGAAACGTAAGGGACGTTCGTCTCGTAAACCTAATAGATCGAGAATATAGAAGCAGAGAAGGGAGGGACTCATTACCTCGTGAGTAAATGGTTAAAGCTCTCGCTTACGTGTTGGGTGTTCGTCATGGCACTGTTGCCGTTACATGTGGTCGGACAGGAAAATGAGACGTCAGATACAACTGTCTATTTCATTCCCGTAGAGCAAACAGTGGAGCGTGGGTTGGAAGCGTTTTTGGATCGCTCCTTTAATGAAGCCACTGAGGCAGGAGCAGATCGAATCGTACTTGAGATTAACACGCCAGGTGGAGCTGTGGATGCTGCTGGCAATATTGCTCGAATTATCAATCAGTCGGATGTTCCGGTAACAGCATTCATCAACACTGACGCCATTTCTGCCGGCGCGTTTATTGCACTTAACGCCGACGAGATTGTGATGGCGCCGAACGGGCAAATGGGATCAGCGGGTGTGATCGACGGTGCTGGCAACGCAGCTGACGAAAAAGCGCAGTCGTACTGGGTGAGTCAGATGAGAACGGCTGCTGAGGAAAATGGGCCGGACGGTGGACGTGATCCAGATATTGCTCAGGCGATGGCAGATTCAACCTTTCCTGTTGAAGGGCTTTCGGAAGGTGATCAATTTCTTACGTTGAACGCTTCCCAGGCCCTTGAGAATGGATATGCTGAAGAAATTGTCGAGAACCGTGGCGGATTACTTGAATACTTCCAGGAAGAACATGACTATACTTCTGTTACGGAAGTCGATACGGAAGTCAGCATTGCTGAGCACATCGCTCGCTTTGTCACGAACCCGATCGTGATTCCGATTCTTTTATCGGTTGGGAGCTTAGGGCTTATTTTGGAACTATACTCTCCTGGCTTTGGAATTCCGGGAATTATGGGGATCTCCGCGCTTCTCCTGTTCTTCTTCGGTCATATGGTTGCTGGCTTTGCCGGTTGGGAGTCGCTTATTTTACTCGTAGTGGGCGGCATCTTGCTCGGCGTAGAAGCCTTTGCCCCCGGCTTTGGGATATTCGGCATTCTAGGCGCTGGCCTAGTGGTCGGGGGCCTTTTGATGGCCTCGTTCTCCACGACGGTTATGATTTTCTCTGTTGCGATCGCCGTTGTTGTCACGATTGCTGCTGCGGTGGTTCTCTTCGTTTATTTTGGAGATCGAGGACCTTGGAAGAAGCTCGTTCTGAATGAGGAATTCAGTAGCGAAAAGGGGTATGTGAGTAGTGAAACGAAGAGAGAGTTAGTTGGAAAAGAGGGGCGGGCACTCACGAAGCTCCGCCCAGCTGGAACAGCCATCTTTGGGGATGAGCGGCTTGACGTTGTCTCTGAAGGAGGCTATATTGAACAAGGCAGTTTGCTTAAGATTGTCTATACATCAGGTTCACGCGTGGTTGTTCGGGCGCTTGAGCTGGCTGAATCAACTAACGAAGGAGGAGGTTCGGGAGAGTAACGCGATTGTGTTGCTTGGCAGTCGGGGTAGTAAGCCGCAGCCGGAGTTTAAAGAACGCTCCGTTGATGTGCATATTTCGTTTGCCTTGAGGGTATTTTTTAGGATGAAAGAAGGAGGAGTAGGAAGATGGATACTATTGATTCGACAACGATTATTACGCTGCTTGTCATAGCAGCGGCAATTGTTTTACTCGTTGTTCTGTTTGCCTTTGTACCAGTGGGTTTGTGGATTTCGGCGGTTTCCGCAAAGGTTAAAGTCGGCATCTTTGAACTTGTTGGAATGAGGCTACGCCGAGTGATTCCACGTCGTGTTGTGACTCCGCTGATTAAGGCGGTAAAGGCGGGTCTTGATTTGAATACAGCACGCTTGGAAGGTCATTACCTTGCAGGCGGGAACGTGGATCGCGTTGTTAATGCGCTTATTGCGGCCCAGCGCGCCAATATTGAACTTTCCTTTGAACGGGCGGCAGCGATTGACCTTGCCGGTCGTGATGTATTGGAAGCCGTACAAATGAGCGTTAATCCGAAAGTGATTGAAACGCCGTTTATTGCCGGGGTGGCCATGGACGGGATTGAAGTAAAGGCGAAAGCTCGAATCACGGTTCGTGCGAACATTGACCGCTTAGTCGGTGGTGCCGGTGAAGATACGATTATCGCCCGTGTCGGGGAAGGAATTGTATCAACCATTGGGTCGTCAGATGATCATAAGAAAGTACTTGAGAACCCTGATTTGATTTCGCAAACCGTTCTTTCTAAAGGGCTTGATTCAGGAACGGCCTTTGAAATTCTTTCGATTGATATTGCTGATATTGACATCGGTAAAAACATTGGGGCCGAACTACAAACCGACCAAGCTGAGGCAGATAAGAAGATTGCTCAGGCGAAAGCCGAAGAGCGTCGGGCCATGGCCGTAGCTCAAGAACAAGAGATGAGAGCACGTGTCGAAGAGATGCGCGCGAAAGTGGTTGAATCGGAAGCGGAAGTTCCGATGGCTCTCTCTGAAGCGCTTCGTCAAGGTCATATGGGCGTTATGGATTATATGAACTATCAAAACGTGGTCGCTGATACGGACATGAGAGATTCGATTAGCAAAGCTTCTGGGGAAGGAAAAGATAACAATTATCCAGAAGGAGACCCTAGAAATCGGAACAATTAACCAACCGAAGTAAGGGAGGTTGCTTTCCATGGATTTTATCATGTCGAATTTGTTTTTGATCATCCTGATTGTTGGTGGGTTGATCAGTTTCTTCGCAAGAATGAACCAAAACAGTCAGTCCGAGAGCCAGTCACAGCCGCAGGAGGCAGAGCAACGACAGGAGCGAGAGATTAGATGGGAGGATTTTTTTCCAAGTGCATCTGAGCCCAAGGAAGAATCCTCCTCGAAACCTAATTCTCCTGCTGGCCCCTCGCCTTCAGGGCCGCTTGGTCGCCCAGCAGAAGAAAACGAGTCAGACAGCGTGGCTTCTCAACGGGACATGTACGAGCGTTTAGAGCACGTGCGTTCCAGGAACAAAGAGCTTACCGAAACTGTCGTTGGAGCGATTGGCGAGGAGGTTCAGCTTGAGCGTAATCCATCCAGTTCAACCAATCGTCTTGATTTGCGTTTGAATCAACTTTCTAACAGCGAAGTGATGAAAGGTGTGGTCTGGGCTGAAGTTTTAGGACCGCCAAAATCGCGACAGCATCCTCACGCCAGACCAAGACATCGAAACGTATAAATCGTCACACCGGCACGCATCCAATTGGATGCGTGCCGGTTTTTTTGTCTAGCTCCGGCGGGTAGAAGCGTCGGATTTTTCACCCCGATAACGAAATCCAAGGTCGGGATTTCTTTTATCGGGTCTCCAAAATTCGCACTTCTAAGCAACCCGCCTGCGCTTTTCGGGTTGTCTAGCTCCGGCGGGTAGAAGCGTCAAGATTTTTCAGTCCTGCCCGGAAATCCAAGGTCGGGATTTCTCGTGCAGGCCCTCCAAAATTTGCGCTTCTGAGCGACCCGCCTGCGCATTTCGGTATTGTCTAGCTCTGGCGCCCACTCGCTCGAGGTTTCTTCAGACCGCCAGATCAAGCCAAAAAACGGGCTTGATATAGCCGTTCTTCCAGAACTTGTCGCTCGTGAGCAGGGCGCCTGCGCTTTTTGGACCTTCATTCGTAAGCTAGGGACTGACGACCCCTTCTCTTTCATTCTTACAGTGCTAATTGTGACTACGCCCACATAGACTCAGTGTATGAGGGGGTATGCTGCGTGAAAAAGGTTGCGAGTCAAATGAAGCGCTGGGTTACTCATCACATGCAGCTTCCCGCAGATGTGATGATGGATTTGCCGAGAATAACCATGATTGGACAGCTTCACATATATATCGAAAATCATCGTGGGGTGCTGCGGTTTTCAAACGAGGAGCTCCGTTTGCTGCTTAAAGAAGGGCAGCTCTTAATTAAAGGGAATGGGTTTGTGCTAAAGACGATCTTGCCCGAGGAACTGTTGCTGGAAGGGACCATTGAGCACGTCCAATTTATCGAGAAGGATCCTGCCAATACATAGCAAGGGGGAGTGCGGTGTGCGGAATGATTATCTTGTCGGAATGCAAGGCTATGTACGTGTGGAAATAGAAGGGCGGTACCCGGAACAGGTCCTGAACGCTTGCATGAAGCAAAACATTCATATTTGGAATGTGAGCCATGTAGAGGCGAACAAGCTGAGGTTCTATGTCCAATTGAAGGCGGTGAAAGAACTCAAACCGATCCTAAAGCAAACAGAGTGCAAAGTGAGATTCAAAGAAAGGAGAGGCGTTCCCTTCTTTTTAAGAAAAATGGGGACGAGGTCAGGGTTTGCGGTGGGGCTGCTCCTCTTTCTTGGTTTGATGCTTATGGCGGCTAATATGGTATGGGGCATTCAAGTGAAAGGGGCTTCCCCGAGTGTGGAGGAGGAGCTACGCAAGCATGTAGATGAGATGGGGATCAAACCTGGTGCCTTCCGGTTTTCCTTGCCAGCACCAGACGAGGTACAGCGACTTATTACAGAAGAAATAGATGAAGCGACGTGGATCGGTGTGCGTAAAAAAGGGACGACCTTTGAGTTTGAGGTCGTAGAACAGGTCCGTCAAGAAAGAGAAGAACTGTTAAGCCCGAGAGATTTGGTCGCCTCGAAAAAAGCCGTGATTCAGCAAATGTTTGTTGAGGACGGTCATGCCGTGAAAAACCAAAACGATTTTGTTGAAAAAGGGGACGTGCTCGTGTCTGGCCATATTGGACGAGAAGGACACGAACAAACAGTGGCCGCAAAGGCGACGGTGATTGGCGAAGTGTGGTACACTTCAACTGTAAGCGTTCCGTTTGAAAACACGTTCACGTCCATGACAGGAGAACAGAAAACAAAGCGGATGTTGTCCGTCGGTGGATTTGACCTTCCGTTCTGGGGCTTCCGAGACCCGGGCTATGAGGAATCAGAGACCTTTGAAAGTGAAACAGATGCTCACTTGTTTGGCTATCGTCTCCCTCTTCAGCTTAAAAAAGCAGAGGAGCGGGAAACGTTGAGCTTCACGCGGACGTATACAGAAGAGGAAGCGATCAATGTGGCGAAGGAACGAGCGCGCGAGGAATTAAAAGGGAAATTACCGGATGATGCCGAAATTAAATCAGAGCATATTTTGCAAGAGGCTGTTGAACATGATAAAGTTCAAGTGAGGATCCACTACCAAGTTTTAGAAGAGATAACGGAAGAAAAACCAATCATTCAAGGAGACTGAGGCGATTGTCTGAAACATCTACGATTTACCTAGAAATGAAGGATGCACGAGCAACGCAAAGCTTGTTTGGTCCAAAGGATGCTCACTTAAAACGGTTGGAAGAAGAGCTGAATGTCACGCTTGTGACACGCGGCGGAGAAATTCTTGCCAAGGGTGAGCGTGAGAATATTCAGAGAGCGACTCGAGTGGTCCACGCACTAACGGATTTAATTCAAGATCAGGTCCCGCTGACCGAACGGGATGTGAATTATGCCATACAGCTTGAAGCGGAAGGAAAACTCGCGGAGCTTCAAGACCTATATACTGAAAAAATTACAACCACGGTGAAAGGCAAAGACATTCAAGCGAAGACACTTGGCCAGCGCTACTATGTCACGCAGATCAAAAAGCATGACATGGTCTTTGGTGTAGGGCCTGCAGGTACAGGAAAGACCTATCTTGCCGTCGTGTTGGCTGTCTCTGCTTTAAAAGAAGGACAAGTGCAGCGGATTGTTCTGACGCGACCAGCCATTGAAGCTGGGGAAAGCCTAGGGTTTTTGCCGGGAGACTTGAAGGAAAAAGTCGACCCTTATTTGCGTCCGATTTATGATGCCCTACACGAGGTGCTCGGCGTCGAACATACCGCTCGCTTAATGGAGCGCGGTACAATTGAAGTGGCTCCGCTTGCCTATATGCGTGGTCGGACACTGGACGACGCCTTCGTGATTTTGGATGAAGCGCAGAATACAACACAGGAACAGATGAAAATGTTCATCACGCGTCTAGGGTTTGGCTCGAAGATGGTGATAAACGGCGATCTTACGCAAGTGGATTTACCAAGAGGCAAGCAGTCTGGCCTGAGGGGCGCTTTAACGCGACTGGAGAATGTTCGCGGCATTGGAGTTGTCCATCTGCAAGCGGCTGACGTAGTTAGACACATATTGGTCCAACGCATTCTGCAAGCCTATGAGCAAGACCCGGCACAGTAGTCGTGTGGGTCTCTCTTTTTTCTAGCTCCGACGGGTAGAAGCGTCAAGATTTTTCAGTCCTGCCCGGAAATCCAAGGTCGGGATTTCTCGTGCAGGCCTTCCAAAATTTGCGCTTCTGAGCGACCCGCCTGCGCTTTTCGGATTGTCTAGCTCCGGCGGGTAGAAGCGTCAAGATTTTTCAGTCCTGCACCGAAATCCAAGATCGGGATTTCTCGTGCAGGCCCTCCAAAATTTGCGCTTCTAAGCGACCCGCCTGCGCTTTTCGGATTGCACGTTTAAACAAGGGAAGGGGGTGATGGAATGGATAAGAAAGAAAAGCCTCATGGGGGCTGGTGGAAAAAAAAGAAGCATCAACGGTCCATAAGAGCGGTCATTCTTTCCATGCTCGCCATTTTAATGTATGTGCTGATGTTAGACAATGTGATCCCGGAGCGTTTGGATGTTCATTTATCTGAACAAGCGACGGAGGATATTCGTTCCCCCTTAACGGTAGAGAATACGGAAAAAACGGAGCAGAGGCGGAATGAGGCCGTGTCCGCGGTGGGTTCGTCGTATGAACAAAAACGAGAATATGAACAACGCCAAGTTACTCAAGTCAAAGATCTTTTTGCATACATCGGTCAAGTCCAAGAAGACGCAGAAGAAGAAAGTGAAGGGGATGTGGAGTCCCCGCCGCCTCTTGAAGACCAGCTAGATTCGGTTCGAGAGGTTCTCTCCAACCAAGCGAACGCGGACCTTTCAGAAAGCACGCTTGAAGCGTTTTTAACGGCCTCTGAGGCCCAACTCGATTTCGCTGAAGAAGCGGCGACCAATGCGCTGCATGAAGCAATGAGCGGTCAAATTGGCGTCAGCGATTTGCAAGAAGTGCAGGAAGAGGCTGAAGCGCAAATTTCTTCTCTACCCTCCCTTAATGCAAATCTTCGAGCAGCGGTCAATGAGGTCGTGCAGACGTCGATTATTCCGAACTATATCTATGATGCTGAGGCCACACAAGAACAGCAGCAGGAGGCAGCAGAAGCCGTAGAACCTGTGCTGATTCGCGAGGGCGAACTCATTGTCGCGGAGGGGGATGTGATTAACCGCGATGTCTATGAGCAGCTGCGCCTTGTCGGCTTGCTCGATGAATCATTTGTCGTCTACCCATACATCGGTTTGGGCCTGCTCGTGCTCATCATTATGGGCATGCTCGTTTATTTCATGCGCGAATCACGGACGACGGTGACGGCGAACCGCTCGCATTTGCTGATGTATGCGATTGTCTTCTCGTTAATGCTTCTCATTTTGAAGCTTTTTAGTTTCATGGAAACCATGTTTGGCGTTACTGGGTTAGGCTTTGTCGTTCCGGTTGCGGCAGGGGCGATGTTATTAACGCTTCTAATTCACACGCGACTGGCGATTTTAACGAGTGTGATTTTTGCGATTGTTGGAAGCGTGTTTTACAACCATGATTCCGCAAGCACGTTTGCCTTTACGTACGGACTGTACATCTTGGCGAGCTCTTTAACCGCTACCTTCTTTTTGAACACATCAAATAAACCGACGCGGATTTTAACGGCGGGTCTTTTGGTTGCGGGTACGAATGTGCTAACAGTGCTATGTTTGCTATTTGTTAAAAGTACACAAGGAGGATGGGTAGAGGTAGGGATGCAATTAGGTGCTGGTCTTCTCTCAGGCATCGTCGCCTCTGTGCTTACGATTGGCCTTCTGCCGTTCTTTGAAACAGGATTTGGCATTCTTTCCGTTTCTCGTTTGATTGAGCTTTCAAATCCAAACCATCCTCTTTTGCGAAAAATATTAACGGAGGCGCCGGGGACGTATCATCATAGCGTCGTCGTTGGCAATTTGGCGGAAGCCGCTTGTGAAAAGCTCGGCGAGAATGGGCTTCTGGCTCGTGTAGGGGCCTATTACCATGATCTCGGTAAGACGAGACGACCCCATTTCTTTATTGAGAACCAGTTCAAGGGAGAGAATCCGCACGATAAAATTTCGCCGCAGCTCTCAAAGACGATCATTATCTCGCATCCGTATGACGGGGCGAGGCTCCTCCGAGAGCACAAGATGCCGCAAGAGATTGTCGATATTGCTGAGCAGCATCACGGCACGAGCTTGCTGAAGTTCTTTTACCATAAAGCCAATCAAGACTCTGAGCAGCCTCAGCCTGAATCACAGTTTCGCTACCCGGGGCCAAAGCCGCAGACAAAGGTGACATCTGTTATCTCTATTGCTGACAGCGTCGAGGCAGCTGTTCGTTCTATGCAAAAGCCAACGCCGGATAAAATGGAGATGCTTGTGGATAAAATCATTAAAGATAAACTCGAAGATGGTCAGTTTGATGAGTCGGATTTAACGCTAAAAGAACTCAATGACATCAAAGTGTCCATGTGCGAAACGCTAAAAGGAACCTTTCATCAACGAATTGAGTACCCAGATGAAAAAGGAAAGGAGGAAAATTAATGCTGGATGTAGAGGTCCTCGATGAAACCAATACGCTTGAAGAAGCACAGCTCGCGCTTGTGCAGGAGGTACTGATCCATGCCGCGAAAACAGAAGTGGTGCAAAACGAGAGTGAAATCTCTGTCTCGTTTGTCGATGATGAGGCGATCCATCAGCTAAACAAGGAGCATCGCGGCATCGATCGTGGGACGGATGTTCTCTCATTCGCGTTAAATGAAGCGGGCGAGGAGGAGGTCTCTTTTGATTGGTCAGAGGGAATGCCTAACCTTCTTGGGGATATTATTATTTCCGTGCCAAGAATTGCCTTGCAGGCGGAAGAGTATGGGCATTCCTACGAGCGGGAGCTTGCGTTTTTAACCGTGCACGGGTTTCTTCATTTGCTTGGGTATGACCATAGGAACGCAGAGGATGAGGTGATCATGTTCACTAAACAAGAGGAGATTTTGCAGTCTTATGGGCTTGGAAGATCGAAATCGTAGAGGAGGTAGACGGCTGCTCCGCTCGTTTCGCTTCGCGTTTGAAGGGCTCCTTCATGTGGTCAAGAATGAGCAAAATATGCAAATCCATCTTGTTGCGGGTGTGGTGGTTCTCACTCTAGGATTTCTTCTGAACATTCCTCTTGCCCATTGGCTCATCCTGTTACTCGTTGTAGGTGGGATGCTGACGCTAGAAATCATGAACACGGCGATCGAGCGAACGGTCGATCTTGTCTCCGAGGACTATCACCCGCTTGCTAAGCGAGCAAAAGATGTGGCGGCGGCTGCTGTGTTTGTCTTCTGCTTGTTCGCGATCGGTATCGGATTACTCATATTTATTCCACCCATGGTTGCTCTTTTTTGAAAGGGGCGGGAAGAAGGAGGGCGAATGGAAATGGACGCTCTAATGAAAGAAGCGGTGAAAGCAAGAACGTATGCCTACGTGCCTTATTCAAAGTTTGCTGTTGGCGCAGCTCTTTTACTTGAAGACGGGACGATGATCCGTGGCGCGAACATTGAAAATGCTTCCTATGGTTTAGCAAACTGCGCTGAGCGGACGGTGCTATTTAAAGCCTACTCCGAAGGGAATAGGAGGATTCGGGCGATTGCTGTGGTGGGCGATACACCAGAGCCAATTGCGCCGTGCGGAGCATGCAGGCAAGTGATGGTCGAGCTCTGTGAGCCGGCAATGCCCGTGTACTTAAGCAATTTAGAGGGCAAATGGACGAAGACAAGCGTTCAAGCCCTATTACCAGGTTATTTTAAAGCGGAGGATATGTATGACAACTGAAAGCGAACCGTTTAAATCAGGGTTTGTCTCCATTATTGGACGCCCGAATGTAGGAAAGTCGACGCTTTTAAACCGTGTAATCGGTCAAAAGGTTGCGATTATGTCGGATAAACCCCAGACGACGCGAAATAAAATTCAAGGGGTGTTCACGTCAAACGAGGCCCAGGTGGTTTTTATTGATACGCCTGGAATTCATAAGCCTAAGCACAAGCTTGGCGACTTCATGATGAAAATTGCCGGGAACACGCTCAAAGAAGTGGACTTAATTTTATATGTGATTGAGGCGGATGCCAAATTTGGTCCCGGCGAACAGTTCATTATCGATCGCCTGAAAGAAACGGACACACCTGTCTTTCTGATCGTCAATAAGATTGATAAGGTTCATCCGGACAAGCTTCTTGAAGTGATTTCTGCCTACAGGGATCGCCATGATTTTGCTGAAGTTGTCCCCGTTTCCGCCCTTGAAGGACACAATGTTCCTACGTTGATGGAGCAAGTGGTTAGCTACATGGAGGAAGGACCGCAGTACTACCCAAGCGATCAAATCACGGATCACCCAGAACGCTTTGTTGTTGCCGAGTTGATTCGTGAGAAGGCGCTCCACTTAACACGTGAAGAAATCCCTCACTCTTTAGCGGTCGTTATTGAACAAATGAAACATCGGGAGAATGGAAAGCTCTATATCGGGGCCACCGTCATCGTTGAGCGCTCCTCGCAAAAAGGGATTATTATTGGCAAACGGGGGGCGATGTTGAAGGAAATCGGTCAACTGGCTCGCAGCGATATCGAAGCCCTGCTCGGTTCCGATGTGTTTCTGGAACTCTGGGTGAAGGTGCAAAAAGACTGGCGCAACAAGCCGACACAGCTCCGAGACTTCGGCTTTCGCGAAGATGAATACTAATTAAGAAAAGAAGCTCCTAGGATCTAAGAGATCTTAAGGGCTTCTTTGATATCGGTGGGGCCCTTTCTTGTACACGGTGCTGTTCATGTGAGAGGACGCACTTTCTGAGATCATTTGCCTTTTAGCGTGAGCTCCTTTCCCAACTAGGCGTTTGCCCATTGTTTTTTTTACGGCGCTGGATTATGATAGAACTATAGTTGGAAAATATAACAAACTCTATAAAGTCAAGCGCGGCCAATTAACAATTTTTCCATGGCATGACCGGCGCAGTCTAGGCTCAAAATACAAATGAAATTAGCTTTACAAACGAAGGGTGGCGTTTTCCATGCTTGATTTATCTTGGAAGGTCTTTTCGAAGACAGGCAATCTTGATACGTACTTGATTATTAAGCAAATTGAACGTGATTCAATCGAAAGCGAAGAACTTGATGGTGATGAACGGGAGACTGCGGACCCGGCAACATTTTGACACATGCGCAAGACAAGGGGATATCGTGCTAAAAAAAGTAGAAGCTGTTGTACTCAAAACGATTGATTATGGAGAAACCAATAAAGTGATTACACTTTATACGAAGGAAGCTGGCAAAGTAGCCGTTATCGCAAAAGGGGCGAAGAAGCCAAGCAGTCGCTTCTCAGCGATTACACAGCCCTTTGTTTATGGAACGTTCCTGTATTACCAAGGGCAAGGGTTGGGTTCGCTAAGTCAAGGAGAGGCAATCGCCTCATTTAAACTATTGCAGTCGGACGTTCTGGTTTCGGCTTATGCTTCCTATATTGTAGAGTTGGTTGAAAAGTTAACGGAAGAGAAAAAGGTGTATATGTTCCTTTTCGACTGGCTCGTGCTGTCCTTACGCCAGCTAAACGATGGCATCGATCCAGAAGTGCTCGCTCGCATCATGGATATGAAAATGCTTACAATTGCTGGAGCGAAACCAGAGCTTGATTGCTGCGCTTCTTGCAAGTCGACGGAGCGTGACCCCGTGGCGTTCTCGATCTCGTTTGCTGGCTTTCTGTGCACGCGGTGCCGTGCGGAAGATGAGCGGGCCTATCCCGTTTCCTTGCAGCTGGCAAAGTTGCTTCGTTTGTTTTACTATGTAGAGATCCAGCGGCTTGGACGTATTTCCGTAAAGCCAGAAACGAAAAACAAAGTAAAGACGATCATTCATCACTATTACGATGACTATGTTGGTGTCCAACTAAAAACGAGACGTTTTCTCGAGCAGATAGAAAAGCTTGATGCGAACGCGTTTCGCCTTGACAAATAAGCGTAATAACGGTAAAGTAAAAACAACTAACATAGGTGCGTCTGAGGGAAAAGAAAGCCGAGCGGTAGCGGTTTAAAGCGACTCTAGGATGGTGAAAGCTAGAGAATCGTCGCGTGTGCGAAAGGCATTTCCTAAGCACAAAACGGAAAAAAGTGATCTGTGTACACTGCACAGGTAAGTAGGGTGGAACCGCGGGGCTAATCGCTCTCGTCCCTACGCCGAATAAGGCGTAGGGACGAGAGCTTTTTGTCTAGCTCAAGGCAAACGCCTCATTCGGGCTCATTACGTGATCGGGAGGAAGAACGATGAATGTCCAGCAAATGATTTTGACGCTTCAGTCCTACTGGGCGAAGCAAAATTGCATGATTATGAATGCCTATGATACAGAAAAAGGAGCGGGCACGATGAGTCCGTTCACGTTGTTACGCACCATCGGCCCGGAACCGTGGAATGTTGCTTATGTGGAGCCTTCTAGACGGCCGTCTGACGGTCGATACGGAGAGAACCCGAATCGTCTTTATCAGCACCATCAGTTTCAGGTCGTGATGAAACCCTCTCCCATTAATATCCAGGAGCTTTATCTGGATAGCCTTAAAGCGCTTGGGATTGACCCGCTGGAACATGACATTCGCTTTGTGGAAGACAACTGGGAGAACCCAACCCTCGGCTGTGCGGGCCTTGGCTGGGAAGTGTGGCTTGACGGGATGGAGATTACCCAGTTTACGTATTTTCAACAAGTGGGTGGTCTGGAGGCGAACCCGGTTTCAGCCGAAATTACGTACGGCATTGAGCGACTTGCTTCTTACATTCAGGACAAGGAGAACGTCTTTGAACTGGAATGGGTAGAAGGCTTCTCATACGGCGACATCTTTCTTCAGCCGGAATACGAGCACTCCAAGTACACGTTTGAAATTTCGGATACAACGATGCTTTTCTCCCTCTTCGCCACTTATGAACAGGAAGCGAGCCGTGCCCTCGATGAGCAACTAGTCTTCCCGGCCTATGATTACATCTTGAAATGTTCACATAGCTTTAATCTGCTCGACGCTAGGGGAGCGATTTCTGTAACGGAACGCACGGGGTACATTGGGCGTGTACGAACGCTTGCCAGAAAAGCGGCTCGTCTTTATTTGGAAGAACGTGAGCGACTCGGGTTTCCGATGCTGAAAAAGGAGGGAATCTCTGATGACAACTAAGCCACTGCTTTTGGAAATTGGACTGGAGGAACTGCCGGCACGGTTTGTCGCCACTTCTCGCTTGCAACTTGAGGAGCGAATTGAGAAATGGCTGAATGGAAAAGACTTGAACTATGAATCAATCATGTCCTATGCAACGCCCCGTCGTCTTGCCGTCGTGGTCACTGGCCTTGCTGAGAAGCAACCGGACCAGAAGGGGGAGTCCAAAGGGCCGGCGAAAAAGATTGCCCTTGATGAAGGCGGAAACTGGACGAAAGCCGCCCAAGGCTTCGCTCGCGGCCAAGGGGTGAGTACGGACGACCTTACCTTTAAAGAGGTCAAAGGGGTCGACTACGTTTTTGCCAAGACATTCGCAGCTGGCTCGTATACGACGACACTGTTGCCGGAGCTAAAAGAAGTCATTACGAGTCTAACGTTTGGAAAAAACATGCGCTGGAATACGTATGAGCTGCGTTTTGCTCGTCCGATTCGTTGGCTTGTCGCCTTATACGGCTCGGAGGTCGTTCCGTTTTCTATTACCGATATCGAGACAAGCAACCAAACATACGGCCATCGTTTTCTTGGCTCGCGCCTCGAGATTACGCATCCAGAAGATTACGTCAATCGCCTAGCCGACGACTATGTGGTCGCTGATGCCAAAAAGAGAAAGCAAATGATCCGTGACCAGGTTCGTGTGCTCGAAAACAAACATGACTGGGTCGTTCCTATTGACGAAGACCTGCTTGAGGAAATCACGAACCTTGTGGAGTACCCAACGGCTCTAGCGGGGTCTTTTGACACCACCTTTTTGGATTTGCCCAAAGAAGTGTTGATTACCACGATGCGTGAACACCAGCGTTATTTTCCCGTAGAGGAAAAAAACGGTACGCTCTTGCCACAGTTCATTACGGTACGAAACGGCAATGCCCACGCCCTTGAAAACGTGGCAAAAGGGAATGAAAAGGTGCTTCGCGCTCGCTTGGCCGACGCCGCTTTCTTTTACGCGGAAGATCAGAAGCGAACGATTGAAGACGCGGTAGCAAAGCTCGATGCCATCGTTTTTCATGAGGACATCGGCACTACAGGAGAAAAGGTTCAGCGCACAAAGGAGTTGGTGACGAAGATCGCCCAACACCTGAAGGTAGATCGTACGACGGCTGCCACAGCAACGCGCGCGGCTGAAATTGCGAAGTTTGACCTTACCACACATATGGTGGGAGAGTTCCCGGAACTACAAGGACGAATGGGTGAAGAATACGCCTTAAAGGCAGGAGAAGATCCGGCTGTGGCTAACGCGATCTTCGAGCATTATCTGCCGCGCTTTGCGGGAGATGAGACACCGAAAGCACCCGCCGGGGCCGTGCTCTCCATCGCTGATAAAATCGATACGATTGCTTCATGTTTTGCCATTGAGCTTATTCCGACGGGCTCGCAAGATCCATACGCGCTGCGCCGTCAAGCAACAGGGATTGTACAAATCTTGCTTGCTTGGAAACTGCCAATCAAAATAGAGACATTGGTCGATGAAGCCTTGCGTTCAATCGAGCGGAAAGGATTTATGAAGGCAAGCGTCGAAGATACCAAGAAAGCACTAGGCGAATTTTTTGCTTCTCGATTGAAGCATGTGTTTATGGAAAAGGGCCACCGCTATGACGCGGTCGATGCGGTCCTTGCTTCACCGCATGTCGATGTGTATACACTGTTTTCAAAGAGTGAGCTTTTAACAAACAAGGCTGGAGAGGGATCTTTTAAAAGAAGCGTTGAGGCGCTAAGTCGCGTCACAAACTTGGCGGAGAAGAGCGGTGGAACCGCAGCCGTTTCCGAGACGTATTTTGAAAATCAGCAAGAGAGTGATCTGTTAGCAGCGGCGGTGCAGGTCGAGTCCGCTCTTCAGCAGGCTTGGTCCGTTGGCGATGCCTATGCCGCCTTTCGTGTGCTAGCAGAATGCGAAGAGGTGATTCATGCGTTCTTTGATACGACGATGGTGATGGCTGAAGATGAAGCCGTAAGGAAAAATCGCCTCGCGCTTCTCGAGCGTCTTGCCGTTTCCATTCGCTCCTTTGCTGACTTTCGGCAACTCGTTTTTGCTTAGAGGATAGGGTGTCGCATCTACGGCGCTCTGTAGTTCCTTTCATAAAAAGGGCGGTGAGACTGATCGAACTATCTAAGAGACAGCAGCAAATTGTAGACATTGTAAAGGAAAATGGACCGATTACTGGTGAACAAATTGCAGAAAAACTTTCCTTAACGCGAGCAACGCTACGTCCAGATCTAGCCATCCTCTCCATGGCTGGATACCTGGACGCGAAGCCGCGCGTAGGCTATTACTACACAGGAAAAAAAGATTCACAGCTTTTATCGGAAAAAGTAAAAAATGTTGCTGTCCATCATTATCAATCGAGGCCGGTCGTTGTCGAGCAGTCATCTTCCGTCTATGAGGCCATCTGCACGATGTTCCTAGAGGACTGTGGAACGCTTTTTGTCGTGGATGATGAAGCAACTCTTGCAGGCGTTGTTTCTCGTAAAGACTTGCTCCGAGCGAGTCTTGGCGGCCAATCGCTTGAAGCCGTACCGGTCAGCGTGATCATGACACGGATGCCTAACATCACCGTGTGTAAGCGGGGAGATTCCATTATCGAAGTCGCGCAAAAGCTCATTCAACGGCAAATTGACGGACTGCCGATTGTGCGTGAGGTAGAGAGTGGTTCTGGACTTGAGGTTGTTGGACGTGTAACAAAAACAAACATTACATCGCTTTTAGTAGATCTCGCAAGTGATGATACGGTCGATTAATTCAAAGATCTAAAGGAGTATGCTTATGGGAGAGAATGCAGATCAATTCGTCGTGTACATCGTTTCAGACTCTGTCGGGGAAACGGCGGAACTTGTGGTAAAGGCCGCCGTAAGCCAGTTCAACGGATCAGGGTTAGAGATTAGACGGATTCCTTACGTTGAGGACAAGGGTACGATTCATGAAGTGGTCATGCTCGCACAAAAAGCAAAGGCGCTCATTGCTTTCACGCTTGTTGTACCGGAAATGAAGGAATATCTGCTTGCATGCGCAAGCCAAGCAAAGGTGGAAACCGTTGATATTATTGGTCCGATGCTTGAGAAAATCAACGATATTACCCAAGAAAAACCGCGCTACGAACCAGGTCTCATTTACAGGTTGGACGAAGATTACTTCCGAAAGGTCGAGGCGATTGAATTTGCCGTAAAGTATGATGATGGGCGCGACCCAAGAGGGATTATTCTTGCGGATGTTGTGCTTATCGGCGTTTCGCGCACCTCAAAGACGCCGCTATCTCAGTATTTAGCGCACAAACGTTTGAAGGTAGCAAACGTCCCTCTTGTGCCAGAAGTGGAACCGCCAGAAGAGTTATTTAAAATCTCGCCGAAGAAGTGCATCGGGTTAAAGATAAGCCCCGAAAAGCTGAACGGCATTCGTGCAGAGCGCCTGAAAGCGCTAGGTCTAAAATCAGAAGCCAATTATGCCAATATCGATCGGATTAAAGAAGAACTGATGTATGCAGAAGAGATTATGGAGAGAATTGGGTGCCCAGTCATTGATGTCTCCAGCAAGGCGGTTGAAGAAACGGCGAATTTGATATCAAGCATGTTCCGTCGGGCTTGACGAAAAACAAGCCATTCAAAAAGCACCTTAAACAAACGTAAGGTGCTTTAAGACTTATCGCTGTTCAAATGGGTCATTTTTACGTATAATAAGTGGTTGTGATTGTTTTTTGCTTATGGAAAAAATGATTTTACGTATATTTTAGTGTGAGAACAAATAAATTTTAAAAGTCAAGACTCATTTCTATTTTTTTGGCAATGATAGGGATGGAGGATCGTTTGTTCACTTGTTCGACAAGGTTTGTTTTTTTTCGGCAATGGAAGCAGGAATTTAACAAGGAGTTGTTGAATCGTAGGTTATGACGAAAAGAAATCAGTCTTTCATTTATGTCGACGCCGACTCATGTCCCGTTAAAGAGGAAATTATTGCTCTGGGACGAGAGTATGAGCAACGAATGGTATTTGTCTTTTCTTATGCTCATATGATGGAGTTGCCGAAAGACGTGCGTATGGCCATTGTGGATTCTGATAAGGAAGCCGTTGACCTTCACATCCTGAGGTCGATTAAAGCCGGGGATGTCTGCATTACCCAGGATCATGCGCTCGCTTCAGTGCTCGTAGCGAAACAAATCGACACCCTTTCACCCAAAGGCTTGGTGTATAAGGACCAGGAGATGATGGCGATGCTGGAATCTCGCTACCTCTCACAAAAAGCTAGGCGGGCCGGACGCAAAACAGCAGGGCCGAAGCGTTACACAAAGAGCGATCGCGAGGCATTTTCGCTTGCCTTAGCACGAATCTTGGAAGGAAAGCAAGCTGGATTAGGTCAATACGAGGGTGAACGCGAATGACGTATCGGATACCAGAAGATACACTTGCAGAGGTTCGACAAGCAACGGACATTGTTGATGTCATCAGTGATTATGTACAGCTGAAGAAACAAGGAGGAGGGTACGGGGGACTGTGCCCGTTTCACGGAGAGAACACGCCGTCTTTTTCCGTATCCCCTAAGAAGCAGCTCTACCATTGCTTTGGGTGCGGGGCAGGAGGGAATGTGTTTACGTTTTTGCAGGACCTTGAGGGCTGGTCGTTCGTGGAAACCGTTCAAACGCTCGCAAGTCGGGCACAAATTGAGCTGCCGGAGGTCCCTTCTGGAAATCAGCAAACTAACGAGAAGAATGAATTAAACAGGCAAATGAAGCAAGGTCATGAGCTTGCGGCTTCGATGTACCGCGACATCATGCAGTTTACACAGGAAGGGGCAGCGGGGCGTGTCTATGCCGAGGAGCGTCAGTTTTCGGAGGAATTGATTGAGGTCTTCCAGATCGGCTTTGCTCCAGACAAGTGGGAAGCACTTGCCACGATTCTAGAGAAGAACCGTCTTGATCTTTCGGTAATGGAAGAAGCAGGGCTGATCGTAAACCGTAAGAACGCAGGCGGTTACTACGATCTCTTTCGCAGCAGGTTGATGTTTCCGATCTGTGATGGAAAGGGAAATGTGATAGCCTTTAGTGGCCGCCTGATCGGCGAAGGTCAGCCTAAGTACTTGAACACGCCTGAGACGCCGATCTTCCAAAAAAATAAAACCTTGTTTAACCTGCATTTAGCTCGTCCTAGCATTCGTAAGCGAAACCAAGCGGTTCTTTTCGAAGGCGCCGTGGATGCGATGAGTGCTTGGGGCGCAGAAATCAAAAACGCTGTGGCTACGCTTGGCACAGCTCTTAGCGAGACGCACGCGAAAGTGCTACGCCGAAATGCAGAAGAGGTGATTCTCTGTTATGACGGAGATAAGGCCGGTAATGAAGCTGCACGCAAGGCGATTCCGATTCTTGAGCAAGCTGGCTGCGAGGTTCGAGTCGCTTTGCTCACGGAGGGCTTTGATCCCGATGATTTTGTTCACAAGTTTGGTCCAGAACAATTTCGCAAGCAAGTGTATGACGACGCACTGCCTTCGATGTCTTTTACCATGCAACAATTACGTCAAGGAAAAAACTTGCAGAATGAAGGAGAAAGGCTCAATTATATCGAAGAGGTACTTAAACACATTGCAGGCCGCCCGCGTGACCTGGAGCGTGAGCATTATTTGCGCAGGCTCGCTGAAGAGTTCTCTCTTTCGCTTGATGCGCTGAAGCAGGAACTTTCGCGACTAAGAAGCGAAGAAAGAGGAAGGCAGGTCAGAAACAAGCAGCACCGCTCGAATGCAGCTACAGCAAAGAAAGGCTATAGCGCCAATCGGCCCGCGCCTGCCCATATCAAGGCCGAACGAATTTTGCTTACCTACATGCTTCAGGATATAGAGATGGTCTGGCGGGTGAGCGAGCAGTTGACAGAGGCGTTTAACGTGGATGAACATCAGGCTCTTTATGCGTATATGCTAACTTACTATTCAAGAGAAGAGGAAGGTAGCGCCGAGCAGTTTATTGAACGCCTGGAAGACAGGCAGCTGGCAAAGCTTGCTGCGGAGCTTTCCATGCAGGACGTAAAGGAAGACTGCTCAGAAGAAGAGCTTGCTGATTATATAAAACGGATTGAACAGTACCCAAAATGGGTACGAATAGAAGAACAGCAGCGAGAGGCCATCAAAGAACAAGACCCCGTAAAAATGGCTCAGCTGCTTCAGCGTAAGAATGAGCTCTCCATGTAAGAAGCACGGGATAGGTTAATTTTGGAAGGAGGGGATCGCATGGCAAAGAAACCACTACGTCCGGTAACGGAAGGTGAGATCTCCATCGATCAAGTAAAAGAACAGTTAGTTGAAGTTGGGAAAAAGCGCGGGGTATTGACGTATGCCGAAATTACAGAGAAAATGGCTGCGTTTGAACAAGATGTTGACCAAATGGATGAATTTTATGAATACCTAGGTGAGCAAGGCATTGATCTCATTAATGAGACAGGCGAAGAAACCCCAAGCATGCAGCAAACAGAGAAAGAAGAAGAATTTGACTTAAATGACTTAAGTGTGCCTCCTGGCATTAAAATAAATGACCCTGTTCGTATGTATTTAAAAGAAATTGGTCGCGTGCATCTTCTTTCCGCAGCAGAAGAAATCGAGCTGGCCAAGCGTATTGAAGAGGGCGATGAAGAAGCCAAGCGTCGCCTTGCGGAAGCGAACCTGCGCCTTGTTGTATCTATTGCTAAGCGCTATGTAGGCCGTGGCATGCTCTTTCTGGACTTGATTCAAGAGGGCAATATGGGTCTCATTAAAGCCGTCGAGAAGTTCGATTACGACAAAGGCTTTAAGTTTAGTACGTATGCGACTTGGTGGATTCGTCAAGCCATTACGCGTGCCATTGCCGATCAGGCGAGAACGATTCGCATTCCGGTGCATATGGTTGAGACGATCAACAAGTTGATCCGTGTACAACGCCAACTCCTGCAGGACTTTGGTCGTGAGCCAACGCCGGAAGAGGTAGCACAGGAAATGGATTTAACGCCTGACAAGGTACGCGAAATCTTGAAAATTGCTCAGGAGCCGGTATCGCTTGAAACGCCAATCGGTGAAGAGGACGATTCCCACCTTGGAGACTTCATTGAAGATCAAGAGGCACTCGCTCCATCTGATGCCGCAGCTTATGAGCTGCTGAAAGAGCAGTTGGAAGATGTGCTTGACACGCTCACAGATCGTGAGGAGAATGTGCTACGTCTTCGTTTCGGTTTAGACGACGGTCGTACACGGACACTCGAAGAAGTAGGGAAAGTCTTTGGTGTAACAAGAGAGCGAATTCGCCAAATTGAAGCCAAAGCGCTTCGTAAGCTTCGTCACCCTAGCCGAAGCAAGCGCCTTAAAGACTTTTTAGATTAAGAGCTCTTCATCGTTTGGTTCACCCAAAGCGGGTGGACCAAGCGTTTGCTTTTTTTCTTTTAACGCTTGCTTCTATTTTACTGTTTTCTGAAACGGAATGCAAATGCTGGTGCAGAATTTTCTAAAACTATCCACCCTTTTTTGAAACCGATGACAAAATTCGCAAATAATGCTGAAGCCCTTTTCAGAAAGCTTTTTTTCGAGTAAAATAATAACGACTGCTTGACTACATGCTTTGTTACATATGGAAAAGACTAAAGAAAAAGGGGGCTAACCAAATATGAAAGGACGTCCATTAATTCCTTTTGCGATTATTGCTATTATCGGGGTTGTATTGATGGTCGCGCTCTCAGCAGCGGGTGTTAACCAACGTGCGGATAGAGAAGCAGAGGAAGCAGGCGAAGGCGATGAGGGGGAAGAAGTCGTCATTGATGACCCGATTGCCTATGGCGAAGAAACGGCCATGAATTCATGTATTAGTTGTCACGGCGGTGATTTGACTGGCGGAATGGGTCCTGATCTCACCTCTCTCGACTTATCACAAGAAGAAATTGTTGATATTATTTTAAACGGCCAAGGGAGCATGCCCGCAATCGATCTTCAGCCGGAAGAGGCGGACGCTGTTGCCCAGTACTTGCTCGAAGGAATTGAATAACGTCGAAAAAGCGAGGGAGGTGTCCTTCGCTTTTTCCGTCTAGATGAAGTGAGGTGGATGGAATGAATGAACGTCAGCTGTCCAAAAGATTGCTTCACGTTGCCCGTTTTCTAACAGAAGCTCGTGTGCTCGCTGACATCGGCTCCGACCATGCCTATCTGCCTTGCTATCTCTGCCTTCAGCAAAAGGAGATGCGAGCGGTTGCCGGGGAATTGAACAAAGGTCCGTACGAATCAGCAAAGGCTCAAGTCGAGCGCTTAGGACTTGAGGAAGCGATTGAGGTACGCAGAGGAAATGGGCTTGAAGTGGTGTGCGAGGGAGAAGCCTTCGATGCTGTTGCCATAGCTGGCATGGGCGGCCCGTTAATCGCAACCATTCTGGAAGAGGGAAAGAGCAAATTAACAACGGTCAAGCGCCTGGTGCTCCAACCAAATGTCGCGGCAAATGCAATACGCACGTGGCTCCGCCTCAATGACTGGGCGCTTGTAGCGGAAGAAATTCTCGAGGAAGACGGCAAGGTCTACGAAATTCTCGTCGCTGAGCGTGGCGATGCCGATAGCCTTTACAGGGAAGAGGCGGAAAAAAAAGTGCTGTTTGGCCCTATTTTGCTTAAGGAACACAATGAAGCCTTCCAGAAAAAATGGAGCCATGAGCTAGCAAATTGGGAAAAGGTCCTCACTCAACTTGAAAGAGCGGCTACAAGCAGTGAAACAGAGGCACGGAAAGCGAAACTGCTTGAGAAGATTAAACTTGCTAGGGAGGTTTTATTTTGAGGAAAGAGGTACAAGCACAAACGCTGATTCAGCAGTTTGAACAATTTTCTCCGAAGTCCTATGCTGTAGAAGGGGACAAAAACGGCTTGATGGTTGGTACACTGAATAAGTCCGTCAAGCGGGTGATGATTGCCCTTGATGTGCTCGAGGCGACGATGGAAGAGGCGGTGGATAAAAAGGTGGACTTGATCATTGCGCACCATCCGCTGCTGTTCAGGCCGCTGAAACAAGTGAATCTTGACACCGCCCATGGACGGATCATCTCTATGGCAATCAAGCATGATATCACGATCTATGCGGCTCATACGAATCTCGATGTCACCAAGGGAGGTGTGAATGACCTACTAGCTGAAGCACTTGAATTAAAAGAGACAGAAGTGCTGGCACCGCTACATGAAGAAGGAGTGCAGAAGCTTGTCTCCTTTGTTCCTGAGACTGAAGCAGCTCAGGTGCGTGAGGCACTTGGACAAGCAGGGGCGGGTTTTATCGGTGAATACAGCCATTGCTCCTTTCAAAGCGCTGGAACAGGAACGTTTCGACCGACTGATGCAGCCAACCCGTTTATTGGAGAGGCTGGTGTTCAAGAATTTGTGAATGAGGTGAAAATTGAAACCATCGTTCGCGCCAGTGAAAGCAAAAAAGTAATTGCTGCGCTCCAAAAAGCCCACCCTTACGAGGAGCCCGCGTATGATTTATATCCGCTCGACAATGAGGGGGAAGCATTTGGCTTAGGGCGTGTTGGGACCATTGCCGACTCGCACACCTTGGAGACATTTGCTGAAAAAGTAAAGGAGCAGCTCGGTTTAGAAGGCGTTCGCGTCGTTGGTGATTTAAAGAAGAATGTTCGTAAGGTGGCTGTGCTTGGCGGGGATGGGAACAAATACATGAACCAAGCCCTTAGAAAAGGTGCCGATGTCCTTGTGACCGGAGATGTTTACTATCACGTCGCTCACGATGCGCAGATGGATGGGTTGTCCATTATTGATGCCGGTCATCATATTGAGCAGATTATGAAGCGGGGTGTTAGCGATCGATTGAACGCAGTCGTTGAAGAGAATGGCTATGAGGTGGAGGTCTTTCCATCTGTGCCAAGCACTGATCCGTTTCAGTTTTTGTGACAGAAAGCCCTATGACATTCCAGAAATGCATACTAAAAGCGGATGGGAGACTAGATGTGTCTTCATTCGCTTTTTTACATGGAGAGAGGGAGGCTGCTTAAGGAGCTGCACGGGCGGGACAATACAGAGCACAAGTTGAAGCTCTTAGATTTTGTTTAGAAACTATGCACTTTTCATAGCAATGTAATGCCCTCCCTTGTGACAATTTAAGCCTTTGTATATGGTAGAAAAATGAAAGCGTTACCTAATGGAGGAGGATTCTATGTTTTTAACGGAGCATAAGCTGGAAAATCGACTCAATGAACTGCGAGGATTTCGGTACCGAGATGGTTGGATTATTACGAGGCTCTATTTTCAGGACGATGCAGGAGAAATTGGCGCGTATCCCCCAAAAGTCGATGATGACTGTGAAGTGGTGAACGTAGGCGACCGCTGGGAGGGGCGAGATGTCTATAAGTGGTTGCAAGTCGATGTTTCTTTCCCGAAAAGTTGGGAGGGAAAAAAGCCAGTAGGGCTTTTCGATTTTGGAAGAACAGGCGGGGGAAATAATTCCGGCTTTGAATCTCTCTTGTTTGTGGACGGTAAGCCGTATCAGGGGGTGGATTCTAACCACGAGGAGGTACTTCTGCCCAATGATAAAGTTGGCCATTCGCTGCGTCTGTCCTTTCGCCTTTGGACGGGTCTTGAAGGGGGCGGACCGAAGCAAATTCAGCATTACAAGTTAAAGGATGCGCGGATTGCGTGGTTGGACGAGACGGTCGACGATTTGTATTTCACGTCACTGGCACTCTTTCAGACGATTGAGGAGTTAGCAACGACCGATCCGTATCGAGAGGAACTCCTCAAGTGCTTGAATGATGCCTTTAAGCAAATCGACTGGACGGAGCCGGGAAGCGAAGGTTTCTATGCGTCTTGCTATGAGGCGCAGAAGTTGATCCGCACTCGTGTGGAAGGAATGGAAAAGCATCATCCTGTAACGGTACATTGTCTAGGCCACACGCATATTGATGTGGCCTGGCTCTGGCGGCTGGTTCGTACACGGGAGAAAGCGGCACGGTCATTCTCAACAGTGCTGCGTTTGATGGAGGAATATCCCGACTACCTCTTTTTGCAGACCCAGCCACAGCTGTATGAATACATTAAAACAGACTACCCAGAACTTTATGAGAAGCTTTCGACTCGTATTCAGGAGGGGCGCTGGGAAGCAGAAGGCAGCATGTGGCTGGAGGCCGACTGCAACATTCCAAGCGGAGAATCGCTTGTGCGTCAATTGCTCGTAGGAAAGCAGTTTTTGAAAGATGAGTTCGACCAGGATTGTGAAATTCTCTGGTTGCCGGATGTCTTCGGCTACAGCTGGGCGCTGCCACAAATTCTAACGAAGGCCGGCATCCATACGTTTATGACAACGAAAATCAGCTGGAATCAATACAATCGAATGCCTCACGATACGTTTAAGTGGAGAGGCATCGACGGTTCGGAGATTTTGACCCACTTTATCACGACACCAGAGCCGGGTCGAGCAGAAGACTCCTGGTTCTATACGTATAATGGAGTTGTTACCGCAAAGACCGTCAACGGGGCATGGAAAGGCTACCGAAACAAGTCGTTTAACATGGATTTGCTCTTATCTTATGGCTACGGCGACGGGGGAGGCGGTGTCAATCGAGAGATGCTTGAGCTGCGCCGCCACCTCGATGAGATGCCAGGGATTCCTAATGTGAAACCAGGGAAAGCAGGAGACTTCTTTGCCAATCTGAAGCAGACAGTGGAGGAGACGGACGAATACGTGCATACATGGGACGGGGAGCTCTATCTTGAATACCATCGGGGCACGTATACGAGTCAGGCGTTTATGAAGAAGCACAACCGCAAGCTGGAACTCGCACTAAGAGAGCTGGAGTTTCGCTGTGTTCACTATGCCCTTGAGAACGGGTGGGAAACCTACCCAACAGAAAAGCTCCTTGTGGTGTGGAAAATCGTCTTGCGTAATCAGTTTCATGACATCATTCCTGGGTCCTCGATCTGCGAGGTATATGAGGACGCCATGAGCGAATATGAGGAGGCGTGGACACTGATTGCTCAGATGCAGCGCGTGCTGGAGGAGGATACGGAAGCTCAAACGTACGCCGTATTATCAAGCGATCAGTTTGCAGGATTGCGAATGGTGCTCGTTCCTTTTGATAAGGAAAATAAGGCAGGAGGGTTTGCAGATGCTCATAAAAGGAGACTTCCCGCTCAGAAGCAAGAGAATGGCTGGTGGGTTTTGTTTGATCAAACCAAGCCTTTTGCCGCGACGGAAATTTTCCATACAAATGTTGAACGTAAAATGGAAAATCCGTTCTCCTATGAAAGCAAGAAGTTGACTACTCCTTATTATGATATTGAATGGAACGAGTTTGGGCACATGGTCAACCTTTATGACAAAAAAGCAGAGCGACAAGTGCTTGCACAGGGAGAGCAGGGGAACGTATTGCAAGTGTTTGAGGATAAGCCGCTCGCGCATGATGCCTGGGACATTGACTTGTTTTATCAGGAAAAGATGGAGGCGGTGACAGAGCTAGAATCATTCCGTGTCAAGGAGCAGGGTGAGGTGCAGTTCGTGCTTGAATCCAAGTGGCGTTATCATGCCTCTTTGATTACGCAGGAAATGATTTTTTATGCACATACGAGGCGAATTGATTTTAAAACCAATGTCGATTGGCATGAGCGGCAGAAATTGATGAAGGTGGCGTTCCCTGTGAATGTGCGCTCAACTGAGGCGACATTTGATATTCAGTACGGCAATGTCAAGCGTCCCACGCACTGGAATACGTCTTGGGAGATGGCGAAATTTGAGACAGTCGGTCACCAATGGGCTGACCTCTCAGAGACAGGGTACGGCGTGAGTTTGCTGAATGATTGTAAGTATGGCTATGATATTAAGGACCATACCATGCGGCTTTCGCTTTTAACGTCTTCGATTCACCCAGATACGGAAGCTGATCAAGGCGAGCATCAGTTTACTTATGCCCTGTTCCCTCATGAAGGAGACTGGCGCGAAGGGCGCACGCAGCGGGAGGCATGGGCGCTTAACCATCCACTTGAAGCAAGAAGAGGAAAGGCCTCTAAATCACTCATTGCCACGGAAGCTGAGCATATTCAAATTGATGCGATCAAAAAAGCGGAGAACCATGAAGGTGTGATTGTGCGCTTTCATGAGTTTGAAGGTCGCCGCGGAGCAGTAAGGGTTGTCTCGGACTATGCGATTTCTTCTTGGGTTGAAGTTGACTTAATGGAGAATGCCGTGGGAGAGAGGCAGGAAAAAGAGACGATCGAGCTTGAGGTTTCTCCATGTGAAATCAAGACGGTGTATGTAGAGTTCACGGAATAAATCAGGAGGCTGCTTCTTGCGGGGAGCAGTCTTTTCTAGTCTGATTGGAGAGCTGTGAAGATGAAAAGATCCCCTACAGGTGGAAGAACATCACTTGAAAACTAGCTAGTGATTTTAGGAAGGCCTTCCAATGGGAATGTTCAAGCGACGCCGCTTGCTTAACAATTCTTAGAAAAAATGAACGGATCATATCATTTTCAAACCGTAAGTTGTGCCAAGCAGACAAAACTGCTAATCTGAATAATGAAGGCGCTTACTTGGAGGTTGTTAGGGAATGGAGAAGAAAACAGCACATGTGCTTGCACACTCTCACTGGGACCGGGAATGGTATCAGTCGTTTGAGGAGCATCGCTATGATTTTATTCAATTGATGAATGATTTGTTTGACTTGTTTAAAGCAAATGAACCAAGAGGCGCAGTATGTTCTTGAGAAAGGCGTCGAGCCGCTGCTTGCGATGAATTTTCCAACGAACGAGGCGCAGTGCCAAGGCATACAGGAAGCAGAGTGGGAAGTGATCCCACATCAGGGAGATCTACGCTCATCAGGAAGGCTGGCTCTGGCGTACGAAGCACAGGGAGATGTTTTTGCCGTACAACTCCAGGTTCAACAAGGGCCGTTCCCTCCAGAAAAAAGTTTTCTGGAGCTAGAGCGTAGGAATTTAGAACCAAGCTCTATTAAACTTGCCGAGGAAGAAGATGCAGTTATTGTGCGTCTCTTTCAAACAGGGATAGAAGAGGGAAGGCTCAAGCTTGATGCGCCGAAAGACATACGTACCTACGCAACGACACTGCTGGAAACTGAGAAACTCTATGAAGTGACGGAGACAGAGAAAGTGGCTCCATATAAAATTGTAAATTATCGTTTTGAAAGGGAGGGGCGACTGTGACCACGACAGAAATACCGGCATCATTAAGGCGGCTGATAGATAAAGTGAAAACCAAGTTTCCGGAGGATCGTAAGTTACATCGGCTGTTTGAAAATACGTTCTTGAATACGTACACGACGACATTGCAGCCAAATGAAGACGGGACAACGTTTGTGATCACCGGAGACATTCCGGCGATGTGGTTGAGGGACTCGGCAGCGCAGATTCGTCCGTATCTCCTCGCTGCTGATGACCCAGAGATTGCAAGGCTGATCGCAGGCGTAGTGCGCAAGCAAATCGAGTTTATTCGCCTCGACCCCTACGCAAATGCATTTAACAAAGAAGCGAACGGACATGGGCACCAGGACGATGCAACGGAAATGGGGCCGCAGATTTGGGAGCGCAAGTATGAGGTGGATTCGCTTTGCTACCCCATTCAGCTCGGGTATTTGCTCTGGAAGCAGACCGGGAGCGCCGATCACCTAGACGCAACGTTTCGCGAAGCGGTAGAAGAGATCCTTGCCCTCTGGCGCACGGAACAGCACCATGAGGAACAGTCTCCATATACGTTTGAACGCCACAATGTACGTCAGTCGGACACATTGAATCGCAATGGCAAGGGAACAGAAGTCACGTATACAGGGATGACGTGGAGCGGATTCAGGCCAAGCGATGATGCCTGCCTGTACGGGTATCATGTGCCAGCCAATATGTTTGCGGTGGTCGTCCTGCGTTACGTGGCAGAGATGTGTGAATGGCTCTGGCATGATGCTGAGTTAGAGGCGGAAAGTTTGGAGCTTGCTAAGGAGATGAAAGAAGGCATTCAAGCGCATGCTACTATGAACCATCCTTATCACGGAGAGGTCTACTGCTATGAAACGGATGGATTTGGCCGTCAGCTTTTTATGGATGACGCCAATGTTCCAAGTCTACTGGCAGCTCCTTATCTAGGGTTCTGCGAAGCAAACGATCCGACCTATCTCAATACGAGAAAGCTTCTGTTTACAAGAGAAAACCCATTCTATTATGAAGGGTCGGTGGCCGGAGGCATTGGCAGTCCGCACACCCCCGATCATTATATCTGGCATATTGCCCTGAGCATGCAGGGACTGACAGCCACATCTGAAGAGGAGAAGCTAAGGGTTTTGGAAACGATTAAAGCGACAGACGGAGGCGAGAACTACTTGCACGAAGGATTTAATGCTTCGGATCCGAGTGAGTACACGCGGGAATGGTTTGCGTGGTCGAACTCGCTGTTCAGCGAATTTGTACTGAGTCTATGCGGGGAGCAGATCACGAGCAGTCCCCTTTCGCAGACGGAGAAGGGGTGAGTGTAGATGCTAAACCTTTTTTTGAAAGTATCGGACTGGATTTGTCGTCTGGTATGGGTAAATATTCTGTGGCTAGGTGGAATCCTCGCCGGGCTTGTGGTTTTTGGATTGATGCCTGCAACCAATGCGATGCATGCGGTAACGAGAGAATGGGCGCGTAATAATATGGAAGTCTCCATTTACAAGACCTTTGTAAAGACATACAAAGCAAGCTTTAGGCAGGCGAATTTGGTCGGACTCCTTTTTGCAGGCATGCTTGTGGTGCTCCTTGTGAACCTGCGTCTCTCCGTCATCATTCCGGGCACGCTGATGATGATGGCGCACTACTTTATCTTATTTGTGATTTTCCTTTTGTGTCTTAGTGTAGTGATGTTTTTTAACCTTTTTGCCCACTACAAGTATTCGTGGACACAATATGTCAAACAGTCGATTGCTTTTACAGTGGGAAGTCCGAGGACTATTCTTATGCTCAGTCTCGGATTTGGCTTGATTGCCTGGCTGATCGTGCAAATGCCGGGACTTCTCCCATTTTTCTCTGGCGTTCTTCCTGCTTATTGGAGTAGTATTGTTTGTAGAAAACGCTTTACCAAAATTGAAGCCATGCAAATGCCCACTGCTTAGTTTACACATAGTCATAGAAAGGAAAACTTGAGCCTGGTTATCCAATTGTTGGAGGATACGTGCGGGTCAAGTTTTTCTGCGTGAGGAGGGGAAAGGAAAGTGCTGAAGCTTGTTAGACGTATAAGAAACCAGGTATTCAGCCGGATTCTTGTGCTGTATTCGTTGACGATCTTGATCGTTGTTTCGCTGCTGCTTGTTGTGCTTTTCCAACACTTCTCTCGGAGTGTGGTGGAACGGGCCCTTGCTTCCAATGAAGAAACCGTCAGTCAAATCGAAGAGTATTTTACAGAACGAGATCGAATAGTGCAGTCCAACCTTCGCGAGCTGTATTACAACCCTGAGCTTGTCGCTTCGATCTCCCATGCCCTGGCCAATGAACCTGGTGAATACTGGGCCTTTAGGCTGGAGGAATACGCCAACCAACAGTCGTTTGTGCCAACGAACGTCGATACGTTTTTACGAACGTTTTATTTTGCCGATAATGCCCTAGATGCTATTGAACTAACCGGGCATGAAGCAGGTTCCTCTTACAACTATATCTTTCATCATTACAACTGGAATGAAATGGCTCAGGACGACCGTATCGCTGAGGGAGTAGCGGGGCAGCAGGCAATCAAAGGTGGCGTCGCGCTGCAAAAGCCAATTAATGATGTGATTACAACGACGAAAATTGGCACGTTAACCGCCTACTATAATCTTGAAAAATTGAACCAGGAATTTGGGTTGCAGAAAGAAAATCAAGTCGGCGGCATTCAAGTGTATACACAGGAGAAGGAACTGCTTTTTAGCTCCTCAAAAGAGGAAGTGGACTACCCGGAGCCGAGGGAGGGGACGAGCGCTGAACCGCAAACGATCAGGCAGAATGGGGAAACGTTTTACCTTACCCAGTACACCGATACGGAGCTGGGCCTCGTTTATAGGGGCGTCGTGGCAAGGTCTGAAATCAGCGGCATTTCCTCTATGCATGGATTATTTTGCGGGCTTTTGCTGCTCGTTGTGTGTGCGACGGTTGTGATTGGCTACCTGGTGATGCGAAGATACGCGAGTCGAATCAGCCAAATCAAGCAAAGCATGCTGCAAGTGCAGAAGGGAGACTTGCGTCCGAGAATTGCTGTACGCAAAGAGAAGGATGAGCTTGCCTTAATCGCCAGAAGCTTTAATCAAATGCTGGAAGACTTAACAACGAACATCGAAAGGTCCTACGATCTTGAAAGAAAGAATCATCAGGCAGAGATGAGGGCGCTACAATCTCAGATTAATCCTCATTTTCTTTACAATACACTTGAAACGATTCGGATGAAAGCGTTGATCGAAGGCTCAAAAGAGTCGGCTGCAATGACATACCATTTAGCGACATTGCTCAGGTACGCGCTTTCGAAAAATGAAGTCACTCACCTTAGGGAAGAGCTCGAACATCTGAAGCAGTACATGACACTGATGGAATATCGGTATGCTGACAAGCTGACAGTCGAGTACGTGGTCGATGAAGCGCTGCTCTCACAGCCGGTTCTGCGCTTCATTTTACAGCCGCTTGCGGAAAATTACATCATGCATGGATTGAGGTCTGATCAGAGGGACAATCGCTTGCAGATCCGTATAGCACAGAGGAGTGAAAAAGATATGCAGATTTCCATTTCCGACAACGGAGGCGGAATGAGCAAAGAGCGCTTAAAAGAGATTCATTTCATGCTGCAAAAGGATGTTCCGCAAGACATGTACGATTCCATCGGGCTATCCAATATTCATAAACGGCTCCAGCTACATTATCAGGAGGCGTATGGCTTGACGATTGAAAGTATAGAGGGTGAAGGAACAACGGTTTATATGACGATACCGTTAGAACAGGGAGGGTTTGGGAATGCGAGTACTGCTAGTTGACGATGAACCGATTATTTTGCAAGGGCTGCAAGCAATTATTGATTGGAAGGCGCTTGGGTGTGAACTGATCGGGACGGCCAGTAACGGCGACGAAGCTTTAAGGCGATACAGCGACGACCCGTGCGATCTCATCATTACGGATATTCGCATGCCCCAGAAAGGAGGGCTTGCACTGATTGAGGGGTGGCAGGAGGTACAGCCGCGGACGCGATTTCTCGTCCTTTCCGGCTATCAGGACTTCTCCTATGTTAGGCAAGGGCTTGTACTCGGGATTGAAAACTACTTATTAAAACCGGTGAATGAACAGGAGCTTATTGAAAGCATCGAGCAAGTGAGAGAAAAAGTACAAGCCATTCATCAACAGCAGGCAAATCAATACATCTTAAGAGACAATACGATCTGGCGTTGGCTCCATGATCGTATTGAAAAAACAGAATTTCTCGACCGAATGGCACTGTCTGAGGCGTTAGTACCCGAAGGAAGGGAGTGCCTGGCGCTGCTGTCATTCGTAAATGCGAACAGTCTCCCAAACGGTGTTCTGCTCGAGCTGCAGCAGCAGCTTGAGCAGGAGGGGCTGGGGCGGAAGCTTCACTGCATCATCACCCCAGAACAAGACCTTCTGCTCTTGTACAAGCCGGGGGAAGAAGAGAAGGCGTTCCTCTCGAACATTCAATCATTGATTGCGGAGCGAATCAAGCAGTCTTATGTATTGTTTATCAGTAGCGACTGCCTTTCTAAAGAGGATCTGCAATACGATTTGAAGGTTGCCACGGCGTACCGAGATCAGTATCTTTTTTTCAATGAAACGCATGTGATTGATAAGAAGGAAGCAGAAAAGAAGCAACGGGAAAGTGGAAAGTCGCTGCTTCTCAAATTGGAGCCGTTTCTAAAGATTGTCCATGAGGGGAAGAGGGAGGAAGCTATTCTCTGGTTAAAGGGAGCCATCGTCACTAGAGCGAAAGATGAGACAGCTTTCAAAAGCATGGCGATGGAGGCGGCGATTGCTCTAACGAAAATGACATCAAGAGAGCAAGACCCTCATTACCCGATCATTATGGATGATTTACTTGCTGCTCCAACCGTTGAGGATCTATGGACAGAGCTCGAGCTTCTTATTGAAAATACGATTCTTCAGCTTTCAAGCAAGCAAGAGGTAAAAAACACCCTCATTAATGACGTTCTTGCCTATATTGAGCGAGAGTATATGAATGACTTATCGCTCAAAGTTCTAGGGCAGACGTTCTATATGAATGCGATTTACTTAGGGCAGCTGTTTCAAAAAGAAGTAGGGGTGTCATTTTCTGATTATGTAAACCGACTGCGCCTAGATCAAGCAAAGCGCCTTCTTCTTACGACCAATGAAAAGGCAGGGGCGATTGGCAAGAAGGTTGGGTACTCCGACGCGACGTACTTCTACAAGCAATTTAAAAAGCAGATGGGCATCACACCAAATGAATACCGTACGATTACGAAACTGTCAAATGCCAAAGACCATTAGTTAGTTCAACGAATCTAAAGATTGTCAAGTTTATCGCCTCAGCCTTTATTGGTACACTTTATGTAAGGGTTTTCAACGTTGTGAAAGGGGAGGGGGATTACATCCTAAATGAAGACGTTTTTATCAAATCTCTATCAGAATCGAACATGGCTGATCATGGTCTTGCCAGGAACCATATGGTTTCTTGTGCTTGCCTACTTGCCGATGGCAGGAAACATTCTCGCCTTTAAAGATTATCGCTTTGATCCAGGTGGATTTATTGCAAGTGTTGTGAACAGTGATTGGGTGGGTTTCGAAAATTTTCGCTTTCTATTTTCGACCAACGATGCCTGGGTGATCACACGTAACACGATTCTTTACAATCTCATTTTCATTGTCGGTGGACTAGTCCTAGCTGTCACACTGGCGATCTTGATTAGCCAACTTGTCAATCGAAAACTTGCAAAGATTTATCAAACCGGTATGCTGTTTCCTCACTTTCTATCATGGGTGGTCGTAAGCTACTTTGTTTTTACTTTTTTAAGTGTAGACAGAGGGTTAGCGAACAATGTCCTTGACTGGTTTGGCGTCGAGGCGATCTCTTGGTACAACGAGCCAAAATACTGGCCCTTCATCTTGACATTCACCAATTTCTGGAAAGGTGTCGGCTTTGCGAGCATCGTCTATATAGCGGCGATCGCCGGAATTAACCGTGATTACTACGAGGCAGCCATGATTGATGGGGCGAGCAAATGGCAACAGATTCGTCACGTTACCCTGCCAGCACTCATGCCGTTGATTGTGATTCTAACGATTCTGGACATCGGGAATATTTTTAACGCAGATTTTGGACTGTTCTATCAGGTTCCCAGGGATTCGGGTACACTCTACTCTGTAACCAACGTTATTGATACGTACGTGTACAGAGGGTTAATGCAACTAGGGGATATCAGCATGACGACAGCTGCCGGTCTGTACCAATCGTTCGTCGGTCTGATTCTCGTATTGATAACGAATTATATCGCGGGGAAAATTGATCCTGATTATGCGCTTTTCTAGGATAGAAAGATGGCAAATGGGAGGAGGGGATAGATGTGCAACTAGAAGAAAACCAGACGCCTGCAACCGATAAGAGAAAACGTAAAAGACGGAAAAGTGTCAATCCCCACACGTTTGGAAAAAAGACAAACGTGGGGATGAGCTTTCTACTGGGTTTCTCCGCCTTTGTCTGTGTGTTTCCGTTTCTCTATGTGATTATTATTTCTTTCACATCGGAAGAAGCGCTCGTGCGTGACGGGTTTCAAATCATTCCAGATCAATGGTCCTTAGATGCGTATTCTTATTTGTGGAACATGCGCGATCAGCTTTTGCAATCGTACGGTATTACCATTCTTGTAACGGTACTTGGCACCGTCATCAGTGTCAGCATGATCGCCCTATATTCGTACGCGATCTCTCGTCCGCAGTTTCGTTACCGGAAGTTCTTCAACTTTTTTGCTTTTTTCACGATGCTCTTTGGCGCTGGTATGGTTCCTCTGTACATCGTGATGTCTCAAGTCCTTGGGTTGCGCAACACGATTTGGGCACTGATATTGCCACTGGCGATGAATGCATTCTACATCATTATCATGCGCACATTCTTCATGCGCTCTGTGCCTGAATCGATTCTAGAATCAGCACGTATAGACGGAGCGAGTGAGTGGCGGATCTTCTTGCAAATCGTTTGCCCGCTTGCTGTTCCTGGGATTGCCACGATTGCGCTTTTTACAACACTTGGGTACTGGAATGACTGGTTCAATGCGCTGCTCTTTATCGATGATCCCAATCTTGTTCCGCTTCAGTCCCTGTTAATGAGGATTGAGAACAATATAGAATTCATGCGACAAAACACGCAGCTAGGGGCCGCGGCACAGGAAATTTATTCAACGATTCCACAAGATGCCGCAAAGATGGCGATGGTCGTGATTGCTACGTTGCCAATCGCCGTGACGTATCCGTTCTTTCAGAAGTATTTCATTAGCGGTTTAACTATAGGGGGCGTCAAAGAGTAATCGCTAGCAAGGGTATGAACATTTAAAAGGGGGATGGGAAAGTGTATAAAAAATTAGTTGGATGTGGATTAGCATCTGTCAGTTTAGCGACGCTTGTGGCCTGCGGAGGCAGTGAGGATACGAGCCAGCAAGAAGGCAGCGATGAAGTGGTCAATCTCCAGTGGTACATGATTGGTACCCCTCAGCCAGATCTTGACAAAGTGATGGCGGAACTAAATGAATACACCGAAGAGGAAATCGGGGTTAACATTAACATGACACAAGTAGACTGGGGGGATTATGAAGAACGGATGCAGATTATCACTTCCTCAGGCGAAAATTACGACATTGCCTTTGCCGCTGGTGATACGTATACGCTAAATGCCCAAAGAGGAGCGTACGCAGACATCACGGATATGCTTGACGAAGAGGGTAGCGAGTTAAAAGAAGTGCTTGATCCAGCCCTGGTTGAAGGGGCAAGCATCGATGGGCGTTTATACGGGGTCCCCGCGAACAAGGAAGTTGGCCAGCAATGGGTCTTCGTCTTTAACGGCAACCTAGTAGAGAAGTACGACCTTGATACCGAAAATGTTGAATCGCTTGAGGACCTGGAGCCATTGCTAGAAACGGTTCATGAAAACGAGCCGAACGTCACACCGCTGACACCGATCAAACCAATTTTGCCGTTTGACTACGTGATTGGCGATGAAACTCCGGTAGCATTTCCATTTACGGGAGATACCGATACGGTCGTTAATTTTTTAGAAACGGATGAAGCAATGGAAACATACAAAACGATGAGGGAGTACTATCAAGCAGGGTACATCCCTTCAGATGCTGCTAGTTCCAACGATCCCTATCCGTTAAATGTGGAGAATTGGTTTGTGAGACTTGAGCAATACAACCCCTATGCGGAACTGAACTGGGAACGCGAGGCAGGATATCCAGTCGAAGTGCAGCCGTTGCATGATCCAGTGATCAACAATGATTCGGTAACAGGCTCTCTTCAAGTAATTTCGAGCACCTCTGAGCACCCGGAGAAGGCGATGGAATTCTTGAATCTATTGAACACGGATGAATATGTTCGCAACCTTGTCAACTACGGGATTGAAGGGGAGCACTTCGAGCGTCTGGATGATGGAACAATTGAAGATCAGCCGGCACGCGTTGAACGATACAGCATGCCGACATACGCCCTGGGCAATCATTTCATTCTTGATCTCTTTGAAAATGAGCCCGCCGACAAATGGGAAGCTTTTGAAGAATTTAATGAGAGCGCTGAACCTGGCCCAATTCTAGGCTTCCACTTTGATCCGACACCTGTACGGACAGAAATTGCTAATATCTCCAACGTCTCAAGCGAATTTATGCCAGCGATTTACACTGGCAGTGTTGACCCTGAAGAATACCTGCCCCTAGCCACGGAACGCTTTGAAGCAGCCGGGCTGCAAACGGTCATCGATGAAGCGCAGAGGCAGTATGACGAGTGGGTGGAGGAAGTCAAGGAATAATAGGGAGAGGAAGGAAATTTCTCAAAGTACTTTTTCAGAATTTCAGGATGAGGCTGGGACACAACCCCGGTGGGATAAAAGCGTGGCCTTCGCCAATAATTTGGTGAAGGTCACGCTTATTTTTGTTTTTACTATTGTTGTTTTTAGTAAACAAAAAGGATACTCTGTGATAAAATTTTATCCAATTAAATTAATTGCGAAAGTGATCAGCGGGCCTATACATCCACCTTTGTATTTGGATTCACAAATAAATCTCCTGGAAATAACCCCTTAACTCAGACTCCATACATTTCCTTCGATGGAATAACCTTATTTTTTGTGTAATTTTCTTATAACTTCCGCGTTGCTAATTGACTGGCTAAGTGTTCTTAAATAAGGTGAATAGGGGTGCTCATTTCTGCTAGTTTTTTAGAGCAAATCAGTTATGAAAGCGTTTAAATCTATGATTTTACGCTGGTTAAGGAGGTGAAAAAATAGAGTCGTCATCGGTGGTGTTAGTTTTTACCTAAAAATTGAAAGTGAGGGTGTGAATCATGGGTAAAAAAAGAGTTTTGTTCGTGGCCTGTTTCGTTTTGGTTGTATTAGCTAGTCTTTTTCCTAACAAAGGCATGGCTTCAACACCAGAATCTTCTTACTGGTACCCGGAAGAGCTACTAGAATGGAATCCAGAACAGGACCCGGATGCAGAATTTAATAGAAGTACCGTTCCATTGGTCGAAAGAGATAGTATTTATCCAAGTAATGATACACAGCAAGAGGATGCCAAATTAGTGGCGCTATCGGCATTAAATCAGAATACGAGCGGCGTTCCCTCCCAGGGTGGGAAGGATTTTTTTGCAAATACGTTTAGTTTTTGGCAATACGTTGATCTCATGGTCTATTGGGCTGGATCAGCGGGTGAAGGGATTATTACACCACCTAGCGCAGACGTCACGGATGCAGCACATCGAAATGGAGTGCAAATGTTAGGAAATGTGTTTTTCCCTCCTCAGGTCTATGGGGGGCAGGAAGAGTGGGTGGAGCAAATGTTAACCCAGCGAGAGGACGGCTCTTTTCCTGCGGCGGATAAGCTTTTAGAAGTGGCAGAGTATTATGGATTTGATGGCTGGTTTATCAACCAGGAAACAGAAGGCGGAGATGTAGAAACTGCCGAGAAAATGCAAGGTTTTTTAACCTACCTTCAAGATCATAAACCAGAGGGTATGCATATTATGTGGTATGATTCGATGATCTCGACGGGAGAAATTCGTTGGCAAAATTACTTAACCGACAATAATAAAATGTTTTTGCAGGATCAGGACACGAGAGTGGCGGACAGTATGTTCCTTAATTTCTGGTGGTCGAATGAAAGCCAGGAGAGGTCTCATGACAAAGCGGTAGAGATTGAACGGAATCCGTATGATTTGTATGCCGGAATTGATGTGGAAGCAAGTGGGACAAGCACAGATGTGAATTGGGGAAATGTATTCCCCGATGATCACGCCCCATTTGCATCACTCGGCATTTACCGACCGGACTGGGCGTTTAACTCGTCCTCTACTATGGATGAATTCTATCAAAAAGAAGAAGAGTTTTGGGTTGGGGAAAAGGGAGACCCGAGGTTTACAAACGAAAATGAAAGATGGAAAGGAATGGCTCATTACTTTACAGAAAAAACGGTGGTTAATGAGTTGCCTTTCACTACCCATTTTAATACAGGCAGCGGTACATTCTTTGCCGTAGACGGGGCTGAAACATCGAACCAGTCTTGGAATAATCGCAGCCTACAGGATATTTTACCAACATGGAGATGGATTGCAGAAAGCGAAGGGGAGCCGCTGGACGTTGATTTTGATTGGGACGAGGCGTATTATGGCGGGAGTTCTTTACAGGTTTCTGGAGCGTTATCAGAAGAGAATGCCACTCATGTGAAGTTGTACAAAACGAAGCTGACTGTGGAAAAGCATACGGAAATAGCGCTCACCTACAAAACAACGGAAAAAGATACACATATGAAAGTCGGCGTGAGCTTTGCCGATGCACCGGAAGAATTTACGTTTTTTGATGTGAAGAAAAAAAGTCATGGCGATTGGAGAACGGATTGGATAAAGCTCCACAAGTTTGAAGGAAAAGAAATCGTAGCGATTTCCTTATTCTTTGATTCTAAAGCTGAAATCGAAGACTACCAGATGAATATCGGCGAATTGGCGGTCTATAACAAACACGATCGAAAACAGGCACCAAAAGCACCGACTCGTCCGGAAGTAATCGATACGGTATTTGAGGATGGATTGTATGCGGATGTCGAATTGACGTGGGAGCATGATGAAGAGATCCGCCACTATGAAATCTATCGCCAATTATCAAATGGCGAGCGAGAATTTCTGGGGGCGACGCCGAATCAAGTGTATGCGATCTCTGATTTAAGACGAGAAAACCAAGAGATGGAGACCACACTTGAAATCGTAGCCGTAAATGAACACTTTGTAAGAAGTCGAAATCATTTGGAGGTCAGCTTTGATTGGCCGGAGTATCCAGTTCCAAATGCGGATTTTAATGTCAGCAAAACGGTGGCACAGCCTGGAGAGGAAATTGAGTTTTACAACCGCTCCTCAGAAGTAACAGAAGAAGTTGAGTGGCACTTTGAAGGTGGAGAACCATCATTTAGTGACGAAGAAAATCCAATCATTCGTTATGAGCAAGAAGGGACCTATTCCGTGACGTTGACGGCGAAAAATACAGAAGGGGAAGATGTGTTAGCAAGAGAGGGGTATATCACTATAACGGAGGAGGCCCAGGATATCGTGAATGTTGCCTTAAAGAAAGAGGCGACGGCAAGCGGGCAATGTGCAGCAAGCGAAGGACCGATGAATGCGATCGACGGAAAAGTGACGGACAACAGCAAATGGTGTGCAATAGGAACTGATCACTGGCTACAAGTTGATTTGTTGGAGGAGTATGACCTGTCTAGCCTTGTTGTCAAACATGCTGAGGCTGGAGGCGAGCCGTCAGCGTTTAATACAAGAGCGTTTACCATTGAGACGAGCTTGGATGGGGAACAGTGGGACCCTTTAGTGTCTGTGGATAACAATACGGAAGGAGTCTCTGAGCATACCATCCCGCTTACGACTGCGAGATATATCCGATTATCGGTTCAGCAGCCGACCCAAGGTGGGGATCAAGCCGTGCGGATTTATGAATTGGAAGCCTACGGGTATTAATGAACGGGGATCAGGAAAAAGTTCTATACAAAGGCAGAATGATTGCCAATCATTCCTGCGAGACAGTGCAGGAAGGGAGTTAGATTTTTATAGAGAAATTATTCATTTGGCTGTTGCTATGGCTATGAGTTAATCATAGTAACAGTTTCCCTTCAAACCAAGTGATCCAGAACTTGAGGGCTGAAAAAGATAGCGCAATGTCGGATAAGCATAAGTTAAATTGCAGCAATAGGGAAAAAGTATAAAGCGTTTTCAAACGTTAAACTAAAGAAAAGAAAAAAAGAGGTGTTTGATGATGCAAAAGAAATTCGCGGCGACTTTATACACACTCAGAAATGAGCTAAAGGAGCAAGGCATCCCCTCGGTTTTCAAGGAATTAGCGCAAATGGGCTGGGCCGGAGTACAAATATCCAGCTTACCCCCAGGGTACGATCCAGAGGAAGTGGCAGCGAGTATCAAAGAAAATGGATTTAAAGCAGCGGGAATGCATGTGTCTCTTGATCGATTGCGAACGGATTTAGGTGGGGTACTCGAAGAAGCGCGTCTGTACAACACGGTTGATATTATCTGTCCCTTTTTGCCCAAGGAGTATCAAAACGCTGAAGGCTATCAGCAGGTCAAATTCGAACTGAACGAAATCGCAAAAGAGTCCCCAGACTTTCGCATCAGTTACCATAACCATGCGTTTGAATTTGATACAACGATAGAAGGGACGTCCGCGCTCGAGTACTTGCTCGAACCAACTAGCGACAATCAGATTCTTGCAGAGATCGATGTGTACTGGGTAAAAAAAGGCGGGCAAGATCCGCTTGCGTTTATCCAGAGCTACAAAAATCGTATGCCGGTGCTTCATCTAAAGGATATGACTGTGGACACAGAAGAAACTTTCGCTGAGGTGGGGACGGGTTCGATTGATTTTCCACCTATCCTTCAGTGGGGGGAAGAAAACGGTGTTGAGTGGTATGTGGTCGAGCAAGATATATGCAAAGGGAAACCGATGGATAGTTTGAGAATAAGTCTAACGAATCTTCAAGAGATGGCCAAGAGGCGGCAGGTAAGCGGATGAGGGAGAAACCTCATTCATCTGGGCGTTTGAGGAGAACTAATCCTTAATGCGGGATAAAAATAGAGAGAAGCTTCTCTTCGGCAGATAGCTCCTCTATCTAATTAAGACGACAAAACCTCTTTGCGATAGTGTTCTGGTGTCATTCCTGTCAGCTGCTTGAAGACTTTCGTAAAATGAGATGGATACTTAAAGCCAATTTTGTAACTAACATCTGTCACGCTCACGTCGCCAAGCATAAATTCAACTTTTGCCTGATTGATACGGCGCTGGTACAAGTATTTGGAAATCGTAACCCCTGTCACCTCTTTAAAGATTTTAGAGAGGTGATATTTGCTCAGGTGGAGACTTTCCTGCAGGTTTTCTAGTCTCACGTCTTCCATATAGTGGTTTTCGATAAACGAGACCACATTCTGAACGTTTTTCTCTTTTTCAGAAGTTGGAACACGCCGCTCGCGTAAGGGTTTGATGCAGTAAGGAGCGAGGAAACTTAACAAGTCCATAAACAGCAGCTGGAAGCGAAACGAGGCCTGAGCATCGTTTCGCTTTTGGCATTCATGAATAGATTGGAGAATCCCCTCTAGCTGAGCTTTCCCCTCGCCCTTAAACGTGAGACGAAGGGTTTTCAGTGACGAAAAGGGAGAGAGAAGATCCACTCTCCCCATTGGTTGTAGAATCGTATGAAAATACTGCTGTTCAAAGTGCAGGGTCGAGCGAATGTAGGGTTCACCGTCAAACAATTTGGGGCGATGAAGCGTTAAGCCATGCATGAGAATTAAATCACCTGGATGTAGGCTTAGAATCTCATCACCGATTAGGTAGGTACATTTCCCACCGTGAAAATAGTAAATTTCTGCTTGCTCATGGGAATGAAAATCGAACGCTTCTTCGTTCTTCCAGTCCTGCATATAGTGGAAATTCAACTGTGGAAGTTGCAGCGGTGAGTGAGTCATTATACCTCCTGAGTGTTTGTCTAGCTCCGGCAGGTAGAAGCGTCGAGATTTTTCAGCCCTGACAACGAAATCTAAGATCGGATTTCGTTGTCAGGCCTTCCAAAATTCACGCTTCTGTTCGACCCGCCTGCGCTTTTCGGTTTGTAATTTGTAGTGCTTTTTCCTGAGCAAGCAAGCAGAGCTCCGCGGCCTTAAAGGCGTGTTCCTGGGTCATGGCGTTTTCTGTGCGATGCAAGCAATCAAGAATGAGTTCGCCGAAAAACGGATAGCCTACCTCGCCTTTTAAGGAAAAATGCTGCTCTCCTTTTTCGTTCACGAGGTATAGTTGATCGCCATGCGTTTCCCTTGCAACATCGACATACTTACGGATCTCAATCGTTCCTTTCGTGCCTGTGATAAACGTCCGACCGTCTCCCCACGTGCTTAACCCATCTGGCGTGTGCCAGTCAACTTTAAAAAACTGGGTCGCTCCGTTGTCACCGACAAGCGTAGCATCTCCGTAGTCCTCAAGCTCCGGGTACGCCTCTGAGTTATAATTCGCCACTTTGCTATGAAGTACCTGCGCATCTTTGCATCCTGCAAAGAAGAGAAACTGTTCAATCTGATGGCTGCCGATGTCACAGAGTATGCCCCCATATTGTTTTTTCTTAAAGAACCAGTCCGGTCGACTGCTGGCATTTAAGCGGTGTGGGCCAAAGCCGGTCACTTGCAGGACATCGCCGATTGCTCCCTCCTCAATCAGCTGTCCAGCAAACACGGCTGACTCAACATGAAGCCTTTCGCTATAGTAGACCATATACTTTTGTCCCGTTTCCTGGCAAGCGGCGCGGGCTTCTTCCAGCTGCCATAGGGTTGTGAAAGGAGTCTTATCCGTAAAGTAATCCTTCCCGCTTTGCATGACGCGAATTCCAAGGCTTGCGCGTTCGGAAGGAATCGCTGCACCCGCCACTAACTGAATGTCTGGATCCGCCAACACCTCTTCTTCGGAGGCGGCAAATGTGACATCCGGAAACGTTTGTTTGAACGCCTCCATTTTCGCCGTGTCAGGATCATAGACGCTTTTTAATACAGCTCCCGCTTCCAGTAGGCCGTTACACATTCCGTAAATGTGACCGTGATCGAGGGCAACGGCGGCGAATGTGAATTCTCCTTCCTTTACAACCTTGTTAGGCTTTCCTTTCGGTGCGTAATTCATCCCGTCCTGATGACTCATGAAAACTCCTCCTAATGACTGCCTTTGACGTCGAGTGTCCTAACAGTCTGATCTTTTTTAACCGTCGATTGCTTAATTTTCACCTGTAGTTGGTCATAGTAAAGGTCTTCATCGAGCGGAAAATTGACCCACCCATCGGTCCATGTCGAAAGCTGCATAGCGTTCGAGAGCGTCAGCCCGTGAATGCCTTCTTCCCCTGGGGCGATGAGAGGCTCCTTCTGCAAGATGGCATTGACAAAGTTTTGGGTAATCCCCGGATGTCCGGTTTCCTTTCCTCGGATCGGAATCTCACATTTCCAGCTCTCTGGTTCGCCGAATCCCCCTTGGAATTGCTGGTTGAATTCAGGTTCGGACTGCTGGAGTTGCCAAAATGAGAGTTCGCCGTCTTCAACAACGGCTTTTCCTTGTGTGCCGGTAATTTCAAGACGATTCGTGCCAGGGGTTTCGCCAGTCGTCGTAATGAACACGGCTGATGCGCCGTTCTCGTATTCGGCAAACGCTGTGACATCATCTTCAACTTCAATGTTCCGGTACTTGCCAAAGGAACAAAACGCGCGAAGGCGGGAAGGGGTCATCCCCGTGAGCCAGCCCCACAAGTCCAGTTGATGCGGGCATTGGTTAATGAGCACACCTCCACCTTCCCCGGACCAGGTCGCCCGCCAGTTGCTTGAGTCATAATAGCTTTGCGAACGGTACCAATCAGTGATAATCCAGTTAATTCGGCGAATGGCACCAAGTTTACCACCACGTATAAGCTCTCGAAGTCTCTTGTACAACGGATTCGTGCGTTGATTATACATCATGGAGAAGACAAGGTTGCTTTTGGCTGCGGCTTCGTTCATCTCTCGCACCTGCTTCGTATAGACACCTGCTGGTTTTTCGCACAGCACATGCAATCCTTCTTGAAAAGCGCGAATGGCAAGTCGTGGATGGCTGAAGTGCGGGGTTGCAACCAACACAGCATCAAGTCTCCCCGATGTAAAGAACGCTTCCTCATCAGAATAGATCTCAACGTCGCTGCCGTACAACTCCTGCAGCGTTTCCACCCGCTCAGGGCGTTCCTCGAGCAACGCCGTCAAGCGAGCCCCTTTAATCTCAGCTGCATGTAAATAGGCAGCATGAGATGTTCCCATATTCCCAACACCAATGACTCCAATTCGTACTTGGTCCATGTTAGCAGCTCCTTTGTGTTTGCGCTTACAATGAGTGTATCGATGTAGGGCAGAGCTGGCTTTGCTGTCCTTGTGGGAAGTTAGCATAAATTTATACCTCGTTGTGGTCATAGGTGCTGAGGTTTGTCCTAATATCCGCCGCTTTCTTTGTCGGCTTACCCAGTTTATATCGACAATATGAAAGGGAACCTTACCACTTGAAAACACAAAGAGTAATTAGAAATGTAAACTTTGCGCTGACCATAATGTTATACCAGATAACATGGAGACGATGTGAGCTCCCAATATCGACCTCAGTGTTGCTAGATTGTAGCTCAAAAGCTTGAACAGCCTTTACAAACAAGCTAAAAGTCACAATAAAGTGGGATTAAAAAACACTTGGCGTGCACTTTGTATTGAGAGATTTAAGCCTAAAAGAATAAAATAAAACCTGTGCTGTGCTTAGAAGGCACAGGTTTCATCAGTCTCACTCCCCATTCACAATCACATGCTTCTCCCTCACAGCGGAGTAAGGGAACTGAAAACGATAGTCCCCAGACCCTACTTCGGCGAGGAGACCTTCTTCTGTCCTAATAACATTTCGAATCCCTTCGGCTTGTTCTAACGCCTGATTCCCTTCTTTTACAGATGAAGTGGAATCGGAAGGTATATGAACGATTCCTGTGGCGTTCGCTGGAACTGTTACATCCCAGACAACCTCGCTTCCAGTGGTAAAACTCCATGATGATTCCACGTTTCCATACATTGTGTGTAGGGTGCCTTTGACCCAGCTCAATTCTTTCGTGAAGCGGGGGGCAAAGTGGATTCTTTTAAAGCCTACTGCCTCTTTGTCCAGGTCGATGCCTGCCACTCTTCGATAGAGCCAATCCCCAATGGACCCATACGCATAGTGATTGAAGGAGTTCATATCCTCACTCCAGAAGCTCCCGTCCTCCTTGATCCCATCCCAATGCTCCCAAACAGTTGTAGCGCCTTTTTCCACCTGATAGAGCCAGGACGGGTAGTCTTTTTGGAAAAGAAGGGTGTAAGCGACCTGGTCATACCCGGCTTTGCTTAGTGCGAAATTTAAATAAGGTGTGCCGACAAAGCCTGTTTTTAAATGGTAGTGGGCGTCTTTTAACAGTTGCTTAAGCTTTCTTTCGGTTCGTTTCTGAATGTCACCATCAACGAGATCGAACATCAAAGCGAGGATATGCGCTGTTTGCGTTGGTACGGAAAGGCGTCCAGACCCAGTAATGAATTCACGAGCAAAGGCTGCTTTGACGGATTGATAGAGTTCGTTGTAATGAACATACTCGCTTTCTTTTCCTAAAACGTCTGCGGCTCTGCTTACGAGCCTTGCTGAATATGCGTAGAACGCCGTTGCGATAAAATCTCGTTCGGTTGCGCCGATGTAAGTGTCTGGCTGAGAATCTAACGCTAGCCAATCGCCAAAGTGAAAACCGGTGTTCCAAAGGTATTCGTCGCTTCCTTGTTTGCGAATGTAGTTGACCCAAGCCTTCATGCTCGGGAATTGTTCCTCAAGGAGCCGCTCGTCGCCGTAATTTTCATAGAGTGTCCACGGACAGATAACCGCTGCGTCCCCCCAAGCCGCCGAGGAATGAGAATCAGGATCAAGCGTGTCTGGAATGACAAAAGGAACACTCCCGTCTAGCCCTTGCTCGCTCGTTAAGTCTCTTAGCCACTTTTTGAAAAACGGAGCGACATTGTAGAGATAAGAGGCCGTGCTTATGAACATCTGCGCATCCCCTGTCCAGCCAAGGCGTTCGTCTCGCTGTGGACAGTCAGTCGGCACGTCGAGGAAATTGCCTTTCTGTCCCCAGACAATATTGTGCTGCAATTGATTGATCGACGGATTGGAGCATTCGAAATTACCAATGCGCCGCATATCAGAATGAAGCACAATACCTGTGAAATCACCGAGCTTTACAGATTCGTCAAAACCAATGAGCTGCACATAGCGAAAGCCTTGGAATGAGAAGAACGGCTCGTAAGTTTCCTCTTCTCCTCCTCGCAACGTATAGGTAATGGTTTGTTTGGCTTGGCGCAAGTTGTCAAGGTAGACATTGCCGTTGGCATCTAGAACTTCAAAGTGTTTAAGAGAGACGGTCTTGCTTTTATCGCCTTTGATCTTGAAATGAACCCAACCGACCATGTTTTGACCGAAATCAAGCACAACTTCGCCATTCGGTGTATGAATAAGCTTAATAGGAGTGATGCGTCCCTGCTTGCGAACGGGTTCATTTTCTTGGGCTACGATATGGGAGGTCGGTTTTTTATTTGCCTTAGCAACCACCCAGCCGTCTTCCTGAAAGTTGGCTTCATCCCATCCTGGTTCCTCAAGTCTCGCATCATAGGTCTCTCCGTGATAGAGTTCCGATTCTAGAATCGGGCTCTTACCGGTTTTCCAGTTGTCATCAGAGAAGACTACTAGGTGTTCACCGTCCTCACTCTCGACATGGAGTTCGGCGATAAAGGACTGTTCGTTCCCGTATATGTTCACCTTTCCTTCCCAGGCGAGGTTTCCACTATACCAACCCTTACCAAGTGTCACCCCTAGAACATTTTCCCCTTCGCGTATAAGCTCGGTTACATCGTAGGTTTGATATTGAAGCCTTTTGTGATAATTCGTCCATCCTGGGGTAAAGTACGCATCGCCGACTCGTGCCCCGTTCAGTCTTGCTTCGTACAAACCTGTAGCTGTGATATATAGCCTGGCACGCGTTAATTTTGGGCTTTGGTAATCAAAAGTTCTCCTGAACCTCGGTGACTGTGCATCTTCTACTAGATTTTCCGTTGCGCTTACCCAGCTCGCGCTCCATGCATCTGAGCGCAATAATCCTGTTTCAAAATAATGCCCTTCCGACCAGTCGCAGGCTCCGGACCCTGTCCAAACCTTTACACGGTAATGGTAAAGAGTTTTCGCCTCCACTTTAAATGGAGGGAGCTGGACGTGCACCGAGTGGTCAGAGAGGATCTTGCCGGAGTCTGCCACAATCTCCTCGTAGTTTTTATCTGTCGCCACTTGAACTTGATAGGCAGTTTGATTGGTACCACGCTTGTCTGAGCGAAGCTGCCAGCTAATCCTTGGATTATCGACGTCTAGCCCGATTGGATTTTCCATGTACTCACATAATACGTTGGTTAATTTTAGCATTGTTAAACACTCCTTCGTTTAGTTTGAAATGGTGGATTTATTTTTCTCAAGCTTTTGCATTAACTGTTGATACTCCTTTGGGTTATTAATAGGATATTGGCGAATAAGAAGAAGCATTGGCACACAAACCGCTACAGGGGCAAGAGTCCGCATCGCGTTGATCCAAAACATCGTTGTCTCTGTTTGCACCGGTTGGTTTGCGACATAGCCTACCCAGTCGAGGACGACCCCAAAAAGTCCGGAAGCAATAGCTGGTCCAAGCTGCAGGCCAAAGGCAAGCAAGGAGAAGAGGACACCATCAGATCTTTTGGTTGTTTTCCATTCGGTGTAGTCCGTCATTTCAGCGACCATTCCTGTGAACGATACAAAACCAACACCTACGAGAAACTGGGCAAAAGCGAGTGCTGCGAGAAACAGCGGAATAGACCACCCTGCAAGAAAAAACATGATTGAACTAAAGATCATTGTCCCGACAATATAAGAGAGACTTGCTTTTTTGTTTCCTAATTTCGGCAGGAAGAAGCCGGAAAGGACAACACCGATGACAAGTGCTCCATTCGCGATGAACATGTACAGTGGCACCAAGTCCGGACGACCTAGAAAATACTCGACGTGATAGACGCCCGAGGCCCCTGGTAGGCCCATAGTTAGTCCGAAAATGATAATCATTACGAACAAAGAAAGCACTTCTTTGTTTTTGAAAACAACACGCTTATAATCTCTCAGTGCAGGGGGGGTAACACTGGTTGTTCTCCGCTCTTTCGTATTGAAAAAAGTGAGCCAGCCGGAACCAATGATGCCAATACCTAGAATGCACATTAAAAGAACGTATCCTCTAGTGTCGTCCCCCTGTCCAAGGAAAGCAACCATAGGCAAAGCAATCGTTGAAACAAGCAGAACCGCTGCCTGACCAAATGTCCGAACAGAGGAAATGAGATGTCCTCGGTCTTTTAGGCTGCCTGACAGGCTAGGGACCATGCCCATAATCGCGACATCATAGATGGTGAAACAAAGACCGGCCAGGTTGTATGTGATGAGTGCGTAAGCGACCAATGCGGCTGTTCCTAGATCCGGTGCAGTAAATGTCAGTACCGAAAATACGGCCAAGGGGATGGGGATGACAAAAAGGTATGGCCGGAATTTCCCCCATCTCGAGTTCGTGCGATCCACCATCACACCGACAATAGGATTGGAGATGGCATCAATCGATTTTGAAACCATGATGACCGCTCCGGCAACCCCACCTGCAAGCCCAAGCACGTCTGTGTAGAAGATTAATAAGTACGTATTGAACATCGCAGAAGCGAAGTCCTTCCCCATACCTCCGGAACCGTAGAAAACCTTCTCTCGCCACGTCATTCCATCTAAAGTCATTGAACTCTGGCTTAACTCTCGGTGTTCCATGCTTCATCTCTCCCTGCTTTTGAATTTCGAAGGTTTCGAGTACAATAAGGTAGTAGGAATGGTGTGTACTCATTATAAGAGGGAGATAACGCTTACAAAATGACATATCATTCGTTGTTTACTAACAAATGATACGATTCTAGAGGAGGGGAGTGGGGTGCTTTCAAAGGCAGAGCTGGAGAACCGTTTATTTGCACTTTCTGAAGAAGAGAGGGGGTGGAAAGAGCAAGATCGTAGCGCTCGGAATGAAGAGAGTGAACACGAGACGATTTCTGTGAGAAACGAACAAATCTGTCTGTTTGATGAGGGTCTCTTTTACAAGAATGAAAAACTAAGTATACGCAAACATATTCGTTATTCTATAGTTCCTAAGCATGTGCATTCATATATTGAACTCATCTATGTCTACCGTGGGCAATGTCAGCAGATCATCAAGGACGAACTCATTACGCTTCACGAAGGGGACTTTTGTATTCTCGATACGAGAGTTCCACATAAAGTACTGCAAACAACGGAAGAGGATTTAATCATCAACGTTTTGTTACGCGAAAGTTACTTTACCTATGCCTTCATGAATCGCTTAAATAAACAGGGAGTGATTTCCCAGTTTCTTGTCAGCATCATGTATGAACAGCACGATCGAGATTCGTTTCTTGTGTTTCGCGCTTTAGAGAATCAACATCTCCCTGTTTTGATGACGAATCTTTTGAGTGAGTATTTTGACAAAGGGGCCTATTCCGATTCCATCTTGGAAGGGTATATGTTCCTCATCTTTACAGAGCTGTTGAGGGTTTATGAGTACGATTGGAAGCGTAAAGAACAATCCCTAACAAAATACCCGATCATTATTGATGTTCTTTCCTATATTGAAGAACACTATCGACATTGTTCATTGAAAGAAGCGGCAGCGCATTTTTCATTTAGCCCTTCGTATTTAAGTACACTCATCAAAAAACGGACATCATCGACTTTTAGCGAACTTGTAAAAATGGAGCGAATGAGAAAAGTACGGGAATTGCTGACGAATACGGAACTTACAGTGGACGAAATTTCAATCGAAGTAGGGTACACAAACGTAACCTTTTTTTATAAAGTGTTTAAAAAAGAGTTTCATATGACGCCTCATGAATTTCGTTTTCGAAATCAGTCTTTTGTAAAACGTAGATGAGACCAGGGGAGGGTCGTGAATGAATGAAGAGTTGTTTTCTCAGTTGCTTGCTTTAACGGAAGAAGAGGAAGAGATCCTAGAGAATCACAAGGTGAATAAGACACGCTACACATCGAGAGCAAGCTTTGTTGTGGAAAGCAATAAGTTCCTTGCACCTGATAAATCCATTATGATCCGTAAACATACGCGGTTCACTCCTTTCCCAAAGCATAAGCATGATTATGTTGAAATCAATTATGTGCTTCACGGCAGTCTCAAGCAAACAATTGGTTCAAAGAAGCTTCATTTGCAGCAAGGGGAACTTTTGTTTTTGAATCAGCATATTGAACATGAGATCGAGCGTTGTGGCCATGAGGATATTATCATTAACTTTATTATTCAGCCTCATTTTTTTGAATACGTTTTCGCTTTCTTGAACTTAGAAGGTCCGATCTATACATTTCTCATTGACAGTCTTCATAATGTTTCCGATACCGGCCAGTTCCTTCATTTTAAAGTAGAGCAGGAGGAGTCGGTGCAAAGACTGATCGTTAAAATTGTGCATGAGATTATGAACCCGACGTTTATGTCTGAAGCGACGGTAAAACTATACGTTGGCTTATTGATCGTCGAACTGACCAAACATGCCGATAGAATACAGGGCGTGAGTGAATCATCTTTACAAAGCCAGTGGATGCAGGAAGCGTTGACCTATATTCATAACGACTATCGCACTGCTTCTTTGTACGAGCTTTCAAGGCGCTTAAACCAGCCCCACTATTTACTTAGCAAGACGATTAAGAAATTGTCTGGGCAGACGTTTAAGGTATTGCTTAAGGAAAAACGGTTAGGCGTGGCGAAAGAGCTTCTCGAAGGCTCGAAACTGCCAGTATCTATCATTGCTGAGGAAGTTGGCTACGGCAATATCAGTTATTTTTACAGCATATTTAAAGAAAAATACGGAATGACTCCCCATCAATGGAGAAAAAGAAGCATGTCATCTATGTAGAGGAGGGCATGTTTTTATTTATGATTTGCAAATAAGGACAGTATTTTTAGTAAGAGACGTTATAGGAAAACGTCAAGTAACCGTTTAAACTGTCATTAGATGAAATCGCTTTCCATAAAGGAGGAGTGCAATGAGCGTGTATCGTTTGGCCGTTGATATAGGAGCTTCCGGTGGTAGGGTGATGGCTGGTCGTTACGAGAATGGTCAGCTCGAACTTCAGGAGCTACACCGTTTTGACAATAAAATGACGATAAAAAATGGGTGCTACTGCTGGAATGTTGAGCGCTTGTTTGACGAAGTAAAAACAGGGATCACACTTGCGAAAACAAAGGGAATCAAACCAGCAAGCATTGGAATTAATACATGGGCGGTTGATTTTGTGCTCCTGGATGAACAGGACGAGTTGTTGACAGAAGCTGTCTCCTACAGAGATTCTCGTACAGACGGAATCATGGAAGAGGTACTGAGGGAAAAAGGAGCCGAAAACCTTTACGCAAGGACTGGCATTCAGTTTCAGCCGTTCAATACGGTGTACCAATTGCTCGCTTTAAAAAAGACAAATCCCGAAGTCTTATCAAAGGCGAAGACGTTTCTCATGCTTCCAGATTACTTTCACTTTTTACTGACAGGTGAGAAAAGAAATGAGTACACCAATGCGACGACCACTCAGCTTGTAAACGCTTTTGACAAAGAGTGGGATATCGAGTTAATTGAAGAGTTAGGGCTCCCTCCCCGTATTTTTCAGCCGCTTGCTGAACCTAAGACCGTTCTCGGGACTTTTAAGCCAGAGATTGAAGCAGAGCTCGGTATACGAATGGATGTCATACTTCCAGCAACGCATGACACCGCGTCTGCGGTTGCGGCTGTACCGGATCGTGATTCATCGCTGTATATCAGTTCGGGAACGTGGTCTCTGATTGGCGTGGAAAATGACGTTCCGATCTGCAGCACAAGTGCAAGGGAGAACAATTTTACGAATGAGGGCGGGATTGATGATCGCTTTCGTTTTTTAAAAAACATCATGGGTTTGTGGATGATTCAAGAGGTAAAGCGACTGTATGAGGATGAGTATTCTTTTGCTGAACTTGTCGAACGGAGCAAGGAAGCGACTGATTTTAAAGCGGTTATCGATGTCGATCAACGAAGGTTCTTAAAGCCAGTTAACATGATTGAAGAGATTCAGTCTGCGTGTATGGAGGCAGGCGAGCCGGTTCCGGCTACGCCCGGTGAAGTGGCGAAATGCATCTATGACAGTTTGATCGCGAGCTACAAGCGCGCAATTAAACAAATCGAAGAAACGCTCGAACGTGAGTATCCGGCTGTTCTTATTATCGGCGGGGGGTCACAGAATGAGCAACTCAATCAGCTTCTCGCCGATCGGACGGGAAAAGACGTTTTTGCAGGACCGACAGAAGCCACTGCCCTCGGCAACTTGATTGCCCAACAAATCGCGGGCGGTGAGATAGCTACGCTGGAGAAAGCACGGACGTTGATCAAAAAATCGTTTAACGTCAAACACTATCAACCCACAAGGAGGAAGATCAACGATGTCTACGAGGTTTGAATTTGCGAAAAAGGATTATGAAGCATGGGGAATTGATCTGAAGGAAGCGTTTGAAACGGTGAAGAAGGTGCCCATTTCCGTACACTGCTGGCAAGGAGATGACCTCAAAGGAACGGAAGTCGTCCAAAATGAGCTTTCCGGCGGTATAGACGTAACGGGCAACCACCCGGGAGCCGCACGCAATGGCGACGAGCTTCGCGCTGACCTTGAAAAAGCGCTTAGCTTAATCCCGGGAAAGCATCGTATCAATTTGCATGCGATGTATGCTGAAACGAATGGGGTAGCGGTGGAAAGAGACGAACTGGAGCCGAAACATTTCCAAAAGTGGGTCGACTGGGCTAAGAAGCATGATCTTGGACTGGACTTCAACCCAACGGTTTTCGGTCATCCAAAATCCGATGATGGACTGACGCTCAGTCATCCGGATCCAGCCATCCGCCGCTTCTGGATCGACCACTGCAAAGCGAGCCGTAAGATTGGCGAGCACTTTGGCAAAGAACTTGGAACGCCTTCCCTTGTGAACATTTGGGTGCCAGATGGCTTTAAAGATACGCCAAGTGATCGCCTGACGCCAAGAAGACGGTTGAAGGAGTCACTTGATGAAATTTACAGCGATGTTTATGACGAAAATCATGTACTTGATGCCGTGGAAAGCAAGCTGTTTGGTATTGGTTCGGAGGCGTATGTGGTCGGGTCCCATGAATTTTACATGAATTACGCCAATCAAAACAACAAGCTTTGCCTGCTCGATACTGGCCACTTTCACCCAACCGAAGTAGTCTCCAATAAGCTGTCTGCGATGCTATTGTTCCACGATCAGCTGGCGCTTCACGTATCACGTCCGGTCCGCTGGGACAGTGACCACGTCGTTGCTTATGATGACGAGCTTCGGGAAATTGCCCAAGAGCTTGTACGCAATGATTCACTGGATCAAGTATTGATCGGCCTCGATTTCTTTGATGCGAGTATTAACCGTGTGGCGGCCTGGGCAATTGGCACACGCAATATGGTAAAGGCACTACTTTATGCAGCACTCCTCCCGCATGACCATTTGAAAAAGCTCCAGGACGAAGGACGCTTTACTGAACGGTTTGCGCTTCAAGAGCAGTTCAAAACCTACCCATTCGGAGAGGTGTGGGATGAATACTGCAGACAGCAAAGCACGCCAATCGAACGTGAGTGGCTCGACATTGTGAAGCGTTACGAAGAGGATGTGCAACTGAAGCGTATCGATAAGGCTGTTCATAGCTAAGCAAACAAATCGTTGTTAATGACAAATAAGAGAAAGAGGGATGTCCCATGGTTCAAAACCTGTGGAGTGAAAAAGAAAAAGACGGTAAATCTGGCCTTGGGGAGCTCGTATATCGCTCCAATTTGCTTGGTGCGGACCGCTCCGTTTGCAACTGGGGTGGTGGCAATACTTCCATGAAAACAACAGAGGTGGACTTTCGCGGTCAAGAAGTCGATGTCATGTGGGTGAAGGGAAGCGGATCCGATCTCGCTACAATGGGAGAGAAAAATTTTTCAGCACTTCGACTTGAGGACATTGCCCCGCTTTTTGAACGTGAGGAAATGAGCGATGAAGAAATGGTTGCTTACCTCGGGCATTGCATGATTGATCACTCGCACCCGCGCTCGTCCATTGAAACGCTTCTGCATGCGTTTCTTCCTTTTAAACACGTCGATCACACGCACCCCGATGCGATCATCAGCCTCTGCTGCGCAGACAATGGCAAGGAACTTGCAAAGGACATTTTCGGGGATCGGTTTGTCTGGGTGCCTTACATCCGTCCTGGGTTTACCTTATCGAGAATGATTGCCGACGGGGTCAAGGAAAACCCGGAGGCGGAGCTCGTCCTCATGGAAAAGCACGGCCTTGTAGTCTGGGGCGATACGGCAAAAGAGAGCTATGACAGAACGATTGCTGTTATCAATGAAGCAGAGCAGTTTATCGAGAAAAAGCGAGGGGATGAGCCTGCATTTGGCGATGCGAAGTATTCAAGCCTTTCTCGCGAGCAGCGTGAAGGGATTTTTGCAGAAGTGTTGCCGTTGATTCGCGGTCAAGTTGCTCATAAAGGGAAAGGTATGCTTCTCTCCTATGAGGATTCGGATGCAACGCTGGAATTTGTGAATAGCAAGCAAGGCAAAGAGCTCTCACAAGTGGGAGCAGCGTGTCCCGACCACCTCGTGCATACGAAACGAGTGCCGCTGTTTATTGACTGGGAACCAGAAGCGAGCGATGTAGAGAGACTCAAGCAGAAAATCGTGGAAAACATTCAAGCGTATAAGGTAGAGTATGTGTCTTACTTTGAACGCAACAAGAACGAAGGCGACAAGATGTTTGAACCATCTCCACGTGTGATCCTCATCCCAGGCCTTGGCATGGTGAACACGGGAAAGAGTCTGGCGATGGCAAACGTAAGTGGCGCTCTCTACACAAGAGCAATATCCGTGATGCGAGGAACAACAGCCCTTGGTGAGTTCGTCTCCCTAAGTGAAAACGAATCCTATGAAATTGAATACTGGCCGCTAGAGCTATATAAATTGACACTTGCGCCTGCGGAAGCTGAATTTTCTCGCAAGGTGGCCTTTGTCACAGGCGGTGCAGGAGGAATTGGCAGTGAAACATGCCGTCAGTTTGCGGCACAAGGGGCTCATGTCGTGTTGGCCGACGTGAACCTTGAAGGGGCGGAGAACGTCGCTACAGAAATGAATGAAACTTACGGCGAAGGCCGGGCGATGGCGATTAAAATGGACGTCACAAGCGAAACGGCGATTAAAGAAGCGTTTGCTAAAGTCGCGCGTACGTACGGCGGTGTCGATATGATCGTCAACAACGCAGGCCTTGCCACATCCAGTCCGCTTGACGAAACGTCGCTTGATGAGTGGAACTTGAATATGAACGTGCTTGGCACCGGGTATTTTCTCGTCGCACGTGAAGCATTCTCACAGATGAAAACACAGCAAACAGGCGGCAGTATGGTCTTTATCGGTTCAAAAAACTCCATCTATGCAGGTAAGAATGCATCTGCCTACAGTGCTGTAAAAGCAATGGAAGCGCATCTCGCTCGCTGTATTGCCTCGGAAGGAGGAGAATTCAGCATCCGTGTGAACACTGTCCTTCCGGATGCAGTCTTGCAGGGGTCTGCGATCTGGGGATCCAAGTGGCGTGAGGAGCGGGCGGCTGCTTACGGCATTGAACCCGATCAGCTTGATGAGCATTACCGGAAGCGTACGACGCTTGGGGTCAATATCTTTCCCTCTGATATTGCGGAAGCCATTCTGTTTTTATCTTCGTCTAAAGCGGAGAAAACGACTGGCTGCATGATTACCGTTGATGGTGGGGTGCCAGCGGCGTTTACGCGCTAGATAATCAAACAGCCTCCTTTGTTTATGGAAACAGTTGGTTTAGAAGGAGGCTGCTTTAGCAAATGAAATGGAAACGCTTTCTAAAGGAGGAGACTTGAAGATGATCAGGAAAGCAAGCGTGATGAAAGTATACAAAGAGGCTTATGAAGAGTACAAAATCCGACATGATGAACTTTGGCCGGAAATGAAAGAAGCTCTTAAAAGGCATGGGGTTCACAACTACTCCATCTTCTTGCATGAAGAAACGGGACAGTTGTTTGCATATTTGGAAGTGGAGGATGAGGACACATGGGCGAAAATGTCTGAGACGGATGTGTGCCAGAGATGGTGGGCTTATATGGAACCGCTTATGGAGACTAATTTAGATAAGAGTCCGGTTTCAAAAGAGCTCATGAATGTGTTTTATTTAGCCTAGTAACCAACAAGCTTGAAGGCAAAAGTTTTTGGACGTGGCGCGATAAGTCATGTTTTTGCAAAGGCCCGGAACTTCAGGCCTTCTTGGCAATGAAAAGATGTCCGAATTGACTATGAATTCTTGAGAGAAATACTTTAATATGAAGAAAAGAATTTGATGATAGCAAGGAAGGGGCGAGATATGTTAAAAGTGGCTGTGGTCGGTGTTAACAATATTGGAAGCATTCATTGTAATTTTTATTATGATCACCCTGATACGAAATTGGTAGCTGTCTGTGACCTTATAAATGAAAGGGCTCAGCAGGCAGGGCAGGCGTTTCAAATTTCCTTTTATACTGATGTTTCAGAAATGATAAAAAAGGAAGAGATTGATGTGATCAGTGTTGCCACCGCTGGAATCGAGAACGGCAGCCATCATTATGAACCAACTATGGCAGCCATTCAAGCAGGAATTGACGTATTGGTAGAAAAGCCCCTGTCAAATGATATACAACAAGCGCGGGAAATGGTGAAAGAAGCACAAGAATATAATGTGCGATTTGCCTGTAATCTCAATCATAGCTTTGTTCCAGCAGCTATTAAAAGCAAACAGTTAATAAGAGATGGGAAGCTTGGTTCGCTATTATTTATTAACATGAAGCTGACGATCGAAAATCCAAAAGACCATACATCCTGGTTCCATTTAAAAGCGTTACATCCACATTCGATCGATGTGATGAGACACCTGGCTGGTGATGTAAAAAGAGTTCAGTCTTTCATGACAAAAGCACCAAACAGAAAAGGATGGTCTACTGTTTCGATTAATATGGAATTTGCGTCAGGTGCAGTGGGGCATTTGACAGGAAGCTATGATATGTCTCGCCGTCATCCAATAGAGTACTGTGAGGTGGGAGGAGACAAGGGAAGAATCATTATCGACAACGTCTATGAACATTTTAGTTACTACCCTCATGAGAAAGATGAAATCACAGGACTACGTAACTCTATTATGACGGGTGTCAAAAACTTTCACGACACATTCACGTATCGCTTAAATCGTTTTATTCAACAAGTTAGAAATAAAGTGCAACCAAGGGATATAGAAGCGTCTGGTACTGATGGTTTAGCTGCACAGGAAGTGATTGAAGCTGCTATAGTGTCGCATCAGAACAATGGAGAGTTCGTTGAAGTACATCCACTTGTTTCATCGTAATCGAGGTATTAAGTAATATGGAGGTGAATTGACAAGAAATATATTAAATGAAATCGAGTTTTAGTCCTTTTAATGAAGGCGCTTACGATAAGGGGAGGGAGAATTAAAGTGAAAACGTTTAAGAAAAACTTATTTTTGTTCGGTAGTGTACTTCTGCCGACATTAAGTTTGGCGGCTTGTGGAGAAGAAGAGGGGGCCGTAAGTGAAGGATCAACTTCAGATGAATCTGTGAACTTGGAGTTTCTGATTGGTGATGATACTAATTCACGAGGAATTGAAGCTGTCGCAGAAGCTGCTGAAAAGGAATTAAATATCTCCATAACGTTCGAAACACGACCAGGTGGACCGGAAGGGGAAAATTTAGTCAACACAAGGCTTGCAACTGGTGAAATTGCAGATATAGTGCTTTTCAATTCTGGTGCCCTTTTAGAAACACTGAATCCATCTCAGCATTTTGTCCCATTAACCGAGGAGCCATACGTTGATCGTATGATGGATGATTATATAGAAAACGTTGAATTTGATGGTGACATATATGGGGTTCCAGACCAATCTAGCTCAGTAGGAGGATGGTTTTATAACAAACCAATATATGAAGAGCTAGGTCTTGAGATACCTGAGACATGGGATGAGCTGATAGAAAACATTCAGGCTGCAGATGATGCGGGATATATAGGAACAGTTGGCTCATTTGATGAAATAACAAGAACTCAAATTCCATTGTTGGCAGATTATTATAATGTCCAAAAAATGGAACCGGATTTTGCAGAGGAGTATACAGCGGGCGAATCAAAGTTTGCTGATACTCCAGCTGCCTTACGCGGGTTCGAAAAGTCTTATGAACTTGGCCGAGGAGGCAAAGATTTATATAATGATGATTTTAATGCCACCACGCACGAACAGGGAATGGCTATGCTGGCAACTGGAGAGGCTGCTCATTTCGCAAACTTGTCTCAAATTTTACCAACAATAGAAGATAATCATCCAGATGAAGTAAAAGATATCGGAATTTTTCCGCAGCCAGGGGACGGTGACCATGAACCCGGATTTACAGTATGGATGCCAAATGCGTTTTTGATCAGTGAAGCATCGGAACATGTAGATGCTGCAAAAGAGTGGTTTGAGTTTTATATGTCAGAAGAAGGTCAGGAAATTTTTGCTGAAGCATTTGACAGTGTAGGTCCTTACGTTGTAGAAGGTACCGACGTCCCAGACGATGCCTATGAAGCAGTTCATGAGATGCAGCCATACTTTGATGAAGAGAGAACAGCTCCTGCCCTTGAGTTTGCCAGCCCTATTAAGGGAGCGGAATTGCCCCAGATTTTGTCTGAAGTTGCGAATGGACAGGCAACTGCTGAAGAAGCTGCAGCAAACTATGACCAAGATGCTAGGCGACGAGCGGAACAGTTGGGTATTCGTGATTGGTAAGAAGTGCAGACATCTCGGTCCTTGGAAGGCTGGGATGTCTGATTAAAAGGAGTGGTGTAAATGAATAAAATCAATAACAAGATGTATTCGTATTACTTCCTCTTACCAGCCGCCATCATTTATACTGTATTTTTTCTTTTTCCTACGGGCATGTCCTTTTTTTACAGCATGACATGGTGGACGCTAACTGACTGGGAATTTATTGGGTTTGAGAATTTTATTACGTTTTTCGAAACCCCTTCTTTACGAATAGGTTTTAGAAATACACTATTTTTTGCTGTTACAGCTGTGACAGGGAAAATCATTCTTGGTCTATTAATTGCTGTATTTCTTTGCTCCAAAATAAAAAATAGAGATCTTCTGCGTTCATTTGTGTTTTTTCCAGTTCTTATCAGTGCTGTTGCTATTGGGTCAGCCTTTAGTGTAATGATGCATCCGAGTAATGGATTGATTAATGATGCGCTAAACTTATTTGGCATTCCTGGAGTTGATTGGTTAGGTAACCCAGATCTAGCAATATTCTCTGTAGCATTTACTGATATCTGGCGTGGTCTCGGAATTGCCGTTGTTATTTTTATAGCTGGAATTATGGCTATTCCAAATGAGTACAGGGAAGCGCTAAGAATTGATGGAGGGAGCTCAATTCAGGAGTTTTGGAATATAACACTTCCATTATCACGTCCTGCCATGAATACAGTTATTATTTTGGCCCTCATTGATGGACTAAGAAACTTTGATCTTGTATGGGCAATGACAGGCGGCGGCCCAGGATTTAGTTCGGATGTGTTAGCTTCTATTATTTATAAGCAGTATGCCGGCGGATTTTATGGTCTTGCAACGGCGGGGAATGTTATTTTGTTCCTTTTTGTAGCACTGATTGCTTTTCCTGTCTTTAAGTTTATCAACCGGAAAGAGGTGGACCTATGAGTGTTGGTGACAACAAAACCTCAGTGCTAGGCTCAAATAAAACAATATCTGCAACAAAACCGAAAAGAAGGAAAACATTATGGGTTGAAGTATTAGGATTCATCGTTGCTGCCATCTTCTTCGGTATTCCCTCTTATTTTGTTTTTATCAACTCTATGAAGTCTCCCGGAGAAGCAGCAGAGCTAACGCTAGCTTGGCCGAGCGCTTTTGAATTCGTTGCCAATTATTCAGAAGTAATAAGCGCTAACAATTATAGACTTCTTCTTGCTTTTTTTAATAGTACAGTGATTACCGTTGTGACGATTATCATTTTAATTATTATCTGCTCCATGGCAGCTTTTGTGTTAGCTCGTAGGGAAAGTGCAAAAAAGTTAAATTATCTCGTGTTAATAGGTTTAATGATTCCACCAGCTATTGTGCCGACGATTTGGGTACTACAATCAATGGGCCTTTTTGCCACAATGCCAGGAATCATTTTTATAGAGACGGCATTACGTTTCTCGTTTGCTTGTATTCTTTATAGAGCCTTTGTCGCTACGATACCGAGAGAATTAGATGAGGCAGCGTTAATTGATGGGTGCGGGCCATTGCGGTTATTTTTTCAAATCATCTTTCCATTGTTGAAACCGGTGACCGCTACCATTATTGTTTTGTCCTCCATACAAGTTTATAACGACTTTGAAAACATGTTGTATTTTTTTCCAGGTGCAGATAATGCTACCGTACAGCTGACGTTATATAACTATATGGGTATGTTTGGAACCTCTTATCACTTGCTATTTGCAAATGTCATATTGATTGCTATCCCGCCGCTTATTTTATTTATTTTCTTTAATAAGAGAATTGTGGCTGGGATGACAGCAGGTGCTGTTAAAGGATAATTTTAAAAGGGGATGTAAAAATGAAACTTGGAGTGAACTCTGTATTATTTGGCGGATATGATTTAAAAACGGCCATTGAATATATCAAATTCAGTGGTTATCAAGGAATAGAGCTTGCCTCTATTGTTGGGATGGCTGAGCATTTAAAGGATGCAGCTCTAGAATCTGAGCTTTCTGAAATCAAAAATTGGGTAGAAGAGGCGGAGCTGGACCTCTATAGTGTGGAAGCTGCGACTAACATTTTAGAGCCAGAGAACAGAGAGCGGACAAAAAGAGTATTCGAAAGAGCTGCTAAGCTTGGTATTCCAATGGTCACTACGGGAAGCGCTGGAGAATCTAATGATGAAGAAAAAATGGAGCAATCACTCCGGGCAATAGAGGAGTTGGCGATAGCCGCAAACGATGTTGGCATCAAATATGCGTTAAAGCTTCATTACGGCCAAAGCATCTACAATACAGAAACAGCGCTTCGATTGATGAGAGAAGTAAAGCACCCAGCACTTGGCCTGAACCTTGATGCTACTCACATTGGACGTGTTGGGGATGATCCGGTTAAAGCGGTGGAAGCGTTGCAAGAACATGTGATTCATACGCACATCAGGGATACTTTTATTGAAGAGTTAAAAATAGCAGCGCCAGAATATCAAATTGCCGGCAGAGGCACCGTTCCATTAAAAGAAGTCGTTCAGAAAATGGTAGATACAGGCTATCAAGGAGCAACGGTGCTCGAAATTATAGGAGCCAAAGAGTATGATTTGCCAAAGGTAGCGGCTATAGCAGCAGAGAGTCATGGATATCTCACTAGGTTATTTGAAGAAGCATATGGGAAAAAGGAGGTTATTAAATGATTAAGGTGGCCGTTATTGGGGTGAATAATATAGGGAAAATTCATTGCCGGTATTATAGTCAAAATCCAGATGCAGAGCTGGTGGCAGCTTGTGACTTAGTGGAAGACCGTGTTCAGGCAATGGAAGAGTTGTATGGTTGCAAGGCTTACACAGATATGAAGGCAATGATTGCTGACGAAGAAATAGATGTGATCAGCATAGCGACCTCAGGAGAAGAAAACGGTGGGGACCATTTTGAACCGGCTATGATGGCAATAGAAGCGGGAAAAGATGTACTTGTCGAAAAACCTATTTCTAACAATATCGAGGAAGCACGCGACATGGTACGCTTCGCTGCTGAAAAAAAGGTTCGTCTTGTTAGCAATTTAAATCATCGCTTTGTCCCTCCTGCTTATAAAGGAAAAGAGCTCATTGAAAATGGAAAACTGGGGACGTTGCTATTTTTCAATATGAAGCTGACAATTCAAAATCCGAGCGAAACGAGTGAATGGTTTCACTTAAGGGCACTGCACCCCCATTCTATAGATGTCCTTCGCTACTTTGGAGGAGACATTAAACGGGTTCAATCCTTTATGACAAAAGCTCCAGGACGTCAGATTTGGTCGACGGCATCTATCAATCTGGAATTTGAGTCTGGGGCAGTCGGACATTTAACGGGAAGCTATGATATGGCAGGGCGCCATCCAATTGAATATTGTGAGGTAGCTGGAAATAAGGGTAGATTTGTTATTGATAATGTCTACGAGAACTTCACCTTTTACCCGCATGATAGGGATGAGCTGCTCGTTTTACGCAATTCAATCATGACAGGAGTAGGAAGCTTTCAAGAAACGTTCAAAAATAGATTGGATTATTTCATAAAGCAAATTAAAGAAGACATTGCCCCTGAGAAAATGGAAGCTTCTGGGGCCGATGCATTAGCTGGTCAAGAAATAATTGAAGCAGCAATACGCTCTCAGTTGAAAGGTGGTTTGGCCATTGAGGTGCCACCTGTGAAGACAGTGGTGCAATGATGGGAAAGACAGAATGGATTATTCCAGAGGGGTTTTTGTAATCTAAGAGTAACAGGTGTCAAGCCAGTCATGATGTGGTATGTATTTTGAATGTGAAAAATGAAACATCAACCACCCGCTTTTCTTTGGGGACTAGGAACCTATGGATGACTTTGGATAGAATGTGGAGTAAAGCGAACCAAACACATTCGACTCGATCAAATAAAAGATAAACAAGGTTGCTCTGTCCCAATGTTTCCAAAGCGATTAAGGTAGAAAGATCGGTTCCTGTAGGTGGTTCAGCGCACCCCGGCTCGACACTTCTCAGAAACCGTTAGCATTATTTACGACAATGGCTTATTCCCATTGAACTAAATGCTTTTCACCCTTAGACTATAATTTTATAGAAGGGCGGAATAGGGATGAAAATGAGAAGTAGTCAATTTATGCGTGAAAAAAAGTTTCCTTTTTGGATTGATCATAAAATTCACATAGAAAACAATCTTCCTCCTGTTCATGGCCATGATTTTATTGAGCTCGTATTTGTAACACATGGAACAGCAACCCATGTATTTGAAGGAGAGGAATATGGCTTGTATGCAGGGGATGCCTTTATTATTAACCCTGGCGAAGTGCATACGTATAAATTGCATCAAGGAAAAGAACTCGGCATCATAAATTGTCTGTTTTTATCACCTTTGATTGATGATATTTGGTTAAGAGAATTAGGCGTCTCCGAATCGATGGACTATTTTTATATTCACCCTTTTTTGCATAAAAAAGAAAGGTTTCACCATTGTCTGAACTTACGAGGGAAATGTGCGGCTGACATCCACATACAGTTTGAAACAATGTTAAGAGAATACGAACAGAAGAAAACAGGATATGCGACTGTAATCCGCCTGCAGCTTGTGCAAGTATTGATTGAATTATCAAGAATATATGGAGAAGTTGGTACGTCGACAAGGCACCTCGAAGTGAAGCACATGGAGAGAAGGCAGCTCGTGCAGCGAATTTGGGGTTATTTAGAAAGACATTATGACCAAAAGCTAACGTTAGACGTGCTATCTGATTTATTTAACATTAGCTCAAGGCACTTAAATCGAGTGTTTAAAGCGGAAAGCGGTCAGACCATCATTGAAGCAATACATCAAATTAGGATTAAACGAGCAAAAGTATTGCTGGCAGAGACGAGCGAGAAAATCATTTATATTGCGTTAGAGGTGGGGTATGAAGATCCAGCATTTTTCACGCGTCTATTCTCTCGCCAAGTGGGATGTTCTCCAGGGAAATATAGAGAAAGAACTAGACAAGGGTTAATAGAAAGCAAGCTTAAAGCACTTGAAAATGTATAGGGAGGAAGAGCGTCAATGAAACAGCCGAATGTTATTATTTTTGGAATAGATAGTTTACGAGGAGACTATATGAGTAGCTATGGATTTCATCATCAAACCACACCACATATTGACAAATTTGCCGAAGCAGGGGTGTTATTTGAACAGCATTTCAGCCCTAGTATCCCTACGACGCCTGCATATGCAAATATGCTGACCGGAGGGGACTGCTTCGATACTAATGTCGTTGCTCTTCGACATAAGGGACCGGTTGGCGGAGAAAACACAAAAACGTTAGCAGAAATATTAGGAACACATGGCTATGAAACAACGTGCGTAGGCTTTACGGATAATCCATCCTCAAGAGGATTTCATCATTACCTAGATTATGAAGCCTGGATGCCAGATGAAACTGGGCGCTGTTCGAAAGCAGAGCATTTAAATGACGTGGCGATTCCAGAGTTAAAGCGGCTAGCTCAGCAGGAGAGTCCATTTTTTTTATTTCTTCGTCATATGGATCCGCACTCGCCTTATCTTCCGCCAAAGCCATTTGATCGAATGTTTTATGACCGTAACGAAAGGGATCCTGAAAATAAAACGTTGGAGCCAGTTTACAATTTTAAACCGCATGCAGATTTTTTCAAATCATGGATTCCAGAGGGAGTAACCGATGAGCAATACGTTTCTGCTCAATATGAAGGGGCTATTGCTTATATGGATGTCTGTATTAAAAATATGTTTCAAACCGTAAAAGACCTTGGCATCGAAGAAGAAACACTCATCATTGTGACCTCAGATCACGGAGAGACCCTTTATGAACATGACTGCTACTTTGACCACCACGGGATGTATGATAATTGCCTGTCCGTACCGTTAATCATAAAGTTTCCGAGGAAAGTTCCTGCTGGCAAACGAATTGCTGAAGTTAGTCTCATTGAAGATATCATGCCAACTGTATTAGACTTACTTCACATTGATGATCCTAACGGCGGAACAGGGAAAAGTCTGCTTCCGATGATAAGTGAAGAAGAGACAGAAAGAGTATCAGAATTTTATATTACAGAATGCACTTGGATGAGAAAGCACGGCTGGCGTACCGAGGATTGGAAGCTCATTCAAGCATTAGAGCCTGATTTTCATTTTAAACCAATGACGGAGTTGTATAATTTGGTTCAGGACCCGAAAGAAAATAACAATGTAGCCGCAGAAGAGCCAGAAGTCGTTGCACTTCTGCAGCAGCGAATGGAAGATCATATAAAGAAAAGAGAGAAAGAGACTGGTCGAAGCAATCCCATGTACACAAACACTGGCTATCATGGATTAGACAGAGGACCGTTCCAAACCTCGCAGGAGGCTTATGATAGTCTCTATTTAGGTTCCATTACCAAAGCAAGATCACTGCAAGCAAAAGATTGAATGGAAAAAGTCAATAGTAGAGCGGAGAAATAACAACTCAGAACGGAGGGCTTTTGGGACAGTCTTTGACATCAAGCTTCATGTAATCTGGGTCAAGTGACAAAAACATTTAAACCAGCTGTATATAGTGTCGGATGAGAAGTGAAACTGAAAAACCTTCTAATTTCAAAGTTCAACTTGCAAAATAGGAGATTTTTCATCAATCTGAGAGCCTTTCCGGCTCTTTTTCTGTGGCTTTAACAGCCGTTCCATTGTCCTGATCAACACGGAAAATCTTTTTTATTTTTTATAAAATGAAAGCAGAGTTTGCTATCGCATTAGGATAGCCTTTATGAAAGGGAGGAAAGTGCTTTGCAAGGTATTGGCTTCGGCATTTTAAAGATCCCAGAATGGATTTTGAAATTCGTTTATGTAAACACTTTATTCGTTGTTTTTTCTGTTGCCTCCCTTGTGTTATTCGGATTTTTCCCCGCTCTTGCAGCGATGTTTTTTATCATAAGGAAATGGCTGGAGGGAGAAACAGACATCCCTGTTTTTAAAAGGTTTTGGTACCAATTCAAATGTGATTTTTTTAAAAGCAATAAGCTTGGCTACATTGTCTTCATTACTGGGCTCGCACTATTTGTTTATTATGAATTAATACAGCAGCTGGGTGGAATGACATTCTTTCTATTAATGAATGTATGGTTTATGACTACCTTTATTTACATCCTTACTGCTCTTTATATCTTTCCAGTGTTCACTTATTACGCAAACAATATCTTGGCCACAATAAAAACTGCTTTTTTGACAATGGTTGTGTCTCCATTACCAACCATCATGATGATTTCAGGTCTCCTTATTATCTTTGTTGTTTTGTTTCAGCTCCCTGGTCTCGTTCCAATAACAGCCGCAAGCTTGATTGCTTTTTTTCTAATGTGGTCTGCCGAGATAGCTTTCACACATATTCAAAAAAGACAGAGAGCGACCATCTTGAAAGCGAAAGAAAAGGAACAAAAACAGATATAGTGGCGGGGTTAACTAACTTATCGCCTTGAAATGAAGGGAGATTTAGGATTATGCACATGATTAACATGCGTATGAGGATCATAATGCGATGGAGATATCGTCATTGGTTGCAAGGTTTTTAGCAAGGAGCATGCGACCTAGACTGTGGTTTGATGGGTGAACTTTAAACCCTAATGCACATTTGTTATGAAAGCTTATATATACTCAACGGGGGGATAAGATGAAAATAATTTTTGTTTCCATTGATACATTAAGGGCTGATCGTTTAGGGTGCTACGGATACCATCGTAACACAAGCCCTTATCTTGATCAGGTTGCATCAGAAGGTGTCCTATTTGAGCAAGCTTTTGCTGCTGATATTCCAACGGAAGTGGCACATACTGGCATATTTACTGGAAAGGTAGGATTAACAACTGGGGTAGTTTCCCATGGATCCTCCCTTAGTTTTCTACCTAAATCAATTGATTGGCTACCCACCCTACTAAGGAATTATGGATATACGACTGCCGCTGTTGACAACCTTTATCATTTGCAGGAATGGTTTGCCAGAGGGTATCAGTATTATGTTAATTCAATTGGCCGTACACGTTGGATTGATGGTCGAAGAGTTAATGATTTGGCAAAACTCTGGATTAAAGAGCACCAGGAAGAAGACTTCTTTCTATTTCTTCATTACTGGGACCCACATACGCCTTATTTACCTCCAGAAAAATATATACCGGAATTTTATCCGCCAGATCGAAACCCATATGATGGTACGGCATATCAAAGTGTCGAACCAGCCTATAACCACTTGGCCTATCCTTTTTTTAAACAGCATCATTTTCAACATATTGGTCCAGTAAAGGATGCCGATTATATCAATGCCTTATACGATTCGGAAATTCGTTATTTGGATGATTTGCTAAAAGAGCTCGATGAGTACTTGAAGGAATTAGGCATTTATGAAGAAACTTTTCTCATTCTGTTTGGTGATCATGGGGAAAGTCTGACAGAACATCAGATTTACTGGGACCATTGCGGTCTCTATGAGCCCACGGTGAGAGTTCCGATGATTATGCGATGGCCTGGGAGGATTAACAAGAAAAAAAGAGTTAAAGGGCAGGTGCAGCAGGTTGATATGATGCCGACAATATTAGAGGCGTTAAGCATACCATTGCCGGAAAGCATGGATGGGAGAAGCTTGTGGTCTGTCATCAATGGAGAAAAACAAGAAACACATCCACAGCTTTTTCTGAGCGAGTGTGCTTGGCAAGCTAGTCGGGCAGTACGTACAAGTCAGTATAAATTCATACGCACCATGGATGCAGGGGTATTCAAACGTCCAGAGCGCGAGCTGTATGATCTTCAGCTTGATCCAGCAGAAAAAAATAATCTTATTGTATCGGCACCAACTGTTGCTGAAGGGTTTGAACGGGAGCTGGATCAATGGATTGAACAGAAACTACAAGGCAATCAAGATCCAATGGAATATGTGCTTGAGCAACAAGGCTTGCCCTTCCGTAAAAGAATCGAACGTATCCTTTCAGAGGTTGGTTTGACTTGGGAGGAATGGAAAGAAAATCCCAGTCGAGAACGCTTTGATTATTTACACGATCTAATGGTTAAGAGTAGATGAAGGGATTGAATCTATATAATGGCGTGTCCCTTTTCTGATTTAAGTGGGCCAGCCAAAACATATCAAGCTTTACAAGAACAAGGAGGAAGAGCATGGAGGTTTTATCAGAACCCTTAATTAATTCAGTAGAATTGTCGTATGATACCTCAAGCATCAAGGAAGAAATTGAGTTAGATACATGTGCGTTGTCTGATCTCGAATTAATTGGGATAGGATCCTATAGCCCTTTAACAGGTTTTATGAACAAGTCAGACTATCAATCTGTTGTTCATACGATGAGGTTGGCTAATGGGGCTCCTTGGAGCATTCCGATTACTCTTCCTGTTCCTGAAGAGAAAGCAGCATCGCTTCTAGCTGGAGCAAAGGCAAAGCTAGTCTATGAGGGTCGCGTATTTGGGGTAATCAAGGTTGAAGATGTGTACCTGCCGGATAAGTCTATTGAGGCAAGACAAGTGTACCGGACTGAGGATGTCTCCCATCCAGGAGTTTCTAATATGTACTTCCGATCCCCCTTCTATGTAGGAGGAGAGATCGTATTGACTCGCCGCGTTGAGCATACACGTTTTGCACGTTACTATTTAGACCCAGTCGAAACGAGGGAGGCGTTTGCAAAAAGAGGGTGGAAGACTGTTGTGGGTTTTCAAACGAGAAACCCCGTGCATAGAGCTCACGAGTACATCCAAAAAGCAGCACTCGAGACAGTGGATGGCTTGTTTTTAAATCCTCTCGTCGGGGAAACAAAAGCGGGCGATGTACCAGCGGAGGCTCGGATGGAGAGTTACGAGGTACTGCTTAATCTCTATTACCCAAAACAATCTGTGTTCATGTCCGTCTTTCCAGCAGCAATGCGCTACGCAGGACCTCGAGAAGCGATCTTTCATGCACTAGTGCGAAAAAATTATGGGTGCACTCATTTTATTGTTGGTAGAGACCACGCCGGAGTAGGAGATTATTATGGTACCTACGATGCCCAACATGTCTTTTCTGAATTCGATGAGGAAGAGCTTGGTATTAAGCCGCTTTTCTTTGAGCATAGCTTCTTTTGTAAATCATGTGACAATATGGCTTCCCAAAAGACATGTCCCCATGATTCAAGCCAACGTGTTGTTCTTTCGGGTACAAAGGTGCGTGAAATGTTAAAAGACGGTATTTTTCCTCCCCCAGAATTTAGCAGGAAAGAAGTAGTTGAAGTATTAATAAAAGGAGTAAGCGACTAGAACACACTTTCCATGGACCGGTCACATGATTGAGTGATGAAAGGAGGAGGTTGGTGAGCATGCTAGAGCTAGCAGCTGTAGTAATTGCATTTTTCTTTGCGATGAATATAGGCGCGAGTGGGACGGCTGCGGCTATGGGTCCGGCATATGGAAGTGGTGCGATTAAAAGAAGGCGTGTAGCCATGCTTCTCGTGGGCGTGTGTGCATGGAGTGGAGCACTTGCTGGGGGAGAGGTAGTTCGAACCATCGGAGAGGGGATTGTCCCAACGAATGTGATGCAAATCGATGTAGTTCTTATTGTTCTCTCGGCTTCATGCTTAACATTATTTATTGCAAATATAATTGGCATACCCTTATCCACAAGTGAAGTTGTAGTTGGGTCTATTGTCGGAACGGGTATTGCCTTTCAGTCGCTTTATTGGCAGCATCTACTCTTCATCGTTAGCTTTTGGATCACACTGCCGGTCGCCTCTTTCATTCTTGCATTTGTTTTTGGGAAAGTGATTCAGTTACTTGAAAAGAATTTCCCATTCCTATCTGGAAAAGGAAAATGGCGTAAGCCACTCGCTATCTTAGTTGTAATGTGTGGCTGTTTTGAGGCGTTTGCTGCCGGTATGAATAATGTGGCTAACGCAGTTGGCCCCCTGGTTGGGGCAGGCGTCTTGGATGTAAGTACCGCTGTTGTGATAGGGGGATTCTTCGTGGCGGTAGGAGCATTTTCCCTAGGCGGTAGAGTACTAGAGACGAACGGAAAACGAATTACCAACTTGTCATTGATACAGGGCGGCATGGTTTCGTTTACTGGTGGTTCTCTCGTTGTTATAGCTTCGATGTTTGGAATGCCTGTCCCTCTTACACAAATTACGACATCAGCGATTGTGGGAGTAGGCACTGCGGAAAACGGCTTTGCTCTTTGGCAGAAATCAGTGATTAGACGAATTGTAAAGGTCTGGATTTCTTCCCCATTGGTTGCGCTAGCCATTTCGTATGGCCTTATTCTTCTGTTCCACTCAGGGGATTTTTATACGTTATTTGTTCTTATTAGTGTTTTTGTGGCAACGGTTGGATCTTACAGTCTCTATCGATCTATCCAAGGAGAACATAGAAAAACGCTGAATGACCGCCAATAAAGTAGAAGAAAGGAAAAAAGTATGGTCGAAAAAAAATCTAACATCTTATGGCACGAAGCGACTGTTCAGAAGGAACAACGTCAAAAAAGCAATGCACATAAAAGTTGTGTAATTTGGTTCACAGGATTATCAGGTGCGGGGAAATCAACGCTTGCAAATGCGCTGGATCTGACGCTATTCGATTTTGGGATGAAGACATATGTATTGGACGGTGACAATATTCGCCATGGGCTAAATAAAGACCTTTGCTTCTCTAATGAAGATAGAAAAGAAAACATCCGGAGAATTGGAGAAGTGGCAAAACTGTTTGTTGGAGCAGGAACCATTGTGTCGACCGCTTTTATTTCACCTTTTCAAGAGGATCGGAATTCTGTGCGAGAAATTCTTGAAGTAGGAGAGTTCATTGAAGTATTTGTAAAGTGTGGCTTGGATGAATGTGAACGCAGAGATGTAAAAGGGTTCTATAAGAAGGCACGTAGTGGTACCATCCCTAGCTTCACTGGCATTAGTTCCCCTTATGAAGAACCAGAAAGACCGGAGCTAGTCATTGATACTGAACAAAAAACTATCGAGGAATCTGTTCAAAAGGTTCTTAGTTATTTACGGGTAAATGGAATTATTCATTAGACACTCAAGGTGGAACTACAATCCAGGGTAAATTTAAAATAATTCATTCTTTTGGTGGAGCATCAGAGTGCCTTTTTCTTTATGAATATTGAGCTGATGCGAATGTACACCGTGTTTTGGCCTGGTTGAAAAAGTGGGCCACACAAGTTTTTAACATTTTTATAAAATTATGATATCAATAAAGTCAAAGGGAACATGTGAGGTATAGATAAAAAACTGGCTTCAAACCCTGATCTTATAAGAATTTATCTATGATTTTCAGCTTAGAATGAGTTTAAAAAGCCAGTTTAGCTCGTTCGCTTAATGTCTACGATCTGAAGACGCTTAATGATACGGCTCCACAAATAAATGGTTGCTGCATCTCCACTTTTTTGCCGACTATTCCAAATCCATGAGAAGAAGCCGAGAAGCTGCGGGGATGGCCAGTTCAAGTGGTTGTCATCCACTAGCTAAAGCTGCATGCATGTAAGCAGGTAAAGTTTAAGGTAGTGTACTAATTCTAATCATTGATACCCGACCCGCCTTTGACTAAAAAGCCGACTTGCTGTTCGAGGGTCTTGCCTCGATGCTCAACCGTGGCATTGGCAGAAGGAGCTCGAGAAAACGTTTATCGCCGAAGGACGGTTGAAAACGAACGCAGGTAAGCTTGGCCAGGAGATTATCTGCTAATCCAGATGGGCCATAACGATAATGCAAAAAATAAGTCTGAGCGTTATACCGACCTGACGAGGACCATAAGCATTATTTGAAACATTACACGGCTGCGGCACGTTCCAGGGTGCTTTTCCAATCCTGCTCACTTCTGTCGAAAGGAAGCAGTCTCTACATAGACGGGAAGGTGCTGTTCATTGACCGGACTGAGCACATACCGTTCATGCGTCATAAGGATCCCCCTCAGTGCGATTTTTTTATGTTAAATGCCTGATTATTATATACATTCATAGAAAAAACACTATATAATATACTCATCGTACAGGGAGGAATCCATGTGAGCAATAAGAAATTGCAGAAGGCTTACTCTGGTCTGGCAGCACCTGAGTCCTCGAACAACAGATGAATGAAACACAAGAGGGGGTAGAGGTAATGTAAATTGAAAAATGTAAGCGTTATCTTAAAAAGATGATTCATTCTATAGGGAGGCGATTTGATGAAAAAATGCATTTTTTCTTTCAGTCTTCTAATCATTATAGCTAGTTCGCTGATTTCAGGATGCCAGGAAGCAGTCACTACAAATGAGGAAGAGAAGACCACTTTAACATTATGGTACTGGACCCGCAGCCTGGACGATAATGTTATTCAACAAATTAAAGAGGAATTTCCCCATATTACTATTGATGCGCAGAAAATCGGCGGAGATGAATATAAAACAAAGGTTCATACTTCTCTTATTGCGGACAGAGGTCCGGACATTGTCGCTTTAAATGACTGGGCATCTCAATATCTTTCGTATCAGGATAGGTTTGTGAATCTCATGGATTATGGAGCAGAGGAAATTAGAAAAGAGTACTTGGATTGGAAATGGAATACAGTCTTAGACCCAGATACTGGTGCCCTTATCGCTCTGCCGATTGATACGGGACCTACTGCGCTTTATTATCGAACAGATTTATTTGAGGAAGCTGGGCTTCCAAGTGATCCAGCGGAAGTAAGTGCTCAGCTTCAAACGTGGGATGAGTATATAGACGCCGCCAAGCAAATGAAAGAAACCACAGGCGTCAAGATGTTCGACAACCTTGAACGTGTGTTTAATCAATACGTGGAGCAACAGCCGGATAAGTTTTTTACGGAAGACGAGGAATACATTGGAAATGAAGGAACGGTAAGAGAAGCGTGGGAGATTGCTTCACAAATCAATCAGCTGGATCTTACTGCAAGAGTAGTAGAGGGGCAGGAACGAAACGCAGCCCTTAATAATGGAGATGTGGCCTCCTTTGTCGGAGCCGTATGGGAGTCCAATATCCTGAAGGATTCGGCTCCGGACACAGCTGGGGAGTGGCGCGTAGCAAGAGCTCCTGGGGGAGATGGCAATAATGGTGGTTCCTTTATTGGTGTGTTGAATTCCTCCGATCATAAGGAAGATGCCGTAGAGGTTATAAAATGGCTCGTATCTTCGGAAAATCAGCTGAACCATTACTTAGGCGTAGATTTGTTTCCATCAGCCATTGACACACTTGAAGCGGATGAGCTGGCTGAACAGGATCCGTTCTACGGCAATCAAATTGTAACGGAGATATTTTCAGAAGCAGCACAAAATGTTCCCATTACTTATTATGGAGAGCATTATCACGCCTTTCGTACCATGTATCATGAGGAGCTTGCCGTGATGGAAAGAGGCGGAAAGGATACGGAGCAAGCGTGGGAGGATGTCCAAAAGCAAGCGGAACGAGAGCTGTCAAGACGGACCACAAATGGAGGGGAAGAAGATGAGTAAACCAGCGCCTCTTTTAGAGAAAGATCGAAAGCCAAGAGCAGTGGAACCTTCGCTTTGGTCACAAATTTGGAGGAACCGGGTGCTGTACCTATTTATTTCCCCCTTCTTTATTTTGTTTTTAATTTTTGGTTTATTCCCGATATTGTTTTCTTTTTATCTTGCTTTTCATAGCTGGTCCGGCCTTGGCGAGATGGAATTTGTCGGGTTTTCTCAGTTTCAATTTTTATTAACGGAACCAAGCTTTTGGCAGGCGGTCGGAAACACCTTTGCCATCTGGTTTCTTTCTAGTATACCGATGTTATTTTTTGCGCTGGTAATTGCGTTCATGCTGAACCTCCCCATGCTAAAATTTCGAGGTGCGTACCGAACGATGTTTTTTATCACAAATGTCACGTCCATTGTGGCGGTAGCGATTATTTTTGAAACGATTTTCAGCAATCAATATGGCTTGCTAAACTATTTACTTTCTCTCGTTGGAATCGAGGGGCTGGAATGGTTGAACTCGAGCTTTCTCATTAAAGTTGTCATTGCCTCTATGGTCGTGTGGCGCTTTGTTGGCTATAACGCTATCATTTACCTGGCAGGCCTGCAAAGCATTCCAAAGACGCTGTATGAAGCGGCCGTTATTGATGGAGCAAATAAGAGGCAAATCTTCTTTAAGATTACGATCCCGCTGCTGAGGCCGATCATCCTATTTACAGTGATCATGACTACGATCGGGTCGATGCAGATTTTCACCGAGCCCCAGGTTCTTCTAGGAAACTCAGGCGGCGTAGGCGGAGCCGGTATGACGATGACGCTTTACATGTATAATGAAGGGTTTATTGAACATCAGTTTGGCTATGCCTCAGCGGTTTCCTGGATGATGTTTGTCATTATTGGCTTGTTTTCACTCATTAACTGGAAGCTTGTACAAAAAGCGTAAGGAGGAAAGGAAATGGCTGCAGATAAATGGTATGCAAAGCTGCTCACTCATTTCATTCTTTTAATAGGTGTGTTCATCTCCGTCTTTCCGTTTTACTGGCTGGTTGTGATGGCATCCAATACCACGAGCGACATCTTGCGTTTTCCCCCGACGTTAGTATTTGGCGGAGAACTTTTGACGAATGTGCAAAACGTCTTGAGCTCGATCGATTTTTATCAAGCGTTTTTTAACACCCTGTTCGTGTCTACGACGACGGTTCTTGGCGTTCTTTTCTTTTGTTCGTTGGCTGGCTTCACCTTTGCCAAGTTCGAATTCCCAGGAAAAAACTTCTTATTCGTGTCCTTGCTGCTCACGATGATGATCCCTGCCCAAATGAGCTTTGTCCCTTCCTTCTTAATCATTGCCGCGTTTGGTTGGATCGATTCCTATCAAGCTCTAATTATCCCCAGCCTTGCTAGTGCTTTTGGGATTTTTTGGATCAGGCAATTTTGTCAGCAATCGGTTCCTGATGAATTGATGGATGCCGGCCGATTAGACGGCTGCAACACGTTTCGCTTGTACTGGAATGTGGCTCTTCCCACGCTGAAGCCAGCTTTGACCTTCCTGGGAATTTTCACGTTCATCACTATCTGGAATGATTACCTATGGCCCCTCGTCACGATTAACAGCCCAAACCGCTATACTTTGCAGGTCATGCTTGCCCAGTTGAACAGTGTGTACGATACCGATTATGCCCTTATCATGGCAGGGACACTGATGGCGACCATCCCTCTAATTGTTTTGTTTATCATATTCAGCAAGCAATTTATGGCTGGTGTGGCAGAAGGAGCAGTCAAAGGATAATGGGAATAGTTTCAGCGGCGGCACGCCTCCGCCGTTTTTTTGGTGTGGAATAAAGGAGCGCTGTCGCACGCAGGGAGGAGCACTGAAGGTGAAAATGAACGTATCAACTTGGGAAATGGTCGGACGAAGGAAGGCATGTACTGACTTGGAGAAAGGGCATAGAGGCGAAAAAGGGGGCTTTACCACCGTTCATAATAGAAGAGAGTGAAGTCATGACATCAAACAAGGAGCTGTACTAGGGTATAATCCCGGAGTTTGGCAAGTATTGAAATAAAGGGTGGGCTACTTTCGGTGAATAGAACACGGTAAGCGAACGATTGACTAACAAGGAAAAAGGTAGATTGAGAAGAGCATCTACCTTTGGACATACTTCCTGGTTGCGGGGGCAGGAGAGGCGCCTTGTTATAGGGTCATAAATTCAAGTGTATTACCGTCGGGGTCATTGCAGAAGATTTGCCTGAAGCCGCTTTTACTATTCTTTTTTTCAATGAAAGGCACATCTTGCTGTTGTAAAAAGACCAAAGTATCTTCATAGCTCTCCACGCGAAACGCCACATGTTCTTGCCGCGAATTAATACGGTCATTGGGTTTGCGCTGCTGCGTCACGGTATCTGCCTCGATTAAGTGTAGCTGCTGCTCTCCAATTGCGTACCAGGCTCCTGGAAAGTTGAAAGGCGGGCGCTTGAGTTCAGGAAGTTGGAGTTTGCCGCTGTAGAATGCCTTGGTTTTCTCAAGGTCATGCACAACGAGGCTGACGTGGTGGATTTCTGCTAGTTTCAACTTATTCCTTCCTTTCTGTAGCGAGAGTTCTGGGTCTGACTGTTCTGTTCACGTTTCGAACTTTCTTATATACATTACCACACCAATGCCATTGTTTCGAATCTCAATGAGACGGACGTAACAAAAATCCAACCGATGCCCCTCCAAGTATTAGCGAATGCGATTCATTACTCTCCAACTTATTCACCCAGACCTCATGTACCGAAAGCACAGCAATGCCAAGAACTATATACCTCCAACAAATGTTTTTTTATAGAAGGAAAACCGGCTCGTTAGGCAGTTTTATGAAAGAAAAACCGACCCTTTCGTTCGCATGAAAGGGACTCGAAACCCTTGCCACGTCTAAAGTTGTAGAAATGACGCTTACTTTCATCTCTTTATTCTTGCACCGCGGTTTTGCTTCTCCGGGTAATCAGGCTGCCCTCTCTTCTCAGTGCTACATTGCAAGACCATAAGAAAAAGGACACAGTCATAAGAGAATGTTAGTAGTTTCATTAAATTTCTATATTACACGCATCCGTTGTTTTCATAAGAATGAATTCGTATTTTTGCTGGAAATGGTACATGAGAGGCAGGAAGAAAAGTCGAGGACATTTTTGGATCCCGATTTGTGTCACGGTTCAATTTAACGCTCGGGCTAAAAAAACCGTCAATATCAGACGGTTTTTGCTATACTAAGCTTACGGTTGAAAGGAAAGCCCTTACAATCCCGTAATATCAAACACTCACTCCTTTTCATCATTAAGGTGGTTAAACGATGTTCAAAAAATTCAAAGTGAAAACAGTGCTGTTTAGTAGCTTTGCTTTGTTTATTGTCATTCTCTTTGCAATTGTCATTCTCATAAGTTATAGAATGATAGTCAATGAAATGGTTGCTCATACGACGGGATACCAGCAGCAAACATTGGGTTTATATAGCAAAGAAATTAACAATCAGCTTCGCGCTGTTGAAGAAATGTCGTTAGTATCATCTAGGGATAAAGATCTACTCGCGTTTCTTCAAGGGGAACCTGACACGTTCGATTATAATCGCCAACGGTCTAATCTTCATTCTTATCTGTATCAAGTGATTTTAAGTATGTCTCTAGTCGAATCGATTGATGTTTATATGCATCGGCCACCTGCCTATGACAGCCAAATGCCCATCCGTTTTTTATCGATACTAGATTTAAATAATCATCCGGAGAATGAGAGGTTAAATCAAGTGGACGAGGGGTGGCTTGGTCACCATCCTAAGCATTTGGACGAGGGCAACCAAGATGTGGTTTCCTATGCGCGAAACATTTATTCTGCGAATGGGGATATTCGTGGCGTATTGGTGATGAACATTCCGGTCAATCAATTTACGGCTTTGATTGAAAATGACAGTAGTCATTCAGGGAATCGCATGTTGCTTGATTCCGATCAGCAAATCATCGCGTCCGTTGGAAGTCCCGAGCTTACATCCGAGCATGAGATGAAACAGGCAGTGTCTGAGACTGAACAGAATTCTTTGGGAGAAGGGGAGCTGGAAGGTGAAAGAGGGTTAATAGTCTGGTCTGGATTGAGTGATTCTGATTGGCTATTAGTAGAGCTGACCCCGTGGGGAGAGTTGACTGGAGGAGGGGAACGAATGGCGAAGGTGTTATTTGGAATTAGCTTCTTCGCTGTTATTTGCGCTTTGTTTACTACATATTTCCTCTCTGGCAAATTTACAAAACCTATTCTGCTATTAATGAGTGCAATGCAACGATACGGCTCAAAGAAAAAGGTCGACGTACCGGAGGATTACAAGAATGAGTTCGGTCAGCTTTTTAAAGGATTTCAGAACATGACGGGGAGAATTGAGAATCTACACCAATCCCTTGAAAAGCAAAATCAACTTCAGCGAAAAGCGGAAATTAGCGCACTGCAAGCCAATATTAATCCGCATTTTTTGTACAATACGCTCGACCAGCTGAATTGGATGGCGGTTGCCAGAAATCAAGAAGACATGAGCAAGGTTTTAGAGTTGACTGGAAAAATGTTACGGATCGGACTTTCCAATGGAAGAAGTTTGATTTTGATTGCCGATGAGTTGGCTCATATTCAATATTATATGGAAATTCAGCAGTATCGCTTAAGTGGAGGAATCACTCATGAGTTTGAAGTGGACGAGAAAGTCAAAGTCTATTATATTCCAAAATTCACTTTACAGCCTCTCATTGAAAACGCGATTATTCATGGATTTCATCGATGTGAGGAAGGGGAAATCCGTGTCACGATTGAAGATAAGGAAGAGAGCCTCCTCATTAGAGTGATAGATAATGGAAATGGGTTTGACCCCCAGACCATTGAGAAGGGAGGGGGAGGTTTTGGCATCAATAACGTGGAGAAGCGAATAAAGGCTTTCTTTGGAGATGCATACGGCTTAACTATTAAGAGCAGGCAAGGGATAGGAACGACGGTCGAGATTAGATTGGCTAAGCAAAAAGATAATCAAATCAGAGGTGGGAATTTCTATGTGGAAAACAGTGATTATTGATGATGATTCACAAGTATTAGCTGGTTTAAAGGCAATCATTCCCTGGGAAGAGTTGAATTTATCTCTTTTAGGAGAAGCAAGAGATGGTGCGGAGGGAATGGAGCTGATTCGTGAAGTGGAACCGGATCTTGTCATCACGGACATTTACATGCCTGTCATGGACGGACTCGAAATGATCCAGACCTTAACAAATCAAAATGAATTCACAGGAAAATGTATTATCTTGAGTGGGTACTCTGATTTTGAATATGCCAGAAGGGCCCTGCGTTTGCGGATTGATGAATATTTATCAAAGCCGACTTCTCCTAGCACGATTAGGGAAGTGATTCAACGAGTTACAGAGCAGTTAGAGCACCAACACTCAACAATGTTGAGACAGGAAGAAATCGAGGATCAGCTAAAGGCTTATGAGTCGTTAGTGGAACGAGAGTGGTTAAGAAATGTTGTCGTTGGTAGGTCGATTGAAAGACGATCATCTTTCCCTTCAGAATCCTTTGAGCGTAAGTGGAGGGGAAAACAACATGTTGTGTGTGTTCTTGCTGTACACCACCGGCAGAGTACGGAAGCGAATGTAACTGACTGGGATTTATTACGTGTTGCCGCGCGCAATATTGTCGGTGAAATTGCAAAGGAACATCATCTTGATGTTGAATGGGTTGAACTTCATAGCGACTATGCGGCATTAGTCATTCACATTCATCAAGATGAATCATGGGATGCGTTCATTCTCCCTGTGCAAAAAATGGCGGCCGACATCATTGAATCTATCTCTTCTTACTTGAAATTAAGAGTGGCGATTGGGGTCGGAAAGCCACGGAATGTTTGGTGGATGATTAAGCAGTCGACGACGGAAGCCATGCAAGCCCTGAAGGAACCAGCCTTATTCTCTGAATTGCACAACCAAATAGCGATCTCGGGAAAACGGACAGAGTCTATTAATAGAGAAAAACAGGGAAGCAAGGATGTATCAAGGTATTATCAACAAATAGCTGAAGCCATTCGGTTTGGCCGAAGGGAAGAGGCGGAACAGTTACTTGACCTGTGCCTTCGCCAATTAGAGTCAAACGGCAAATTCAATTCTCCGGATCAACTGCGCATAGTGGGGACTGAGATTTGGACAGCGATTACGTATTTATTGCATCATACGGGGGTGTTGGTCGAGGATCTATTTTCGGACATGGATTTAGTGAAAGAATTGAATCAGGTTCTATTTAGAGAGGAGCTGAAAGAATGGTTACTAAATAAAATATATCGAATTTGTAGTCATTGGAAATGGAACGAGAATACTCGACATAGGCACGCAATTAAGAAAACGATTGAATTTGTGCACAATCATTATCACGAAGAGATCTCCATTCATAAAATTGCGGAAGAGGTGAAATTGTCAAGAAACTATTTAGGACAACTATTTATGAAAGTTGTCGGTGAAACATTCAAGTCGTATTTAACGAGAGTCCGGATGGAAAAAGCAAAGCAAATTCTAGTCGAAGGGGAGCTTCTTGTGTATGAGGTGGCGGAGGCGGTTGGCTACAAACAAGTCCCGTATTTTACCAAGCAGTTTAAACATTATTTCGGATGCAGCCCTACAGAACTTCTAAAGAAAGACCAAGAGATAAAACACAATCAATAAGTTGTGTTTTTCTTTTTTTCTGCAAATTATTTAACATGTGTGTTCTATTCATGAATTAATGAAGCGCTTACAATGGGTAAAAGCGATTTTACTACTATACGAGGGAGGACACGATTTATGAATCGTTTAATCAATCCAAAGAAGCTGGGCTATTTGTCCATATCGTCAATTGTCATTCTTTCTGCTTGTTCATCTGGATCTGATGATGTTGGTGGAACGGAGGAGGGAGTGGAAGAAGCGGAAGAAGCGGAAGTAGAGCCTGGACAAACAGAACTAAGAGTGGCGTGGTGGGGAGGGCAGGAAAGGCATGATCGAACCCTTGAGGCGATTGATTTATTTGAAGAGAAGAACCCTGATATTGCTGTGACTTCGGAATTCACTGGCTGGGATGGCTATTGGGAGCGTATGTCCACACAAGCAGCCGGACAAAACTTACCAGATGTCATTCAAATGGATTTGCAGTATTTAAATGAGTATGTCACTCGTGATTTATTAGTCGGCCTCAATGAATTTGTTGATTCCGGAACGCTTAACTTTGATGATGTGGACGATGTGTTCATTGAAGGAGGCATTGTGGATGAGGAATTATATGCTGTAAACCTTGGATCGAATTCCCTCGCGCTTGTTTATGATCCGGCTTTATTTGAAGAGGCAGGGGTAGCAGAGCTTGAGCCGGGGTATACGTGGGAAGACTATGAGGAGACAGCTAGGGATATTAACCAAGAACTTGGTATCTATTCAAGTGGGTTTGCTGGTTTACCTTTCTTTATACATTATTTGCGTCAGAACGACTTATGGCTCTATAACGAGGATAATACAGAACTTGCGTTTGATGACCAATATTTAATCGACTTTCTCACCATGTACAAAGATTTACTTGATGAAGGAGTGGTCCCAGGACCGGAAGTCACAGCCGAGGTTCAAGGATTGGAAGACGAGTTAATTGTCCATGAATCAGCATCGACATTACCGACAAACAGTAATCAAATTATTGAGTTCCTTCGAGCTGCAGATCGACCACTAAAGATGACGACATTGCCAAGCGTGACAGGAGGTTCCGAAGGGCATATCTTAAAGCCGGCTCAATTTTTATCTGCTTCATCGCAGGGGGATAACGCAGAAGAAGCTGCCCGTTTTATCAATTTCATCACAAATGATCTCGAAGCTAATGAAATTTTGAATGCGGAAAGAGGCGTTCCGATTTCAGAAGCAGTCAGGGACCATCTTTACGAGGATTTAGACGAAAATGAGCAAATGCAGTTTGACTATATGGAACTAGTCGAAGAATACTCAGCACCGATTCATCCACCAGAGCCTGCTGGTACAGGTCAAATTCTTGATGTGTTCGATCGATTAGTGGAAGAACTTTCATATGACATGATTACGGAAGAAGAGTTCGCTGAACGCTTCAGGGAAGAAGCAGAAAGTATTCTTGCAAATTAACTGAGCCAGTCGAGGAGGAGCGTTTGCTCCCTCCTCCTATAAAAGGGGTGCGTCGCATGGCTAACGTTGAAAGATCGAAGTCGGGACAATCCATACAGTCAACAGAGGAGTTATCAAAGCAAGCCAAAAGAAGAAAACGAAACCAAGAACTCGTGGGCTATGCGTTTATTTCACCTTGGTTAATTGGTTTTTTCGGGTTTATTATTGGACCAATGATCGCTTCCTTATATTTCTCATTTACGGACTACGACATGCTCTCAAGTCCGAATTGGGTAGGGCTAGCCAATTATACAGAGATGTTTACCAATGATCCGCGGTTTAGAACGTCGATTTATGTCACCTTAGTATTTGTGTTGGTGTCGACCCCACTAAAGCTTATTTTTGCTTTGTTCATTGCGATGCTTTTCAACAATCAGCAAAAAGGGTCAGGCTTCTATACGACCATCTTTTATATTCCTTCGATTATTGGGGGAAGCGTAGCTGTAGCCGTGATGTGGCGCCAATTGTTTGGCGGACAAGGCGCGATTAACGACATCTTGCTTTTCCTTGGGATCGAGGGGCGTAACTGGATTGCCAGCCCTGATCACGCCTTAGGGGTTCTAGTATTGTTGGTCATATGGCAATTTGGGTCACCGATGATTATTTTCCTTGCAGGACTTAGGCAAATTCCGAAAGACTTGTATGAAGCCGTTTCGGTCGATGGAGCTGGGCCCATTCGTAAATTTTTCTCGATTACTTTTCCGATGCTGACGCCTGTTATCTTTTTCAACTTGATTATGCAAATGATCGGGGGCTTCCTTGTCTTTACACAGGCTTTTGTAACCACCGAGGGCGGACCACTTGATCGAACATTATTTTATGCCCTCTACTTATATGAAAGAGCTTTTCAAAATTATCAAATGGGCTATGCATCTGCGATGGCTTGGGTGCTGCTCATCGTTATAGCCATTATCACCGCGCTGTTGTTTTATAGTTCTAAAAAGTGGGTCTACTACGAATCGGATAAGGGGTGATACACATGAAAAAGAATCAAAAGCTTAAAGTAGTTCTGTATCATACGTTTGTGATCGCCTTCGGCTTTGTCATGCTGTATCCGGTTCTGTGGATGATTGCTAGCTCACTAAAGCCGAATGCGGAAATATTTCAGCAGGCAGCCTCACTCATTCCTTCCACATTAAATTGGGAAAACTACGCTCAAGGGTGGGAAGGGTTTGGAAGAACGGGTTTTGACCAAATCTTTGCAAACTCTATGTTTGTCTCAGGGATGAATATCGTGGGAGCACTGTTTTCATCCTCCTTTGTTGCGTTTGGTTTCGCGAGGTTAAATTTTCGTTTCAAAAAAACCTTGTTTGCATGCTTGATCGGGACATTAATGCTTCCAATGCAAATCACGCTTATTCCTCAGTATATTTTGTTTAATTATTTTGGTTGGGTCAACACATTTCTGCCATTGATTGTCCCTGCCTTTGTTGGAGGAGTTCCTTTCTTTGTCTTTTTAATGATTCAATTTATTCGTGGCGTGCCGCGTGAGCTAGATGAAGCTGCGGTTATGGATGGATGTTCAACCTTTGGCATCTTCTGGCGGATTATTCTACCACTCTGTAAACCAGTTTTGGTCACCGTGACGATCTTTGCATTCATGTGGAGCTGGGATGACTTCTTCGGAGCCCTCATTTATCTGAATGATCCGGGGCTCTACACTGTCGCATTAGGCCTAGCGAGTTTTCTTGATTCAACTGGAGCGACTTCTTGGGGACCGTTGCTAGCGATGGCGACACTATCGTTATTGCCTCAGTTTATTATTTTCATGTTCTTTCAAAAATATCTTGTCCAAGGGATTGCCACCACTGGTATCAAATAGCGTAAACATGGATCTTCATGCATTTATATTTGAAGCAAGGTTTCCACGAGAAGGGCGGTTTATGCAAATCTTGCTTAGAGGTTAACAAGGACACACCAAAATAGGAGAGTGCGCAAACCATGAAACGTTTTGCTATGTGTGGAGTAAGCCAAAGAGCCATGGGGATGTTCATTCGCCCAATGGTGGAGAACTTTTCGGAGACCTGCGAATTAGTGGGCTTGCTTGATCAGGATGAGAAGAGGTTCTCTGAGTGTAAGGCAGACATTCCGCAAGTATCTTCAGTGTGTGAGTTCAAGGAGAGTCAGTTTGAGGAAATGGTAGCTGAAACGAAGCCCGATGTGGTCATTGTCGCGAGCCGTGATGATACCCATGTCACGTACATTCTAAAAGCATTAAAGCATAATCTGGATGTGATTACTGAAAAACCAATGGCGACCACGGCTTTCGACTGTAAGCGAATTATGAAAGCGGAAGAGGAGAGTCTGGGCAATGTCACAGTTACGTTCAACTATAGGTACAATCCCTATCATATGAAAATAAAGGAAATGATCATGGAAGGAAAGATAGGGAAAGTGACGTCTGTAGACTTGAACTGGTACATCGACACGTATCATGGCTCAAGCTACTTTCAAAGGTGGAATCGTAAGCGAGAGTATTCTGGAGGACTCTCCATTCACAAGAGCTCTCATCATTTTGATCTAATCAACTGGTGGCTCGATCAGTCTCCTGTGGAAGTCTTTGCGTTTGGCGGGTTGAATTATTATGGTTCACAAAGCGACTACAACCCGGAGAAAAAAGATGGGCGGCATTGCGGGACCTGTGATGTGAGCCAACACTGCGCGTACTACTCAAGATGGAATGCGAGGGGAAAGGGCGTCAAGGTAAGGGATGATCACATTAAATCGGATACAGGCAGAGAAAAAGGATATACGGACTATCGACCGGATCAGTGTATTTTTGATTCAGACATAGACATAGAAGATACGTATACAGGGACCGTTCGCTATGACAAAGGGTCACTTCTTAGCTACTCGATCAATTTCTCTCTTCCGTATGAAGGGTACCGGTTAGCGATTAATGGGACCAAGGGCCGAATTGAATCGATGGAATACCACGCTCCGTCGCGCGTTCCTTTTCCAACGCCAGAGCAGACGATTGACTACATCCCTCTTTTTGGATCAAAGGAGACCATTCACGTTGTCAAGCGAGAAGGAGGGCACGGGGGAGGAGATCCTGTCCTTCAAGAAGATCTGTTTTGGGGGGCTGATCCCCTAAGGTCTTATGCTATCTTATCTGGAAGCAGAGACGGAGCGTACGCAGTAGCAACGGGGGAGGCCATGTGGCGCTCCGTAAAAGAAAACAGGTCGATGATGGTAGAAGAGTTGTTGAGTGGCGAGGAGCAGCAGAGAAAAGATATTCATAGAGTGTAAAAGATCGCATTCGACGACTAATAGTTAGACAAACCAAAACCCCGGTATCTTAAAAAAGACACCGAGGTTTTTTCCTTTTCCCTCAAATTCCGTCAATCAAAGAAGCAATCCCCTGCCGCACGCCTCTTCGCGCAATAATATCGGCATAGTCTGCAACCAATTCTTCCAATTGTGGAAGTTTCCGCAGATCCATTCCCCAGAGGGTCTCTTCCGAAAGTAACGACCTGATGTTATCGATTGTTTCACGCCCGCTTTGCCAATAATGGATAAGAAGCTGCATTGCCGCTTCCTCTTCGCGAACCGTATACGTTTCCCCGTCTAGTGCAATGGCTGCCCCACCATCCTCTGTTAGCTTCATTGATTGATAGAAAAGAAGAAGGGAAGCGAGTGAGAAGGCGAGTCGCTTTGGAATGGTGCCGTTTGTCTCCACGTGATCGATCACTGTTGGCAGAATTCTTTGTCTCCATTTGGAAATCGAATGAAGAGAAATTGACAAAAGTTCGTGCCTGGTAAACGGATTATCGAACCGCTCCAATGTAGACGCGGCGAACGCGTTTTTTGTCTCTTTATCTTGCGGGAGAATAGAAAGAATTTCTTCATACATCCCTGATTCAACAAAGGACCGAATCTCCGCATCGTCCATTGCTTCCTTCACAGTACGAAGGCCGGCTAGAAAGGCCGTTGCCATCATCATGGTATGGGTGCCATTTAGGATCCGAACTTTCAATTCTCGAAAAGGAGCCACATCTCCGTAATGCACGTTCAAGTTTGCAGCATGAAACGGCAACGTTGTGGCAACAGATGGACCCCCGTCAATAGCAAAAAAATGATAGGGTTCACAAACGGTGAGAAGCCGGTCTTCATAGGGCAGTCCGAGGTCTGCAGCGTGTTCTTTCGGATATCCAGGTACAATTCGGTCAACAAGTGTGTTGCAAAAGACATTGTGTTCGCTGACCCACGACCGGAAAGCGTCTGGCAGATTCCAATCCTGTGAGATTTGTAGAACGTATTGGTGAAGCAGGTCTCCGTTATTGCTTAGGAGCTCAAGCGGTAAAATGGTCATCCCTGACCCAGGATCTCCTTTAAAATGGCGGAAGCGGTGGTGTAAGAGAGCCGTCACTTTCCCTGGGAAGGTTAGCGGTGATTGGCTTTCTACATAGTCTTCTTTTTCATAGGTTAATCCTGCTTCCGTTGTGTTGGAGATCATCCACTTGATTTCTTCTGATTCAGCCACACGTAGTACGTCTTGCCATTTTTCATAAGGATTGATGCCGCGGCTGATGACATCGACTATCGTCTGCTGGTTCACGAGCTCTCCGTCTGAAATCCCTTGTTCGATAACGGTGTAAAGACCATCTTGTTCGTTTAAAACTGGTACAACTTTGCCTCTGGGCGTTGGTTGAACCGATACTATGGACCCGTTGAACGCGCCACTCTCATTCAGTTTATGAATCATCCAATCCATGTACCCGCGAATGAAGTTCCCTTCCCCAATTTGAATGATTTTTTCTGGTCTTCTCTTACGGGTTTTCAAGTATCCATCGCTTAAGCGAGGGGCAGTCGCGTTATTTAATGTCTTCATTACAAAATCACCCCATCTTTGAAAATGGCCATTTCTTTAAAGTCATAGGTTTCGTTCTTGGCTTCTGTCTCTCCAGAAGCCACCGCTATTACGGCGTTAAACAGTTCGTGTTTGACCTGCTCCATGGACCTGCCTTCGACGAGTTGTCCTGCATTGAAATCCATCCAGTGTCCCTTTTTCCTAAACAGCTGCGAGTTGGTCGCGATTTTCATGGTTGGTACAGGTCCTCCAAAAGGTGTGCCCCGTCCGGTTGTAAAGAGGACGATATGTGCCCCGGCAGCGGCTAGCGCTGTAACGGAGACGAGGTCGTTGCCCGGACCTTGCACCAAATTAAAGCCGTTTTTCTCCACGGGATGCCCGTAAGGCACAACGTCGACGACAGGGGAAAATCCACCTTTTTGCACACAGCCAAGAGATTTTTCTTCAAGCGTTGTGATGCCTCCGTCCTTATTGCCAGGGGACGGGTTCTCGTAGACAGGTTGATCGTACCGGACAAAGTAGTCTTTGAAATCATTAATCAAGGTAACGATCTCATTGAAAACCCCTTCATCCGAAGCTCGGTCCATTAGAATCGTCTCTGCCCCAAACATTTCAGGGACTTCCGTCATAATCGTTGTTCCACCTTGTTCAACTAAAAGATCGGAAAAAGCGCCGACAAGTGGGTTGGCCGTAATGCCTGAGAAGCCGTCGGAGCCCCCACATTTCAATCCTACTTTCAGCTTGGCAATGGGCACAGATTCCCGTTGGAACTGGCGTGCGTATTCTACAAGCTCTTCCATCAACGCAAGACCTTCATCCATTTCATCTTCCACCTCTTGGACGGAGAGAAAACGAATACGCTCCGTGTCGAGGTTAGGAATGACTTTCTTGAAGGAGTCAATGTAATTGTTCTCACAACCAAGCCCTAAGACAAGAACACCGGCTGCGTTTTGGTGACTTGCAAGGCGAGCAAGGATTTTCTGTGTATAGGTGAGGTCATCTCCAAGCTGGGAGCAGCCAAATGGGTGTGGGAAATGAAAGACGCCGTCAATATCTTCACCTTGGAAGGTTGTGTTGCCTAACTTCGCCAGGTGTTCTGCGACTTTATTGATGCAACCGACCGTATTTAAGATCCAGATCTCATTACGAATGCCGACATCACCGTTTTTCCGGACGTACCCGCTGAATGTCTGACTGGAGTTGGCTAGCTTTATTTTCATAGGGATAGCGTTAGAAAACTCATAGGATAAGTTGCCGGACAGGTTGGTCTTCACGTTCTGGGAATGAACCCAAGTGCCTGTTTCGATCTTTTCTGTTGCATGGCCAATAGGAAACCCGTATTTTATAATGTCTTCGCCCGGTTGAATCGGTTGAATCGCGATTTTGTTTCCTTGTGGGACGTCAGTTAAAAGGGTGATCTCCGTTTCTTTTACGCGAAAGGTTTCGCCTTTTTTTAGTGGCTTAAGAGAGACGACAATGGAGTCATGTTCGTGGACCAACTGGATGGGTGAAGTCATGAATAAAACCTCCTTAAAGTTAAGGGATGGAAATTATCGCTTTAATGACATGATTGTCAGTGGCAAGCCAATCGGAAAAGCCATTAATGGCATCATCAAACGTACTAGTATGCGTGATATAAGCATTGACATCCACGTCAGCGGTACGCATCCAATTGATGACAGAGTGGAAATCCTCTTTCGTTGCGTTACGGCTCGCTTTTAAGGTGATTTCTTTTTGGTGAAAATCAGGGTCATGAAAGGAAATCGTTTGTTTTACAAGACCGACGTAGGTAAGCGTTCCTCCGTGAGCGACATAATGGAAAGCATTCATCATGGAGTCAGCGCTCCCTGTCGCATCGAGCACAATATCCGGCAAATCGCCATTCAGGCGGGCGCGAAGCTCTTCTTCCACATGATTTGAAGAAGGAAAGGCCTCATCAACCCCAGCCCATCTCCTACAAAAGTCGAGTCGGTCTTCTTTTGTGTCAACAACGGTGACATGCGCTCCCTTCGCTTTCGCAAAACGCATAACGCCAAGGCCAATGGGACCTGCGCCAATAACGAGAACACGATGGCCTCTTTGGATGTCGGAACGGCGAATAGCGTGGGCGCCGATGGCAAAGGGTTCAATCAGTGCTGCTTGCTCAAACGAAAGGTTATTAACAGCGATCACATTGGAGGCTGGGACGGGAAGTCGTTCTTGCATCCCTCCGTCCTTGTGTACGCCAAGAACTTGCAGAGCTTCGCAGCAGTTTGTTTTGCCATTACGGCATGCTTGGCATTCATTGCAGTGAAGATAAGGAATGATCGTCACGCGGTCTCCTTCACGAAGGTCATTAACTGACTCAGGTAAAGAGACGATCGTACCAGACAGCTCATGGCCAAGAATGCGTGGATAAGAGAAATACGGCTGATTGCCTTGAAAGGCATGAAGGTCTGTTCCGCATACCCCAATTCGTTTGATGGAAATCAGCACATCCAAATCACTTGATGAGTGCGCTTTCTTTTGGGTTTTTAAAGCCAGCTCAAAAGGTTGTTCACAGACGATGGATTTCATTGGCTCCTCCTGCTTTTTTTCATTGTAGCTGTAGTGTATCATTAGAAATATCATATAGAAATTGCTTACATTGATGATTTTATACCTTATTTTGATTGGAGGTTGATTTGTGGACACACAGCTTTCAAGGCAGGCATTAAAAAAGAAGTTTGATGATACAAAGGAAGGATTCATTCATGTGTCCCATCATCAAACGAAAAAGCCGGAAGAAGAACTGCCGAACCATCTTCATGATTGGAACGAGATCATCTATATTCACCAAGGTACAGGAACGCTTCTCATTGATCAGCAACTATACACCGTTGCTCCAGGCGACCTCTTCGTAATTCCAGGAAACACGGTCCACAGGGCGATGCCCAAGGAGAACAATCTCATTACCTCCACAGTCATCTTTTTTCATCCACGGGTGTTTGCGCACAGTCTAGAACCAGAGTTAAACATTATACGGCAAGCAAGGGGGCATAAAAGCTATCATTATCAATTGCAAGGAGAGCATGACCAACAGTTTGAGCGCTTTTTGGGTCTTCTTAGAAGGGAAAATACAAGGGAATTGGAGGGGAAGGCACAAGCTATTGCCTCATGGGTGCAGCTGTGTTTGTTAGAGATTTGGCGGCATGCACGATCGGTGGATGGAAAAGAGGAACAAATGATGAGCACTTCTTTAAACCGCATTCTCTCATTTATTGATGCCCATCTTCATGAAGAACTGAGCCTTAGGGAACTAGCCAAGAGAGAGGCTGTGTCTGCCGCCCATTTTAGCCGCCTATTTAAGAAGGAAATCGGCTTGAACTTATCCGATTATTTGCTGACAAAGCGCATTAGTTTGGCGAAGGGCTTGCTCGTCGAAAGTGATGAATCGATTGAGGGGATTGCAGAGAGATGCGGGTTTAGAAGTATGCCTCATTTTTATCGAAGCTTCAAAAAAATGACGGATATGACGCCTAGGTCGTATAGAACTCAGTATATCTAAGGGTTACAAGGAGGAAATGACATTGCTCCAAGGGAAGCTAGACGTTCACCTTTATGAAAGCAAGCACAAAGAACGAAATCAGATAAACGCCCATTTTCATTACACTCACCAGATTCTCTATGTCCTAGATGGAGAGGGAGAATGTGTGCTGGAAGAAGAAGTCAGTGAGCTAAAGCCAGACAGCATGATTATCATACGCCCACTTACGCCTCATTCCATTCAGGCAAGGTCGAAAATGACGGTACTCGTACTCGAATTTGATGAAACCCGGCTTTCTTTTAATTATAAGGTAGACCTAATTGCGCCTGTGTTTGATCAGTCTAAAGTACTGCGGCTCAATTTATTTGAAGGCAGCGAGGTGCGTCAGCTGCTGCGGAAAATGTTGTATGAGCAAGCGCGGGAAAGGCATGATGCCATGGTAGGTATCAAGCTACTGTTAGGGCAGTTTTTATTTCTTTTAACGAGAATGCAGCAGTCAGTTTATCAGGATACGAATCACTTGCGAGCCAAAGCGCTAAAAGACTTTATTGACGCCAATTACTATCAACTAACAAATGCCGAAGAAATGGCTGCGAAGATGGGGGTCAGTTCTCGCTATATGCATCAGATTTTCAAAGAATCGTACGATGTCACGGCGATGCGCTACGTAACAGAGGTGCGATTGAACCGTGTGAAGCAAATGCTTACGGATACAGAACTGGATATTGTTTCGATTTGTTTTGAAGTCGGTTTTGAATCACTTTCCACTTTCTATCGTGTCTTTAAACAGCATGTCGGGGTGTCCCCTCTTGTTTACCGCAATACATATGTGAAACTTGACTGAACTTTTGTTCTGAAATTGAGAGTGGAATGCAAGGAGTGGTAAGACTCTTTGACTGCGTTCTCATTATGATAGACCTATCTTGAACGCATGAAAGGGGATTATTTAATGACGACGCATCATATCGGGATTATCATGAACGGAGTCACAGGGAGAATGGGGACGAATCAACACTTGATCCGATCCATTGTCGCGATTCGCGCACAAGGCGGTGTCGTTTTGGAAGACGGTAATGTGTTGATGCCAGACCCAATTTTAGTAGGAAGAAACGAGGCGAAGCTCGAGGCTCTTGCTGAAAAGCACGGGATTGATCGAATTGAAACAAGCCTTAAAAATGCTTTGGCAGATGAGCATAACATAATTTACTTCGATTCTCAAACAACCAATCGCCGTGCTGAAGCCATCAAGCAGGCGATTGCCGCCGGGAAGCATATTTACTGCGAAAAACCAACAGCGACAAGTGTGGAGGAATCGCTTGAGCTTGCGAGACTCGCCAAAGAAGCAGGGGTGAAGAACGGTGTTGTGCAAGATAAGCTTTTCTTACCGGGCTTGTTGAAATTGAAGCGATTGATCGACAGCGGCTATTTCGGCGAGATTCTATCCATGAAACTGGATTTTGGCTACTGGGTATTTGAAGGAGACTGGCAGGAAGGGCAGCGTCCAAGCTGGAATTACCGTAAAGAAGACGGCGGAGGCATTATCGTCGACATGTTTGCCCACTGGCGCTATGTCATTGATCACTTGTTTGGTGACATTAAATCACTTACCTGCCTCGGTGCTACGCACATCCCAACACGTGTCGATGAACAAGGAGAGGCCTACACAGCAACCGCCGATGACGCTGCTTACGCGATCTTTGAACTCGAAAGTGGAGCGGTCGTTCAGGCGAATTCCTCTTGGACGACGCGTGTGGATCGGGATGATCTGCTGACCATTCAAGTCGATGGAACGCTTGGAAGTGCGGTTGCGGGCTTACGTGAGTGCAAGACGCAACACCGCGTTCAGACACCGCGCCCGACATGGAACCCGGACATCCCAAACCCGATTCCATTTCAAGAGCTGTGGCAGGATGTTCCAGAGAATGAAGTGTACGACAATGGCTTTAAAATTCAGTGGGAATTGTTCTTAAAGCATGTTCACCGTGATGATGCCTTTCCGTGGGATTTGCTTGAAGGAGCGAAAGGGACGCAGTTAGCTGATCTTGGACTTGAAGCGTGGCGTGAGCGCAAATGGGTCGATGTACCAAAACTTAAAGTCGAAGCGCCAGCCAAGCAAGTGTAGGGGGGACACTGATGACATTATCTATTACATTGCCAAATGAAGGTCGGACCACAAGCGTCTACACGCTACAGCAAACCGAAAGAACCTATGCAAAGACGGCTTCCTTTTCGTCTCGAAGTGCGTACTCTGCCGCTCACGTGGTCGCCGATCCACTTTCTGCTTCCCACCCCGTGCTTGGGGGAGAAGTGGACTGGGAGGCGACACTGTCTTACCGCCACTCACTCTGGAAGCTCGGCTTTGGGGTGGCGGAAGCAATGGACACCGCACAACGGGGGATGGGCCTCACCTGGGAAACCGCGAAAGAACTTATTGCTCGATCGGCAAAAGAAGCGAAAGCCGCCGGTGGTGCGATTGCCTCTGGGGCAGGCACAGACCATCTTGATTTGTCTGTTTCTCATTCGCTGGATGATATCGTCCGCGCGTATGAAGAACAGTTTGAGTTTGTCGAGGGACAGGGGAGCCAGGTGATTTTCATGGCTAGCCGAGCGCTTGCTAAAACGGCCAAGCACCCAAGCGACTATGCACGCGTCTATGGCCATATGCTCAGCCAAGTCAAGGATCCTGTAATTGTGCATTGGCTCGGGGACATGTTTGATCCAAATCTAGCAGGTTACTGGGGCGAACAGGAACTCGACCGTGCGATGGATGCTTGTCTTGAAGTCATTCATACAAATGCAGCAAAAATTGATGGGATCAAAATCTCGCTCCTTGATAAAGAGAAGGAGATCGAGATGCGACGCAAGCTCCCTGAAAGTGTGGGGATGTATACGGGTGATGATTTTAACTATCCTGAGCTGATTGCCGGAGATGAACAGGGCTATAGCCATGCATTGCTTGGCATTTTTGATGCGATTGCTCCAGCCGCGGCGAATGCTCTCGAAGCGTTTGATCAAGGCGACCTTGATACGTACGATCAAATCATGAATCCGACGGTCCCGCTTGCACGCCACATTTTTGAGGCACCTACTTACGCATATAAAACGGGGATTGTTTTTATGGCGTATGTAAATGGCTACCAGAATCACTTCCGCATGATTGGAGGAGCGGAAGGGGCGCGTTCTGCCGTTCATTTGGCAAAACTGTTCCAACTTGCCGATCGAGCAGGTCTCTTACTGAATCCTGAACTTGCGGTCTCCCGCATGGCGCATGTCCTTGAGGGAGCAGGCCTTCAACAGGAGGTACTAAAATCATGAACCATCCTGCTGTGAACCGACTGAGCCTGAATCAAATTACGACCGAGCAATGGAAGTTGCAAGAAGCGCTTGAAGGTTGTGCCAAAAGAGAGGTGGAATGGATCTCGATTTGGCGCCACAAGCTTCATGAATACGGAGTTAGCGAAACGAAGAAGCATCTGCAGGAAACGGGGATTCGTGTATCAAGCCTGTGCCGTGGTGGAATGTTCCCGGCTGCGACCAAACAGGAACGCAAGCGGAGAATCGATGACAACTTGAGAGCGATCGATGAAGCAGCGAAGCTTGGAACAAACGTGCTTGTGCTCGTATGCGGACCGAGTTCTGATGACAACTTGCCAGAAGCCAGACGGCATGTGCAGGAAGGCATTGAAGCGATTATTCCTTACGCAAAGGAGTGTAACATCAAGCTTGGCATTGAACCGCTTCATCCGATGTATGCGGCGGATCGGTCGGTAATCAATACGCTTGGCCAGGCTAATAGGCTAGCTGAGACAGTGGGCAAGGAGCAAGTCGGTGTTGTCGTGGATGCGTTTCATGTGTGGTGGGATCCTGAGCTTGACAGTGAAATCGAGCGAGCGAAAGGCAACATTCTTGGCTTTCACGTGTCCGATTGGAAAGTGCCGATTACAGATATGTTTAAGGGACGGTCGATGATGGGCGATGGTGTGATTGAGCTGCGGAAGGTGAGAAAGCAAGTGGAAGCAGCCGGTTATCAGGGACCGATCGAAGTGGAAATCATGAATCAGGCGCTTTGGGATCGCCCTGGTGATGATGTTATCAGGGAGATGATCGAGCGGTATAAGAGCCATGTCTGATACTCCATACGGCTGAAACGGTGGGATTTTCAAGTGCTTAATCATGCACCTAACATTTCTGTTTTGGATAAGCCTTGAGCCTAAGGCCCGTGCTGTGACCCCCTCACCTATGTTCTAAGTTTTCCCTTGAGGTGGGGGGCTTTTAGTTAATGCGGGTTGAATTTATAGACTCAGGAATAAGCGGGAGGCAAGTGATGGGAAACAAAACGAGTGTGGTATTAGTCGGTATAAATGGTTACGGGGAAATGTATGTAAAAGCATTGCTTGATAACGAACGAGTGACTATTGCAGGCGTAGTTGAAATTGCTCTAGAACTCAGCCCCTACTTGCCATTCATCAAACAGAGGAGCATTCCAATCTATCAAACAGTTGAAGAATTCTATGCCAAGCATTCCGCGGAGTTAGCGATCATCTCCACGCCTATACATCTGCACACGGTTCAGGCGACAGAGGCAATGAAAAACGGTAGCCATGTCCTATGCGAAAAGCCATTGGCTGGTGATGCTGGGGACATATCGTTATGGGAACAGGCGTCTCGGCAATCTGGCAAATGGGCTGCGATTGGTTTTAATTGGTCTTTTACCGATACCATTCAAGAGGTAAAGCAAGACATTCTACGAGGCGTATTCGGCAAGCCCAAAAGGTTGAAAACACTAGTGCTGTGGCCGAGAAGTGAGGCGTATTACAAACGGTCAAGTTGGGCCGGGAGAGAGTATTCCCCCGCTGGAGACAAGATAAGGGACAGCATTGCAAACAATGCGGCCGCCCATTTCCTCCACAACATGCTCTATATTCTAGGAGAGGACGTACAGACATCAGCTGAGGTTCAATCCGTAGAAGCAGAGTTATACAAAGTAAATGAGATTGAAACGTTTGATACTTGTGCCTTGCGTGTATGGACTGAAGCGGGGGCAGAGCTATTGTTTTATGCTTCCCACGCGACCGAGACGGAGCTTGGACCTAATTTTATCTATGAGTTTGAGAATGGCTTTATTGAGTATGCCTGTCGACAAAATAACGGGAAAGTGATGGCTTATTTTGAAGATGGATCAACGAAGGAGTACGGAAGTTTGGAGAGAGATCAGCGGGAGCATCTTTGTAAGCTCGACTGGTGCTTGCAGGCTGTAAAAGATAAGGAGATGGACATTCCCTGCCTCTTTTCAACAGCTACACCTCATTTGCAGACCATTGAAGCGATCCATACGGAAGGAAATCGTGTGAAGGCGTTTCCACCTGAACGAATTCATGTAAACAAAGAGAAGCAGATGCGCTCCGTAGATGGACTGAACACGCTGTTAACAGAGTGCTTTCAGGAGTATTATTCAGCCCAAAAGCGAGAGTGGTCACCGATTGAAACAAAGCTGACAGTCATGCAAAGGTAACGCGAGATACCTTTGCATGGATTTTCTACTTGACTCTACCCTGATTTGAAAGCAGTTGGCTATAATGGCTACCTTGGAAGATTTTAGCGGTATGTATGCGTTGGACGAAACGTTGCAAAGAAACATCGAATACATGCGTCATGTAGTTGAAGATGATAGAGGCATTAAACTCCAGAATAAGATCCACACTATCCGTGGGGCTTAATCTGGAGTTACTATGTTATCATTGTTTCTATGAAACTACTCGATTAGCAGGAGGCTGTTATGAAACGTAGCTCGATAATATATGTGCCGCTGCTTTTCTCGTTCCTAACAACGATAGCGTTTTCCTTCTTTTATTATTACCAAATACAGCAGGACAACGAGGAAATTGCAGAAGCTGTTTCCTCCGACACGTCTCCTCCCGATTACCACTTTGCTTTGATTGGGGAGGAACTGGACCATGACTACTGGCGTTTGGTCGGAAAAGGGGCAAAACAGAGCGAAACTGAACAGGAAGTATTTGTGGAGTACGGGGGACCCCAGCGTTCTAACCCGGAGGAACAATTGAGGCTACTCGACAAAGCGATCCAGTCAAAAGTGGATGGCATCATCATCCAAGCCCTTAACGAGGAGTTTACGCCGTTGATCGATCAGGCTGTAGGGCAAGACATTCCTGTGATGACAATTGACACAGACTCCACTGAGAGCTCGCGTTCCGCTTATATCGGAACAGACAATTACTCGGCCGGACAATTGGCTGGTGAAGCGTTGGTCGCAGATACGGGCGGGGAAGCAATCATCGGAATCGTCACCGGTCGTTTCAACAATGCCCATCATTCTCTTCGAGTAGAGGGATTCAGATCTGTCGTCGGACAGAAAGAAGGAATTGACATCGTGGCAATTGAAGAATCCAGCATCGATCGAATCAGGGCAGAAGAAAAAGCCTATAACATGTTAACCAATCATCAAGAGATTACGGCTTTGTACGGTACAAGCTCATTAGACGGCATCGGTATAAGCGAAGCTGCTGAGTCGTTAAACCGCCAGGATGATTTGTACGTGATCACCTTTGATACATTAGAAGAAAATCTTCAATTGTTGGAACAAGGAAAGATAGACGCACTTGTCGAACAGCAGCCCTGGGAAATGGGGCATCGAAGCGTAGAACTCATGATCGATATCTTGAATAACAAGCAAGTAGAGGAAATCCATCATACCGATTCTTCTATTATACGTAAACGGGATCTGCCGTACCGCAACGCCTTAACAGGTGAAGGCCATTGATTAAAATTCGCACTAAGCTGCTTATTTATTTTGTTGTTGTGCTTTTGTTGATTTTGATTCAGTTCTATGTGCGCGGTCAAAACGATCATAAAGTAACAGAGCTCCACAACGAGAGCATGAATCACTTTTTACTGTTAAATGAAATCACACAAGTGACGAATGAAACGTTCCAGTCCCTGCAAATCTATGTACAGGAGCCATTACCCAGTAATTTATCTTTTTATGAGGAAGATAAACAGAAGCTTCTCAAGCTGCAGCAACAGTTTGCGGCTGTCGAAGAAGAGACTATCTACAGGGAAAATTTTAAGCACATGATGACCAGTTTTCTCGAACATGCGGATCAAACAGTCGAAGGGGTGGACAACGAAGACGTTCAGCAGTATTCCATGTATTTGAACGAGGCAGAGAGAACTTCGGATTATATACATGAAGAAACACTCAATCTGATCACCACAGAGCTGAGAGACTATCAGGACTTATTTACGCTTACCAATGAAAAAATCCAACACACGAAGAATATGGGAACAGCTATCTTTCTTTCCATTATTATTCTAAGTGTCTTGTTCGCGATTTGGTTTTCGAATGGGATCACAAGAACAATTGCCCACTTGACCCGGGCCGCGCAGGAAATCTCGGCCGGCCATTATGCCGGTGAAGACGTAGTCGTTTCCAGGAAGGACGAGCTTTGGTTATTGTCGGAAATGTTCAATCAAATGAGGAGGGACGTGCTCGAATCAGTCAACAAAATCGAAGAAAAAGCACGGCTTACACGGCTTTTGAAGGAAATGGAACTGAAAAGCCTCCAAAATCAAATCAGCCCCCATTTTCTCTTCAATACGTTGAATGCGATTTCAAAAATTTCTTATATCGAAGGTGCGGAGCGGTCGAGTGATTTGATATCATCTGTTTCGGCCCTGCTCCGCTACAATATCGGTGATATTGAAAGAAGAACGACCTTGAAGGATGAAGTCGATATTGTCAAAGAGTACTTTTTTATCCAAGAGACCCGCTTCGGCGGCCGGATCGGATTTCATCAGTATATCGATCCCGCCTGCCTGTCGACCGAAATCCCGTGTCTGACGCTCCAGCCGATTGTGGAGAATGCTTTTATCCATGGGGTGGAAGGAATGGCGGAAGGAGCCAGAATAGAATTGCGTGTGTACGAGGAGAACGAAAAGGTCTGTATTGATGTGACCGACAACGGGAAGGGGGTCGACCAACAGACCATCGACAGATTATTGCATGCGGAGGATGAAGAAGAGATTTCTTCATCAGGAAAAGGATCGGGACATTCCACCGGTATCGGGATGAAAAATGTGATTACCCGTCTTCGGCTGTTCAATAAAGAAAGCGATATCAACATCAATTCAGCACTTGGAAAAGGGACGACCATCAAAATCCGGTTACCTAGACAAGAGAAACTGGCTTTAGAGGAGGAGAAGGGATGGTAAAAGTAATGCTCGTGGACGATGAGCCGATCGAAAGGGAGGGTCTCCGGTTTATCTTGAACAGGAACCGGTCCAATTTTGAAATTGCAGCGGAAGCGGAAAACGGAAAACAGGCAGTAGACCTCGCAATATCGCGCAAGCCAGACTTGATTTTTATGGATATTAAAATGCCCGAGTTCGACGGATTGGAAGCAATCAAAAGAATACTGAATAGTGTTCCCGATACAAAATGTATCATGGTATCTGCTTTTGATACCTTTGATTACACAAAGAAAGCAATGAAATTCGGTATCAAAGAGTATTTGTTAAAGCCAAGCAAAGTTTCGGAAGTGTTGGAGGCATTCGACCGCATGGCTGAAGAAATTGAAAACGAAAGAAGGCTGGAAAGAGAAAGAACAGAAATCAACCACCGGCTGGAACGGGTCAGTTCGTTCGTGGAAACGGAATTGGTCGTTTCCTTAATGATGGATCATATTCATGAATTTAATGTGGAGGAATGGAATGAGTCATTGGACTTGGAAGGTAAGCAAGGGTTTGCCGCCGTATTCTCCTTCCACTCTCATTGTCTACAGCCAAGCCGACATGAAAAGAGCGCATGGTACCGTGTCCTGAAAAATACCTTGCAGGAAGAGGAACATATCTGTCTGACAGGGCCGCTAACGGCTTTTCGAGTCCCCGTCTTTGTCCTGTTTGACCCCAAAAAAGCTGTTACCATCAGCAGAAAAGAATTCGCACGATCCATCATCCACCGTTTCCAGCATCAGTTGAATGACTGCCGTCTGATTGCAGGAATAGGAACAGTGGCAGAAGGGCTAAGCCTTTTTTCTGATTCATACGAGGAGGCTGTTTATGCACTGGAAGTGGTACACAGTCACCCAGGAGCATCCTACGAGACCTATTCCAACGATTTGAAACGAAAGAGAAAGGAAATGATTCCGTTTGACGCGGAAAAAGAACTGGTTGAAGCGATAAAGAATGGCGATATCCAGACCGGGCTGAACCGGTTCGATGCCTATTACCAATCGATTCAGCAAGCTGCCGATTATCAGCCGAAAATGCTCAAAAAGGCGATGGCGGATTTTTTCATTGTACTGACTAGGACAACGAAAGAACTTGGACTCGATGAGGACACCCAAATGCGCTTTGACCGGTTTGAGACCTCGATGCAAATCAGGGAGGCAGCCAAAACACATCTTCTCGTTATTATTGAGAAGATAGGGGAATGGCGGACAAGTGGGATTAAGGGCATGCTTGTGCAGGCAAAAGGGTACATGGAAATCCATTATCACAAACCCATCACTTTGGAAGACGTGGCCGGGCGAATCGGAATCAGCTCTTATTATTTAAGCAAGTTATTTAAAGACCAGTTTCAGGTCACCTTTATCGAATATTTAACCAATATCCGGCTTGAAAAGGCGAAGGAACTTCTCTTGGATGGCATGATTTCGGTGAAGGAAATCGCACTAAACATTGGTTATAAGGATCCGAATTACTTCAGTCGGGTTTTCAAAAAAGAGACCGGGCTCAGCCCGCGCGATTATAGAAGCAAAAACTAGAAGTAAAGCGAACAGCGATCCCACGGGTCGTTGTTTTTTATATCGAAAACACCTCCTTGCCAAGATAGTCCAGAAGTTTACAAGAAAGTGAAGGAAAAAGCACTATCATACCTGAGTTACCATGATAAATTTTAGGTACAGCCCGAATTAAAGGGGTTTATTTAGTAGCAGGTGGTGCTTTCGAGCAATTCCTGATTAGAAAGTATGCGCTTTCTTTGTTGCATCAAAAAGAGGGAGGATTGACATGTTAGAGAAACAATCGACTTGGTATGTGATTTTAATCGCTGTGTCTGCAGGTATGGCCGGGTTACTATATGGGTTTGATACGGCTGTCATATCCGGAGCAATCGGTTATTTACAGGATTTATATGATTTAAGCCCAGCAATGGAAGGCTGGGTCATATCTTGTGTCATGATCGGAGGTGTCATAGGGGTTGCCATTTCTGGGTTCCTAAGTGATCGGTATGGACGAAAGAACATCATGGTGGTCGCAGCGATCCTGTTCATTATTTCTGCACTTGGATCTGCATTTGCCACGAGTATTACGATGCTTGTCTGGGCAAGAATCATCGGCGGATTCGGAATCGGCTTTGCTTCCGCATTGTCTGTCACATACATCAGTGAATGTGCGCCACCGGCCATCCGGGGCAGACTTGGATCCCTTTATCAATTATTCACCATCTTTGGTATATGCGCCACCTTCTATATCAACTATGGCGTGGCCAACAGCGGAAGCTATGCATGGGGGCTAGAAGAAGGCTGGCGCTGGATGCTGGGTTATGGAACAATTCCGGGAGTTATCTTTTTAATCCTGTTATTTTTTATACCGGAAAGCCCGAGATATCTAATCAAAAAAGGCAGAGAATCAGAGGCTTACCAAATACTCAAACGAATCAACGGAGAAAAAATTGCTAAAAAGGAAACACAGGAGATAAAAGTTTCATTGGAAACAGCACAAAGCACTTCTGCAAGGGATTTGCTGAAACCAGGCTTACGCATGGCATTGGGGGTCGGGATCTTCCTCGCCTTGTTCAACCAGGTAATCGGGATGAACGCGGTTACCTATTATGGGCCGGATATATTTCGGCGTGTCGGATTTGAAAACAATACCGAGTTTCTGGCAACCAGCATCATCGGCAGTGTGCAAGTAGTCTTCACGATTCTAGCGCTCTTGTTAATTGATAAGTTGGGAAGAAAGAAATTGATGGCGGTCGGTTCAAGCTTTATGGCCATTTTCATGGTCTTGATTGGAAGCGTATTCTATTTTGAGCCAGCCAACAGCGGCCCGTTGCTTGTCATCTTCGTTGCCGGATTCACCGCTGCCTTCTGTGTCTCCATGGGACCAATTCCATGGATCATGATTCCGGAAATTTTCCCAAACCACCTGCGTGCAAAAGCAGTTGGGATCGCCACCATGTTCCTGTGGGGTGCAAACTGGGCAATTGGTCAGTTTACCCCGATGCTGATCAACAACATGGGTGGCGCCTTCACCTTTTGGATGTTCGCAGTCATCAACGTGATCTGCTTCACGTTTGTGATGACAATCGTTCCTGAAACAAAAAATAAGTCACTTGAAGAAATAGCGGAAATATGGAAGCCTAAAAAGAAAATTGGAAAAGAAAAAGTCGGGTAAGGGTCGATAAGTACACAGGAATCGTTTTCATGGAGGTCAGGCATATGTTTCTGGCCTCTTTATTTATAGAATTAGAAAATGTGGGCGTTTATTAATTGCTTAATCTCGCATGCCAATTCTGTTTTGAAAAATGACCCGTATCCAACCTCAGTATCATCATAATCTAAGGGTTGGGAGATTTTCCATTCATTTGTAAAAACAGGAAAACTCTTTATTTGGAGGTTAAGACGAGTCCGAATTTTGCTTTCTTTTCTGAATTTATTTCCGAAATTGAGAGTTGAATGCAAGGATTAGTAAGATTTTTTGGTGGTGTTTTCATTATAATAAAACTATCCTGTCTAAAACCTTGGATCAATAGATGACGTTTGTACTTTAAAAAAGGAAAGGGTGATGCTCTAATGAAATTTTCCGTATTTACCGTGATGACTCCGGATTTAACGCCGGAAGAATTGATTCCCAAATTGAAAGCGTACGGGTATGACGGAGTCGAGTGGAGATGCAAGGAAACCTCTTCGGAACTTCAAAAAGAACAACCTTCTTTTTGGGGAAACAATCTGTGTACGATTGATCCAAACGATTCAAAAGAACAGCGAGAAGGTCTTCAGAAAATGACGGAACGACACGGGGTAGAAACGCTCAGCATCAATCCGTATTTAACCATTGGAGACCTTCAAGGCACAGAACAAATGATGAAAATTGCAAAGGAAATGGGAGCTTCGCACATCCGTCTTGCCTTTCCCTCTTATGATCGCTCGGTCTCTTACAATGTATTATTTGAGGGTATGATTGAGTATTTAAAGGAGGTCCAAGAATTAGCCAGAGCGTACGGTGTAAAAGGGTTGGTTGAAACGCATCATAAGACGATCATCCCGAGTGTGGGGCTTACGTATCGCGCGGTGGAATCATGCGACCCGAATCATATCGGAGTTATTTTCGACCCTGGCAATATGGTGCATGAAGGGTTTGAGAACTACCGAATGGGAATGGAACTATTGGGTCCTTACTTGGCACATATTCATATAAAGAACGGCATCTGGCAAAAAGAAAAGACAATAGAAGACGGAACGGAACTTTGGGAGCCAAGTTGGTCTCCTGTCCATGCCGGTATCGTCGATTGGCGACAATTCATTGCTGATTTGCAAGCGGTGGGCTATGATGGCTATCTTGGGTTTGAAGATTTTAGCGGCACTTATCTGACCGATGAAGCGCTGCAAAGAAACATCGAATACATGCGCCATTTAGTGGAAGCGGTTTCTTGAGAGACGAAAGGGGCAGTAAGGTGATCAAGAGTGTATTTGTCATGAATCAGGGATCGTTTCCATTGGTGTACACCGACGATGTCAGAGAGTATCTATATCAACATTCTAATTTGGTCGCGCCGCCGATGTCAAATGAGGAATTACAGGAGAATGTATCGATCTTGCAAGAAGTAGAAGTGATATTTTCAGGGTGGGGCGGGCCGAAGATCGATCAGAGCCTCCTAGAAACAGCGCCTCATTTGAAAGCCGTTTTTTATGCAGCGGGTTCACTTAAAACTATTGCGACAGAAGCGGCGTGGGAACGGGGGATTACATTTACGAGTGCCTACGCAGCGAATGCCATACCGGTAGCCGAGTATACACTTTCGCAAATCCTATTTTCGCTTAAGAATGGCTGGAAATACGTTCATGAGATCAAGGAGAAAAAGGTCTACCCTTCCAAGCCGCTGCAAGATATTAGCGGTGCTTTTGGGACCACGGTTGGGATCATTTCGCTAAGTACAGTTGGCCGGCGCGTGTGTGAACTATTAAAAATGTTTGACGTAAACGTTATTGCTTATGATCCATTTGCTCAGAAACGAGACGAGAAAGACTTAAATGTCACCCTGGTTTCATTGGAAGAGATTTTCGAAAGAGCAGACATCGTTTCTCTTCACGCGCCTTGGCTAGCTGAAACAGAAGGAATGATTACAGGAACGCATTTTCAAAAGATGAAAAGAAATGCGAGTTTTATTAATACGTCTAGAGGTCGGATTGTGAGAGAAGAAGAAATGCTAGAAGTCCTTAGAGAGCGCAAGGATGTGACGGCGATTTTGGATGTCACCGACCCGGAACCTCCAGAAGAGGGAGCGGACATATTCTCATTTTCGAATGTCATTCTTACGCCTCACCTTGCAGGAAGTGAAGAACGTGAGTGCGGACGGATGGGAGCTTATATGCTGGAGGAATTTTATCGTTATGTAGAAGGAGAGCCCTTGAAATGGCAAGTGACGAGAGAGAAATTTCAAATTCAGGCATAGCTAGTGAATGAAGTATAGAAGATGGTCAGGCTGGATGGTTGCTGACTTTCGATTAGATTGTCAAAGCGAGGTAGGCAACGCATCAGCATCGCCTGTCGGCAGCTATCATCACAATGAGGTATAAATGATAGCTAGGTTTGCGCAATGAGATGGAAGACGATAGAAGTTCAGCTGCTTACACTTAAACTAGCACAATGCCATTTAAATGTTGGAACTTGGCCTAGAAAGGAGGTTCGTGCGCAAATATGTAAGCGCAATCATTAAAATGGGAGGCGAAACCATGCTAGGCTCAAATAAGGGCAACACCGAGACACCCGTCCAACCGTCACCGACAGTACAAACTCGGAAAAACAAACAGATCAAATCGACCTTCACCTGGTATTTGTTTTTGCTTCCGACCTTACTAGGGATTCTATTGTTTATTGCCTACCCGGTTTTTGAGTCGTTTCGTTTGAGTTTCTATAACTCCAACGGGACGATCGAGACGTGGGCAGGGTTGCAAAATTATGAGCGAGTGATTGGCTCAGGAGCTTTTTGGAACTCGGTTTATAACACTTTCTATATTGGCTTTTTCCAACTTCTCATTGCTATTCCACTAGGCTTTGTCCTGGCTAGTCTGATTAATCGCATAAAACGGTGTCAGAGTTTATTTAAAGTACTTTTTTTCTTGCCGAACGTAACGTCCATTGTAGCTGCCGCAATGATTTTTATGTTTGTATTGCAGCCGGAAGTTGGGTTATTAAATCATGTGCTTACATCCATAGGTCTTCCAACCTCCCCTTGGCTGTCTGATCCGGATACATCTAAATGGGGTGTTATCCTGCTTACGGTCTGGCACTGGATTGGATTTGTGATTATTATCTGTTTAGCCAATTTGCAGGCTATTTCACCTGAGTTATATGAAGCGTCAGAGATTGACGGAGCGAGCAACTTGCAGCAATGGTTTCACATTACGATTCCGAATATGAGCGGGACCTTTGCTTTCTTGTTCATTATGGGCTGGATCGGAGGTTTGCAGCGCTTCAACGAAGTGTTTGTCCTTGGGGGTCCTAGCGGAAGTCCGAACCGTTCCTTGCAGACAATGGTGGCCTTTATTTACGAACGAGGATTTGGTGGGTTTGAATTTGGAATTGCTTCTACGGCGACCGTTCTCCTGTTCATTATTATTCTTTTGTTTACAATGCTCAATATAAAACTCACGCGCTTGAAAATATAAATGGAGGTGAACAGATGATGATTGACAATCACAAGAAGAAACAAAAGGCAACGCAGGTCCTTATATTCGCGTTCTTGACTTTTGCGGGGCTGATTGTGGTAGCGCCTTTTATCTGGATGGTTACGGTCAGCTTTGATCGGTTGGCAAATATACAAGTTCCATTTCCGCCCAGCTTAATACCGGATCAGTCATCGATTTTCAACTACAAACTGGCGTTTGAAAATGGGCGTATTTTCAGAGCGTATTTAAACTCTTCGATCGTGACAGTCTCCTCTGTATTTTTACATGTCTCTGGGGCTCTTCTAGGTGGATATGCATTTTCAAAAGGACAGTTTAAGGGGAAGAAGATTGTTTTCCTACTGGTGCTTGCCACGATGATGATTCCTGTTGAAGCACGTTTAATTCCTCTTTATCAAATGTTTAATGCAAGCGGGTTGTTAAATACACTATGGCCAGTGATCTTGCCTTCCATTCTTTATGGCTTCGGCATATTCCTTTCGAAACAGTTTTTTGATCAGCTTCCAGATAGCTTAAGAGAAGCGGCTCAAATTGATGGTGCCAGCGAATTTCGAACGTTCTTCCAAGTGTACCTGCCACTCGCTGGACCGATTACAGCGACGCTTGTGATTTTATCGTTCATGAGCAATTGGAATGAATTCGTCTGGCCGCTTGTTGTGTTAAATTCTGAACACCTGCACACCATTCCACTCTTCCTGGCGAGCTTTTCTCTTGAGAATGGAACGGCGCTTGCAGGGATGACAATGGCACTTGCTACGATGAGTGTCTTGCCAATTATTATTGTTTTCGTGTTTTTGCAACGATACATCATTCAGAGCATTGCCTTAAGCGGATTAAAAGAGTAGTGCCAAGGAGGTAGAATCGTGATGAAGAAAAATCTAACGGTGATGCTTATGTCTTCTTTAGCCATTGGACTTCTTGCAGCCTGCGGACCTGAAGAAGCCAGTACAGAAGAGGCTTCGGAGGAAAGTGATTTGACTGTAGCCCTTATTGGAGATTTTCAGATGCAAGATACAACGGATCCGATTACGGGTGAAGTGTCTCAAGGGCTTCATGCACTGAAGGAGGAGTTTGAAAATCAGAACCCAGGTGTGACAGTCGAATTCGTAGTGATGCCATGGAGTAACTATGTTGCAAATACACAGGCAATGATTGCAGGGAGCGAGGCAGATGTTTATCAAATGCCGGGAGTAACTGATTTTGCGGCACAAGGGCTAGTTGAACCTCTACAGGAGTATATTGAGGAAGATGACTTCGACCTAGATGTCTACACAGACAATTTGGTAGAGGGGTGGATGACTTACGGACCTGAAGATGACCAACAAGAGATTTATTCGCTTCCTCTACTTGGAGATGCACGGTTTATTCAATATGATAAGAAAATTTTTGAACAATGGGGGGTTGAACCGTTATCTGACTATCCGAGTATAGAAGAGGTGGTTGAGAAAGCAAAACAAATGACCGGAGAAAACCCTGTCACGGGTGAAGAAAATTACGGGATTTATGCAACTGGTACAAATGACACCGTGTTTACATTAATAAATATGATGGAAGGACTTGATGGCCAGTGGGGGGAGGGAACCCATTGGGATGAAATGGAGTTGGAATTTGATTCCCCGGAAATGATTGAAGCACTTGAGATTTTGAATGAATTAACTGCCTATATGCCAAGAAGCTATATCAATGGTCAAGGAGATGAAAGGTGGATGACCCCGAGCAACAATATAGCCATTGCTCTCAATCAAGGGAATGGAAATATAAAGCCTATTTATGCTCAAGGGTTAGAAGACCGATTTCCAGTTGTGCAAAATTTCAAAGATAACGAAGGAATAGGTGGCATGTTCTCCGGAAGTCCTATTGCCATTGCAGAAAATAGTGATAATAAAGAGTTAGCATGGGAGTTTCTTAAATTCAGCTCCTCTGAATTTGCCCAACAATATTTATGGGAAGAGTGGGGAGTGACACCGGTGGTGGAAGAAGCAAACCAGTGGCAAAGTATTCAAGATACGGAGCTAATGATTCCTCTTCTTGAAGCGATGAGTACTGCTACTCCTCGTTATCCATGGGCTTCATCACAACCACGATACATTTTACAGTCCAAAATTGAGGGAGCGTTAACAGGAAATGTTGCGCCGGAGCAAGCTTTACAAGAGGCGCAGCAGGAAAGTACGGAATGGATTGAAGGACGTTAGGGAAAAGTTGTTACGTGTTGTACTGATAGTGCTACCCCTATCAAAAGACTCGCAACCTCACCTAACACAAAAACAACTGAAGCTAACACGGCTGGATCCAGGCCGTAGGGAGTAGCCGATGTTTTCTTTATGTAGGAAGCATCGGCTTGAGAACGAGAGGAGGAGTCGATGGATACATGTATGAATGGGAAACAAGACAGAGCAGCATGGATTCATTTGCTGAACAAACTTGCAAAACCGGTGTTGCAATCCTTAAGTGAGAGACAATTGAAACATGTGATGCCGATTGAGGCAAGAGCAGGACGGGTGGAATACACGCATTTAGAGGCAATGGCACGACTGCTCGTAGGTATGGCCCCTTGGCTTGAGGCAGAGGCAAGTGATGAGAAAGAAGAACAACTGCGCAGGCAATACGGCTTGCTAGCAAGGGAGGCGATGGATGCAGGAACCCATCCTGAGTCCTCTGACTTTATGAATTTCAGTGAAGGTTTTCAACCGATTGTGGATGCCGCTTTTTTGGCACAAGCGATCCTGCGGGCGCCAACCGAACTTTGGGGGAAGCTGGAAGACCGAGTCAAGCAGCAGGTAATTTCGGCATTAAAACAAACTCGCACGCGAAAGCCTTACTTTTCAAATTGGTTGCTTTTTTCAGCGATGATTGAAGCGGCCTTACTAAAAATGGGTGAAACAGATTGGGATCCAATGCGCATTGACTATGCCTTAAAACAGCATGAACAATGGTACCTTGGGGATGGGGTGTATGGGGATGGCCCTCACCATCGTTTTGACTATTACAATAGCTTTGTCATTCAGCCAATGCTTGTCGATGTGATTGAGCATGTTGGATTTAAGTATCGAGAATGGGAGCAGATGAAAGATAGAATCACTACCAGAGCTAAGCGCTATGCGGGCATCCAAGAACGCCTGATCTCACCGGAAGGTACCTTTCCACCAATGGGGCGTTCGCTTGCGTACCGGTGTGGCGCTTTTCAAGTACTAGCGCAAATGGCGTTACGTGAACAGCTCCCTGAGACAGTCCAACCTGGCCAAGTAAGAGGGGCATTAACGGCCATCATTCAAAAATCATTAGAAGCAGAAGGCACGTTTGATAAGGAGGGTTGGTTAACGATTGGTTTTGCTGGAGCTCAGGGAGATATTGGAGAAGGGTATATCTCAACAGGGAGTCTCTATTTGTGTAGTACGGCCTTTTTGCCACTTGGATTATCGGAGGAAAGCCCATTTTGGAGCCATCCTTTTAGAAAATGGACAGCGCTTAAAGCATGGTCGGGTGAGGCATTCCCGATTGATCGTAGTGTGAATTAATGGATAAAGGTGACAAATAGACCCCAGATTATAATGATATAGTTTGGTTATCGGAGAGAATAAAATGGTACAGCCTTGCCAGTTTTCGCTAGCGCAAGGCTAGTCTCTTCCGTTGCCAAGCCTTTTTGTGTGTAAGCTGGGCACTGAGAGGCAGGGCTTTCTATTGAAACAAAAAAATTGCTTAATATAAGAAAATAACGTATGATTGCGCTATCAAGCAGCATGGAGTGGTGGAGATGCTCAATTTGTCAATCAAAGAGATGGAAAAGTTGCGGAAAGTTACGCACGCGCTCTCGACGACGATTCGCTTAGAAATGATTCAATTGCTTAGTGAGGAGAAGCATAGCGTGCATCATTTGGCCTCCCTTCTTTCAATCCCTGTTTCGACAGCCGCTTCGAATGTCAACATTCTCGAGGAGGCCGGGCTTATTCTTACAGAACTACGTCCAGCGAGTCGGGGAACGATGAAGGTATGTACACGGAACTTCGATGATATCCATATTGCGCTCTCAGGTGGGAAAAGGGAGCGAGAAAAGCCAGATGTCTTTGAAATGACGATGCCTATTGGACATTTTACTGATTTTCAAGCCTCGCCCACCTGTGGCATGGCTAGTGCCAAAGGACACTTAATTCCAGAAGATGAACCGGTTCATTTTTATCAGCCGGTACGTACAGAAGCGCAACTGATTTGGGCGAGGAAAGGGTTCTTTGAGTATAAGTTCCCTCTTTCCTTGTCAGAGGGCCAGCGGGTGGAGGCGGTGCGCTTGTCTGTGGAATTGTGTTCGGAAGCGCCGAATTACGACCACAATTGGCCTTCTGACATAACAGTCTGGATGAACGGTGTGGACATCGGGACATGGATGAGTCCGGGGGATTTTGGCGATCGACCGGGGAAGCTCAACTCCACGTATTGGGCGGAGCATACCATGACACAGTATGGAACGCTGAAAACGTGGGAGGTGACGAAGGAGAAGGTGATGGTGGACAATGTGTATTTGTCAAGTGTCAACGTTGGTGATCTCGGCTTAGGAGTGAACGAGTATGTAACGATACGAATTGGCATTAAGGAAGATGCGTTACATAAGGGAGGCATTAACTTATTCGGCCGTGAATTCGGTGATCATGCACAGGATATCAAGCTCCAAGTCACATTTTCAAAATAAACCGTTTTAAGAGCTCGCTGGGCGTACCCATGCCTGGCAGGCTCTTTTTTAGATGATAAAATAGGAAATTAAACAAAAAAAGTGATTGACAGTTCGAATATGTAAGCGTATTCTTAGTAATAACAAACAAATATTTTGTTTTAAAACTTTATTTTTGCAATTCGTGGATTCGAGTATACAAGGGGAAAGGAGAACACAATGACAACATCGGTTAGGCTTAATGAATACCCGCGCCCTCAGTACGTGCGTGAGTCTTGGATGAATTTAAACGGAAAGTGGGCATTTGACTTTGATGATGGGGATTTTGGAGAAGAGGAGGAGTGGGGAAAGGCCCCGCAGCTGACAAAGCAAATAAACGTACCATTTACGTATGAAACGAAAGCAAGTGGCATCGGAGTGGAAGAGTTTCACCCCATCGTCTGGTACCAGCGGGCGTTTGACGTACCCAAAGAAGAAGCGGGTAAAAATGTCCTTCTGCATTTCCAGGCATCTGACTACGTAACGAAAGTTTGGATCAATGGTTCCTATGTTGGTGAACATCAAGGCGGAAACGTCGCATTCTCTTTTGATATCAGCCTCTATTTGAGAGGAAGTGGTCCGCAGCAACTTGTTGTCCGAGTAGAGGACTCGAACAGCTGTCACCAACCAAGAGGAAAGCAGCGTTGGCTTGATAAGAACTTTGGCTGTTGGTATGTGCAGACGACAGGCATCTGGCAGACCGTATGGCTTGAGTTTGTCCCTGAGGAAAGGCTGAAGGACATAAAGATTACCCCCCAGTTTGACCGGAATGCGGTCTCGTTTGACTACATTTTTCATGGGGGTGTTGATTCGAATTGGCGTGTAGAAACGACGATCTCATTCAAAGGCAGAGAGGTTCGGCGCGTATCCTTTCACCCTGATAGGGAACGGATGTCGCATGAGGTAAATCTTGTTGCCAATATTCACGAATGGAAGGTTGCTCATTGGTCACCAGAACACCCTAACCTCTATGATGTTGAGTTTAAGCTATATCGTGAAGACTCGCTCGTCGATCGGGTGAATTCTTACTTCGGCTTACGGAAGATTTCAACAAAGGATGGGCAGGTGCTGCTCAACAACCGTCCAATCTATCAAAAGCTGATCTTGGATCAAGGATACTGGGCGGACACAATGCTGACGCCGCCTTCGGAGGAAGCACTTGTTGAAGACATCGATCGAATGGTGGATATGGGTTTTAACGGGGTGCGGAAGCATCAGAAAATTGAGGATGCGCGCTTCTACCATTTATGCGATAAAAAAGGTTTGCTTGTGTGGGCGGAAATGCCTTCAACGTACGAGTTTTCGAGAGAAGCGGTGGAGAATTTTACACAAGAATGGGGCAAGGTTGTCGATCAGTTGTATAATCATCCGTCGATTGTGACGTGGGTGCCGTTCAACGAGTCGTGGGGGGTTGGCAACATTCTCACTGATAAAAAACAACAGGCATTTACAGAAGGCATTTACCACTTAACGAAATCGCTTGACGATACCCGTCCAGTGATTGTCAACGACGGCTGGGAACACACGATCTCGGACATTATTACACTTCATGACTACGAGGAATTTGCTGAGCAGTTTCTCGCTCGCTATCAGGAAAAGGAGGCGATCCTTGGCAACAAGGTCCCGCATAACAAAGAGAAATACCCTTTTGCGAATGGATATGAATACAAAGGGCAGCCCGTGCTTATTAGTGAGTATGGCGGAATCGCCTTTACCACAAAAGATGGGTGGGGCTATGGAAACCAAGTGAAGAACGAGAAGGATTTCCTTGCGAGATACAGAAACATAACGGACGCTATTAAAGCGTTGCCTTATGTCACTGGCTACTGTTACACACAAATTACAGACGTTCAACAAGAGGTAAATGGGCTATTGGATGAGAGGCGGAAGCCGAAGTTGGATTTGAAGGAAATTAAAGATATTAATGACGCAAACGTGTAGTGCTGTTAAACAAACGGTCCATGAGATTTTTGTAATCTCATGGATTTTTTACACTATGGATTAACTAAAAGGTTAACTATATTATTCAAAAAAGAGAGAAAAGTAGGTTGACACCTGCTATTTATTTTTATAAAATGAATTAAATAATAATATTATTAATCATTAATGTTATTATTAACTAGATGAAAGTGAAATTGCTTTATTAAAAGGTGTAGCAGGGAGATGAGTACATGAACGAGGCAAGGAAAGCAACCATGACGATTGACCGAGAATTCAAAATTGCAGAGGTGGATGAGCGCATTTATGGCTCGTTTATTGAACATTTGGGCCGTGCTGTCTATGGTGGAATTTACGAGCCTGGTCACCCTAAGGCGACAGCGGGAGGATACCGCCAAGATGTCATTGACCTTGTGAAAGAGCTGCAGGTGCCCATTGTTCGCTACCCTGGTGGAAACATGGTCTCTGCGTATAACTGGGAAGACGGGGTAGGGCCGCTTGAAGATCGCCCGAAGAGGTTAGAGCTTGCCTGGCGCGTGCTGGAGCCGAATCATGTAGGTACGAACGAATTTGTTGACTGGGCAAAATTGGCAGATACAGATGTCATGATGGCTGTGAATTTGGGGACAAGGGGCATTGATGCAGCACGCAATTTATTGGAGTACTGCAACCATCCAGAAGGAAGCTACTGGAGTGATCTGCGAAAAGAGCATGGGTACGCGGCACCTCACGCCATCAAGACGTGGTGTCTTGGCAATGAAATGGACGGTCCTTGGCAGGTTGGGCACAAGACTGCGGATGAATACGGACGTTTGGCTTCTGAAACGGCAAAGGCGATGAGGCTAGTGGATCCAACGATTGAGCTTGTCGCTTGTGGCAGTTCGAATATTAATATGCCGACGTTTCCGCAGTGGGAGGCGACAACGCTTGATCACACGTATGAGGACGTGGATTACATCTCTTTGCACCAGTATTACGGCAATCGTTCTAATGATTCAGCTAGTTATCTGGCGAAGACGCTTGACATGGATCGCTTTATTGAGACAGTCATTGCCACATGTGACTACATCAAGGCGAAAAAGCGCAGCAAAAAGAAAATGTATTTAAGCTTTGACGAGTGGAATGTCTGGTATCACTCTAACGAAGCGGACAGACAGCTTGAACCTTGGAGTGTCGCTCCACCGCAGCTTGAAGATGTCTATAATTTTGAGGATGCTCTCCTCGTAGGTTCGATGTTAATGAGCTTTTTGCGACGAGCGGATCGGGTGAAAATGGCGTGTATGGCTCAGCTTGTCAATGTCATCGCTCCGATTATGACGGAAAATGGCGGAGATGCTTGGCGGCAGACGATTTTCTTCCCGTACATGCATGTATCCGTTTTTGGACGAGGGACATCCCTTCAGCCTGTGATCCAATCACCGACCTATGATACGAAGGAGTATACGGATGTGCCACATCTTGACTCAGCAGTTGTTTTCAATGAAGAGGCGGATGAGTTGACCATCTTCGCGTTAAACCGTCATCTGGAAGAAGCGCTTGACTTGCATATCGACGTTCGCGGGTTTGAGGGCTACCGGATTGCTGAGCACATTGTCCTTGAGAATGGCGATCTGAAAGCAGTTAATACCGCAGGAAAGCAGTCCGTTCAGCCTCATCGAAATGGAACATCCAAACTAGAGGATGGAAGAGTAACAGCTAGGCTTTCGAATGCTTCTTGGCATGTGCTTCGGCTAAAGGCAAGTAGCGAATAAGAGGGGAAGAGAGTCCCCTCTTCATCAACTTTGTAAGCGTTACCTTTTCGTCAAACCTTTGAAAGGGGATGTAATTATGCATCGGGTGCGTAATTCAAAAACAGGTTTTCTAGTTTTCATAATTGGGGCGATGATGCTCGCGGGCTGTACAAATACGGAAGAAACGACGGCAGATGGTCGAATGCAGCTTGAATACTGGGTCTTTCTATCTGGTGGGGATTTAGAATACATGGAAGATATTGTTGATGACTATAACAATAGCCAAGATGAAGTCTACGTGAATACGGTTTTGCAAGACTGGGATGAATATTACACGAAAATTGTAACAAGCGTTGCGGCGGAACGGGGCCCGGATGTAGGGATTTCACATGCCGCCTCTATTCCAGAGCTTGTGAATCAGGGACTTCTGCAGCCGGTTGAAGAGATTACGTCAGAGGCAGGACTCGATTTCAATCACTTCCCTGAAAATATCCGTGAGGCGGTAGAAGTAGAAGGAGACTCCTATGCAGTTCCAATAGACACGCACCCTTTTATTCTCTATATTAATACGGATTTGGCTGAGGAAGCAGGATTGCTTGACGAAGAAGGCCATCCAATGATTGAAGAGACACCGGAAGGGTTAAAAGAATTTTTTGTGAAGGCGAAGGAAGAAAATCCCGATGTCACACCGTTATCGATTTCAACTGGAGGTGTGGATGCCTACAGATGGTGGTGGACCGTTTATTTTCAAATGGGTGGAACACCGATCTTCTCCGATGACTTAAGGGAGCCGGAAATTACCCTTGATCGTGAGATTGCGATTGAGGCAGCAGAGTATATTCATGATTTCTACGGCGACGTCATTCCAATGCATATTGGTGATTTCTACGAAACGTTTCAGGCTGGGAATGCTGTTGGTCTAATGACAGGAGTTTGGGCAACAGGAATATGGGAGGAGACTGAAGGCTTAAATTTCACTGCACTTCCTCTTCCGCAGTCGTTCGAGGTTGACGCAGCGCAGGGCGATTCTCACTCACTCATTATGCCGATTAAAGAGGAACAATCACAAGAACGTCGGGAGGCGATTGCTGAATTTATGGCATTCGTAAGCGATGCGGGAGCAGAGTGGGCCAAAGCTGGGCATATTCCTGCGCGAAGCGACATTGTTGATAGTCCTGAATTCCAGGAGCAGCCGTTCCGATCCGACTATGCTGAAGCAGCGGAGAATGTGGTCTTTACTGATAAGACGATCTTCCAAAATCCAGCGGAAACGGATATGGTACGGGCACTTGATGAAATTATGAGCAATCGCTTGACACCGGAAGAAGGCATTGATGAGATGATCAACGCGCTATCCGTGACGACCCGACAATAAACGAGGAGGGGGAACGTATGAAAAAGCAGAGGGAAGTTGAATTTCATCCCGTGCAGGTGAAACGCACAAAAAAGCTAAATTGGAAAAATGAATTGCGCCCTGTGCCGTTTATTCTCGCTTTCTTTGTGGTCTATGTTTTATTTACCATTTACCCGATCATCAAAGGCATGCAAATGAGCTTCTTCAACTGGACGTTGATTGAACAGCAGGATTTTGTCGGTTTGACCCATTACGCAAATGTCTTAACCGATCCGAACTTTTGGGAATCGTTTGGAAACACAGGGCTATTTGTCCTCTTATCGACCCCGAGTATGGTGCTGCTCGCTTTAGTTCTCGCGTTAATGGCCAATTTAAACACGCGGCTGCAGACGTTCTTTCGCGGGGCCTTCTTCATCCCGAGCATTTTATCCGTGTCGGTGATTTCATTTGTGGCGATTTTTATGCTTCAACCTTACACGGGAGTCGTGAACAACATTATACAAGCCTTTGGCCTTGAGGCAGAGCCGTTTTGGTTGGCTACACCTTCTCTCGCCTGGGTCAGTATTATTGGCGTTACCCTCTGGTGGACCGTAGGCTTTAACATGATTTTATTTCTAACAGCCTTGCAAAACATTCCTGATGATCTGTACGAGGCCGCCGAGGTAGATGGCGCTACACGCAGACAGATGTTTTGGAACATTACGCTCCCGCAGCTTGTGCCAATCGGACGCTTGATTTTGCTTCTCCAAGTGCTGGCATCTTTTAAAGTATTTGCGCAAATCTTGTTAATTACGGACGGAGGGCCAGGCACCTCTACAAGACCGATCATTCTCTATATCTATGAAATGGGATTTCAGCGCTATGACCTTGGATACGCGGCTGCGATGTCCTATCTGCTCTTCATGGTCTTGCTTGTCCTCTCCATTATTCAGCTACGATTAGGCGGAAAGGAAGGAAGAATGCTATGAGTCAGTCTTTGCTAGAAAACAAACGTGACCCCTTTCGTCCTGTCAAAGTGCTCGGTTCCTTCGTGATGGCGTTGCTGTTTATCTTTCCGATCGTCTGGATGATTTTTGTTTCATTGAAACCGGAGGGGACAGCGGCTCTATCTCCGATTGAGTGGTTTTTGCCACCCTACACATTTACGAACTATATCGATGTTACTCTCGGCAGCGACATTTTTTTGTGGATCTGGAACAGTTTCTTCATTGGAGTGGTAACGACATTTCTTACACTTGTCATTACCTCGATGGCGGCATTTGCGATCTCAAAGATGCGGTTCCGCTACCGGAAAGCGTTGTTTCTGTTCTTTATTGCCGGCTTAATGGTCCCTGGAGAGGCGATGATCATTCCTCTTTATGAAATCATCGGGTCGATGGGACTCCTAGACACGTATGCTGGCCTGATTTTGCCGGGAATTGCCGCACCGCTGGGCGTGATTATCTTAAAAAGCTTTTTCGACGGCGTGCCAGATGAATTGATTGAAAGCGCCAAGCTTGATGGCTGCAATGATTTTCGACTTTATTGGAATGTGGTGTTGCCTCTGGCTAAATCGGCGTTGGCCGCTGTCGGAATTTTAACGTTTATTGCTTCGTGGAATAACTTTCTCTGGCCGTTTCTCGCGATTATCTCTGAGTCGCTTTATACGCTGCCGGTAGGGATTCCAATGTTCAACTCAAACTATTCGGAAACGTATATTTTGCCGATGACGGTCAATGCGATTGCTTCATTGCCTGTGATCATTGCCTTCCTGTTTTTTGAAAAGCAAATTGTCAAAGGAGTCAGTTTCTCTGGAATTAAAGGCTAAGGGAGAAAGGAAGTGAGCCGGTGGAAACGGAAGGATTAAGAGGAATGGCGCTTCGTATATGCGACTCGATTGTACGCTTTGCGAGTCTCAATGGCCTATGGATTTTGTTTTCTCTACTCGGCGGGATCGTGGTCGGCTTTTTCCCGGCCACACAAGCGATGTATTCGATTATGCGCGAATGGCATAACGGAGAGAAGGACATTCCGCTTGTGCGCACGTTTTATCGGGAATGGAAGAACTCCATCATGAACGCCAATCTCATCGGTTATGTGTTTACAGTCATTGGGGTGATCTTAGTACTTGACCTGATGGTTGTCGCAAGTTACGAGCATGTGTGGGCGATGATTGCGACAGTGCTCATTGTCTGTGCTCTGTTTGTCTACGGATTGACTGCCTTGTTTCTTTTTCCGGCAATGGTTTCGTTTGAAGCGAGGCTGACCGAATTCTTAAAAAGCACACTGCTTCTCTCACTCGCCTCCTTGCAATATGCCCTTTTGATGATAGCGGCTTTGACGGTTGCCTTCGTTCTTTTCATATTTGTCCCACCAGCTGCCGTCTGCTTTGGCGGAAGCCTATGTGCTTGGGTGACCACTCACTTTTCACAAAAGGCCTTTCGGCGGGCAGGGCAGGTACTGCAAGGGGAAGTGGTGAATCAATAGGAAGGAGAGGAGGGGGTTCTTATAGGTGAAAATAGACCTTTAAGAACCCCCTCCTCAATCGTTATGTTATAGCAATCTCTTTATATTACTCCTCCCGTTCAGCCATTTCCGCAATCTCTTTCGCAGAAAGAAGCCCTTCATAGACTTGCAATTCATCCATTAATCCTTGATAAGGATCATCCCAATAGTTGACCCCCAAACCGAAGCTAGCATCGGTCGTTGTAAAAATATCAGGGAAGCCGGAGTCGGCATGCTTTTCTTCTCCGTCAACATAGACACGAATGTTCCCGTCATTCACCGTGAAAGCAAGATGGGTCCACTCATCAGGGGGAATCATCATCTCTGTATTGGCATCATACCATGTCGAGCTACCTGACCAGACCATCGTATTGGCGATTTCCCCAGTTCCATAAGGAAGGAGACTCACCCAATTGTTTTCATCTTTTGCTCCAAAGAAAGACGTCGTATAAGGCGTTAATTTTTCAGGTTTTAACCATACAGATACAGAATACGAGTTACTTGAGATAAGGCCGTCTGGCAAGCTTATACCTGAATCACCATGGAATGCCGCTGCATGACCGTGCTGGCCTTCTTCAAACGTGATGTCACCACCTGAATGATCGAGCCTGTCACCAGTAGGTACACCAGCAGCAAAATTAGTTGTACTGTCTTCTAAGTGATTATTGAAGGTGTAGTGAGCGATTAACCCAGTCTCTCTTAATGGTAAAACAGTGATCTCAAAACGACGAGTCTCCGAGGCATCTCCTTTCGTAACTGTGGCAGTGAGAGTGGCAGTGGCAGTTGCTGACTCAGAATCCGTGTCCGGGCGAGAAATTTCACCCTTATCGGTAACCACATCTGCATCTGAAGTTTCCCACGTTATTTCTGAGTAACGAGTTCCTTCTGTAGGAAGCGTCAAATTGGAGATGACATTATCAGTATCACCTAGATTTAAATCATTTCCCACATCCTCTACAATTTCTGTGTCTGTTTTATCAAGCATTTTGCTGCCCCAAGCGGTCACTCCATCGTTTGACATGGCAGTAAATGTCATGACATAGCTTTCGGACACCGGATTCCATTGACGAACAAAAACGCCGTCATAGGTTTCATCATCGACCGTGATTTCTGCCCGATTGTGACCTGTTCGCTTCCACGTTCCCTCGACATCCCCAGAAATCGTACTGTTTTTATTCAACGAAATGTACTGTGCGTGCTCCAACTCATCGGTAATTTTATTGCCGTGATTAATATATTGGTATTCTCCAATGACGTCTTGTCTTTTCACTTTTTCAAGTTCTTCTCCGGCATAACGGTAGGGAGCAGTGACGTGCCACCCGTGTTTGTTCTCAAACATTTGATGGACACGGAGTTCATGCATCTCTCCAGTGCCAGGAAAGCGAGTATGGAAAACTAAAAATTGCTGGCCTGTTTCAGGATCTTTGTACACGGAATTATGACCTGGGGCTGCATAACCGTAGCCGTCGCCTGATCCTGGGTCGCCGACTTTTCGCTCAAATATGAAGTTGCCCATCAGTTTATTTCCGCGCTTTTCGTGTTCTCGTGCGTCTGGTCTATTTCTAACAGAACCATCATCCAATGAATCCGGCAATACGGCCTCGTCTCCAGCAGCATCAATGTATGGTCCATCCGGATTCTCTGAACGGAATGTTCTCATTTGATAACCTCCGTCAGATGCCAAGCCCCCATACGTGACATACAAGAAATAATAGCCGGACCCCTCATCATATTGCACATAAGGACCTTCCCCTGATCGACCATATCCGCCTGAAATTTTAGTGCCGAAATAACGATCTATCACTCTGCCATCATCCGTCATCCCGTCTTCGCCAGGATAAATCGGCTTTCCTGTTGCTGAGGCGACTTCGAGAATGAAAATTCCTCCTGCCCAAGAACCGTAGGTCATCCACATCTTTCCGTCTTCGTCAAAAAACAAGTTAGCATCAATGGCATTGGTGAAATCCTTATAGTTATACCCACCGGTATCCGTAAACCAGTCATCTCTCGTTCCCTCTAACGTTCCTTCCTTTATAAGATCTGGAAGGTGAGTATTTCCCCAATTTTTATTGACATCACTATTGTCATCATAGGCATCACCTTCGAAGAAGCCTGAGTACATAATTGTATTCACATATTCGTATGGCCCCTCAATGTTTTTTGAGACGGCATAACCAATCGCGGAACGTATATACGTGGAAGAGGCACTATAGTACATCATATAAGCACCAGTTGAACCATCTTTATGTTTATAATGCTCGTTCCAGATAACTTCAGGAGCCCATACGGCAAATCCGCCTCTGCTGTCCGCATCATCTTCGCCGGCCCACTCAAAGGACTCGGCTAAATTTTCCGATAGATCACCATATAACGTATTGTCAGGGGTCGTATAACCATTCGTGAAATTCGACCATTCCATTAAATCTGTGGACTTGGCGGCTTCGATGTGAGTCCCAAATGCATAAAACGTATCATTGGCCTTGATAATAGAAGGGTCGTGAACAGAGGCCTCAGAAAAATTTGGTGTCTCCCTTTGATCATCTTCATGAGGCTTATTTCCATTATTGCCTGATTTCGCATGTCCCTGACTATACCCGACAATTGGCACGGTTAAAGCAACCGCTAACAAAATAAAGAACGAAAATTGCTTGCATTTTGGATTCATTTAACTAGCCCCTCTTTTCAAAATTTAAATGTAAGCGCAACCTTTTTGGTGCAAAAAACTCCTTAAATTTTTTTTGTCCCGGTAGTCAAATTTAGTCTCAGAATGTGTAAAGTATAAAGCCCCCTCTCGAGAATCCAAGTGTTTGCTTATAATTAAAGGAAACCACTCTTACTCAACAACCAAAAAACTACTTTAACCAAGGTTAACATAAATGTAAACGTATTAATATTATTATTTACACAGAAGCGTATTATTTATAAAAAGCGTGAAAATGACTTGACACTTCTAATGGCCTTTCGTATAATTAAAATGTTAATTATAAATTAAAGTATTAACTATAGTAGCTACTATTTGATTAGAGGTAGGAAGAGGAGTACGTGAAAGAGACAAGAAAAGCAGCGATAACGATTGACCGTCAATTTAAGATTGGTGAAGTCGATGAACGGATTCATATATATATCGACGTTCAGGAATTTGAAGGAAACCTAACGGCTGGCATTTTATGACGATTTAAAAGCAGTGAACACCCGGGAAAGCAGCTCGGTTAACCACACTGAAGAGCGGAATCGACACTGACCGATGGAATAATGATGAGAATTTTTTGAACACTACCTGGCATGTACTTCGCTGGATAAAAGAAAATAATGAGAATGTTTATAAAAATATGTCGTGTAGTTCGATTCGTTTAATTCAGAAAAAATGTTGACACTCGTCTATACAATGAATATAATGAGGTTAAATAACTAGTACGTGAATTATTAATTTTTTTATTAATAATAGAAATTTGCTGTGTCGCTTGGTTAATTGTTTCCTTGAGTCAAATTACGAAACAAGAAAGCTATAGGAGGGGGATCAATCGATTTATTGAAAGCGCTTAATTTATATTGGTGTCCTCAAATAAATGATGAGCCAGTGTTAGCCTATCGTTGACTCTATCACGGGTTACTCTACCTACGTACCAACGGAAAACGAAAAGAAACATGATCCTTTTCCAAAGGCCACACATTTAGCCCTAATTAAGAAAAGTGAGCGGGCTAATGGATTACATTTACTTAACAAAAGATCACGAGCTGTTGTACTGCTGTTGTACTAAGGTTAACAAAACGTCAAATCGAAATCATATCAAGAAGGGGAGCATGAATAATGTCCAATCTTAAAAGTAAGGCGCTAATGTCGTTCTTTGTAGTTACTTTGTGCAGTAGTCTAGCGGCCTGTGGTAGTAATGAAAGTGGAGGAGTGGAAGATAGTGGGGTTAACGATGATGGGGATTTAGAGATAAGCATTTCGACGTGGGGGTTACCTGACGAACTCTCCGTTTTCGAAACGTTAGTTGAAAATTTCGAAGAGAATAATGAAGGAATTAAAGTGAATATCATTCATATCCCAGATGATTATTCAGGGAAAATGAACACAATGCTAGCTGGAGGAACTGCACCTGACGTAGTTTTTGCTAGTGATGGAGATTTTGGTGCATGGGCGAAAGCTGGTTTATTTTTAAACATACAAGATAAAGTTGATAACAGTAGTATTAACCAAGAGGATATGTGGGATTCGGCTTTAGATAGATATAGATGGGATGGAAGTGTACTAGGCGAAGGAGATTTATATGCTCTTCCAAAGGATATCGGGCCTTCTGTCATGTTTTATAATAAAGAGATATTTGATGAAGCGGGAATTCCATATCCAGATCCCGAAATACCAATGACATGGGATGAAATGTTAGATGTAGCACAACAACTCACCAGTGGTGATCAATACGGAATTGGGCCTCTTTGGTGGGAAGCTTTCCTTTGGTCTAATGGCGGAGACGTGCTAAGTGAGGATAATACTGAATTTATAATGAATGAGCCTGATGCAGTGGAAGCGATTCAATTTGTGTCAGACTTAACAAATGATTATCAAGTGGCACCGGATTCTCGAACATTGGATGCGATGGATGCTGATCAAATGTTTGAAACTGGAAGAGTTGCAATGGTCTTTCAAGGGAGATGGATGGTACCGACCTATCGTCAGCTTGATTTTGATTGGGATGTTGCCCCATTCCCAGCAGGAAAAACAGGAGAAGCTTCAGGGTGGTCAGGTTCAGTAGGGTATGCCATTAATAAAGACTCCAATTTTCCAGAAGAAGCATTTCAATTAATTGAATATCTTGCTGGGGAGGAAGGGCAAGATATCCAAACTGAGCTTGGGTTAGCTATTCCAACATATAAATCATTGTCCGACACAGATGTATTTCTGCAGCCAGATCAAAGGCCAGCAAACGCGCAGGCTTTTCTACAAGCTGCTGAAAATCAAAGACCTGGTCCTTGGACACTTACTCCGAATAATCAATGGTTGGACCACGTGAATCAAAATTTGGGCGATGTCTGGAATGGGGAACGATCAGCTGAGGAAGTTTTAAATGAAATAAAAGAAGAAGTTGATGAACTTCTAAAAGAAGGTAACCCAGAAATATTTGAGTAATGTTCAAATTAGTGGGGGATTGATCCCCCATTTACTTTCTTCCTTATACCAAGTAAAGGAGAGGTGAAGTCATGAGGCCAAAGACAGCAGGGCGTACAGTACAGGTTAAAATAAAGAAAAGAAAAATGAATAAAGAATATTTCTGGGGTTACTTGTTTGTTGCGCCACCAATCATTGGTTTTGCAATATTTGCCTTAGCCCCAATGCTTTATTCCATTTATGTTAGTTTCACAGATTTTGATTTGTATAATCCGCCAGAATTCACTGGGTTAGAAAATTATAAAGAACTTTTCTTTGGCGATGAATTATTTAGAAAGACAATATGGAACACTTTTTATGCTGCATTAGGCATTCCATTAGGGATGATTCTTTCCTTAGTTATTGCGTTAGCCTTAAACCAAAAAGTTAAAGGGTTAGCTTTTTTCAGAACGGCATTCTTTTTACCGACTGTTTGTTCAGTAGTTGCCTTATCGTTACTTTGGAGGTGGATTTTTAATGGTGATTTTGGTCTATTAAATGTCTTGCTAGGATATATCGGTATAAATGGACCGGGTTGGTTAAGTAGCGAAACATGGGCAATGCCAGCAATGATTATACAAGGAACCTGGGGTGGTCTTGGTATGGGAATGATTCTTTACCTTGCTGCGCTTCAGGGTGTTGATAAAGCATTGTATGAAGCTGCGGATATAGACGGGGCAAATGGTTGGAAAAAGTTCAGATATATTACGATTCCGTCAATCTCTCCGACTACATTTTTTATATTAATAACTTCAACAATTGGTGCTTTGCAAGATTTTCAGCGTTTTATGATTATGACAGAAGGTGGACCAAATTATTCAACAACTACTGTCGTTTATTATTTATTCAATAACGCTTTTAGGTACATGGAGATGGGATATGCTTCAGCGATGGCCTGGGTATTGGGGATAATTATTTTAATTATTACTATCATTAATTTCAAACTAGGGAAACGGTGGGTGCATTATTAAAAGGGGGTAGACGAGTTGTTTAAAAAATCAATGGTGTGGAAAAAAAATAAAGCTCGGAAGAATTTTATGAAGCTGCTGGGCTCTTATACCTTTTTGATTATAGGGGCCTTAATAATGTCCGTACCGTTTTTATGGATGGTATCTACTTCTTTAAAGGAACCGGGTGCTGTATTTACAATGCCACCAGAATTTATTCCAAGAGACATTACTTTTGATAGTTATATAAGGGTATTAACAGAAGCTGACATGCTGCTTGGGTTTAGAAATACTATGATTATCATTTTACCGACAACGGCCATTGGGATAACGGCGAGTGCATTAGCTGCATTTGCTTTTGCAAAAATGAAATTTCCTGGTCGTGATAAATTGTTTTTTGCGTTAATTGCTACGATGATGTTACCCGGTATTGTAACATTGGTTCCTCAATTTATTTTATTTAGGGAATTTGGTTGGTTGGATTCATTTAAACCATTAATGATTCCCGGCTTTTTTGGCGGAGCCATGGTAGTCTTCTTTTTACGACAATTCTTTTTAGGGATACCTAATGATCTAATTGAGGCTGCGAAGATTGATGGACTTAATTACTTTGGTATTTTTGTTCAGATCATGGTACCGCTAGCCAAACCGGCAATCGTAACACAAGTGATTTTAGGGTTGTTAGCAGGGTACAATGACTTCATGGGCCCGTTAATTTATTTAAACTCTCCAGAAAACTTCACATTACAATTAGTTCTAGCATCTTTTAGAGGGTATTACACCTCGGAGTGGGGTCTAATTATGGCGGGTTCTGTTGTAGCGCTTATACCGACACTAATCGCATTTTTCTTTGCTCAAAAGCAATTTATTCAGGGAATTACGATGACGGGTGTAAAAGGCTGACAATCGGCTTGATTAAAATGTGTAGACTAGTTTGAGAATAATGGCACCTGAAATTGATCCCCCAACCAGCTTAATACAAATGAGGAGGTCGGAGAATAAGGACATGTGGTAATAGCTTCACTGTTTCAGAGGAAATTTAAGAAACAGTGGGGCAGTTAAAAAGAGGGTATGGGAAGCTCCAAATGGTAAAAGAACGAGTAATCGATTAGCTGTTTGTAGACATCTCCGACCTCAAAGCGCCCCGAGAATTTTCATTATTGAAAAGGAGTAAAACGGGAACAGAGCAACCAATAGCGCTAACTAGATAATCTTTCAACGAAACTAGTAGTATCTTTGACTCTTCGTAATCTTATTCTGCTTATTATTGACCTTTTGATAACCGTGTAAAAAGGTTCCCATTATGACAGCGGTAATAACACTACCGGAGAAAAAAATAATGACTGCTGGGTAGGTAAAGGTTAATAATGCCAAACCAAAGCAACAGAAAGATAAAAGGAATGTTCTTACTGGCTGGAATACCCCCATCATTAATGAGTATTTAAAATACTGAAAGAAAGATAACTTGAAATGGACGAAGACAGGAAAGATGTGAAGGATGATGACAAAATAACCAATAGACAATGCAACTAAAGCGACTTGAAAGATGGTGCTAGTCCAATGTGAGATCGACCTTAAGAAATGTAGATCAACGTAAATGATAAAACCGATAATCCCTAAAAAGAGGCCAATTCCATTGATTTTCATAAAGTCACGTTTATAATGCTTCGAAAACTCGGAGAGTAATCGAAAATCATCTTCACCATGCAACCATTTTCTTACAATCGCAAACATTGCAGAGGTAGCGGGCATGAATCCAAATATGATCACTCCAAGAAAAGTAAAGAATAACCATAAAACGTTCACGTAGGCAAAGCGTACTACCCATTCTAAGAATCTCATGAGTTTAGTATAGTTATTTGATTCCAAATAATCACCTCCGAAGCCCAAGTATTTTGCGGTTGACGATTAGAAAAGAATAGGGGGTGTTTATTACTTCCCTCTCGGTTTGGCTGTAAGGTTAGAAATTCCTGTAAACTTTTTATATAGTTAATGTTTTTATTTAAAACATAATTAAAAAATTAATTAAATTAATTTTAAGGGAGGATCTTATTAAATGTCAATGAATTTTTGAAAAACTGAGAAGGGAGTGAGGAGTGGTTTCATTGGACATAAAAAGAGCTTATTTAATTTTAGAGTTATCAACCAGTGCATCAAGAGAGGAAGTTGAAAACGCATACTTCAAGTGGATTCATAGATACCGCAATGATCAGGAAAGTAAGATAGACATTGATGAAAAAACAGAAGCTTATTCTGTTATAAGAGATTACCTTGACAATCAAGAATTAGCTAGAAAAAAAGAATCTTCCCCGAAGAGCTCATTTAAGCAAAAGCTCGATCATGTTATGGATTATTATAAGCTTCATATAACAGCGGGGATAACCGTCTTCTTATTATTAATCGGTTTAATAAATAGTGTTATCGAATCCCGAAATGAACGAGCTTATTTCGACAGCTTGCCACCTACTGATTTAAGTATAACCATTTTTGGAGAGTTTCGAGATATTGAGACAGAAACCCTCAAAGATAAAGTGTTAGCACTATTTCCAAAGTGGGAACGTGTTGAGGTTGATCTGATTTATTCACCAATAGAAATGCGAGATAATTATGATAGTGGGAAACATCTCCAAAGTGTCCTATCTCTAATGTCTAACGAATCTGACCTGTTTATCGTTGATCCATTTCATTTTGATGTGATGTTAGAGCAGGGAGTGTTTCAACCCATGAGTTCAGCCGAAACTTCTCTTGAACATGCATTTAGTTCAGAGAGTCTTCTTTATAAAAAATTGGAGGACGACTTAGAAGACAAGCTATATGGAATTGACATTAGCTCACATGAGATTTTAGAAGAGATCGATATTATACGAAGCAATGAAGGCATTATGACCATCCATACACGTTCCAAGGATAAAGAGAATGCTATCGAATTAATAATAAGTTTAGCAGAGTCATAATAAACCGTAATTTACTGAGGGAGGCAAATTTATGAAGAATGTAATAGTCATTAATACCAATCAGGAGCAAAAGACAATCAATAAAAACATTTACGGTCATTTTGCCGAACACCTTGGACGCTGTATCTATGAAGGGATCTGGGTAGGGGAAGATTCCCCGATCCCTAATACAAATGGGCTTCGAAACGATGTTTTGGAGGCACTCAAGCAGCTGCATACTCCTGTTCTGCGCTGGCCAGGCGGGTGTTTTGCCGACGAATACCACTGGAAAGACGGCATTGGTCCAAAGGAAGAGCGCAAGAAAATGATCAACACTCATTGGGGCGGAACGGTTGATACGAATGAGTTCGGAACACATGAATTCATGCAGCTATGTGAGTTAATTGGCGCTGAACCATACATTAATGGAAACGTTGGAAGTGGAGAAGTGCTCGAGATGCAGGAGTGGATTGAGTACCTAACGGCATCAGGAGAAGCTCCGATGGCAGAGGAGCGTAAGAGAAATGGTCGAAGTGACCCTTGGTCTTTGACATACTTCGGAGTCGGCAACGAAAGCTGGGGATGCGGCGGCAATATGCGTCCAGAGTACTATGCCGATCTTTATAGACGCTATCAGACCTATGTGCGTAACTACGAGGAGAACAACATCTACAAGATTGCCTGTGGCCCCAACGTAGATGATTATAACTGGACGGAGGTCTTGATGCGAGAGGCTGCTCGTTACATGGACGGCTTGAGCCTGCATTATTACACCATACCGGGTACTTGGGAGAATAAAGGCTCTTCGCTTGAATTCACAGAAGAAGAATGGGATACGACGATGAAAAAGGCACTAAAAATGGATGAGTTGATCACGAAACATAGCACGATTATGGATAAATACGACCCGGAAAAGAGAGTCGGGTTAATTGTGGATGAATGGGGGACATGGTATAATGTAGAGTCGGGAACGAACCCTGGTTTCCTCTACCAGCAGAACACGATTCGTGATGCACTTGTTGCGGGAGTGACATTGAATATTTTCAATCACCATGCTGATCGTGTACAAATGGCTAACATCGCTCAGACAGTTAACGTTTTGCAATCGGTGATTTTGACAGAAGGCACCAAAATGATGAAGACACCGACGTATCATGTGTTTGATATGTATAAAGTTCATCAAGGGGCAGAGGCGTTAAAGATTCAAGGCACGGAAAAGCAAACGAATGTACATGTCTCCGCTTCAAAGAATAGCAACGATGTCATTCAGGTCACGCTCTGCAATCTATCCTCTACGGAGAGCGAAGATGTACAGATAGACCTGAGGGGATGCAAGGAAGCTCTGACAAACGTGAAAGGGACGATCCTGACAGCGCAAGAAATGAATGCACATAATACCTTCGACAATCCTGATCAGGTACGACCGCGATCGTTTGAAAAAGGAAGGATTGAGAAGGACCAGCTATTAGCAAATATGCCTCCTATGTCTGTACTTTTGATGGAGGTTTCATGACGTGCAAGAAGTGTCCATCGCAGGAATCGTTTGACTCGACTGAAACTGAAGCGCTCGTTGCTGATCAACTAGCGCTCGAGACCGAGCTAGTATCAGATGCTCTCTATCAAGACAGAATTGCGAAATGTTTTAGCTGCTCACGCTGCATCGCAGGCCACACATGCGCGTCTTGCGGTTGCTTCGTGCAGTTTCGCGCAAGGTTGTCCAAGAAGGATTGTCCGCATCCAGCGGGTACTAGATGGGTGTAGGATCGTTTATTCAGCAATTATGTTGATTGTGCATCCCTCTTATCATTATACTGAAGGGAGTTAGATTGGAAAGAAGAATGAAGTAGGTGGATGCAATGATGATGGATTTAGACCTAACGGAAGAATCGCTTCCTGTTTACGAGGCATTAGCAAGCAAAGTTCGGCTCAGTGTGCTGCGGTTGCTAGGAGAAAAACCGATGAATATACGGGAATTAGCTGAAGCCCAGCAAGTGAGCAGCGCCATCATGACGAAGCATGTGCAAAAGTTAGAGAAGGCAAGGCTGATTCGAACAGAACTCGTTCGCGGCAAAGCGGGTGTTCAGAAGATGTGTACGTTGCAGGCGGAGGCAGTGCAGATTGCCTTTCCTGCTTTGGATACTGTAAAGCGAGAGTGCCACCAAACGACTGTATCCGTTGGGCATTATACAGATTTTCTTGTTGAACCTACATGCGGTCTCGCCTCAGAGGAAAAGATCATTGGTGAATTTGATGAACCACGCTATTTTCTTGACCCCGAACGAGTAAATGCGAAAATTTTATGGTTTTATAAGGGGTTTGTGGAATACAAACTGCCGAATTTTCTTCATTCTGGTCAAACCCCGACCGAATTAGAAATCTCCATGGAGCTATCGTCGGAAGCGCCGTTTACAAATGAGAATTGGCCTTCGGATATCTCCTTTTCTCTTAATCAGGTGGGGCTTGGAACGTGGCGAAGCCCAGGAGACTTCGGAGATCGATTAGGGAAATACACGCCATCTTGGTGGCCACGAGTCGTTAATCAGTATGGTTTATTGAAGATGGTGCGTATTAATGGGAAGGGCACCTATATGGACGGCAAGCAAATTTCAGATGTGACCATTGAGGATGTGCTGATCAGAGAGAAGCAATGGATCTTCCGTATAGCAGTGGAAGACGATGCAGAACATGTTGGCGGTGTTACGCTGTTCGGGCGGGAATTTGGCAATTACAATCAAGATATCGAGTTTCGTTTGTATTATTCGTGAGGGAGGAGAGGATCTTCCCTTTTACTTTGCCTACACAAAGTAGAGGCTTTAGGCGTATTCTATTTTGATTCAAGGTTAAGGAAACAGAGCCTATGAAAAGCATTTTTTCATCATCCTCTCAAAGCGCTTTAGAAGGGAACCTCGTTATTATACGTAGCTAGCCACTAATAGATAACTCAACTTTCGGAGACAAAAAGAGGGTCGGTATGTATTCTTCAAAGCAGAGGTACTACTGCTCAAGCGGAAGAGAATACCGCTCAAGTGAGGGAGGTACCGCTCAAGCGGAGAGAATATCGCTCAAGCGAGGGGAGATACCGCTCAAGCGGAAGAGAATACCGCTCAAGTGAGGGGAGATATCGCTCAAGCGGAGGAGAATACCGCTCAAGTGAGGGGAGANCGCTCAAGCGGAGGAGAATACCGCTCAAGTGAGGGGAGATACCGCTCAAGCGGAAGAGAATACCGCTCAAGTGAGGGGAGATACCGCTCAAGCGAAGAGAATACCGCTCAAGCGAGGGGAGGTACCGCTCAAGCGGAGAGCGACTTCACTCCGAAAGTTGAGTAGATAACTACAGGCACGACAAGGATGTCCTCAGATAGAGGAGGAAATGGACATGAGTTTCTATGATCACCACTTTCAAAATGGCCACTACTGGCCGGTCGTAAGGTTTTACTATTTCAAGGAATGGGGTCCGTTTTCCATGGTTCCTCACGCACACGAAGCGATTGAAATCATGTACGTGATTTCTGGAAGTTGTTCCGTTGAAATTGACGACGACGTGCACCGTTTAAAAAAAGGCCAGTTCATTTTTATTGATTCCTATGTGGTTCACAAGTTGATTGTTCAGACGGATGAGCGCTGTCGCATGGCGAATATTGAATTTATTTTTCAGTCATTAAATACTTCCTTTCCGTCTTTTGCTCATATTTGCAAGGAAAATAAGGCGCTCATGCAAACGACTGCTGACCAAAACCCATACATGGTTCTACGTGATTCTAATGATATTCATCACTGTTTAAAAACCTTGATTCTGGAACTTGATCGAGCAGAAACAGAAAGTGATTTTATGGTCCAGCTTCTCATGAGCCAGCTGCTGATTCGAGTAGCTGAACTTGCCAAGCAACGGGACAAGGAGCCTGACCATCATGCGTATGTGAAAAAGGCGATCGAGTATATTCACCAGAACTACGACCGTGATGTCCGTATCAAGGAGATTGCTGATTCCGTTCATTTGCATCCAGGCTATTTGCACCGCGTGTTTAAAGAATCGATGTCACAATCGATTAATGAGTACCTTGTGACTCACAGGATGAAAAAAGCGAAAGAGCTCCTCAAACGAACGGACATTAGTATCACGGATCTCCCCCATTACATTGGCATGAATTCGCAACAGTATTTCAGTACGACCTTCAAAAAACATCTCGGGTTAACGCCAAAGCAGTATCGGAGGGAAAGTCAACATAACGTAGATCTGAGGAGGGAAAGTGAGGATATTAAACATTTTTAAAGAGTAGAGGTGAATATTTTGAAAGCGTTTTAAGGAGAGGCGGTGCTAAAGTATAACTGTAGAACGGCTTTTTAGACTTTTGTATTGTGATTTTACTGTATTGTAAGGAACCGTTCATTTAATTATGACGTGAGGAATTTAGATAAAAATGATTGGAAGGTGGCCAGTTGCGTTTATTAGAGAACATTCAAAGCGTGCTCATTGATCTCGATGGCACCGTTCTTCACGGGGATCGACTGATTAAAGGAGCTGTTGAGACGATCGAGGCATTACAAAATGCAGGGAAAAAGGTGGCCTTCTTGAGCAATCGCGGCAATCTCTCCAGAGCAGAAGGCTTAGAGCGATTAAGAGGCCACGGCATTTATGTAGAAAAGGAGGCGATTATTTTTTCCTCTACTGTGACGGCTCGCTTTATCAAAGCTCACTACCCAAAAGCGAGTGTCTGGGTACTAGGAAATAAGGGATTGGGTGAAGAAATTTGTGCCCATGACATTCCGATCGCCCAGACGCCAGAAGAGGCAGACTTTGTCGTGGTGACTTTGCACGATGCGATTACCTATGATGAACTGAACAACGCTTTTCGTGCTACCTCGGCGGATGCGCGCATAATCGCGACAAACAGCGATAAAACGTATCCGAATGAGGAAGGGCCAGCCATTGATGTCGCTGGGTTTATAGGAGCGATTGAAGCAGCGACTGGAAGAAAAACGGAGCTTGTGGTTGGCAAGCCCTCCTGCTTTATGGCAGAGGCAGCGCTTGATTATGTGGGAACGGAAGCAAAGCACTGTCTGATTGTCGGTGATAGCATGGAAAGTGACATTGCCCTCGGACGTCTGCAAGGGATGAAGACAGCGCTTGTGCTAACAGGGAATACGACGGAGGAAGCACTTACTCATGTGCCGGAACGCAGGCAGCCGGATGCCGTGTTCGAAAGTATTGCTGATCTAAGGGGGGAACTATGAATCTAGAGGAGGTAAAAAGAAGAGTGGGGCAGTCGGATTACGAACATTATCCACTGCCGCTTGAGACGATCGTCGTGGAAAAAGGGGCGCTCAAGCAAGCGGTTGATTACATCGAAGGCGGAGGTGTAAAAGACGTTCTGCTCGTGGCAGATGTCAATACTCATCTCGCCGCCGGGGAAGAGGTTGTACGTTTGTGTAAGGGAACCAACGTCATTGTGAAGGTTCACTTGCTTACGCCAAATCCCCAGAGCGACGTTATTGCTGATGAAGCAACGCTTGTTGATCTCTTGCTAAGCGTGAAGGGTGAGACCGAAATGCTGCTAGCTGTAGGGGCAGGAACGATTCATGATGTGGTTCGTTTTGTCAGTGCGAAAGTGAAGCGTCCGTTTCTTTCCATCCCGACGGCCCCTTCTGTCGATGGCTTCACCTCGCTTGGGGCGCCTTTAGTCATCAAAGGGGTGAAGACGACCTATCAAATGGTTGCCCCTGTTGCTCTTTTTGCTGATGTGGAGGTGTTGCAGCAAGCTCCTACCGAGCTCATAGCCGCGGGGTTTGGGGATATGTTGGGCAAGTACACTTCGTTGATGGATTGGAAAGTCGGTCATCTCACAGAAGGAGAACCCTATTCTCCTCTTGTGGCCGAGCTCACAGAAGAGGCGCTCAGGTCGGCAGTGGACAATGCTGAAGCGATTGGAAGGAGGTCAGCTGAAGGGATCGCTATTTTGATGGAAAGCTTGCTCTTGTCCGGTGTAGCGATGGCTCTGTTCGGCCACTCCCATCCGGCTTCTGGTGCCGAGCATCATCTTTCCCACTACTGGGAGATGGACGCTTTGAAAAACGAAAAGAAACAAATGCTTCACGGCGCGAAAGTTGGGTTATCAACGCAAGTGATCATTGATTTTTATAAACGCACGATTCAGCCGCAATTGCTGCAAGTGAACCAAGAGAACGCGGAGGAACTCAGCTCCTTGGTGGAGTCGTTGCCAGAAGCAAGGGAAATTAGGGCGCTTTTGCAAAAAGTGGGGTGGTCCGAGGAATTAGTGCCTGTCGATCAAGCGCTGATTGAAGAAAGCTTGGTGAACGCCTATCACTTGAGGGATCGTTCTACGCTCATGCGATGCTATCGTGAAGCAAAGATGAAACATTCTTTATAAAAGATGGAACATTAAAACAATGGAGGGAGAAGCATGCTTGAGACATTGAAACAGGAAGTATACAAAGCCAATCTCGCTTTGCCGAAGCATGGGCTCGTAACGTTTACATGGGGCAATGTCAGTGGAATCGATCGGGACCAAGAACTGGTTGTCATCAAACCAAGTGGGGTTGAGTACGCCGATATGAACGCAGAGGACATGGTCGTTGTCGATATGGAAGGAGAGGTGATGGAGGGAGAGCTCAAACCATCTTCTGACTTAAAAACACATCTCATCCTTTACCGCACCTTTCCACATATTCAAGGCATTGTCCATACGCATTCGACCTGGGCCACAGGATGGGCTCAAGCAGGGCGGGGGGTTCCAGCTCTGGGGACGACGCATGCTGATTATTTTTACGGGGAAGTTCCGTGCACAAGGCCATTAACGGAAACGGAAATTAACGGCGATTACGAAGAACAAACCGGTCATGTGATTGCGGAGACGTTCCGCTTGATCGATCCGCTGGCTGTTCCCGCAGTACTAGTTCACGGGCATGCCCCGTTCACTTGGGGGAAATCTCCGTCTGAGGCCGTCTACCATGCCGTCGTACTTGAGGAAGTCGCTAAGATGGCATCGAACACTGTTACACTGTCTAACCATATAGAACCGATTTCTCAGGAGTTGCTAGACCGTCATTATTTACGGAAGCACGGACCAGAAGCTTACTACGGACAAGAAAGGAAGGGGTAAGAATGGCCAAGCGTTATACGATTGGGGTGGACTATGGCACAGAATCAGGAAGAGCCGTCCTCATTGATCTTGACAATGGTGCAGAAATTGCAGAACATGTGACGCCCTACCGACACGGTGTGATCGATGAAGAACTACCTGTTGGGAACATAAAGCTCGAATCGGAATGGGCCTTGCAGCATCCGCACGATTACATGGAGGTGCTTGAAACCTCGATTTCTGCTGTCCTCAAAGCATCCGGGACCACCGCAGATCAGGTCATTGGCCTAGGGATTGATTTTACTGCTTGTACGATGTTGCCGGTTGACGAATCACGCACGCCCCTTTGCTTTCATTCAGACCTTGCCGCAAGGCCGCACAGCTGGGTCAAACTCTGGAAACATCACGCGGCGCAGGATGAAGCGGAAGAGATTAATCGTATTGCCCAAGAGCGTGGGGAAGCGTTCCTATCGCGATACGGGGGGAAATATTCTTCCGAGTGGATGATCTCAAAGATCTGGCAGATTTTTAATGAAGACCGGGCCATTTATGATCAAACGGACTTGTTTATGGAAGCGACCGATTGGGTGATTGCCCAGCTGACGGACTCTTTTGTACGAAACAGCTGTACGGCTGGCTATAAGGCGATGTGGCATAAAGAGGAGGGGTACCCAAGCGGCGATTTTTTCGCTGCGCTTGATCCAGAGCTGAGGACGCTCGTGGAAACAAAGCTTCGAGGTGAGATCCGATCTCTTGGCGAGAAAGCAGGCGAATTGACCCCAGAAATGGCAGCCAAAATTGAGTTAAAGGCAGGAACCGCGATAGCGGTTGGCAATGTGGATGCTCATGCGGCCGTCCCTGCAGCGGGCGTGGTGACTCCTGGAAAACTCGTGATGGCCATGGGGACATCGATTTGCCATACCATTCTTGGAGCAGAAGAAAAGAACGTCGAAGGCATGTGCGGCGTTGTGGAAGATGGCATCATTCCTGGTTACTTCGGCTATGAGGCCGGTCAATCAGCAGTTGGCGACATATTTGCTTGGTTTATGGAGCATGGCGTTCCAGCTTCGGTCAATGAAGAAGCGGCAAGCGAAGGGTTGTCCATCCATGCGTTCCTTGAAAAGCAGGCAGCTGCTTACCGTCCAGGAGAGACCGGTCTGCTTGCGCTGGATTGGTGGAATGGCAACCGTTCGGTGCTTGTTGATACGAATTTGTCGGGACTTTTGCTCGGATACACATTGCAAACAAAGCCTGAGGAAATCTATCGTGCCTTGCTCGAAGCCACTGCTTTTGGCACAAGGAAAATTGTGGACGCCTTTCATCATAACGGTGTGCCCGTCGAAGAGCTTTACGCGTGTGGCGGCCTTCCGCAAAAGAACCATCTCCTCATGCAAATCTATGCAGATGTCACAAACCGTGAGATTAAGGTGGCAGAGTCGAAGCAAACGCCAGCTCTTGGTGCGGCGATGTTCGCAAGTGTTGCCGCTGGCGTTGAGGCAGGGGGATACGCCACGATTGTCGATGCAGCACACAATATGGCGAAAGTGCAGGAAAAATCGTTTATCCCCATTCCTGAAAACGTTATCAAATATGAGCAGCTGTATCTGGAATACTCGTGTCTTCATGACTACTTTGGGCGAGGAGAAAACATTGTCATGAAAACGTTGCGTGCCCTAAAACAACCTATTCAAGGAGGCAGTGAACATGCTCACGTTAAAACCGTATAAATTCTGGTTCATTACAGGCAGCCAACCGCTGTATGGAGAAGAAACCATTGAACAAGTGGAGGCGCACACCGCTAAAATAGTGAGCGGACTCAAGGAGCAAGGGAACTTTGATTATGAGCTCGTGCAAAAACCTGTGGCGACATCTCCGGATGGCATCCTCAAACTTTGCAAAGAGGCGAATGCAGATCCCGACTGCGCGGGAATTGTAACGTGGATGCACACGTTTTCGCCTGCGAAGATGTGGATTTCTGGTTTGCTCGAATTAAACCAACCTTTGCTTCATCTCCACACTCAGTTTAATCGCGACATCCCGTGGGGCAACATCGATATGGATTTTATGAACCTCAACCAGTCCGCACACGGGGATCGGGAATTCGGGTTTATGACTACAAGAATGAACATATCCAGAAAAGTCATCGTTGGTTATTGGGAAGACCCGACAGTCCAGGAGCGAATCGGCAAATGGATGCGGATGGTCAGTGCTTATCAGGAAAGCAAGCAGCTAAAAGTGGCTCGCTTTGGCGACAATATGCGCGAAGTGGCGGTAACGGAAGGTGACAAGGTTGAAGCGCAAATGAAGTTTGGTTGGTCGGTGTCAGGGTTTGGAATTGGCGATTTGGTTGAGCGCATACGCGACATTTCCGGTAGCGAGTTAAATGAGCTGATGGAAGAATACCGAGAGCTTTATGATATCGATGCGGATGCCGGGGTGGAGTCTATTCAAGAGCAGGCCAAAATTGAACTTGGGTTAAAAGCGTTTCTCAAAGAAGGCGATTTTCGCGCATTTACAACGACATTTGAAGACTTGCACGGTATGAGTCAGCTTCCGGGGCTCGCTGCCCAACGATTGATGGCAGAAGGCTACGGATTTGCTGGGGAAGGGGACTGGAAAACGGCAGCCCTCCTCCGTGTCTTAAAAGTCATGGCCGGGAACAAAGAAACGTCGTTCATGGAAGATTACACGTATCATCTTGAGCCAGACAACGAGCTTATTCTCGGCTCGCATATGCTGGAAGTCTGCCCAACGATATCGGCAACAAAACCGCGAATCGTCGTTAAACCGCTCTCAATGGGCGGGAAAGAAGATCCTGCCCGTCTTGTGTTCAAAGGTCAGGCTGGCATTGCTGTCAATGCATCGTTGATTGACCTTGGCCACCGTTTTCGGCTTGTTGTCAATGAAGTAGAGGCCGTGGAAAGTGAGCATGACACACCGAACTTGCCAGTCGCAAGCGTCCTCTGGAAACCACTTCCCTCACTTTCTGAAGCTACTGAGTCTTGGATTTACGCAGGTGGTGCTCATCACACGGTGCTTTCTTACCGGATTAGCAAAGAGCAGTTGAATGATTGGTCCTCGTTGATGGGGATTGAGTGCATTGCCATCGGCAGAGACACAAGTGTAGAACAGATTCGCAAGGAACTCGCGTGGAACGAAAGTGCTCATTAGAATACAAAGAAATCGCTCGGGGATGCCTGGGCGATTTTTCGGAAAGTTGATAAAAGCAGAAGGAAGGGATGTAAGTGAGCTTTAAAGTCGCATTTATCGGTGCAGGAAGTATTGGGTTTACACGTGGGTTATTAAGAGATTTGTTAGCTGTTTCAGAGTTTTCATCCATTGAAGTAGCATTTACAGATATCGATGCAAGGAATTTAGAGATGGTGACGGAACTCTGTCAGCGTGATATTAACGAGAATGGGTTGTCGATTCAAATTCAGTCAACGCTTGATCGAAGAGAGGCGTTAAACGATGCCCGCTATATTTTCTCAGTGGTTCGGATTGGCGGACTGGAGGCATTTGAACATGATATTAATATTCCGCTCGCCTACGGTGTCGATCAATGCGTTGGGGATACGCTAAGCGCTGGCGGCATTATGTACGGCCAGCGGGGTATTCAGGAAATGCTTGAAATCTGTAAGGACATCCGTGACGTCTCAGAAACAGACTGCCTGCTGCTCAATTACGCCAACCCGATGGCGATGTTGACATGGGCCTGCACCAAATATGGCGGCGTAAAAACCATTGGCTTATGCCATGGCGTTCAGGGAGGCCATCGCCAAATTGCGGATGTCTTCAATCTTGAGCAAAAGGACGTTGACATTATTTGTGCAGGAATTAATCACCAGACATGGTACATTCAAATTAAGCACAACGGCAAAGAACTAACGGGTGAGTTACTAGAAGCCTTTGAGAACCATCCAGAATACAGCAAAACAGAGAAAGTTCGTATCGATATGCTGCGTCGTTTTGGTTACTACAGTACGGAATCGAACGGACACCTCAGTGAATATGTTCCTTGGTACCGAAAACGCCCAGAAGAAATTCTTGATTGGATTGATTTGGGAACGTGGATTAACGGAGAAACAGGTGGATATCTTCGGGTCTGTATTGAGGGGCGCAATTGGTTCGTAGAAGATTTCCCAAACTGGATGAAAGAACCAGCTTTTTCATACAAAGAAAGCGAGCGAGGACAGGAACATGGGTCGTACATTATTGAGGCGCTAGAAACAGGTCGTGTGTACCGTGGACATTTTAATGTGCCGAATGGCAATGTGATTACGAATGTACCAACGGATGCCATTATTGAAGCCCCAGGCTATGTGGATCGTAACGGCATTAGCACCCCAGTTGTTGGAGACCTTCCTTTAGGCTGTGCGGCGGTTTGTAACGCCAGCATCTCCGTTCAACGTCTTTCCGTGGAAGCGGCTGTCAGTGGAGATGAACAATTGTTACGTCAGGCCTTTATGATGGATCCTCTTGTTGGAGCCGTTTGCACACCGCCTGAAATTTGGCAGATGGTTGATGATCTCCTTATTGCACAAGAAAGATGGCTGCCACAATATGCGAAAAGTATCCATGAAGCAAAACAGAGGCAAACATCAGAAACACGTATCCCAACGAACACATACGAGGGAGCAGCGCGCTTAAAGACGAAGACGCTTGATGAGATGAAAAAGAACCGAGAAGAAGCGTCAAAGAATGCACGTGAAGCAGATAAAGCGATTGAGCGGCCTTCCCTGTGAATTCCGAAAGTTTGAAGGGGCCCTGGAATGGAGCAGTTCCAGGGTCTTCTTTTTTGCTAGCCTGTTCGTTTACAATTGGGGGAGATTGAAATAACGCTCGGCATTATAGTAACTGATGTTCTGAACCATCTTCCCAAGCCATTCATAGTCCGCCGGCGCTTCTCCTGCTTCTACCCAACTGCCTACAAGATTACATAAAATGCGGCGGAAGTACTCGTGTCTTGTATAAGACATGAAGCTTCTAGAATCCGTCAGCATGCCCACGAATACGCTAAGCAGGCCAATGTTGGCAAGATCCTTCATTTGCTTAATCATCCCATCCTTCTGATCATTGAACCACCAACCAGAGCCAAATTGTACTTTGCCAGGCATTTCATTTGAGGAAAAGTTGCCAATGGCTGAAGCGATCACCTCATTGTAGATCGGGTTGACGGTATAAATAATCGTCTTCGGCAGCTGATTGGTTTGTTCAAGGCTGTTCAAAAAGCCATTGAGAGAACGTGCTATGGGTAAATCTCCCATGGAATCAAACCCTGTGTCTGAACCGACGGAATCAAACATTCGGCGATTGTTATTGCGAAGCGCTCCAAGGTGAAACTGCATCGTCCAGTCAAGCTGATGGTAGATCTCCCCTAAGAAGTGAAGGGTGTACGTTTGATACTGCTCTTCTTCTAAGGGACTCACGAACTCGCCTTTTAAGGCCTTTTCAAAGATGACAGATGCTCCCTCCTTCGTGCAGGACTGGAAGGGAACCGTTTCAAGTCCGTGGTCTGACAAACGGCAGCCCGTTTCATGGAAGAAGGTTGCGCGTTTCTCTAAGGCAGACAGCAGTTGTTCGTATGTAGCAATTCCCTGGTCGCTAACGAGCGCAAGCTCTTGGATGTAGCTGCCAAAGTCAGAAGAGGTTGGTTGAAGCGCTTTATCAGGACGGAACGCTGGATAGACCGCTGTCTGGAAGGTTGAATCTTTAGCCAGTGCTTGGTGAGAGGACAAGGAGTCAACAGGATCATCGGTTGTACAGATCGCTTCGACATTGGACTGCGTGATAATACCTCTTGTGCTGAGTGCTGAATTTTGTAGGCGTTCGTTGACGTTATGCCAGATATCCTCAGCCGTGTGCTCGTTCAACAGTTCGTCGATATCGAAATAGCGCTTCAACTCCAGATGCGTCCAGTCGTAAAGAGGGTTACCGATCGTATATGGAACAACAGCAGCCCATTTTATAAATTTCTCTTGATCGCTTTTCTCTCCCGTAATATAAGCTTCATCGATGCCTAACGCTCGCATCGCGCGCCATTTGTAGTGATCGCCATGCAGCCAAACTTCAGAAATGTTGTTATAACGGCGATCATTTGCGATTTCATAGGGAGAGACATGGCAATGATAGTCGATAATCGGCATATCTCTTGCGTAATCGTGATAGAGACGACGCGACGCTTCATGATGCAGGAGAAAGTCCTCGTGGATAAAAGTTTTGCCTAATTGGTTCACTTACCTCAACTCCTTTATTTAGTTAAACCCAGCTAGCATAAAAAATGTTATCGCTTACAAAAAGGCGATCGAAATTATTGGACTTTTGGATGAGACGAATGTTGTTTCTTTGTGGTTGATTATATCACTTGTAATGCACTGCCACAATGTCATTTTGAAGAATTCGCATAACATTTCTTGATAGGGACCTTTATTCGGTTACCCCCGCTGTTTTGCGTAACTGTTCGAGCTCTGTTTATCTATAGTAACGTGACATTTAACTGTCTGATGACAACACAAAAAAAGGCTGCCCAAGGTTATTTTATAACCTCATGGACAGCACATTAACCCCTGTTACTTCTTCACACGCACTTTCGGCAAGATTTTCTCAATCGGAACTTTTTTCGTCGTGTCCCATGTATCCTCTGTTGCCGGATCGTAGTTTTGCAAGAAGGTGATGACTTCTTTTGTAATCGGCGTCGGGGTAGAGGCGCCGGACGTCACGCCGACCTTCTTCGCGTCTTTGACCCAGTCAAGATCGAGTTCCGACAAATCTCCAATCCGATGAGCAGGAGTGCCGCCGATTTGGTGGGATACCTGGGCAAGGCGGTTGGAATTGTTGCTTTTTGGATCGCCGACAACAATCACCACGTCGCACTCTGAAGCTTGTTCGGCCACGGCCTCTTGACGAACTTGTGTGGCCAGGCAGATTTCGTTATGAACTTCGGCTTTTGGGTAAAGCTCCATCGCGCGCTTCATTATGTCCGAGACGTCCCATTGGCTCATCGTTGTTTGGTTGGTGATGATGATTTTTCGGTCATCGAGTTTCAAGGTTTCAATGTCATCAAGCGTTTCTACTAAGTTCACGGCATCAGGCGCTACGCCTATCGCTCCCTCTGGTTCTGGGTGTCCTTGCTTGCCAACGTAAATAAACTGATAGCCTTCGTTCGCTTTTTCACGAATCAGATCGTGCGTGCGTGTCACGTCAGGGCAAGTGGCATCAACAACAGTGAGGCCTTTCTCTTTAGCAAGCTTGCGAACTTCCGGTGAAACGCCGTGCGCCGTGAAAATCACGGTGCCCTCCGTCACCTCGCGAAGAATCTCTAAACGGTTCGGGCCATCGAGTGAAATGATGCCGTCTTCTTTAAAAGCATCTGTTACATGCTGGTTGTGTACAATTTGACCAAGGATATACAGCGGACGCGGCAAGTCTAGGTTTTGGGCAGCTTGTCTCGCCATCACCATCGCGTCCACGACGCCGTAGCAGTAACCCCTAGGGGAAATTTTTAAAACATCCATGTTTATGGACCTCCTATGCAAAAAAACAGGGCGACTCAACCTCATTTTCATAAGTGGGCGCCCGTTTGATCAATCTGATTCTATTGTAAAGGAGATTGAAGGCTGTGACAATCTTTGTGCATCGCCTAATTTGCTTCGAGCAAATTCGTGTCAATAAATTCGTACGCTTGCTCTTCTGAAAAATTTTGCACAATTGCAAGCTCGCTGGCCAGCATTTGACGCGCTTTTTGCAGGTGATGCCTATCCTGAATATGCAGCCCATTCGAGCGCTCGCCTTGTTTCTTATGAAGCGAGGAGACAAGATAAGCCGCATCAATAATACTGCCGCTTTTAAGCAGGTTTTCCGTTTCGCGCGAAAATTGACTCGTCGATGGAGGGGTGTCCGGTCCACTTTGAAGCGCTTTTGCGACAGTGTTAATTTCAGAAGATGGAATGACCTGCCTTAGACCGGACTGATCAATTCGATTCTCCGGAAGCATTAACGTAATGTCGACAAGCGGAAAATGCAAAATGTAGTAGGAGTGGGTTTCTCCAAGTACATCTTTTTCTTCAATTTCTTGAATGATCCCTGCCCCGTGGTAGGGGTACACAACATGGTCACCAACTTTAAACATGGACATTCCTCCAATCAAGTGATAGCGTCAATTGTACCACAAATGAAGGCAAATTTCAAATTATACTATCTTGTGCGGAGACTTGTCAATAAAAAATCTCGAAGAAAAAGGACTAAACATAAAGCTTGGGCATTGATTGCCCATTGGTCGTTGAGCCGGTTCTAGAAGGTCGTTTAACCTTTGTTCGCTTCACTTCCTTCGTACGTTCTCCTGCTTCATCGGTCTGGGATGTAGGCGGGCTGGAGTTGCTCGATTCGGGGGCTTCTTTTAGCTGATTAGATGATTCTGTCTCCTGGCTTGGTTCGGCCGCTTGACTAGCTTCCTCCTCATTTCCAGACCCACGCATGATTTTCCAAAGGGCAGGGGCGTTTTTAATAAATGGTCCATACTGCTGAACCATTGGTGCCACTTGCTGGGTAAGCCCCATCACTCGTTGGGTGTTATCGAGAATTGTCGAAAAGTTCAACCCACCAAGTGCTCGACCAGCGCCAGACCCTAGCGCTCCTGAGCCGAATCTAGATGTCGCGCCACCAAGAAGGCGTGAAAGCAAACCAGCGCCCCTTCCCGCGGATAAGGCTCCGCCAGCAGCCTGCGGGGCAGCTCCAGCTGCCGGAAAGCCTGCACCGACTGCGCCCATGCCTGTAGGTGCGCCCATCCCCATTCCAGCTGGGGGCCCCATGAAACCTCCCCCACCTAAGAAGCGACTCGCCCCCACCGCCGCCTGTTGCACAGGCATCGAACTTGCTGGGGGACCTAAAAAATGTTGCATCTGTATTTCCTCCTTTGTCCGTCCTCTTTCCTTTATTTATATGCACAGGCACTCGTGGAAGTGACCGTTGCCTAAGGCAATAGACTCATGCCTCGACGTGTGCTAAAATGAAGTATTGCAAACAGAATCGTGAGAAAGTAGGAACTAACCAATGACGGCAGAAAATTTTAAACGATTTGGCTTGAACAATCGATTGATCGAAGCGCTCAGCCAGGAGGGCTTGAGCCAGCCTACTCAGATCCAGGAACGATTGATTCCAGCCATTTTAAATCGACGAGATGTGATTGGACAATCCCAAACGGGCACAGGAAAGACATTCGCTTTTCTTCTTCCAATGGTTGAGAATCTTGAGCTTGAGACCCAGGAGTTACAAGCGATTGTCACTGCGCCAACCCGAGAGCTTGCGACGCAGCTTTTTGAAGAGTTAAAGAAGCTGCTTGCCTTCTACGAAGGAGGTGTGGACGCGCGCTTGCTTGTAGGGGGAACCGATCGCATGCGGTTCTCAGAGAAGCTTAAAAAAAAGCAGCCCCATATTGTGATTGGCACGCCAGGACGAATTCAAGACCTCATCGGTGATTCTTCGCTGCTTGTTCATACCGCGACATCCTATGTGGTTGATGAAGCCGATCAAATGTTGGATATGGGCTTTATCGAAGATGTTGACCGTATCGCCAGTGCTATGAACGGGAAGTTGCAAATGCTTGTGTTCTCCGCGACCATTCCAGAGAAACTACAGCCTTTTTTGAAAAAGTATATGAACAACCCCCGCCATGTGCATATCCAGCCAGAAAAGCAGGCCGCAGAGAAGATCACGCATCAGCTCGTCCCTGTACGACACCGTGAAAAGCTGCCCCTGTTAACGGAGATCGCCAAGCATGTAAACCCCTACCTCGCTCTTGTGTTTGCGAACACGAAGGAGCGAGCGGATGAGCTCGCGGATACGCTTGCGGCTGCTGGTCTCAATGTGGACCGACTTCACGGAGGACTGGCCCCGCGGGAGCGAAAAAAAGTGATGAAGCGGGTGCATGATGGCGGGGTCCAGTATTTGGTGGCGACTGACCTCGCGGCAAGGGGTATCGATATTGAAGGGGTTAGTCATATCATCAATTATGAATTTCCATCTGATCTTGACTTCTATATTCACCGCGTCGGACGAACGGCGAGAGCCGGGGCAGATGGGCTGGCGATCTCCCTGTATGAACAAAGTGATCAAGAAGCGTGTGCGAAACTCGCGAAACGCGGCGTGACCTTTTCCTTTGTCGAGCTAAAGAAAGGGGAATGGGTTCCTCTTGCAAAAGCGCCTCTTGGGGCCGGCGGGATTGTAGAAAGTCGTCCTAAAAAAACGACTGAAACGAAGCAAAAAGCAGAAGCACCTTCACCGAAAGCTTCGGGGGGGAAGGCGAAAGCAAAGCCGAAAAAGGTCAAGCCAGCGTACAAGAGAAAAGCACGTACGGCTCAGGAAAAACGTAACAAACAAAGCCGTCGTTCCTCCGCGCGAAAAGGGAAATGAAAAGAGAGGAGTGAGGGGAGTCCGCGAAGGGCTCGCCTCACGCAGTGTCCAATGGAATCATTAGTAGGTTCATAGAAAACGTAAAAATAGAGGTGGAACATGTCACTTTTAATTGGCTCACATGTCTCAATGAGCGGAAAGAAGATGCTGCTCGCTTCAAGTGAGGAAGCGGCTTCTTACGGGGCATCAACATTTATGATTTATACAGGAGCGCCGCAAAACACAAGGCGTAAAGCGATTGAAGACTTAAATATTGAAGAAGGCGCCGCCCATATGATGGAGCACGGGCTTACAAATATTGTTGTCCATGCCCCTTACATTATTAACATTGCCAACACCGAAAAACCAGCGACCTTTACGCTCGGTGTTGATTTCTTACGCTCGGAGATTGAACGGACCGAGGCCCTTGGTGCGAAGCAAATCGTGTTGCACCCTGGCGCCCACGTAGGCGCTGGCGCTGAGGCGGGGATCAAAAAAATCATCGAAGGTTTGAATGAAGTGCTAACGGAGAAGCGTGACGTTCAGGTAGCACTCGAGACCATGGCTGGCAAAGGCTCAGAATGCGGGCGTTCGTTTGAAGAGTTAGCAACGATTATGGACGGTGTTACTCACAACGAGCGGTTGTCGGTTTGCTTTGATACATGCCATGCCCACGATGCTGGTTATGACATTATTAATGATTTGGATGGCGTGCTTGAGGAGTTTGATTCCATTATTGGTCTTGATCGCCTTAAGGTCCTTCATGTGAATGACAGCAAAAACGAACGTGGAGCCGCTAAGGACCGCCATGAGAACATCGGTCACGGACATATCGGCTTTGAAGCGTTGAACCAGATTGTGCACCATTCAGCTTTTGAAGGCCTTCCGAAAATTCTCGAAACCCCGTACATTGGCGTCGAGAAGAAAGACAAAAAGCCGCCATATAAGCATGAGATTGCCATGTTTCGCGGAGAAGAGAGCCAACCAATTCAAAGATAAAGGAGAAGGCAGGCTCACAAGGGGCCTGCCTTCTTTTTGGCTAGCTCGGGCGGGGAGAAGCGTCGAGATTTTCGCCCTGACAACGAAATCTAAAGTCGGATTTCGTTTGTCAGGCCTTCCAAAATCCTCGCTCCTATTCGACCCGCCTGCGCTTTTCCTGATCCAGCTCCGGCGGGTAGAAGCTCGAGATTTTTCAGTCCTGGCCCAAAATCCAAAACCGGGATTTCTGGTCCAGGCCTTCCAAAATTCTCGCTCCTGACCAACCCGCTTGCGCTTTTCGACCTACTTGAGCAGGTGTTCAAACTGACCGAGAAGTTCTTGGACGATGCCTGCCACGTGAGCGTCTGTCTCTGTTTGTAACCGGTGAATAATGGCGTCGACCTGCTGCCTGTTGCCAACATCTACTTTTTCAGAGTGAATGATGGAAAGCACCTTTTTCGCTTGTGCCGGTGAAAGACTGTACCCGTGCTGACGCGCAAGTTGGAGGAACTCAGGCTCCGTCATAGAATTGATTTTTTGATTCACGAGCTGCTGCATGATGAAATTCATAAGATGTCATCGCCCCTTTGTTGAACATTGCTACAGTATATGGCCAACTAATTAAAATGTGCCCAAAATAAAGGAAAAAACCAGTCAGCAACGAATACCTACCTATAGACCTAACTGTAGATCAAAAGTTGAAAATAAATGACAATATGTCGCGAAAGTCTTCAAAAATTCTCACAATATCTATGTGAACGTATTTCATAGAGAAGGAGGAGCTTTAGTGAACAGCCATTCAATGTGCAATCAAACAACCCCAGAAGGGAACAAAGATATGTGGCAGCAGACAAAGCTATCATTGGGGAAAGTAGAAGAACTCTCGAATTATAAAGAGACGATCGATACAGAGCGCTCGATGCAAGCGTTGATCGAAGAGCTCAATCTTCCTTACATAAAGGTGGATGAATACCAACAGGTGATCGGCTGGAACACGCCGTTTTTGGCCATTTTTGGACTAATGGATGATGACCTTAGGCACCAATTCGTAGGCAAACTCGCGATATCCATTCCGGTGTTTAGCTTTATGGAAATGTATTTAACAAAATCGATACGAACGAAGAAAGTCGAGAAGGGGATTTTTGAGATGGACGACATCATCGTCCATCTCCATTTCTTCCCAGATGTCAAAAATCAATCACGCTCAACGTACGTCATTCTGGAAGATCTCACTCTTGAAAAAAAATTCGAGCATTTGCTTACCTTCCATCATCAAATGGAAGCCGTTTCTCACATTGCTGCAAGTGTGGCTCATGAGCTGCGCAATCCGCTCTCTGTCATCAAAGGATTTTTACAGCTTTCTCATTTAACGAATGACTTTGAAAAGTACTATGGCACAATTCTCTCTGAATTGAACCGCATGAATGTCATTATCGAAGACTTTCTTTCTGTTTCCAGAAAGAAAATGGACCGCAAATGGCAGTCACCGGTTCTACTGATTCGCTCTCTTTTTGAAATCATACGCGCAGAATGCTCGCTGCATAATGTGGAGCTTCAATTTGACATCCAACACTCATCGGCCATTTGTCATGTGAACGAATCGATGTTCAAACAAGTGATCTTGAACTTGCTTCGTAATTCAATTGAAGCCTACGCCTCCTCAAACAGTTCCAGAACTTTGAAGGTGAAGACACAATTCACGGGGGACGAAGTCGTCATTGAAATCTCTGATAATGGCGAGGGAATGCCAGAGGAAGTACTCGGTAACCTGGGGAAACCTTTTTTTACGACAAAGGAGCGAGGAACAGGCGTCGGGATCCCGCTCTGCAAAAAAATCATTGAAGACCACGGAGGCTCATTCCATGTTGAAAGTGAGTGCGAAGTGGGCACAAAGGTAGCGATCCGATTGCCAGTTCTTCTATAATTTACTAGTGAGTCTGGAAAGCTTGATATGTCGCCTCTCAGGATGGGGCCTCTCCGAAACACGGAGAAAACGGGAGAACGAGAGAGGTTGACTTCGATTTTCCCATGTTAGTCGCAGGTAATGGCGAGAAATTTGCGTCTCTCGGTTGTGCACCAAGTTGTCCGCCACCTTCTTTTCGCCTATGCTTTCCTTTGGACATAAGAGTCTAAAGGAGAGTGGACTACATGAAGCAACGCTTTTTGATCGGGAGCCTTTTAACAGTTGCAGTGATCGTGCTCTATATATCGGTGGAAAACAGTGCGCTTAAACATCAAATCGCGCAGCAAGAAGAGGAACGTTGGCAGACGTATGAAAACTTAGAGAGGGACTTAATGCAGACCAACTTACAAACAAAAGACTTGGAAAGCAATTATAACTCTTGGGTCCAATCGATGGATCTTGCGGAGGAACTGCATGAGCATAGCGACGGTCATTTTAAGAAGGAATGGGGACTTTTTCTCGGAGAATTAAGCCAGCAAAAGCAGATCGATCCCTATCTTGTCTACGAACTACTGAAAGTAGAAAGCGGGAACGAGTTTAACCCCAAAGCGGTTGGACCTGAAACCGAGTACGGGAGGGCTTATGGGCTTGCCCAATTTATGACGAATACGGCTCCGTGGATTGCCGACTTGGCGGGAGTGGAGTACAAGAAGGAGCATCTCTTTAATCCTCTGTATTCCATTCAGCTGTCTGTACAGTATTTGGAGCTGTTATATGAGGAATACGGCAACTGGGATTACGCTTTAACGGCTTATCATCGCGGCATGGGCGGGCTCAATGAGTACGTGTCTGAGCATGGACATGCAAGAAGTGACTACGCCACCACGATCCAACAAAACGCGCAAATGCATAGCGAAAGTTCGATTGTGTTTGCCGAATGATTAGAGAAAAACGCTGACCGTGGTCGGCGTTTTTAGCGTTGTTTCTAGCTGCGGCGGGTAGTAGCTCGGGATTTTTCAGTCCTGCCCCGAAATCCAAACCTAGGATTTCTGGTGCAGGCCTTCCAAAATCCTCACTTCTCAGCGACCCGCCTGCGCTTTTTGTCTTGGCGCGGCTTTTTAGGTCAGCTCCTTAGGCATGAAAAAACCTTGCCCATTTTGGTCGCTCCTCCTAGACATTTGTGCAGAAATCGCTATAATAAGGGAAGGATTAAATCGGAATCATTCTTATGAGGAGGGGAGACGTAAATGGAACACACGAAGCAAGTGCTTGCGAACGTCGATCAAGTGCAGTTTCAATACGGCAAGCGCGTGGTTTTAGCAGATGTGTCTCTACAAATAGAGCGAGGTTCATTCGTTGGCTTAGTCGGGCCGAACGGTTCGGGCAAATCAACATTAGTCAGATTGCTGTTAGGTCTCCTGCGTCCGGATTCAGGCCAGGTTCAGCTATTTGGAGAGCCGGTGAGCAAATTTAAGCGCTGGGATAAAATTGGCTACGTGTCGCAAAAAGCCAATAGCTTTAGCAGTGGCTTTCCGGCAAGCGTCTATGAAGTCGTTTCGATGGGCTTGTATGGAAAATTGGGGTTGTTCCGCTTCTTGCGTAAAAAAGATAAGCGAAAAGTCATTGAAGCCGTCCATCAAGTGGGGATGCAGGATTATTTATACGAAAACATTGGGGAGCTCTCAGGCGGCCAGCAGCAACGTGTTTTTATTGCTAGAGCTCTTGTCAGCGATCCAGAAATGCTGATCTTAGATGAACCGACAGTCGGGGTCGATACAACAAGTGTTGAGCAATTTTACGGCTTGCTTCGGACGTTGAACGAAGAGCATGGCAAGACGTTGCTTTTGATTACTCACGATGTAGGGGCAATGACGACGTATGTAAGCGAAGTGGCTTGTTTAAATAAATACATTCACTTTCACGGAGGCTCTAAGGAATTTGCGGCCAAGAAAGACAAACTCGCTTTTTACGGACATGATGTTCATCTCTTAACTCACGAGCATGATCACGACCATGAAGGAGCCCGTCAGCATGCTTGATATGGTTCATGCGTTCCTGTCCTATGATTTTTTGCGTTATGCCCTGTTTACAGGTATGATGATTGGCGTTCTGGCACCGGTCCTCGGTGTTTTTCTTGTTGTGCGCCGTATGTCGCTCATCGCTGATGCTCTCTCGCATATTACGCTCTCAGGAATTGCTTTCAGTTTACTGCTCGGCAAGTATTCGGTCTTCATGACAGGGGTGAATCCTTTGTTCATGGGCATGGCCTTTTCCATTGGGGGCGCCCTGTTTATGGAGAAGCTGCGGCAGGTGTATACGCATTATAAAGAAATCGCGATTCCCATTATTATGTCTGCAGGAATCGGGCTCGGCGTCATCTTTATCTCACTTGCCGATGGTTTCAACAATGATTTAATGAACTATTTGTTTGGCTCGGTCATTGCTGTCACGCGGACGGACTTCACGACGATTTCTGTGATCACTGTGATTGTGTCTGTTGTACTGATCCTTTTTTATAAAGAGCTTTTCTTTCTATCCTTTGATGAGGAGCAAGCGGTTGTCTCTGGAATCAACAAGCGACTGGTTCACCTCGTTTTTATTGTGATGGTCGCTCTTGTGATTGCTGCCTCGATGCGGATTGTTGGGATTCTGCTTGTCTCTGCGCTTATGACGTTGCCTGTAGCGGCGGCCATGCGGTTTGCCAAAGGCTTCAAGCAACTTTTTTACTACTCGGTCCTGTTCGGAGAGATCGCCGTGGTGGGAGGACTAATTAGTGCTTATCAATTTAATCTCGCTCCAGGTGGGACGATTGTGATGATTGCGGTTGTGCTGCTTCTCCTATCCCTCGTGATTGCGAAAAACAAGAAAAACCGAGTCAGTGCCTACTTGATGCAGAGAAAACAGGCGAAGTGATAGTCATCAGGGCAAGAATGATGTAAAATAAAAGCATATGAATGAGGAGGGAGCTCGATGGATGTTTCAGGAGCGCTCGCTCGGTTGAAAGAGCGTGGGTACAAATATACAGGCAAGCGGGAGGACATGCTAAAGTTGTTTGCGGGAGACGCGCGTTATCTCGCAGCCAAAGATGTTCTTGATGCCATGCAGGATGTGCATCCGGGGTTAAGCTTTGACACGATCTACCGGAATCTGTCTCTCTTCGCACAGCTTGATATTCTTGAGACGACAGAGCTGGAGGGGGAAAAGCGCTTTCGCTTTAGCTGTCAAACAGCTTCCCACCATCATCATTTGATTTGCCTAGAATGTGGAAAGACCAAACACTTTCATTCTTGTCCGATGGATGCTTCGATTGAAGGCGAATTTCCGGACTTTCAAGTAACAGGTCATAAATTTGAAATTTACGGTACATGCGAAAATTGTCAAAATGTGGAACGATAGAGCTGATCCTTTTAGGGACCCGCTCTTTTCGTGTTTGTTAAGAAAAAGGGAAGGGAATAGAAATGCAGACAAAGCGTAGGAGGCGAAATCATGATGAAGCAACAGCAATTGATCTTACAGGAACGACCAAATGGGCTACCAGATGGGAACACCTTTCAATTTAAGGAAGTAGAAGTCGCAAGCCCTAAAGGGAATCAAGTATTACTGAGAACGCTTTATGTTTCTGTTGACCCGTATATGCGCGGAAGAATGTCAGAGGGTCCCTCATATGTAGAGCCTTTCGAAGTAGGTACGCCGCTGAACGGTGGCGTGGTTGCGCAAGTGGTTGAATCAAACGATGAGAAACTTGCAACGGGCGATTTGGTGACTGGAAACCTTGCGTTTCAAGAGTACAATGTAGTCGAGGCAAACAGGGTTCGCAAAGTTGACACGTACGGACTAAGTCCGAGCGTCGCTCTTGGAGTACTTGGTATGCCCGGATTAACTGCTTATTTCGGGATGATGCACGTTGGCAAGCCAAAAGAGGGAGAGACGGTGGTTGTTTCTGGGGCAGCGGGAGCGGTTGGTCAAGTTGCTGGTCAGCTCGCAAAAAAAGCGGGGGCGCACGTGATCGGAATTGTCGGTTCAAAAGAAAAAGCCTCCTACATCACAGAAACACTTGGTTACGATGGTGCTGTTGAGTACAAAAACGGCGATGTCTTCGGACAGCTAAGAAAAACGTGTCCTGATGGCATTGATGTCTACTTTGAGAATGTTGGCGGTGACATTTCTGATGCTGTTTGGCCACAGCTAAACACTTTCGCTCGCGTCCCCGTCTGCGGTGCGATCTCCTCCTACAATCTTGAGGAAGGGGAGTTGGATAAAGGGTTACGTGTGCAGGGCTTTCTTATCAAGGCGCGTGCAAAGATGCAAGGGTTTCTTGTTGGTGATTTTGCGAAGCAGTATGACGAAGCGTATAAAGTGCTTGGAAGTGCTGTCTCAAAAGGCGAGTTGAAATTTGAAGAGACGATTCACGAGGGATTTACGGCGATTCCAGAAGCGTTTCTCGGGCTCTTTTCGGGCGAAAACCTAGGGAAGCAGCTTGTAAAAGTTTCGGACCCCAGTTAAGGACATGCCACGGACTTCCACTCATATCCCTTAGCGATTGGCTCACACTATTCTCAGGGAGGGGATTTTGTGAGCAAAACGATGGTGAAATGCAATGTTGCGAACTGTACGTTCTGGAAATCGGGGAACCGTTGTGGTGCTGATGAGATTCTTGTTGAAATTGATGCCCATGCGCATATCGATTTTGATACGGAGGCGAGCTCCGAGCTGTCAGTGAAGCATGAAGACAAAGCGAAGAAAAGCGCCGAGACATGTTGCCATACTTTCCGTCTAGCTGAAAAATAAGGCAAGCCAAAGACACCGGGAATCGGTGTCTTTGGCTCGTTTAGGGTGGATAAATGTGCGGATCGGTCGCCAGCACATTACTTTAGGGTTTGGTAGTGGCAAGAAGCCACTTGTTGACCCATTCTCTTGCTTCCTTCCATCCGCTTACCCGAATCACGCCCTCAGGGGCAGGCATTCGATTGTACGGGGTATCAAAAAGAATGACGGGAATGTTGAACTCCTCGTGTATCGCTACAGCGTTATCGTGCTTGTCCTCAAAGAACACATCCACCTGCTGCTCCCTGACGGCTTCGATTTTATTGTGGCCTCCGACGAGTTCGATGTGTGTAAAAGGAAGCGATCGCTCGTTGAACCAGGCGGTGGTGACTTCTTCATGGTGTTTGCGACGTGCGGTGATAAAAACCAAGTCATGCTTTTTGCTCCACTCGCGCAGTGTTTCCTCTGCGTCTTTGGCAAATTCAGCATTGGAGTAAATGGTCGGCTCATGTTCATCCATCCACTTGGAGAATTCCATCTCACTGATTTTTAAAACCGTCGTTAAATCATATTCAAGCAAATCATTGAATGTTAAGTGCTGATTAAAGTGTTGATTCAAATAAGGGATAAAGGTCGCTGGGTCGGTAATGGTGCCGTCAATGTCAAGACCAAGCCGTTTTTTCATACGCTCACCTCGTTATCAAATTCTAATTCGTACATGCAAACATTGTCACCACTAAATGAACGGCTTTCCACACACACTAAATGTATCTATAGAAAGGAGGCAAGGTAGATGACAGAGAACCGAGCCGAAAGAAAATCCAAGGACAAACCGGTACAATTGGTGGACGAAGACGATCCGTCGCTCACCTTTTTAAACACCCATGTTGAAGGGCATGATGAAGAGAAGGGAAGCGAGTATGTGGCCTCCGGTAAAAACGATCGAATAAATAATGAAGAAATGGCGGCAGAATTTCCTGCGCTGAATGGAATGAGATCTGGTAAGGAGGAGAACGGACAACACGAGGATGAATTAAGCCCAACCTCAAGAGGGAAGGGAATTGGTACCTTTGCCATCGTTCTCTCGCTTTTATCTCTCTTCTTTTTACCTGTTTTACTTGGGATTGCCGGCATTGCTTGCGGCGTCGTGACGCTGACGAGAGGAGCGCGAGCGCTTGGCATCTGGGCCATCTCCATTGGCGCCGTCTCCATCGTAAGCACCATTCTCTTCTCCCCGTATTTTTAGACCGAAAAGCGGAGGCGCCCTGCACACGAGCGACAAGTTCTGGAGCGACGGCAGAATCAAGCCTGGTTTTGGCTTGATCTGGCGGCGTGAAGAAACCTCGAGCGAGTGGGCGCCGCAGCTAGACAAACCGAAAAGCGGAGGCGGGTTGGTCAGGAGCGAGAATTTTGGAAGGCCTGCCCTAGAAATCCCGGTTTTGGATTTCAGGGGAGGACTGAAAAATCTCGAGCTTCTACCCGCCGCAGCTAGACAAACCGAAAAGCGGAGGCGGGTTGGTCAGGAACGAGAATTTTGGAGACCCGATAAAAGAAATCACGGTGTTGGTTTTCGTTATCGGGGCGAAAAATCTTGAGCTTCTACCCGCCGCAGCTGGATCAGTCGAAAAGCGAAGGCGCGTTCCTTTCAGCCTGAGCTAGAAAAAGCCGGCTCATGAAGAGTCGGCTTTTTGGTTCGCTTCTGTCGACCTGCCTAAAACAGTTCGTTTAGTTAAGCTGAGCTTCATGCTGCTGCTTTGCATAATGTTCTTCGGCTAACTTATCGACTTCTTTTTTAAGTTCCTCGACCATGGTTTCTTCCGGAACCTTTCTGACAATCTCACCTTTCATAAACAAGAGACCTTCTCCGCGCGCGCCGGCGATGCCAATGTCGGCTTCCCTTGCTTCCCCGGGACCGTTCACAGCACAGCCAAGGACCGCGACTTTAATCGGTGCTTTAACAGTTGAGATGTATTCCTCAACTTCATTGGCAATGCTGATCAGGTCAATTTCAATCCGCCCGCATGTTGGGCAGGAGATTAATGTTGCTGCATTGGAGGCAAGGCCAAATGATTTCAAAAGCTCGCGGCCCACCTTTACCTCTTCTACAGGATCAGCGGAGAGAGAAACACGGAGCGTATTGCCAATGCCCATATTTAGGAGTGTTCCAAGACCCGCAGCGCTTTTTACCGTTCCAGCAAATAGCGTCCCAGACTCAGTGATTCCTAAGTGAAGCGGGTAGCTAAATGCTTGCGCCGCTTTTTCATACGCTTCTACCGCCAAGTGAACGTCTGAGGCTTTCATTGACACAATAATGTCATGAAAATCTAGGTCTTCAAGAATTTTAATGTGATGCAAGGCACTTTCCACCATGGCATCGGCAGTAGGGTAGCCATATTTCTCAAGAAGATGGCGTTCCAAGGACCCCGCATTCACGCCAATACGAATGGGGATGCCTTTTTCTTTGGCGGCCTTAACGACAGCCTCCACTTTATCTCGTTTCCCAATATTCCCTGGGTTAATGCGGATTTTATCTGCGCCGCCTTCAATGGCTTTAAGCGCGAGCTTGTAGTTAAAGTGAATATCAACAACGAGTGGAATGTTGATTTGCTTTTTAATGTCTGCGATCGCTTCAGCAGCCCGCATGTCTGGACATGCGACACGAACAATTTGACATCCTGCTTCTTCCAAACGGTTAATTTCAGCGACCGTCGCTTCTACGTCGTGCGTTTTTGTCGTCGCCATACTTTGGATAACGACTTCATCATTGCCACCAATGGTCAAATTACCAACCTTGACGGGTCGGGTATTCGTACGGTGAACCAATTCGGTCATGGACCTATCGCTCCTTTGAGGCGCTCTTGCCTGTCTGTAGTCTCCTGTGGAGGTCATACTTATTCTATCAATGAATAGGGAAGAATGGCAAGGAAATTTACTTACTCTTCATATTGCGGAAACAAATACGTTTGACCGATTTGTATCTCGTTTGGTTCAAGTCCATTATTCAACGTACGAAAATCTTCAATAATTGTATCAATGGAGGCTTCTATCTGTGAGGAGTGCAAGTGTTCAACAACAGACAGGACGGTCTGTCCCGGTTGGATGATCACTTCCTGGTATGAAAGTCCTTCCCTCAAAGCGGGCGAATCGTTCAGTTCCTCATTGCGCTCCTCGTTCGCAACGGATGTTTCCTCTGTATGTGGTTCTTGCGCAAGGGTGCCAGTTGTTAAGTCATGGTAGATACCAAGAGTAATGGTCAACGAGACGATGATCGCTATCATTCGCTTCAAGCCTGTCCCTCCTTATCCTTGACGAATGGTTTTGAGCGACATTATATACACTACTTTAAGGATATGAAATGACGTACGTCTTTATGCGAGAAGTGGTGAAGGTTCGATGCATGAGTATAAAAAGCTTGTGGCGATCTGTGTGCTGCCGACGATGATTGTGATTGGCAACGCAATGTTCGTACCAATTATGCCAAGCATACAGCACTCGCTTGCTCTAACCGAAGGGCAGGCAGCTTGGTTTCTTAGCGTTTTTACGTTTTCTGGAATTTGCGCCATTCCTTTAGGGCAATTGGTGGCTAGGCGAAGAGGGATGCGCAAGGCTTCTCTTCTCGGGACATTGTTTGTGGTGGTAGGTAGCCTAGGCGCGGGACTTACACGCTTTTTTGATGCGGACAGTGTGTATCTCTGGTTTCTTTCTATGCGCATCGTCCAAGGGATTGGCGCGGGAAGTCTTGCCGCGCTTGCCATGACGCTTGTGCCAGAGCAGTTTCAAAAGGAAGACCAGCAAGTGGTTTTTGGGCAAGTGGAGCTTGCCAATGCTCTTGCCAAAGCGTTAAGTCCGTTAATTGGAGGCCTACTTCTGTATCTTAGCTGGACCTACAGCTTTGTGGTTTTCCTTGCTGTTTCCCTCATGGCTTTTGTATTTGTGCTGCTTTATCTTCCAAGTGAACCGCCAAGCCGGGAGAGGAAAAAGTCGATAAGGAAAAAGGAAAAAATGAGAAAGGCTCAATTGATGGTTTGCTTACCGGCCTTTGTGTTAAGTGCAGCGGTGCTGTTTGTTTTATATGGGCTTCTGTTCTATGCCTCTTATAGTTTCGAGATGCAAGCATTTTCTCCTGCCAGTAAAGGAATCCTTTTAGCACTACCGCTCTCGGTCATGGCGCTGGTTTCTGCTCGTAGTCATAAAATCGTAGAACGGGTGAGAATTTCGTATTCACAAATGCTTGTTCTAAGTTCGGCTCTTTTGGCTGGAGCGACCGCTCTGCTTTTTCTTGAAGGGGGGAATGTCTTGCTTATGTTCATTCTCGCTCTTTGTGCTGTGAGCACCGGTATGGCCATGCCGACGTCCAGTACGTTTATATCACAAAAAGCCGATGCCTCGGTACGAAATGCGGCCCTGTCGTTTCTTTCCATTGTACGTTTTGCAGGTATTGCTCTGGCTCCGGTTGTCTATGAGCAGTGGATGAATCACGCTCACGGTCTACTGAGCGCTGGAAGTCTCGCCATAGCGGTGCTTGCTCTTCTGACCACATGGGTGGTCCCGGTACGAAGAGTCAAGCATTCGTGACGATAATAGGACTTTTATCCCTTTTCATTTAACGCCAAAAGCGGTTATCTATGTGGAGAGGTTTTTAAAAAGGAGAGATCCTATGGTGGAATCAAAATCATGGAAAAAATGGATGGCTGCATGGCTTGTTGCTATGCTCATGTTTCCTGCTGTTGTAGTCCCCGAGACAGCGAAGGCGGAGGCTGTTCCTGGAGAAGTGGTGGTGACCTTAGGGGATGATTTATCTCCGAGGGAGCGCGAAGAGATACTGGAAAGAATGGATGTTGTTGAATCGGAAGCCGAGATTCTCACAGTCACCAACGATGAAGAGTATCTCTACCTCGGCGAATACATTAGCCCGGAGCAAATTGGCAACCAAGCTCTTTCCTCATCTAAGATTACCATTGCCGAAAGTGGAACAGGAATCGATGTAACGAGTGACAATATCAACTGGGTCTCCGACGCGATGTATGCCAATGCGTTGATTACGGCTGGTGTCGAGGATGCCGACGTGTATGTGACCGCACCGTTTTCAGTTTCGGGAACAGGGGCGCTTACGGGAGTCATTAAAGCGTACGAAGAAGCTGTTGACTTTGACATTCCCGAGGAGCAAAAGGACGTAGCGGCGGAAGAGATGGTCAAAACCGGGAACCTTGGCGATTCGATCGGCGAGAAGGAAGCAACCGAACTTATGACCCGTATCAAGGAAGAGGTGGCCCAAACCAACATTGATTCCGAGGATGAAATGCGGGAGTTGATTCAGCGCCTTGCTGAAGAGCTGGGGATTACGTTATCGGAAGAGGAGCTAAACGGGCTTGTGTCGCTGTTTATGCGCATGAAAGAGATCGATATTGATTGGGAACGAGTGCAGAATCAAATTTCAAATGTACGTGATAACCTCGGGGAATACCTTGAAAGCGAGGAAGCACAAGGGTTTATTCAAAGCTTTCTTGACAGCTTAAGACGGCTTTTTGATTCCATTCGAGACTTTTTTCGTTCATAATGGGAGGGAGGGGGACCTCTCTCTTTTTTAACAGGATCGGGAACGGTTTTTAGTGAAACCTTTTTGAAGGCGGGTACGTAACTCAAAGAGAACGTACAAGTAAGGAGGCTTTATCATGTTGGAGTGGTTAAATGCGGCACCAGTCGGGTTCCTCGTTGTCACGCTTGGGACGATGTTCTTACTTGGCGAGTTGATGGTGCGCGCGCGTGGAATTTTTGCTCTGCTTGGGATGGGGCTCATGTCTATGTACTTCATCCACCATTTGAATGGGGATGTAGGAACATGGGTCATTGTGTTCTATGTCGTTGGGCTGGCTCTGATCATCTTTGATGGAAATGTGACCTCTGAAGGAACCATCTCCATTATTGGAATTGTGTTCATGATTATCGGACTTGCGGTTCCAGCACCAACCCTGATCTACAGCATATTGGTAGCCATGGGTGTTTTTGTAGGTGCGCTATTAGCGCTCTTATTTTTGAAAGTGTTTCCGCACCGAAACATGTGGTCGAAGATGGTTCTTAAAGATCAGTTAACCTCGGAGAAAGGCTACAATTCCATGAATGAAGACTATAAAGAACTGGTCGGTAAGAAAGGAAAGACTCTGAATCCATTTCGACCAACGGGCACAGTGGAAATTGACAACAAGCCTTATAGTGCCACAAGTGGAGGCCAGTGGATCCCTGCTGAGACAGAAATTGAAGTGATCTCAGTGGACGGGACGAGAATTCTTGTAAAGAAAACCGAAGAGACGGCGAGCGAGTGAAGCCCATCACTTGCTCTTTTTTTTGGTTTTGAGACTTGAAGAAGGAAGCATGAAGAAACGAGTGGTGGTACAAGCTAAGTGCAACGCTGAATGAGTCGGAAGCGGTCAGACGTATTTATCCGAACAAAAGCCGTCAATTAACGTGATTCATAAGGAATACAAGCGCTTTTATGTTGATATGAAAAAAAACTGTTCAGGATTAAAAAAGGCTGTTTACAAACACTTTACCTTTGATTAATAATAGACTCGGCAAGTAATGTTGAGGGATGTCGAAAAGAGTAAAAAACTGTTTTCTATGAGGGGATGAAGGTTTGTGGAGTTACAAGAAGTGCTGTTCACGTTTATAGGGGGTCTAGGGATCTTTCTTTTCTCCATAAAGTACATGGGGGACGGACTTCAAAAAGCCGCCGGTGACCGGTTGCGTGATTTGCTTGACCGGTTTACAACCAACCCATTTATGGGTGTGTTAGCCGGAATGCTCACGACAATCTTGCTTCAAACCAGTACGGGAGCAACCGTGCTTACGATTGGACTCGTGAATGCTGGCTTTATGACCTTACGTCAAGCGATTGGTGTCATTATGGGTGCCAATATCGGAACGACCGCGACTGCATTTATTATCGGTCTTGACATGCAAGCGATCAGTTTGCCCATTATGGCTCTCGGTGCTTTTATGCTCTTTTTCTTTAGGATAAAACAAGTGAATAATTATGGACAAGTATTTTTTGGCTTTGGTGGTCTTTTCTATGGATTGGGATTGATAGGGGATGGGCTAAGTCCTTTAACTGAAATGCAGGCTTTTGCTGATTTAACAGTGTCAATGGGCGAAAACCCACTACTTGGCATTATCGCTGGAATTATCCTTTCTGTAGTGTTTCAAAGTTCAACTGCCGCCATTGGTCTCGTGCAGCAGCTCTTTAATCAAGGAGCTTTTGATCTGGCCGTGGCACTTCCGGTTTTGTTTGGGGACAATATTGGGACAACGGTTACAGCCGTCATTGCGGCGATCGGGGCTAGTGTCGCTGCGAGGAGGGCAGCTCTGACGCATGTGATGTTTAACTTGATTGGTGTCACGCTCGTGATGCTTGTGTTTCCGATCTTCAGGAATGTCATTGAGTTTTTGGCTGTACAACTTAATTTAAACCCGCCTATGCAAATAGCGGTGGCACACGGGCTTTATAATACGGCCAATGTCATTATTCAGTTCCCTTTCATTGCAGTGCTTGCACTCATTGTTACAAAGTTAGTGCCTGGGGAAGAACTTGCGCTGGATTACAAACCAAAACATCTCGATACGCGCTTTATCGGCAACTCGCCGGCCATTGCTCTCGGTCAAGCGAAGCAAGAGGTGCTTCATATGGCGGGTTACTCGCAAAAGGCGTTAGAACAAGCGATTCGCTATATGAGAAGCGGCGATAAGAAGGATGCAGAAGTCGCTCTCCAGTACGAACAAGCCATTAATAATTTGGATAAAGAAATAACCGATTATCTTGTAAAAGTATCGTCCCGCTCCCTTTCGCAACACGATTCGGACTTGCATTCCACACTCCTAAGCGCTGTTCGTGATATTGAGCGAATTGGTGACCATATGGAGAACATTGTCGAATTAAAGGATTATCAGAAAGCGAACAAAGTGCATATTTCCGACGTTGCTATTAACGATTTGAATGAAATGTTTGAGTTAACGTCGTCTACGCTACAGGAGGCCATTCACGCACTTGAAGAAGGCGATCTAGATAAAGCACATGATGTTCTTGAGAAAGAAGAGCAAATTGACAAGATGGAACGCAAGCTTCGTAAGCAACACATCGCTCGGGTGAACGAAGGCGAGTGTAGCGGCGCGGCGGGAATCATTTTTGTCGACATTATTTCAAACCTTGAGCGGATCGGTGACCATTCGGTGAATATTGCCGAAGCCGTCATTGATGAGGATCACTAAGGGGGAGAGAGTAGGGTGAGCCTGCTCTCTTTTTGTCTAGCTCCGCTGGGGAGGAGCTTGGGGTTTTTCAGTCCTGCCCCGAAATCCAAGGCCGGGATTTTAAGTAGCAGGCCTTCCGAAATTCGCCCTTTTGTTCGACCCGCCTGCGCTGTTTGGTATTGTCTAGCTTCAGAGCGACCCGCTTACGCTTTTCGAATTCTTGTTGCGCCCACTCTTTCTTCCTTCATGCTACGTTCCATAATAGGTCTTAAAATTTCAGAAGGACCTATTGCATAGTTGTTTAAAGCATGGTAATATAATTCTTGTCTTTGCGATGCTTCATCAGGCAAAACTTTTTGGCGGTGTAGCTCAGCTGGCTAGAGCGTACGGTTCATACCCGTGAGGTCGGGGGTTCGATCCCCTCCGCCGCTACCAACTCTTACATAAGAATAATTATGGCGATTGTGGCGAAGTGGTTAACGCACCTGATTGTGGTTCAGGCATTCGTGGGTTCAATTCCCATCAGTCGCCCCATTGATCACATAGGGACCCTTAGCTCAGTTGGTTAGAGCACTCGGCTCATAACCGATCGGTCGTAGGTTCGAGTCCTACAGGGTCCACTCATTTTAGAAGTTAGAGGCGGGAAGTAGCAAGGTAGAAAAGAACTTTTTAACATCTTACTGCTAGCTAACATCCAATTTGGAGGAATACCCAAGTCTGGCTGAAGGGATCGGTCTTGAAAACCGACAGGCGGGTTAAACCGCGCGGGGGTTCGAATCCCTCTTCCTCCGTTTTAAAAGACACTCATTAGAAGTGTCTTTTTTTTGTCAAGTTGTCTAGCTCCAGCGGGTAGAACCAGCGAATGTTTCAGTCCTGCCCGGATGGAACTTCTAGTACAGGCCTTTCAAAGTTCGTGCTTCTGTGCGACCCGCCTGCGCTTTTCAATATTGGAAAAGAGGAGACGAATTGGTCAGGACTCTACCTTTTACAGCTAGAATAGGTTTAAAGTTTTTCAAAAAGGGAAGCCATTCTATAGGGCGCAGCGCTTATCAGTTGCAAGCGTATGAAATATTTGGTACGCTTTATTCACACTTTCGAAACGTCAATGTTTCGAAAGTATGAAAATGATACTTATCTTTCTGAGGAGGAATTCTAACCATGGCTTATGAACTACCACAACTACCGTATGCAGCAAACGCACTCGAACCTCACATTGACGAAACAACAATGAACATCCACCACGGAAAGCACCACAACACATATGTGACAAATTTAAACGCCGCTCTTGAAGGCCACAGTGACCTGGCGAGCAAAAGCGTAGAGGATGTCGTTGCCAATTTGGAGGATGTGCCTGCAGACATTCGCACAGCTGTCCGTAATAACGGCGGCGGCCATGCAAACCACACATTTTTCTGGCAAATCCTTAGCCCACAAGGTGGCGGAGAGCCAACAGGTGCTCTTGCAGAAGAAATTAAGTCTACATTTGGCAGCCTTGAAGACTTCAAAACAACATTTGCCGATGCTGCCAAAGGTCGCTTCGGTTCTGGCTGGGCTTGGCTCGTTGTGAACAACGGTCAGCTTGAAATCATGAGCACACCGAACCAAGACACACCTCTATCTGAAGGCAAAACGCCAGTGCTTGGCCTAGACGTATGGGAGCACGCGTACTACTTGAACTATCAAAACCGTCGCCCAGACTACATCGCTGCGTTCTGGAACGTAGTGAATTGGGACGAAGTGGCGAAGCGTTACGACGCGGCAAAATAAGTCATTGAATAAAGGGTGCCCTTGGACTGGGGCATCTTTTTTTAGTTATTCTAAAATTCTCGCTCCTAACCAACCCGCCTGCGCTTTTCGGATTTGTGAATAGCTCCACTTTGTTAAGACACACTACCAAATAAGGTGGTGAGGTCGTGCAAAGCAATGTTGTCAAAAAGGTATTGGGCGAAGTGGAGGTATCCAAAGATCTGCGGCTACTCCTAATCATTGGTGGTCTGTATGCCATGAGCGTCGCTTTGTCGAACACCTTCGTGAACGTCTTTTTATGGAAGCAGTCAGGGGAATTTCTCGACCTCGCCTTGTACAATTTAATGTCTGTGATGTTTCAACCTCTTGCATTCGTTGCTGCGGGGAAGCTAACGAAACGGGTCGACCGCGTCATTGTCCTGCGCATTGGTGTTAGCTTGCTCTCGCTTTTTTATATCACGGTTCTGATTGTGGGGGAAAATGCCTCCTCCTTTTTGCTTCTTCTTGGAGCACTTCTTGGCATGGGGATCGGGTGCTACTGGCTTGCGTTTAATGTGCTTACGTTTGAAGTGACAGAGCCGGATACAAGAGATTTTTTCAATGGTTTTCTAGGTCTGCTCACTTCTTTTGCCGGTATGCTAGGCCCTTTTGGGGCGGGGCTTTTGATTACCAAAATGAACAATTTCAGCGGCTATTTTGTTATCTTTGGCATCTCTCTCGTCTTGTTTTTAGTGGCCGTCTTTTTAACGACAGCCCTGACCAAGCGCAATGCCAAAGGTCAATTTCATATTCGAACGGTGATTCAGGAACGGAAAAAAAACATGAACTGGAGGCGAGTGTTGCACGCTCATTTTTTTCAGGGGCTCCGTGAAGGGACGTTCGTGTTTGTGATTGTCGTCTGGGTCTATGTTGTGACAAACAATGAGTTGGCGCTTGGTACATATGGTCTTGTGACATCAAGCGTTCAGCTGGTCTGTTACTATCTGATAACGAGGTTGCTGAAGCCCATTTACCGGAAAAAGGCAATTCTCTTCGGTGGCATACTTCTGTACGGGGCCATTTTCCTGCTTGTTTTTGATTTAAACTTCGGCAAGCTCATTAGCTACGGCGTACTCGTATCAATTGCCTATCCCGCGCTTTTGATCCCCTACATTTCACTTACATTTGATGTGATCGGAAGGAGCCACCAGGCGGGCGAGCTTCGCGTGGAGTACATTGTGGTGCGCGAATGTTTTCTCAACGCTGGACGCATCATGTCGATTGTCATCTTTATTGCTGCTGTGACCGCTTTTCCTGAAGAAAAGGTGATCCCTCTGATTTTACTCGTGGTCGGGTCGGGGCATTTCTGGATTTACTTTTTTGTTCGCAAAATTCACCTTGGTGCCCCTGACGATGACGATGAAGCGATCAATTATGCCAACCAGGGCGAAACAGAAAAAGGAACAGGAGGGACGGTCTAGCGCTTTGACAAAGAAAGGTGTCCGTATTATACTATAGATTGAATCACCTGCCGTGTTCGTGAGCGTTATGATGTTTCGAACCTTGAATGTGACAAAGGGAGTTCTATATTAATGCTGTGCCAGCAAGCCATTGATCGAAATGGACGCTGAAAAAAGGCATTTGCGAACACCCACCTACGAGTGTAGGTTCATGAAACATTCTAAGCAACGGCATCGCGGGTATTTCCTTTTAACAATCATCAGGCATCCGTTTTTTGGGTGTCTGTTCTTGTATGTACATAGAATGTAAAAGGAGGGCACATTTTGGGGAAAAAGAAACCAAAGAAACAACGACATGTGTCGGTACGGCTGAATATCCTTTTTTTGATTGTCTTTTTGCTGTTTTCTGCACTTATTTTACGTCTTGGAGTAGTGCAAATTGTTCAAGGGGAGAATTATGAGGAAGAGCTGAACGAAACGTCCACGCAGACAGCGCGCCTCGATGCCCCACGCGGCAAAATGCTTGATCAATATGGCAACACGCTGGTTGATAATGAAATGGAACTTTCGATTACATACACCAACCCAGCGGAGGGTACGAGTTCTAACGAGATGCTTGAAATTGCTAGGGAATTAGACAACCTGATAGAGATGGACACCGAAAACTTGCGTGAGCGGGATCGCAAGGAATATTGGTACGCGACGCACACGCAAGAAGAACGCCAGGCACTCATCAGTCACCTTGATCCAGAAGAAGAGGGTGAGAGTGAGTATCAGCTTATTATGGACCACATCGACGAGGGCTTGCTTGATGAGATTCCCGAGGAAGAGGAAACCGTTATGGCCATTTTCACGCAAATGTCCAAAGGCTATGCTGGTTCCCCGCAACATATTAAACGAGCCGTAAACGAAGAAGAATCCCATCGTGTCAGCGAGCATCTAGATCAGCTTCCAGGCATCGACATTACGCGTGATTCCAGACGCTCGTTTGCGTATGGAGAGACGCTGCGTGGGTTGTTCGGCAATGTTCGTCCGATTCCTGCAGATCAGATCAACGCCTATCTTTCCCAGGGCTATGAGCGTTCTGATCTAGTCGGCACAAGCTACTTAGAAGCGCAATACGAAGATGTTCTACGCGGAGTCAAAGCGGAGGTAGAGACTACCTCCAGCGGCGAGGGGCAAACCGTTAATAATGGAAAAGAAGGCAGCCGGGGTTCGGATTTAAGGCTAAGCATCGATATGGAGTATCAACAGCTGCTGGATGAGGCCGTGGAAGACATTGTGCGCTCAAATTCTGGTCGCTACATTCGTGACAGCCAAGCGTACGCGATTGCGATGAATCCGAAAACGGGAGATATTCTTGCGATGAGTGGGTTCCTCGACGCGGTTGGCGAAGATCCAACGAGTAATGAAATTGGAGCCATTAATAATACGTATGAAATGGGGTCAGCCATTAAAGGCGCCTCCGTTCTGACAGGGTTTCAAACAGGGATGATGAGTCCAGCTGAGACAATTTACGACGAGCCTCTGAAATTTCCTGACACCGATGATAAAGCATCTGTAAGCAATATGGGCACTGTAAATTACCTGTCAGCGCTTGAGCGATCCTCTAACGTGTATATGTTTTATATAGCGATGCGAATGATGGATTATACGTATGATCGGAACAATCCAAAGCCGTTTACCGATTTGAACGCGATCAGAGATGCTTACAATGAAGCACGTTACTATTTCTCTCAATTTGGTCTTGGTGTAGACCCGTATGTTGACTTACCTGGAGCACCAACTGGTGTTACTGGAGGAACTTCAGATCCTGGTCAGTTAATGGATTTGTTCATTGGTCAGTATGACACGTACTCTACCTTGCAACTTGCACAATATATAAGTACGATTGCCAACGATGGCGTTCGCATGAAGCCAAGACTCGTACAGGAAATCCTCGAACCGTCCAACAATGGTGACGACTATGTTGTTGAGAAAGTAAAGCAGCCTGAGATGCTTAACCAGATAGACATGTCAAGTGAACATATCTCCATGGTGCAGGATGGTTTACGTCAAGTTGTGACCGGCTCAAGAGGGACCGCGCGAAATATGGACGTAGATGTGCCAGGAGGCTTCGCGGCTAAGACAGGGACGGCAGAGACGACCTTGGTCTTTCCAACGCCTGGTGATGGGGAGAACGAGATTTATGAGGCCCACAACCAGACGCTCGTCGGCTACGCCCCTTTTGATGATCCGGAAATTGCTTTTGCGATCGTCGCCCCGGGGATGAATGCGAACCAACCAACTGGTTCAATGGCGATCCCACAATTGATCGGCGAGGATCTCCTTGATAGCTACTTCGGCCTCAAAGAAGAGCGCAATGGTCCAGAGGAAGTCGATACAATCCTAGAAGACGTGAGCAATTTGGAGGAAGCAACAGAATAATAGGTCATACAGAACACGAATGGAGGATTTCTCCGTTCGTGTTTTTTAGTCCTGAAACTCATACATTATCATTTTTAATGCTCTTTATGAACAAAAATTGAACCCGTTCGCTCTTATCATGTAAAGTACCTACAAAGAGAAAGGGCTTTCATTTTTAAGAAGTGACATCCTAGCGTATGTCATCAAGAGAAAGAGGGTTTTGTTATGAGTATGCTTACAATCGTCGGACTAGCGGTGATTATTTCTATTGTCGCGCTTCTTATGTGGGGGAAGATCAGTCCCATTGTTGGGATGGTGATTATTCCGATTATTGGAGCGCTTGCGGTTGGTTCTTCGATGGAAGAAGTTAGTGAGTATTTTGCGTCCGGGATTGATTCGGTGATGGGCGTGACTGTAATGTTTATTTTCGCGATTCTATTTTTTGGTGTCATGCAAGACACAGGACTTTTGAATCCGCTTGTTTCCGGCATGATTCGTCTAACAAAAGGGAACGTCGTAGCGGTAGCGGTCGGGACGGCCATTGTGGGAGCGTTTGCTCAGCTGGACGGAGCAGGGGCTACGACGTTCCTCTTCACGATTCCTGCGCTTCTTCCACTTTATAAAAAACTGCATATGAGTCCCTACTTGCTTATGCTACTGATTTGTTTGAGTGCCGGGATTATGAATATGGTGCCGTGGGGAGGGCCAACGGGAAGAGTTGCTTCGGTCTTTTCCATGGATCCTAGTGATGTGTGGCAACCGCTCATCCCCATTCAAGGGATTGGGTTTGCCTTGTTGATTCTTTTAGCGGTTTTTTTAGGGGTACGTGAAAAGAGACGCATTAAGAAAGGAATAGAATCCGGAGACATGTCCGAAATGCCTAAAGAGAACCCAGACGCAGAAGCGGCCGCAGCGGTTGATCATAGCGATGAACTCTTGCGACCAAAGCTGATGTGGGTGAATCTTTTATTGTTTCTTGGTGTGATTCTTATGCTTGTTTTTAGTGAATGGGATGCGGGGTTAATATTTATGGTCGCGCTCGGAGTTGCGTTCCTTATTAACTATCCAGATGTTAGCACACAGATGGGACGACTGAAGCACCATGCTCCAAATGCCCTCTCAATGGCGGCTGTGATTCTGGCTGCAGGAGTTTTCCTGGGGATGATCCGCGAAACCGGGATGCTCGAAGCGATTGCGCTTGACTCAATTGCTGTGATCCCTGCCGTGGCTCAGCAGTACATCCATATAGGAGTTGGCTTGATCGGTGTTCCGCTCGATATCCTTACAAGCACGGATGCCTACTATTTCGCTCTTCTCCCTATTGTAGACGGGATTGCCTCTGCGAACGGGATTGAATCGATGTCGACAGCCTATGCCATGCTGATCGGCAATATCATTGGCACGTTTGTTAGTCCGTTTTCCCCAGCACTTTGGCTTGGCATTGGACTCGCTGGTGTAGAGATGGGCAAACATATTCGCTATTCCTTTTTCTGGATGTGGGGGTTCAGTATTTTACTAGTCATTGCCGGTATTTTAATAGGGATTATACAGTTTTAAGCATCGTATAAAGAAGGTCGACGTCCCAATTAAAGGACGTCGACCTTCTTTTTTCCAGCTCCGGCCGGTGGGCCACCCGCTCCCGCTTTTCGGCTTTAAAAAAATTTGAGGAATAGGCAGGAACCTTGGTCGTTCCTGTCGAATAATGACTTTAGAAAAACTCGGAAACGACCTCATCAAGGCTCATGTCGCTATCAACTTGAACGGTCTGTGGTTGAATATCGTTGGCAAGGCCTCGGTCCTCCACCTCGGCAAAGAAGTCATAAGCATCGTCGATAATGTTGGCCGTCTCCAACTGTTCACCGACATCAATGCTTGTCATCCCGGCTGTAACCGTAATAATGGTTCGGTAAATGATTTCATTGTCGTTATCGTCATCGTCATTCGCTTCCGCCCATTCCTCTTCCGCCAAACTCACTGCGTCTGAAATGTCTTCCTGTCGCTCTTCCTCTGTTTGCACAGTGAACCCTGATTGTATCAACTGTTCTCTCATTTCTTCTTCAGTAAGTGCTTCTGCCTGCTCGTCCCCTGAATAATAGTACGTTGCCCCAAGAGCTCCTGCCGCAACGAGAAGACCTCCTGCAAAGCTGCGCATCGTTTTAGGCGTCATTGGCAGCCTTCTTTCTGTCTCGGTTTAGTTCCACATAAGGTGTAAGCAAGCGCTCGACCTCATAGTCAGTAAGTTTTGTCTCCGTCGCAATGCCTTCAACGGAATACCCCCGTTTGTGCAAATCAAGCACCTCACGAAGCAATTTCTGCTGTGAGGAGGAGCGGCCTTGAATCCCCGGTTCTCCGGCAGCGATCTCGGCGTCGAGCTCCATGTTTCGAATCTGATTTTTGAGCTGATACACTTCCTGCATAAAGGAAATGGATAACTGTTCAATTTGTTCTTCTGCTTTCGTTTGCTTTTCTGTTTTAAAAAACGACAGAATGAGCAGTAACATCGCAGCACCAAATAAAATGGCTAATGTCCATTCCATCACGTTCCCCTCCCACTCCTAAATCTAAAAAACCTATCTATGTATTATACATCATCTAAGCCTTTTTTCGATTCAAAATCGGAAAATCTAGCGACAAGCCCTAGTTTCTGACAAAAAGAGACACATCGACTGATAGTTTAGACCTAAGAAGCTGATAAAAGAAGCAAATCCCCGATCACGGGCGGCGGTTGGTGATTCTACAAAAACATACAATTTCCACTTCTTGTGAGAAGCTGCGAAAGACGGTATGCTTTTAACTAAGCACCAGGCAACAATACGAAGCCTTCTCGCTCTCAAAGAATCGACTCGGACAACCTATGTCCACCACTTTCGAATGTGCAATCAAACATCATCCAAAGGAGAGCCTATATATGAAAATGAATCCGGGATTATCGAATCGACTTTCTGAAAAATTAACCACTTCTTCTTCACTTTCTGTTGACATTGACGCTAGACTTCGACTTAAAACCAATGGGAGCAGTCCGCCTGTTCAGCTAGGGGTTTGGCAGAAAGGGGGAGCATCCTGGGTTGGCGATTCCTCTTGGGTCGTAAGCCCCGCGTTTTCCGAGACGCCCACAGCGGTTGTCAGTCAAGCTTATCATAAGGAGTGGGATTTGCTGCTAACGAGTTTTGACCGAAAGGACGCCACCGGGCTTGGTTTTGTGCGCGAGCTCTCCATTAAAAATCAGTCAAGGGAAGAAAAGAGGATCAAGCTGCTCATGCATCAGCAAAATCCGCAGTTTTATGAAGGGGTCACCTTTTATGCGCCTGCTGAAAGAGCACTCATTCATCATCTTGAGGAGAGCTTTGCTCTGTTCTCCGTACATATGCCGACGACAACGCACTTGCAATACGGTGCAGGAAGCTTAGAGAAAAATTGGTGCGCAGAAGAAGGACGCCTGTTTTTTGCTCCTTTTTCGGCCCAGACCATTGAGAGCATGGTTACAGCAAGTTTCACGCTTGCGCCGGAGCAAGAGGCGAAGGGCCATGCTTGGATGCTTGCTGGCGAGCAGCTCACTTCTGTACAGGAAGCCCATAGCTATTTGAGTGAAGCCTATAGGCGTTCCAGTGGACTTTGAGAAAAAAGAACTTGAACTCCCTCGAAAATCTTGCTATCATAGATGGGTATGGAATCCGAATTTGGAGGGATAAAGATGCGTGTTCAAGTTACACTGGCTTGTACGGAAACAGGTGATCGTACGTACATCACATCAAAAAACAAGCGAACCAACCCAGAGCGAATTGAGCTTAAAAAATATAGCCCGCGCTTAAAGCGTCACACACTTCATCGCGAAACTAAGTAAGCAGTCGGACTTTCCGCTGCTTATTTTTTTATTTGAAAAGCGGAGGCGCCCCGCACACGAGCGACAAGTTCTGGAGCGACGGTAGTATCAAGCCCGGTTTTGGCTTGATCTGGCGGCGTGAAGAAACCTCGAGCGAGTGGGCGCCGCAGCTGGATCAGGAAAAGCGGAGGCGGGTCGCTCAGGAGCGAGGATTTTGGAAGGCCTGACAAAAGAAATCCCGAACTTGGGTTTCGTTGGCAGGGCGAAAAATCTCGAAGCTCCTTCCCGCCGCAGCTGGACATTGGGAGACGACGAACGGGGTGAAGAACAGTGGAAACGAAGAAAGAGCTACGGAACAAGGTAGGAAAGCGTCTTATGGAAATGGAAAGGCATGAGTATGAGGCGCGCTCTCTAGACGTGACTGCTTTGCTTGTGCAAGTTCCGCAGTGGCACCACGCCCGCTCGATTGGTGTAACGATGGCTCGCTTTCCTGAGGTCCAAACACACCCAATCATAGAGCGAGCCTGGGAAGCGGACAAGCTGGTGGCCATGCCACGAATACATATGAAATCGAAGACAATGCAGTTCTATAAAGTGACGAAGTGGGATGATTTAGAATACTCTTCCTACGACCTTAGAGAGCCAATCCCTGCTCGCTGCCAGACGGTTAGCCCTGAGGAGCTTGATCTCATGCTCGTCCCAGGTGTCGCTTTCACAAAAGGCGGAGAGCGCTTAGGACTCGGTGGCGGATTCTATGATCGCTACCTTCAGCATTACCAGGGGAGTACGATCGCGCTTTGTTTTACGGAACAGCTTTTTGAGAGACTCCCAACCGAAGACCATGATCGAATCATTGATACCATCCTTTATGATCAGGCGGACCTCTTATGATAGAATGGGTCCTCATTCTTGGTGTGCTTATGGTGGCCATTTTTAGCCGCCGCCACAAAACGCTTACGTTCTCTGGCATGTGGGCGGCGATCATTGTTGGTGTATTGATTGCTCTAGGTCTCGGCATTGGCGGGCTTGTGCTTCTGGCGGTCTTTTTTGGGAGTTCTGCCTTTTGGGGCGGCAGAGAAAGTGACATAAGTAACAGAGAGGCAGTGACTGAAAAAGGAGGGGAACGTGATGCCTGGCAAGTGTTGGCCAATGGAGGGCCAGCCGCTCTTTGCGCATTGTTCGTCTGGATTTGGCCGGAGTTTTCGCTTATGTGGACCTCTGCCTTCGTCGGTAGTCTGGCCGCCGCGACAGCGGATACATGGGCCACTGAGATCGGTTCAAAAAGTAGACAACGGCCATTTCATATTCTCACTCGAAAGCGCGTTTCTCGTGGAGTCTCGGGAGCGGTCACTAGCCTTGGGATAGCGGCAGCGTTTGCTGGCAGCTTTCTCATTTCAGCGATCGCCATTATGCTTTGGTGGAGCTCACTCTCTGGCGCCCATATCTGGTTGATGGTTTTTACGGCTATCGGGTTTCTCGCCAATCTCGTCGATACGCTGGTCGGAGCGAGTCTACAAGTGGTTTACCGTTGCCCGGTATGTGGACAATTCACCGAGCGAACGACTCATTGCGGGGTCCCGAGTGAAAGAGTCAAAGGACGATCATTTGTCAATAATGACTTCGTAAATGTAACATGTACGTTAGCAGGAGCATTTCTTGGCGCCATCGTTGGGACGCGCTTCTAATGTGTGAGAGAAGTAAGGGGGATTAGGTGATGGAGAGAGAGCGCTATTCAAGGCAAATGCTTTTTAGTGGCATTGGGGAAGCGGGTCAAGAACTTCTCGCCGAAAAACGAGTGCTCATCGTTGGCGTTGGAGCGCTGGGCACGGTGCTTGCGAACCACATGGTTCGAGCTGGTGTCGGACATGTACGCCTAGTTGACCGGGATTATGTAGAGGCGAGCAATTTACAGCGGCAGATGCTTTTTGATGAACACGATGTGCAGGCTGTTGCACCAAAAGCGATTGCGGCGAAAGAGAAGCTAGAGAAGGTCAACTCATCCATTCACATAGAAGCTTTGGTGGAAGACGTGACCACGGAAAATATTGAACGATTGATGGAAGGCGTTGACCTGGTTTTGGATGGGACCGATAATTTCAACACACGTTTTTTGTTAAATGACGCTTGCTTTAAATGGGCTCGTCCGTTTGGTTACGGAGGAGCGGTAAGTGCCCGGGGGATGAACGCGTTGTTTGTTCCAGGAGAAACCCCTTGTCTGCGCTGCTTCATTAGTAGCGGCAACACGCAAGGGGAGACATGCGACACAGTTGGTGTCATCGCTCCCATTGTTGACATCGTCGCTTCCTATCAATCTGTGGAGGCGCTCAAATATTTCGTGGAAGCCAAGGACAAGCTCACGCGCTCGTTGAAAACAGTTGATATCTGGCACAATCATGCCTACAATCTCGCGTTTAAGGAGCCGAAAAAGGACTGCCCTACGTGTCAAATGCAGGAGTATCCGGCTCTTCGTCAGGAAGAAGAAGCGGCAACGACTCTCTGCGGGCGAGAAACGGTGCAAATCCGCGGAAACCAGCGGCTTGATTTGAAAAAGTGGGCTAAGCGCCTCACGCAGGTCGCTGATGTACACGAGACCCCTTTTCTCGTTCGTGTTCTCCTTTCGGAAGGCGAGCGCCTCGTGCTATTTGCTGATGGGCGCGTGCTTATCCAAGGGACAGAGGATCTGACGCGAGCGAGGACGCTTTACAGCAAGTACATTGGGGATTAAGGTTGGATAGAAGAGTGAGTCACGCAATGAACTTTCGTATTTGTGTGAGAAAGCACCGAAACGCCGAGAGAGAGCAACGGAACGCCGAGAGGGAGCCGTGGAACGCCGAGAGAGAGCCGCGGAACGCCGAGAGAGAGCCGCGGAACGCCGAGAGGGAGCCGTGGAACGCCGAGAGGGAGCCGTGGAACGCCGAGAGTGAGCGGTGGAACGTCGAGAACGATCCCTGGAACGGCGAAAGCCAGCTTTACGGGATGAGGCCGTCCCTTTGAAAGGAGGACGGATTGCTCGTTTCGGCACCGTGCATTAGCAGTGCTTCCCGTACCCTCCTTAGTGGAAGCCCTGAGAGGGGGAATCCTCGGTCCTTGGATAAAAACAAGCCCTCTCACGCATAGTAAGACGGGGGTGACGATCATGCGTCAAATTCTGTCCATTTTTTCTGCCGGGGTGGCTGTTCTCGCTCTCTGGAAGTACAGGTACCGAGTGATGAACGTTATTTTGCGCTACCAGCTGCTTCGAAAGCTTGCGATTACAACGCTTTTGCGTATTCCTTTTTTTCGAAAACAGCTGGTAGGGTCTCTGTTTGCCTTCCCAGGTTCGCCGCGTGAAGGAGAAAACCGAAAGGCGTAGGCGGGTCGCCTAGAAGCGCGAATTTGGAAGGCCTGGAAAAAAATCTGCCTTTAAATTTCGTTGCCAGGACTGAAAAATCCCGAGCTTCTACCCGCCGGAGCTAGACAGAGAAAAGCAGAGGCGCCCTGGGCACGAGCGACAAGTTCTGGAGCGACGGCAAATCAAGTCCGAACTTGACTTGAACTGGCGGCGTGAAGAAACCTCGAGCGAGTGGGTGCCGGAGCTAAACAAAAAAGAGCTCTGACAATCGTCAGGGCTCTTAAGCGTTTCATCGTTTGCCAATCTTGGTATAATACATAGAGATGGGGAGGGGCAATCAATTTGAATTCAATCCAACATACTTATTATTTCTGGAAAATTGTGCACCACTATGTGCGTCATCAAAAGTTCCGTGTTCTTGCTATTCATCCCACTCAAGTTTGGCTTGAAGATGATACGGCAAAACCACGAAGAGTGATTCGCTTGGTTCAGTCAGAAGTGGATTGGGCAAATCGTTTAAAACGAGACATCGGTCATGCCAGACAGCAGTTTGAAAAGATGTATAAGCAGCTTGGCGTCTGGCAGCTACGCGGGGAGAATATTTACATCATGAGCTACCCGCCGGTGGATGAATGGGAAAGTGCACTTGTTCCTTTTCAGATAGGCAATAAAAAAAATGCTGTTCAAAACATCGCGCTTCATTCGAACGCAAGCACCTACAAAGAGCTTGCTGATCAGCACCTGACAGCGGATGAGTTGCCAGATCTGCGCTCTTCTCTCAGTGAGGAGGAGATGGAACAAGAGGTGCACAGGCTGCGGCAGGAGGTGCGCTCAGCAGGGAAAGGTCGGGAAAACACAGACAAGAAGACGCTGTTTTTCGGCAAGCCTCGGGCTCTCTTTGTCATTCTCCTAGCGATGGTGGCGATGTTTGTTGTGCTTGAGCAAAACGGCGGCAGCCAAAACATGTTAACGCTCATTGAGTATGGGGCCAAATACAACCCCCTCATGATAGAGGGTGAGTGGTGGCGGATCGTTAGCTCTATGTTCTTACATATTGGCTTTTTTCATTTATTTATGAACGGACTTGCGCTTTACTTTCTAGGGAGTGCGGTGGAACAAATTTATGGCTCGCGGCGGTTTGTCGTTATTTATTTCCTTGCAGGTATCTTTGGGTCGATCGTGAGCTTTGCCTTCAACGACAATCTTTCAGCGGGGGCTTCTGGAGCCATCTTTGGTTGTTTCGGCGCCTTGCTTTATTTTGGCTTGAAGCACCGCTCGCTTTTCTTTCGCACGCTTGGACGCAATGTGATTGTGCTGCTTGTGATTAATCTAGCTTTTGGCTTCATGGTCCCAATGATTGATAACGGGGCTCACGTCGGTGGTTTGATTGGGGGGTTCCTTGCTTCTTGTATGACGCGCCTCCCTTCTGAAAAAAAGCAGCCTGGGCGCTTGTGGTCATTGCTTGCGACCCTCGGATATATAATCGCGTCTGCGGGACTCATCTTTTGGGGACAAACCTCAAGCAGCAGTTCTGCACAGATGCAGGCGTTTGAAGCGCAGAGGCTCTTTGAGGCGGGGCAGTTCGAAGAGGCGAGACCAATTGTTAGCGAAGCGCTTGAGCAGGAGGGGGAGATGCCTGAGCTTCTCTTCATGCAAGCGTATATTGATGCTGAGCTCGACCAGGACTTTGCATCGGCGCGAGAACATTTGGAGAGTGCCACAGAGGTCCGTCCCGATTTTCATGAGGGCTGGTATAATCTCTCGCTTGTTTATGGAGAGCTTGACGAGTGGGAGCTTGCGCACGAAGCAGTGACGAACGCTCTGGAACAGGAGCCAGATCAGGAGGACTACCAAACCGTTCAGCAAGAAATTGAGCAACAGCTTGAGCAATGACCTGGTCTAAAAGAGGCGCGTGCCCCCTATCCGTGCGCCAATGCCGTTGGAAAACCGAAGACCACCTCTCATTCATCCGCAACACCCTGGTCGTTCGAAAGCGTAACGGGTCGCTCAGAAGCTGAGAATTTTGCTTTCCAAAACGAGGGAGCATTTTCTTGTTCAAGTTGAAACTGGAAAAAAAGCCGCCCTATGCAAAGGAGGCGGCTTGAGGCGGAGCACCTTAGAAATTCTTGATGTCTTGTTCATGAAGTGCGTCTTTAATGAAGGGATCGCTAACATGAACGGGCGTGGACGTATTTGCGAGCACAAGGCCGAACGGCGTCTCTTGATGAGGCGTCACGACCGTGAAAGGGATGCCGTTTTGGTTGGCCGCTTGCATATAGTCCGCGTATGCTTGGTAGCCAAGGTTTCCATTTAAATAAAGGTGCAGGTTGCTCTCTGTTTTCATCACGTGCGTCACTTTCTCATAAGGGGCACTTGTTTGTACCTGTTTCAATGTGAGCGCCACATGAATTCGTTCTAAAATGGTCGTTAAAAAAAGCCGCCGTTCGCCAGGCTTTGTTTCAGGCGTTCCGTAGATTGCACGCTCAATCACTTCGTTTACATCTCTAGCCAAGTTTCCTCACTCCTTTTCTCTCTCTCATTAATCTTGGCATTCTTGTCCTGTTTCCTCAAGTAAAAACATAGACATGAAACAACCGTTCACATCATGTTCAATACCGCGACCAGAGGAGGGCAAAACATGTGGATTTTAGTTTCCATGGTGTTTTTCGTTGTATCGCTAGGGATTACGCTCGGAGGAGTGATTGGCACGATGCGCTTGCTACCACCGCTTTTGCCTTTGGGCATTGTCGTTGGTCAATTTCTACTCTGCTCGTATGTGGGGATGTTTTTAGCGGCGATTAGCCCATCTTGGCTAGGGTTTCGCTTTCTAGAGGTTGTTCTCGCTATAGTGTCGTTCGTTTTTATTATAGCCTGCGTCCGTTCGTATCATCCATCGGTAGGCTATCAGCCCTATGGCAAGCCGTTGTTCCTCGTGCTCGGAATCCTGTTCTTTTTTATGGGCGTTCAGTGGGGCATGTTTGGCTATCGTACGTTTTTTACACTTTTCGTCACTGTTTTCTTCGGAGGGGCAGTCTTTTTAGGATATTTGCTGTATAATTCAATTGTACTTTGGGTGCGAAATGTCTACGTGGCTGCTTTTTTGCCGCTAGGAGGCTTTCTTTTAATTGCGATGTTTAAGCTGTTATAATGGCTCCAGAGGTGAAGGTAGTGAAGACCTTTTATGATGTGCAGCAGTTGATAAAGACATATGGAACGATTGTTTATACAAAGGACCGGCTAACGGACGTGCATCTGATGGAAGCAGAAATCAACGAGCTTTATGGATATGGAATGATTGATGGAAAAACATATCAACACGCTCTTCTCGTCATCAGGCGGGAGGGCGCAACGGTCCGGCAGGCTTAGGGGGAAACAGTGTGAGTAAACAAGAATGGTATGCAGGAATGGACATTGGGGGAACTTCGGTGAAGCTCGCTTTTTTAACAGGAGAGGGCGAGCTCCTAAAGAAATGGGAGATACCGACCAATCGAGCGGATGAAGGGCGACATGTGGCAAAGGAAATTGCCGCGAGCATTCGTGAGAACCTTGAAGAGGGTGCTGTCATTGTAGGGGCAGGCGTAGGAGCCCCTGGCTTTATTGAATTGGAAACCGGTTTCATTTATCACGCCGTAAATATCGGCTGGCGTGACTACCCATTAAGAGAAGAACTTGAAGTCGAATTAGGTGTTGGCGTCAAGATTGATAACGATGCGAATCTGGCAGCACTAGGGGAAAAGTGGCGTGGCGCCGGGGATGGTTCGGATGAAGTTCTCTTTGTCACGCTTGGAACAGGCGTGGGTGGAGGCATTATTACCAACGGCGAAATTTTGCACGGGGCTAGTGGAATGGGCGGAGAAATCGGTCATATCACCTCCGTTTTTGAAGGCGGGGCTCCTTGCAACTGTGGGAATTTTGGGTGCCTTGAGACGGTCTCGTCCGCAACAGGCATTGTTCGTTTAGCCAAAGAAGCTCTCGACCAAAATCGAGAGAGTACGCTTCATACGCTTCGTTCGGAACTAACGACAAAAGCTGTCTTTGACGCTTGTGATCAAGGCGATGAGCTGGCTAAAGGTGTTGTCCAGCAAGCGATGACGTATTTAGGAATTGCGCTTGCGAATTTGAGCAATGCGCTGAATCCGCGCAAGATTGTCATTGGTGGAGGCGTCTCGAAAGCAGGAGAAACGCTGCTTTCGCCACTACGTGAAGTCTTTGAACACTATGCCTTGCCTCGCGTAGCGGAGAGTGCCGAGTTTAAAATTGCGCATCTTGGCAACGACGCAGGTATCTACGGAGCCGTTTGGATTGCCAAAGAAGCGCGTGAGCAAAGGGCTGGGAAATAGAAAAGGCAAGAGTTAAAAAGGGGATCGAGAATGAATGAGTGACTATCGAATCGAGCGAGATTTGCTTGGAGAAAAACAAGTACCAAAATCAGCCTACTACGGCATTCAGACAATGAGAGCAAAGGATAATTTCCCCATCACCGGGTACCCGCCTCATCCAGAGTTGATTCGTGCATTTGGCTACGTAAAGAAAGCCGCGGCGCTTGCAAACCGGGATGTGGGCGTTCTTCGTCCTCATCTAGCCGAGGCGATTGTCGAGGCAAGTGAGGAAGTGATCGCTGGCAAGCTGAATGATGAATTTATTGTCGATTCGATCCAAGGCGGAGCCGGGACATCGTTTAACATGAATGCCAATGAAGTCATCGCAAACCGTTCGATCGAACTGCTTGGCGGTGAAAAAGGGGACTACTTAAAGGTAAGTCCGAACACGCATGTGAATATGGCGCAATCAACCAACGACGCCTTTCCAACGGCGATTCATATTGCCGCGATTCATTTGACGCAGGCACTCTCCGGGGAGCTGCGTAAGCTGGTAGAAGCGATGAAGAGCAAGGAGCGAGAATTTGATGGCATCTTAAAAATGGGGAGGACCCATTTACAGGATGCGGTTCCCATTCGTCTCGGCCAGGAGTTTGGGGCGTACCGTCGTGTGCTGACCCGAGACTTGAAGCGAATTGATCGGTCAGCCACTCACCTGTTTGAAATTAACATGGGAGCGACAGCGGTGGGGACAGGGCTCAACGCGAAGCCGGAGTATATTGTGAAGGTCGCTGAGCATTTAGCAAAGATTACAGGGCTTCCTTTTAAAACGGCGGATGATCTCGTGGATGCGACGCAGAATACAGATGCGTACACAGAGCTTTCAAGTGCGTTGAAGATTTTGGCGATCAACCTATCCAAAATGGCGAACGATTTGCGCTTGATGAGCTCTGGACCGCGAACGGGATTAAACGAAATTAATCTACCACCGCGTCAGCCGGGCTCTTCCATCATGCCAGGGAAGGTCAACCCTGTCATGTGTGAAGTGATCAATCAGGCTTCCTTTCAGGTAATTGGCAATGACCATACGATCAGCCTAGCGTCGGAGGCTGGGCAGTTGGAGCTAAACGTGATGGAGCCGGTGCTTGTCTTTAATTTGCTGCAGTCGCTCTCCGTGCTGAAAAACGGCATGGGTGTCTTTCGTTCCTATGCGATTGAGGGGATTACCGCTAATGTGGAGCATTGTCTAGGGCTTGTGGAAGGAAGTATTGGCACGATCACAGCCATCAATCCTCACGTCGGTTATGAGGTGGCGACACGAATTGCCAAAGAAGCAGTGGAAACGGGCCGATCAGTGCGAGACATTTGCCTTGAACGCGGCATGCTTTCTGAAGAAGAGCTGAATGAAATTCTTGATCCAAAGGAAATGACCAATCCGGGGATCGCTGGTTCCAAGTTTATGCCGCAATAGGGAAAAGAGGGGTACTTAAAAAGCGGTGCCAGTCCATGGAGATTGGCTGCTGTTGGAACCTCAAGTCTGCGCACATAGGGATGTCGCGCAGGGCAGTTTATCGCGTCGTATTACTGCCCGCCTGAAAGCTTAACTGTTAAAGTTCTAAGCTCTCTGTCTTTAAATAAACACAAAACTATGCCATACTAAAACTATAGAACAAGACTAGGGGTGCCCATGGGAACTGGGCTGAGATCATACCCTTGCACCTGATCTGGATGATGCCAGCGTAGGGAAGTCGGAACGTGTGAACAAGGCCGCACTCCACCCTAGGTGGTGTGTGGCTTTTTTGGTGGGCAACCCTCCTGCGCTTTTCTGGATCTAGCTCCGGCGGATAGGAGCTCGGGATTTTTCAGTCCTGCCCCGAAATCCAAGGTCGGGATTTCTGGTGCAGGCCTTCCAAAATCCTCGCTCCTGATCAACTCGCCTGCGCTTTTCAAGCTAAAAAGAAAGGGTGTATACTTTTTGAGAGAATTCAGCTTATATGCAATTACAGGGGAAGCGTTTCATCCAGGACGATCCCTTACTGAAATTATGGAAGAAGCGATTCTTGGGGGCGTGGATATCATCCAGCTCCGTGACAAGAAAAGCTCGAAGAAGGTCCTATTGGAGAAAGCGAAAGCTCTTAAGGCGCTTGCGACGAAGCATAATGTGCCATTTATTGTTAATGATCATATTGACGTGGCGCTTGCTGTTGGCGCGGACGGCGTCCATGTTGGTCAAGATGATTTGCCATTGCAGGAAGTTCGTCGGATTGTCGGGCCGGACACCATCATTGGCGTCTCGACTCATAAGCTTGAGGAAGCGCTAGAGGCCGAGCGGAACGGGGCGGATTATATTGGGGTCGGCCCGATCTTTTCGACGCAAAGCAAGGAGGATGTCGTCGATCCGGTGACCACCTCGTATATTCAGGAAGTAAAGAAAACAATTCAGATCCCGTTTGTGGCGATTGGAGGGATCAAACGGCACAATGTTCAGGAAGTGCTAGATGCTGGCGCCGAGAGAATTTGCGTGATAAGCGAAATTGTGGGTGCCGAAGACGTTCGCGCGGTCAGCGCGGAGCTTGCTGCGGTTATAAAGGAGGCGAAAAAATGAAGCTAATCGTCAATGGGGAAGCGTATGAGCTTGATCTCGCTACGCTCGATGAAGTGGTAGGTCATTTTCAATTGGACCCTCAGCTTGTTGTTATAGAAGTCGATGGTCAAATTGTCGATCGAGCCAATTGGGCATCGACCGAGCTTCAAGACCATATGAAAATCGAGCTTGTTCACTTTGTAGGAGGAGGTTGAACCATGGCAAACGATCCACTCATCATAGCAGGGACACCATTGGCTTCGCGCTTTTTTATTGGGACGGGGCGTTATCCGAACCCATTTGTGCAAAACGAAGCGATCATCGCTTCCGGTGCGGATGTCCTGACGTTCGCGATTCGCCGTGTCAACTTGCAGCATCCAGGTGAGGATGCGATTTTACAGCATTTAGAAGGAAAGAGTTTTCAATACTTGCCGAATACGTCAGGAGCCCATACGGCCGAAGAGGCAATTCGTATCGCTCGCTTGGCCAGAGCGAGCGGGCTTAGCGATTGGATTAAGGTGGAAATTAGTGCATCGGAAAAGACGCTTCTTCCTGACCCAGTGGAGACGCTTAAGGCCACAGAGGTTCTCGCCGGGGAAGGGTTCACGGTGCTCCCGTATACCTCCGATGACCCGATTCTTTGCAAACGACTTGAGGAAGCCGGCGCTGCGGCGGTGATGCCCGGGGCTTCGCCAATCGGGACGGGGCTTGGCATCCTGAACCCGTACAATCTTGGCTTGATTGTAGAAGAGGCGAACGTGCCGATCATCGTCGATGCAGGTCTCGGATCAGCCAAAGACGTAGCGGAAGCGATGGAGCTTGGCGTCGATGGCGTGCTGATGAATACCCCTGTAGCAAAGGCGAAAGACCCTGCTCGCATGGCGAAAGCGATGAAGCTTGCGATTGAGGCAGGACGCCTTTCTTATTTAGCCGGCCGTATTCCGAAAAAGCGCTACGCGACGGCGAGCAGTCAGCTTGAAGACTTGATTTCAACATAGAAGGGGACAACTATGAAACATGTAGCGGTACTTGGAGGGGGCGTCATCGGGCTCTCGATCGCCCTGGAACTTACGAGGCGAGGGTTTGACGTAACAATTCTTGAGAAAAATACATGCGGCGGACAGGCTTCTGGTGCTGCCGCTGGTATGCTTGCGCCGTACTCAGAAATTGGCGAGGATCCAGATGATTTTTTCAGACTGTGTCTGGCGAGTTTGCGCTTGTTTGAGGAGTGGCAGCACGATGTCAAACAGCTCTCTGGCTTAGACTTTGAGTATGAAAAAAGTGGCAGTTTGCATTGTGTGTATCATCCAGCCGATCTGCTTTCTCTGCAGACGCGCAAGGCGTGGCAGGAAGAATTCGGGGCGATTGTGAACGTCCTTGATCAACAGGCGCTTAAAGAAGTAGAGCCCCATCTATCGGATGACATTATTGGAGCGATTCAGTACCCTGAGGAAGCGCACGTCTATTCCCCTGATTATGTGAAAGCGCTAGAAGAGGCGTGCAGGCAACATGGTGTAAGGATAGAAGAAAACTTAGGAGCGGTCTCCGTCGAGCAGTATGAGCAAGGGGTTCTCTTGCAGGCGGAGAACAAAAACGAGTACACGGCGGATCAGCTCATCGTTTCCTCGGGGGCGTGGGCCAAAGAGTTGGAGGATCTCTTTGAGCTTAGCCTTCCCATCTTCCCCATCCGCGGGCAAATTTGTGCCTACGAACGACAAGAGGAGCAGGTAAATCATATTTTGTACACAAGCCAAGGCTATCTCGTTCCTAAAGCGAATGGCACGCTGGTCAACGGCGCTTCAGAAGACATTGCCGGCTTTCAAACGGACGTGACGGAGAAGGGAATTCAGCGTCTTATTAACTGGAACACGAATATTTTGCCATTTCTTGCTGAGCGTGAACCGTTCCATACATGGGCGGGGCTTCGGCCTGCCACTCAGGACGGCTATCCGTTTATTGGGCCCCTTACGAAGGCACCGAATGTTTACTTTGCCTGTGGTCATTACCGTAACGGCATTCTGCTTAGCGCGATTACGGCAAAAGTTGTTGCCGAAGAACTCAGCGGAGAACAGGCGTCGGTTCCGCTCACTTCTTTTCGACCAGAGCGTTTCACATAGGAAGGGGAATCGACCATGCCAACGGTACTAACGATCGCCGGTTCTGATTCCGGAGGAGGGGCAGGGATTCAAGCTGATATTAAAACCTGTCAGGAGCTCTCGGTCTATACGACAACAGCAATCACAGCGATTACGGTCCAAAATACATGCGGAGTGAAAAGTGTTGAACCTCTAGCTCCGGCGCTTGTGCAGAGGCAAATCGAAGCGGTGCTTGAAGATATCGGCGCTGATGTCGTGAAAACAGGAATGCTTGTGGATGCGGCAACAATTGAGGTTGTTGCTGAGATGATTCAGACATTTGAAGTCGGACAGGTGGTTGTGGACCCAGTGCTCAGTTCAACAAGTGGCTCTACGCTACTGCAAGAGAAAGCGCTGGAGGCCCTGCAATTGCGGCTGCTACCTCTTACATCGGTGTTTACGCCGAACCTAAGCGAAGCAGCGAAGATCCTTGAACAAAAGGAATGTCGAAGCGTTGCGGAGATGCATGAGGCTGCTGTACAATTACAGCAGTTGGGCCCCCAAGCCGTGGTCCTAAAAGGTGGCCATCTTGAAGGAGACGAGGCTGTGGACGTGTATTATGACGGAGAGACGTTGACAGAATTACGAAATCCGCGGCTTTCTTCGACCAACACTCATGGCACTGGCTGTACCTTTGCGGCAGCGATTGCCGCAGAACTGGCTAAAGGGGCAAGCCCCGAAGCGGCGGTGCAAACCGCGAAACGCTTTATCACAACAGCGATTTCTCAAGGTTTCTCCCTTGGGAAAGGGACGGGGCCCACGAATCACTTCGCGTACCGAGAGCTGTGCGAATAAAGGAGTTTGTGTTTTGGCGTGAAAAAACATGCGGTGGTTTTCATATTGCCTGTGATACTAATGGTGGTCATCGGTGCAAGCGGTTTTTATTATCTGAATCAAGAAGATACGTTGACAAACGAACAGTTGAAAGAAGAGATGGAGTGGTCCACCGCTGTCGAGGTGGAAAACGACGGTGCCCAACTTACCGTTGAATGGAACTGGCCCCAGTTGCCTGAGGAAGGGGCTTATGGCACAGACTACATCGGGGTTGAGTTTCCTATAAGCGAAGATGACACCCTTGCTTCCGGTTCTTTAGAACTTTACAGGGGAGAAGAAGTGATTCATGAAGATAGTGGGACGGTTGTTCCTAATGGCATTATTTTTGCGTATCCGACCGAGTTAGATGAATATGAAAGCTACGGAACGACAGGGAAAATTGAGCTCTTCGTTCCTGACTCGGTCGCAAGCTATGACGAAATCACTGTAAGCATGCTGCATACGTGGACGAACCATAGCGAACTAACCCTTGAAGATGCTCGCTTTGAGGCACCGAAATTCGGCGAAGCGACCGGTGTAAGCCATTGGGTGCGAACAGAGCCGCTTAGCGAAGAACATGTTCGTTAGAGGAATGTCTTTTAATGGCGGCGTCTTTTTCATGGGAAAAGGCCATCTGGCTTGTGCTTACTATCATAAAGAAGAGCTCAACGAGTGGGTCAAGCCCGTTAGTGGGGGGACATTTGCCGAAGCTTTTTGGGTTGTGGCGAAGACCGCTCCGCTTTGGTTCAATGCGATGATTGTCGCTGTCATTCTAGCGATTGTTCTTCCTCCATTTTTGCCGATTCCGTGGGACGGGCTCCCTTTCTATAGCCTATTTTACTTGTTGTTTGGCACACATTTTCTATTTCCTCACACGCTCAAACAGTTTCACGGAGCGGAACATAAAGTGTTCAGCGTGAAGGGGCGAGTAAAAAAAGAGCGGCTACGCGCCATCCAGCAAGCGGCGATCACCAACCGCGGTTGTTCAACCAACGTTGTCGTTGTCTATTTTCTTAGCGTGCTCTGCCTGACGGCTGTGCTGTTGCTAGCGAGGGAAGGTCTGAGCTGGGCCCTTTCGATCGGGTCGTATGCGGCGCTCATTCCCGTTGGTTTATACGGGCCATTTCGCCGTAGTGGGAGGTGGAGAAGCCTGGATCGTTTTTTGCTGCGCGTATCGTTTTGGTTGCAGCGTCATGTGACGACCGCTGAGCCTGACCGGAAGCATTTGCTTGCGGCAGTAGCTTCGTATCGCCAGCTTGGCTATGCGGTCTTTTCCAAAAGGCTTGTTCATAAGCGTCTCGACTTCGTAAAAAAGGAGAGGAAGAAAATGGCGATTGCCGATGTGACAATTATCCCTGTGGGCACCAATTCCCCGAGTGTTAGTGCTTATGTAGCACGCATACAAAAAGTGCTGGAGGCCTATGAGGGGACGATGACGTATGAGATGACGCCAATGAGCACGCTCATTGAAGCAGAGCTATCGACACTGCTAGATGTCATTGCAACCATTCACGAAGTTCCTTTTGAAGAGGGGGCTGAGCGAGTGGCGACGACTATTCGTATTGACGATCGTCGTGACAAAGCTTCAACAATGAAAGGGAAACGGGCCTCCGTGCAAAAGAAACTGGAGAATAGCTAAATAGAGCAAGAAAAACTCGACCTCCTCAGGTCGAGTTTTTTAGCGTTTTCACCATCGTTACATGGGGAATTCCAGCATCAAGAAATGGCTCTGAGACAACTTCGTAGCCAAGCTTTGTATAAAACCGAGCAGCGTGGGTCTGGGCGTTTAGTTTGCAAGAGGAGTGACTCCTGGACGCAGCCGCTTCAATCGCTTCCATGAGTGCTCGTCCCGCCCCTTGATGGCGCGCGGTAGCGAGGACACAGACGCGCTCAATTTTTCCATAGCCCTCAAGAGAGCGGATCCTTCCCGCGCCAATCGGCACTTCCCCCTCATAAAGCACTAGATGAGTTGCCGTCGCGTCAAAAGCGTCCTGCTCGAGGGAGAGAGGTACCTCTTGCTCCTCTACAAAAACGTGTTGACGGACAGAAAACGCATCCTTCCGCTCTTTTTCATTGGAGACCACGACAGCGTGCATGTTCAGCTCTCTCCTTTAAGCAGGAACGTTTCATATACGGTCCACGACCCATTCTCTAGCTGGTACAAAAGGTGCATTCGATCAATCGTTTCGCTATGTGCAACGTCACTCATCTTTAGCTGTCCGACAACATCCGCGTGCTCATCCTGCGTCAACTTTTGGGCGATCGTTAAGTGAGGGATAAACGCCCGGTGTTCCCGTTCAGTGGGGAATGGCTCCCTATGAAGAGCCTCATATAGCGACACTAATGCCTCGTTTTCACGAATTTTATAGAAAATGGTCGTTGATAACGGGTAAAAAGAATCAATCTTGTAAACGTCAATGGGCACCGGTGTGTGGTCGCTTGCTACTTGACGAATCGCTTGTACGATACGCGGCAATGCGTCATCACTTACTTCAAACTTTTCTTTCAAAGTAATATGTGGTTCGATCGTTGCGTAATGTGCATCATATCGGCGTCTGTAGCCGTTCGCCTCATCCTGCATTGCTTTTGAAGGAAATAATACGATTCCGTAGTTCATAAAAAGGCCTCCTTTTCGTTTTACGCGTACGGCAGCACGGTCTTAAGCGCTCGTGGCAAATCCTTTTGCCAATGCGTCCATGTATGGTTTCCCTCAAACTCGTGGTAGGTGTATGAGAAATGAGTCTCTTCCAATAATGCTCTTAGCTCCCGGTTCGGAGTTAGGAAGTCTTCTTTGCTTCCGTCCGTGGTCTTGACGACGGTTTCTTCTGTGCCAATGACATGGTAGATCGTCAATGAATCGTTTTTATTGTACGATTGAACGGCGCTCTTCACCGTTTCATTGACATACGGCGAATGCATGATCACTTGACCAAACAAGCTTGGGTATTCCAGTGCTGTTTGCAAGGAAACCGTAGCTGCAAGGGAGTCCCCGGCAAGTGTGCGTCCGTTACTGAGTGGTTCCGTCGGTAATTCCTTCTCCAGAAAAGGGAGAAGTTCACAAGCGAGGAATCGTCGGTAATCGCTTGCGTGCTCGCTATCTGGATGATACCACGTTTTGCGCGTCTGGACGTCAGGATAAGGAACGCCAACAATGATAGACTCTCGCATTTCCATCTCTTCTATGAGTGCTTCTGCTTGGCGCGGGATGCGCCCGAGTTGAAAATAATCGCTTCCGTCCTGACAAACAAGGAGGCTATAGCTCTTTAAAGGCGTATAGTTTGCCGGTTTGTAGACCGAAAGTTTGATCGTGTCTTTTAAATAAGAGCTTTCAATTGTAAGCTCAGAAAGAGTTCCTTCTAGTCCAGCCATTTCCAACGTCCTTTCTATACAAACTGCCTATTTTCTCTATTTTATCACATCCATGTTTCCTCTCCCACCTTCGTTTGTTCTTCAAGTGAGGAGCAAATGAAAACTACTGTCAAAAAGAGGATGAGAGTAGTCTCGGCTTGTGATAAAATAAAGGCAGAAGGGAAGTCTAACTACTGTTGTGGGACAGGCATGAGAAAAGGCTGGCCGAATGTGGAGGAAATGGAAGAGCATCGCAGAGATCGACGGGCGTAAGCTTCTTCTACATGTAAGCCGACGTCGAAAGAATGGATGCTTGCCTAAAACAGAGAATAAGGATGAAATGGAACCGCTTCAACAGTATAGTCGGCAGGAGGGATGATTTGAGATCGAAAGGCCTTTGGCTGGCAGCACAATGTTCGGCTTTAAGAAAACAGGATTCAAATTCAAAAAAGAAAGGAAGAGTAGGCTGGCCCCTCTCATGACGGAAGTCACGAGTCTCTGCTAGCTCATATTAAAATGAAAAAGAGGTATAAGCCCCATTGGGTATACTATAAGGAAGTATTTCGTTCGAAATTTCAAGCAGGCTGCCTAAAGGCGAAGCTTGAGGACAACTGGCAACATGGCTATGAAATTGGGCCACTCGTTGAAGTGAAAAAGTTGCGAACGGACAAGTATGTGGTTCGCTATACGTACGATGAGGTACTCTAGCGGCGGTGCTTTCGGAACGCCGCTAAGGATTCTCTTAGAAATTCAAGTTCTTCATCGGACATCGTTTCTTCGTAGAGGAAAGGTTGCTTGTTCTTGGGGGCCCGGCCAATTAAATAATCGGTACTTACATGAAAATAGTCTGCCAGTTGTTTTAAACTACTTAAGTCGGGCATTCGGTTGCCCGTTTCATAACCAGAAATGGTGGAGGGGGACATGTTGAGGGCCTCCCCAAGCTCTTTCATCGTCAGTCCACGTTGAATGCGACATTCTTTTAACCGGGTAGCAAACATAACCGCTGCTCATCCTTTCTTAGAAAAGCGTTCATGCGGTTATTATACTTTTCATTTTGTAAAATTTCGCTCAAATACGCAAAAAGAATTGCTATTTACGCAATATGCGTAGTAAAATGAATAATAGAACGTCAGTACGCCCAACATAAGGAGGAGTAACCATGAATGAAATTCGAATCTTACGACAGCAACACGGGTACAGCCTAGAGGCAGCAGCCAAGCAAGTGGGAATTTCAACGGGGTATATGTCACAGATTGAGTCTGGAAAACGGCATGTGAGCTCAGATTTGGCAGAGAAAATCGCCACGCTATATGATACGAAGCGTGAGGAATTGTTCACTGCCACCCGCTATAAACTTAGCAACTTAGGTTAATGTCAAACGTCGGCTATTTCTCAGGACTGCGGGATTTGTTCATGTTAACGACGATGATGATCATTAGTCGCCAACAGGGATGAAGGTGAGATACAGCGAAAGCGAAAAAACATCCATGAATGCAACCTCCTTATGTTTGATTCTTCTATCTTGACTCCCGTTAACTGAATGGAAAAACACTAAGGGGTGTCCCACCTTTGGTCAACCCCTTAGTGCCATAAACATGACAAACGGTTACGAAGTAGATGATGCTTTAAGCTCACCGTGAAACCCTTATAAACACGAAACAACCAAGACATTGAAGTTTTTCTTTTCGTCTTGCCTGAAATAAATCTAAAGTAATGGGTTTATATAACCGTAAAAAATATATTTCGGGTATAAAAATACTGAATTTTTACCATTTTAAATCTTACCTTCACTATGTATCATGAAGGGAAGACTGGGACAAGCGTCTACATGCTGCAGTCTAATAACGATTGAAAGGGGAAAGGTTGGGTGAAAAAAACGTTAAAGAGTGTTTTTGTTGTTGGTTCACTAGCGGCTTTGATGTTCAGTGCGCCTATTGCTTATGCCTGTAACCTTGGACCTGAAGAACATGCCAAAGGTTTATCAAAACCTGTAGAGGCTGGTCCAGCTAATTTTGGCGGAGTAGCAAAAATGGAAGTGAAACCGAATAATGGACAAATTGCTGAACTGGAAGAAAAGGCGGCCGTTGAATTGGAAGAAGTTAAAGGAGTTCCTGTAACGACCGCTGATGTGTATGCTTATAAAGATTACGCCTACTTGGGAACTCACGTAGGAGCCCGATCTAATGAAGGGGTACGGGTGTTTGACATGAGTGACCCCGAAAACCCTGAAGAAGTGGCTGTATTTGCCAATGACATCCCTGGTACCTGGCAAGAGAAAGTGATTGTAAAGAGTGTCGATACACCTCATTTCCAGGGAGATCTGGCTGTAGTCAGCGTTCAAAAGTACACGCAGGATGAAACAAAACAAAGCGGGACGGTTCTATATGATGTTACCAACCCTGAAGAGCCGCAAAAACTGGGATACTACGCACTGCCTGAAGAAGTTGCTACCGGTACACATGAATTGTATCTAACAACCCAGGGAAATCGTGCACTATTACTTACAGCAAACATTTACGCGGATTACTATACGGAGGGAGACTTTCATGACTTCTCCATCGTCGATGTCAGCGATCCCACCAATCCTGAGGAATTGTACAACTGGGATCCCCGTGAGTTAATCGATGCTGAAGACTTCAATGGTCTAAATTATACGGATGATGAAGGGGCTAACAGAACCGCTTTTGCCCACAGTGTGATTACTGATCCATCAGGGAAATACGCCTACATCTCTTATTGGGACCTTGGCACAGTTATCATGGATATCAGTGATCCCGAAAATCCTGAGGTTGTAGGGAACACAAGTTATGAGCGTCACGTGCAAGGAGCAGCGCACTCCGCCGCACTCGCACGAGGGGGAAACATCTTAATTGAGACACGCGAAGTATTCAATCCCGATCCGGCCGATGAGGAATTTGAACGCGGTTGGGGATATACACGCATCTATGACATTAAGGATAAAAGCAATCCGAAACTAATCAGTGATTTCAAAACGGAAAATTCAGCGGAACAAATTGATCCTGATGAGCGTTTGCCAGGCACTTACACAGTTCACGACCCGAAAGTAAGAGGCAACACGTTGTATCTGTCTCATTACTCGGACGGTATTCGCATGGTAGATATCACCAACCCTCATCATCCGAAGGAAATGGCGTCCTATGTTCCTGAATCTGCCAACGTTTGGGGGGTGTTTTTGCACAAAAATTACATCCTTGGTTCTGATATGGGGCAAGGCTTGAAAGTGGTAGAGGCAAAAAGAGGGGGAGGCCCACCAAGTGGGGTGAAACCACCAGGCAGAGGTGGTCCACCGGATTGGGTTAATCCTCCTGGAAACAATGCTAACACAGCTAATTTGGATTAATGTAACGTTTTAAATGGCATGGCTGACAACTTGCCGTAATGCTATATATGAAAACCATCGCCTGTGGCAGACTAATAACAAACAGCAGGCGATGGCTTTTTTGAGGTTGATCTTCTGTAGGACTTCCCAATGTATAATGAATCGGTTGGGTTGCCCTAGTCTTCTAGGGCGACACCACTTCTCTTTTGTGGGATTCGAGTCTCTCCCCTGAGTTTATTTTGGTGAGATCATTTCCTTTGGTATGACATACTCGTCAAATTGCTCTTCCGTTAGCAGCCCGAATTCAATTGCTGCTTCCTTTAGCGTCGTATTCTCCGCATGAGCCTTCTTCGCAATCGTTGCCGCATTCTCATAGCCGATATGCGGGTTCAGTGCCGTCACAAGCATCAAGGACTCGTTCAAGCTTTGCGTCATTTTTTCTTCATCTGCTTCCAGCCCAATCAAGCATTTGTCGTGGAAGTTGTTCAGCCCGTCCGCAAGCAAGCGCATTGATTGAAGCACATTATAAACGATCACCGGCTTAAACACGTTGAGTTGAAAATGTCCTTGCGTTGCTGCGAACCCGACCGTGGCGTCATTGCCTAGCACCTGAGCAGCCACCATAGTCAGCGCCTCGCTTTGCGTAGGGTTAACCTTGCCCGGCATAATCGAGCTTCCTGGCTCGTTGGCAGGAATCAGGACTTCTCCAATTCCACAGCGCGGACCGCTTGCGAGTAGGCGAATGTCGTTCGCGATTTTAAAGGCATCAGCAGCCAGTCCTTTGAGAGCGCCATGAAAATGGACAAGCTCATCATGACTTGTCAGGCCATGGAAGTGGTTCTTCGACGCTTTAAACGTCGCACCGGTTTGTTCGGAAAGTTGCTTGGACACTTCTTCGCTGAAGCCGATCGGAGCGTTGAGGCCTGTCCCGACAGCTGTGCCGCCGATGGTGAGCGCTCGAACATGCTCAAGCGATTCGCTGATCATCGTCTCACACGTAGCGAGCATATGCTTCCAACCACTAATCTCTTGACCGAATGTCAGAGGAGTAGCGTCTTGTAGATGTGTGCGCCCAATTTTCACGACGTCTTGGAATGCGTTTTCTTTCTCCTCAAGCGTTCCTTTAAAACGACGAATCGCTGGCAAAAGTTCCTTTTCAGCGTAAACGACCGTCGCTACGTGCATTGCCGTAGGGAAGGTGTCGTTTGAGCTTTGAGAATGATTGACGTCATCATTTGGGTGGATAGTGAGGTCGCTGCCTTGTTCTTTTAAGTAAGCCGTCCCTAGATAAGCAAGCACTTCATTCATGTTCATATTCGATTGTGTCCCGCTCCCCGTTTGCCAAACCACAAGAGGGAAGTGGTCATCAATTTCGCCACTAGTCACGCGATCGGCGGCATGTGAAATCGCCTCGACCTTTTTCTTGTCAAGTCCTTTCAAAGAACCGTTGACAACCGCTGCTGCTTTTTTCAGCTGAGCAAAGGCATGTACGACTTCTACTGGAATCTTTTCAGTCCCAATTTTAAAGTTCTCAAGGCTACGCTGTGTTTGCGCTCCCCAATAGCGATCCGCTGGAACTTCAATTTCACCAATCGTATCTCGCTCTGTACGCGTTTCCATTTTCATCATCCTTTTAAAGCAAAATAGTATCCTTTTTAATCATACCAGATTCCTCGGAAAGCTCAATTGAAAAATGTTGAAAGAACACGGTTTTCTTAGGGGAATGTCGAAATCAATGGCGACGAGTCTCGGGTGTGCACGAGAAGGCATGGATGTGCGTGAGAAGCCCGCGGATGCGGGGGAGAGGGGGGCGGATGTACGTAAGAAGGGCTCGGATATGCGTGAGAGGGATGTGCGTGAAAAAAGTGCGGATGTGTGTGAAGGACTCGGAACGGTTGAACGAGAATTTAGCATGAACCAAAATCAATAAAAGAAACACTTGAGGCATCATGCCTCAAGTGTTCAGTCATTAGTCAAACAGCTTCTCGTAAACCTCATACCCTTCCTCTGCAAGCTTCTCTTTCGGGATAAACTTCAGGGCTGCGGAGTTGATGCAGTAGCGCAGGCCATCTGGGCCCGGGCCGTCTGGGAAGACGTGGCCGAGGTGGGAGTCGGCTTCTTTGCTGCGAACCTCCGTGCGGACCATGAAGTGGCTGCGGTCTTCTTTTTCCAGCACTTCTTCGTCGACGATTGGTTTCGTGAAGCTCGGCCAGCCGCACCCGGCGTCGTATTGGTCCGTAGAAGAAAAAAGCGGCTTTCCGGAGACGACATCGACGTAAATGCCTTCCTCGGTATTGTCATAGTACTCATTTTTAAAAGGAGGTTCGGTTCCGTTTTCTTGTGTGACATGATACTGCATGGACGTGAGCTTTTTTTTGAGGGCGTCTTTGTTTTCAGCCATTTAGATCGACTCCTTCCAGTGGTTTTGTATAAAGGCTTCTCGGCCAGATCCTTTTCGGTACATCGTATAGTGGAACGGGTTCTTTTGATAATAATCTTGATGGTAGTCCTCTGCCGGATAAAAGGGAGCTGCCGGCAAAATGAGGGTGACGATGGGTTTGTCAAAGCGATTGCTTTCTTCCAATTTTTGCTTGCTGGCTTCGGCCTCTTTACGCTGTTCTTCGTCGTGGTAGAAAATGGCTGTGCGATACGAGTCGCCTCGATCGTGAAACTGCCCGCCGGGATCGGTAGGGTCAATCTGCTGCCAGAATGTTTCTAGCAGCTTGCTATAAGGAAAGACGGAAGGATCGTACGTAATTTGAACGGCTTCAAAATGGCCGGTGGTTTCGCTACACACTTCTTTGTACGTGGGGTTCTCGGTGTGGCCGCCCGTGTAGCCGGAAACCACGGATTCAATCCCGTCATAGGAGTCAAATGGCTTGACCATACACCAAAAACATCCGCCTGCGAACGTAGCCAACTTGTGTGTCGCCATACTCTCACCCTTTCTAAGATGCGTATTTCTAGTATAACATGCCCGCACGTGGGAGTTCCTATCATCTGCTTAATGCCGTGCTTTCGTTCTGTGAAGAGCTGTGCTACGATGTGTGATGGTGCGAAAGCACCGGGTGGGTGAGGGCTAGTTTGAAAGTGTGAAAAAAGTGGAACATATAAAACAGTATTTCCGACTTCAGAATCACGGAACTTCTGTGAAACAGGAAGTCACCTCTGGAGTGATTGCGTTTTTAACAGCGGTGTATATTGTCGCTGTCAATAGTGCGATTTTGGCGGATGCCGGCCTTCCTCTTGAAGGGGCGATCATGGCCACCATTATAACGTCGTTTGTAGGCTGTCTCATCATGGCGTTTCATGCCAATGCACCGATAATCCTCATGCCGGCGATGGGGTTAAACGCGATGTTCACGTTTACCTTTGTGCACGGAGCGGGGATGCACTGGCAGGAGGCGCTCGCGGTCGTCTTCATTGCGGGGTTTCTCTTTACGGTGGTGTCGTTCACAAAGCTTGCCGATCTGCTGAATCGCGCGATCCCGGATGTGATGAAGCATGCGGTTACGGCGGGAATTGGATTTTTTCTTGCCTTTATTGGTCTAGAAAAGGGAGGGTTAATTGAAGCGAATCCAGATACGTTTGTACAGCTGTCTACGCTTTCGGAACCGCTCCCCTTCGCTTCGCTACTTACGTTTGCGTTGGCGATCTGGCTGTATGTTCGCAACGTCCCAGGTCACTTTCTTTGGGCGATCGTTTGTGGCGTCTTTATTGGAAACATTCTTGGAGTAGGGACGGCGCAAGAAACGGTGAACCTGTCCTTTAGCGGGTACGGGGACGTGTTCTGGCAAATGGCGTTTACCAATGTCTGGACAGTTGCCTTTTGGACCTCTGTGTTTGCGATGACTATGGTGCTTACCTTTGAAAATATTGGACTGATTTCCGGTTATGTGACGGATTTGAAGCGGCATGAGAAAATGAAACGGGCGCTTCAAGCAAGTGCTGCTTCAGCGATGAGCTCCGGCTTGTTTGGTACGAGTCCGACGATCGCCACTGCGGAAACGGCCGCAGGAATTTCAGCTGGAGGCAGAACGGGGCTGTCTTCACTAACGACGGGGGTCTTGTTTGCTTTAACAATCTTTGCGTTGCCGCTTGTCTCTCAGATTCCCGACAGTGCGATTGCACCGGTGCTTTTGATCGTAGGTGGAATGATGGTGAGGTCCTTGGGAAATATCTCCTTTGAGTCCATCCTCAGCTGGTTTCCTGCTTACCTCACCGTGGCGTTGATTCCGCTGACACACTCGATTGCCGACGGGATTGCGTTTGGTTTTGTCGCCTATCCCCTTCTTCACATTTTTGCCGGCAAGAAAAAAGAAGTTGCTGCAGCGATGTACATGATTGGGTTCCTGTTTTTGATCCACCTTTTGCTGACGGCGTTTGGGTTCTAAGCGAAAGAGAATACACTGTAGAGAGGATAGAACGACTCTTTTTTGCATAGTATAGGGTTGACAGGGAAGTCACGGAGCTGAATAATGTTTGATAATGAACGGGAAAAGAAGCTGGCTTATTCACCTGTTTGTCTCTTCGAATCGTTATCTTTAAGAATACGCACTCTCCTAAGTGATATGGAAAGAAGGGCAACTCTGTCTTTTAATAGGAGCGCGAAGGATGCGGAAAAGACAGAAGCAATCTATGAAAGAAACGACAAAAAACAAAGCGTTGAATCCCGTCCTTGTTATTTCTGCGACGTTCATGGGGCTATTCGTCCTCTGGGGAGCAGTCTCCCCAGACACGCTAGGAACTGCCTCTGGCTCGGCTCTAAATTGGATTACCGAGCGGTTTGGTTGGTTTTACATGCTTCTTTTGAGCTTTTTTGTGTTATTTGGCTTTATTTTAATTCTCTCCCCTTTTGGCAGGTTGAAGCTTGGGAAGAAAGAGGATGAGCCAGAGTTTTCCTACATATCTTGGATTGGGATGCTATTTGCTGCTGGTATTGGCGTTGGTTTTGTTTTCTTTGGTGTGGCAGAACCGGTGTTGAACTATTTAAACCCTCCTCCAGAATACACGGCCGAGACGCGAGACGCGGCAGAAGCCGGCCTTCGCTATGCTGTCTACCACTGGGGATTACACGCGTGGGGCGTGTTTTCAGTGGTGGGTCTGACGCTTGCGTATGTGATGTATCGAAAAAACCGCCCGGCGCTCATTAGCTCCGCGTTTTATCCGTTGCTTGGGAACCAGGTAAATGGCTGGGCAGGGCGAGGCATTGACATCTTAGCGGTTATTGCGACTTGTGCCGGTGTCGCCACGACATTTGGGCTAAGTGCAATGCAAATCTCAGGGGGGCTTTCCTATATTAGTCCTATCCCAAACAACATTTGGACCCAGCTTGTTATTATTGCTGTTGTAGGGGTGCTGTTTATCTTATCAGCACTTGTTGGGATCGAGAAGGGAATTAAACGGCTGACAAACCTCAATCTCACCCTTGCCTTGATTCTTATGATGTTTGTGTTATTTTTTGGACCGACGCTTTATGTGTTAAATAGCATCGTGCACACACTGGGTGGGTATGTCTCAAACTTTGTATCGATGGCGACGGGGACAGAAACGTTTAATAACGGAGACTGGTTAGCAGGGAACACGATTTTCTTTTGGGCTTGGCATATGTCGTGGTCCCCTTTTGTGGGCATGTTTATTGCGCGCATTTCCAAAGGGAGAACGGTGCGGGAATTTATGGCTGGGGTCTTGCTTGTGCCCACAGCGCTCGCATTGATTTGGTTTTCGATCTTCGGGGGAACCGCCTTGAACTTTGAGTTGGAACAAGGCATTTCTTCGATTACCAATGTGGCCCAAACGAATGAGGAAGTCGCGTTGTTTGCGATGCTCGGCCATTTGCCAATGACAACGATTATGAGCATACTCGGTCTTATTGTGATTTTTATCTTTTTCATCACCTCAGCCGATTCGGCAACATTCGTGCTTGGAACAATGACGGACTTTGGGAATGACAATCCGGCATTTAAGCTCAAGGTGTTGTGGGGGGCGCTGATTGCAGGTACGGCAGGAGTCTTGCTGTTAAGTAGTGGGAGCGGGGGACTAGATGCCTTGCAAACAGCAGCGATTACAGCGGCTCTCCCCTTTTCATTTATTCTCTTGTTCATGGTCCTATCCGTCTTTATCATGATGTCGCGCGATTTTCAGTTTGAGCGCAGGAAGCGGAATACACGTCGTATTAGCTCTATTAAAGAAGAAATACGTGAAGACATGTATGCCGAGTTAAAAGACGAAGTCTCTGAAGAAATTAAAGGAGACCTTCGCGGGAATACCTATGAAGAGTTCAAAGATGAGATTCGTGAAAATGTCTACGATGAGTTTAAAGAAGAGCTTCGTGATGAAATCTACGAAGAAGTCCGAAGTGAGCTGCAAGAGGATGGTTACGAAAAGGTAAGCGATTCTAAGAAAGATGAAGAGGATCGCAAAGACCGTAAGTAACGGAGGGAGATCCTGCACTGAGGTGTGGGGTCTCCTTTATTTACCCCTCCAGCGGATCGAAGCTCGAGTATTTCGTCCTGACATCGTAAAATCTATGAAAACCTTGCAGAATCTCAAAAATTGTTAAAATAAAGCGTTGGATGTTTTCCTCAAGGCTCAGAGGGTATTCCATAGAGTAAGAAAGATCCTAATCTTAAGAAGGAGGCGTTTCACATGAAAAAGAAACTGCTGTATTCAACGATGGCTGGTATGATGAGTGTAGGTGTTCTCGCGGCATGTGGCGGAGAAGGCGAGATGGATGAACCGGGTGAGCCAACAGCGCCGACGGAAGAGGACGGCGGAATGGACGATGAAATGTATGACGATGAAATGGACGATGGTGAAATGGATGACGACGGCGACATGTAACGTCAAAAAAACGAACGACACTAGTCGTTCGTTTTTTTTGTCTAGCTCCGGCGGGTAGAAGCGTCGAGATTTTTCAGTCCTGGCCCGAAATCCAAAACCGGGATTTCTAGTCCAGGCCTTCCAAAATTCGCGCTTCTGTTCAACCCGTCTTTGCTTTTCGGTATTGTCTAGCTCCGGCGGGTAGAAGCTCGAGATTTTTCAGTCCTGACAACGAAATCTAAAATCGGATTTCTTTTGTCAGGCCTTCCAAAATCCTCGCTTCTGACCAACCCGCCTGCGCTTTTCGGTTTGTCTAGCTCCGGCGCCCACTCGCTCGAGGTTTCTTCACGCCGCCAGTTCAAGTCAAGTTCGGACTTGATCTGCCGTCGCTCCAGAACTTGTCGCTCGTGAGCAGGGCGCCTCTGCTTTTCGGTTGTTTGCGTTCATGCTATACTTAGGAAAACTATGGAGAATTGGAAAACAATGCGAATGCCATTTAAAATTGGATATCGAACATTAAAAACAGCGGTAGGGGCTACGATCGCTATTGCAGTAGCTGAGTGGATGGGGCTGGAGTTCGCTAGCTCTGCTGCTATCATTGCCATTCTCTGCATTTCTGTGACACGCAAAAACTCAATGCGTGTTTCCTGGGCTCGATTTGTGGCCTGTATGGTCGGGTTAGTGCTTAGCGCGATTATTTTTGAGATCTTTGGGTACCATCCGCTTTCGCTCGGCTTATTCATTCTCTGTTTTATTCCTGCAGTTCTTCCCCTTGGTGCCAAAGAGGGGATTGTGACGAGTTCTGTGATTGTCCTTCATTTATACGTGGTAGGAGGCGTTTCCGTCCATTTTTTCCTGAACGAACTGCAACTGATCTTGATTGGTATTGGGACGGCCCTCTTGATGAACTTGTATATGCCATCGGTAGAAAGGGATTTGCGCCAGTATCGAAAGGACATTGAGGAAAAAATGCAAGTCATTCTCAGGGAGCTCTCTGTTTTTATTCGAAACGGGGAAAGCGACTGGAGCGGCGAGGAAATTCCGGAGCTGGATGATCAGTTGAAGAGAGGCAAAGCCCTTGCGTTGCGATCGTTGAACAACCATTTGCTGCGCGAAGAAGACCACTACTATCATTACTTTCACATGCGTGAAAAACAGCTTGAGATCATTGAGCGGCTGATGCCTTATTTGGCTCGAATGAGTAAGGCGGTGACGCAAAGCAAGTCGGTGGCTGATTTCTTAGAGGAGCTTTCGACCGCTGTAAGTCCAACGAATTCTGTCCCGTATTTTTTGCTTAGGCTCGAGGAAATGCGTGAAGAATTCAGGCAGATGCCTCTTCCTACAACAAGAACGGAATTTGAAGTGCGCTCTTCGCTTTATTACATGATGCATGAATTTGAGCAATACCTCCATGTCAAGGAACGGTTGTGGGCAAACAAAAAGGATAAGACGCGGCAAACAAGCGAAAGCTAGACGTATCATTATAAAAGGAGAGCCTATAGGATGCGTCTTTCACTTTTGCTTACGGTTTTGCTCATGCTCACTACCTCGTATCCCCTTCCTGATGAGTTTCAGATGGACGAAGCAACGATTATTGTCAATGTGAAAACCAACCAACTGGCATTGATTGAGTCGGGACATATCGCTGAAGTGCACCCGGTGGCGACAGGGAAAAAGGGGGATGAGACGCCGGATGGTTTATTTACGGTGGTGGTGAAGGCTGAACAACCGTATTATAGAAAGAAGGACATCGCCGGCGGGGATCCTAAGAACCCACTGGGGACAAGGTGGATTGGGTTTGATGCCAACGGAACCGACGGGCGAACATTTGGGTTGCATGGCACAAATCGGCCCGGCTCGATCGGCTATTCGGCTTCTGCCGGCTGCATCAGGTTAGCGAACGCAACCGTGGAGCGTTTATACGACCGTGTTGATATAGGCTCCAAAGTACTGGTGGTTAATAGTGAGAAGTCATTTAAGACGCTAGGTCTGGAAGCGGGCTTTTTGGAGGAACACTCTCTGGGCGAGGAGTGAGCGCCACTCCGGAACTAGAAAAACCAGGCTGACGACACGTCAACCTGGTTTGTTTCTCGGAAAGTCCTTTTAAAGCCCGCTACCTAAGCCAACAAAGCCCATCATGATTCCACTAAGAACAATTGTTCCAATCATGATATAGACAATCACACGCTGCATTTTGCGCGGCATGCATACCCCTCCCCGCTCCTGAGTACTTCTTCTTAGTAGTTTACATAAAAATGAACCGCAGGACAAGGGGGGTCATTCGGGGAATTCTGACAGTTATTGGAGGGAACGAATTGAAATTGGATCATATTGCGTTTGCCTCTCCCTGTTTAAAGACCACTACCGCAAAGTATGAACAACGGTTTCAAGCACAAGCGACAGAGATGTTTGTGTTGCGAGATCATGGCATTCGTGCAACATTTCTTCAAGCTTCTCGCTGTTCGATTGAGCTGATTGAACCGCTGCCGTCGAACAAAGCGCTGTGGCGGTTTTTGCAGAAGTATGGAGAGGGGCTGCATCACCTCGCTTATGCCACGAAGAACTTGAAGCAAACAATGGCCGCTTTGAGCAAGCAAGGGCTCAGGTTTACAACAGACGAGGCTGTTTTAGGTAGTCACGGACGCGCCGTTGCCTTTATCCATCCTTCGTTCTCAGGAGGAGTGCTCATCGAACTTTGTGAAAGTGAAAGCAGCGACTAACGTGATTTCATCCGTTTTTTGAGATAGAATAAGTGGATGAAGAATGGAGTGATAATAGTGAATAGGCAACGATTAATCGATGAATTTGTTGAACTTGTAAAGATCGACTCGGAGACAGGGTTTGAGTCTGAAATTGCCGCCGTTCTCAAAGAGAAGTTCACAAGCCTTGGCCTTGACGTCTATGAAGACCGAGCCGCAGAGGCGACCGGACACGGGGCCGGCAACTTGATTTGCACATGGAAAGGAACAAAGGAGAGGGCAGACGCGATTTATTTTACCTCGCATATGGATACAGTCGTTCCAGGCAAAGCGGTAGAGCCGCAGTTGGATGAAACGTATATTTCATCGGATGGACGGACGATCCTTGGCGCAGATGACAAAGCGGGGATTGCTGCTATGCTTGAAGCGATTCGAACGATTAATGAAGAGAAACGTGAGCATGGCACGGTTCAGTTTATCATCACAGTCGGAGAAGAATCAGGTCTTGTAGGCGCAAAGCAGCTGGAGCGCGAGCGCATCGTCGCCGATTATGGCTATGCGCTGGACAGTGACGGTTCCGTGGGCGCCATGATTGTGGCAGCCCCTGCTCAGGCAAAGCTGAAAGCGAAGGTCTATGGGAAAACGGCACATGCTGGTGTTGAACCTGAAAAAGGAATATCAGCGATTTCCGTTGCTTCCAAAGCCGTCTCGAAAATGCCGCTTGGACGCATTGATTCCGAAACAACGGCGAATATCGGTCGCTTTGAAGGTGGGACACAAACCAACATTGTTTGTGATTATGTGGAAATTACGGCAGAGGCTCGGTCTCTCGAACGGGACAAGCTCACAAAGCAAGTGGAAGCGATGAAAAAAGGATTTGAGTCGGCAGCAGCGGAAATGAAGACAAGTTGCGAGGTAGACGTCGACTTGGTCTATTCGGGCTATAAGGAAAGCGAGCAAGCAAAAGTCGTGCAGACAGCGATACACGCTTTTCACGCGCTTGGTTTAAAGACGTCACTAAGTGCAAGTGGCGGGGGCAGCGATGCAAATATTATCGCTGGGCTTGGCATCCCGACGATCAATTTGGCGATTGGGTACGAGCAGATCCATACGACCAACGAGCGGATCGCCATCGCTGAACTGGAAAAAGCAGCGCAAGCGATTGTGGCGATTGTGGATCAGGCATCGCAAGTGGGAAACTGACGGTAGAAGATGTTGCTGGGCTCTCATCACTCACCACGCGCGGCTTATAGCCGCGCGTGGTTGGCTGGCAGACGCTATTTTTGGCTGAATTCCATACTTTCTAAAATTAATTCTTCGGGCACGCCCGTTCGGACAGATATTTCTGGGATCGTTGGAGCTCTTTGGTGTTCGCGGTGATACGCGTATAGACACATGATTACTTGCTCCATACAAGATTGATAGACAGTGTGTGAGTTGGATAAATGCGAATCATTAATCACGGTCAACACCTCCATAAACGAATCAATGTAACATACTCTCATAATACCCGAACATTAGGCAAGTTTCAAACGAATCTTGAAAAATGAGAAAGCATCAGGTCAAGGAGGAGAAGAGCCGTGGACGTAGATCGTATGAGACAGAGCGGGAACCCTGTGATGGTGACGAAGGCAAAGGCGATAGCGCCGCAAGCATCATCAACGTTCCGAGAGGCGATGAATCACTCCTTACAGCTCACAAAGCGAGAGGAGCAAAAGGCAAACCTGTCCGCATTAGAAGAACAGGGAAAGCGTCTAGCGAGCAAACGCACCGCGGCGGACTTGCATGCGTTTAAACAAATGGTGAAGCGCTGCATGGACGAAGCGGTGACGCTCGGACTGAAGCTTGATGATAAGGCGGGAAGCTTCAGAGATGGACGATATAAGCCATACACGCTGATTCAAACGGTGGATAAAGAGCTATTATCCTTAACCGAGAACGTGTTTGACGAGCAAAAAAGCGAGCTTGAGCTTCTCGAACAGATAGGGGAGTTAAAAGGAATGCTCGTTCAACTGTATTTGTAAGGGGGGAGACGATTGGATACATTTGTGTTTTCATATGAAACGAGAATTCAGGCATCTATGAAGCAAGTGTGGGATTTCTTTTCAGATCCGACAAATTTGGAGGCGGTGCAATCTTTTCCGAAGGTCTCCGTTCAAGTGAAAGAGGAAGAGGAAGTCAACGTTCGTATTCACCTCCTGCTTTTCCGCATTCAATGGAGTTCAGTGATTACAGACGTGCGAGCGCCTTACTTCTTTACGGATGAAGCAAAAAAACCTCCGTTTCCCTTTTCCTACTGGAAGCATACGCATCGTTTTCGCAGGGAGGGAGAAGAGATCGTCCTCACAGATGAAATTGCATTTCGTTCTAAGCTGCCTGCTCGTTTGATAGAACGTGGCTTGAAAACCATGTTTAAAGCGAGAAAAACTCAAATTCAAAGGCTCTTTGATGACGAAAAGTAGACAGGCCAGAAGATGGTTGATCTTTGTGGCCTGTACTCACTTCTCTAGTGTTGATGAAGGTGTTTGCTGATGAGGGCAAGGATGGACCTACGCGTTAAAATGCCGTTGAAGGCTTGCTCATGGTCGACAACGCATAGAAATGGATGATTGATGGAGAGTGAGAGCGCTTTGGAGAATGTGGCGTCTGGCGAAATGCAAGGGGCATTGACATCCATGGCTTCGGCTACTTTTTTTTCAGACAGGCGATCAAGCTCAAAATTCTCCACGCCAAGGAGAGAGTCAAGGATGAGTGACTTGCTGATGGTCCCAGCAAGCTTAAAGGAAGAATCTAGAACAGGAATTGCTGTGTAGCCGGATTTAATAAGGACGAGTAGGGCATGCTCAAGCGGGTTGTTCAGCTGGACATGTGCGACTTTGTCAGATGGAATAATCAAATTGGCAATGTCATCGTCAGATATGGAGCGATTTTTCAACGTATCGAACAAAGGAATCACTTCTTTTTTGAGTATTTTCATGCGGCCGAATCAGTCTATGCCTCTTTATCCTACTAGGTGTTGAAAGCGTCTGTCAAGAAAGCCATAGAGGAGTTCAAGTTATATCAGGAAGACTATCGGTTCATACTACGGGTAAAGGAGGGTGTGCTCATGCATACAAAACAAACGGTTAGATACATCTGTGAGTTCTATCCAAGTGGCCGCTCTTACTATTATAAGCAGGAGTACATCACCCACGACAGCTGGCAGAACCTCGATTCTGTTGCTTGGTCAGCCCCACGACCGATTCGCAAGAAAACGTTTTTAAAAAGAGAGAAGGAAGGCTACACCACAGAATATAGACACCACGAGCAACCGCCGGCAGTCATCCTTCCCTTTAGACGAAGGCTAGAGGCGTAGATCAGGAATCGCTTGCTTCTTTTGACCATTCCCCTCTAAACTATAGAGGGAGTAAGAGGGGGGAAATGGGATGAAACGATGGGCAAAAGGAACCGTTCTCGCGGCTATGTTGTTCATGCTTGCTGCGTGTAATATGGTTACATACGAGTACGAAGAGGAAATGGAAGTCTCCGCGGAGGGCATAGACGAGCTGAGGGTAAAGCATGACCAAGGCCGTGTGACGATCACGGGGAGCGATGAGGTCACCTCTGTGCAGGCGAGGGCCACGTCGAGTGCCACGGCGAAGGATGAAGAAGAAGCGGTTCGCTACGGTGAGGAACAGATGGTTTTCGACATGGAGCAAGAAGGCGACCAAATTGTCGTTATATCTGAGGTTCGTCAAGGGCAAGAGGCGAGAAAAGGCAGAATAGATGTAGAAATCGTTATGCCTGCTTCACTCGCGGTTGATGTGGAGCATCGCTCGGGTCGATTGACGATTGAAGATGTCGATGGGGGCGTCACGCTTTATCACGGCTCGGGAGACACAGAGGTAGCCAACCTGAATGGAGCCCTTTCTTTTACAGATGGAGGGTCAGGAATGGCGACGATTCAGCAGATCGAAGGGACGCTTGACGTTCACAAAACGAGTGGCTCGCTTTCGTTGCGTGAGTCCGGAGGTGCTGCAACGCTTGTGATGGGAGAGGCGGATATCGCCATAGAGCAATACGACGGGTCAGCCTCCGTGCAAAACGTGAGTGGGGCTGTGAACCTGCTGGATATTAACGGAGACGTCAAACTCAAAACACAGTCAGAGGAGGTCGCGGTGGAGAACGTGACGGGCGACGTCGATCGTTCCTAAACCGACTGAAGGGCTGTCTCATATGGGACAGCCCCTTTTTCTCTAAAAGATTATTCCTCCATATCCTCCTGTAGCAGCTTGAGCGTGTTTTCTACATCGATTTCTCCAAAGCCATAGTAAGGATCATGGCCCTCTAGGCCAAGCTCCGAAGAGGTGGCACAAATCAAATTGAGCACATCCTCATTGGAAAGCTCTGGTTCAAGCGAGCGAACGAGGGCTGCCAGTCCGGCCGCATGAGGAGAGGCCATCGATGTGCCGGAGAGGATCACATACTGGTTGTCCAAGTAAGAGCTAGGAATGTGCTCCCCTGGTGCAGAGACGTCAATATGAATGCCGAAGTTTGAAAAGAAGGCGCGGTTTCGCATATCGTCAACCGCAGCAACCGTCAAGACTTCTGGATAGACTGCTGGAAACATTGGATCGCTGACGTTGTCATTGCCAGAAGCGGTGATGAGGATCACGTCATGATCGTGTGCATAGACAATGGCATCGTAGAGCGCTTCCGAGTGATAATAATCACCGAGGCTCATGTTAATAACATCTGCCCCGTGGTCGACAGCCCAGTAAATGCCTCTTGCCACAGAGAAGGAAGATCCTTCCCCTTTATCGTCTAAGACTTTGATCGGCATAATTTTGCTTGCCCACGAAACACCAGCAATGCCTTCTACATTGTTTGTCATCGCTGCGGCAATGCCTGCAACATGCGTGCCGTGACCGTTCTCGTCCTGGAAGTCATCAGAATCATCAATAGCATTATAGCCATCGACAATCTTGTCGGCAAGATCTTTATGAGCAGGATCGACGCCAGTGTCTACAATGGCGATCGTTGTGTCTTCGCCATCCGCAAGATTCCAGCCTGGTTCGATTTCCATCTGTTCAAGATTCCATTGGTGGTCATAGAACTCGTCATTGGGCGCCACCTCCTCATTGTCCGTGATGAGTTGGTTATGAAAGTGGTAATTGGGTTCAGCGAGAAGCACGCGTTCATCTTCAGAAAGGGCGTCTGCGAGTGCCTCGGCTTCCAGATTATGGCTCGCCACAACAAAGTAAGGCTTGTTAGTTGACAGGAGAGTCAGTCCTGCATGGTCAGCGAGCAAGGCGCCAATCTTCTCAGGTTCTTGCAGCTTCACAACCGCTTGATGATTTTTAAAGGCTGGACCCGGGGGTTGTTCCTCGGACTGAACGAAGATGTCCCATCCAAGCCCCGGAACGGTCTCCCTTTCAATCGCTTCAGGCAAATCAGACGTTGTCTCCCAATTAATGTGTGGCTGCTCTCCCGAGACAAAGAAGGTTCCACCGCTATCGGAAATCGCAGCCATCTCAGTCACATAGGATTGAACAAAGCTTAAATCAATTTCCCCAACGACCATCTTGCCATCGTCCATTGACTCCGCCATTAAAAGCATTTGCTTATCGTTTTTCTCGTACGGGTTGGAAAAAAGGCTTTGTTCATGCTGGTTGACAAGGAAGCTTCGGTCTACCTTTGTAATTGACCCTGCCTTTTGTATCATCTCATCCCCGTCCATAAGCGCAAATCCGGTAATATGTGGGTGCTCCTCAAGTTCACTTGCGAATTCCTCGGTCAAATTCCCATCATGGTCCTCGCCCCAAGCTTTAAGCTGTTCGGAAAGAGTGGATATAAACAACGTCGTCGTTCTTGCCAAATCCTCGGCCACGAGCTTGTCCTTCGCTTGAAGGGAAAGTGGTTCTGGATGATGATGCAAAGAAGTGGTGGGTCCCTCATCTGGCGCGGATGTCTCCTTAGGGAGGACGGTAAGGACCAAACCGATAAGAAGCACTGGAATAAGAATAGCGAGTACTCGTTTGCTCATTTTGTTCATGATGTACGTTCCCTCCGTTCGAGTGTCTCAATATCGTTAGTGTGGCTTATTAGAGGAAAAACTCATGCAAAAAAATGAGAATTGAGGGAAGAAGATTTTGGAACAGCGATCGAGGTTCTGACGCGAGCGAATCCGGCGAAACGAGGAGCAGAGGCGTAACCCGAACGGGAATATAACACACAAAAAGGCCGATTTGTTGTTACAAATAGGTCCGTGCCTTTTCTACTTGCGCATATTAAACGCTGCATTAAGCTGCCCTCTAAGCATCCGATTTCGCACTTCTTCTTTTTTCATTGCTTTTTGTTCCATTTTGCGAATTTCAAATGTCTGCATGCCATCTTCCATTTTGTTGGCAATATCAACGAGGCGTTCAACATCTAAAAACGAATACTTACGTGTGCCTCCCTTAGAACGGTCTGGAAAGAGGAGCTTTCGTTCTTCATAATAGCGTATTTTTCTCTCTGACAACCCGGTGAGTTCACTGACGACTCCGATTGTAATCACTTTTTTGTCTTTGTAAGACACTCCACTCCACCTCATTGCCTTGTAGGTTTATGTAACAATATATCACATGATTTTAAAGTGCGTACATGAAGATGTGAGATAATCTTACTTTCTTTTCGGAACAGGAACGAAAATTAAGGGTTGCCGACTGCAGAGCTTGCCTTATACACTAAAGAGAAGGTCATCTGGACGAACATGGAAGGAAGCGAATAAAAAATGAAACAAAGCTGGATCGCATTGATTGTTGTCGTGCTTATTATTAGCACTGGATTTATTATTCAAGTGGAAGACGAGGCAGATGCTGAGGAACGAGTCATTATTGATTTTACGCTAAACGCATACAGCGCGCCGTCTTGTTTTGACGATGCAGGTTTTACGAACAATGTTTCAGAGACAAGTCTTGGAACCGCACATGATTCAGGATTCGAAGCAGAATCCGTCTGTACCACCGAGGCTTTTGCACCTGAACAAAAGCCATTGTGGTTGGCGCTGTTCTCATAACTCAACTTTTGGAGTTTAAAAACATTGTTGACCCTCTCGTCTGGTCCGGATTATCACTGCTTGTTCGGATTTCTCCGACAGGGTCAGCGACCTTAACTCCTTTCATATGGCTGTCTCCGGTGGGTAGAAGTTCGGAATTTTATCATTTTCCGACAGAAGACTCCCTCTTCAATCGTGTTAAGGGCAA